>NZ_CP187259.1:0-1204923 GCF_049676595.1 Methanocella sp. MCL-LM
TAATTCAAAGCAAAGATCCAAACCAAAGAGAAGTCTAAACTATCCATGGATATATTTCAAGGAATTAGTTACGTTACACCAACACACTTACCATGTGCATGTACACACACTAATTACTATTCAGACATTTCATTTGATTTGATGACACAAACAACGTATCACCAACCAAGGAAATATCGAACAACCAACCAACATCAAAGCCACGACCACACCTTAGTGCGTCCCTTGGCTCCTCATGAACGTTATCATTATCCCGCATTACGCGGGAACACACATATGCTCATCTTAGTATATATAGTTTTGCAATCGACGATTCGACGAACGAAAACAACGGGCATATGCACCATGATATACGACTATATCATGCCATTCAAACTCGCACTCAAGCGCTGTATCACAGCATGCTTCGTGCGGAACATCATAATGCCACATCGAGTATTTATAGCTTTGCATGATTCGGGCAGGCGAATGAAAACAACCTGGTATCATAATATTATATAGTGTTGAAAATGAACTGGGCTATCATATACTCAGGTAACACCAGGTAAGCATGATGCTTGCGCCAGAGTCCTTGTTAGGATACTATGAACGTCAGCCGCTCTCGACCCTGCGCCGGATGGCGGGATCCTCTGCGATTAAGTCATGGAGTACCTGCTCGGGAGTCTCTCCCGGGGCGAGGGAGCGTTTGAGATATACGCCCGTGCGGCCGACGTCCGCCCTGCGTTCCAGTACCCGAAGCCGCTCTTCGACGATCTGCTGGCCGACTTTCAGCTTTCTGGCCACGAGGCCGGGGGATAGGTCGGACAGAGGGGTCTCGATGTGTCCTTCGGAGGTAGGCTCGATTAGCATGAGACGTTTGTCCACACCAGGCGAGCGTTCGCCCTTACGCAGCCCGGCAAGGTCAGCTGCGCCCCCGAACCGGTAGAACTCTAACTCCACTTCTCTCGGGGATATCAGGGGAAAGGTGACAGCCGTGTTGTCTTCCAGTTCGACGTTGGCCTTGACCAGCGCCCTGGGAGTAGCCTGGACGACGGAGAGGCCCAGGATTCCCGCAGGCTCCAGGCATAGCGTTACTATGACCGAGCTGACTATATTCGGGATAAAGACATCTATGTCGCTGGTGGGCTTGACGTCGCCCCGGGCCACGCTGCCGAAGACGAAGGCGTCGAGCTGGCATGCTGCGAGTGCCTCCAGCACTTCTATGGCCCGGGCTCGCTTCTCGTCCAGCAGCTTCCACCGGGCATCGTCGTAGACGACTTCCCTGCGCTCGCCCATCTCAGCTGTTTTGCGCCTCATTGCCGCCCGGTCTCTTTTCCGACCCACTCCAGATAGGGGCCGTGGCCGTCTGCGATGCGCCAGGAGGTGATACATGGGACTTCGTAGCTGTGGAGCTCCTTGATCCGCCTGATGGCGGCGGGCACCAGTTCGGTCTTAGTCTTGCAGATCATGGCGACTTCGCTGCCTTCCTCGATGTTGCCTTCCCACCGGAAGACGGAGGAGACGACGAAAAAGTTGGCGCAGGCGACCAGGCGCTCCTCAACCAGGTACCGGGCGATTCGCCCGGCCTCTTCCATATTCCCGGCGATGACGTACACTGCTGAAAACATAGTAACCATGCACATCGTGCTGTGCAAGTACAGGTTAAAGAGGCGTGCTTAAAATATTTTTCCCGGAGGCGCCCGGCTGAATGTTTTTATACTAAAAATATAGTAAAGCTACATAGACTGCTTAATATTCAAAGGAGAGACTTTCATTTGGATAACCTCATCTGGGTCGAGTTATTTGTCGGCTTTATCATATGGTGGACGGCTGTCACCATTTTAAACAAGGCGGGAGTGCTCAAACGCTTTAACATTACGGCGTACGGCCCGCTCATCATCTGGAAAACCTACCGCGGCCAGAAATTTTTGGACTGGCTGGCGTCTCCGGCGAAGTTCTGGAAAGCGCTGGTGACGGTCTGTCTGCCGCTGGTGATGCTGTCGATGGTACTGATGCTGCTCATGGTATTGCTAACCAGCATTATCATGATCTTCAGCACTCCGGCCCCCAGCCAGGTGAACGCACCCCAGAACATCCTCGCCATTCCCGGCGTCAACGAGTTCATCCCGTTCCTCTGGGGCTGGCTGGCCCTGATCGTGGGCATGGTCGTCCACGAGTTCGGCCACGCCATCATGGCTAAAGCCGAGAAGATCAAGGTCAAGTCCCTCGGGCTGCTCCTGATCCCGGTGCCCCTTGGCGCCTTCGCGGAGATCGACGAAGAGGAGATGTTCGGCACCAAAACGGAAGGCGGTACTGCCGAAATTCTCGGCCCCATGGACACCAAAGCGGCCGGAACCGGCAACAGGAAGGCATCCAGCATGGCGCTCGTCCGCATCCTGGGCGCAGGTGTCATCTCCAACATCCTGATCGCTGTCATCGCCTTCGCACTGCTGTTCGGGCCCGTGCTCGGCGCCGTTGCGGCGACCAACTCCGAGATGGTAGTCGTGAACGTCGCCCCCGGCTCTCCGGCGGCACTGGCGGGCATCCACAAGAACATGATCATCAAGTCCGTGGATGGAACGAATGTTACTACCCCGGACCAGTTCAACAGCTACCTGAAGTCGAAGCAGGGCAGTAGTGTGACCATAGGAGGCATCGCAGGAGATAAGCCGTCCAGCTACACCGTGAACGTCGGAGACACTCAGGGTATTTACATCCTCGGCGTCATCTCCGGCCAGCCCGCGGAAAAGGCAGGACTCGGACCTAACTACCGGCTGCTCTCGATCAACGGCACCCCGGTCAACTCCTACGCGGACTACAGCACGTACATGAAGAACACCACCCCGGGGCAGCTGCTTAACCTCGGCCTGATCGACAACAAGGGCAACCCGGTAGAAAGGCCGATCACCCTCGGAACAGGCCCCGAGCCCAAAGGCTACATGGGCTTCACCGGCTCCGATCTTTCCGATAACAGCATCGGCCTCATGGTAGGGAACTTCAACGCCGAGAACCACCTCTCGTGGCTCCGCGGCCTCCCGGCACCCACCGGAGACACCCTGGGCCAAAAAGCGCTGAGCATGATCAGCGGGTTCTTCATAATCTGGATCCTGCCCGTCTGGGAAGTCACCGGCGGCCTCATGGGCTTCGGCGTGTTCCAGAGCGACCTCGCAGGCCTGTACCACCCCGTGGGCTGGGCTCAGCCCCTGGGCAGCGGCATCCTGTACATCGCGCTCGCGCTGTTCTGGATCGGCTGGCTGAACATCAACCTGGCCATCTTCAACTGCCTGCCCATGATCCCCCTGGACGGAGGCCACATCTTCCGGGAAGTGACCCGCAAGGGGCTCGGCTACATCATCAAAGACCAGAACAGAGTAGACCAGATCTCCAAGACCGTCGTCAACATCTTCTCGGTCGTGCTGATCTCGTCCCTCGTCTTCGTGATGGTGGCGCCCTACATCGTCCACGGGCTGTAAAGACGATAGCTAAAATAATGCGGGCTCAATGCCCGCTCTACTTTTATTTATTATATGGGCGATACGAGATAACAACACGATCGCTGCGCTGTGCCAGGATCACAGATTACGACAGATTGCACGGATTACACAGATGGTCATCGGATAACATATAAAAGAAGGTCTTGGTCTTTTTTCTTTCATATCGAGTCGTATCTGTGTAATCTGTGGCATCTGTCGTAATCTGTGTTTCTGGCACAGCGCAGCGATCGTTTTCCTTCGCGTGCTCATGAGCAAGGCTCGATACGCCAGTAAGAAAAAGTAAAAAGAAGTTTTTATTTCCGGGCCATCTTGAGGATGCCCTTGCCCACGAGCAGGTTGAGCACGTAGTTCTGGAGGATGGTGAGGATGAGCACCAGGACGAGTGCTATTATCATGGTGGGCCAGAAGCCGTACTGCTGGGACATCAGGGGCATGATGCCGTAGCCGACGCCGATGATGAAGGCGAACGCCAGGGAGTAGACGGCGCTGTAGATTGCACGGGACTTCTGGTCGCCGTACTTCATGTAGAAGGGCGTCAGGAAGTAGCTAAGCAGGAAGAGGAGCACCCACGAGCCGAAGAATACGACCACGGTGGTGGTGAGGAGACTTGTATAGTCCACGGTTACCATATTGATCAATCCATAAAAGACAATGGCAGATGATAAAGTTAATGCCGCCGCCCGTTAGGCGGCGAGGTACGTGCGGCTCTTTTCTTCAGGGCTGTCAGAGATGGGCTCCCAGAACTTGCGGTAGTCCTCGGGAGTGCCCGGATACTCCACTGATAGCGCTTTTCCGGGGCAAACTCTGATGCACTGGAAGCAATGCATGCCGCTGATGCACTTCCAGCTGAACTCCGGGAAGGCTTCGCCGGACGTGATGCTCCTGGTAGGACACGACTTCTTGCAGGTCTCGCAGAACAGGCACTGCTTATCGTCGAAGATAATCTTGCCCTGTACCTGTTTGTAGATGCTCCTGAGCACCTGTTCCCGGGGCTTGTTCCGGTTCCCGGCGAAAAATTTATTGGTGCTGGCCAGCTTTGCCGGGTCCAGGCTGCGGCCTGACTTGCGGGCATCCAGTAACTTGCCGGCGAACTCCTGCACTATGCGCATGTCAGAGTCGTTCGGCCTGCCAGCATTGATCTTGAGGGCGATGCCCTGGGGGTAGTTGTCCGCGCCCTCTACTTTGAGGCCGCCGAGGATCTTGTAGCCTTTCTTCGCCAGCGCAGATGCCGCGTCGTAGAGACTGTCTCCCGCGGTGGCTCCGCCGTAGGTCGTGAACACGAAGGCGCCCGTGCCGTCTGTTTTGTCCAGTCCGGCGATCATGTCCAGGACGAACTGGGGAGGGTACCCGAAAAAGGTGGGGAAGCCGATGCCGAGGAGGTCCACACCGTGCAGCGCCTCCGGAAAGTCGGCCACGTCCTCGAAGAGGAGCGGCGTTACGTCGTAGCCCGCCCGCTGGAGCTGGTCTGCCAGCTCGTAGGCGACCTTTTCGGTGTTGCCCGTCTGGGAAAAGTAAACGATAGTTGCCCTCATGCAAATCGCCTTACAGGAACTTGCTCGTCAGGTCCGCGACCATGACGTAGTTTTCGGCCACGCAGGATAGCGGGTTGTCGTCCCTGAAGCACTGCTTGTCGAGCTGCTTCTTCGGGTCTGCCCCCGGCCAGATGCGCCAGCTGTCGTTGTCGATGACATCGGCGATCACGATCTTGCCGTCGGATTTGCGGCGGCCGACCTCGATCTTCAGGTCGACGAGCGCCACGGGCCCATAGGCGGTCTCTACCTTCTTCCACGCCTCTTCGAGCGCGAGGAAGGTCGGCAGCATGATCTTGTTGACGATGTCGTCGAACTCGGCCTCCGTGCAGGGGGGCTGCGCTTCCATGAGCGGCTTGCCTTCGACGGGCTTCTTGGCCGGGTACAGGAACCAGTGGCCGTCCTTGACCTGGATATAGGGGTCGGTGTAGACGCCTTCCGCCCACTTGCCGTTCTTCAGGAACTGCGCCCGGGCCTCTTCTTCTCCGGTCTGGTAAGGCTTGTCGGTGATAGGCTGGGCGACGACGGACATCTTGTGGAACAACTCCCAGACAGGTGTCTCGAACCTGTGGGGCCTGTCGCTCTTAAACTGGGGGTTCCGGTAGAGGTATGAGCCCCAGGCATACCGCCTGACGACCAGTTCCAGGGGCAGCATGTCACACCCGTAGCAGAGCAGTTCGTTCGGCGAGGCCCGGCTGAGGAACGCCGTGGGCAGGCCTTTCTTGTTCAGCAGCGAGAATACGTTCGCAGCCTGAGTGGTCTTGTGGACGCCGATCTCGTGGATGGTCTCCTTCTTGGCGGCATCGCCGCCGGTGAGCACGTCCTGCGTCTCGAGCAAAACGGTATGCGGCTCCGGGCCGGGCTTCACAATCTTGGTCTTCCCTTTCGCGATGATCATGATAACAGCTCCCGCGCTCTTCTCCCGTGGGAAGAGCGACTTCGGGTTCCTGTATTCTATGATCGCCCGGTAAGATAAATAGTCTATGATGGGCGGCTTGAGAGGCACTCCGTCAACACGATCGCCGGCAAAAGTGGTGCGGTGAAAAAGAAAAGGGGTATAGCTCTAGAGATCAAGTGGCGGCAGGAGCGGATCCTGCCACCGCATTAACTTCTTACACTTTGGGATTCCTCTTAGTAGTAGCTGGAGCTGCCCAGGCCCACTGCAGGTGTGCCATAGCTGCTCCCGAGGCCGAGGCTGGAAGTGCCAAGCCCGTAATTGCTAAGGCCATAGCCAGACGTGCCGAGACCGCTGCTACCATAGCCGGGTACGCCGCAACTGCCCAGCCCAAGGCCCGATGTACCGATACCATAGTTGCTCAGGCCAAGGCCGGACGTGCCGAGACCACAAGTACCCAGACCGGATCCCAGACCATAGCCAGCGCCGGGGATTCCGCAGGAACCGAGGCCGAGGCCCGAGGTGCCGAGACCACAAGTACCAAGGCCAGATCCGAGACCATAGCCAGCGCCGGGGATTCCACAGCTACCGAGGCCGTAGCCTGCTCCGATGCCACAATCGCCTATGCCAGGCGCTGCCAGGGGCGCTCCGAAGCCGCATGGCGAGGGCACACATAAGGGCGCGGCCGGAATAGGCGCCGGAACGGCTGCCGGAACTGGTACAGGCACGGGCACCGGGTACCCGAAGAGCCCGAACGGAAAGAGGCCGCCACCACAGCCGAAAGGCCCGATCCACGCCACGGCGGGAGCGGCAAACGTAAGGACAGCCAGAGCTGCCAGGCTAAAAATTACAACTTTCTTCAAATCCATTGAATTCCCCCTACGCTTGAAACTGCTCCACTAATGGATAAAAAAGCAAATGCGATAAATTATCGAAAATTCGGCCGGATCTTAAAACAAGATTCAAGAAACAGCTATCGTATGGAAGATTGTGCCGGGGGCGGCCGGCTCGATGCCGGCCGCCGCCGCAAACTTTTCATTTTGTTGTTTACCGCCTGTTACCAGCCGAAACCGCAGCCGCCCAGCCCCAGACCGAAGCCTGCCAGGCCAAGGCCGAACCCCGCCAGCCCCAGGCCGAAACCGCCCAGGCCAAAGCCGCAGCCGAAACCCAGCGGTGGTATGGGTGGCACAGGTGGTACCGCCAGGCCTCCGAAACCGAAACCGCAGCCGCCGAAAGGCCCGAACCAGGCGCCCGCAGGCGCCGCCACAACTGCCAAAGCCAGGGCAAGCACGCCCAGAGTTGCCACTCTCTTAAAATCCATCGAATTCCCCCTACGCTTGAAACTGGTCTATTTATGGTTATAATTGAGAGCAGTTGAATAATTGTAAAAAACGGCCGATCATAAAGTTTCTTATGAGCAATTTATATATCCAGCTGCCGCCCTCCGGCCACAAAAACGGTATCTGCTGCCTGATTCCCGGCCTTCCGGCCGAAAAGCCGTTAAGATTATATGTTATAACCCTAACAATAACGTGACGCGACTCATTTATAAGAGTTGTATTGCCGTCTGGATGGTACGATATGGTCAAAATAACGGACACGATTCTGCGCGACGCGCACCAGTCACTGGCTGCCACGCGAATGAGAACCGATGACATGCTCCCCGTTGTGGAGAAGCTGGATCAGGTAGGCTTCTATTCCCTCGAGGCGTGGGGCGGGGCAACTTTTGACTCCTGTATCCGTTTCCTCAACGAGGACCCGTGGGAGCGGCTGAGGAAGATCAAGGGTGCGGCGAAGAACACTCCGATACAGATGCTGCTCCGGGGCCAGAACCTCGTGGGCTACCGGCACTACTCCGACGACGTCGTGGAAAAATTCGTAGAGCTGTCGGCTAAGAACGGCGTGGACATCTTCCGCATTTTCGATGCGGTGAACGACGTCCGCAACATGGAAGTGCCAATCAGGGCGGCCAAGAAGGCGGGCAAGCAAGTCCAGGGTACCATCTGCTACACGATCAGCCCGGTGCACACTAACGATGCGTTCGTGGCCATGGCCAAAGAGCTGGCGGCGTTAGAATGCGACTCCATCTGCATCAAGGATATGGCCGGCCTGATCGGCCCGAAGGACGCCGCCGAGCTGGTGCCCCGCCTGAAGAAGGAAGTGGGCCTGCCCGTCGACCTTCACTGCCACTGTACCAACGGCATCGCCCCGATGAGCTACTATGCGGCCATCGAGGCGGGCGTGGACATCGTGGACTGCGCCATGTCCCCGTTCAGCTTCGGCACGTCCCAGCCGGCGACCGAGACCATTGTGGGAGCTTTAATCGGAACTGAGTACGACACCGGCCTCGATCTCAAATTGCTGGCCGAGATCGCCGAGTACTTCCTGAAGGTCAGGGAAAAGTACGACGCCATCATCGACCCGATCACCGAGCGGATCGACGTCAACGTCTTAGTCTACCAGATTCCGGGCGGCATGCTCTCCAACTTAGTATCGCAGCTCAAGCAGTCCAACGCCATGAGCAAGTACGACGCCGTGCTGAAGGAAGTG
Source organism: Methanocella sp. MCL-LM (assembly GCF_049676595.1). GTDB lineage: Archaea > Halobacteriota > Methanocellia > Methanocellales > Methanocellaceae > Methanocella_A. The sequence goes on from NZ_CP187259.1 coordinate 8,448, forward strand.
CCCGTCGTGCGCAGGGAACTCGGCTACCCGCCCCTCGTGACCCCGACCAGCCAGATCGTGGGCACCCAGGCAGTGCTTAACGTGGTCACCGGCGAACGCTACAAAGTCATCCCCAAAGAGGTCAAGGATTATGTCAAGGGCCTCTACGGCAGAGCCCCCGGCCAGATCGACCCCGAAGTCCAGAAGAAGGTCATCGGCGACGATAAGCCCATAGCCGGCCGACCAGCCGACCTGCTGGCCCCCGAGATGGAGGAAGTGCACAAGAAGGTCGACGAGTTCGGCCTGAAGAGCGTGAAGGAAGAGGACTACCTGACCTACGCGCTGTACCCGCAGATCGCCGAGAAGTTCCTGAAAGGCGAGTCCGTTGCGGAGCCCATCAAGCCTAAGTCCCAGTCGCTGCCCTCCAAGCTCGGCCCCAACGCCCAGAAATTCCTCGTGGAGCTGGACGGCAAGGTCATGGAGATGCGCATAGAGGCAGTCGGCGCCCCGGCAGGCGCAGTGCCGCTGTTCGCCCAGGCGAAGCCGGCTGAAGCGGCCGCAGCCGAGAGCACAGTCGACGCAGACGTGGACGGCGGAGTCACCAGCCCCATGCAGGGTACCATCCTGAAGGTCAACGTGAAGGTGGGCGACGCGGTCAAGAAAGGCGACGTGGTCGCGGTCCTCGAGGCCATGAAGATGGAGAACGACATCGTAGCCCACAGCTCGGGCACCATCAAGGCCGTGTACATGCAGAAGGGCAAGAACGTCGACGCCAACGCATTGCTGGCGGTCATCGAGTAAGTGAGCGGGTGGACATGTTCAACAAAGTACTGATCGCCAACCGCGGCGAAATTGCGCTGCGAGTCATCAGGGCATGCAGGGAGCTGGGCATCCAGACGGTGGCTGTCTACTCGGAGGCAGACGCTAAGTCCCTGCACGTCAAGCACGCCGACGAGGCCTACTGCATTGGCCCCCCACCGGCCAAGAGCAGCTACCTGAACACGGAAGCGCTCCTCGAAGTGGCCGCTGATTCGGGCTGCGACGCGGTCCACCCCGGCTACGGGTTCCTGTCGGAAAACGCCCCGTTCGTCGAAGCGGTCCGCAAGGCGGGCATCGAGTTCATCGGTCCCTCCGCCTCGGTCATCAAGAAGCTGGGCGACAAGACCGTGGCCCGGAACACCATGAAGAAGGCCGGCCTGCCCCTCATCCCCGGCTCACCGGGCACTCTCAAGAACGAGAGCGAGGCTATCGAGCTGGCTAACCGCTTTGGCTACCCGTGCATCATCAAGGCGTCGGGCGGAGGCGGCGGCAGAGGCATGAGGCTGGTCTTTTCTGACGCCGACGTACCGGACGCCTTCCATAGCGCCAAGCGCGAGGCAGAGGCGTTCTTTAACAACGGCGACGTCTACATGGAGAAGTACCTCGAAGAGCCCCGCCACATCGAGTTCCAGATCCTGGCAGACAAGAGCGGCAACGTCGTCCACCTGGGCGAGAGAGACTGCTCCATCCAGCGCAGGCACCAGAAGCTGCTCGAGGAAGCGCCGTCCCCGAGGATGACGGCCGTGCTGAGAGAAACGATGGGCAACGCCGCCATCCAGGGTGCCAAGGCCGTGAAATACGAGAACGCCGGCACCTTCGAGTTCCTGCTGGACAAGTACGGCAACTTCTACTTCATGGAGGTCAACACCCGTATCCAGGTAGAGCACCCGGTGACCGAGCTGGTCACCGGCATCGACCTGGTCAAGCAGCAGATCCTCATCGCCGCTGGCGAGGAGCTCCCGTTCAAGCAGAGCGACATCAAGATCAACGGCCACGCCATCGAGTGCAGGATTAACGCCGAGGACCCGCAGGAGAACTTCTTCCCGTCCCCGGGCAAGATCACCACGTACAACCCGCCGGGAGGCCCCGGCGTCAGGCTGGACGGCATCTCGTACACGGGCTACGAGATTCCCCCGTACTACGACTCGATGGTCGCCAAGCTCATCGTGTGGGACTCCAACAGGCAGGGTGCCATCAGCCGCATGAGAAGGGCGCTGGACGAGTACACTGTGGAAGGAGTGAAGACCACCATTCCCTTCCACAAGATGATCCTGTTCAACGCGTACTTCCGCAAAGGCGAGTACAGCACGAACTTCATCCCGAAACGTATCCTGAACGAGGACAAGCTCATCCCGAAGGAGATCAAAAAGGGCCTCAAGACCAAGGTCTTCGGCCACAAGATCCACTACTTCGAGGAAGTCGCCTCCACGAACAAGATCGCCAAGGAGATGGCGGCGGCAGGGGCGGAAGAAGGCACGATGGTGCTATCCGAGACCCAGAGCGGCGGCATCAAGGGCCGTATCGGCAGAGAGTGGATATCGCCTTTCGGCGGCGTCTCTTTCTCGCTGGTGCTCAGGCCAAAGTCGGCCCCCCGCAACGCCTCTAAGATCACTCTGGCAGCCGCATCAGCGGTCTGCAAGACCATCCGGGAGATGTACGGGCTGGACGCCCGGATCAGCTGGCCTAACGACGTCCTGATCGGCGGCCGCAAGGTCTGCGGCATCCTCACAGACATCGCCATGGACGTCAACTCGATCAAGTACATCGTGCTCGGCTTCGGCGTCAACGTCAACGTGGAGATGCTCTCCTTCCCGACCAAGATCCAGAAGTCGGCCACCTCGATCAAGGAAGAGCTGGGCAAGACCGTGTCCCGCAAGGACTTCATCGACGCCCTGCTCCGGGAGTTCGAGGCCCAGTACGAGCACTTTAACGAGGGCAAGTACGAGGACATCCTGACCGGGTACAAGAGCCTGATTTATCCGTTGGGCAGCCGGGTCATCGTCAAAGAGCAGGACAACCTCTACGAAGGCGTCTCCGTGGACATCACCGAAGACGGCGCGTTCGTCATGAAAGCCAAGGACGGCTCCCTCATGACCTTCATGACCGGCGACGTCCACGCCCACCCGGACGAGGTTATTAAAAAGCCTGCGCCCCAGCCGTCGTAAGTTTGAAGAGAGGCACCTTCAGGGTGCCTCTTTCTCCTTTTATAGAAGTGCGCGGTAACCATACGATCGCTGCGTTGTGCATACTCGATTGTTAATGTGGCGTGAGACAGCAATACGAACGCTGCGCTGTGCCAGGATCACAGATTACAACCGATTGCACGGATTATACAGATGGCAATTGGACAAAACTGGTATGCGGACAATCCTTGCTATATGATCAATTATAGTCCTTACTGAAACGTTTTGTACGAGTGCCCGTACCATTTACGCGAAGTACGCGAAGTACTCAAAGTACAGTAAAAACGGCATGCTGGAATATGATTTTTTCGTAAAACTTCGTGTACTTCGCGTACCTCGCGTACTTCGTGTAAACGGTACCTGTCTGTCCTAAAAGTTTAATAATGACTATAGTATCTGTGCAATCTGTGGCATCTGTCGGAATCTGTGGTCCTGGCACAGCGCAGCGTTCGTCAACGTTCACGGGCCTCAGATAGGTATCAATACTCTCAAATACCCGAGGTACGGCACCCGGTACTTGGCCACGCCCATGACCCACTCTTCCCGCACGGGCTGCAATGGGCAGATGCCGGAGTCCGGATATTGATCGTACTGGCCGTGGTTGTTGTCGCCCAGGGTGATGTACCCGGAGTGCGGGGCTGCGGGGCCGCGGGGCCACATGGGCTCGGATTCGTTGACCCAGTAGATGGCCCGGTGGATGACGGGAGTGACGTTGGTCAGGCCCATCGGCCGGTACACGATCACGTCGCCGTAGTCGCCGTAGGTGGTGTAGCCGGTGATATAAGAGTCGTGGGCGGTGTGCACTACCGTCTTGCTCAAGCCCTGGATGAGTACCTCGTCCCCTTTGTGCATGTGGGGCTCCATGCTGTTGCTGATGATGCTTACAGCGGGCGGCCAGGTGCCGGAGTAGCCGTAGAGGACGATGATCATCGTCAGCAGCAGCACAATTGCCGGGAGGATGTCCACAGCGAACCTTGCTGCAGGGTGAATTTTGGACGGGTCGTTGTCCGGGTAACGAGAAACCATATCAGGCCACACCAGGTCGCATTACGTGAGCTCTTTGATAAAAGCGAGCCAGCTCTGGGCTTCCTCGATCCTGCGCCTGTTGGTGACGTGCCTGAGAGTGCACCGGTCCTTCCTGCCGACCATGCTCTTGAGGCTCATGATGGCTCGCAGCAAGCCTGCTGCTTCCCGGTAGATCTCCTTCGCCTCGTCCAGAGTAAGGTCGTGGTTGTGCAGGATATCTTCGTCGGCCCTCTCGTGCCTCGTGAGCTTCCAGATGAGCTTGCGCACGTCGTCTTTTTCGTCTTCGGTCAGGCAGTCCTTGGAGAGCAGGTCCCAGATGATGTCGTGGAGGGGCAGCTTCTGGCCCTTGAGCTCGAACTCCAGGGGAGTCATCACGCCCACCCAGACGAGCATGCGGTGCAGGCGTAGTTCCAGATCCCTGCGCTCTTCCGGGGTGATCGATCGCCTTACCGGCGGCAGCGGCGCCTGCGGCGCCTCAACAGCCTCCGGCTTGCTGAAGTCCCTTTTAAGCCGGCGGACGTCGCGGAGCACTTCTCCGGGCTTCGTGCCCTTGATGGCACTCATGGACTGACGATCGAGGGTCTTCGGAATACACAGGCCTCCAGTGGCATATATGCAGTTAAAAAGAAGTAGAAAAGGGGAAAAGGTTATTTCAGTTTCTTCTCGAGCTTTTTCAGCTTCTTCTTCGCAGAATCGCTGCCCGACGCCGCTGCCTTAGATAATTCTTCTGCCTTTGCCTTCTGCACTTTCTTGAGCTTTTCCATCTGTTTCTTGCTTGTTGGCATTGTAATCACCCGCCGGGTCTCAAACTTTGTTTCAGTTTTTTACCCAGCCTTAGTTGTAAAACGGCTCCAATGATTATGTACATTCCGGTCACGACCAGGGTCAGCACCGGGTCAAATACCGGGACGGGGAAGCCTACCACCGACTGCAGGACCGCGTCGAGGATGGCTGTGAAGTTGAAGGTGCCGTGCAGGAAGATGGCGATCGGCAGCCCGAGGAAGAAGCCGGCAAACCCGAAGCTGCGCAGCGATCTGCGGGACTTCAGGAACCCGATCGCGCCTCCTGTGGCTGCGGTGAAGCAGCCATGCGCGAGCGAGCACAGGATGGACCGGTACAGGATGTTGAAAGCCCAGGGGCCCAGGCCCTCAACTGAGACGGGGTTGGCGTTGGCCGCGAAGTAGAGCCAGTTTTCGACTACGGCAAAGCCCATGCCCACGGCAAAACCGTAGAGGATGCCATCGAAGGTGTCGTCGTACTCGTGGTGGCCCGACACGATGAGCAGCCCGAGGCCTTTGGCGGTCTCTTCGACGACGGGCGCCACTATGACAGCTGTGACCAGCGTGGCGATGCCCGATCCCAGGAGGAGGCTGCCGAAGAGGTCCAGCGTCGTGTTCAGGAAGAACGACACGAAGGTGGCCAGTACGCCCCACATGAACATGGCGACGAGGAACCTGAAGGGCTCCCGCTCGTAGTAGTCGGACACCCAGCAGACCACCAGGAAGATAACCGGCATGAAGATGGCGGCAACTCCCCCGATAATGAACACCAGCAGCCCGATGTCAGAGGGGATGGTCGCTATCGCTATGAAGAACACCAGGATGATCAGGATGGCGCCCAGGAACAGCTCCACACCCCAGAAGAAGGGATTGATCAGGATGTTGGCGATCTTCTCCGCCAAAGGCCTCGCCTTTGTGAGAGGGAAGAAGAGGGTCCAGATAGTATACTCGCCTTTGCCCACCTCCTCGTGCCGGGTTGAGGCAGCCACCGCGATGACGCCGGCTGTGACGATCAACAGCACGACGAGCATAGCGACCGAGAGGATCATGCCGACCACGGAAAGGGATGACCTCAGAGTCTTCTCGTACTCAGTCCAGTCTTCCCTGACCGAGAACGATTTCCCGACATAGCCAGAGGCGGTCTCCCCGATAACGCTGAACCGGTCAGTTTCTTCGGGCCGGCCGTTATACTTGAACTTGACAGGGTACTCCAGCATCGCCGTCTTTCCGGGCTCAACGCTGCCGATCTTATCCAGCACGTTCCACTGATCATCCCGGTATACAGCCAGGTAGAGCGATACCCGGGAATTCGTGGGGTTCGTAACGTTGATCGTGAGGTTTTGCGATGACGTCGGATTGCTAAACGTGTAGTTCGTCGGGCTGACGATCCTGGCCGGCAGAGAGCCGTCCTTGAACGAGCCTTCGGGCAGCACTTGATCAGTCAGGCCATTATCGGAGCCTTGAGCCTGCGCTGCAGCCGAAGATAAGAGCAATAGCAGCAACACCGCGAGGAGCGAGAGTGGTAGCTTCTTTCCCTTCAAGTACACAACATATTCTAGGTTTTCCGAGGCTTAAAAGATTCGCGGCCAATTCGGGCATGACTATAGCCAGTCCCATGCTACCGCCGTCACGTCGGTTGCCTGCGACCGTCGCCATGTCTATCGTCTACGACCGGCACAACGTCGATCGTCTATTTATATGATGAGGGAGACCTCTCTAACGGTGATCTAGTGAAGAAAGCAGTGATAGAGACTGACAAGGGCAAGATCGAACTGGTACTGTTCGAGAAAGAAGCCCCCAACACTGTGAAGAACTTCGAGAAGCTGGCGAACTCGGGATTTTACGACGGGCTCAAGTTCCACAGAGTCATCCCCAACTTCATGATACAGGGCGGATGCCCGAGAGGAGATGGCACGGGCGGCCCGGGCTATAAGATCAAGTGCGAGATCAATATCCACCGGCACGGCACAGGCGCGCTCTCCATGGCTCACGCGGGCAAGGACACGGGCGGCAGCCAGTTCTTCATCACCCACTCCCCCCAGCCCCACCTGGACGGCGTACACACCGTCTTCGGCCAGGTAGAGAGAGGCATGGAAGTGGTTAAGAAGATTCGCGCAGGCGACAAGATGAAGAAAGTCACAGTCTCCGATATGCCCTAAAAATAGCTGATAATCCGGGCAATGCCGGATTCTTTTTTTACTTTTTCAATTCTTCTGGCAGACGGCCTGACCACTTCTGGCAGACGGTGCGACTACTGTTTCTGGTAGACGGCCCGACTACTTCTCGTAGACGGCTATCATAGCCTGGCCTACTTCTTCGACGCTTACCGGGTTGAAGCTGTCGTAGAAGCGCAGGAGCGTCTTCTTGTCCATCCAGGCTTCGTCCTGGCTGTTGATGCCGTCGTCGTCGATGAGCTTGACAAGGTTCTTCGTGATCCGGTTCCTGCCCGGGACCTCGAACGGCTCGCAGATGATGACCCGCTTCCGGACATCTCTGAGCACCCGCTCGATAAATTCCTCGTGGCGGGGGTTGATGTGGTGGAGCACGTCCATAACCACACAGGCGTCGAACTCGTCGAAGCGGTCGAAAGTAAGGGCGTCCTGCTTCATGACATTCCGGCCCCGCTTTTTCGCGTGGCGGAGGAAGTTATCGTTCAGGTCGATCCCGAGGTACGAGCTGTCTTTAGGAAGGTAGTCGACGAGCTTGCCTGTGCCGCAGCCCACGTCGATCACGCTCTCGCCGGCATGGCGGGCTATGTAACTGTACCGCTGGTGAAGCGTACGGCCGTGCATCATTTTAATTCCGGCACTGTAAAGAGAACCCGACCAATAAAGAGGTGACTGCATCCCAACCCGCAGTTATCTCGACTCTTATGAATAATAAGCCTTTTGATACGAGAGCACTGGCTATAAGTTCTCACTGATTAGAAAAAATGCCAGCAGTACATGCCTGCCATCTAAAAATGGCACAGCTTTACGGGAACCCCGGATCAGGCCGGCCTTACGGGCCCGGGGGAAGCTGATAGACCCCTGCCGGGCCTGCTGATGGGGCCCCTGATCACGGAGAAGCTGCCGCAGGGGATCTATACCCCCTGCCTGTGCCGGAGCTCAGCTTCACGGGCTTTAAGCCCTGCCTCGAACTGCTCGTCGCTCATAGACGGATCCCGGATATCGCGGAAGAGCTGACATGGCAGCTGCCGGCACTGACCGCAGTGAGCTAAATGCTCCTTGCCCGTACAGCAGTCGTGAATCGGGCAGGCTTTGAAGCCGTTGTGAGCCGCCCAGAAAGGCTCGCCGTTACCCTCAGCGCAGCCCTTGCATTCTTTTCCGTAGAAATTACAGTCGCTGCAAAATGCTCCGCAGACCGTACTTTGCTTACTCATGCTCATATGCCAAAATCGCCCGGGCTGGATATAATTGTAGAGCAAGAGCACGGCGAAAATAAAAGGGCTCACCAGACGCCTGCTGGTTGCCGTTGAATGAGCGGCCCCGCCCGGTAAGCCATGCGACTCACTGTCCCCTGCTCTGCGATACTGCCAGCGCCCGGGTTTTCCTGCCCCGCCGTATCCGGTACTTCAGCTTTGAGACGCAAACCTCCGCAGGCAGAACCACTTTCCGGAACACGGAGTCGCCGGGGTGCAGCCACCCGCCGTAGCTGACCGGTGCCGTTTTCAGCTTCCTCGACGGGTCGAGAGTAACATCCGCGACGATGATGCCGTCCTCCTCCGGCCCCAGCTGAGCAAGCAGCGAGGCGTCGGAGTCCGAGATGGCGGAATAGCCGGCATTACGGTATATCTCCGGGTTCATCAGCCGGCCGATGATGCCTTCCCACCGCTCAGGGCCGATCGGCCCCACTGCGTTGACGAAGACCGACGGGACGCCCAGCATCCGGGCGAAGAGCTGTGAATACCCCTTCACGTTCTCCCGCTGCTCCCGGACATCCTCCTCCTTGACCAGCCCTGCTGCTTTTACCGGCACCGGCCAGGCATGAGGCATCAGCAGCAGATCGATTGACTTCTCCTGCATCTCCAGGGGCATATCTACATAATGATTGTCAGCGCAGATTCCGATACCGATTCGGCCGATCTCGGTGTCGATGACCCGGGAGGAGCTGCCCGCCCGGAAGATGTTGTACTCAGTGTGTACTTTCCGCACCTTGCCGGCAATCTTGCCGTCTGGCGCAGCGAGCACATAAGTATTGTAGAAGTCGGCCCCTTCGGCCTCCTCTACACCGATGCCGAGGTAGATTCCGAACCGCTTCGCCGTCTCTTTCAGCCACCTGACAGTCGGCCCGTTCACAGGCTCTGCTGCGACCCACATGCCCTTCTCGATCGAGTACCCGGAAGCGGCCATCTCAGGCAGCACGACAAGCTTTGCGCCTTCCCGGACAGCCTGCTCCACCAGTGGCGAGGCTCGCTTCAGGTTAGCCTCTCTCGCCCCTATTTCTGACCTCATCTGCACTGCGGCCACCCTTAGCTTGCGGGCGCCGGTTTTGGTATTCTCAGACATATTAAAGCCCTCCGTTGTCCTGCGCTTTACCAAGTTCATTCAGGACCAGACGATCTCCGATCTTGTTCAGCATGCCTACGAAAGCTCGGCGCTCTTCATCGCTGTCCAGCGCCGCGAGCATTCCGGAAGCGCCAGCCAGCCGGATCTGATGCTGCTCCCCCCTCAGCTCCTGCCCTTTCGCCGTGAGCTTCAGGCCGAACGACCGCCGGTCCCTTCCGCTGAGAGTGCGCTCGATCAGGCCTTTTTTCTCCAGCCGGTCGATCATGCCCGTCAGAGTGCTGTTCGGCACCTCGAGATAATCCCTGATCTCCTTCAGAATCACGTCCGGCCAGGCCTCGATGATCGCTAGGATGTGCAGGTCCAGAGGATTCAGGCCCTCGAAGGCAGGAGACCACGTAGAAGGCCGGTCCACCCTCATCGCCCACAGCACTTTCACCAGGCCGGGCAGCAGGGCCTGCGCCTCGCTTTCGGGGCCCTGGTGCCCCATCGTTGCCGCTTTTCCGTCGACTTTGCTCATAATATTACCTGCACTCAAACTATTACGTAACTCGTAATTTACTTAATACGTTATAAATCTATCGAATCCTTCGGGGTGGCAGGCGCTATCAAATAGGCTTTTCAGCCAGGAGAAAGAAACAGGGTAATGGAGATCACCTTGAAGATCACAGCAGACGCTCTCGATATGGCCAAAGCCTCGGCCAGAGAATCAGAAGTGCCCCTGATCCTGGTGGGCGAGCGCAGCGTCATCACCGACGTCATGATCGCCCCGGATCCCAAGGCATACGATACCTCCGCAGGCCAGCTGATCAGCATGCTCCCCGTAGGCATCCGCAGGTACGGTAAAGTCGTCACAAAGGCCTCCCAGGACCTGGAGCCCGGCTACAACCTGATCGAGGACGAAAACGGGAACTGGAAGTTCGTGGATGAAGATGGAAAAGAAGTGCACGTACCAGTCGTAGAATCCGCAGATGACAGAAAGTGTGGTTAGGAGAGTTTAGACACGGGGAGCGCAGGCACCGCCGTGTCAGATATATTACCACAGTTCTTCTTTGTCGTATTACTCCACGCTCTCGCTGGTCGAAGCCTGGCTGGCCCGGGCGGCGACCAGGATGCCCTTGACGGCCTCCGCGGGCCTGGTCGGGTTGAGCTGGACGCTCTCGCTCGTGCGTTCGATCTCTCGTGCCCGCAGCGCAAGCTCTCCTGCTTTGCTGGTGCTCGTGCTGATGCTCTCGGCTATGAGTTCGAGGGTCGAGACCAGGTCGTACCTGCCTGTCACGCATTCTACGCTGAGGCTGCCGACCGTCTCGTACAGGTCGCTGGTATCACGCTTGACCTGGTCGATGGTCTGCCGGATGCTGGCGTAAGCCCGGAGGGAGCAGCCTTCGCACCGGTCTCCGGTATACGGGTTCCCCCGGCCGATCCACCAGAGCTTGTGGGTCGTCTCATAGTAGTACGTGGTGGCATCCTTCGTCAGGTACCGGCAGTTGGTACAGTCCTGCTTGAGCCAGTCTCTACAATCCTTTCTCAGGCCACGGGCGTCCATCGCGTGGTTTTTTTTACACATCCCGCTGGACGGCCTGACATGTTTACAGTTTGCACAAGTTTTCATGCTGACAGTACCTCCGTTGCTTTGCTCACAGGCGCGTTCTCGAAGATGAGCGCCTCCAGCGCCCGGGCGATCTTATCAGGCTGATCGCTCTGCCATACGTTTCTTCCGACAGCGACGCCACATGCGCCGACGTCCAGGATGTCCCGGGTCTGCTGCAGGAAAGTATTCGCGTCGGTCTTCAGGCCCCCGGCACAAACGACCTTCGCTTTGCCTGCCATCTGCACGACCCGCCTGAACGAGTCCTTGTTTCCGGTGTACTTGACTTTGAGCACGTCCGCCCCCAGCTCCAGCCCCACTCTCGCCCCGTATGCGACGATAGTAGGGTCGGTGTCGTTGGGGACGTACTGGCCCCTCGGGTACATCCAGCCGATCACGGGCAAGCCGTATTCGCGCGCCTCTTCGTGCACCTGGCGAAAATCCTCCATGGCCTTAGATTCGAGAGGCGAGCCGACGTACAGCGTGTATCCCACTGCTTCCGCTCCGAGTTTTACGGCGTAGTCCACAGAACAGACAACAGGGGAGAAGGGTTCCGTTTTAGCGATGTTGTCCTTACCGTTGACCTTGACGATCAGAGGTATTTTGCCAGAGTAGTGCTCGTGGTACTTCTCGGCCAGCCCTTTGTGAAAGATGAGCCCGGTGAACTTATTCCTGAGCGCTATGTCGATGATATAGCACGGATCGTAGTTCTTCTCGTTGAAATCCTTCGGGCCGTGTTCCAGGCCCTGATCGTAGGCCAGGAACATCGCTTTTCCGTCCCTGAAAAGATGGGACATGTACTTTACAGACGCTCCGACCATAGGTATCAGAAAGTCGATTATTGTTTCTATAATATATTAGTGAGCAACGGATTTTAAGGCAAATTTATCAAGATAGCTATAATAAAATTGGTAATTTCATAATAAATTCATGCCCGGTAAGCCCCGTTTTAGCCTCTGTTTCCATAAAAACCGGCAAGCATCCCTGCTGATAAATTAAGTTGGCACCGTACCGCCAATATTTTCAATCCGGGCTCTAGAAAAGCCTATTAAGCATGCGTTCTTTCCTGTATCCGGGGACAGGATGGACAGAACAGGCCACTTCGGAGGCTCGCTACTCTTCTTCTTCGGCATACTATCAGTCATCGGCGGAGGCGGAGACACAGTACAGACCTTAGCCCTCTCGCTGGTCGCAGGCGCCATAGCCGCCATGATGTCCGTCTCGCCCGACGTGGATACAGGCCTCGGAGGCATCTTCCACCGCACCTGGATCACCCACAGCCTGACTACGGTATTCATCGCCACCGGCGCGACGTATATTTTATTCGACGACATCTTCCACGCCGGGCCACTATCCGGCTACATCACCCTCGCGGTGCTCAGCGCCACCCTGTCCCACGTGCTGCTGGACTCGCTGACCAAAAAAGGCGTGCCGCTCTTCGGGCCCTTCGACGAGAAGATGCGTGGCCTCAAGTGGTTCAAGAGCAACAGCTTAATCCTCAACATAATATTCCTGGGCGCCGGGCTGGGTGCGGCTGCATATTACTATGGGCTGATCAGATTCTAAAACTGTGCGAATTCTAACCACGGCGGCACGGCTCTTTATCCTGACAACTGGAGAGCAGATATTCTAACCACGGCGGCACGGCGACACAAAGACAAAGCGAGAAACAATAGCAAGATGGTTATTTGAACCACGGCGGCACGGCGGCACGGAGACAGTGCGTTGATCAGAATGGTTACTGGTCGATCGATTAAGCATGGCTTACCCGCATAGTAGTAGTTTAATCCGTTAATCCATGTTTCCAGTCCGTTACTGCAGGTGGATTGTCTCCGTGCTGTCAGCCCGCCGTGCCGCCGTGGATCAATAAAAAAGAACTATCGTTTTCTGGTACGCTTTGTCTCTGTGTCGCTGTGCCGCCGTGGTTTTAGCCTCCGTTGTATTGTACTGGTACCCACTGTCGCCGTGTCGCTGTGCCGCCGTGGTAAAAAAGTTAGACCCCTTCAGCCGGTCACTGTTTTGGGCGCTATCAGCGACACGAGATCGTAGAGCGCCTTCTTTGGATCCTTTGCCTTGACCACCCCTGACGCCAACAACACGCCGTGGGTGCCCAGCGCCAGCGCAGCCTTGACGTCGTCGCCGGTGCTGATGCCGGCGCCGCAGAGGACTTTGATGTTCGGGTCGGTGACGGCGTTGACGGAGTTGCGGACGATGTCGGGGTTGGCTTTTGATACGGGTATGCCGCTGCCTATCAGTTCAGGCGGCTCGATGGCGATGTAGTCGGGCTTGAAGGCCGCCACTTCTTTGACCTTGTCGACGCTCTCGGCGCAGACCACCGAGGTCAACCCGTGCTTGCGGCACAGCTCCACGCACTTTTTAATTTTATCAGCGGGCATCCGGTCTTCGGAGTGGTTGATCAGCGTGCCCGTGGCGCCGGCAGCTTTCAGGGCCTCGGGCAGGATGTGCCCGGTGTGGCTGCCCGGCTCGATCGGGTCAAGGTGCTGGGCGAAGACCTCGATCTCCAGGTTCTTGTGATGGTACATGTCGGGCAGCTGCGGGCATGCCACAATTCGTACGCCGGTCTCCTTCATGACCTCCATAGCCATCCAGGTGAGCTTCCGGCCCTGCTCGCCCATACTTTCCGTGTAAGTCTTGTAATTGAGAATGATGACGGGTTCCTTCGCGGGCATAATGAGATCATATTGGCCGTGACTGGTATTAGATTCTTCCCCGTGAAAACAGGAGGCGATAGCCTTTCGGTGTGCAGAAAAGAAGGCATCCGGCCGGGAGGGCTTGCGGTATGGCGGCAGTCATCGTTATATGCCTGCCCGCCAATACTGTAGTGGTAACATTATGAGCTATCCTGGCGGCATAATCAAGGCGATCACTGCAGGCGTGCTGATGGTCGTCACAGTATCATTCGCAGTTTACTTCGTCAGCCGGCTCATCCCGGCCAACCCTGCGGTGTACTTTTTAGCGTGGGCTTTCGCAGCCGTACCTTTAGCCCTCATAATCACCGGCTGGCTCGCCGCACAGGAGGCATATTTCGCCTGCCTCGGCCACAACAAGTCGACCGCCAGCGCAGTGGGAGCAGCCCTGATAGCGGCCATCGTAGGCATAGCCCTGTGGTTCTTAATCGCTCCCGTACTCGGCGCCCCCGAGCAGATGCGCCTGTTCACTGCCAGCCTTGACCGGTACGGCCCCCTGGAGCTGATCGTCATCCTGATCACCTACGCCCTCGCCGGGGCCATAGGTGGAATATTTCACTACTTTACGTTGAAAGGCAGAAAGTGCGAAGTTAAAAACAATAAGCAGTGAAGCGGCCTTTCAATTGGCCATCTTCGCCCCGGCGATCTTCACTACACTCGAGACGTCTGCAGCGCTCCTGACCTCCAGCCTCACCGCCCGGCCCTCCACGTATTTCTGCGCAGAGTCGATGATCTCCAGCACCGACGCGGGCAGATCGCTTTTATGAGCAGCCTCTACAGCCTTCTCGCCCAGCGCAAACGAGGCGAGGAAATAGCCCTGGCACGGAGTCATATAGAGGACAACCCGTTTGCCCTTCTCCGCCCGCATCCGCAGGCCCCAGCCCGATTTCTTGCTGGCAAAGCCCCACTCTGGAGAGGCAGAGTAGGTCAAGGCGATCTGCTTCTGCAGGTCGGTCCAGTGAGCATACGTGCTCCCGAGAGTTACTTTAAGGTCTTCCTCGGTCGGCTTTTTAGACTTGTCATCGAAAGCACTCAGGGCCATTATACCACCATGGATGCAATAATCTTCCTTGATTGTTCGACTGCTTGAAATATTAACTCTTGGTCCATGGTATCTGAAACTAATGGTAGCAGTCGGATTTCGGGAACTTTTTTGGCAGCCAGGTACCGTTTACTCAAAGTACACAAGGTACGCGAAGTATAGTCCTTTGTGAAACTTTTAGTACGGTCCGGCAGGTCTGGTTGACTGCCGGACCGTACTATTAGTTTCAAGAATGACTATACACGAAGTTCTACTATAAGATCAGTAGTAATCACCCATTATTATCGTACTTTGAGTACTTCGCGTACTTAGCGTACTTCGCGTAAATGGTACGGGCACTCGTGTAAAACCTTTCAGGAATGACTATACTTTGCGTGCTTAGCGTTCCATGAAAAATGCTGGTCCGGGAGGTGTTGAGAGGTCGGAGAGGAGGTCGGAGAGGTTCACGGAGTTCAGAGAGGACACGTTCAAACTGGGAGGTCAGGGAGGTCAGGAGGTCCGAGAGGAGGTTATGTGAGGTACCCGGAGGTTAGAGAGAATATATCTAAGAAAATCCTCTCTAACCTTTCCACACTCCCCATCCTCCTCTCTAACCTCTGACCCTCTCTAACCTCCCAGCTTGAAAATCCTCCCCGACCTCCAGGGAACTCCCCGACCTCCAGGGGGTTTTCATCGGCTTAACTTGAAAAACCAGTTTTAATAAGCCGAGGGCTTCGTGTAATAGGTGGGGGCACCCGGAGAAATGAGAGGATAATAAAAAGGAGTATGGAGAGCTTGTATCGCTCCCCGGAATTTTCGCTTAGAAGTCCGTCATAATACGGTACTGGTCGATCTCGTCCTTCTTCATCGCCTGGAGGAACCTGCGGGACTCGCCCTCAATGTCCTTGGCGTTGGTGATGGACCTGCCGACGACCAGGATGTCTGCGCCGCCCTTTAATGCGGTTTCGACGTTCTCGACCTTGACGCCACCGGCGACTGCTACGAGCAGCTTCTTGCCGCCTGCGGCCTTCTTGATCTCGTGGATGTTGCCCCACGCGTGCTCGGCGGACTGGCTCTCGGTGTCAATGCCGCGGTGCAGCTCGACGATGTCGGGCTTGACCTTGAGCGCTGCGATGAGCTTGGCGGGGTTCTCGACGTTCAGGGTGTCGATGATCGAGTAGATGCCGACCTTGCGGGCTTCCTCGATGAACTTCTCGATCGTGGCGATGGGTGCCAGGCCGGAGCAGACTACTGCGTCGGCGAGGTTGTCGGCGGCCATGCGGGCTTCCAGGTTGCCGGTGTCCAGGGTCTTCAGGTCGGCGACGATGAAGGCGTCCTTGCGGATTTCCCTGATCTTGCTGATGACGGACAGGCCGTACCTCTTGATGAGCGGGGTGCCTGCTTCGATGATCAGGTGGTCGTTCTTGGGGACGTTCTTGAGCACCCGCTCGACGACGCCGAGGTCCGGCGCATCGATGGCGATCTGCAGGTAGGGTGCGTCCCAGAGCCTCGTGATCTTGTAGCCCATGATGGCGTGTACTCCTCTGTCCTTCTCGTAGGTGACCTTGTCCACTGCCGGGAACTTCTCCATGGCCCTGGTCAGCGCCAGCTTGGTCGCGCCATAGTTGTACTTGTAGATCTTGGTGGCGTCCTGGGCTTCGGGGTGGATGAACACCGAGACGATGATGACGACGTCCTCGCAGATGTCCTTGGGAATGGCGCCTTCCTCTACTGCATCGGCGACTGCCTTCGCGACAGCGGCCTGGGCGGGGCCGAAGATCTGGGCGGCCTGGCCCATGTTCTTGACTGTGACTTTCGGTACGATGAGAGTCGCGGGCTTCGGGATTAAGTTAGGCCTTACGACTGCGAGCAGGGGCGTGTGCCCCATGGATAACTGGGTCATGCCATTAGCGAAAGCGATGCCAACGGGGCCGTTCTTATCTCCGATAAGAAGGTCGATGTGGGCCACCTCGTTGCCCTCGCCGATGAGAGCTTCTCCGATCTGGTACATGAATAGAACCTCATGACGCACTAACACGTTACTACTTAATAACCATTTTGGGTATGAATAAAAGGGCGGGGCGCAGGTCAGCTGCAGGCCGAAGGCCTGTGATATAATTGCTTGTACGGCCTAACAAAGGCACAGGTGATCATAATAAACAATGGTCCAGAGAATTGCGAAAACTTATGAACTAAGCAGTTTTATTACAACCACGTGAGACTAAATCTCATTATTGCCGCGATATCCATAATCTTACTGGCCACAGCCAGCAGCGGTTGCCTCTGCATCGACTACATCTTTCCCCCCATGAAGTGGTTTAACTACAGCTACGATCCGGCGGAAAACGTGGCAATCGAGATCAACCTGGTTACGCTGGGGCCTGATCCGGTCACAATCCTGCCATCGGATTCCGGGCAGATCAACCTCTCGGTGCATACTTTTTATGTCGATGAGCCCTACACCCACTCCGAGGCTAATGGCAGTAGTCGAGATATCAAGTTAGGACTTATGAGCTGGTCAGATGGCCCTCATGTAAAAACAGATACACTACTCTTTCTGCCACAGGGCCCGAATTATACTGTGACTATCAGGAACGGATGGGCTCGTCCGAACCAGAGCGACGTAGTGACGAAGTATAACGGTGGTAACCTGACTCTCTGGGTAAACGATCCAGAACACCCACTGCAATGGCACCCGAATTTCGGAAGAGATCCCTTATTAATACCTGTGGCAGAGGGGGACCGGGCATTAACAGGAGCAACGTAGTAAACAGCTTCTATGTGTAGCCTCACTCTCCGGGTTAACGACCAGATCTCGCTTCTCAGGTTTATGAACCATATAATGGCTAAGTCTTACCGTACGAACTGTAGCTCCACGATTGGTTTTCAACTGTTGTGTTACCGTTCTTGTTAGTAGAAACGATAGTGTAAGTCCAGTTTCTGGGCAGGTAGACGTGTTCGTCTGCTCGCGATGAGCCCAGGAAGTTGTCTACTGCACTTACTACCCGGATGCTGACTCTAAGATCATCGCCCTCTTTACTGAAGTGAACAGCGTCATAGCTCACGACCCCGCCCCAGATCTTCACCTCAAGGTCCTGCCCATCTGAGTCGAGGTACTTCACATAGTTCTTCAATACCGCGTCGAACTCTGCGATGATCAACACGTTGGTGACAGAACCGTTCTTACTCAAGTTATAGCTGTAGTAATAGTCGGGAGGTTTCTGGCTTTTGCCGGCGGGATTCTGCAGGTAGCCGCATAGTACACAAATGCCCCATAGCAGAAGGATGATAGCTACAAGTCCCGCAAGGGCAAAAACTGGGGCAGGGATAGATTTTCTGCGAAGCACATATAAATCAGCTTCATTATTTACTTATTATAGTTACCGCTTTTTTGACATAGGCAGTTCCTCTGATCTGCATAGATATACCACCAGGCACGCCAGGCTAAGTAGTAATAACCGTGCGGTTCCGATCCAAAAAGTCCTTGGCGTTCCATGAAAAATTGTTGGTCCGGGAGGTGTTGAGAGGTCAGAGAGGAGGTCAGAGAGGTTCAGGGAGTTTAGAGAGGACTTTTCAAGCTGGGAGGTCAGGGAGGGTCAGAGGTCAGAGAGGGAGGCTATGTGAGGCACCCGGAGGTCTGAGAGAATCAACTTAAGAAAATCCTCTCAGACCTTTCCACACTCCCAAACCTCCTCTCTGACCTCTTAACCTCCCTAACCTCCCAGCTTGAAAATCCTCCCCTGCCTCCCGGGACCTCCCCGATCTCCAAGGATTTTTCTCCAGCTTAACTTGAAAAACCTGTTTTCACGAGCCGAGTACCTGGCGGCCTGGCGTTTTATTCTTACAGGATGTTTTCCCCGAGTTTACGAGAAAATCAGTTTTAACGTTTCACCCGGCACCTCTTCAACAGCCAGCTTCCCCTGTACCATGTCTGAGATGAAGAGCGATCTGGCGATCAGGCCGATGGGCGGCTCCGAGGTCAGGCGGGGGAGAGCCTTGCTGTACCGCCGGAGGGGCGCGAAGTCGATGTCGGGCAGCCGGCCTGCCATGAAGTTCTCTCCCGGGGCCTCGAGGATCTCGCTGAAGGCGTAGGCGAGGAAGATGTTTGGCGGAAACAGGGGGTTATTCCGGGACGAGTTCAGGAGATAATCAAGCGCGCTCGGGGAGTACCGCCTGACGGCGATCACCATGTCCCGCTGGTAGGGCGGAATGATGAGGTCTTCCATGAGGGCGAAGAAGTCCTCCGAGGCAAGCAGCCTGACGATGCCGGTGAAAATATCGCCCAGCTGGTCGATGTCGCCCTCCCGCATCATGTCACCTATGGCCATGAAGCTGCCTGAGAGTGGATCATCCCGATCGCTGGCCCGGACCCGATCTACCCAGGCCAGGATTTTCTCTTGATCGTCGCCCGCCGCCTGTAGCAGGACCTTGATCTTTTCGTAGCCCCGGTTATCATGGATAGTCTCAGTCAGCTCCATCAGAGAGTTCCGGACGATGTTGGTCCTCATTCTCGTGTCGAAGGACTTCGAGGACGTATATTCCACGAAGTATTTTGTTTTCATCAGCGCGGGTACCAGACCATATTCATTCAGGAAATTGTGGAGCCGCTTGAGGCTGTTGAAACCAGAGCGGATTCGATACGAGTTGGCAATGCCGCTGCCGTGGGTGACCTTCTCGAGCAGGGCGAGCCGTTCGTCCGAAGATAAATCGGCCAGGTGCAGCTTCACGTCTTTAGAGCTCTTGATGTTATGCCGCTCCTGCAGGTGCTCCCGTATCTCCGTGAAGGTTCGCTCGCCGTTGTCCGCAATGTAGAGCAGGATGGCTGCCTTGGTCCTGCCGGTAGGCTCCCGCTCTCCCCTTGCTCTGGTTTTACTGGCCATGTAGAATCGCCGCCCGAGTATTTGATAAAAGTATCATATACCCGGGTATATGTACCTGTCGAAAAATCGTTAATACGGTGCTATGCCATGGTGATTGATGGAATTGGTTGGAGAAACTGCGAGCAATCACAGAAATACGAGAGGTATCTAATATGAGCACCAAAAATTGTAACCCTTTAAATTCCGTCTACTGCAATCTCAAAGTCAAGCTGGCCGGCAATCTTAACGAAAAAGACCTCGCCGGCCTGTACAGCTGTACTTTATGTAATGAATGCCACACCGCCGACTTCAACAGGGGAGCCAGGGAGATGGCGATCAGCAGGAGCCTCGTCGCCCCGCACGTCAGCACGATAGGCAAGAACATCAGGGAGAAGGGCAACCCCTACGGCATCACAGGCAAGAGAGCAGGGTCCGGCAAGTGCGAGACCATCCTCTTCCGGGGCTGCACGTCCACTTACAAGGCTCCGGAAATCCTGGCCGCCGTCGAAAACCTGCTCGGTAAGAAAGGCATCCAGTACGGCACTATCGACGGGGAAACGTGCTGCGGCAACGTGCTGTTCAACTTGGGCGACAAGGCGTCGGGCACAGAGGTCGTCAAGGCCAACATCGCGAAGTTCAAGGCGGCCGGAGTCAGGAAGATCATCACCGTCTGCCCCGGGTGCTACGCCTCGTTTAACAAGTACTACAAGGGGCAGGACGGCTTCAACCCGGAGATAGTGCTGGCAGTAGACCTGCTCGGCGGAATGACCGTGAACGGCGACTTCGCCATCCAGGATCCCTGCCACGGCAAGGAGAAGAGCGGCGTTGTCCGCAGTCTGCTGCCGGGCTCCTCGAATAAGAGCGTGAGCCCGTGCTGCGGTGCCGGAGCAGGCGTCATGTCCCACGACAGGCTCCTGGCAGAGGCCAAGGCGCAGAAGGCTTTCGAAGGCAAGCCGGCGAAGGTCGTCACGTACTGCCCCTTCTGCTACTCGAGCCTGAAGGCCGTGAAGCAGGGCGAAGTCACGGATATTTACATCCTGATGGACAGGCAGGGCCAGATGGCATAACAGGCCAGGACTAGCAGGAGGGCAAGACATGGAACTGATCAGTACAGGAAAGGTGCACCTCGCGAGTGCAGGGAGATACCTAAGGGTAGCCGCAATCGCAATCCTGACCACGGGCGGGCTGCTGGCCGGACAGGTGTACCTGGATCTCGGAGCGCTGCTGGCTGGCTGGATGACTTCAGCGCAGCCTGTATTTATGACGCTCGGCGTCTCAGGCGTAATGAAAAATCCGGGGTTTGGCACCGGTATGAAGATCATGATCGGCAGGCTTGCCAGAGCAGTGATTTGTTAATGGAAAACTGAGAGCAGGAAGGAAAGTTCGATGGATAAAGTGATGATAGGAAAGATGCCGGTCGCAGCCGTGCCTGCAGTGATCGTCGGCACGCTGGTCGATGGCAAGCCGAACTACAACACGCTGGGCTGCTTCGGCATGATGTCGATTACGAAGCCTACAGTGAGCATCATGTCCGGAAGATCTCACTACACTAACAAGGGCATCCGGGAAACAGGGTATTTCAGCGTGAACGTGCCCACACCGGGCATCGTCCGGGAAACAGACTACGTGGGCCTGGTCTCCGGTGAGAAGGTCGACAAGTCCGGCCTGTTCACCCCGTTCTTCGGGTCCGTGGATAAGGCACCGATGATAAAGGAATGCCCGGTCAACATGCTGTGCAGGGTGATCAAGACTGACGAGCTGCCCAACGTGCCCAACCACGAAATCTTCTACGGTGAAATAGAGGAGGTATACGTCAGCGGAGACTGCTTCGTCGACGGCCAGCCCGACCCGAAGAAGATCAACCCGCTACTTCTGACCGGCCGCTCCTACGCTGGCATCGGCGAGTATGCCGGCGCTGCCTGGAAGGAAGGCCTCGCCCTGATCAAGAGGTAACTATGGCACAGAGATCAGACGATTCCCGGTGGAAATACCTGGAAGCTTTCACCGGGGCGATCACCCGCCCGGTGGTCTACCTGTTACTCCTGGCAGTCTTCGCCGGGCTGTTCGTCTGGATGGAGGTTCCCGGTCTGCCGTATAGTGCCGCGGATTTCTCCACGAAAACGAACGGCGGATCACAGCTCGACATGATGATCGGCTACTCGCCCGAAAAAGCGTATGAGCTGATAGAGGGCTACGGGGCGGACGGGAGGACGTATTACGTCAGGAAGCTGGTGCTCAACGACCTCGTCTTCCCGGTAGCCTACTCGCTGCTCTTCGCCGGCACGCTGGCGCTCTTGTTAAAATACCTGACAGGGGCGGACAGCAGGCTCCGGTACCTGGCGGTGCTACCGCTGGCGGGCGGAGCCCTGGACCTAGCGGAGAACGCGAGTATAATCACGATGCTGCTCGCTTATCCTGCCCGGATGGAGGTCATCGCCACGGCGACCTCTCTGGTCACGGCGGTGAAGCTGGGAATAAATGCGACGGCCGTGGCACTCATCTTGCTGGGCCTCGTTGTAGCAGCGTATTGCCTGGTTCGAAAAAGGCTTCAGCCCCGGGTCTGACTGACGTCCGCCAGGATCTGGCGCAGCGTCTCCGCCGGGACTTCCTTTATAGCCAGCCTTCCGCCTGCGAGGTCGGTGATGAAGTGGGAGCGGGCGATGGTGAAGATCGGCGGCTCCGGGGTGAGTCGGGGGATGCCCGCGGCGTAATCGCAGCACTCCTGCAGTGTCAGGTGCGGCCCCGACAGGGGTTCATCCTGAGCCACCAGGACGCTGATAACGTAGGGCAGAAACGGATTCCGGATGAACAGCGGGCTGTCGCAGTTCAAGTTTGCGATACAGTCGAAAGCGCCCGGGGACAGCCGCATGATGGAGGTGATCCTCTCCCGGTACTCTTCGGGGATGACGATGTCCGAAGCCAGCACGCTGAACTGTTTCAGGCATATGGCCTCGAGCCCTCTTTTCATGACCTTCTGCACGTAGGCTTCAGCCATCATATCGGCATCAGGAGAACAGAGATCGTCGATCATCCGGACGAAGCTGCCAGCCACGGGATCATCGGTATCCCGCCCCCGTACCCGGGCTATCCAGCCAGTTAGCATTACCCGGTGTTCCGGCGTCACATGATTCAGGCTCTGCAGGATCATGGCTGTGCCTTCCTCGGTGGCCAGGCACCTGGTAAGGTCGAGCATAGCGTCGCAGAGGAGAGACGTCTTGACCTGGACGAAGAAGTCGCAGGACGCCGTGTACTCGTGGAAGTGCCGGGCCTGCATCAGCGCAGTTTCCAGGCCTTGCACTTTCAGGTAGTTGTACAGCTTTCGCAAGCTGCCGAAGCCGTCCCTGATCCGGTAGGAACAGGCGTTGCCGTTGCCGTTCGTTTTTTTCACGATGAGTCCCAGCCTGCCCGGGTCGGCCAGGTCGTTCAGGTGCCCCCGGATATCTTTCTGGCTCCTGATATTGTGGCGGTCAAGCAGGTGCTCCCGGACCTCTGTAAAGGTGCTCTCCCCGTGCTCCGCCAGGTAGAGCAGGATGGCTGCCTTAGTCCTGCCTGCCGGCTCCCGCTCGCCTCTCGCCCGTGATCTGGCCCTCGTGTTCGCCTCCTTGCCGTAGTGTATGAATCGATATCATACACTATGGTGTATAAACTGCTGAAATAATCAATTTATAGCTTACATACAGTTTGTTGTTCAAGCAGTATATGCTGTAACTTGATTAAAAATATTTTCATACAGTAACAAGTCGGTGAGAGAATGACAGAGCATGAGGAAAAAGTAATGATCGGAAAAATGCCCGCCTGCGCCCTTCCGGTGGCCATCGTAGGCTCCATGGTGAACGGGAAAGCCAACTTCAACACGCTGGGCTGCTTCGGGCTCCTGTCCGCGGTCAAGCCTATGGTCTACATTATGTCGGGGAAGTCGCACTACACGAACGTTGGCATCCGGGAAAGCGGCTATTTCAGCGTGAACATACCTTCCGAAGAGCTGGTGGCAAAGACGGACTACGTGGGCCTCGTCTCCGGGCGGGACACGGACAAGTCCGGGGTCTTCAGTTCATTATTCGGAGCTGCAGACAAGGCGCCTATGATCAAGGAGTGCCCGGTCAACATACTGTGCAAGGTCCTTAAAAGCGAGGAGCTGTCCAACAGTCCGGTCAGCGACATCGTCTCGGAGGTCTTCATAGGGGAAGTGCTGGAAGTTTACGTCAGCAAAGACTGCCTTACAGACGGGCGGCCGGACCTGCGGAAGATCAATCCCCTATTGCTCGGCGGCAATCCTCTCATGTACTGGACTCTCGGGAGCCAGGCAGGCCTGGCCTACAAAGACGGGAAGGGGCTGATCCAGAAATGAAGCCCCAGGTCATCGACGCCGGAGCTGATACTATGGCTCGCAGCTTCTTCATCAAAGGCAAGAAGACCATCATCGTGGATACCGGGAGGCCCGGTAAGCATCAGGCCATCCTGAAAGCCCTGGAGGCCAACGGTATAAAAAGGTCTGATGTGAGTTTGATCCTCCTGACTCACGGCCACGAAGATCACACTGGCAACGTGCCCGAGCTAGCGGAAGCTCTCGGCGTCCCGGTGGCGATGGGAAAGGCGGATGCTACCTACGTAGCCAGAGGTTTGAATGCGCCTCTGAAGCCCCGGACCATGCTTGGCCGGGTCACGACCGCCCTCGTAGGACCAAAAACACGAGCCTTCGAGACCGACATCCTCATCGACGGTGCGCTGGATCTCTCGCCATACGGGGTAGATGCCACCGCTTTCCCGACGCCAGGCCACACCGCAGGGTCAATCTCTATCTCGACCGCAGGCTCCTGCCTGATCGGCGATCTGCTGATGAGCAGGTATATGGTCGCAGGAGGACCCGGCCTGCCCAGGCTAATAGAGGTGCCGGAGGCGATGAGGCCGAGCGTGGAGGCAGTGATCGCCAGGAAGCCGGAAATCGTCTACCCTGCGCACGGAGTACCATGGAGGGCAGAGCAGGTCAGGCAAACCTTAGCAGGACTACCGGGCTGAGCCACCCCTTTATCGTTCTACCCTAGCCCCTCAGTTATACATATTATGCCCTTTTAGTCCAATTAAAACAAGTGAAGATAACATATAGCCGATATACACAAGGACGTT
Organism: Methanocella sp. MCL-LM; assembly: GCF_049676595.1. Classification (GTDB taxonomy): domain Archaea; phylum Halobacteriota; class Methanocellia; order Methanocellales; family Methanocellaceae; genus Methanocella_A. Next base: position 33,039 of record NZ_CP187259.1, read on the forward strand.
ATATATCACGCAAATAACAACATTAAACATCAGTGAAAATATGAAAACAACAATTACGTCAAGAAACGTTCTTACATCACTGTGATAAAAAGACGTATATAAAAATACTATACTAAACACAGCGAACATGGAAAATGCCGTTAAAGACACATATTTTAATCCAAAGCTCCATGCCTGACCTATGCTATGTAACCACTTAGCAGAAAATAGTACCCCAAGAGTTCCCAATATTAAACCGAAGAATAATAAAAATATGTAATTGTAAATGTATGGCAGGCCAATATTCTCACACATCGTCGAAAAGTAATAATTATTAAAAAGAACGTGCGACGAAAGGATTATTGTATATAGTGCTACAAATACGCCACCGGCAACACCGATAAGAGTAGTTAATTTCTCATTTTGACTCATGGGAATGACCAGATCTATCGTAAGTACGATACCACCAAGTGCTAAGCGATTAATATAGTTTAAAATTTTTGGTTTGGATAAAAACAGATTTTATACATTAGTTAGAGATATCCTGCTGTCTGCTTTTTTTAGTAATTTTAATAAGCATTATAAGCATATCTCGATGCCCGAGAAAATTTGAAAGTGATGATTCTTATGTTTACGACGCCTTTCCCGCGGTGCTCGCCGCCACAGCGGGCTGGCTCATCGGCCCGTGGCCACCGAGCTTCAGGAAGGCGGTGCTGGCCTCTGCCTTGACGAAGTACTTCTTGTACTTCCCTTCCTGCTCGAAGCCTACTAAACCGTCTTTGAGGAAGCGTTCCATGTGCCAGTGGACAGTGCTTTTATCTAAAGAAAACCGCTCGGACAGTACATTGTTGGTAATGCCCGGGTTGTCCAGGATGACCTGGAGGATGCTCTTGCTGGTGTCGTTTCTGAGGTATGAAGCGACGACCTTTTCCATGTCGTTTACCCCCGCGTTGTTGTAGAACCGGGTGAACTTGCCCATCCTGCGCTTGCTGACTTTTCCCTCTGATTCGAGCATGAGCAGGTGATATTTTACAGTGCTGTTGTTCATGTTCTGCCGGGCGGTGATCTCGGCCGGCGTACATCCCGGGTTGTTGAGCACGTAGTAAAAAATCGCCTGCCTGTTGCTGTTGTCCAGCACGTCCTGGATGCGGCCGATCACGGAGGGCGCGATGCCTATCAGGCCGATGGTGATTAATAGTCCGTCGAGAGCCGAGGCGACCTTCACCCACAGGGGCAGGTTCCAGTAGGACGTCAAGGGCGCGTCTACCGGCGTCTTGCCCGTAGAGCCGCCGGAGGTGGCCGGGGTGACCACGTAGCCGTCGGAGTCGCCGATCGTGACTGGCGGTGCCATGGTAGTGGTCAGCACTCCGAAGATGGTGATTGCTGACAGGACCACTATGGCTACTGCGGTGATAACGAGAGAGAGTCGCATTTTTCAGGCCTGCCTGGTGTACATCATGACGTCTTCAGGTAATAGTCGGTCTCGCCTACGAGGGCGGTATCGGAAACCTTCAGGTACCATTCGCCAGCGGCGAGGCCTTCGCTATGGGAGATGTTGAGGTTGATGCACCCGTCAGTTTTGCCGTCTGCGTCGTCGTAGTATGGGCCGAGGACTTTGCCATCCGGAGTGTAGATCATCAGCCTGAGGTCGCTGTCACCCCCTTCCCACTTTAGGTCGACGTCCATCGAGTCGATGGCTTCGCCGACGGAGACAGTGTGCCAGTTGTCGTCTCCGGCTTTGACGACCTGGTTATACTGGGTGGCACCCTGGCTGACCGCGTATGATTCAGCGACCGCCGCCTCGTTGAGGATGATTTTGCTCCTGAACTCGTACACGCCCGACTTGTTCGCCGTGTCAACGCCGCCCACTGCGATTTTCATGTGGGCGAAGAACTCGGGCTTGCCCGGAGCATCAGAGCCGTTTGCTTCCCACCGCACGGGGAGCTTTTTAGGGGTCATATTGCCGGGCTCGTACAGCATCGCGCTGCCGACCAGGACAGCCTGCGAGTCAGTGCTGGTTATGTAGTTGCCAGTCAGGATCATGGCGTCCGTATGGGTGAAGATCTGTCCCTGGAGAAGCTCGCCCTTGCCCGGGAACGGCGGCTCAAAGTGAATGCTGTCCATGTCGACTACGACCGTCGTATATCGTACTTCAGGAGGAACTGTGTGGAACCTTTCGGCGGCGACGGCCACAACCCCCTGTTCTGGGGGCGCCATTAGGCCGGGATACTTGACGTGCGGCTTATCCATCACGGTGACAGTTGTAGCGGTCTGGTATGCAGTCGCATTGCTGACTGACCCCACGGTAAACGAAAGTATCAGCATTATCAGCATAGCCACGGATGAGGTGCGTTTGAACATAAGCCCATTGAATATGAGTATCTCGTGGGTATATAACCATTTTGACCTGATCATCCAACTAAGGCGAATCCTGGGCTCGTTCGACGATATTGCCTTTCTGCGATTTTATCGTTGGATGATATGGTCAGAAATGATTTATTAACGCTGTCCAGACTAGCGCTCAGGAACAGTGCATCCGGCACGTACGGATGCCTGGAGGCAAACCACATGATAAGAACTGAGAATCTGACCAAGGTCTACAACGGCGTCAGGGCCGTGGACTCGGTCTCCCTGAACGTGGGGAAAGGGGAGGTCTTCGGCTTCCTCGGCCCCAACGGCTCGGGCAAAACGACAACCATAGGCATGATCGTGGGCTTGATTGAGCCCTCTGAGGGCAAGTGTTTCATCAACGAGGTTGAGGTGACCCGCAATCCCCTGGAGGCGAAGAAGATCACCGGCTACCTGCCGGACGGCATCGGGTTCTACCCCACGCTGACGGCGAAGCAGAACCTCAGGTACTTCTCAAGGTTCTACGGCCTGAGCGACAGCGAGGCGGACAGGCGCATCGATGAACTGCTGGAATACGTCGGCCTCAAAGGCGTGGCTACGCAGGCAGGCGGCTTCTCCCGGGGCATGAAGCAGCGGCTTGGCCTGGCTCAGGCGCTCATCAACGATCCGCAGGTAGTATTCATGGACGAGCCGACCAACGGCCTCGACCCCCAGGGAGTAGTCCAGTTCAGGAACATCATCTCCGATCTGGCGAGCAGGGGCAAGACGATCTTCTTCTCGTCCCACATCCTCTCGGAGGTCCAGCTGGTCTGCAGGAACATCGGCGTCATTTCGAAGGGCAGGATGATCGCCCAGGGCACCACCGACGAGGTCAGGAGGAAGCTGCAGAAGGACGACCTGGTGACCATCGTGGTCAAGGTCGCCGGAAAGATGCCGGAGCTCAAGACACCCGGCATCGTGCAAGCATCGTACAACTGTAGCACTGCCACGATTCGGGCCCACACTGACATCAGGGACGAAATCTCCGGCGAGCTGTTCAGAGATGGCCTGCATGTCAGCGAGCTGAAGGTGATCGAGCGATCGCTCGAGGACGTGTTCCTCGAAACCGTTTACGGGAGCGCATAACATGGCGGCAAAAGAGACCAGTCCCATACTAATCGTGGCGGCCAAGGAGTTCAAGGACTACCTGTCCAGCAAGAGATTCCTGGCCCTGTTCGGGGTGCTCGCAGTGCTGACTATCATCGGCGCGATCACCGGGCTCATCAACTATAACGAGCAGCTGAGCACGTACAATAGCAACCTCCAGACCGTCAAGTCCGAAACCGTCAGCGCAGGGGGCATGATGCTGAAGATGATCGGAGGAATGCCGTCGCTGCTCAGCATCTTCCAGTCCTATGGCACATACATAGCATCCTTCGGGATGCTGCTGGCTATCTCGATGGGCTTCGACATGATCACCAGGGAAAAGGAAGAGGGCACCCTTAAGCTGCTGCTGACGCACCCGGTGTTCAGGGACTCCGTCATTAACGGCAAGCTCCTGGGCGCTGGCGCCATGCTGTTCATGGTGCTGGCGTCCACATTCCTGGCCACGACTGCGATCATGATGTTCTTCGGCATCGTGCCGGGCATGGATGACCTGGCCAGGATAGGGGCGTTCTTCGTGATGACGCTGCTATTCCTCTTCACCTACCTGGCGATAGCGGTGACCGCCTCGACGGTCTCGCCAAACTCGTCCATGGCAGTCCTGATCGCCATCTTCATAGTGCTGATCGGGGCGGTCGTCCCGAGCATCTCCAGCACGGTAGGCTCGGCCATCATGGGTACTGCCCCGCAGATGATGATCCCGTCGACTTCGGGCGCTACGTTGGGCGATTCGACATCGCCGGGCTCAGTCATCGTCGGCAGCTCGGGCGGCACTACGACGGTGGTAACCTATGCGGTCTCAGACGGCGGCCCCGGCGGAGCCCCGGGCATCAGCCGGAACGGCACCCCGATGACGATCAACCCGGAGTACACCAGCTACTGGAGCACCCGGAACACGATCGAGGGCATCATGAACGTCATCTCCCCGAGCTACAACTACGAAGTGATCTCCCAGGTCATCACCGAAGAGCTGTCGAGCCCCAGAACTAGCGGCTCTAACCCGGGCTTCTTCCAGCGGTCGGCCGACCAGTCGGTCTCGCTGATGGAATCGCTCTCCTCGGTCTGGATGAACATCCTGGCCCTCGTGGTCATGATCATCGTAGGCTTCGGGATATCCTATGTTAAGTTCATCAGGGTGGATGTGAGATGAAGTTCAAAACAATGCTATTTACAGCTCTGGCGCTCTGCCTCGCCATGGTGGCGATGGCCCCGGCGGCAGACGCTAAAACCAGCTACGTATCAGTCTACTCGGGATGGATCAGCGACGGCAGCACCACGCCTCAGAACAGCCTGGGAGTCTACGTGACTCCCACCTTCCCGAATAACAGCATAGCCTTCAACGTCACGAGCCTCCACATCAAGAGCTCGTACTACAGCGGGAACAACGCCCTCCTGGCCGAAGGAGACTCGTACGACTACTACGATGCTGCCCGCATCACCGTGCTGGATACAAGAGTATACGACGGCATCCCCCAGGCCTACATCGACATATCAGAGATCACCACAGTGAACAGGACCGAAGGCACTATGATGTACAGCGACACCCCTGGCCTGGTCGCCAAGGCCGGAGACACGGTGTCGTTTTCCATAGTGATCCAGAACAACGACAACGTGGACCACACTTATAGCCTGGCCACCTCTAGCTCGGCCGACTGGCACACGGCCTTCAAGTACCAGAACAAGGAAATTTACCAGATCTACGTCCCCGCCACCCAGTCGAAAACCGTGGCCCTGGAAGTCGACACCCCGTACACGGCCAGCCTCGGCGAGCAGAAGTTCACCGTCTACGCAGACTCGTACGCCATCAACCTCCGGGTGGACGTCACCAGCGTGAACGAGTCGGTGGCTGTGTCCACGCCGGGCGGCTCGTCGGTGATCGCATCGCTGGGCAACAAGGCCTACTATGATTTCACCCTGGAAAACCTGCAGAACGAGCAGAACGGCTACAAGCTGTCGGTCACCGGGCTGCCGGAGAACTGGTACTACATGTACCTGGACTCCAGGAGCAGCACCAGCGAGATGGCAGAGGCCATAGTGGCCGGCTCCGCGAGCAAGAACCTCGTGCTGGCCATCGTCCCGTCGAACAGCGCCGGGATAGGCGAGTATAACTTCACCGCGGTGATCACCACTCCGGACGGCGTGGAGGTGACCAAAGACCTGACCCTGAAGCTGAAGGGCGGAGCCTCGCTGAGCACGAGCTACGATAAGCTCTCGTACACCTCTAAGCCCGGGCAGTCGTTCACCATCAACGTCTACGCCACCAACAACGGCCAGGGCTCGGCGCTGACCAACGTGTACCCGAGCGTGGAAGCGCCCACGGGGTGGACGGTCAGCACCAGCCCGGAGTCGGTCAGCAGCATCAAGGCCGGGGAGATGCAGGTCTTCAAGGTGACAGTGCAGCCTCCCGCCAACATCGTGGCCAGCGATTATGATGTTAAAGTCACGGTGAAGAGCGATCAGGCGAACAGCGGCACGCTCGACTACAGGATAGCGATCACCACCGACTCGTACATCCCGTACCTCGCCGGAGGCATCATAGTCGTGGTCCTGGCAGGCATCGTGCTGGTATTCAGGAAGTATGGGCGGAGGTAACCCCGCCCGGGCAGGCTTCGGAGTGTATCGGCGGTGTTCCCGGCAAACCTGTCGGCACTGGCGCCTTCGATTGCGTCGGTACCGGCAATCGATACCCGCCTGCTTTTGGACGCAGGCATCGGGTGGCGGGCTCACACCCCGCTCATGAGACCTGCAGATAGCCTGCCAGTGGTTCTCTTACCTCCCCCGGAGATTTTACAGTTAGCCGTCGCCGGCATCTTGTTTGCCGGCGCTTTTGTTATCGCCCTGGCGGTAGTTGCCGCACAGGATCGCTCAATCGCCAGGACCATTTTACGAGACTCGCAGCCAGACAAATCGACAGATGCCAGGATCACCCGGCTTGAGTCAGAGCTTCAGGCCCGGGATGCAGAGCTCAGGCAGGCGAGAGAAGACGCCGACCTCTACTTCGACACGATAAGCCACGACATCGCCAACCTCGACCACATCGCCCTCGGCTACCTCGAGCTGGCTGAGATGAAGCTGGACCTCGATGCCGGGGAAAAGGAGCTGATCGAAAAGCCCCGGAAAGCTATAGAGACAACCGCTAGGCTGATCAGTTACCTGAAGAGTACCAGGCGTATCAAATTGGGAAGCCTGGGACTGAAGGTCCTCGATCTCGACGCAGTTGTCACGACAGCCATAGAGCAATGCAGGAAGCAAGGTGATGCTGAGCTCAGGTACCGGCCGCAGCCGGGAGCCCGGGTCATGGGCGCGGACTTGCTGATCGAAGCCTTCACCGTCATTATAGAGACCGCCATCAGCCTCTCCTCCGACCCCGTCAAGATCGACATCGAACTATCACCGTTCGGCGAAAACGACACGAAGCATTACCGGGTGACCATAGATAACCAGGGACCGGGCCTGCCGGAAGAATACAAAGGCAGGCTGTTCGGCCCGAGGAAAACCGGGCAGATCACCGGAAGCCTCAAGGGTCCCGGGCTGCACCTCGTAAAAGCGGTGATCGAGGCGTGCAGCGGGAGAATCTCCGGAGAAGACCGCACTGAGGGCGGTTACGTCCGGGGATGCAGGTTCGAGGTGCTGCTGCCGGCCACGGGCGTCAGCGGAGAAGCCCCGGGCACTGGTAGTTTAGCGGCAGATACTTGATCACCGCCGGCCGGGCAGATTCTGCCACAGAATAGCCGGCCCCGCCAGCCTTTTCGATCAGCCGATCTGCGATGAGTCTCTCCACACACTGCCCCGCCACGGCCGGCCCAAACCCGGCCCTTTCCCCCAGCGTCTCCCGGGAGATGCCCGGGTTCTCCAGTACCAGCCTCAGGGCTACACAAACCCGATCGTCGGCGATAGCCTCCCTGACAACGGCATCCATGGGATCGTCCTTTCCGGACAGCCAGCCCTTCAGCGATTTGAACATGCCCGATCTGTTAGTCGACGACAGAGGATATAAACCCGGCGCCAGCCGATGAAAACCTGCCAGGAAAGAACTTCACGCTGAACGCCACGTCGGACGCGGGCAGCGTCTCATGTCCCATACCGCTGAACTATACGGTCAAGGAAAAGAGCAGGCTGTCGGGCAGCACCGGCGAGGGCGCAGCAGTATACCTGTCCTCTTGGGAAGACAACACCGTAGAGGAACTGCATCCGCACTGAATCCGGTACCGGAACGGCACAAATTCCGCTCTCACCCCTTATTTTCGTCATTGGCCTCATCCACATTTTTACCCCCGCACGCGGAACCTTCACACTGCAAGGGGGAGTTGGAAACGAAGAGCATTCACAAAATAATAGTCCTGGCTACCGCCGTGCTGCTTTTAGCACTGGCACTGCCCGCGGCAGTCATGGCATTTCAAAGCTACGCAGGCGCGGGAGCAGGCACCTCCACAACGGGAGGCGGCGGCCAGTTCGTCAGCGTGGGCGGCACAGGCGGAGGAACCACCCAGACCTTCTCGCTGGGGAGCGGCTTCATGTACTCGATGACCTCGGTCAACCCGCAGGACGTGACAAGCCTCCAGCAGCAGGGCGTCAGAGTGGTCAACGTACCCGCGGGCACGAACGTCTACGTCACGGCCACCACAGGCCAGCCACCGCAGATCGCCACCGGCACGGGACCCACTAACATGATCGTCTTCGGGCCCGGAGGCTTCGTAGGCGCGGGCGCATATGCAGGCACCGGCGGTGTTGGAGTCGGCCCCGGAGTAGGGGTAGGCGTCCAGGTACCCGGCGCAGGAGCCGGAGCAGGTGCTGGAGCAGGAGTCGGAGCCGGAGCAGGCACCACCATTGGCGGCACCGGCGGCGGAGTCGTCGTAGGTCCTGGCGGCGCCATGCAGATGTACTCGTTCACCGGCAGCCCGGGTCAGGCCTTCCTGATCACCCAGCAGTCCGGCGGCACCATGGACAGAGTACTCGTGGTATTCCAGTAGGCCAGAGATTATGGGCTCGCCCAATGGCGGGCCCTACTATTTTCTCATCAATAGTGCAGGGAGTTTGAACCACGGCGGCACAGCTCTTTATCCGGGCAATTGTAGATCAAGTTTTTAAACCACGGCGGCACAGCGACACAAAGACAAGGCGATCCACGACCAGCTGGATGGTAAATAAAACCACGGCGGCACGGCGACACAAAGACTTTCGTGAACCGGTAAAAGTGAACTCCTTTCCAGTCCACGGCGACACCAAGACAGTGCATGAACTAAAAAGCTGCTCGATTACCGATCGCTTAGCCTGATTTTGATCGCATATCCATAAGCTTATATACCCTCGATGAAACCTGCCAGACCCCCCGGCACTCGGATATTTAAACACATTAGTCTCCGTGCTATCAGCCCGCCGTGCCGCCGTGGATCAATAAATAAGGAGCCTTGTTATTCGGGTACGGTTGTCTCTGTGTCGCCGTGCCGCCAGGGTTAAAACAACCATCCAGCAGTCGTTTCCAGCATTGTCTCCGTGTCACCGTGCCGCCGTGGTTAGAACATCTGTTTCCAGTTGTTGAGATAAAGAGCCGTGGCCTCCGTGGTTCATTCCACGACGGCCTTGACGGCTCTGGTAGCCTGTTTGAGGCTGCGGACATACGCCTGCAATTCCTCGGTGGTGGCACCCTTGGCGATCAGGTCCACGATGGCGCTGCCGACGATGGCGCCGTCGGCGCCCATGGAGATGATGTCGGCCACGTGGTCGGGGCCGGAAATGCCGAAGCCGACTGCGACAGGGGTTTCTCCTGCGGCTGCTTTCGCCCGGTCGAGAACCTCCTTGATGCCTGTCGAGAGGCTGGCTCGCTTGCCGGTGACGCCCCTGGTGGAGACGAGGTAGGCGAAGCCGGCCGATTCGGCTAAGATCATTCGCATGCGCTCCGCGTTCGTATTTGGTGTGACGATATGGATGTAATCTACATCGTTGTCTGCGCAAGCCTGCCGGACTTCTGCGCCTTCCTCGTAGGGGAGATCGGCGATGATCACGCCGACAATGCCCGATTTTTGGCACGCTTCGAAGAATCTCTTGATCCCGTACTGGAGGACGATGTTGTAGTACGTCAGGTACACAATAGGTACTTTCTTGTCCAGCTGCGCCGAGATCTCGAAGGCGAGATCGGTGTTCATGCCAGCCCTCAGGGCTCGGTCGACAGCGTTCTGGATGACCGGCCCGTCAGCGATGGGGTCGGAGAAGGGCACGCCCAGCTCTAAGACGTCCACTGCGCCGGAGTCGATGAGCGACTGGGCGATGGCTAGCGATTCTACCGGGGAGGGATCGCCCAGGGTGATATAGGCGACGAGCGCGCCTTCCTCGTTGCGGCGCAGCTCGGCGAACTTCTCGGAGAGCTTCATATTTATTCTCGACGTCATCAGATATCGACCCCCATGCACTTTGCGACAGTGTACACGTCCTTGTCTCCCCTGCCGGACAGGTTGACGATGACCGTCTGGCCCTGGAACTGCTTTCTGTTTTTAATCACGTAGCCCACTGCGTGGGACGATTCCAGCGCTGGCAGGATGCCTTCTACCATGCCCAGCTCCTGGAAGCCGAACAGCGCCTCGTCGTCCGTGCAGTAGCTGTACTCCGCCCTTTTGGCGTCCCGGAGCAGCGCGTGCTCGGGGCCCACGGCGGCATAGTCCAGGCCCGCGGAGACGCTGTGGGTGTCCTGGATCTGGCCGTATTTGTCCTGCAGCACGTACGTGTAGGAGCCGTGCAGCACGCCTTTGGTGCCAGTCTGGAACCGCGCCGCGTGCTTGCCGCTCTCTATGCCGCAACCGCCGGCCTCGACGCCGATCAGGCGGACGCTCTCATCGGTTATGAATCCGGAGAAGATGCCTATGGCGTTGCTGCCTCCGCCCACGCAGGCGACGACTGCGTCCGGCAGCTTTCCTTCCTGGGTGAGCACCTGCTCTCTGGCCTCTTTGCCGATGACGCCCTGGAAGTCCTTGACCATCGCAGGGTATGGGTGGGGGCCATAGGCGGTGCCGAACAGGTAATGCGTGTCATCGAGACAGGTGACCCAGGAGCGCATGGCCTCGCTGATGGCGTCTTTTAAAGTGCATGTGCCGTTCTTGACAGAGATAACTTCCGCACCGAGCAGCCGCATCCTGAACACGTTCATCTTCTGCCGCTCGATGTCGACTTCGCCCATGTAGATCGTACACTTCATGCCCAGCGCTCGTGCTGCAGTGGCTGTGGCCACGCCGTGCTGGCCGGCCCCGGTCTCGGCGATCAGTCTGGTCTTGCCCATCCGCTTTGCCAGCAGTGCCTGACCGATAGTGTTGTTGATCTTGTGGGCGCCGGTGAACGCCTGGTCCTCTCTCTTCAGATAGAGAGTAAAGCCGTACTTCCGGCTCATGTTTCTGGACTTCGTAAGCGGCGTGGGCCTCCCCACGAACTCCTTCATGTAAGCGTTCAGCTCTTCCCGGAACGCCGGGTCGTTCTTGTATCTTTTGTAGCCCGCGTCGACGTCTTTCAGCGCCGGCACCAGCATCTCCGGCACGTAGGTGCCGCCGTATTCTCCGTATCTTCCCTCTGTCATGTCCATTACCCTAGCCTTGCCTTGCCTGCTCGAGGAACTCCCGGACCAGCCGGATGTCTTTCTTCCTCTTCTCCGCTTCCACTCCGCTGCACACGTCGACCGCGTACGGCTTCGCCGTCCTAATTGCCTCGGCCACGTTCTGCGGTCCCAGGCCTCCGGCCAGAATGACCGGCAGTCTGACCGCTTCAATGATCTCCCGGGACACCCGCCAGTCGTGGGTGATCCCCATGCCGCCGCCCCGGGGAGACGCCGTGTCCAGGAGGATGGCGTCCGCAACGCCCTCGTACTGGCGGGCCTTCTCGATCTCGCCCCCTTCGCCCACGTGAATGGTCTTGATCAGCCTGACGCCGGGCACCTGCAGCTTGATGTGCCGGAGGACTTCAGGCTGCTCGCTGCCGTGTAACTGGACCGCCGAAGGCCGGATTTTTCTGACCGCGTCGACCACCTCCCCGGGTGTCGACGGCTGCATCACGATCACGCTTGTCACGAAAGGCGGCAGCACTGAAGTGATCAGCTTCGCCTGGTCGGCGGTGATGCACCTCGGCGAAATCCGGACGTCGACCAGCATTCCAATCGCGTCGGCGCCTGATACGGCACATGCGAGCGCATCTTCGGGCGTGGTTGTGCCGCAGATCTTTACGCGAGTCACGCAGCGACCTCCTTTGAGAGCTCGATATATCGCAGCATGACTGCCAGCGCCCTGCCCGAGTCGATGGAGTCAGCGGCGAGCTGTAACGCCTCTTTTATGGACGGTGCAGCGCCGCCCACGTATATGCCGCAGGCAGCATTCAGCAGCACTATGTCCCGCTTCGGGCCTTTCTCCAGGTCTCGGAGCAGCCTGTAAGCCAGCTGTGCATTCTCCGTGGCGTTGCCCCCTTTCAGGTCCTGAGGATGCACCTGGGTAAGCCCGAAGTCCCCGGGGCTGATCTCGTAGGTGGTGACCTTGTCGTCCTTGATCTCCGCCACGAGGGTGCGCCCGAAGGTGGAGACCTCGTCCAGGCCGCCTATCCCGTGGACCACCATGCCTCGTTCGGTGCCTAAGTTGCGGAGCACTTTAGCCACAGGGACTACTAACTTCGGATCGTATACTCCGACCAGCTGGGCCTTCGCCGAGGCCGGATTCGTGAGAGGGCCGAGCAGGTTGAAGACCGTCCTGATGCCCACCTCTTTTCTCGGCCCGATAGCGTGCTTCATGGACCCATGGAAGACCGGGGCGAACATGAAGCCGAAGCCGATCGACTCGATAGAGTTCTGCACGTCGGCAGGCTTACCGTCGATCTTCGCACCCAGCGCTTCCAGGATATCGGCGCTGCCCGACTTGGAGGTGACGGACCGGTTGCCGTGCTTGGCCACCGGGACTCCAGCCCCTGCGACGACGAAAGAGGATATCGTGCTGATGTTGAAGGTCTTGATCGTGTCCCCGCCGGTGCCGCACATGTCCACGATCGGACGCTCGGTTTTCGGGTTGATCCTGGTGGCGAACTCCCGCATGGCGAGGGCAAACGAGGTGATGTCCGATATGGACTCGCCCTTGACCCTCATTGCTGTCAGAAAGCTGCCGATCTGCGCAGGCGTCGCTTTGCCGGCCATGATCAGCCTCATCGCGTCTGTGGCTTCTGCCGGGTTGAGGTCGGTGCCCTCGACGAGCTTCTCGATGTAGTCCTTCATGGTGCCGCCGTACAGGAAGTTGAGCATCATCTTCTTCCCGTCTCCGGTCAGGATGGACTCGGGGTGAAACTGCACACCCTCGATGGGGTATTCCTTATGCCGGACCCCCATGATCTCCCCGTCGCCCTCGGCGGAGGCGGTGATCTTCAGGCATTCCGGGAGCCCCTGCTGCTTGATCGTCAGCGAGTGGTACCGGGTCGCCTTGATCGGCCCGGTGAGGGTGCTGTAGATGCCGGTGCCATCGTGGGTGATATGGCTGGTCTTGCCGTGCATCGCAGCCGGAGCTCTTGAGACAGTGCCACCGTAGGCGATGCCGATGCACTGGTGGCCGAGGCACACGCCGAGAGTCGGTATCCGGGTGCCGAGCTGTTTGATGATGTCCACGCAGTTGCCGGCGTCTTCAGGCTTGCCCGGGCCGGGGCTGAGGATGATCCGATCCGGCTCCAGCGCCTCGATCTCTTCGACCGTAATCGTGTTCGGCACGACCACCGGGTCGGCGCCGAGTTCGCCCACGTACTGGTATAAGTTGTAGACGAAGGAGTCCACGTTATCGACAATCACTACTTTCATGATTACTTCCCTCCGGCGGCGGTCTCGAGCGCCCGGAGCATGGCGGCGCCCTTGTTCATCGCCTCGTAGTACTCGTTCTCGGGCACCGAGTCCAGTACGATGCCTGCGCCTGCCTGCACATATGCTTTCCCGCCTTTCAGCACTATGGTGCGGATGGTGATGGCCATGTCCGTGTTGCCGTTGAACGAGATGTACCCGACGCAACCAGCATACAGGCCCCTGCGCCGGCCCTCGAGTTCTTCGATGATCTGCATGGCCCTCGTCTTCGGGGCTCCCGACACTGTGCCAGCCGGGAAGGTGGCTGCCAGTGTGTCTACCGCATCCTTGCCCTCGGCGAGGTCGCCGACCACGTTGGACACGATGTGCTGGACGTGGGAGTACTTCTCCACGCCCATGAAGTCGTCCACCTTGACCGAGCCGAACTTCGAGACCTTGCCCACGTCGTTCCTGCCCAGGTCGACGAGCATCACGTGCTCCGCTACTTCTTTTGGATCGGCCTTCATCTCTACCTCCAGCTTCTTATCCTCCTCATCAGTCTTACCCCGGGGCCTGGTACCTGCGATAGGCCTGACGATGACCTTCCTGTCCTGCAGCCTGACAAGGATTTCCGGGCTGGAGCCTACTACGGAGATGTCGCCGAACTCCAGGAAGTACATGTACGGGGACGGGTTGATCTGCTTCAGGTGCCTGTAGAGGACGACGTGGTCTACGTCGGTCTCGACTTCCTGCCGCTGAGAGAGCACGATCTGGAAGGCGTCGCCGTCCAGGATGTACTCCTTGCTCCGCTCCACCATCTTCATGTACTGCTCTTTTGAAGTGGGGCATTTCACTACGAACGGCTTTCGGGCAGCGGGCTGCTTCGTGACGAGGCTGGCAGGATGCGCTAGCTTGTCCTCCATGGACCGAAGCCGCTCCCGTGCCTGCATGATGGCCACGTCGTCCAGGCCCTCGGCGTTCGCGATGAGCAGCTTCTTCTGCCTCACGTGGTCGAAGACCACTAAATCCTGCACGAAGAGCAGTTCGACGTCAGGGCAGTTCAGGTCATCTTCTGCAGTGCTGCCGATCGGGTCCACGTACCGGACGAAGTCGTAGGAGATGTACCCGGCCAGCCCGCCGGAGAACGGGGGCAGAGGCGGGTTTTCTCCGCTGAAGGACTCCTTCCGGACGTATACTGGGGCCTGCTGCTTGTAGCCGGCCATGAAATCCTTGAGGAAAGCCACCGGGCCTTTTTCGGCCTTGACTTCCGAGCCACTGACGGTGATGCGGCCGTCTTTCACCACGATTGCTGTGGCTCCGCTGCCCACGAACGAGTAGCGGGCCGACTTGCCGCCGATCTCCGCCGACTCGAATAAGAACGAGCGGCTGCCGGGCGCGGACAGCCTGACGAATGCGTCGAGCGGATCTAAGTCCAGCTCGAGGGCCTCCACGACGGGAACCATAAGCGCGGGCTTAGCCCGCCGGGTAACGATTTCCTCAATAAGCATAGCAGATCACCAGATCAGGTTCTGGAGCGCTGCACCAGGGTGCTCAGCGCTCATTAACGCGGTGCCCACGAGGGCGGCGTCGGAGTATGAGAGAACAAACTTAAGCTGATCGACGGTATAGACACCGGACGCGCTGACGACGGTGCCATCAATTAAAGGTGCGAGCTCCTGCGTGCGCCGGAGGTCGATCTTCAGAGTATGGCGGTCCCGGTTGTTGACCGCGTACAGCCTGGAGCCGGCCGATGCGGAGCGCTCGATGTCGTCCCGGTCGTGCACTTCGACCAGCGGCTCCATGCCGTACCGCCGGCATTCGGCGATCATGGCGGCGAGAGAATCGGCAGAGAAGAAAGACGAGATCAGCAGCAGGGTGTCGGCACCATAATAATATGATTCTTTTACCTGGGAGAGGTCGAACAGAAAGTCCTTGCGCAGCACGGGCACACTAACCCCGGCTGCAGATTGTAGATTAGCGAGCGAGCCGCCGAAATACTTGGGCTCTGTCAGCACCGAGACGCCACAGGCTCCGGCTCCGGCGTATTGTTTCGCGATCTCCGCCGGGTTGCCGACCGTCCTGATGGCGCCTGCCGTGGGCGACGCGGGCTTGATCTCCGCGATCACCGGCCGCCTGCCGTCCTTCTTTGCCGTGGCGATGCTGTCGACGAGGCTCGCGGGCTGCCTGGTCATCGCTACAGTGCCCTCAAAGGGCTTGTAGGATGCCTTACAGGCTTGCATGATCTCGTCGAAATTCAGTTTAGACACCACCAATATGTACAAAGTTATACATTAACGACATATCTTGTACATCGTGCATAGTATATAAACATTACCCGTTGGAGTATCAGGACATAGCTACAGAATATTGTGGGCTCCCGTGACAGAGCTATGATGGAGAAGCATACGCTGCGCTGTGCTTTAACACGAAGGACACGGAGGACACGGAGGACACAAAGGTCTCTTAAGGACACAAAGGGGTCGTGTCAGGGCACATCCTTCGTGACCTTGAGTAGCCTTCGTGTCCTCCGTGTCCATTGTGCCCTTTGTGTTAAGCACAGCGCAGCGTTCGTATTGCTTATCGAGTGAAAAGATACCCTCTGCCCACACCACTCGGATAGCGCCTGAATAAAGCGTACTTATGCTTTTATATTTGGCAAATAAGTAGCAAAAGCTTTTAATTTTGGCTATCGTACAGGCACTCGGGTGTATCAGCCTTGTCCTTGATCGAGAATATAACGAAGAAATATTTCTCAAACGATGACGGTAAGTTTGATCCCAACGAGAACATGGACAAGTTTGCCCTGATGTACATGGCCACGCTTTTCGTGTTCTGCCTGGTGCTGAAGGCGATGGGCGTCATATAACCAGGCTTTTGAAAATATGTTATAGAAAAGAACAAGCGGTCTATGGGAATTATTCTTTATCACAAAGTTTTATATCTCGTATGATTATAATACGACATTCATGCAATGGAAGCCCTTGCCCTATTTACTGGCGCTAGTTATCTTCACAGCCATTGCACTCCCGGCAGCCTCCGCTCAGAACGATACTTACGACTACTACGGCCCGGACAACGTGATCGCCCGCCAGGGCGACTACATCATAATGAAACATGCCCCTCCCGATGCGATAGTCGATGACAGCGGCGCCGACGGCACGATCACCTTCTGGCAACTGCCCCTGTGGATCCAGCTCACCCAGGTCACGGAGATAGCCGTAATAACGGCAGCCGCACTGGCGCTGATCCTCAAGCTCGGGCCGATCATCCTCGGCAAGCTGAGGACACCCAGGGACAACGAGATCAGAGACCAGATATACACTTACATCAAGGACAACCCCGGCACCACCATGGCGGACATCGCCAGGCGGGAAGACCTCAACCTCGGCACTGTCCGGTATCACATCGGTCAGCTCCAGTCCGCCCATCGGATCAACCTCGTCCGGTCGAACAAGTTCGTCAGGCTCTTCCAGAATTCTAATACATATAGCGAGCGGGATAAGACCATCCTGTCTGCCATGAACCGCCCCACGGCCCTGGCTTTGATCTCGTACGTCCACGAAAACCCCGGCACGACCATCCAACAGATCGCCGGCCACCTCAATATCACCGACAGTGGTGCCCACGTCCAGCTGAAAAAATTGTTGAGAGACGGCATCGTCCGCACCGAGCCGGCCGGGAGGTTCCTGAGGTATTACCTGAAGGATGATGTTAGGGCGCTCATTGAAAGACAAAACTCCATTTGACCATACTCGATTTAAAAGAAATCGACCGACGTTTCATATGTAGTATAGTCATGAAAATTTGTAAACGAGAGCCCGTACCATTTACACGAAGTACGCGAGGTACGCGAAGTACTCAAAGTACGATAAAAAGGCGAACTGCATTGGATTTTCAGTTAGTCATAAGTTACACCAATCTGAGATTAGTAAACTACACGTCTAATTCCATCCTTAAGACTAATCGCATTAAAGTTTATTAATAGCCCTAAATGATAGCCGCCAACCCGTAAGTATGTTAAC
The DNA here is from genome assembly GCF_049676595.1 of Methanocella sp. MCL-LM. Lineage (GTDB taxonomy): Archaea > Halobacteriota > Methanocellia > Methanocellales > Methanocellaceae > Methanocella_A. The sequence continues at coordinate 50,304 of NZ_CP187259.1, forward strand.
AATTGTGATCGGTGGATTGGCTGCAGCGATTCTACGGTTTTTATCTCAACTACAACGCAATCATTAACAACTAGATCCATTCTATATGCATTACACAGTTTATGATCATAATGGTTGATAGGTAAAGCTACTTGCGATTTTACGTAAAAAGCATGATCATTTAGTTCATGAAAAAGGCAATACTCATACGCTTTTTCAAGTAATCCAGGGCCATATTCCGAGTGAATGCGGTATGCTGAATGTATTACTTGTGATGCCACCTTCTCTATATAAGTTGGGACTTGATTATTGTGATGTGCCATACTTTAACCAATATGACACTAAATACTAAATATACTTAATTGCATAATATTGAACATTACCTATCTTAATGAAGGACATGTTACCACTTAACTATAGTTAATGACAAATGTGCAGGAAGTTATACTACAAGATCAGCCTGCAGTCACCCCTTTTATCCGACTTTGAGTACTTCGCGTACTTAGCGTACTTCGTGTAAATGGTACGGGCACTCATACGAAACGTTTCAGTAAGGACTATACTTATTTATGGCACGGGCACTCACATTGAACCTTTACCGATCCAGTACGTCGGCCAGCCTGCGCCCCTCCGGCGTCAGCGAGTAAACATTAAGCCCCCGGTTACCCTTTTCCATCCGCACCAGCCCGAGGTGGATCAAGGAGCGCTCTTTTCCGTACCTCTTCCCGAACCCGGCGATGGCCCCGGTCGCGTTGGTGTAGGCGGTCTTCGTGTCCTGGGCGATGTCGTACATCGTGGACGCGGTGGTATGATACAGGTATAGTAAAATTTTCTTCCGTACGGAGCTTCGCCCTATAGAAGCCACTATATCGTCGCTGAATTCTCCCATGTTAACCCCATCAGTCTACAAGGGTTTGATGAAGGTGTATATAACTATCGTCTATCATTCGCTTTATTACGAACAAAATTAGACGAGCGGAAAGCTACAGGTCGGGGAGTTCCCGGGAGGCAGGGGAGGATTTTCAAGCTGGGAGGTTAGAGAGGGTCAGAGGTCAGAGAGGAGGCCGGGGAGTGTAGAAAGGTCAGAGAGGATTAAATAAAAAAATCTCTGTGCGTCTCCGTGGCCTCTGTGGTGAATAGTTCTATGTGGCCCTCTGTGGTTTACCGAGAAAAAGAAAGGATAGATAAGCGCCGCTACGGACGCTTATCTTTACTATGCCCTATGAAGGGCATCCACCAGTTGTACTTCTTCATCAACACCATCATCGCAGGTACCAGCATGAGCCGGATCACGGTAGCGTCCAGGATGATGGCCAGGAACAGCACGAACCCGAACTCCTGGAGCTCAGCGCTGGTCGACAGGAGCATGGACCCGAAGGCCGAGGCCATGACTGCGCCGCACAGGGTGATGATCGAGCCGGTGGACTCGACGGCGGTCTCGATCGCTTCCTCGTCGGTCTTGCCTTTCATCACCTCTTCCCTGACTCTCGACACCAGGAAGATATCGTAGTCCACTCCCAGGCCCATCAGGGCGCAGAAGAGGAAGATGGGGATGATCCACGAGGTGACGTAGCCTAACGTTTCCTGCATGATGAGCACGTAGGCGCCCAGCGTCCAGACCACGCTCATGAGGAGGGTGATGATCAGCCGGAGCGGGGTGAACACCGATCTCAGCACTGCGGTCAGCACCAGGAAGATGCCGACGAAGACCGCCAGGTACACGAGAGGGTAATTGCTGGTACACGACTTCTGGTAATCGTACATGCCCGCGACGCTGCCGCCGACCATGGTGGCGATGCCGGTGGTGGCGCTGTATTCGGCCAGCTCTGCCCTGATCACGTCGATGGACTGCATGTTCTCCTCCGAGTACGGGGAGCCCTTGAAGGAGGCGTACAGGACTACGGTCTGGTTGTCGGTGCCGAGGCTCTCGTTCATGTACGACTTGTAGTACTCCCGCTCGGTCATCGAGTAGACGGACAGGTTGTGGTAGTTGATCGTCGAGCCTTCGGGCCGGGTGGGCGAGTTGACCTTGTCGATGCCTTTGACGCCGGCTATCACCCCCGACAGTTGCTCTATGGTGTCGAGCGAGGCGGCGGTGTAGTTGCCCGAGGCGTCCGTGGCGTTCTGGGGCAGGGTGGCCAGGATCATGACGTTGTCGATGCTGCCGCTGCCCATGGCGGCGTTGATCGCGTCGAAGCCCTGCTTGCTCTCGATGGTCGGGGAGAGCATGGAGACGAAGTCGCTGCCCAGCGAGATCTGGGTGACGAGCAGCACGGCCGGTATGCTGATCAACACAGCGGCCAGCAGGACCAGCTTCGAATGTTTGAGGACCTGCCGGGTGATCTTCGACCACACGTTCCTGACGATGCTGCGGTTGCCCGAGTTGTAAACCTTGTGGGGCCAGAACAGCCGGTCCCCCACGAGCGTCAGCACCGCGGGCAGCAGGGTCGTCGCGACCAGGATGGCGCAGAAGATGCCGATGGCCACGCTGATGCCGATGCCGCCGAAGATGCCCCGGTCGACCAGCAGCAGCGCGCCGAAGCCGATCATGGCCGTGGTGCCGCTGGAGACGATGCTCTTGCCGGCATGTTCCACCGCCGTGATGATCGCCGCTTTCTGCTCCGCGCCCATCGACCGCTCCTCGGAGTACCGGGAGAGCAGGAAGACGCAGTAGTCCGTGCCCGCGCCCAGCATGATCACCATGACGAAGGTCATGATCAGCTGGTATAAGGGCATCGTGTAGCTCAGCAGCGTGAGGCCGCCGAAGGCGATCACGATGGCTATGCCGATAATTACCAGCGGCACGAACGGGGTGAGGAACGACCGGAAGTACAGCCCGAGGAGGACCAGGATCAGGACGATCGCTATGCGGTCGATGTTGTTTATGTCCTCCATGGCCGCCACTTCGGAGTCGTAGCTGATGGCGGCTCCGCCGGTGACGTATGCCTTGACTTCGCGGTACTCGGGGCGGTTCTCCAGTGCGTCGACGCAAGCCCGGATGGCGACGACGTTGTCCATGGCGGCTTCAGTGTCGTCGCTGTCGGAAGTGCTGACGACATACAGCGTCAGGTTGCCGGCTGCGAGGTTTTTGACGACCGAGTCTGGCATCAGCTGCGGGTTGGTGTAGTCGTGGGCGGCCGCCCAGTTCTCGGCGAATGCCTCGACGTCCGCCTTGGTTGTGTTCCTGTCCACATCCAGCAGAGCGTACATGTAGGACAGGTTGCCTGTCAGATTGAGCTCTTCGTTGACCTTTTCCACCACGAACTGCTTTACCATCCGGTTATCCGGATTTTCGCCGAGATCGTAGACCTCGTGCATGAAGTCCAGCTCAGACTGATTGAGATCATCGCCTGCCTTCTCGAACACGTAGTCCCGGATGATCGTGGCATTCGGGTTCGGGCCCCAGCCGTAGATCTCCTTGAAGTCAGCTGTCTCGGAAGCGTTCATGTCCTCCGTGGCCTTGCGGATGACGTACTTGTCGAAGGTCTCGTTGGTGGCCTGGGGGCCGAGGTTCCACGCGTCCCGGATCAAATCCTGGACGGTGGAGTTGTTCTGGGCGCTGACAGCTTTGTCAACGATGTAGCTGCCGATGCGGTTCTTGTCGTTGCCCAGGTAGTACAGCTCCCTTACTTGAGAGGCCGCGTCGCCGTCCATGCCTGCGGTGACGAAGCCGAGGACGAGAGAGTCGATCGATCCACCCGACGGGCTAGGTCCCAGATCGTAAGCGGCCTCCAGCTGAGGTCTCTGGCTGGCAGGCAGGCTCTGGGCTGTCATGGCAGTGTTGACGCAGAATTCCTTTACTCCGGCGTTATAGGTGTCATATGTGAGCCCGGAGTAAGCAGCCTGGAGCATGTTTTTCTGAACAGGATCAGTAATACTGTCGAGCACACCGGGAAACACTGCAGAGATGGCTGCTTTTGCCCGGGAGTCGGGGTTAGAGTTGTAGCCTGCACCTGTCCAGGCACTGTAAAAGGCATCAAGGTAGCCGGAGGCTGAACCACTTACCTGGCCGTTCATTGTGTTATATGCTGTCTGACTGCTGACCGAGTCATTTAAGCCAGAGCTGTTAGCCTCTCTGTAGATCGAGACGAAGTTCTGCGGTATCCCATAGATCATGTCGGGAGCCGCTTTAATCTGATACAGGCCGGTGTTGGCCTCGACTATGCCCTTGCGGGCATCGTACATCTGCTGGCTGGCACCGGCCGCCTGGCCCCAGGCCAGGTACAGCTCGCTGTTGATCTTCGTGACGTTGTCCCGGAGGTAGTACACGTCCCGGCTGGCGTTGGCCACAGTATTGGTGGCGTTGTACAGTTCCTCGTTAACCGAGGTCGTATTGTTGTACAGGTCGTGCAGGCCAGTGTGCAATTCAGGAGAAGCGTTAACCAGCGCTTCCCGCTGAATGTCGTAGATCGACGATGTTTCCGTTATGTTTTTAACAGATCCGTTGCTGACCGACTGGTTCAGCTCGTCGATGAAAAGGGCCGAAGCAGTCTTGTTGTCGGATACAACGGCCACGATGATCTGGCTTTTGGACGTGTCGGGGAAGAGAGACTTGTAGACGTCTCCCGTCCTGACCGACTCCAGGTCGTCCGGGATGAAGGTGTCCATGTTGTAGGAGAGGCGATCGCCGAAGCTGATCGCGAAGGGGACTGCCGCCAGGAGGATGACTATCCAGACGGCGATGACCGCCACCGGGTGGCGGGTGATGAACTGGCCTAGTTCTTTGAACATGCTTGAGCCTCCGGGGTTAGCCGTGAGTCATGAATAAGCTGCGTTCTGCGGACGGGGCGATGTGCAGGGTTCCTTTCTCGATACCCAGCAACCGCTCGATCAGGCACTCGGCTGCCCTGAGCCTGCTGTGGTATTTGGCGTCTCCGGGAGACCGGGACAGCGCGTCCTCCAGGTACCCGAACGCGTAGGCCACCATTTCCACGGTCTCCTCGGGGTAGTCGACCTTGAACACGCCGGCTGCGATGCCCTGCTCCACGATCTTCGTCATGAGCGGGATGGTCTCCTCGAAAGACTTGATCATGTACTTCTGGTGGGTGACCAGGTTTTCCTCCGTGTGCAGGAACTCGATGAACTCCCGGTCGCACGTATGCATCCCCAGTGCATCGTTCACGATGATCTCGACCTTCTTCACAGGGGGAAGGCTCTCGTCCCCGAGCAGCCGTTCCAGTCCTGCCTTGTAGTTGTCGATGTAGTGGACGATCACGGCGTTCAGGGCATCGTCCTTAGACTCGAAGTAGTAGTAGAAGGTGCCCTGGGCCACGCCCACTTTCTTGACGATGTCGCTGACCGAGGTCTGCTTGAAGCCCTGCTCACGAAAAAGTACTTCAGCAGCCTCGATGAGCTCGCTTCTTCTGACGTCCGGATTTTTAGAGATTCGCATGACTATCACGACGATTGATTGACTGATTGTAAGTCAGTATTGACTGACGCTTAGTCAGTTAAGAATTTTAGGTACTTAAAGGTTTGCAAAAATAGGGTCAGCTCTTTATGGCAACATATTTATTGCCCCGCCTCTTAACCAACTTCAGTTGTACTACAACAACTTTACTTTAACAGTCTATCAAGAGGCATGACATGACTATCCCCCGCATCATCGTCGCAGGCACCCATAGCGGCTGCGGCAAGACCACCGTAGCGAGCGGCCTGATGGCTGCGCTGGTTGCCCGTGGCTACTCGGTACAGCCCTTCAAAGTAGGGCCGGACTTCATCGACCCGTCCCACCATACCGCCATCTGCGGCAGAGCTTCCCGCAACCTCGACGCGTTCATGATGGGCGAGCAGGGCATCCTGAACACCTTCGAGTACGCCAGCAGGGGCGCCGATATTGCCGTCATCGAGGGCGTGATGGGCATGTACGACGGCCTGGAGGGTACGGAGATAGCCAGCACCGCCCACGTGGCGAAACTGCTGAAAGCGCCGGTGGTGCTGGTGGTGGATGCGGGCGCCATGTCCCGCAGCGCGGGCGCCCTGGTCAAGGGGTTCAAGGAGTTCGATCCGGCCGTCGATTTGGCGGGAGTGATCTTGAACCGGGTCGGGGGAGAGAGCCACAGGCGGATGATCGAGCCCTCCCTGCAGGTCAGGCCGGTCGGCTGGATACCGTTCGAGAAGACAGTGCAGCTGAAAAGCAGGCACCTGGGCCTGAACATGGCCCACGAGGCGGATACCCTGAAGCAGGCGGGGGAAATTGTCGAGAAGTACTGCGACATGGGCGCGCTACTGCAAATTGCCGGCTCGTCGCACATGCCTGTGGCGGCCGACGGGTCGGGGAAGACAGCGGGCAAAGGAGATGTCAGAGTAGGCGTAGCCATGGACGAGGCCTTCTGCTTCTACTACACCGACAACTTCGACCGGCTGACAGAGGCAGGCGCAGAGCTGGTCTTTTTCAGCCCCGCCCGGGACAGGCTCCCGGAAGTCGACGCCGTCTACCTCGGGGGAGGATACCCCGAGCTGCACGCCGATAAGCTCGAAGTGTCCCGGTGCCGTGACGACCTGAAGAAAGCGGTAGATGACGGCATGCCCGTCTACGCCGAGTGCGGCGGCCTGATGTACCTGACCGAGAGCATCACTACTGCAGACAAAGAGCACCGCATGACCGGCATCCTCCCCGCAAAGGCCCTGATGACCACCCGCCTCCAGGCCCTCGGGTACGTGGAAGCAAAAGCAGTAGCCGGACCGCTGTTCGCCCGGGGCATGGAGTACAGGGGCCACGAGTTCCACTTCTCTACCGTAGAGCACAGCGGCGAAGCCCGGTTCGCCGTCAGGATGGCCAGAGGCAAAGGCATCGACGGCGGCCTCGACGGCATGTACGAACACAACGCCATCGGCACCTACACCCACGCCTATTTTACGCCAGAGATGGCTCGGGCCGTCGTCGACAGCGCCCGCAAATATCGAAGAACATAGTCGTGGACAGACTATTCACAACGGCGGCACGGCTCCTTATCCTGACAACTGGAAAACAGATGTTCTAACCACGGCGGCACGGCGGCACAGAGACAGTGCGGGATACGATGGCAGGATAGTTATTTAAACCACGGCGGCACGGCGGCACAGAGACTATCGTATCCGAATAATAAGACACTTTTTTATTGATCCACGGCGGCACGGCGGGCTGACGGCGGGGAGACAATCCGCCTATTGTTAATAGGCTGGAGAAACTGGAAATCACTATAGATAGTAGTTTACCGGTCATGTGATCATAATGATATTCTGAAACACCTGCAGTAAACCGTTTTTGGTTAATGGGCTGTCTCCGTGCCGCCGTGGATCTAAAAAGAGTTTGCGTTTTCCGGTTCGTCATTGTCTCTGTGTCGCCGTGCCGCTGTGGTTCAATTTACCACTGGCTTGTCGTGGATCGCACTGTCTCCGTGTCACTGTGCCGCTGTGGTTCAATCATTTGATTTCCGGTTGTCAGGATATAGAGCTGTGCCGCGGTTGGGTAAAAAATAAAGTGCTTATTGTGCGCCGTTTGACGCCAGGATCTTCTTGAGCTCGGCCACGGGTGCCTCGGGGTGCTTTGCCAGGTGCTTTGCTGCCTCGGGGTGGTGGAGCAGGGTGCAGTCTTTGCAGCCCCAGACCGGGCAGCCGCTGCTGCCTATGATCCACTCGCCGAGCTCCGGGTCTTCGCAGGGGTACAGGGGGCAGAAGCAGTAGGTGCAGTCCTGGCCTTCGTAGTGGCAGGGATAATATTTACAGGCGCCCTTGCCGCGCTTCTCAGGGGGGAACTCGATCCAGCGGAAGCCGTCGTCGCCGCAGGCCAGCACGAACAGCCGGCTCTTGAGAGCGCTTTCTTCGCCGATGCGGTGCTGGCGCTTGATGCCCTCGGTTACGCCTTTCTTCACGCACCGGTAGATGCTCTGGCCGATCTCGGTAGCGGTCCCCGAGTACTCGTACCGGGGAGGCTCACAGACGCCGGTTTCCCGGGGCTCGGTCAGCACTGCGACCGCGTCCGTGGTGGTGCCGGTGAAGTCGAAGCCAAGCTCGAAAAGCGCCTTGGCCTTAGCCTCGGTGGCAGTGATGATGGCGCTGGACAACGCCCCTTCCGTCATGTCGCCGGGGATTACGAGTAATATATTGATAGTGCCGGGCACCCCGGGGTCGTGGCACGGGTTGCTGATGCCCGCGGTGACGAACGCCGTGACGAGCCGGTCGCTGACGATGCACAGGTTGGTCATGTGCACGGCAGTCATGAAGCCGAAGTACGGGCGTTCCGCTTCGAGGGAATCGGCTACCCTGTCCAGATACTGCATCGGATCGGGCTCGTTGAAGTTCTTGCCGACCTCGTGGTTGATCACTGCGCGGACCCTGCCTCTGCCGCCGTTGATCCCGGTGCTGATGCCGTCGAAGTCTCCCTTGATGACCAGCGTTTTATCCTTAACGTAATATCTCACTTCCGCCACCGCCGCGGGGCCTAAACGGCCCCGTAATTTTCATTATTGTCTGCGGGGTGGCATAAATACTTAACTTGGAGCAGGAGCCTGCACGATAACCTATATATATGATAGTACTTAATAGACAAGAAAAATTGATTTAACTTAAATTAATTTGAGGTATCAGGATGATGAAGCGTATTACAATTATAACGATTCTTTGCGTGCTGATCGTTGCCCTGAGCGGCTGCACCACGCCATCGCCGACCCCGGCGAACCCGACCGCCACCCCGGCGGCGCAGGCGGGTTACCCGCTGACGTTCACCGACTTCTTCGGCAAGACCACGACTATCGACAAGCAGCCCGAGCGCATCGTTTCGCTCTCCGCAGCGAACACCGAGATGCTCTTCGCGCTGGGCCTGGGGAGCAAGATCGTAGGCACGGACGACTACAGCGACTATCCGGCCGAAGCCAGGAACATCACCCACGTGAGCGGGTACAGCGGCGTCAGCTATGAAAAGATCATGGCGATCAACCCGGACGTGATCTTCGTCGAGGATATCGTCGGAGAAGAAGCTGTGACCAGCCTGAGGGACAAGGGCTACAAAGTCGTCGAGGTCAAGAACAACAACATGACCATGATCGTCGAGAACATCGAGCTCATGGGCAGGGTCACCAACACCGAGAGCAACGCTACTGCGCTTGTCAATGACATCAACGCCCGCATGGACAACATCAGCGCTAAGACTGCAGGCCTGAACGAAAGCCAGAAGCCCGCTGTGCTGCTGCTGGCAGGCTACCTGAGCGGCCAGCCGATCTACGTATACGGCGCCAACACTTACGGCGACGACATGATCAAGCTCGACGGCGGCATCAACGCGGCCGGAAACATCACCGAGTACAAGGTCATGAGCACCGAAGCGATCATCGCTGCGGACCCCGACTACATCATCATCCCGGTGGACGACGTGATGACGACGCAGAGCGACTTCGACAACTTCAGGAACGGCAACGAGTCGTGGATGCAGGGCCTGTCGGCCGTGAAGAACGGCAACGTGATCCAGGTCGACGGCAACGTGATGATGCACCCCGGCCCGAGGATGCCGGACGCAGCCATGGTCATCGCCCGCGCAATCCACCCGGAGCTCTTCTCGTAATTCGAGCATACAGCAAATACAACATAAACGGCATGCCTCGTGTGCATGCCCCTTTTTTCCATCCAGTTTCAGGGTAAACGTTATTTACTAGATATCACTATCTACAATGGTCAATAATGATAAATTCCTCTAAACGGGGATGCTTAAGTGTAATAGATATATAATATAATTATATTGAGTCACATAAAAAACTCAGGGATGCGGAATAGAAATGTTAGAGAAGATGTTTTACCCGGCAAGCGTTGCTGTCATCGGAGCATCGCAGGAGAAAGGTAAGGTAGGCAGAGATGTCCTCAACAACCTGATTGGGGAATTTAAGGGGGCGATCTACCCGATCAATCCCAAGGCGACTGAGATCGAGGGCGTCAAGTGCTATAAAAGCGTGCTCGAAGTGCCGGGCAGCATCGATCTGGCCGTCATAGTCATCCCCGCCAAACTGGTCGCCCAGGCTATCAAGGAATGCGGCGAGAAGGGCATCAAGAACGTGATCATCATCTCTGCCGGCTTCAAGGAAGTCGGTGTCGAAGGCGCCAGGCTGGAGAACGAAGTCAAGGAAGTAGCCAAGAGCTATGGAATCCGCATCGTAGGGCCGAACTGCCTGGGTGTCCTCAATACTTACTCGAGGTGCAACGCCTCTTTCGCCAAGAAAATGCCGCCCCAGGGCCACATGTCCATCATCTCCCAGTCGGGCGCGCTGGGCACCGCTATCCTGGACTGGTCCGAGAAGACCGACATCGGCTTCGCCAACTTCGTCAGCTTCGGCAACAAGTCCGACCTGAACGAGATCGACTTCATGCAGGCGTGGAGGGACGACAAAGAAACCAACATCATCCTCGCCTACCTCGAGAGCATCACCGACGGCCAGCGGTTTATCAACGTGGCCCGGGAAGTCTCTAAAGAGAAACCTATCGTAGTCATCAAGAGCGGCAGGACCAGCGCCGGCGCCAGGGCGGCTTCTTCGCACACGGGCAGCCTGGCCGGGGCTGACGCTGCGTACGATTCGGCGTTCGCCCAGTGCGGCGTCATCAGGGCGGAGACCATGGACGAGTTCTTCGACCTCGCGGGCGGGTTCTCCAACCAGCCCATCCCCAAGGGCGACCGCGTCTGCATCGTGACCAACGCCGGCGGCCCGGGCATCATCGCTACCGATGCCTGCGAAAGGCACGGCCTGAAGATCGCCACGCTGTCCACCGAGACCGTGGACAAGCTCAAGACCACGCTGCCTCCCGCTGCCAACTTCTACAACCCCGTGGACGTGCTGGGAGACGCTTCTGCAAGGCTGTACGAGTTCGCGCTTAACACCGTGCTCGCAGACGATGGCGTAGACGGCGTCATCGTCCTCGCCACGCCGCAGTCCATGACCGATCCGGTGGGCATCGCTGAAGTCATCGCGAAGGCCCGGAAGACCACTGACAAGCCCATTTTACCCTGCTTCGTAGGCGGCGTAGTCATGGATGAGGGCGTAAAGGTCCTCAGAAAGTACAAGCTGCTCAACTACAACGCCCCGGAGCGGGCGGCGTATACCATGCGCATGCTGACCAAGTACAACAATATCCGCAACCGGGTCTTCGAGAAGCCCAGGCAGTTCGAGGTAGACAAGGCCACTGTCCGCAGGGTCATCGACGAAGCCCGGGCCGCCGGCATCTCTGTACTTGGCCTGGAAGCTCTCCCGGTCCTCGAGGCGTACGGCATCCCGACGCTGAAATACCGCATCGTCGATAGCGCGGACAAGGCAGTAGCCGCCTCGAAGGAGTTCGGCTACCCGGTGGTCATGAAGATCGTGTCCCCGCAGATCATCCACAAGTCCGACGTCGGCGGTGTCCGGGTAGGCCTGGACAGCGACGAGGCAGTGCTGAACGCCTACAACAAGATGATGAAGGATGTCACTGCAGCAGTTCCCCACTGCCGGATTTCGGGCGTCCTCATCCAGCAGATGGCTACCGGAGGCAAAGAGGTCATCCTCGGCGTGAACCGGGACCCGCAGTTCGGCCCCCTCCTCATGTTCGGCCTCGGCGGCATCTACGTCGAAGTGCTGAAGGATGTACAGTTCAGGGTCGCCCCGCTGTCGGAGCACGATGCGCTGGGCATGATCTACGGCATTAAGGCCCACCAGCTGCTGGAAGGCGTGCGCGGTGAGAAGCCCGCGGACATCGAGAAGCTGGTCGAGTTCCTGCAGAGGCTGTCCCAGCTGGTCACCGACTTCCCGGAGATCCTCGAGCTGGACATCAACCCGGTCAAGGTCTACGAGAAGGGCACCGGCTGCCTGGCACTGGACGCCAGGATGACCATCACCTGAGCTAGCTTAAAAATAGTGAGGTTGCCGTAGCGGCAACCCGCATACTTTTTTATCGCCTTTTACAGCAGCACCAGCATAGTCGAAGTCTGGTTGAGGTGGCCGATGTACTCTTCGCCGTAGGTGCTGAAACCGGCGGTGGGCACGCCTGCGAACAGCTTTCCGTAAGCTTCGGCCTGCCCGGTCTTCTCGAGCTCCATGGTCCTCAGGACACAGTGGAAGTTGATGATGCCGGTTATGGGGCCTGCTTCGTCACACCTCGCCTGCAGCACCTCTTGCGTGTCCTTGATGATGTGGGTGGACTCCAGCAGCGATACTTCCATGCCCTCGGGGATGTTGCAGTAGAAGATGATACTATTGTTCTCCAGCCGCTGAGGGCTCCTTACGTAAGGCTCGTCGTGGAGCATGATGCCGACGGGGTTGTGCATGAAGTAGTCTGGTACTTCAGCCACGGGCCTGCCAACCGCCTCTGCATAGGCGAGCGCTGCCGGCTTGCCGTCGATCTCCGCCACCTCTCTGGCTGCCTCGTTGGCTTTGGTTACGACCAGCCGCTTATCGAGAACTTTGAAGCTCTGGGTCTTGATTATGTCGAAGCCGGCGTCCAGGTGCATGAGGGCCAGAAGAGCTGCATCGGTGTAGGCTTTCCCGCCCGCGTAGACCCGGGTGGCTTCGAACCTGAGGTCGTCGCCGGCCGAGCCTCCGACGAAGGTGATATCGGTCAGATCGCCGATCTGGTCCATGACCCTCTCCTCGGCTCCGCTCAGGCCGTCGATCAGGACTATCCCGGCGTACTTCCGGAGGTCCATATGGCTCAGCGGGGCCTTGAAGTGCTCTTCGAACTGCCGGAAAGCAGGCCGGACGTCCACCCGGTCCCGGAGGTTCTCGACGACGGCGACCTGCAGGTCGCTCACGACCTCTTTGCCGAGCGCCAGGGCAACCACGGAGCGCCGGAGCATTTGCCCGCTGGTTATTTCGCCCGCGGTCGTACAGCCAAACACCGTAGCATCCTCGAACGCGTCCTGCATCTGCCTGCTGACGGACTCGTCGAAGTGCGGCGAGGCAAAAAAGATCAGCGCCTTTGTCTCGAAGCCCTGGAGCTGGCCTGCGATATCGTTGACAGCCTCCTCTACCGAGTCCCTTGTAGAGTAGGCCGACTTCGCTTTCGTCATTTGAAAAAGGTTGCGATCCGATGCGTAATATAACTACCCTTACAGGTCGGTAATTATAAACGGCAATCCAGGCCACGGGCGGGCCGGAAGAAAGGATTTATAAATTCGTCCGTTACCTATTGTAGATAAAGGGTGAACATATGATTAGCTCGGGATTGAAGGCACAGATCAAGTACATGATTGTCTCTATCCTGGTCATCGGCACTATTGTCGCCGTCCTCGCCATCCCGTTTTTCCGGCAGGAGCTGAGCGTTTATATTACTATCATCGCTTTAGGAGCGTCGCTGGCGCTGCAGAAGTACATCGCCAGCTTCGTAGGCCACTTCGTCATCCGGTGGTCCAGTACCTTCGACATCGGCGACCGCATCAGGATCGGCTCCATCAAGGGCGACGTCAGGCACGTCGGCCTGTTCCACATCATCCTGGACGAGGTGGGCGACGACGAGAAAATGGGCGGAGAGCTTACCGGCCGGCTGCTCCACATCCCCAACCTCCTCGTGCTCGATCAGCCGGTCCTCAACTACTCTAAAGACTACTCGATTAAGGACAAGCTCATAGCCAGCGGGTACATCTTCGACGAGATCAGGATACCCCTCAAGCCCACAAGCGACGTCAAACGGGCGGTCAAGATTTTAGAAGAGCTTCTCTGGGCGGAGAACTCGACCTTCATGAAGCAGGCCCAGAAAGTGTTCGGCGAAGACGAAGTGCCCAACTTCTTCCACGACCTGCAGAGCGGCCCCAAGATCACCATTCATATCGACGAGGAAAGGATATGGATCAAGGGCAGGTTCGTCACTACCATAAAGGCGAGGAACGAGCTCAAGACCAAGATCAGCCTGGAGTTCATAGAAAGGATACGGGGAGACACCAATATCCTCATTAACTAGCGTGCATCTGCAGCGGCTCCGGCCGGCTGCAGGATCGCCCAAAGCTGTCGCCTATACATTTGGTAATTATATTGAAGGCACAAAAACGTTATAACTCAACATTACCAGAGTTATGATAACGATAGACATGCACTGGGGATTCGATCGTAGTGGCGGAAGGTACCGGTAGCTCTCGTCACGATGCAGCCGAAAGGGACGTTCTGCTCGACGAGCTGATCAGGCGGAACAAAGTTCTGGAAGAGCGGCTGCTCGCCAAAGAAGAAGAGCTTCAGGCGGTTCAGAAGGAACGGGTAGCCCAAAACGAAGAGCTGCGCTCCCACTGCGAAGCGCTTGAGAAGGTTACCCTATCGCTACACGAGAGCGAGGAACACCTGCACAAGGCCCAGAAGCTGGCCCACCTGGGCAGCTGGGTGTGGGACGTGGAGACCGGCAAGCAAGTCTGGTCTGCCGAAAGGTACAGGATATTCGGCGTCACCCCGGGGGAAATCGAGCCTTCCTACGATATTTCTATGAGCTTCATACACCCGTCTGACCGCCCGAAGGTAGAGAACGCTCTGGGCGAGGCCTTGAAAGGTATAAAGCCCTTCGACATGGAGTACCGACTTGTCAGAAAGGATGGTACGGTCAGACATGTCCACAGCATGTGTTCAGTGGTCTACGATACGGGTGGCAGACCGATCAAAGTGCATGGAATAGGCCAGGACATCACCGAGCAAAAAAAGGCCCTGGACAGGCTGCGACAGTTGTCGTGGGTGGTGGAGCAAAGCCCGGCGGCCGTCGTGATCACCGATCTGAACGGAAAGATCGAGTACGTGAACCGCAAGTTCACCCAGCTCACCGGCTATTCGCAGGAGGAGGTTATCGGCCATAACCACAAGGCCTTCTTAAAGCCGGGGGAAAGCCTCCAGACATTCTTCGTGAAGCTGTGGAACACCATCCTGACCGGCAGAGTCCGGCGGGGCGAGTTCCAGAACAGGAACAAAAACGGCGAACCGTACTGGGAGTCCGTGCTGATATCGCCCGTGAAGGACGACTTAGGCATCATCAAGTACTTCGTGGTGATCGGCGAGGACATCACCGAGCGTAAAAGGGCAGAGGAAAAGATCAAAGCCTCGCTGAAAGAGAAAGAGGTCCTGCTGAAAGAGGTCAACCACAGGGTGAAGAATAACCTCCAGATAATCACGAGTCTGCTCAGCCTTCAGTCCGGCCGCTTACACGATCAAAGGGACCTCGAGCTGTTCAGGGAGGCGCAGAACCGCGTTAAGACCATGGCGATGATCCACGAAATGCTGTACCGGTCCAGGGACCTGTCGAAGATAAACGCGGCCGACTACGTCAGAAGCCTGACCGCCAGCCTGTTAAAATCTTACAGCACCGCCCCCGGCACCATCGGCCTGACGATGGAGATCGAGGAGATCTCGCTGGACATCGACTCGATCGTGCCGCTCGGGCTCATCGTCAACGAGCTGGTGACCAACGCCCTCAAATACGCTTTCCCGGACAGACGAAAAGGGGAAATAAAGGTGGCTTTGAGGAAAGTCGATCAGACGGTGACGCTCCTCGTCGGCGACGACGGCATCGGCCTGCCAGCAGGCTTCGACGCCCGGAAAGCCAGCGGCCTCGGGCTCGAGCTGGTAGAATCGCTGACAGCCCAGCTAAACGGGACCTTAGAGCTGGATACTGCCCGCGGGACCTCGTTCAAGATCAGCTTCGCAGAGTCACCTTAGCCAGTTACAGCCTTCGGGCAGGGAGTCTGTCAGGCTACCTGACCGTTTTCAGCTTATTCTCGTACCACTGCCTGAACTCCAGCAGTGCTCTGCACCTGTGGCTGACCTCGTTCTTCTGCTCCACAGTCATCTCCCCTACGGGGTACTGGCGGTAGGAGAAGATCGGGTCGTACCCAAAGCCTTCCTTGCCCACCTCTTCGGTCAGCAGGTCGCCCCACCAGATGCCGGTGAACACCGTGGGCTCCTCGCCGGGGGCGCAGTACGCCACGCAGGAGCGGAACTCCGCCCTGCGGCCTTTCACGCCCTCCATCAGCTTGAGAATGCCCTTGTTGCCGAGGGTCTGCTGGACGTATGCAGAATAGGGTCCCGGGAAGCCGTTCAGGGCGTCGATGAACAGCCCGGAGTCCTCGACGATGACGGGCTTGTCCAGCTCGACAGAGCAGTACCTGGCCCCGTACGCCGCTATCTTAGAGAGGTCGTCCTCCTGCAGCTCCGGATAAGTCATGTCGATCTGCTCGAGGTTGAAATGCTCCCGGAAGAGGGCCTGGGCTTCCCTGAACTTGCCTGCGTTGTGGGTGACAAAATAAAGTGTAGGTTTCTGCATAGTAGCTACATGGACTCCTGTGGAAAAAATTGTTTCGATAGGCACTGCCGGATAGATATATAATTATATAAGAGTAATATGAAATTAGCCGGCGAGCCATTCTGGCTGCCGCAGGCAGGGATGTTATTTATGAAGACCGAGATCAGGCCCGGTATCTACTGGGTAGGAGCCATCGACTGGGACTTGCGGGACTTCCACGGGTACACCACCCCAAAAGGCTCGACATATAACGCCTACCTCATCGTGGACGAGAAGGTGGCGCTGGTCGACACCGTCAAGGAGCCGTTCAAGGACGAGCTGCTATCGCGAATATCGGAGATCTTAGACCCCGCCAGGATCGACTACCTGATCGTAAACCACCTGGAGAGAGACCACTTCGGCTCGTTCGCCGGCGTCATGGAGGTGGCGAAGAATGCACAGGTCTATTCAGGGGAACGGGGCAGCAAGGGCATCGTGGACGTCTACGGAGAGCGGTGGCCGGTGACCGCGGTGAAGACCGGCAGCACCCTCAGCCTCGGCAAGAAGACACTACGCTTCGTCGAAACACCCATGCTGCACTGGCCGGACAGCATGATGACCTACCTGGAAGAAGACAAAGTCCTGCTGTCCAGCGACGCTTTCGGCCAGCACGTGGCCTCGTCCGAACGGTTCGACAGGGACGCGAGCTTCGACCCGTTGGATGACGCGAAGATCTACTACGCCAACATCCTCATGCCTTTCTCGATGCTGATCCAGGGCTTGCTAGGCAAACTGCCTGGGCTCAACCTCAACCCCGAGGTCATCGCCCCGGATCACGGCATCATCTGGACTGACCCGGGGAAGATCATCGAAGCCTACGGCCGGTGGTCGAAATTCGAGGCCAGGCCCAAAGTGGTCATCGCCTACGATACCATGTGGGGCAGCACCGAGAAGATGGCTCACCTGCTCGCCGAAGGAGTGATGGACGAGGGGGGAGTCGAGGTGAAGTTCTACAACATCCGCAAGTCTACGAATAGCGAGATCGTCAGCGAGATACAGGACGCAAAAGCCGTGTTACTCGGCTCCGCCACGCTGAACAACGGCATCTTCCCGCCGGTCGGAGGCTTCCTGTACTACCTCAAAGGCCTCAGGCCCCAGAAGAAGATCGCCATGGGCTTCGGCTCGTTCGGCTGGATGGGAGGCGCGGTCAAAGAGATCACCGCCCGGCTCAAAGAGACAGACATGGAAGTCCTGGACGGGCTGGAGATCAGGTACCCGGCCACTAAAGCTCAGGTGGAACAGTGCCGGGAGACAGGCAGGATGATCGCCAGGAAAGTCAAAGGAGGCCAGTAAAAAGATGAAATGGATGTGCAAAGTCTGCGGTTACATACACGAGGGTGAGGAGCCCCCTGAAATATGTCCCATATGCGGAGCGCCGGCGGAAGAGTTTGTGCAGGTGCCGTAATAAAAAAGCAGGGGCAGTAATTTTATTTTTGCCCCCACATCTCTGGCTTTCAGGCCCCGAACTTCTTGGTCCTGTTGATCAGGTCCATGGCGATATTCATGACGTCCATGCCCCTGATCCGGCACAGTCCGCCCTTGTGGGCGACGAGCTCGGTGTACCGCTGGACTTCGTCGACCCTGACGCCCGGGCCGTTCATCAGGATGGGCACGGGGTCTGCGGAGTGATCTTTCAGCGTTACGGGGGTGCTGTGGTCGACGGTGACGATGATCAGGGTGTCCTTCAGGCTCTTGAGCGGCTCGAAGGCAACGTCCACCGCCTCCAGGAACTTCACCTTTCTCTCGAAGCTGCCGTCGTGGCCCGCCTCGTCGGCGCCCTTGATGTTCAGCAGCACGAAGTCGTGGGTCTGCAGCGCCTCGAGAGCCTTGTTTACCTTGACACCGATCCGCTTGACAGGCTCCATGCTTTCCATGCCGCTGACGGTGAGGTGCTCCAGGCCGCACATCTTGCCTATCCCGATAATCAGGCCGGCGTTGGCCACTACTGCTGCTTTCATGCCGTGCTTCTCGGGGAAAGGCGGTATGTGAGGCACTTCCCCGGCTCCCCTGATGAGGATGACGTTGCCTGCCGGCAGGCCCTTTTTGCGGCGCTCGACGTTGACCGGGCTCTGGTCGATGGCTTCCAGCACCTGCTTCGAGACGCTGTTCACAATTTCAGCCGTCCGCTTCGCCTCGGGCGAGTCGTCGGTCGCATGGCACTCCTTGACGGGCAGGCCCTCTTTCTTCGGGTCGGTGTCCGTGATCGCGGCGGAGAGCCCTTTACCCCGGAGCACTAAAGCAGCACGGTGGCCGGTAGAGCGCTTGAAGATGACCTCGACGCCCGGCACTTTGACCTTCTCGTTGATGGCTTTCGCCAGCTCGTCCGTGTCCTCGATGCGGCCGGCTCTGCGATCAGTCACTTTGCCGCCCTCTACGGTAGCAAAATTACACCTGAAAGCGATATCCCCGCCCTTGACCTCGATGCCCACCCCGGCGGCCTCGAAGGGGCCCCTGCCTGTGTAGTACTTGTATGGGTCGTACCCGAGGATGGCCAGGTGAGAGGTGTCCGAGCCCGGCCGGATGCCCGGAGCGATCGTGTCCATGATACCGCTGATGCCGCCGAAAGCGAGCGCATCCATGTTAGGAGTGACCGCATGGGCGAGCGGAGTAGTGCCGTTGACAGGACGATCTGACGCCCCGTCCAGCACGATGAGCAAAATTTTACTAGCCACGTCTGACATAGAAATCATACATAAATGGCCTGCCATGTATAAATAATTGTGAACCCGGTTGGCTGTATAATAAACAATTTATGTGAATAAAACAGGCCGGTGTTACCGGGTTTATAAACCGATATAAGTAAATTTTTGTAACAATATGCTTTTATATGTTTTATTCTAATAGGCTAGTGATGAACCTCCTGGACAACTTGACCAAGGAAAAGATAGAAGACAAAGTGGACATGGTGTTTAAGGATATCAGGAACGCGAAGACTCCGGAGGAGATCGTGCCGCTCCTGGTAGAGCTATCCGAGTTCATCGACCGGGAGAACCTGACACCCGAGCAGCTCGAGGAGCTGAAAGGCATGGGAACCAGAGCGATGGCGAAGCACAGCCGCATGGAGATGCTCAACAACATCGGCGCCGTCATCTCGATCGTCACCGCCAGCATGATAGCCGGATCGGCGATCACCATCATGTACTACCTGCTCACGACAGGCATAGACAGCCCCGCCGCAATCCTGCTCACGCCGCTGGCGCTGCTGCCGGTTTACCTGCTGTACTATGGCAAGACCCAGAAGTGGTTTAGCGAATAGAGCCGGATAAACCATATCCCTTTTTAAGCTATCCTTGTGCACGGGAACGCTGACGATCGCTGCGCTGTGCCAGGATCACAGATTACGACAGATTGCGCAAATGACACAGATTACTATGGGATAAAAATCGATAAACATGCAATCACCTTCATTGTTATCGAATAGTATCTGTGGAATCTGTGTCATCTGTCGTAATCTGTGATCTGGCACAGCGCAGCGTTCGTATTGCTGTCTCACGTTATATGAGCAATCTGAAACGCACAACGCAGCGTTCGTTATCGTTCTCACCCGGCTCAAGCCCGCTTGCTCGATTCCCCGAGCACGATGCCGGTAGATATCAGGTGGGCCATCCGTAACGGCTCGGGCAGCCTGCTGTGGACGGCGGTGGCTGCTACGATTTCTGCCGCGTCGACGGGTTCTATGCCTTTGCACTGGATGTATACGGGGTGACCTCTCCAGGGGGTCTGTACTTCTGTAATAGGCCCTGCGTTCAGGATGGCCTGGTACCGTCGTTCCGGGTCGGGGAGGTTGTCCAGCGCCGCCCGGATGCCGGCCATATCGGGGGCCCGCCTCATGACGGCGATGACAGGCAGTGCCGTTGCCCGGTGTAGCTCCTGAATGTCGACGACGTTGAAGCCGCCGAAGGTGACGCCGTTCAGCATGACGATCCGGATCTGGCCGTAGTGCTTGCTTCCTGTGATCATGGCGGCCAGGCGCTCGTTCGCGTTGGTGCCGTCTCTGTCGATGTAAGAGCGGAGTACGCCGTCGAGCCATCCTCCTCCCCTCATCAGTGCCCCGACGACCAGGATGCTGTCGGACAGGAGGGGCGAGTCGTCGATGCCGAGGATCCGGATCTCAGGTTTCAGGTGCAAGCGCCAGCCACCTCTTTTCCAGATACGGTGCCGGGCCGGGCGTCCGGCGGGCCGGGCAGAAGATAATTCCGGGCAGCTTTACAGCGATCACTGTTGGCTTCCGGACATTAAGACTGAGAAGGATAAGCCTGCAAACCATGAGTAAACCCGCCCGCCTGAACCCCGCCGGCGAGGCATCTTTTTTTGTATCTGGCGGGCCAAGCTATAATATTTTGCCCGCCGAAATTTTTCCGTGTATAAAAAAATCCTGATTCCCGTGGACGATTCGGAGCAGAGCTACAGCGCAGTCAGGACGGCAGGCCTGATCGGGGTGGCCGTAGGCGCGTCCTTGACCTTGCTGCACGTGCGCAGGCCGGCTCCGGAGGTCATCACGGATATGGTCACCAAGGACAGGCTCCTGGAGCTGCCGGGGATTGAAAGAGAGGAGGCGCTTTTCAGGCGGTGCGGCGAAATCCTGGGGGAATACGGGGTAAAAGCCGACACAAGGTCCGTTGTGAGCGAGAACGTGGCCGAGTCCATCATCGAAGAGTGCAGAACAGGGAACTACGATGCCATAGTGATGGGGCACAGGGGCCGCAGGCAGCTGAAGCGGCTGCTGATGGGCAGCGTCGCCCACGGTGTGCTGATAGAGGCACCGTGCACTACCATCATGGTCCATCAGCCCGGAGAACGGGGAGGGTAAACAGGAAGGCAGGCAGGCAGGCAGGCTCGTAAGAGGCAGTGGTGCAGGTATGAAAGAGAGGACGTTTGTGGGGAAGGTGCTTTTCAGGCGGGAGAGCCTGATGCTGGATGTGCTGCACCGCTATCGATCTTCCCGGATGCTGCTGTTTATGGCCTCGATCATCGTCGCTGGCTGCGCGCTGGTCATCGCCCTTTCTCAGATCACTTTTCTGCTCCCCGGGTACCTGCAGCAGAGCTATCTTTACCTGCTGCTGGTCGCAGGCCTGGCCGGGATTTTTCTCGTATCGGCGCTGGCGGTGACCCTGGGGGAGCGGGGGACGACCGTCATCACGGACGCCGGCATACTGTACGGCGGCATGTTTCAGAGGTGGCCGGAAATCAGGTGCTGCGAGATGCGCAAAACCCGGCGGGGCCTGATCGTCTGGGTACGCACCAGAAGGCGCATCCGCATGTACTTCCGGGGCAGGGACTCGGAGATCGTGGAGAAGCTCTTCAGGTCCTTCTGCCGCAAAGACGCGTTCGAGTACGAGTGCGGGTAGCTCCAGACCATAATCCATAAGGCCATCCTTTTCTAATAATTGTCCCGGAGAGGATTCCCATATCTGCGTCGACCCGGGGCGCTTTCAGCCCTGATAATCCCCTGGTGGCCGGGGCCTGTAAGTCCAGGAAGCCGCCGCATATCGTAACTCTGCTGTTACTTCCGCTTATGATCGTCATCGCGTTCTCGGTGATCGGCGGCCTGATCTTTAAGGCCGTGATGCCGGAGAGCCTGGCAGGCTCCTCGCTGGTCATGGCGTTCGTGGCCCAGAACCTGGACTACATCGTGCCGTTCGGGCTGATGATCGCCGCGCTGGCAGCGTGGGTGCTGCTCCGGGAGAAGAGGCCGCTGTCGACTCTGGGCTTTAGTCGAAAAGGAGCCGCCGGGAAGTACCTGACAGGCATGGCGGGTGGTATAGCCCTGTACCTGTTCTGTATGGCATTACTGGTAGCGGTCGGCGCTGTCCGGATAGAGCAGGCTCTGGCCATTGAGCCGATCTCGGCTCTTCTGGTGCTTTCAGGCCTGGCGGGCTTCGTCGTCCAGGGAGCAGCCGAGGAGGTCCTGTTCAGGGGCTGGCAGCTGCCGGCGATAGCCGCAAAGTACGGAGTGCCGGTGGCGATTGGCCTGTCTGCCCTGACCTTCACCGCGCTGCACCTGATCGCCGACGTCGACAGCCTGCTGGTCTTCCCGTTCCTGTTCGCGTTCGCCATACTCCTTTCGCTGTATGCCCTGTACGACAGGTGCATCTGGGGGGTCTGTGGTTTCCACGCGGCCTGGAACTGGATGGATACTAACCCCTTCGGCATCGCCGGCGAGGGGGCGACGTTCAGCACCTCCCTGTTCAGCTACATGATTACCGGCGACCTGTACTACTTCGTCAACATCGCGGCGGTCATCGCAGGTATAGGCGTTCTGCTGGCCCTGTTTGCCATCAGGGGCAGGAAGGCCGGTAAGGGAGCCTTACCGGGCGAAAGGGTTAAAGAGAGCGCGTGAGACAGACAGGGTAGTATGTTCCAGTGTAGAATCGACGGCGAAACCGAACTCCGCTTACTCGAAGCCAGTGATGTGCACGAGATCTTCGAGCTCATCGACAGCAGCCGGGAACATCTCCGGCCCTGGCTGCCCTGGGTGGACGTGACCGTTACCCCGGAGGATACTGCAACTTTTATCCGCCGATCGCTGGAGCAGCACGAGAAGGACGAGGCGATCATTCTGGGCCTGCTCTACCGGGGAAAGATCGCGGGAGTGGTCTCGCTGGTCACCATCGACTGGGAGAACGAGAAGGCGGAGATCGGGTACTGGATCGGCACACGGTACAGGGGAAGGGGACTGATGACCAGGGCGTGCAGTACCCTGGTGACGACAGCCTTCGAAGACCTCGGACTGCACCGGGTGGAAATCCGGGTCGTGACGGAGAACGACCGCAGCCGCGCGATCCCCGAGAGGCTGGGCTTTACCCGGGAAGGAGTCCTGCGCCAGGCGGCCCTGCTCTACGATCGCTACCGCGACTTAGAGATCTACTCGATGCTGAAGGACGAGTGGCCGGCAACCCGCCCTGCCGAGCCGCAAAGTCCGAGAGACCCATGAAAAAGGGGCCTGCCCCGTATTTTCCGGCCCGGAAAGAACGGACAACCTAGTTATGCGCCCACGACGTCGATCTCAGGGGAGATCGTGGTATGGGCATCGAGAAAAAGGTCGACGTAGAGCACGAGGATGTCGAGGAGCACAAGCCGCTCACGAACGCTGAGAAGGCGGAAGGGAAGAGATACGAGGAAGCGAAGGAAAAGCGGGAGATCATCGCCGGCTACCGCACGAAGATCGATAAGGGCAAATGAGAAAGCAGCCAGACAAAGGACAAGTTTATTAGAGATGACTTCAATGTGCGTGTCCGATGAGTTCGGCAGTCCGACGGGCGCTTCTAGTCATTGTCATACTTCTTTTACCGCTGGCTGCGGCCGGCGTCTCCGGTTGCGTATCGGTGCCGGGGCTTCAGACAGCAGGACCAACGTCTACTGCGGAGCCAGGTTCGACGCCAGCTCCGACACATAAACCGGCGCCGACAGCTCCGGACTTCATACCTATGGAGAAGCCGGTGACCCCGGTTCCGACGGCCACCCCGGAGCCATCGCCCGAGGTGATCTTCAACCCCACCTACCGGTGGGAGTACAAGAACGTCCGGTGGGCCTTCACGATGGTAGTACCCCAGGACGCTTACCGCTATTTCAGGGAGAAGCCCCGGACGCCGGGCATGAGCTACGCGGACTACGCGCTGGCCGACGAGGACCGGGAAACGCTGCGGGACGTGGCGGAGAGGATCAGGAGCGGGGGCGAGAGCCAGGGCTACTCGGACTACGATAACGCCATGAACGTGCTCACCTTCGTGCAGTCGCTGCCCTACGCCAGGGACGCCGACTCCCGGGGAATTGCGGAGTACCCGAGGTACCCTGTGGAGACGCTGAAAGACGGGCAGGGCGACTGCGAGGACAAGACCATCCTGGCCGCCGCGCTGCTCCAGAGCATGGGCATGGACGTGGTCATCCTCATGCTGCCGGACCACTCGGCCGTCGGCATCAGCGTCCCGGGGGCAGACGGGACCAGCTACGAGCACAACGGCAAGCGCTATTATTACTGCGAGACTTCTTCAGGCGACTGGAAAATCGGAGAGCAGCCGGACGAGCTGCGCGGCCTCACCGCCAGGGTGGTCCCCCTGGAGAGGTCGCCGATCCTGGGCTTGCACGTGACCGCCACTTCGGTTAAAGCCGACAGTGACAACGTCTACTTCAAGACTCAGTACAGAGTCGAAAACGCCGGCCCCGGGACTGCTACCGGCCTGGTGCTGCGCTTCAGGGTCCTGGCCCCCGACCAGGGAGAAACCAGCATCTGGCCTCCCGAGCGGACAGTAGAGCTGCATAGTATCGCAGAGGGCGAGACAGTCAACGGAGAGCTGACGATCACCGTGCCCCAGGGCGAGCTCGGCCAGATCGAGTGCCTGCTGTCCGGGGATAACATCGAGACCAAGAAGGTCAGGACCGACGTCTTCAGGGCGGTCATGTGAAGCTGAGAGCCTGCCGGCCATGTCGATCTAAAAGCCTGTGAATGTGGACTAACGCTGCGCTGTGCTGGCCCGTGGACCTCACAGGAATATTATATAAACAATGTGATAGTAATTTCCCGGTGAGGAGAAAGAATGCCAGAGTTCAGCCATAATTTTTCGGGCATGAAAGCCAGCCGGAAGCTGACAGACGAAGAGCTCAAGAGGGCTATCCGCTTCGACATCGCCGCGGAGTACGAGGCGGTGCAGCTGTACCTGCAGCTCGCGGAGTCCACTGACAATAAGCTGGCCATCGCCGTTTTACAGGACATCGCTGAGGAAGAGCTGGTCCACGCCGGGGAATTCCTGCGCCTGCTCAAGGAGCTGGCCCCGGACGAGGAAGCGCATTACGACGAGGGCGCTGAAGAGGTTGAAGAGATGATCAAGAAGCTCAAGGGAAAGAAAAAGTAGATACCGGGTACTACTCCTGAGGACGGGGTGCCTAATCCCGCAGCCCGTGAGGAGTGTGGGCCTTTCCAGTTTTATCGACGCCCTGCGCCCAGCCGCTCTTTACTCCGTGCCGGCAGTCGAACTGCTCGATGTAAGGCTTGATGTCCAGCAGCGGAGTCCCGTCGAGCACGTCGATGCCGGTTACTTCGAGCACGTTGCCGTTCACGCCCTGCAGCTCCACCACTGAGAACCCGATCGGGTTAGGCCGGCGGAAGTGTCGGATGGAAAAGATACCTCGCTCCTGGCTGTTATCGAGAAAAGGTTTCTGCAGCAGGGAATAGCCCTTGACCTTGTGGAAGTAGTAAATGAGGATAAGGTGGGAGAAGCCTTCGAGATCTTTGAGGCCGGGGGCGTACTCGGGCAGGACTTCGACCGTCCCGGGGGCTGTGCTGAACACAGGCTGTATGGGCGTATGATCCGGGTCCGTGAAGGGCGTGTGAATGTAGCCGAGGACTTTAAAGGTCACCTCATTGTCTATCATAGCTGAAGATCGGTAAGCCTATAAGATATAAGTAGCGTGACTCGCTCTCCGACAGCCCGCCGGGATATGGTCCGCAAGCATTTTGGCGAAGCCCGGACAATGCATATTTTATGGCTGGCCAGGAGTTCGAGGCAACGCTGATCAAGGACGAGGAGAGCGGCGGAGTAGGCATCAGAATACCCTTTGACGTGCAGCAGGCGTTCGGAAAAAAGGGCCAGGTGAAAGTGCGCTGCACCATCGACGGAATGCCCTACCGGGGGTCTATCCACCCATACGGCGGCGTCTATTACATGGGTGTAATAAAGAAGATCAGGGAGGCCATAGACAAAGGGCCGGGCGATCTTGTGAATGTCACCATGGAGGTCGACGATGAACCGAGGGTTGTCGAAGTGCCGGAGGATCTGGCGCAG
Organism: Methanocella sp. MCL-LM; assembly: GCF_049676595.1. GTDB lineage: Archaea > Halobacteriota > Methanocellia > Methanocellales > Methanocellaceae > Methanocella_A. Next base: position 76,298 of record NZ_CP187259.1, read on the forward strand.
GCTCTGACTGGCAACGAGAAGGCGAGAGCGGCCTTCGAGAAGCTGTCGTACTCCCATAAGAGGGAGTACGTCGAGTGGATAGCTGAGGGGAAGAAAGAGGAGACCAGAGCCCGCCGCATAGCGAACACGGTTGAGGAGCTGAGCGGCAGCGGTGCTAAGAAGCCTCGATGAGCGGCAGCGTGACCACGAACCTGGCCCCTTTTGTATAGTCGCCCGGTACCCGGTCTTCCACCTCGAGCCGGCCGCCGAAGTCCTCGACCAGTATTTTGGAGAGGCATAAGCCGAATCCGCTGCCGCTGGCTCTCTTGCAGTCAAGGGCTAGCCGGTCGAACAGTTTGCCCTTCATCTCGTCAGCGATGCCATGCCCGTTGTCTTCGACGGTCACTCTGCAGCAATCCAGGCCCTCGGCCTTAATCTTAGCCATCGTTACCTCGATGCAGACAGGCCCGTCTGTGTGCTTGACGGCGTTGCCGACGAGGTTGTCGAACACTTCCCCGAGCAGCTCGTTGGCCATGACAGTGCAGTTTTCCCCGGTGCGCAGGCTGACCCTGACGTCTCTCCCGGCGATGCCGGAGTACCGGGAGGCCAGGCCGGCGAGCACCCGGCCCACGTCCACCGGCTCGTGCTGGTATGCCCCGGCTTTCTCCTGCTGCAGCTTCCGTATGTTGTAGATGATGCGGGAATTGTGGGTCAGGGCCTCGATCGGCTTCGATATGAGGAACAGATCGTCCTTCCGGAGCTGTCCGTCCTGCCGGATTTTCTCTTCGGCGAGCTCCAGGAAACCCATGGCGATCTGGTTCATGTTGTTGACGTCGTGGCCCATCAGATCAACGTACAGGTCGGTCTGTTTTTTAGCGCAGACCAGCTGATCCTCGAACGCCTTCCGCTCCGTGACGTCGTCCAGGATAACAACGATGTGGCTGACAAGGCCTTCCGAGCCGCGGGTTGGGAACACTTTTAAGCGGAAGTAGGCCGGGGCTTTCCCGGCTCTTTCAACCCGCAGCCCGTCCACTGTGGCAGTATCGATCCCGGCAGCCTGTGCCGCAAGTGAGGGTAAGGCTACGCCCGCCTCCGGCAGCGCCTGCAGGATGCCGAGCTTGCCGGTCACCTCCGGGCGGCGCAGGCCGCAGATCTCCAGGAAGCGATCGTTTGCCGTCACGATGGTGCCGGCTGTGTCGCACATGCAGATGGCCAGCGGCGACTGCTCGACGAGGTCGGACATGAGCAGGGTGACGTCGTCCAGCTTCCTGGACACCTCCTCCACGGTGACGACCTTGATGTTGCCCAGCGAGTAGGCCAGCAAGGCCAGCCCGGTAAAGTTGATCATGAGGGCGTACCCGAGGCTGGCCAGGTCGAAGGCGGCGAGGAGGCGCAGGCCGTCCATCAGCATGAGGACATCGGCGACCGTGCTGAACATGTACGTGATCATGATGATGGAGAGGAGGTATCGCAGCTTGCCCGGCAGGTGGGTGAGAATCAGCATCGACGTCAGCGCCAGCACTGCAATGTCAAAGATGACCGAGCCAGTGTAGTTCAAGGTGCTGAACAGGTCAGCGCCGGCCCTGCCGAAGCCGACCGTGGCAACGACGAGCACAGTCAGCCCCGAGACCGCGCTGAGGAAAAGGATTGCTGCCTTGGTATAAGGCTCCCTTTTAAAGTCGCTGGCTTTTGATGCAGCCAGTAAGGACAGAAGCATGGGCACGTAGGTCAGAAGGGTCAGGAACTTGGCGAAGTCCAGTAGCCAGGGCAGGCCTGGAAGCTCCGGGGCCAGGTACCAGAAGAACACCGAAACCAGGCCCAGCAAAAAGACGATTGCCTGCCCCGCGAAGAGGATTTTCAGCACCCGGTCCCGGCTCGAGAGGTACTGAAGGATAGCGAGCGGCAGGCAGAGCACGACGAGAGATACCACCGACACGACGGTGATAATCGAAATGATGCTGCCTGTCCCCAGGTAGGCGAGAGCGATGATGATACCCACGAGGATGACGAACTGGACGGCTAACATCACCATCAAAAACAGGTTATAGCCCTTCGCCAGCTGAACCCCATGGTTCATGTGTTGTAGTTTTGTTAATATTTGCACATAAGGGTTTGCTGCCCGTCCCGGGTAAGCTTCGCGACTCAGGTCAGGAGATTGCACTCCTTTTTGAGCATCTCTTTAACGTACGGCATGATTCGCCCGTTGACGTGGATCTCGTCAGCCACAAACTCGTCCCTGACAAAGCCCTGCTTATCCGCCACTACCGGATAGATGTCCAGGTACTTGTACTGGTGAGCCAGGCAGTACGCCTTCAGCTTTTGGTTAAAGCGGCGGTTGATGTAGCTGCGCATTTCGGGAGAAGCCTGGTAATGGTAGTTGCTTTTAAAGCTGTTCACCACCTCTTCCCTGATCTTCTTCGTAGCGTACGGCGGGTAGCGGACGACATCCCGGGCGGCGGGAAGCACGCCGTAGACCAGGAAGTTGACTCCCCGGGCTCTCAGCTCGCTGAGGACCTGGCCGTAGTTTTCGATCGTCGTATCCATCAGCTTATCCATGGATACTTTACCGTTGTTTTTCATGTACTGGTTATAGAAGTGCACCCTGCAGTCGATCTCCCCGAAGGTGAGAATGACGTAGTCTTTCTTACGGTCGATCTTCTCTACCGCCTTGAGCAGCTTCCGGTACGACTGGATAGTGCTGTTGCGGTTGACGAGATTGTACGCTGTCGCAGGCCCGATATTTCTGATGATGAAAGACCTCTGGTTTTTAAAGGCCCAGGAATGGCTGTCACCGATGACGTAGATCAACGGCGCTTTAAATAGTATGGAGTATGCGTAAGAGTATACCTGGTACAGTATTCTCATGACCATGTCCACATATATGGCAAGCGTGTACTTAAGCAGGAAAATGATGCCCCGTTCCCCGATTATTTCTGATACAAGCCAGTAATAACGATTGGCGTATATGCGAATCAAACCCCGAAACAAATTTATTCTAATCGTATTAATAATTTGTTATTTAATATTTTGGTGGTAGGCCACTTTATGCGTAGCCGAGGACCGACTAAGCCATAGACGGGATAGTTGCCGGACGGCAAATTATATGAGCTGCAGGATTAACCTACCCTGAGGCAGTACGTCTGGCCACTGGCCTTGAACCCCTTGTGTTAGTATTATATAATTAGTCATATATTATATTTGTTGATACATAGCATGAGCACGGTTGTCAGTCACTACATAGGGGGAATAAAGCGCAGCCTGAACGACCCGTTTTTCAAGAACTCCTTCTTCATGGTGGCGAACAAAGCCCTGGGCGTGGCCACCGGCTTCATCTTCTGGGCGATAGCGGCGAGGTACTACTCGGTCAACGACGTGGGCAATGCGGTTGTCCTGATATCCGCGGCGTCCCTGATCCTCGCCTTTTCCAGCATGGGCTTCGACATATCACTCCTGCGCTACTTCCACCACTACGACAAGACCAGGGCGTTTAACACCTCGATGGTGGTCATGGTCTCCACCGCCCTGGTGCTGGGCATACTGTACGTGGCAGCTGCCGGGTACATCTCTCCCGACATCGCCGGCTTACTCAACTGGCAGTACATCCTGGTCTTCCTCGTCTTCGTCGGCACTGGTGCAGCCGGCACCGTCGCCACCCAGACCTTCATAGCGATGAGGGACGCGAAATACACGTTCATCCAGAACCTACTATACCTGTCAAGGATACCTCTGCTGTTCCTGCTGGCGGCCTTCGGGTTCTTCGGCATCTTCAGCGCCAACGTGCTGTCATACATAGTAGCGTTCGTCTTCGTGGCCTGGATACTCCAGAAGGTCGTAAGGATCAACCTGCGGATAGACCTCGAGTTCATCAAAACCAGCTTCAGGACCTCATCCCGCAACTACGTGGCCAGCATCCTCTACAACGCCGCCTACCTGTCTGTGCCCCTCATCATATCAGCGCAGTTAGGCGAAGCGCAGGCCGCCATCTACTACATCGCCTACACCCTGGGCAACTTCCTGCTCCAGATCCCCATATCCCTGAGCACCTCCTTCTTCGTGGAAGGCGTCTACGGGGAAAACCTGAAGAAGAACTTCATCAAAGCTGGCCTGACTGTGTACTCGATACTCGTCCCCGGCGCCATCTTCTTATTCCTCTTCGGCCCTGCCATCATGGGCTTCTTCGGACCCCGGTACCTCGAAGGGCTGGAGCTGATGAAGCTCATCGTCCTCGCCAGCTTCCCGTATACGATATATTCGCTGTTCATCCCCGTGCTCAACATCAGGATGAACGTCAATACGATTATTTTACTCAACGCCATCATCTTCGCCGTCCTGCTGGGCGGGACCCTCCTGATGATACCAGCCTACGGCAGCAGTGCGTTCGGATACGCGCTGATAGCGACCTTCATGATCATAGACGTCGTCATACTCATTCTTGCGAAAAGGTGGAAGTGGATCTGATAATGATTCGCTTACCATCTCCTTTAACCTCTTTACCTCCTTAAACCTCCCTTTTAAAACTCCTCCCTGACCTCCATGTATCTCCTTAAACCTGCCTCCTTTAACCTTCAGTGCCTCCTTAAACCTCAAACCTTTCCGGGTCATGTGGAATAGCAAAATGTAGAGGATTAAGGAGGTACAGGAGGATGTGAGGTAGGTTAAAGGAGATACAAGGAGGTTAAAGGAGGGTTTTAAAAAAAGAGGTTTAAGGAGGTCAGGAGGTTAAAGGAGATAACTGAGGCTTGATCGCCACGACAAGCAGGCTGCTGTTAGACACCGGGATGCCCTCAGTCGTTCTCGTCTTTTCCAGTTCTTCGGCGACGTCCTGCCTGGCCCGGACCCGCAGGCTATCGGGGACATGATTGAATAACCTGCCGGTAGAAGTCGATTCTGCGTATTGCAGGGCGTCTTCTGCAGTCGGATGTAGCCGCTTTCGCTCGTGGAGCTCGACCTCGATGTTCTGGAAGCCGGCCTCTTTCAGGAGAGCGACAAGCTCGGCCCGGCTCACAGGCTGACGGGCGTCGGCTTCGGGCCTCACCTGCCCGGCGTAGGGGGCTTTAATGAACACCCGGCTTGTGATAGCCTGGAGAGTCTGCGGATTATCCCGGTCGGCCGTCGTGATCCCGATCTTGCCCCCGGGCGCCAGGACACGGAAAGCCTCCCGGAGAGCGGCGGGCTTGTCGACTACCCAGTGGAGGACGGAGGAATAGTAGATGTGATCGAAGGCGGAATCGGGCAGGCTGTGCAGATCCTCGGCGATACCGACACCGAAATGCACGTTGCGAGGCTCATGCGATGTAAGCTTGTCACATGCCGCTTTAATACGGTGCTCTGACGGATCGATGCCAAGCACGAAGCCGGATGGCCCCACTGTTTGTGAGACAAGCAAGGTAAGCCGGCCGGTGCCACAGCCGACGTCGAGAACTCTGTTGCCGGCCTCGATGCCCATGCGACGAATCAACAGGCCGCCTTTCTCGAGCTGGCTGTCGCTGATCAGGTCGTAGCGCTCTGCGAGTTCGGGAGTGTCATGGCCAAAATCGCTCATGGTAGGTATACTGATAAAACTGCCTATGGTTGAAATACATTATGTGGTCCCGGGAGAGGCATGCTCGAAAAGCTATTATTGAATAAAACGAGATAATAAGCCGTGGATAAAATAAAACTCCTGGCCATCATGGTAGCGATAATTGCAGCATTAGGGATGGCACTTTTATTGACTGTACAACAAGAAGCCTTAATGCAGCAGGAGCTGAACGTTTCAGGACCGGCGCCGGGGTATATTGGCTCAACCCAGATTTACCTGATCGATTCCAATCTCAGCTACGAAAGGTTCGAAGATACATATCTATTCTACGTCCTGGACCATTATTACTACATACAGGGAGAGCCTTGCGCAGTCATCCGGGGAACGATAAGAAACGACGGTGCCAGCGACAGCTGGATCACCATCATGCCCACAGTTTATGATATAAACGGGCAGAGCGTCGGAACTGTAATAACAAAGTCTACCAAGCCGTGGTTCCAGACTGTTTTCGTAGAAAGCAACGGGACAGAATCGTTCGAGATACCGGTAAAATACTATAAAAGGGATATTATGAGGTACGAACTCACCCTCGGAGGGCCGACCGCATATCCCCCGCCATAGCCGGACACTATATGTCAGCCAGTTTTTCGTTCCACAAATCAAGAAAGGATTCGGGCCCTACACTTTTCATCAGGATCTGGTTTTCGATGAGCTTCTGCCCGTACTTCTCCCACCGCTTCGCGAAGTCCTTGAACTTTCTGCACGGCAAAGTTTCGCACTGATAGCAGTGGGTAATTCCTCTTTCCGCACAGCAGAGGTGGAACGTCTTACAACGCCCGCACCGGTCGGCCAGCGATGCGCCAGGGCATGGCTTTCTATCCCGCACGTAGACAGGACAGCCGCCGCAGAAAACGCCGCAGGAAGGTATAACTCCGTCGTAGTGTTTGAGCTGCTCGACAAGGGCAGAACTTTGTTCTTTAGTGCTGGCCATTCTAATCCAGTAAGATATGGGCAATTGGTGTTATAGGCTTATCGGGCAAATGCCGATCAATAATGCGGTCGACGGGGGCTTTTCGGGCATCAGTCCGGCATCAGCCGGATGCGGAGATGGCCGGGTAATGGACGCCTATGAAGTGGCGTCGCTTAGGACTTGCGAAGCAATGTAACCGGCGGCTGCGAAGCGCCAGCCGGGTTTTCGTTGCGAGGGTGCGAGTCCGGCCCGGACATCGTAGCACCCGAAAAGCCGGAGTAGCACGCCCATCAGGGCGGGCGTCGACCCGCGAAGGGAACTATTGATGATTAATAGTCGTCCTGCTGCTGATCTGCGAATCAAAAAGAAATAAACTGAAGCAGTAAACAGCCCTTTTTGATGATTAGTGTTAGGGGGCTTTTTGACAAAAAGCCCCCTCGTCACCCCTCAAAAACTTGTTCTAAAAAGTGCCTTCGGGCTTGCTTTCATGTCGCAAGTCAGGAGAACTTTTTTAGAAAGTTCCCCGACAGCCCCTCAAAAATCTTATGGACACGTCGGGAATTGAACCCGAGGCCTCTTCCATGCCAAGGAAGCGATCTACCCCTGATCTACGTGCCCTAATGTGTAGAATCCAGCACTTCATAGTGCCACATATCTTATAAATCTATCGGTAGATAGCGACGGAAAAAAGGAGAAAAGTACGGCCATAGAGCACCAGTCATATAAACTATAAGTTCACCGGCCGCTCCTCTTGCAAGGTGCCAGCATCTGCAGGATCTCCCGGCCCCTGGGCGTCACCCGATAGGGAAAGCTGTCCTTGTCCGGGCTCTTCTCAAGAAAACCAGGCTCGACGGCGCAAGCTATCTCCCTCATAATGAGCTCGTCGATCTCCGCACGGCTCATTCGCATAAGCCCATTCTTCTTCTCGGGCTCCATGAAGGCAAGCACCAGCTCCTCGATATCGTCTGGAATACGCATGAAAAGAAAAGGGCAGGAGCAATACGTAATGCCCCTACCCCGAATACCGCCTTACTTGATTAACAGGGCGGGCCTGCCCGGTATGGCATGCCGCCTCTTGTTCTCAGGATCAGTCTCCGGGTTGACTGTCACTGTCATCCCGACCTCGCGACTAACGAAGTCCTTTGCCTCGTCGAGGACGGCCTTCTCGTCAACGCCGCTGAACACGAGCCGCTCGCTGATGACCTTGCCGACGTACTTGCTGACTTCCTTGCCCTGCTTCCGCATCTCAGCATCCGCCATCACGTCCTTCATGGCGTCGCCCATGTTCTTGCCGGATGCCAGTTGCAGTGCTTTGTACTTCCACTCGTCGGCGGTGTAGATGAACACCTCTTTGGCCTCCTTGAGCTGAGCCACTTCGACGATCTCCTGGATGTCCTCGATGACGTTGCGGATGAAGTCCTCGGACTTCTCGATGGACTCGTCCACGGGCACGGAGTCATCCCACGACGGGTACGGTGCCTTGGCGACGAAGCCCTGGCCGCCGATCTTCTCCCAGATCTCCTCGCACACGTGCGGGCAGAAGGGGGCGAGGATCTTGGTCTCCGCCTCGATGAACCAGCTGATGAGCTTCTTGTTCGGCACAGGCGACCTTCTGATGTACCACTTGAGGTACCGCTGCATGTCGAAGTATCCTCTCTGGATGGCCGAGCGGAAGTCCATGTTGTCCATGGATTCCCTGGTCAGCTTGAGGGTCTTGATCGTCATGGACTCCAGCCACCGGTCGATGTACTTCTCGTCGTCCCGGCCTTTGCCGTAGTTCTCGATGGCGAAGTCGTACCACTGGGTCAGCCTCGGGCCGGCGTTGCGGGCGAACTCGCTGTCCCAGTTGGGGTCCTCGAGGCCTTCGCCGCCGTACATGAGGGTCATCCGGGTGGCGTCGGCGCCATACTGGTCGCAGATGTGCCGCAGCGTGTGCACGTTGCCCTTGCTGGTGGACATCTTCTGGCCATCCAGCTGCAGGAAGCCGTTGACGCTCATGCCCTTAGGCCAGTACTTCTCCGGGAACAGGGCGGTGTGGTTGAAGATGCAGAAGGACAGGTGGTTCTGCACGAGGTCTTTGCCGCTGTTCCTCAAATCAAACGGATACCAGTACTCGAACTCCTGTTTGCACGTGTTGAGCAGGTCCTTGCTGATGCCGGTGTGCTTCGAGACTTCGTCGACTTTACCGGTGTTCTGGAACACGAAGTCGAAGAACTCATCCGTCAGCTGTTCTGGCTTGATGCCGTACTCCGGGTTCTCGAGGTACTTGGCAATGGTGTAAAAGGCCATGTAGATCGTGGAATCGGATAGCGATTCCACCACCCAGCGCTTGTCCCAGGGCAGCTCGGTGCCGAGGCCGTACTCTCTGGTGCACGCCCAGTCCTTGAGCCAGTCCAGCACGTAGTCGAACTGTTTCCTGGTTTTTTCCGGGTAGAGCTTCATCTGATCCAGGGCCTTGTGGGCCTGCGCCTTCCAGATGGGGTTGCTGTAGTTGAGGAACCACTGGTCGGAGACGATCTTGACCACGCACCTGGTCAGATCACGGCAGACGACCGGCTCGGGCAGCTCGTAGAACACGTCGGCCTTGTCGGCGTGCACGAAGTCGGAGACCAGCTCCATCTTGGCCTCCATGACTTTCTTGCCCTTGTACTTGCCCGTGTTCTCGTTCAGGATGCCGGTGTGGAACTCCTTCTTGTAGATCTCCTTCGTCGCCTCTTCCAGCTTGGGGTCGTCCTGGTTCTTGATGTTCATGCCCTCGACGATCTCCTTGGCGGGGAACTTGCCGTAGCCGTCGATGGTGATGAGGTTGACGAGCTTGATACCGCTGATGACGCTCTCGTCCAGGCCGAACTTCTTCGGGTCGTTCTCGATGTCTCTCAGCGCGGCGTAATCATACGGAGCGTGGGCGGGCACGGACATGACTACCCCTGTGCCGACGCCGGGGTCGACGAAGGTCGCCGGGAGAATGGGTATCTCGGTGCCGGTGACCTGGTTGAGGACCTTCTGGCCGATGAACGTCTTGCCGGGCACTTTCTCAAGTATGGTTACGGCGAACTTCTGGTTCTCCAGCTTGCCGATCGTGTCCTCGGAGACGATCCAGACCTCGTCGTTGACCTTAGCCCTGACGTAGGTGACCTCGGGGTTGAGCCAGAGGTTGGTGACGCCGAAGGTGGTCTCAGGCCTGTATGTGCCGCAGGGCAGGATAGCATCGTCTCCGACCCTGAACTTGATCAGGTAGATCTCCTCTGGGGTGACACCCTCGCCCTCAAGGCGGCCGTGGTCGCCCACGGGGGATTTGCACCGGGGGCACCACACGACGGGGTGCTCGCCCATGACGATGTAGCCGCCAGCCTTCAGTTTACGCATCTGCCACTGGATGAAGTGATCGTAAGGGGGGTTCAGCGAGGTGGTGATGAACGACCGGGACCAGTCGACCGCTGCGCCGATGCGCTTCAGGTCCTTCTTTGTCTCCCGGGGGAAGAACTCAGTCCAGTATACGGGGTCTGCGAACTTCGGGATCTCCTCCTCGGGGATGCCCATCTTGCGGAGGATGTCCATCTGCTTCTTCTCGCCCTCGGCGATGCGCTCCGCCGCCGCGACGATCGGAGTTCCTGTACAGTGGAACCCGAACGGGAACAGGACGTTGAAGCCCTGCATGAGCTTGTACCTGGCCATGACCTCGGCCCGGATGCCGCTGAAGGCCCGGCCGATGTGGAAGTAGCCGTTCATGTATGGGTATGGGAATGTGATGAAGTACTTAGGCCTGCCCGGCTCCACCACCGGCTCGAAAACCTTCGCTTCATCGTAGCGCTTCTGCCACTTTTCTTCGATTGCCTTGAAATCCATATGATGTCCTCGCGGGAAAATGATAGTGAATCGCGTTTGTTGTTGTCGTAGTCTTATATAAGTATGTCTGTATAAGGTTTTTCATATCAACATCGGCCGAGGCCGGGAACGAAGCGTAACGGTAAACGAACGCTGCGCTGTGCCAGGGTCACAGATTGATACGGATTGCACAGATTTCACAGATACGAACCAATTAAAAGGAAGGGTAGCTTATCATCCCCAAAATTTAATAGCCATCTGTGCAATCTGTGGCATCTGTCGTAATCTGTGATCCTGGCACAGCGCAGCGTTCGTATTGTCGAGTCGCTGGTTATTAAACGACGAAACCCTGCAGCCAGATGATGCCGCTCACGTAGTCGCCCGGGGAAATCTTCTCCGAGATGGCGCTGGAGGTAGCGCAGAGGTACAGCTCGAACGGGGCTGAATCGGGTCCGGCCCGGGCGGTGGTTTTGAGGATCACCGCTTTCTTGCCGAAGACTGTTGTGTCCTTTATGCCCTCGACAACGCCTCTGAAAACGTAGTCGTCCACGTCGCCGTTCTCGTACCGGACCAGGACCTCGTCCGCAGCCGCTTTTGTAGCCTGCGACTGAGTCCGGACCTTGCTGAGCACGTAGGCGATGCCCGAGATGAGCACCCGCACGTCCTTGCCCGGGTAGTACGAGTTGCGGTTCCTGAAGTATAAAGAATCGAAAAAGGTGACCGTGCCGTCGTTCAGCCAGACTTCGAGCTGGCCTTCATACGTATTGTTACACTCGGTGATCTGGGTGATCCTCGCCGGAGTCGGCCTGCCCACCGGGAACAGGGGATATGCGGCAAACGTGTCGCCGTTCTTGGTCAGCGTCAGGATCTCCAGCTCGCCCTTTCCAGACAGGTAGCCGGCGATGTCGTCGGTGCCGTAGTGGACCGTCTTCCGGTCCCGGGACGCCGCCAGCGCGTCGATGCACAGCTTGCCGGCTTCCTCGTCGTTCCTCGCCAGGATACGGAGATGGCCAGCGTGGTCCACGTCGCCCTTGAGGATGTCGGGCTGCCGGATGCGCTCTCCACCCATATCGATCGTAGAGTCGGTAAAAGGTATGGCCAGGGGAGCTTCGATCTGGCTGCGCTCCTTCACAGGCTGTGGCTGTACATCCTTCGCCGGCGCTGCTGCGGCCTTTCCCTTCAGCGCTTCCCTGAGCTTGTCGAACACTATACCCGCCCTCTTAGCGATGGAACTTATATCAGCGGGCCATATTAAGCTTTTTTATCGCGGGCTTAATATGCAAGCGTATGATATAGCTGATAAGAATAGGTTTCAAGTGAAGCCTGTGAAAAATGGAGGCCAGGGAGTTCCCGGGAGGTTCGGGAGGATTTTCAAGCTGGGAGGTTAGAGAGGGCTGGAGGTCAGAGAGGAGGTTCGGGAGTGTGGAAAGGTCAGAGAGGATAACTTTCAATATAGTTAACCCTCTTCAGCCTCCGGGTACCTCACATAACCTCTCTCAGACCTCCCTCTCCTCCCTGACCTCCCACTTTGAAAGTCTCCCCGACCTCCAGGTACCTCCAGACCACCTCGCTTACCTCTCAGTACCTCCCTGACCTACTAGTTCATCTGGCACAGAGAGTCTGAGCTAATCGATAATGGACGTGACTATAAGTCTTTACGTCGCTGCGCCTTTGAGGACTTAGAACAAGGCGGCCCGGCGCCGGGATGGTGCAATTATCTTCACGATAGATATTTGGTAGATGCAGCCCTGATCAGCCTCTGCTTACAGGTGTTACTTACAATGACCGACATTCCACGAGATCATCCGCGGTACCAGTCCCTGGTGACCAGGGAGATGCTGGTGAAGGGCGTGCGGGACGGCATCACGAGTATGCAGGGGCTCATCGCGCAGGGGCGGGGTGAGGCTTTCGACTACCTGCTCGGGGAGAAAACGACTGTGTCGGCGCTTGGGGCCGAGAAGGCGGCGGTAGCCATGCTGCTGCTGGCGCGGAACCCGGTCGTTTCGGTTAACGGCAACGCGGCTGCGCTGGCGGCGCCGGAGATGGTCAGGCTGGCGAAGGCAGTGAACGCCGGCGTGGAGGTCAACCTCTTCCACCGGACCGAGGAAAGAGTTGGCAAGATCGCTGCGGTGCTGAGAGCAAGCGGCTGCGAGCGCCTTTACGGTGAGCACCCGGACCGGCTTATCCCGGGCCTGTCCCACGACCGGGCGAAAGCCTCCTCGGAGGGGATTTTCACGGCGGACGTGGTGCTGGTGCCGCTGGAGGACGGGGACCGGTGCGAGGCGCTTGTGAAGATGGACAAGAAGGTCATCGTCGTAGACCTGAATCCCCTTTCCCGGTCGGCCCGCACGGCCACCGTGACTATTGTCGACAACATCGTCAGAGCAATACCCAACATGCTGAAGCTCGCCGGAGAGATGAAGAGCCTGTCCCGGGCGGAGCTCGAAGCAATAGTGAAAGAGTTCGGCAACGAGGCGACCCTGTCGGCTGCCCTCGATGCCATGATGGAAACGGTGCAGAGCTCGAAGCAGAGCTGAGCCCGCCATGCGGCGCCAGGGCAAATAAGTAGCCTGCGCCGCCCTATTCTCATATACCTTGACCGCTGGCCGTGCAAACGGTAACAAAACATTATTATATTATTACCTTAATATAATTTAATGTTGATCGATATGGCGGAAGATGTAGAACAAATGATCGGTACTACCACGTCTACCCCGCATGCTAAAGCACAGGCGGCGGTAAAGGCAGAGCATTTTGTCGATACCACGGTGGCTAAGGCTGATAGCATGAAAGCGCATACGGCTGACGCACTGGTGGAGGCTGCCAGAAAGCTCAGGGAAGCCGACCTCGGAACCCGGGGCGATGAGGTTAAGGCCATCATAGACGACATTGAGGCCCGTACCGCACAGCTGAAGGCTGAAGTAGACCGGAAAGTGGAACCAGTAGAGACATTTATCGTCGAGCATCCGTTAGCGTCAGTCATGATCGCCATGGGCATAGGCTTCATGGTAGGTTCGCTGATGGCACCAAGGCGCGACTAAGAGAGTGAGGGAGAGCATGGATCAGGCCACAGGCGAAACAGCGGCGGCAGCAGCAGAAAAAGGATCAGTGGAGCAGGAGTTCGCCGATCTGGTCAAATACCTGGATCTGTACATACGCCAGAAGACGGATCTGTACTTACAGCACTACGTCTTCGACCCGTTCGACTTTCTGATCAGGCAGCTGATCTACCTGTCGGTACTGACGGCCCTGCTGGTTGCGGGCGCTCTGTCAGTAGTGGTCGGATCCATTCTCTTCATTTCTACGATGATACCGCTCTGGGCAGCGCTGCTCGGCATCGGCGTCATCGCGATAGTGCTGGCAGCAATCATCGCATATGTATTATTCTCCAGGGTGCTGATCCTGAAGACGCCCAGGACTACGGAGCTGGTGACAAGTGGCAAAGCATAAGGTGACCGATGAGGACATCCGCCTCACCGAAGCGCTGATCGGCCAGTCTTTCGGCAGGCTGAAAAAGACAGTGACCCAGGCGCCGCACGACCTGATCCGGCCCGCAACGAGCACGATCAGAGACCATCCCCTCATGACGACGGCCGCCGCCGTCGGAACAGGAGTGGTCGCGTTCAAGCTGATCAGAATGTTCACCCCAAGAGTCGTGGTCAGGGAAGTCCCGGCGCACCACAACATCACCGTCCAGGAAGGCGGCGGAGGGGGCAACATGGTCTCCCAGCTTCTGGCACTCGCCGCACCCTATGTTGTGGGCGTACTCCAACAAGAGCTGGGCAAAATGATGGCAGGCCAGCAGCAGAAGAGCCGGTAACATTTTTAAAGCACAACGGCGGGCTGGTTAAACCATTGCGGCACGGTCCCTTATCCTGACAACTGGAGAGCAGTGGTTCTAACCACGGCGGCACAGCGGCACGGAGACAACCCGTACCCGTATAGCAACTCTTTTTTATTGAACCACGGCGGCACGGCGGGCTGACGGCACGGAGGCAATCCGTCTATTGTTACTATAATGGAGAAACCAGGAATCACAATATAAAGTAGTTTACCGGTCACGTGATCATAAGGACATACTGAAACATCTGGTCAGTACAGTTTTTGGTTAATGCGCTGTCTCCGTGCCGCCGTGGACTAAAAAAGAGTAGCCTGTTAATAAGTCGCAATAGTCTCCGTATCGCCGTGCCGCCGTGGTTCAATTTACCATCTGGTTGTTGTGGGTCCCACGGTCTCCGTGTCGCCGTGCCGCCGTGGTTCAATTTACCATCTGGTTGTTGTGGGTCCCACGGTCTCCGTGTCGCCGTGCCGCCGTGGTTCATAAAGTAGCGTTGTGCCTTTGTGGTTAAAACAGTAATCGGTCAGTGTTCGTAGTGCCCCTTGTGCCGGTGTGGTCTATGCTCAAGGCGTTCGCCGGAGATGACCCGGAGCAGGTTGGGCGTGTCGAGTTCTTTGGTGCCTGCACCGTAGCCGGTTTTCTCCACCTTCATCGGGGGCAGGGGGCCGAAGCCTTTGCAGGCTTCTGCGAGGATTGCTGCGCCTGTCGGGGTGGCCAGCTCGGCCTGGATGCCCGTGGAGTATACGGGGATGCCGGAGAGAATTTCGAGGGTGGCAGGGGCGGGGACGGGCAGCATACCGTGGGCGCTCCTGACGAAGCCGCTGCCCACGTTGATCGGGGAAGCGTAAGCTTCTTCGATGTCCGCTTCCCGGAGGCAGATGGCGGCGCCTACTACGTCGGCGATGGTGTCCAGCGCTCCGACTTCGTGGAAGTGGACCTGCTCGACCGGGATGCCGTGCACTTTGGACTCTGCGGCGGCAAGCCGCCTGAAAATGGCCCGGGAGAGCTTGCGCACTTCCGGGGGCAGGTCGCTGCCGTCGATGATGCCGATGATCTCGGAGAGGTGCCGTTCCTCTGCCGTATCGGGTACGATGACATCTACTTTTGTGGCTGCGAGGCCGTTCTTGACGGTCTTCTCCGCAGTGACTTTCAGCCCCGGGAGGCCCAGCGTGTCCAGGCCCCGGGACAGTACGTCCAGAGGCACTCCCATGTCCACCATCGCTCCAAGAAACATGTCTCCGCTGACGCCGGAGAAGCAGTCGATATACAGGATTTTCATGGTTATTGCCCCCTGAGGACCTCGTTCAGGCTGCCGGTGCGGAAGCCTTCGAGGTCGAGCGCCACGTAGGTAAAGCCCGCCTTCTTCACCCGTTCGACGATCTCGTTCCTGAACTTGAGGACGCTCTCCAGCTCGGAGTCAGGCACTTCTATCCGGGCTACGTCGCCGTGGTAGCGGACCCTGAGCTGGGTGAACCCGAAGCAGTGCAGGGACCGCTCGGCCTCGGCCACTATCCTGAGCCGGTCAGCGGTAATCGAGGTGCCGTAGGGAATGCGGGAAGCCAGGCATGCCCGGGACGGGCTATCCCACGTCGGCAGGCCCATCAGCCGGGACAGCTCTCTGATCTCGCTTTTGTACAGCCCTGCCTCCCGGAGGGGGCTGCGGACTCCGAACTCTTTCATGGCCTTTTCGCCCGGGCGGTAGTCCGCCGCGTCGTCGGTGTTCGAGCCGTCCGCGATGTAGTCCAGCCCCAGCTCTTCCTTCAGCTGTACCAGCTTAGCGAACCGGCCCCGTTTGCAGATGTAGCACCGCTCGGGGGTGTTGGCGGTGAAGTCCGCGTTCTCGACCTCGTCGGACCGGACGATGACGTGGCGGACACCAAGGTCCTTTGCGGTCATAGCGGCGTCGTCAACATCTTCCCGGTGGGTGATCTCTGAGATGGCCGTCACAGCTACCACTTTGTCGGCGCCCAGCGTGTCCACGGCGCACTTCAGCAGCAAGGTGGAGTCGACTCCCCCGGAAAAGGCTATGAGGACGCTGCCCAGCTCTCGCAAGATCCGCTGGAGCTTGAAGAGCTTCGCCTCTGGCGTAAGTTCGGGGGATACGGGTGTCATTGTACCTTAATTGGCATCCATGTATCTAATGGTTTGCGCGTGCGGCGCACGCTGAAAGTATTATGAGCCTGCGGCTGCCAGAGTAATGTTCACTATGGCGAAAATTAGTTTGTAGGACCCGTAAACTCCCCAATGCAATGCATGGAAACTTTCGCCGCATAGCGGCTATACTTTTGCGTAGCATACAGAGAAAGAATTTGAAGTATGTGGCCAAAACTCTCCAGCTATATACTGATCATCTACAGCAGGTTATCTACATATGACAGCTAAGAGAAAGAGAAAAACGTCGTACACGCCGCCCTCCTCCGTGAGCTACGCCACGCTCGATCACACGGACGAGGAGATACTCACCCTGTTCGAGCCTTCCGTCCGCAAGTGGTGGACCGAGGCCTTCGGCCCGAAAAAGCAGGTCAACAACGGCTATTTTACCCCGCCCCAGAGGCTGGCCATCCCCCTCATCCACCAGGGCAAAAACGTGCTCATCTGCAGCCCCACCGGCTCAGGCAAGACCCTGTCATCGTTCACCGCCATCATCAACGAGCTGTTCCTGCTCGCCAGCTCGGAGAACGGCCTGGAGAACAGCGTCTACTGCATTTACATTTCACCGCTCAAGTCCCTGGCCAACGACATCCACAAGAACCTGGAGCAGCCGCTGGACCAGATTAGCAAGCTGTACGGAGACGAGAAGCTGATCCGGGCAGCCATCCGGCACGGCGACACCGCCAGCGACGAGCGCTCCTCCATGCTGCGCAAGACTCCGCACATCCTGAACACCACGCCCGAGACGCTGGCCATCCTGCTGAACTCCCCCAAGTTCGTGGAGAAGCTGGCGACGGTGCGGTGGGTGATCGTGGACGAAATTCACTCCATGGCCGACACCAAGAGAGGCGTCTTCCTGTCGCTCGCTCTTGAGAGGCTGGAAGAAGTGGTCAGGAAGCCGTTCGTCCGCATCGGCTGCAGTGCCACCGTAGAGCCGCTGGACCGGATAGCCGAGTTCCTCGCCGGGTGCGAGGACGGCAAGATCAGGGACGTCTCGGTAGTGGACACCCGCTTCGTCAGGGAATTCGACTTAAAGTTATTGTGCCCTGTGCCCAACCTGATCGAAGCCTCCGCTCAGGAGGTCAACAGCGCGCTGTACGAGATGATCCACGGCATGATCCAGGAGAACACCAACACCCTCGTCTTCACCAACACCCGGAGCGGGGCGGAGCGTATCCTGTATCACCTGCGCAAGGAGTACCCTGACTTCTACAACGAGGAGAACTCCGGCTGCCACCACGGCTCGCTATCGAAGGGAGGCCGCCTCGACATCGAGGACAAGCTGAAGGCAGGCACCCTCAAAGTCGCCACCTCGTCGACCTCGCTGGAGCTGGGCATCGACATGCCGTACCTGGACCTCGTGATCCAGGTCGGCTCCCCGAAATCAGTTTCGGCGCTGCTGCAGCGGGTCGGCAGGGCCGGCCACAGCCTGGGCCAGGTCGTCAAGGGCCGGGTCATCGCGCTGGACAGGGACGAGCTGATCGAGTGCGCAGTCATGCTCAAGAAGGCGCAGGACGGCTTCATCGACGGCGTCTACATCCCCGAGAACTGCCTGGACGTGCTGGTCCAGCACGTGTTCGGCATGGCCATCAACGAGCCCATGGAACTGGAGAGAGTCAAGCAGATCGTCCGCCGGTGCTACTGCTACCGGAACCTGAGCGACGAGGACTTCGATGAGGTCATCAAGTACCTGGCGGGCAGTCTGCCGGGCATGGAGGACCGGAGCATCTACGGCAAGATCTGGCATGACCCCGAGACCGGCAAGATCGGCCGGAGGGGCAAGCTGGCCCGGATGATCTATTATACGAATATCGGCACCATCCCCGACGAGTTCTCCTGCGACGTGATCACGAGAAGCGACCAGAAGTGGGTAGGCAAGCTCGACGAGCAATATCTGGAAAAGTTGCAGAAGGGCGACGTGTTCGTGCTGGGAGGAAAATTCTTCGAGTTCCAGTACCGCAGGGGCAGCAAGGTCTACGTCGACCCGTCCCACAGCCGGCCCACGGTCCCGTCGTGGTTCTCGGAGAGGCTGCCGCTGTCCTTCGACCTGGCGCTGCACATCCTGGACTTCCGGGACATGATGGCCCGCAGGGTCGGGGACCGCAGCACCCGCAAGTGGCTGTTAAATACATATCCGCTGGACGAGAACAGCGCGGAGAGCATCTACCAGATCTTCGACGAGCAGATCCGGTACAAAGGCACCGAGTCGATCTCCACGAGGAAGAAGTTCGTCATCGAGGAGCACCTCGACAAGCCCCACTTCCGCCGGTATTACTACTTCCAGTCTAACTACGGCAGGCCGTTCAACGACGGGCTGAGCCGGGTGCTGGCTTACATCGTATCCCGCCAGCGGACCAGTAACGTGACCATCTCGGTCAGCGACAACGGGTTCTTCATCTCGGTGCCGCTGTCCAAGAAGCTGGACCTCATGGAGTACATAGAGTCGCTGGACGAGACCAAGGTCAAAGACCTGCTCCGGCTGTCGCTCGAGGAATCCCAGCTGCTGAAGCGCATGTTCAGGATCAACGCGACCAGATCCCTCATGATCCTCAGGAACTACAAGGGCCACCAGAAGAGCGCCAAGCGCCAGCAGGTGTCGGCCGACATGATGCTGTCCTACGCCCACAAGCTGGACAACTTCGCCGTCCTCGAAGAAGCCTACCGGGAGATCATCGAGGACAAGCTGGAGATAACCCACATCCAGCAGATCATCCGGGGCATCAAGGACGGGGAAATAGAGGTAGAGCTGATCCCGGTGGATACCCCGAGCCCGCTCAGCTTCGGTATCGCCTCGCTGTCAGCCTCGGACGTGGTGCTGGCGGAGGACAAGAACTCTCTGCTGAAAGAGTTCCACCAGCGGGTCATGGAGAAAATCCAGGCATGAAGATCGAGTACCTGAACGGCGCCGCTTACTTCCCGGAGACGGGAGCGTGCGCCGTCTCTGACGTGCATATAGGCATCGAAGGCGCCCTCCAGGCGGAGGGCTTCGCCATGCCGCTGGAGGAGGAAAAAGAACTGTTGAAAAAGTTCAAGTCTGTCGTGCAGCGGTTTTCTCCTAAAACGATCGTGCTCGACGGCGACGTGCTCCACGAGTTCCACAAGCTCCGCAAAGGCACCAAGAAATCCTTCGACCGGATCATGATGGCGCTCCTGTCCTCGGTGGACGAGGTCGTCCTCATCACGGGATCGCACGACAAGATGCTGGACGCCGCCCTGCAGGACGTCGACGGCCTCAAGAGCGAGCAGTTCTACGTTGCCGGTGGAGTGATGTTCGCCCACGGCGACGCCATCCCCGAGAGGGCGAACGATAATGATATCAAGCTCATCGTGATCGGTCACGAGCACCCTACCCTCGATATAGAAATGAAGAAGGAGCCCTGCTTCCTTTACGGCAAAAACGCCTGGCGGGGCAAGGACATCCTCGTGCTGCCGGCGTTCAACCCATTATGCGCCGGGACTTCTATTAATTACATGGACTCCCGGGACTTCATGTCAAAGTTCATCCGGGAGGGCGACATCGGAAGCTACCGGCCCATCATCGTCGTAGAAGGCGAGACGCTAGAGTTCCCGCCGCTGAAAGAGTTCAGGGACTGGATACAATACCAGTAAGCAAAACTACTTTAGAATATGTCAAATATTGGGATACAGAAGACTACTCGGTTATAAAATCAATAGCGGCGATACCCTTCATTATAATATTACACAGAATAGAGCCATCTTTACTGTATTCTATGTCAATCATAGCCATAGTAATAAGTGCGCCTTCAAAGGCATATTTTAACCCGTCACCAAAGATCGCATAATAGGTATTCGAAAAGTTAGAGCCTATTTCACGAGATAAGCCGAGAATAGTTATTTTACCGTTTAGCCTTTTCAGATACCGAAGAATTCTTCTTTTCACAGAACTTCGATTCAGAGAGCGTATTTCAGCATACGTTATTTCGTTATTATTCATGGTGATACCCCAGATACCCCTTATTCTCATAATATGGAAAAGATGTATATAAATATATTTTTTCTATTAAGAAGTTGATTAAATGATTTATGTCGACTAACAGCTTAACATATTAATATCACGTGATATATCACATGATATTCTAATTCTTTATATATTGATGAAATATGGGTTTGTATAGCAGTGCATTGCTTATTATACTCCATAAAAAGCGCATCGAATGTGATATGTTGAGTTATAACAGATTATTGGAGGATTATAATTGCTTAATGTAAACAAATGCATTTCAATTTTTATTCTTGTAGGGCTTATGATTTCCATAACCCCTATTAGCATAGCTTCAAATGGCGATGAGAAATATATTGGTCTAAGTGTAGCAAATTCTACACACGTTGATCTTAGCAAATATAACAAGCCAATGACTAAAGCGGAATTTTATAAGGTAAATGCTGAGTACATAAAATTCCTGGAGGAGCAGCTTGGAAAGGAAACTGCGAAAAGACTTGCAGATGAGGAGTATTTATCATCTCAGGGAGATGCCAAGTCCAGTGTTTCAGCGGTGATGATGTCCGCTACCGATAATACCCAGCAAATCTATTCGTACCAGATGTATCTCTGGGGATGGATTAACAGTGCCTCAAATACGAACGGGCACACGGGCCCCGTCAACATCGTGTTCTTAAACAGAAACAAGGGGCAGATTGAGCATGAGTTAATCTTCCATACTACCAGTTCTCCGGGTCAGACTGATGGCGATTGGTACGGTTCTGGACAGGGGTGGAATGAATATGCACTCCACGGTTCCAGCCCGACATCCATGACTTGGAGTAGTGCAAATATGTTTACTAATGACCAGTTATACAATGGCGGATTTTTCACGAACCGTTACCATATGCTCGTCTTTGATGGCGGTCATGATAGTCTGAACAACATTGACTGGAGCTACGGGAGCAGCCACCATGAGCACTTCGATTTATTAGCTGCCAAACACTATATTGATAGCAATGGCTGGGATACAGGAAGGGATTATGCAATGAATTCAGTTAAGGATCACCTCTCCTATAACTGGTATTCGGACTATATCCTTAACAATGAATGGCCAGGATACTTTAACGGAGTATCAAAAGTTGTTTACATGGGTTATTATAGTCCAAATTAATAACCCTTTTTTTAGACGTGATTTTTATGTATGTGAAAATAGATAATCGCATCGATAAGCGTGCTATAATTATTGGGTTATCAATTGTGTTTTCTATCATGATGGCTCGTGTATGCAACCACATAGCGACCTATTACACACCGTTGCCATTCAGAGAGATATTTGGACTGAATATTTTGTTTGTGTATATCCTGCCGCTCATCATCATCTTCCTCTGCTTCCGTAATACAAATCCGGTTACTTCTTTAATTGTTACGTTTGTATCATTTGGAATTATCTTTACCATAGTCGACGGTATTTGGTTAATGTTGTATGATATCAGTATAATGGACACAATCTTTAATCCCCTATCCACTGTACCGAAGCTGATGGTTGGATTAGGTTTTGGCACGATAGCTTACGGAGTAAGTGTTTTTAAAAGCAGAAAAATCATATCTGCGGTAGCGATAATCGCGGGCGTCCTCTTTGTGTGTATTACTATACCAGACTTACCGCTAATCTTCTACGGTATTATCTTTAATGACAGTAACATGATACAATACCTTAAAAATAGGTAGGAAATGGTTTATTAGCATAGGGACACTAAAGTTTATTATACAGAAATAAAGTGATGTGGTGTTTTATATGAAGAAAATAGTGATTCCAATCCCCTTTATTATATTAGTATGTACGTGTCTAATCTTCATATGTGGGTGTCTCCAAGAATCTGCATACCCTGCTTATAGATATACGGTAGAAATCAATGGGCTGGATCACTACTCAAATCAAAATATTACTGAAATATATGTTCCCATCCCGTTTATGGAGGGAGATGCTTTGTATAATATTAGCAGTCTCAGAACAGGTAATGATGGATGGTCGGCCGAACAGTTAAAAACAGAGCACGGAGATATGCTATCACTAAAGCATGAATCTGATAACCTGACCGATATTAATGTCACATATATGGACTGGATAATTAATAATAAGTCTGTAAGTCAATCCATGAAAAATGTCGAAAAAAATATGGTTACCCCTCTTTCACCCGTATCAACAGGGAGTACTGCTCACTACTCTATCTATGAGCCTCAGGCTGGCAGTATATGTCAGCCAGCGAATAACTATACAAGTTATATATTTATCGACAATGGGATTGAAGCCTTAGACAATCAAAATGATACCCTGGAGGTATTTATTCATTATGACATATTCGGCGGTATGGACGGCGGCCGGTCCAAATTTTTCCAGGCTGAGGTACACGAAGTTATCCCTTCAGGGATCAAAGGCTGGATACCGGTGACGGTATGGGTTTCTGCCTCGAAGTAAGAATGTTTAGATACTTCTACGACTGTTCAGCTTGGAACAGGATGGCTCAGGCTTCCCTGGCCGTCAGGTCTTTTTCTGTCACCCGCGGGTGGTGATATCTGGCGATCGCTGGAGTCTTCTTGTCGAGCTGGACCGCCTGCTGAGGGCACCAGTGGAAGCAGGCGAGGCATTTCGCACATTTATCGCCCCACGTCACCGTGGTGCCGCTGACCTCGATGTTGCTGGCCGGACAGATCTTCTCGCAAGTGTGGCAGCCAGTGCAATCGCTATTCGAGTGGAAGCCTTTCTGGAAGTTACCGCAAACGGCTTTGATCGTCCCTGACATGATACCGGCGGTGACGGAACTCTTGCCCGGGACCGGTACCGCCTGCTTATGGCTGATAGCGTCGGCGATCTCTGCCAGGCGGGCTTCGGAGGCCTTCAGGATGGCTTCCCTCTGCTCCGGAGGTGTGATGAAGTTCATCTTCGTGTAGGCGTTGTCGGGCATCGCCAGGGTGAAGCTCGCCGACATCTCAATGCCTTTAGTTTTTAACTGCCTGTCCAGCGAGAAGAGGACGTTTCCCTGCATGACGCCATATGTGGCGACTGCAAAGAAGTAAGGCTTGCCGGTGATCTTCAGCTTGCCGAGGAAGTCTTTGACTATGTCCGGCATGTCCCCGAAGAAAACGGGAAATACCAGGCCGACTGTCTCGTCGTTTTCGACGATTTCAGTAGCTCCGGCCAGGCCGGCGATGTTCACTAACTTAGAGTCTTTTACGTGCTCTGCAATCCGCCGGGCAGCATGGAGCGAGTTACCAGTGCCGGAAAAATAATAGATAGTCGCAGTCATGGTTATTCCTCCGTGGTGATCAGCTGCATGATCGCTTCCGCCAGCTCGACGAGCTTTCTGCAATCGACCAGCTCCGGGACATCTCTTGAAGTGTGAGTGATGTCGGCGGTCAGCTTCAGCAAGTGCTCCGAAGTGAAAGCGATGGCAGGTGCCCCGCTCATGGCGAAGATCATGTGGTCTCCCTGGGGCCACTCCGGTCCTTCGGTCAGGCCGTTAAAGCGGTCCAGGAGTTTGCAGACATTCTCCTGTAGCTCGTCCGGGCAGCCGTAGAACGAGTAAGCGGTCTTTCCTTTCACATACCCTGCGCCGTCGATGTTGAGGGCAAGGCGGACTCTGCCGATCTCAGCCCCATACCTGCGGAGGTAATCCATCTCACCGGCGGCGCTGTAATTATCTTCACCGTTGACGGCGACCAGCTCGATACCGGTCTTCCTCGCGTAGCCTTCGAGCATCTCGGCCAGCAGCATCAGCACTACCACACCTGAGGCATTATCGAGTGCTCCGGGCGTCGTAGCCTTGGCATCGACGTGGGCGGTGACGACCACTTTTTTCGCCGCTTCCGGGTTCTTGACGGCGATCACGTTACAGGCCTTTGCCGGTATGCGCCGGGCATCGATGGTAAGCTCGACGACTTGTCCTGCGTGGGCTGCGATCTCCTCCCCCAGCACATCCGTACAGTAGGCAGAAGGTATGTCGAAGTTGCCGTCCTCGATCATCGGGTACGGGTACATGCCTCCGACCATTGCCGGGTTCTTGCCTGTAGCGGTAATGATCGCTGCCGGCTGCTTCTTTTCCAGCAGCTTGTGCAGCGCCCTGTGGTGGTCGGGATAGTAGAACGGGTAGTCCTTCGGCATCAGCTGCTCGACACACAGCTCGCCCTTCAGGAGCAGGATCTTCCCCTTGCACCGGGCCTTCTTCAGCTCTTCGAGAGTAGAGACGGCCACGAGCTTTTCAGATCCGGAATAGCCCGGAGAGTACGGGCCCGGATACAGGTCGTACGATTTGCCGCCGCATTTTAGCGACGAGGCTCCGCTCTCGAAGTCCAGGCACTCGAATGGTGTGGTATCAATAGTATACCCGAACAGGCCGAAGGTCCGGGCGACGAATTCCGCTGCCGCTTGGTTTCCGGGGGAGCCCACGCTCCGGGAGTGCTGGAAGGTGCATAAAGTATCGAGGTATGCTCGGGCTTTTTGCTCTAGATCAGATGAAGTGGAAGATACGCTAACTTGCTGTATGGTCCTCATATTGTATCAGTACAATATGGTATCAATGCAATATATAAAGTTGTCGACGATTAGCAGATAGGCGAAAAATAATGCCGAATAAGGGCTGGCCATATGATCGGAGAGATAGCGAGAAAAATGAGGTAGTATCGGCGTACGTATAGCCAGCGCCGATATTTGCAGCGAGCTACTGCTCGCTGCACATCTTGCCGCCGATAGCCCAGTCTTCCTTCTTCACGTTGATCAGGACCACGTGGACCGCCGAGGCCGGCACGCCCTGGTCGGTGAAGACTTTGGTGATGCCTTCGACGATCTGCTTCTTCTGCTCGGCGGTGCGGCCGTCCCACATCTTGACTTCGATGACTGGCATGATCAGCTATCAGTGCCCGGGGATTATATAACTACAGGTCACCCAGCGTCTTGCTGGCGTGCAGGTAGAAGGCCTCCAGCATCTTCACTGCCTTTTCCGTCTTCCTGTCGGTAGCGAATGTCATGATCTTATCCCTGTCCGAGTGGACGTACTCGAGGGCGGCGTACGACATCGCGTAAGAGATGCCCCTGGCCCTGCGCCTCGCCCAGTATGCCTGCTTTTTCAGGCCGTAGGCGTCGCACATGTAGCCGATGAAAAGATACGGATTGAAGTCGGTCTGGTCGCCGGCCATGATGGCGGTGCAGAACCAGTAGATCGATTGTTCGAGGTCTCCCGTACAAAAATAGCATTCCGCCAGCCGCCGGCACAGGGCGCTCTTGCCCCTGCACTTCTCGATCCCGGCCCGCAGGACATCCTTCGCCAGCTCGTAGTTCCGCTTCTTCATGTAGTAGCTGGCGCACCAGTAGTACGGGACATGATAGTCGGGCTGCAGCCGCCGCTCGTCCTCGAAGGTGAAGATCTCCTGCGGCCGGGGGTTGTCCTCGTGGTCCTGGAAGTCCTGGATGGCGTCGGCCAGCCGCCTGTTATGGGCCAGCATGCGGATCTCGGGCTCGTCCCTGATCGAGGCGTCATACACCTGCTCGAGCCCGATCGGCAGCGGCTTTTCCGTCCGGCGGGAAAAGAATTCCAGAAGGCCCATAGCACGCGTATGGTACGAAGCGCGCGTATATATGGATTATCGAGACGTTCATCACGGCAGTGCAGGCGAGCGATTATGGAGCTCGCCTGCGACAGCCCCTAAAGCTTGGCCGGGCTTTTCCTGCGATCACCTTTTTTATGCGCCCTCCAAATCTCGTATGGTGTTGGGTATGAAGCTGACAGTCATCATTGTGGCAACCTTACTGCTGGCGTGTACGGCGGCCGGGGTCGCGGTAGCGCAGAAAGTATCGGGGGAGCCAGTCTTGAACGATCTGGACTCGCTCACGCTCCGGGCGGACGACCTGAGCAACAGAGTAGAATCTCAGCTGGTCGATCTGAACATCGCGTCGGGCTCAGGTAACAATACCAGTGCCACAGGCACAGCTAATCCAGATGCGATCAGATCTATAGCGGCGAGAGGCGTGAGCAACGCTGACACGTACGAAGCGCAGCTTTCCGAGATCGAAAAGGGCCTCTGGGCCATCCAGAGCCGGTATAATCAGGAGCAGTATGGCCACGGTGACGCCACTGCCATCGAGAGCCGGATGAGCTACCTGGAGAACCGGATCGGCCACATCAGGAACATGATCAACGACATGCGGATCTCTGCGGACAGGATCAGCCGGACAGCGTAGTAAGAGGCGTGATGAGCACGCCGGATGCGGGTACGACCTGATGACCGTAGCGGTCGGGGGCATATCCGGCGGAGATGTCGAGATATCGCCTCTAAGTAACTTTTGTCCGCCGGATATGCTTCCGACCATACGACGGGCTGCTCCGCGGCCTCAGAAGGCCGCCAGTCAGTAAAGCTTTATAGCTTCCGGGGCCTATTCTTCGGCGATGGCAGCCGAAAAAAGCCTTCCGCCCGGGGACAGGGAGATGAGCCTGTCGGAGCACCTCAGGGAGCTGAGGAACCGGCTGATCATCGTGATCGCGGTCACCCTTTTGCTGATGCTGGCCATTTTTCCGTTCGCGGCCGGCCTCGTAGACGCGGTCCTGGCACACGCCGTGCCTTCTTATGTAAAGATTTCCACGTATGCCCCGATGGAGATGTTCAAGGCGAGGGTGACCATGTGCTTCATCGGGGCGATCGCCATCGGCTTCCCGCTGCTGGTTTACGAGGCGTTCCGCTTTGCTGCGCCCGGACTGTATCCACACGAAAAGCGGTTCCTGTACCTGGTGTTTCCGTTCTCGCTCCTGCTATTCATAGCAGGCGGTCTCATCGCCTACTTTGTGACGCTGCCGCTGTTCTTCGCCATCGTCCTGGGGCAGGGGGCAGATGTGGCCACGCCTGCATTGTCGGTGGGCGAAACGTTCTCGATCGTGACCAACTTCGTGGCAGGCCTGGGCCTGGTCTTCCAGGTGCCCCTGATCATCGTGCTGGCGATCAAGATGGGCCTGGTGAAGAGAGAAACGCTCACCAGAGGCCGGCTGGCAGTATACGGGCTGCTCTTCGGGGTGGCGATGTTCTTCTCCCCGGACCCGACGCTCTTCTCGCAGCTGATAGTGCTGGCGGTACTGGCGGTATTATTTGAGCTAAGCATGCTGCTGACACGGTTTATTTGAAGATCAGAAAGAATTTTAAGAGCTAGTGTATTAAGTTATACAGCTATCAACAGAAGAGCCTCTGGCTCGCCGGCGGGATGGATATGACTTGTGACAAGACGGACAGCCCTGTATTGCCAGGGCTGGGCAGGAGGGCATTTCTGGCACTGGCCGCTACTACTGGGGCCAGCGCTTTTCTCACGCTGAACGCGCCCGGCGTCGCTGCGGCCATCTCGGGCTCCGGGAAGAGCCTGCTGTGGCTGAGGGGTTCCGGCTGCGGCGGCTGTACAGCTTCGTTCCTGAACGGAGGGTACCCGGACGTGCTGGCGGCGCTGGACAGCATCGGGGCCGTCATCTCTTACCACGACGGCCTGATGGCCCAGCAGGGCATCACGCTGGACGGCGTATCCAAAACACCCGATAACTATAACGCTCTCAAGAAACTCGACCTGCTCATCGACTCTGGCAACTACGTGCTGGTGGTCGAGGGCGCCATCCCCAACGGCCCGGACGGCACGGGCAAGTACTGCACCACCGGGGGTCGGCCGGTGAAAGAGATCTTTTCAGAGGCGGCGGAGAAGGCGGAGACCATCGTCGCGCTGGGAACCTGCGCGGCCTTCGGGGGCATTTCTGCGGCAGACCGGAGCATCACCGACGCCCGGGGCGTAGCCTACACCGGCGCTTCCCGGTTCAACGGCATCCTGAGCGAGCTGAACATGCGCAAGAAGGTGATCAACGTCCCGGGCTGCCCCCCGCACCCTGACTGGTTCCTGCTGACGCTCGCCGATGTGCTCTCAGGCTCCGAGGTCGAGGTGGACGATTACCGCCGCCCGGTGGCTTTCTTCAGCAAGAGGGCGGTACACGAATCATGTACGAGGCGGGGCTCTTACGACGAGGGCCGCAGAGATTCTCAGTTTGCCGGCGAAGGCTGTCTCTACGGTTTGGGCTGCAAGGGTACCGTCACTTACGCTGACTGCCCGGTGAGGCAGTGGAACGGCGGGGTAAACATGTGCACCCGGGCCGGGGGACCATGCGTGGCCTGCGTCGAGGCAGAGTTCCCGGGCGCGTTCATGCCCTTCTTCCGCAGGGTCGAGGACAGGAGCCTCATCTCCGGCATCGACGTCGACCTGGGGGCCAGGGTGATCGTGGGCGCCGCCATCCTCGGCGCTGGCATCCACGCGGTCAAGCGCCTCGCCATCGGAGATAACGAGAACGACGAGGACGGCCAGTCTGAAAAGCGCAATAAAAGAGGTGGGCTATAGATGGTCAGGATAGAGATCGATCCGGTCAGCCGGACGCAAGGCGGGCTCCGGGTCTCGGTGGAGATGAAAGACGGCTCGGTCGTCGATGCCAGGTGCTCTGGCACCACCTACCGGGGCTTCGAGCAGCTGATGCTCGGCCGGGACCCGATGGATGCGGTCTACTTTACCCAGCGGGTGTGCGGCATGTGCTCCACGCCTCACGCGATAGCGGCCGCCGGCGCTGTCGAGAGCCTGGCCGGAGTCACGGACCAGATACCAAAGGATGCGCTGCTGGTGCGGAACATCATGAGCGGCCTGGCATGGCTGCGCAGCCACGTGGAGAACCTGTACCTGTCGTTCCTTCCGGATCTGGCAGACCCCATCTACGGCGACCTTCTCAAGTACTCCGATGTAGGCACTGCGCTGACCAGGGAGCTGGCCGGCCGGTTCAACGTGCCCGGCTACGCGTCCTCGGGCTACACTGCTCCGGGAACAGCGTATACCGAGGCGCTCAGGTTCATTAAGCTCACGGGCGAAGCCGAGGCGCTCCTGGGAGGCCGCTCCCCCCACTCCCCGGCCATCGTGCCCGGAGGTGTCACAGTCAACCCCTCTGCGTCGGACATCATGAGGCTCAAAGGGTACTACGCCAGCATCGTCGACTTCCTGGAAAAGAGGCTCACATACCCGCTTTCGCTGGACAGCTGGGTCGAGAGCACCCACAGTAAACAGTCGAACCCGGACTTCATCCTCAACCAGATCAAGTCCCTCCCCACGGGAAACCTGGCCCGGGACAAGGGCTGGAATGACATGCAGCTCTTCTCGGTGTTCGGCTCCCGGATGATGAGCTACGACTTCCTGTCGATGCCGGTCTACGTCGAGCTGGATACGCTGGGCGGCTACCCGCTGTACGACCAGCTGATCGGGTTCCTGAACTACGGCGCATTCTACAAAGTCAGGGACAGCAACGGCCGCTTCACAGACGGCTACACCCCGGTAGACGGCGAGACAGCCGGAACCTTCGAGATACCTTCGGGCTTCACCACCGGGGGCATGCAGAACCTCTACGAGAGCGCCGGGAAAGTCGACCCTGCCATGATAACCGAGCAGGTCGGCAGCTCGTTCTTCTCGTACGGCGGCAGCGATGCGGCTCTCGCGCCTTCGGCAGGGGAGACCGCTCCGGCCACGAAGGCCGCCGACATCGACTTCTCCGGGCAGAAGTACAGCTTTGTCAAGGCTCCCAGGTACGGCAACGTGCCCTGCGAAACCGGGCCCATGGCCAGGATGATCAACACCAGAGAGCCCTACATCAGGAACATCATGCAGATGCTGCACTTCAGCAACCCCAAGTTCTCCAGCGGCAAAAGTTACACCATGACCAGCGTCTACATGAGAGTCCTGTCCCGCATGCAGGAATGCCTGATCATCGCGCAGCTGCTCGGAGACTGGATCAACGATCTCGAGGCCAGCTCCGACCCGCGGAAGTACTGCATACAGGTCAGGCCACCGGCCGGAAAGGCCGGCGCCTGCATGATCGAGGCGCCCAGAGGCGCCCTCGGCCACTGGATGCGGCTGGACGAAGACGGCAAGATCGCCGGGTACCAGATCGTCTCCCCGACCACGTGGAACGCTTCCCCCAGGGATGCCGAAACCAAGTTCGGCCCGCTGGAGCTGTCCCTGATAGGCGTCAAGACCACGCCCCGGGGCAACATTCCCGGCTCGGAAGGAAACCCGATCAGCCTGTACCACATCATCCGCTCGTTCGACCCCTGCGTATCCTGCGCGGTGCACACGATCAGGGTGAAATGATGGAAAAAGAGAAGCAGAAAGCCGGCAACAGGATGGTCGTAGTCCGCCACACCACCCTCGAGAGGCTGTCCCACTACGCCAACATCGTGTTCCTGACGGCTCTGCTGATTACCGGCTTCATCATATACCTGGGCATACCCTACCTGAGCTACCGGGACGCCTACGCCATACACATCATCGCAGCCGCCGCTTTCGTGGCGATCAACTGGATCGTCGTCCCGTACAGCTCTATAATCAACGGCAGGCTGGCCGAATACTGGCTGTGGCCGTCCGACATCAGGCGGCTGGCCAAAATCCTGTCAGGGTTCTTCTCGGGGGGAGAATACCCCCGCTACACGATCTACGATGAGCAGGGCCGCCGGTTTAGAAACCGCCTGCACCCGGTCACCAAGCTGCTGATCTATTCTCATTATATTGCCCTGTTTATCGTATCGTTCACGGGGCTGGTGCTCTACTCTACCACGCTGACAGTGCTGGACACCAACATTTCAGGAGTTGTGCTGAAAGTGCTGGACTTCATTGCGCCGACCCTGAGCCTGTCCGGGCTGGGGCTTGCCAGACTACTGCACTTGATGGCAGCCTACTGGTTCATCGTCGAGATCATCGTACACGTGGGCATGGTGCAGCTGGATCCGAGGAAGTTCATCCACCTCAAATCCATGTTTTTGACGGGCAAGGAAGACCTGATGCAGGACCCTACGGCTGAGATCGTGAATACCAAGGATGAGTAACGCTGCGTAAATCATCTAAAACTTTTAAATATGCTCCTGACGGTGCCGGCTTTATAATTCCAGCAGCAGCGAGTCGACGTCCGACCTGAAGGTCGGCCTACTACGGTTTTTCGGGTGCTCCGCCGTCGGGGTCGGGCTCGCACCCCGGAGGTACGACCTGGCTGCGCCTTCGGCTGCGCCAGTCCAACCTCCTTCGCAAGCCCTAAGCGACGCCGCTTCCAGCAGGCGTCCATTACCCCGCCACCTTCGCATCCTCGCTGATGCGAGGACAAGCCCGAAAAACCTACGTCGACCGCTTTATCAGCGTATCAAAAAAGCATATTAGTGGCTTCGTATGCGAACAACAGAGTTCCAGTCGTCGTCACTGTCCCCGTGAACATTTACATGGATTTCATTTCTGCTATCGTTGAACTGATAATGACTAATCTCGACGATGGTACCATTAACTAACTCTTTCGGAGCAATCCAGTGAGACTGGTAAAATATCCGGCTATGCTGCATCAGCTGCAGTGAATAATTTCCATCTGCCATGACATCGGGGTTCTCGGACTCAAGCACATAGACATCATAGCCAGGCACGTAGATCGAGATATTTCGCGGGCTTATAATCTGAAGCACCAGCTTACCCTTTGGTACCTGGACATCAGTGGCATATTTCCCGGAGTCGTTGACGACTGTTAAATATGCCGATACGTCGGGAGTCGCAGAGGTTACCATCGGCGAATTAGTCTCTGCAGCGCACCCCATCGCGAGGGTAGCAACTGATATGATCGTGAGAAATGCGATGTACTTAGCGCCCACCATTCTAAAGCCAGTTAGCTCTTGGCGGGGCACTATAATATAAATATCGGCTCATGGAGAAAATCCCTTATGTAGCTATTGCTCAGGCGGCATGTCCTCTGCCCTGTTAACGTTGATGAAAGTCTTCAGGTCAGGGTCGATCTCCCGCAGCTTTTCAACGGGCACGTAGACCACATCCTTCAGATAATCCAGTGGAGAGGCAATCCTTCTTTTACCCTGGCTGATCGCCTCGTCGACGGCGGCAATCATTGCCTCCCGCCGGTACACCGCGTGGAGCGGCTCGATGAAGCCGTTCTCCCTGACCGGGACCGCGGCGTTGTGCCCTTCTGCGGCCTTGAACAGGTAATCGATAACTGCAGGGCTGATGAAGGGCATGTCGCAGGCGACTACGACCACGTACTCCCCTTTCGCCGCCTTCAGGCACGCGTTGACTCCTGCAAGGGGGCCGATGTCGTGTACCTCATCGTAGACGAAGGGCGTGATCTTTTTAAGATAAGGAAAAACGAGGTCCCGCTGCTTCTCGTCCCGGACCGACACGATGATCTCGTCGACCACGTCGTCCAGAGAGCCCTTAACCCGGCAGATCATGGGCCTCCCCCCGACCTCCCTCAGCGACTTCTCCCCGCCCCCGAACCGCGTAGAGCGGCCGCCCGCGAGGATGATACCCGACCTCATGCTGCCAACTTATTGGCTTAGCTGATATAAAACACTTACAATACCCAGCAGAAATTGCGAGAGAGTATAATTGCTACAGCCACTAACTTTTCACCGCAGCGGCACGGCTCCTTATCCCGACAACTGGGGCGCAGATGTTCTAACCACGGCGGCACAACGACACGGCGACAATTCGAGAAACGATAGCAGGATGGTTATTTGAACCACGGCGGCACAACGACACAGAGACAACCGTATCCGAATGGCAAGGCTCCTTTTTTTATTGATCCACGGCGGCACGGCGGGCTGACGGCACGGAGACAATCCGTCTATTGTTAATAGGCTGGAGAAACCCGGAATCACTATAGATAGTAGTTTACCGGTCATGTGATCATAAGGATATATTGTAACGCCTGGCCAGTAAACGGTTTTGGTTAATGGTCTGTCTCCGTGCCGCCGTGGGCTTAAAAGGAGTACCCAGTTACAATGTCGCAGTTGTCTCCGTGTCGCCGTGCTGCTGTGTTGCATAATTCATTTTCTCTTCTTTGGGCCGAGCTATTGCAGGTGGAGTGACTCAGCAAGACGATCGCTGCGCTGTGCCAGGATCACAGATTACGACAGATGCCACAGATTGCACAGATTCTAATCGATGAGAAATGGATTTGCCGTCTACCGATTTTATTCTAAGGTCATCTGTGAAATCAGTGCAATCCGTTTCAATCTGTGATCCTGGCACAGCGCAGCGATCGTCATCGCATCGCCTCGAGAACGCCTGCGACTGCAGGCGTTCAAAAGGCGAACATGAAGATAAGAATAATGCAACACAGCATCGCCGTGCCGCCGTGGTTACTCGTCGCCATGCTGCTATACGTTATGGTGAAAAGCGGATCACAGGGTTGAGTGCAGACTTGTTTACATGAAGAACAAGTAGTATACTGCCATAGCGAACAGCCCGCCGAACAATGTAGCCACGAAGTTGACGCCGGCGTTGGACAGTATGCCTCTCCGCTGGAGGGTGGCTCCGAAGAGGCTGTCGATGTTGGTGCCCAGGAAGCCGGTGAGCACGGTGATGAAGACCATGGTTCCGATGCTGTTGGCCCGCAGCCCTAACGGGATGGCGATCACCGCGATCGCAAGCGCCCCGAAGATGGATGCCGCCTCGCCCAGGGGGGAGACGCCGCCGTCGGTGCCTGGTGGTACTCTGCGGAGGGTGGTGATCATGATGGGCTGGCCCCGGTATGTGCTGCCGATCTCGCTGGCCAGCGTGTCGGCAGTGGCGGTGGCCATGGCACCGAGGAAGCCGATCAGGAAGATTGACTGATCCAGGTAGCCCAGGTAGGGAACATAGGTGGTGCCTTCCAGCGTTCCATACGCAACGACGAAGATGAGCGGGATGAAACAGTTGCCGAACACGTTCTTGTAGCCCCGGGAGCCCTGGTTGGACTCGGCGGCGCCGACCTTTCGCTTGTACTGGTACTTGTACTTGGTGAAGATGGTGCCGAGGATGAGGAAGGCCAGCAGCAGGATGAACCACTCGAAGCCTCCGAAGACGATGAGAAGCACTCCGCAGAGCACGCCGCTCAGGGCGCCGGACAGATCCACGGCGTTGAGCTTGTAGGTGACGATGCCGATGGCCAGGGGAACGGCGACGGCCAGGGCGATCTCCGCCGGGTCCGGCAGGGCGGAGTAAGTCAGGGATGAGAAGAGCCACATGGCCATGCCCGCGCCCAGCGGGATGGCGATGTCGTCCTCGTCCACGATAGTGTATAGTAAAGCTCCCGTGACCGTGCCGATGACCGCGAGGAAGAACATGAAGTAGACCGGATTAACGCCGATACTGGCAGGCAGGCCTCCGTTCACGATGACCCAGTAGCCGAACAGGAAGGCGAAAGCGGTGCCGAGGACCAGCAGGGTGATACTCCAGAAGATGGCCGGGTCGCCCTTGACCAGCCGCGTCACGATGGTGGCTATGCCTTCTCCGAACGCCACCGCGCCGATCACCGCGGACAGCACGTACACCGGGAAGTCGAGCACCATGACGAGGATCGCGAGCAGGAGTATGGCGAAGCAGAACTTCAGGGGGCCGAGGAGGATGCCCGTCTCCCGGTCTTTTTCGGACGAGAGGGTCTTGAACACCGGGGAATCCCGGGGCATGTACATGATGATCAGGGTGACGATGAACACGCCCAGCACGATCATCCCTTTCGGCAGAAAAGGGAAGAGCAGCGCGAGGAGGCCGAGAGAAATGTAGGCAGACTGCCGCTTAAGCTCGTACTTAAGGGAGTGCTGCGGAGATTGCGGTGGCTGTTGTTTGCCTGCGCCTCCTGCCCTGGTGCCGGGATACATATGGGAGAGTCTATGCCCCGGTACAAAAAATACTTTACTATGGGAGCGCATTAGATGACTGGAATGCTCGCCAGACAAATTGCTTACCGGCTCTACGAAAAAACCATGCTCAGAAGCATCAGGGGTGAGCGGGTACCCAGGTGCATCGCGGTGGTCATATCGGACGCGGACCTGGTAAACAGGCAGTCCATCGCCAAGCTGGTGAGCCTGGCGGAGTGGTGCGCCGAGATGGGCACAGGAGAGATATCGGTTTACGTGAGCATGACTGAAGGAGGCTTCATGCCCGGGCTCGCGGACTGCATATACCAGACTTTCGCAGAGGCAGGGTTCCCCGGCAAGGTGGTATCCCCGGGCAAAGTCGTCAGGCTGAACGGGACCAGGCCCTGTACTGTCAGCGTATCCATCGGGTACGGCGGCAAGCATGAGCTGACCAACGCCCTCCGGGAGATCATGGAAGATGTCAAGGCAGGCAAGATCCAGCCAAAGGACATCGACGAGGCCATGGTCGAAGCCCACCTCATCTTCCGGTGCGAGCCCGATCTGTTCATACGAACCGGCGAAGAGCGGCTGAGCGATTTCCTCATCTGGCAGTCCGTCTACTCCGAGCTGTACTTCGCGGACGTCAACTGGGAAGAGTTCCGCAAGGTGGATTTACTGCGGGCCATCAGGGACTACCAGCTCCGGCAGCGGCGCTTCGGGAAATAGAACCTTTTTTAACCTGAGCCGGGCCAGCAGAAACTCAAAGCCGGAAATTCTGATATACTATCGGAGCAATCTCCTATCATGATCTCCGAAGCCGACGTGAAGTTCCCTGACATCCCCTTCAACAAGACCGCAATTCTCATCGTCGTCGGGCTGGTCATCTACTTCGTCTACCTGTACCTGGTCGGCTTCGACAGCCTGGTGAGCTTACTGAAATCGGTGAGCCTGCCGCTGATGGGGCTTGCCTTGCTGGTGTCGCTGTGCGGCAACCTGTTTCACGCCGCTGGCTGGTGGGTGCTGCTGCGGGATACGGGGCACAAGATATCGCTCGGCTGGTCGTACCTGATCTATCTGTCCAGCATCTTTTTCACCAACCTCATCCCGTCGGCAGCGGCGAGCGGCGAGGTAGCCAAGCTGTACTTCATCCAGAAGTCCGTCGAGGGAGGCCGGTTCGACAAGACGTTCGCTGCCGGAGTCATGAGCAGGCTGCTGGAGGTCGTGCCCGTCGCCCTCGGCACGATTATTGGCGTGACTTTTGTAGCGATGTACTTTGAGGTCCCGGCATGGGTGCTCGCGTTCTGTATTTTCGTCGCGGTCACCGTCAGCATAGCCGCCCTCGTCATCCTGGCCGTCAGCATGAACACCTGGCTGCTCACGACGATCGCCAATTCTCTGGTCAGGGTAGTCACCCGAATCTTCAAGCGGGGGGATCAGGCTGCGCTGGAGGAGAAAGTCGGAAGGCTGGTGGCCCAGTTCGACGGCAGCATGAGGAGTATAGCAGGCCGGAAGCTGACCATCGTCAAATCGCTCGGGCTCATTATAATTGCATGGGGCTTCGACGTGGCGGTGGCTTACATCGCCTTCCGGGCCATCGGCTACGATGTTTCGCCCGGAGTGGTGATAACCATATTCTGTATTATGGTGCTGCTGCAGCTCGTCCCGACCTTCCTGCCGGGCGGCCTGGGAATCGTGGACGCCGTAATGACTGTGTTATACCTGTCCATGGGAGTGCCTCAGCTGTCGGCGGCAGGCGCTACCATCATGATAAGGCTCGTCACGCTCTGGTTCCTGACCGCAGTCGGAGGACTCACGACACTCTATCTCGCCCGGGTGACGGGCACCGGTGCCAGCCCGGAACAAAGGCCCGCATAAAGCCCCCATCGGGCGGCACAACAGGCGATTAAAACCAAATAAATACAGCCTAAAGTTATATACTCGAAAGCCAATGTGAAATTATGAGCGATTACGTGCCGGTGAACGTGAAGGGTGTCTATTTTGTGAGCACGATCACAGGGCCCCAGGCCGTCGTTTTTCTCTCGGATAACGGGGATATGATGGTGCCCATCTACATCGGGCCTGCGGAAGCGATCTCCATCGACGTGGCGCTTCGCAAGGAAACCACGCCCAGGCCGATGACCCACGATCTGCTCAAGACTATCATGGATAACTTCAGCATCGGCATCGACCGCATCATCATCGACGACCTGGACGAACAGGTCTTCTATGCCCGGCTGATGCTCCAGGACGGCGACAGGCAAGTCGAGATCGACGCCCGGCCCAGCGACTGCATAGCCCTGGCTGTGCGAACCAACGCCAGCATCTTCATCGAGCGGAACATCATGGATAAAGTTTCGATCGACAGAAAGGACATCGAGGCTGCGGGGAACTTAGAGGACTTCGCGGAATAATAGTGTATATAACTGTAATGCCCCTGCCAGGCCTTATCTTATTTCACATATTACTTTCAACGTGGTGTAACTAATTACGGCTAAATACTTATTTTCAATATTTTGAAACATGTTCATACCTCTCAACTCAACAGACGACAACGACTGGCCCAACATCCTCATTGCCGGGGATACTGCCAGCGTGTTCTACCTGCTCGGGCTGCTCAGCCCGTACAAGCTAAACGTGTTCGTCGCCGACACAGGCGTGGAAGGCAGATCGCCCCTCCAGTTCAGGAGCGGCCGGGGCAACAGGAAAGACGTGGCCGGGGCCTATTACGACTTTTTCGAAGCGCCCTGCAGGATCGGCTCGGGCATCGTCCGAAGGTTCGATATGATGGTCCATACCACCACAGACGGCTACCTCCAGGGCTGGGCGAGGCTCCTTAGGGTGCCGTCGGTACTGGTACGCTTCCAGTGCGGCGGCAAAACGACGCTGGAGCTGGAAGGTGCCGTGCCGGCTCCGGGCTGCATCAGCGGATGCCGTGACCTCGACAGCGCCCTTGCAGAGGTGCTGCTGGCGTTCGTCGATTCTGCAGCGTACGGCCGGTACAGGAGCATCGCTACTCAGATAACGGTGGATGGCCAGGGTACGACGCAGATCAGTCCACCGGTTGCCCTGAAGCTGCCTGAAATGGCAGTGCCCCAGGAGACGAAATACAGCACCTGGGACTACGTCGAAGACCTGCTGAACTCCACCGGCAGCACGGTTATCTACGCGGACGGCGAGACCCCTCTAAGCATATCCCCCGGGGCGGGAAACGCCCGGCTGATCGAGCTTGGCGTCCCGGAGCTGCACATCCTCCGCTCCACGAAGCCAGAGCAGAAGTACATCGAGCTTACAGGAGACCTGG
Organism: Methanocella sp. MCL-LM; assembly: GCF_049676595.1. Lineage (GTDB taxonomy): Archaea > Halobacteriota > Methanocellia > Methanocellales > Methanocellaceae > Methanocella_A. The sequence continues at coordinate 114,526 of NZ_CP187259.1, forward strand.
GACGGGTGTTCGACGAGCTGATGTGAAAAGCGAGAACCAGAGGAGCGTAAGAAATTTAGCCTGCGGCTGGTACTCAGGCCATCGTGCCGGCTATGTCGGCAATCCGGTCGAGGAGCTCGTCGACGCCCTGGCCGGTGGCGGCGGAGAAGGGCAGCACGCAGGCGCTGCCTGAGTCGCGCCTGACCCGGTCGAGGGAGGCTCCGGGCAGATCGATCTTGGAGGCCAGCACCAGGCATGGTACATTATGTGTCGTCAGCTCGGCGAGAATTTTCTTCTCAAAAGAGGTCATGCCCCGGACGGAGTCGACCACGATGATGCCGGCGTGCAGGCCGAAAGATACGACAGCCCTGGCCACCCCGAAACGTTCCTGGCCGGGTGTGCCGTAGATGAAAATCTTGTATCCCCTGTGCTCCCGGATGCCCAGATCCAGAGCCACTGTTGTCCCGCCTTCGGCGTTCTCCGCCTCGGTGGTGCGGGTCAGAGGGTCGATCGAACGGATCAGCGAGGTTTTGCCAGAGTGATACGAGCCAAAGGCGACTACCTTAACTCTATTTTCGTGGTCTCGTACGCTGACTTTCGTCGCGTGGTGTTCGAACATTAAATAAGCGTATTTTCCTTGATAAATTATAAATCTTGCCATTACAGGGCTTTGCAGGCGGCTGAAAACGATTTACGTGTATCCGGCTGAAATAAGGTGGATTTTTCCCGGGATACTACGGGAATTGGTCGGCGGACAAGAGGTAAGCCACATCAACAAATTGATATAGTCATAATATTTATTATGGCACATGAACTCCAGAATCGGGACCTCCGAGCTCATCGAACTGCTGATCGCGTTCGTCGTGCTCACCGTGGCGTTCAGCTTCATGTTCGCCGGGGTGAGGATATTTAACCCGTCCTTCGACAACCTGACAGCGGAAATATTTTTCATAGCGGCAGTGGGCGTGGGTAGCGGATTCCTGCTCCACGAGCTGGCCCACAAGTTTACCGCCATGAGGTACGGCTATTATGCGGAGTTCAAGACCAGCCCGAACGGCTTACTTCTCACGATAGGGAGCGCGCTGTTCGGATTTCTGTTCGCAGCCCCCGGCGCAGTGTACATTTCCAGGCCTATGTACGAGTCCTACGGTAGCGGCACGGAGATAGCAGGCAATCCCAACGATGACCAGTACTGGGATAATCTGGCGAGCCGCCGGGGCGACGACAAGGACCTGAAGATATCCATCGCCGGGCCGGTGACCAACGTCCTCCTCGCCGCGCTGTTCTTCGTGCTCATCAAGATTGGCATCCTGTCCGGGCTGATCCTCACTGCAGCCGCATATGGCATCATCATCAACCTTATCCTAGCCGCGTTCAACATGATTCCCTTCGGCCCCCTCGACGGTGCAAAGGTCTTCCGGTCCAGCCCGATGATCTGGGCCCTCGCCGGCCTGCCGATGATCCTCCTCGGCCTCGTCGCCATTTTCGCGCCAGGGTTACTCCTTATGTTCCTGTAAAACGAGAGCCCCTGAGGCCCGGGGGCCTTTTTACTTTTTCTGTTACATGAAGTCCGCTAGTCCTGTCTGCTTGCTCTTGTCGTTCTCGAATAAGCTCTTGATCGACAGGCTGAGCAATTCGAGACGCTGGATGGTATAGGCAGGCACGCCGTACTCTTTCGCGATGGCCAGGGAGACTTCCATGTACTTGGTCACCGCGCCCTCATGAACGGTCAGAATAACACGGCCTCCGCCACACTTGGGGCAGGTGCCGGTGAGGGGCGGCCGGCGGTACCGCTCCCCGCACTTGACGCACCGCATCTGCTGGGTGGAAAAGGCCCTCAGGTTACCGATCAGGTCGGGGAGGAAGTGGGAGTTGATCACCCGTTCTGCCACGTCTTTCTCGTCCACGGCCCTGAGCCGGCGGCCCAGCTCGAGCTGGGCTTTGAGCTTGTCTTCCATGCTGCCCAAGGTCTTGTAGGCAGAGTTTGCCGGCCCCGCGGCGATGTCGCTCGTGCCGTGCGTAAACATGAAGCCTTCGTACTGCTCAGGTTTGCCAAGCCTCTTAGAGACGAGGTCAATGATCTTCTCCACGTCCTTGGGAGCCTTGAAGTCCCGGGTGGCGAGGTAGAACTCTCTCGGGTACCTGGCCATCACGTCGATATTGTGGGACTCTTTATCGATCTCCTTGGGGTCTATCCTCATCGACAGCACCAGGGGAGCGTCCATCTTGCCGCCCCGGCGGTCGGGTAGGAAAGACATGGAGAAGTTCAGCAGGCCATCCATCAGCATCATTACACAGTCCTCATCCCCGTCGCAGTTTCTCCTTTTTGCCGCATGGAAGAAGGGGTGGGCATAGCCAGCCGAGGACGAGACAAAACCGATGATGCGGCCGAGTACGCCTGCGGAAGTATGCGGAGCCAGACCTATGACCAGGTGGCCGATCAGGTCCTGACCCTCGTGGACATTGTAGTACCTTGGCAGGCCGTAGTATTTCTCCAGCTCATCATCGAGAAATGCGCAGACCTTCAGCAGGTAGTCGGAGCCGTCGTAGGACATGATGATGTCCTGCACCCGGAGCTCGCACACCTGCTCCGGCGACTCCAGCGGAGCCCCGTAGATGTCCTTCTCGTAGCCGAGCTCCCGGGCCCTCTCGACAGTGAGCCCGATCTCCCTCGGTATAAAATGGGTGAGGGGAACGTCGCTCATGTCGTACCTGATGGTGCCGTCCTTGAACACGAAGACATTATGCTTCGCCCGCAGGATGCCCTTCTCCAGCGGCTCCGGGGTCTTCTCCTTGGAGATGAGCCCCTGCACACCCTTGAGAATATCGAAGTTGTCCCTCTCGCCCACTTTTTTTAACGCCGCTGCGTACAGGCTCTTGATGTCTATCTTCTGCTTGACGTTGGGTGTGGTCGGCTTGTGGCACTTGGGGCAGTCGCCCTCTATGCCGGAGATGCCGCAGTCGGGGCAGCCGTACACCGGGACGGTGTGCCCGCCGCACTCGCAGGCGACCATGTAGGTGATCTTGCCGCACTTCGGGCACTTACGTTTGCCGACCTCGATCTCGACCTCCCCGATCTTGTCCGTCATGGACTTACTGTAGGAACTGGCATCCTGGAGGGACCTCCGTATACCACCCGCTTCGCCCACGGGGAACAGCGCGTGTACCGGGGGCTTCATTTCCCGGAGCTTACTTTTCTCCGGCCGGCCCATCCTGGCGCCGATCCTCGCCGGCGCCCGGTCCATGACCGTGACACCGCACAGCGCTGACACAGCCCTCCAGGCGTGGGAGTCCAGGCCAGTGTAGGCGTCTTTGTTCTTCATCGACAGATCAGAGTTAAGGCCGAGGCACCTGGTCAGGATGTACGTATCCCTGGCTGATAAGATGACCGTGTTGTTACGCACCTTCTGCTGGACGAGCAGGACTTCAAGCAGGTTCTTCGACCTGTGCTCGACGGGCAGCCTTAGCTCGCCGTTCTCCACAGAGCCGCTGGCGCTGATGTACTGGGCCAGGTAGACCACGTCGTCCGTGGTCAGGTCCATCCACATGTACGTGTACTTCGGGTGCAGGGGCACGCCGTACTTCACGGAGACTGCAAAGGCTTCCTCCGGGGAATTGACCTCTACTTTGTCCTGCGTCTTCTCTTCCATGTCCTGGATCCACCACTCTTCGACGTAGGGAGAGGGAACGAACGTGTGGTTGTTCTCCAGGAAGTCGCCGTAGTTGAGGACGATCTCCCCGTTGTCCAGGATCAGGGATACGTCCGGACGTACCTTCTGCGCGGTTTTCACGTCGTCGATGTACACCACGTCTCCGTTGAACAGGCGCACGGTCGGCCCTTCCAGGCTGTCCACCGGGACCATGGCCGCGGCCTTGCCCGGGCGCTCTACCTTGAGCTGGGTGCCCGTGGCGATGAAGTCGTCCATGATCACCATGGACGCAGGATGAATGCCCGCCGTAGCGAAGCCGGTGTTCCTCGACCGGCCGTAGCGAAGCCGGAAGCCTCCGGGGCGGGAAGGATGCCCGAACACGGGGCGGCCTGCGATGAGGTCGGCGAGGAACTTGTCCTTGGGCTTGATCTTCTTCTCCTCGTCCTTGTTTTCTCCCCCGGCCGGCTTGGAGCCGGCGATGATCTTGTCCAGCCACTCCCACCCGTCGAACTTGAGCTTGTCCACGTGCTTCTTGACTTTGGGGGCTTTGAGGATGATGCCTTCGGCAATGACCAGCGCGATGCCTCCCCGCACCCTGTTGGTTTCCACCCGCTCCAGGTTGCGGTAACCCTGAACTTCCTCCTGCTCCGTCGGTTCCCCGTCGATACATACAGGACAGTTCCGCACGATCAGCCTGATTTCCTCGTCGGTAGGGGTGTACTGCAGGTGAGCGATCGACTTGTAGAGCATGATCTCTTCCACAAAGCGCTCCACCTCGACATCCCTGATCTTGTAAGGCGCCCGCCCCGTTTTACGGCGGACGTAGTCGGCGGCCAGCACGGCCAGCGCCTCCGCCGTGCCCCCGGCGCTCCGAATAGGGCCCGCGAAATAGACCTTGATGTACTCGGTGCCGTCGTCGTTCTTGGCCAGTTTGACGGCGGAGATGCCCTCCAGCGGCGCGGCTACCACGCCTTCGGTAAGAACCGCAACGGCCGTCCTTACAGCGCACTGGACAGCCTCCTCCTCGTTCTTGAACTTGCCGACCAGGCCTACGGCGATATCGGCCGCCACCTGCAGCGAGGCCTCTTCACGGGACATCTTCTCCTCGCACTTGCGGATGTGGGCCGCCAGGCCAGGGACACCCATGATGACCTCTACCCTGTCCGCCAGGTCCGTCGCCGAAGGTATCTCGACCTCGAACGAAGGGTCATAGCCCCTGCTACGGGCAGCTGCGGCGATCTCCCTGCAGTGGAGGAACTCTGCCTCCAGCTTCCTGAAATAGGCTTCCTGCGCTTCGCTGGTCTTCTGCGGCATAGCGATGACAAGCATAGTAAAGCGCTCATAAGGATAAGCCTGACGGATAAGCGGATGGAAAATATACGGCTACTGGTACGCCATGGCGGAACAAAGTGGAGAAGAACTCACCGGAAAATTTATGCGCGGCACATTTATCTTGTCAACTATCATATATGAACACCGATAGATATGAAGAGCGGTCGCTTAATGGCCGCAGCTATTACGCTGGCGGCATCATCGGGGATCATGGCAGTTCCGGCTCAGGCCAGCACTCGCGGGTATGACACGAGCGGCAACCCTTGGACGGGCCTGCTTATTACGATTGTAATATTACTGGGAGTGATAGCGTTCGCCCTCGGCTACATATCTCTGGACAGGCTGGAGCAGCGCAGGATCGACGGGAAGAAGGAGCGAAGGGATATCGACGGCCTGATCAAAGCCCTCCGGTCGCCCTGGCTGAGCACGAAGGCCGCCCGGGCGCTGGGAGAGATCGGGGACGAGAGAGCGATCGAGCCGCTGATCAGCGCCCTGAGCTGCCGGAGCGCCGAAACCCGGGAAGCCGTCGTGGACGCGCTGGGCAACATCGGCGACCAGAGGGCGGTAGAAAAGCTTAACGCTGCCCTGGACGACCGCTACGTCAGCGTCAGGGAGCACGCCCGCACTTCTATCGAGAAGATCAAGGGCAGGGCACCGCCGGCCGGCAACGGGAACGCCGGCGCCTGATCGAAGCGTACTCCGGGAAATCTTTTAAGAGGTTTGGGAGTTCCCGGGAGGTCGGGGAGGATTTTCAAGCTGGGAGGTCAGAGAGGGTCAGAGGTCAGAGAGGAGGATAGAGAGAATAGAAAGGTCAGAGAGGATAATTCTTGAATCTAAGCCTCTCTGACCTCAGATACCTCTCACAACCTCCATCTCCGACCTCCTGACCTCCCTGACCTCCCAGCTTGAACGTTCTCTCTAACCTTCGGGTACCTCCCTGACCTCCTCACTTATCCTCTCAGTACCTCCCCGACCGGGCGATGTATCCGGACAATCGGCACCGTAATAGTTAATATTCTCACACCCCATCACTTGCGTAGCAAGCGGTCGGGATATCACGGTTACCATATGCGTCATCGACACTGAGACTACGGGCCTCGGCATCTTCGGAAAAGAGCGCCGGGACGACCACGCTTTGAGCATCGGCATGCTGGTCGCGGACATCGACCTCGAGGCGAGACAGATCACGTGCCTGGACTGCATGGACTCCCTCATCCGCATACCGGACCCCTCCAAGGCTGAGGACACCTTTTTCGTCCACGGCATCACTCCCGAGCAGGTGGCCGCCGCCCCGGCTCCGGAAGAGGTCTGCCAGAAGTTCCTGACGGTTCACGGCAACCACAGCTTCGCCTTTGCCGGGGCGTGGAACCACAAGTTTGACAAGTATTTTGTCGATAAGCTGTTCAAGCAGGGCGGAGTCCGCCAGCCCGGCCTGAACTGGATCGAGATGCAGCCGAAGCCTTACGCGAAGCTGGACAACTACGCCGACTCCATCCGGTGCGAGGATATCAGGGCCCTGCCCGGCCACAACGCGCTGAACGACTGCTTCAGGGCGCTGGGCGTCTACGCGACCATCGGGGGCATGGAGATGGACGTGTCGAAAGTCTCTTCACGATGGCTTTAACCGGGCAGAGGACATTTAGTATTGCAGACGGACGAGACCCGGAGGGGCAAGTAACATGGAAAAGGCATCACACGAGAAGCACAAGGAGAAGTCGAAAGGCCAGTCTTACATGGTAGCTGTAATTATCGCCAGCACTTCCAGGCACCAGCAGTACGGGGACAGCGACTCCCCGGAGAAGTGCGACGACGAGTCGGGCAAGATCATCCTCGACTACCTGGCCGGGGCCGGGCACAAAACAGCGTACAGGCTGCTCCCCGACGACGTGGACCGGCTGAAGTCCGGGCTGCAGGAGATGCTCGACGAGGGCGCAGACGCAGCCATTATATGTGGCGGCACAGGCCTGACGAAGGCAGACGTGACCATCGAGGCCATCACACCCCTGTTCGGGAAGACCATACCGGGCTTCGGAGAGCTGTTCAGGCTGAAGAGCTACGATGAAGTAGGCACTGCCAGCGTCCTGAGCAGGGCAGCCGCCGGCACCATCGGAGACAAAGCGGTCTTCTGCATTCCGGGCTCCCCTAACGCTGCGAAGCTTGCGCTGTCCCAGATCATCGTCCCGGAGCTCGGGCACATCGTGTCCCACATCCGTAAATAGGCGAAGAGTCACGCTTATGCCATCAGATCACAGCATATCGGAGAAAGCTCACCCGGGCCGTATTACTCTGCGGCCGTTTACGGCCGCCGACGCAGAGGACTGCTTCCGCATCCGCACCGAGGCGTTCGTCCGGGAATTCTACCCGCAGCAGGACCCCACCGTGATTGCGGCGGGCATCAACGCCTACATGCCATCCGACTACGTGCGCATGGGCGAGACCATGATCGCTTACGTAGCCGTCGATGATGGCGGCGTCATCGGGTTCTTCGTGGTAAAGCTACTGGATGCCACAACGGCCGAACTGATGCTGCTGTACGTGAAGGGCGGCTACAAAGGCAAGGGCATCGGCAGCCTTCTTCTTGAGTACATGGAAAACCTGTTAAGGGACAAGTACCCTGAAGTTAACAGGGTGGAACTGGATACGATCGTGCCCGGGTACAACGGCAAATTCTATGAGAAGATGGGCTTCCATCGCGCAGGCGAGAGCGAGCTGCAGTACCCGGACCGGATTGTAAAAGCCGTGCGGATGGCTAAGAATTTGTAAAGCGTACCCTATTGCCCGCCTTCTGGTAAAGAGAAAAGAGCATATATATCCAGAAGTAGGATATTTAACGGGGATTGGCCATGGATGAAGCAGCGTTGAGAAGGCTCGGCGCGTGGTTCTGCGTCGCAGCTCTGGCAGTATACGTTCTCTGCACGATCGTTTCGATCATCCGGTTCGGGCAAATCATGCACCCGCTGAGCAACTGGATCAGCGACCTGGGCAGCACCACGATCAACCCTGACGGTGCCCTCGTCTACAATGCGGGCCTCGTGCTTACCGGACTGCTGATGATACCCTTCGTGCTCAGCTTCGGCACCTGGCACATCGGCCCCGGATGGTCTAGATACACGCTCATTCTCGCAGAGATCGTCGGCCTCGGCTTCTGCCTCGGCATGATCCTGCTGGGCATCTTCTCCGAAGAATCCGGGACCGTCCACCTGCGGCTCTCCGAGCTCGTCTACGCTACCCTGACCCTCATGATCCTCCTGGTCAACGTAGCGCTCCTCCGTAACGTCAGGTACAAGCTCTGGATAATCCCGGTATGGGGCTTCGTCGCGTTCCTGCTCAACTGCGGCCAGATCGTGCTATATCTGATGGGCTACAAGCCCATCCTGTTCATCTGGCTCTCTGTGTACTTCTCCCTGGGCTGGATACTACTGTTCTGCTACAACGCACTGGCTACGAGAGCGCCCGACCTCGTCGAGACCAGGCATAAAATACTGTGAGTTGCAAGAAGTACGAGAAAACCGCGGCGGCACTGCTCTTTATCCTGGCAAACGGAAATCAGATGTTGGAACCACGGCGGCACGGCGACACAAAGACAGGGCGATCCACGGTAAGCCAGTGGTCAATAAAACCACGGCGGCACGGCGACACCAAGACATGGGTGAACCGGTAAAAGTGAACTCCTTTTTATGTCCACGGCGACACAAAGACAGGGCGATCCACGGTAAGCCAGTGGTCAATAAAACCACGGCGGCACGGCGACACCAAGACATGGGTGAACCGGTAAAAGTGAACTCCTTTTTATGTCCACGGCGACACAAAGACAGAGGATTAACCATAAGCTTGCTGACCAATCGTTTCAGCCTGACTTTCGATCGATAGACTGAAGGAAGGAAAACTTATTTGTCTCCGTGCCGTCAGCCCGCCGTGGCGCCGTGGATCAATAAAAAAAGGAGCCTTGCTATTCGGGTACCGGTTGTCTCCGTGCCGCCGTGCCGCCGTGGTTTAAATAACCATCCTGCCATCGTTTCTCGATTTGTCTCCGTGCTGCCGTGCCGCCGTGGTTAGAACCTTTGCTCACCAGTCGTCGGGATAAGGAGCCGTGCCATGATTACCGGTATCTCGCACCGAAGTTATTCGCTTGCCTTCAGCAGCAGTCGCTCATAGACGTCGACGGCCTTGCGGAGCTCTGCGATTTCGATGTACTCGTCGATCACGTGCGCCTGCTGGATGCTGCCGGGGCCGATGACTGCGGTGGGTATGTTCTGCGCCCGGAAGGCCCACATGTCGCAACCAGCGGGGAAGCCGTTGGGCTCGGGGTTCAGGCTCAAGTCGGACAGTACGGAGGAGGACATCTTTACTATGGGCTCGGACACAGGGGTGGACGAGGGTGGGTAGGAGGATAACAGTTCTATTTCTGCCGGGACCCGGTGTTTTCTGGAGAAACGCTTTACCACCATCTGCAGATCGTGGTACGCATCGTCGATCGTCTCGTTGGAGACCAGGCGCCGGTCGATGCAGACGGTGCACTGCTCCGGGATGACGTTGATGCGCTCCCCGCCCCGGATCATCGTGGCCTCGGAGGACGACCTTCCCAGTAGCGGGTCCTTGTTTTTGCTCACCCTGTACGCGTAAGAGTTCAGGGTGACCAGCAGCTTGCCCATGGCGGCGATGGCGTTGATGCCCCTGCCGGGGCTGGAGGCGTGGGCGGCCATCCCGTGGACGGTGATCGCCGGGCGGAGGGCGCCCTTGTGGGCGACGGCTACCCGCAGATCAGTGGGCTCTCCGATGATCGCCATTTCCGGCCGGTATTCGGTCAGCAGCTTACGGGCCCCTATCGAGCGGCCGGTTTCCTCTTCGACCACGGCGGCGATCGCTACCGAGCCATCGAATTTTTTACCCTTGAGCCGGACCATCGCCTCCATCATGGCGGCGAGCGAGCCCTTGGCATCCGTGGCTCCCCGGCCGTAAATCCGGCCGTCTCTGGCAGAGGGCTCAAACGGGGGAGTAGTCCACTTGTTCTCGTCGAGCGAGGGAATGACATCTTCGTGAGTGCAAAGCATGAGCTTGATCGGCCCTTCGCCCAGGCTGCCGACAACGTTGTACCGGTCGCCGTCCACGTGCTGGACTTTGGTGTCGAAGCCCAGCCGGGAGAACTTATCGATCAGGTGCTCCTTAATCAGCCCTTCGGAGCCGGTCACCGAGGGAATGGCGACAAGTTCCTTTAAAAAGTCCTCGCAGGGGGCGACATTCTCGCTCATCGACCGACAGGTAGGCTGCGATCGTATATTGCTTTTGCTGTTCCGGAACGAAAACCATTTTACCGCCTGCACCCTATGTAGTAGTACCATGGCCCCAAACAACGACCTGCTGGAGACCATCCTGATGGCCGGAAAGTACGCTCTTTCCAACCTGGCCTCGCTCCTGGTCGGGGGCATCGTCGTGGCGCTGTCGTTTCTGGTGATCGGACTGCCGTTCTTCCTGGGCTTCGTGACCCGGTGCATGCGGGAGATCGTAAGGGGCAACGGAGTGCTGCCCGAATGGGTGGACATCGGCCAGATGTTCGTGGACGGGCTGCGCATGACCCTCGTCTTCGTCGGCTACGCCGCAGTATACGTCCTCATCGTGGCGATACCCGGCATACCGGTGCTGGTGTTCAGCTACACTCAGCTGACCTTCCTGCTGCTGGTCAGCACCATCCTGCTGGTGATCACCATGGCCATCGCAGCCGCCGCCCTCGCCGTCATCTTTTTCGCCTCGTGGGTGCTGTACGCCAGCACCGGCAGCGTGCGCAAAGCGGTCAACATCAAAAAGGTCATCGGCTTCATCATGTACAACCCCGAAGGGTTCCTCGTCGCCATCGCCTCGTCCGCCGCCATCGCCGCCATAGGAGTGGTCGCCATGGCCCTCTTCGTCACCATCCCCTGGGCCGTGTTCACCATGAGCGTCGCCGTCACCTTCATCTACGCCCGATTCTACCAGGACACCGCCAAGCTCCAGCCGAGCATGGTCGAGTGGCTGCGCTAGAGTAACTGTCGAATTTACCACAACGACACGGAGACAGACCGACTTAAAACAAACCAACTGGTAATATCAACCACAGCGGCTGGCTCCGTATTATACCAGCTGGAAAGCAAATGTTTAAACCACGGCGGCACAGCGACACAGAGACAGTGCGACTTGCAATAACCGGGTGGTAACTCGAACCACGGCGGCACAGCGACACAGAGACAATGGCGTACCGATAGTATTGAACTCCTTTTTCAGTCCACGGCGACACAGAGACAGCCCCTTACCCAATAATGATTTACTGGCCGGGTGTTTCAATATATCATTACAATCACATGATAGGTAAACTACTTTTTATGGTGATTCCAAGTTGCTCCAGTATAGTAACAAGAGACGGATTGTCTCTGTGCCCTCAGTCCGCCGTGCCGCCGTGGTTCAATAAAAAAAGGAGCCTTGCTATTCGGGTACGGGTTGTCTCCGTGCCGCCGTGCCGCCGTGGTTCAAACATTTGATCTCACGATCGTATCTCGCTCTGTCTCTGTGCCGTAGTGCCGCCGTGGTGATAATCCGATTTGCTATCGTTGTCAGCGCCCAAACCTTTTTGTCCAACTTCCCGCAATCTATGATGTATGAGCGATTACCTGCCCCTCTATATCGACTTCAAAGGCCGGAAGGTGGTCATCTTCGGCGGGGGAGGGGTCGGGGAACGGAAAGCACAGTACTTTGCCGGTGTGGCAGAGGTGACTGTAGTCAGCCCGACGTTTACCCCCGTGCTTGAGGCGATGAGCGGCATCACCCGAGTTCAGAAGGCCGTCGCCCCGGAGGAGATCGGAGAGCTGATCGCCGGTGCCTTTTTTGTTATTGCGGCCACCGGGGACGAGGCGTTCAACGAGGCCGTGGTACGGGAAGCGCAGGGTGCCGGGATTCTGGTTAATTCGGCGCACGGGGAGTCGGGGGTGATCCTGCCCTCGAGGATTACGAGAGGGGACATTTCGATCGCCATCGCCACCGGGGGTAAGAGCCCGGCCATGTCTAAATATCTGCGGCAGCGGCTGGATGCGTCGCTGGGAGCGGAGATGGCGGACATGGTGAGGCTGCAGGCGGACGTGAGGGAAGTCCTGAAGAAGGTCATGCCCGAGCAGAAGGACAGGGAGCGGCTGCTGTGGGACGTCCTGAAGACTCCGGCCGTCTGGGAGGCAATGAAGACGTCGTACGACGATGCCCTGACGCTGGCGCTGATGCGGATAAAAGAGAAGAGACCATAGCACCTAGTGGATAACGACCCTCTTCAGGCCGTCTGCGATGTCCTCGCAATTGAAATTGATCAGCATGCCGACGCGTTTGTTGTAGATCCTCAGGTACGTCCGAACCTGCAGGTAATGCAAGGGGATGATCTTATCGACCGCTTTCACCTCGATGATCAGGTCGTCTTCGAGCAGCAGATCGACCCGGTAAGTATCGCCGATACTTTCACCGTCGTAGATGACCGGCAGGTTTACCTGCCTCCTTACTGTCAGGCCCTTTTTACCCAGTTCCCTGGCCAGGCACTTCTCGTAGGATTTTTCCTTCAGGCCGGGGCCCAGCTTGTCGAATACGATGGTAGCGGCCCTTTCGGTCAGTTTCACGTAAGCGTATGTCTCATAAGGGATGGGCCAGGGATTTATCTGATATTTACATTGTTTCATGGAGATCTGCTCTGATACAGTAAGCATAACTAATTTTCAACAAGTTGCATATATTGATTGACGGTCCCCGGCTCGAAAGTATGCTACCGGCAATCTTTTACTGCGCAAGCTTTATCGGGTTGAAGTGCTAAGAAACTAAGTAAAAGTGTTACTATATCATATGATTATACGTAAAAAGTGATCACATGGCTCAGGTTTGCAGCATCTCGGTCAACCACAGGCACGCGGGCATCGACGGCATCGAGCACGCCCGCTTCCGGGACCCGGATGTGGCGATGCTCAGGCTCATCTCCCTGCCCGGGGTATCGGAAGCCGTGCTGCTGCAAACCTGCAACCGGGTGGAAATCTACGCGGTGGCGGAGGCTGTGGATGATCTCACCGGCTTTGCCCGTACCGAGGGCATGCCCCTGGAGCTCGCAGAGATCAAGGCCGGGGATGAGTGCCTGCGAGGGCTGCTCAGGCTGGCCTGCGGCCTGGAATCCATGATCGTGGGCGAGGACCAGATTATGGGGCAGCTGAAGACAGCGCTGTTGCAAGCTCAGCGGCTCGGGACTTTAGGCCCGGTACTTTCTACGGCCATCCTTAAATCGATCCACGTGGGCACCCGCGCCCGCAGTGAGACAGAGATCAACAAGGGCTCGGTCTCGATCGGGTCGGCGGCTGTAGAGCTGGCCGAGTCGCTGTTAGGCGATCTGCGTGGCAGGACTATCCTTGTCGTCGGCGCCGGGGAGATGGGCACCCTCGTGGCTAACGCGATGGCAGAGAAGAGCCTCCGGGCGATATACGTCGCCAACCGCACCTTTGAGCAGGCGGAGAAACTGGCATCGAGCCTGCAGGGCGTCGCCATCAGGCTGGAGCGCTTATGCGACTACATGGGCAGCGCCGAAGTAGTGATCTGCGCCACAGGCGCCCCTCACCTCATCATCACGAGGAAGATGGTGGAGCAGTGCAAGAGCGAGAAGCCCCTCATCTTCATCGACATCACCAATCCCCGTAACGTCGAGGAGACAGTGGGCGAGGTGCCCGGGGCTATGCTGTATAATATCGACAGCCTGCGGCAGATCAACGAAGCCAGCATGAGGCGCAGGCAGGGCGAGACAGTAAAAGTAGAAACGATTATCGAAGAAGAGCTGGTTCTGCTTCAGCGGGACATCAGGCGCCTTTATGCCGATAAGGTCATCGGGGGCCTGTACCAGCGTACCGATCACATCAGGGCGGCGGAACTCCGCAGGGCAGTGACCCGCCTGAACACCGCGGGAGAGCTGACTGAGCAGCAGATCAGTATCCTCCACGACTTTTCACTGGCCCTGACCAACAAGATACTGGCCGCCCCGACCCGGCAGCTCAAGCGGGCTGCCGAGCGGTGCGACGAGGACTGCCTCCGCCGTGCGGAGGAGCTATTCGACCTGTGGGTGGAAGAGAGCAATGGGATACCCGGTAACAAGACTAAGGCGTCTAAGACAGACTAAGCTCATCAGGGACATGGTCAGCGAAACTTCGCTCGACGTCAAAGACCTGATCTGCCCCATTTTCGTGGACGAGAGCGCTGAGGAACGCAAGCCAATAGGCTCCATGCCAGGCATAGAGAGGCTGCCTCTCGCCGACCTCGAAGCGGAGGCGGACGAGATCGCAAAGCTGGGCATACCCGCCGTCATCCTGTTCGGCATACCGGAGCACAAGGATGCCACCGGCGACAGCGCGTACGCTTCCGGCAATGTGATAGAGCAGTCGATCAAAGCGATCAAGCGCCGGAACAGGGATCTTTTAGTTATCGCAGACGTGTGCCTGTGCGAGTACACCACGCACGGCCACTGCGGGCCGATCAAGAACCACACGGTCGACAACGACGCCACTCTGGACATCATCGCTAAGACCGCCGTCAACTATGCCAGGGCTGGCGCAGACGTGGTCGCCCCCTCGGGCATGATGGATGGCATGGTCCACGCTATAAGGAGCGAGCTGGACTTTCACAGCCTGAAAGACACGATCATCATGTCCTACGCGGCCAAGTACGCCTCGGCCGCCTACGGCCCGTTCAGGGAAGCAGCCTCATCGGGGTGCCAGGGCTTCGACCGGTCGACGTACCAGATGGATCCGGCGAATTCGGACGAGGCGATAAGGGAAGTAGCCCTAGACCTCGAGGAAGGTGCGGACATCGTCATGGTCAAGCCCGCGTTATCCTATTTAGACATTATTTACCGGGTCAAGTCCGAGTTCCGGGTGCCGGTAGCAGCATATAACGTGAGCGGCGAGTACGCCATGATCAAAGCGGCGGCCGCCAACGGGTGGCTGGACGGCGAGAAGGTCGCCAGAGAGACGCTGCTGTCCATGCGCCGGGCAGGGGCCGACATGATCATCACCTACTTCGCGAAAGAGATCGCTCCCAGGCTTGGGGCTATGGGGAAATGATTGTATAAAAGGATGGTTTTACACTAAAGCAAGAACAGTTACAGAGGTAATCTTTTTGATGCAGGATCAGTCAGCGCAGCTATACCAGGAGGCAAAGACGCTCTTCCCGGGCGGCGTGTCCAGCCCGGTCAGGGCGATCAAGCCGTTCCCCTTCTTCACTAAATCCGCCAGCGGCAGCCACATCACCGATGTAGATGGCAACCAGTACGTAGACTGTTGCCTCGCCTACGGGCCCCTCATCCTCGGCCACGGGCACCCCGCGGTCAGAGAGGCGATCACGAAGCAGCTGGAAAGCGGCTGCCTCTACGGCACGCCCAGCGAGGCCGAGGTGGAGTACGCCAGAAAGATCAAGACGTACTACCCGGGCATGCAGATGCTGCGGTTCGTGAACACCGGCACCGAGGCCACGATGGGCGCGATCCGGGCGGCCCGGGGCTTCACCGGCCGGGATAAGATCGTCAAGATCGAGGGAGGCTTCCACGGTGCCCACGATGCCGTACTGGTCAAGGCCGGCTCGGGCGCCGCCACCATCGGAGTCCCCGACTCGCTCGGCGTCCCCGTCGACGTGGCTAAGAACACCTTGCAGGTGCCGTACAACGACATCCAGGCCCTGGAGGAAACCCTCTCGGCGCACGAAGGCGAGATCGCCTGCCTCATCATGGAGCCGGTCATGGGCAACATGGGGCCCATCCTGCCCAAGGACATGTACCTGCGGGCTGTGAGGAACGTGACCAAGGAACACGACGTGCTGCTTATCTTCGATGAGGTCATCACCGGTTTCAGGATCAGCATCTTCGGCGCCCAGGGCTACTACGGCGTCGAGCCCGACCTCACCACGCTGGGCAAGATCGCGGGCGGCGGCCTGCCCATCGGCGTTTTCGGCGGGCGGAAGGACATCATGGAGACCGTGGCGCCGCAGGGAGGAGTCTACCAGGCCGGGACTTACAATGGCAACCCTCTGTCGCTTACGGCCGGAATGGCCACGGTCGAGGTACTGGAGAAGGAGAACGTCCACCACAAGGTGAACGCGAAGGGCAGGGCGCTGTGGCAGTCCCTCAACGACGTCGTCCGGGGCCTCAAGATGGAGGACCAGGTGACTCCGACAGGCATCGCTTCCATGTTCCAGCTGTTCTTCGGGCCCCAGCCCGAGAACTACGAGCAGGCGCTGAAGGCGGACAAGGTCAGGTTCATGAAATTCTGGCAGCACATGCTGCAGAACGGCGTGTTCTTCCCGCCCTCCCAGTTCGAGACCAACTTTCTGTCGCTGGCCCACTCCCAGGCCGACATGGAGCAGATAGTGACGGCCTGCAAGAAGTCGCTGGCTGTGGTGAAATAGGAGCATTGCGATGAGGATAGGAACCAGGGGAAGCAAGCTGGCACTAGCCCAGGCGGAAAAAGTCCGCCGCCTGCTCAAAGGGCAGGGAGTGGAAGCCACGATCACGATCGTCAAGACCTCCGGCGACGTCCAGAAGGACAGCCCGCTATACATGATGAAGGGCTATGGGGCTTTCGTCAGGGAGATCGACGACTTACTAATAAAGAACGAGATCGACGTGGCCGTCCACAGCCTCAAGGACATCCCCACGGTACGCCCAGAGGGCCTTGTGACCGCCGCAGTCCTCAAGCGGGAATCCGCGCTGGACGTGGCCGTAATCAGAAACGCAGAACGGCTGGCAGACCTGCCGAAAGGGGCCGTAGTGGGCACTTCGAGCACCCGCAGGGCCGCCATGATCTACCGCCACTACCCCGGGCTGACCACGAAGGACATCCGGGGCAACGTGGACACCCGGCTGCGCAAGCTTCAGGAAGGAGAGTATGACGCCATCCTCCTCGCCGAGGCCGGGCTGATCCGGCTGGGCATGGACCTGAAGACCGAACGCCTCGATCCCTATAATTTCGTGCCTGCGGCCAACCAGGGAGTCATCGCCATCGTGGCCAGACAGGGCTCCCCGGAGGCCGACGCGGTAAAGAAGCTGAATGATGAGACCACCTGGATCGAGACGAGGGTGGAGCGGATCATCGCCGCCGGGCTCGACGGCGGCTGCGTGGTGCCCATGGGCGTCTACGCGACGAGGGTAGGGGACGAGCTGGACGTGATCTGCGAAGTGCTCTCCCTCGACGGCAAGCAGCAGGTCAGGGTCAGGGACACCATCCCCGTGGCCGGGTGCGAGGAGCACGCGAAGCGCGTGGCCGAAAGGCTCGCCCTGTCCGGCGGCCTGACGCTGGCCGACGCGGCCCGCAAGGAGCTGAACAAGTGATGACGACGACTGCTGGTAAAGTGTACCTCATCGGCGGCGGCCCGGGCGACCCAGAGCTGATCACGCTGAAAGCCGTAAGAATCCTGGGGCAGGCGGACGTTATCCTGTACGACGCGTTAGTGGGACCTGGCATCAGGCAGTACTTCAACCCTGAAGCGGAACTGATCGACGTGGGCAAGAGGGCCGACAAGCATACTGTGCCGCAGGAAGAGATGAACCGGATGCTGGTAGAGCAGGCGAAGAAGCACAAGGTCGTCGCCCGGCTGAAAGGCGGCGACCCCTACGTGTTCGGCAGGGGAGGAGAAGAGGCGGAAGAGCTGGCGAAGAACAACATAGACTTCGAAGTCGTGCCCGGCATCAGCTCGGCTATCGCAGCGCCAGCAGCCGCCAGCATACCCGTGACCCACCGGGACCTGGCCTCCTCCGTGACCTTCATCACAGGGCACGAGGACCCCACCAAAGGAGAGAGTGCGCTGAACTTCAAATCGCTGGCCGCGATGAACGGCACCCTTGTCATCCTCATGGGCGTCAGCCGCCTCAGAGACAACGTACAGGCACTTCTCGACAACGGCAAAGCTGCCGATACCCCGGTCGCCATCGTAGAGAAAGGCACCACCCCCGGACAGCGCATCACCGTCGGCACCCTGACGACGATAGTGGACCTCGCTGAGAAGAGAGGGGTTGAAGCGCCGGCAATAGTGGTAGTCGGCGACGTCGTGAAGATGCACGAGGTGCTCGGCGTACACGAGGTGCCCGGCGTACACGAGGTGTCCGGGGCATGAAGCGGGTGGCGGTGACGCGGCCGAGAAAGTTCCTGCCGGATACAGTCAGGGTCCTGAAAGAGAAAGGCCTGGAGGCCGTGCCTGTGCCCATGATGGAGATGATCCCCCGCAACGATGGCGCCCTCGAAGCCTTTTTCAAACGGTTAGAGGCAGGCGAGGTGGACACGGTCATCATCACCAGCCAGAACGGGGTACAGTTCATCTACGACCAGGCACCGGACCCGGCAACGCTGACGAAGCAGCTTAACGCCATTGAAGTCATCGGGATAGGACCCAAGACCAACAGCGTCCTGAACCAGCGCGGCATCACCCACCTCCAGATGCCCGGAACATTTTCCAGCGAGGGCATCGTAGAAGAATTCTGCGCCAAACTCAAGGGCAAAAGAGTCGAGGTCCTCCGCAGCGACCACGGCAACCCGGTATTGATCTCCGGGCTAGAGGCCGGAGGAGCGAAGGTCAGGGAGATCATCGTCTACGATATCGTGCCCCTGAGCGGCGAGGAACAGGCAGCTTTCGTCAGGGAGGCCCTGACAGGCAACATCGACGCCTACACGTTCACCAGCACCATGACGGCGAGAAGCCTGCTCATGATGGGCGAATCCATGGGAGTGCTCGACCGGCTGAAGAGCGAGATCAATTCCAGGAAAGTAGCAGTGATCGGGCACCCGACTGCGGATTTTTTAAAGAAGAGCGGGATCCGGGTCGACGTCGTGCCGGAGCGGTTTACCTTTGAGGACATGGTCGAGGCGCTACTGAAAGTGCTTTAGGTATAGCGGGACAACAATACGATCGCTGCGCCGTGACCGACTGGAAGCAGTCTCTTGTATATGGCGTCACAGCGCAGCGTTCGTGTAATTGTCTTCGATAGCCCGAACAACCGGAAATGCACGCTAGTATACTCGTTTCAAGCCACCGGTGGCCCTCTGCGTTCCGGGTTCTGCCGGCATATCAGGTCGTAGACCTGCCGGGCATCTTCGATATCCTCGAACGCCAGGTCGAACAGCCTCTTTCCTCCCCGGACGTGCTCCATGCCTACGTATGTCATGACGCCCTCCCCGAAGTAGATCGTGCCCCTCTCGCCGGAGGACATGCGCAGCCTGACGGGGTTACTTACATCTACTGCCACCAGCGCCGGGACCCTGTGCAGGAATAATGCCAGCGCCCGCCGGTTCGTCAGAGCGTAGTAAGCTTTCTTCCGGGCCAGGAAGCCTCCGCCGACCTGGTTAAAGGTGGCGTAGGCGCACACGATACAGAAGATCAGGCCCAGGACCGCCCCGATCACCCGGTACAGGGTATTGTAGACCAGCAGTCCGGCGAGTACGGCGAACATCAGGGAGAATAGCGCTGCCACGCCGGTGATCAGCGTGGACTTCGGGTTCAGGGGCATCATCGAGTCCTGCCGGGGCCTCCCGGTCCAGACGAGACGCTCTCCTCGCTCGAGCACGTCCTCGAAGACCTCAGAATAGTTAACAGGATTGTCCGTAGCCATTTCTACTCCCTCGCAATCTGTACCTGATACTGGCTGCGATATTATCAAGGTATGGGTGCTGCATAACTATGTAAAAACGGATGTAGCCTGAGAAATTTAGCAGAGGCATCAGTAACCATGGTCACGTGTCTGAACTGCGGAGCCGATATCCCGATAGATGCCAGGTTTTGCCCGAAGTGCGGCAACCCGGTAAACGAGCCTTTTGACAAGACCTGCCGGGAAATGAGGCGGGAGCTCGGAAAGTCAAGGCATGGCTATCGCCAGAGCACCGGGTGGTCTCCACATCTGGGTCTGCTCAACGCGATCATGTTAGGCCTGCTGGTCATCTATGCGGGCGCCATCATGTACCTGGCCTCGTCCGGCATGACCGGCCTGGTCGGGCGGAACAACGCCTGGGCTTACCTGCTCGCCGGCCTGGGAGCTTACCTGTTCGCCCGCATTGTCATCAGGTACCTGGAGATCAAATGATGAACTGAGGTCGGCGCCAAGCCGCCTTGTTCTTAGATCGCAAAGACGCAAGGGCGCAAAGGCGCTAAGTTTTTTCTATTATTCTTTGCGTCTTTGCGCCCTTGCGTCTTTGCGATCTAAAACCGAGGCCCCCCGGGGCCGAGATTTGTTATTTCTTTGCCAGGTCTACGTGGTACTTCACGAAGCAGCTGTGCTCTATCATGGCGGTCGTGTTGAAACAGTCGGCCAGGTCTGCGCCTATCGCGAAAGAGCCGTGGCCCCGGTTGAGGGCGCCCTTGTATTTCCCCGTGGCGAAGAGCTTGTAGACGTTGTCGTACAGTACCTGGGTGCCGGTTTCACCATCTATGATGGGTATCGTACCCAGAAAAGGCAGGCCTTCTGTATCCAGTGGCTTGACCTCGTCCTTCTGTAGTATTGATTCCACGATGCCGAACCTCGGGTGAGCGTGGATGATCGCCTTCGCGTTTGTGCTCAGGTAGATGGCCCGGTGGCTGGGCGTCTCGGTGGATGCGTACGACTCGTTTGAGTCGTCTTCGTCGTCCTCCGAGGGGTGCAAACCCACCTCGACGAGGTCTTCGGGCCCGGTGATGTTCCCGAGCATGACGCCGGTTCGCTTGATCAGCAATCCGTTTTTCGTCCTCACGCTGATGTTGCCGAACCGGGAGCTGACCAGCCCCGCGTCGTCCAGCTTTTTACCCCAGTAGGCTATTTCACGCCACATCACCTATGCATTAGCGACTACATTTTATAGCTCTTCCGCTACCTGATATAATGAGATACTCGCGGTGGGCTTGTTCCACAGGAAATAAAGGGGTTCTAAGGGTATGGAAGTTTCGCATCTGAAAGCGTGGAAGAAGGAGTATTCCAGCGCAACATGGAGGGGCCCTTACGATATCGGCCCGATCAAGGCTGCTGTGGAGCCCGGGGCACTGGTGCTGGACGTGGGCTGCGGCAGCGGCAAGATCATGGCTCCCCTCTTGCGGGCCGGCTATAACGTGGTCGGCATGGACGTGGCGAGGGAGGGCCTCCTGATGATCCGGGAAGGTGACCGGGTGGAAGGCGATGCCAGGTACCTTCCGTTCAAGGATAATCTGTTCGACGCAGTGGTGTGCTACGACGTCCTGCAGCACCTGCTGGCTCCCGAGCGGCAGATGGCCGTGGCAGAGATAAGAAGGGTGCTGGCGCCGGACGGAAGGGTCTTCATAGAGGGCTTCGGCCGGGAGGACATGAGGTACGGCGGGAACGAGATCGAACCCCATACTTTCAGGCGGGAGAGCGGGATTATCTATCACTATTTTTCGGAAGCGGAGCTTCTTGAGCTGCTGGATGGGCTGGAGCCCCGGGTGGAAAGCCGGCTGACGCGCAGGGTTTTCCGGGGCGAGGAGCACGTGAGGCACAGGCTGTTTGCGACGGGAAAGAGGCAAAAATGAATTGTAGTGCAACCATTAGTTTACATATGGTTTCAATTTTATAATAAGCTTGAGCACCCCAGATGATACCTGGCCAAACGAAATATTTTAAATAGGTTCGTGCCAGATTGATAGTAATTTTCAGGTGGACCATTCCATGGACGTATTAAGCCGCCTTTACGACCTTACGGGCACGTCGGATCCTGCTCAGCTTGCCATTACTACTCTGATAGCGCTGGTACTCGCAGGAGGCCTTGCATCGCTGTTACTTGAGGCCGTAAGAATACTAAAGGAGTACTCCGGGCGGGAAACGCCAGCAGCAGCGCCAGCACCTGCCGGTAAACCAGTACCGCAGCCCAGGGCCGCCCCGAAGGAGAAGCCGGCTGAAAAAGCGCCTGTAATAGCACCTGAAAAGCCTGCCGCGCCTGCGATCGAAGTGGTCAAGGGCACCATGAAGGAGAGCATCGAGGCGCTGGAGAAGAAGTACAGGCTGAACGCAGTTACCCTTTCTACTGTCGACGGCCTGGTGATCGCCTCCACCATCAACGATCCTGACGAAGAGGCAGCCGTCTGGTCCGGCAAGTTCAACGAGCTGAACAAGGAAAAGCCCGGGAACTACTACGCGATAACAGACAAGGGCATCCACCTGTATTCGGCGGAGAGCGCCGGCAACAAGGTCATCGGCGTAGCCCGGAGAACGGTTGCGCTGGAGCAGGGCGAGGTTACGGGCCTGCAGGACGACACCCGGAAGATCGTGGACAAGTTCGCGCCCGCCGTAAAGAAACCTTAATTTTTCTAACGCCCCTGCACAAAGATATTATGTCTGCCGTCTGGAATGTATACGTGGAGTTAACATGGCTGGCATAGAGGCAGTTACTTTTGACCTTTGGTTTACTCTCATAGCCCACGATCACCTTTACGACGATCGCTTACGCGCTGTCCGCACGGCAGGCATCAGGTCTGCGCTGGAGGCAGAGGGTATATCCATAACAGATGATGCGATCACCGGGGCTTACGCCAGCTCGGAAAGCTACCTGCAGCAAAGATGGTCCCAAAACCTGGACGTCGACACGCCGGAGCAGGCTGAAATTCTGTTGAAGTGCATGGGCATCGAGCCTTCGCCGAAGCTGATCTCAGCGGCTGAGAAGCCTTATGCAGAAGCGGTCCTCCAGGTCGAGCCGTTCCTCGTCGACGGCGCGGGAGAAGTGCTGGATTCGCTAAAAAAATCCGGGGTAAAGCTCGGGCTGATCTCGAACACCGGCCGCACCCCGGGCAAGTCCATGCGAAAGATCATGGACCGCCTCGGCATCCTGCGCTACTTCGAGGTGACCACGTTCTCTAACGAGACGGGCTACCTCAAGCCTGACGGACGTATTTTTTCGTCCACTCTTGACGAGCTGCGGGCAGCCCCGGCCAGGACGGTCCACATCGGCGATCACCCGCTGCTGGACGTGCAGGGCTCGAAAGAGTTCGGCATGAAGTGCATCCACTTCACCCGCTACACCCCTGCTATCAATGTCCCGCATGTGCCGGACCGCTCGGTCGAAGCGCTGAGCCAGATTCCCGAAGCGATCTCATATCTCGACCGGTGAATATTGAAGGAGCAGGCCCTAATGACGATCGACACGGTAACCTTCGACGTTTGGAATACCCTGGTTGTCCACGAATTCTACGACGACCGGCTGAAAATGCACCGCATGAAGAGCATCCGGGATGCGCTGCGCGACCACGGCCACCCCTGCACCTGCGAAGAGATCAGGATCGCCTACGACTACACCGAGGAGTGCCTCACCACAGTCTGGAAGAGCGAAAGGGACATCAGCAACGACGGCCACCTCGCACTGTTCCTGGAAGGCATGGGCCTGGAGCCTGACGACAGCACGATGGAGATCATCAGAGACCCCTATTCCTGCGCCTTGCTCGACTTCCGCCCGAAGCTGGTCGACGGCGCCGCAGACATCATCAACACGCTTAAAGAGCAGGGCTACAGGCTCGGACTCATCTCAAATACGGGCAGGACTCCGGGAAGGACGATGCGGGAAGTGCTGAGTGAGTACGGTCTGGCCGGCTGCTTTACAGCGATGACGTTCTCGGATGAAGTCGGGCATATCAAGCCCGGCCGGCAGATCTACGACAGAGCCCTGAAAAGCCTGGGGTCTGCTCCTGAAAATATCGTCCACGTAGGCGATAACCCGCTGCTCGACGTCTACGGGGCAAAGGCGTGCGGCTGGAAAGCCATTCTGTTTACGAAGTACATGGCCAACTTCGAGAAGTATGCGTCCAAATATTATAGCGCCAACGGTCGCTCCGCAGAGCCGGACTATAAGGTCGAGTCGCTCGGCCAGATAGTCGATGCGCTGGCCGCTCTGGACATCAGCAGGCCGGAAAACTAATATAAAATGAGTGGTGACGTGCCTGTGATGGACTACGACCTGCGGTCTGTCGACCTGCGCTCGACCATGGACATTCAGATCACCGCCCTGGAGTGGACGCCGTTTAAGGACGGCTACCTCAAGTACTACCCCGACGCGGACGAGGACGTCTACCTGGAGCAGGCGAAGGACGGCTCCCTGATAGTGAAGCCGGAGAAGTACCGGGAAAGGGTGGTGTCCGAGTTCGACTACCCGCTGGACCAGGTCTACCATGGGGAAAACAAGCTGCTGTTGCGGCTGAAAGAGTATTACAGGAACTGCTGGGTCTTAAAATTACAGGACCCCTATATCTCACTGATTATTACAATTCTCACTCAGAACAAGACTGCAGACAGCGCCAGGAAGACGTTCCACCGCCTGCAGCACCGCTACAAGGGCATCGACGTGTACAAGATGGCGTCAGCCGAGAAGAAGGAGCTGGAGGAGCTGATCCGGACCTCCGGGCCTTACAAGGCGGACTTTATCATCAGGTGTTCCCAGGAGATCATCGACCGGTACGGAGGCAGTATCGAGTGGATGCGTAATGCCCCGACTGCCGAGGCCAGGGAAGCTTTGATGAGCCTTTACGGTGTCGGCCCCAAGACTGCGGATTGCGTGCTATTGTTCAGCCTTGGCCACAGTGTTGTGGCTGTTGATACGCACATCTGCCGGGTCTCCGAGCGTACCGGTCTCAGCCTCGCCACAGGTGACAGCGAGGCGGCTAAACGCAGGGTTAAGGAAGACCTCGAGCGCAAACACCGCATTCCGGGCATGGCCCACCTTTTGATCATCAACCTCGGCCGGGACTTCTGCAAGGCCGTGCTGCCACTGCACCACGACTGCCCTGTGGATGACCTGTGCCCAAAAAGAGGCATCCGAAAAGAGAAAGGACTGGGCTTAATCGAGGAGTGACCATTATGGCCAAAAAGCGCACCTCTCTTATAATGGGCATCGACGAGGCCGGCCGCGGCCCTGTCATCGGCCCGCTGGTCGTATGCGGCCTGATGGCCGAAGAGAAGGATTTGCCGACCATCGAGGCGATGGGCCTGAAGGACTCCAAGAAGCTCACTCCCAGGAAGAGAGAAGAGTTTGCCGCTATCCTCAAGGATAAGTACAAGTACGAGCTCTCCGTCCTCCCGCCCTATGAAATAGACGCCCGGTTCGAGTCGGAGGACAACCTCAACCAGCTGGAAGTCAACTGCTTTGCCGGCATCATCCGCTCCGCTAAGCCCACCATCGCCTATCTTGATGCCTGCGACGTGAACGCCGAGAGGTTCGGCCTCAATGTCAAGAAATGCCTCGACTTCGAGCTTGAAATTGTATCCGCCCATGAGGCCGACAGCAAGTACCCCATAGTGTCCGCCGCATCGATCATCGCCAAGGTCCACCGGGACTCCTTAATCAGGGAGATATCCGAGAAGATGGGCGAAGACGTAGGCAGCGGCTATCCCGCCGACCCGGTTACCAAGACTTTTCTCAAGAACTACTACATGAAACACAAGTGCCTGCCCGACTGCGCCAGGAAGACGTGGAAGACGTCTCACGCAGTGATTGCCGATTGCTTACAGGCCCGGCTGTTCCAGTTCGAGTAAAGACCACGATGGCTCTTTTCAACCACGGCGGCACAACGACACGGCGACAATCCGACCCCACACAGGTTACTCCTTTTTTAGTCCACGGCGGCACGGAGACGGTGCATTAACCAATAACTGTTTACTGGCCAGGTGTTTCAGCATATCATTATGATCGCATGACCGGTAAACTACTTTCAATAGTGATTCCTGGTTTTCCCATATAATAACAATTGAAGGATTGCCTCCATGCCATCAGCCCGTCGTATCGCTGTGGTTCAAAAGTTTGCCGTTGCAGAAAAAAGAAGTGTTGTGCCGTGGTGGTGAGTACCGGCGGCACGTTTTATACAGTTCCGCTGGCGAGGAACCGCTGCTTGGGGTCTTCGAGCCTGGAGAGCAGGAACAGGTCGCCTGTGGTATAAGCGACTTCCTTGTCGGTCTTGAGGTGGACGACGTACTTGCCCGAGGACTTCGTGGACTCGATTTCCTTGCCGTTCTCGGTGATCTTGACAATGTTGCCCGGGGTGGACTGGAGGCCTGCGTAAACGTGGACTTTGTCGCCGGGCTTGAACTCGCCCTTGAACTTTGCCGTTACGCAGTTGAGGGCCAGCTGGTCGCCGACCTCTTCTTTTACGGAGAGGATGTGGCCCCTGTCAAGGTCTTTGCTCTGGACATTCTTGAGCGCGAGGCCGACCCTGGATCCAGTCGGGGCTTCCTTGACGTCGACGTCGTTCATCTGGATGGAGCGGATTTCGGCTTCCTGCTGGATGGGCCAGACTTTGATCTTCTCCTTCATGTGGATGGTGCCCTGTTTCACGTAGCCGAGGATGACGGTGCCGACGCCCGTGACGTTGAAGTGATGGTCGATAGCAACACGGGCGGGCTTGTCGTTGAGGGCCTTGTTCTCCTCTTTTAGCTTGTTGTCGAGGTCGAAGATGATGTCCTTGAGCTTGTCGATGTTCTCGAAGCTCTTGGTCGAGGTGGGCAGGACTTCCCACGACTCCAGGACAGTGCCCTTCGTCATCAGCTTGATCTTGTTCTTGAGCTCGTCGATGGCATAGGGGTTAGACGTGTCGGACTTGGTGATCGTGATGATGCCGTGTTTAGGCTTGAGCAGGTCCAGCATGATGATGCATTCCCCGGCCCGGGCGTCGAGGCCTTTGGCGTCGATGCAGAAGACGATGACATCGGACATGTTGGCCGCGTTCACCAGCGGCTTCGGGGACTTGGGGTAGCCCACCGGATCGATGACTGCGAGGATGTTGTCTCCCTTCACGAAGTTGTAGAGCACGATATCGGACTCGGTGCCCTTCTTGCCCAGCTTGGCGGCCAGCGTGGTCTTACCCGACTGCTCTCCGCCGATCAGTGCTGCGTTCACCATAAAAATCACTCTGCTTGGGTAGTAAGATACGAAGAATAGGTTAAATAAATTGCTGCTCGGCAGAGATGATGACTCACCGCTGGTGAGGCGCTCGTCGACGGCGAGCATAAGTCGTTTCTGACTCTTTTCGGGCGGTCAGGTACCGTTTACACGAAGTATAGTCATTCTTGAAACTTTTTGGACATTTTCTGTGTCTGGGTGTTCGCCTTTTGAACGCCTGCGAATGCAGGCTGGCACAGCGCAGCGTTCGTGTACGTTCACATGAGAATATGCAAGGGCACGCGTGCCCTTACCTGATCGGACTCGTGTCCAAAAAGTTCCAGTAATGACTATACACGAAGTTTTACGATAAGATCAGCTTGCTGTCAGCCCTTTTATCAAACTTCGCGTACTTCGTGTACTTCGCGTACTTCGTGTAAATGGTACGGGCGCTCGAAAAAAATTTCAAAAGTGACCAGCACTTACTGGCGGCGGACGGCGGCGTATAGTGTGCCGATAAGCAGCAGGGGCAGCACCAGCAGGGGCGCACAGCAGCAGCCGGGGTCCCGGGGCGTCGGAGCGGTTGTTGCAGAGCCATAGCCCGGCTCGCCCCGGAGCTTGACCAGCCAGGCGTCGTCGCCGTTTGCGGCAGTGCTCACGTAGCCCGCCAGCACGTAGCCACCGTCGGGTGCCATGACCGCCCGGTAAAGCCGGATGTCCTTGCCGCTGTCCTCGAACGACCGGTCCCACTCCAGCTCGCCCGCAGAGTCGGTCTTCACGACGTAGGCGCTGGTATTGCCGTCCTCCGGGCCCCTCAATCCGACCAGCAGGTAACCGCCGTCAGGCGTGCTGATCACGCACTTGGCCCGCTCCTCCTGAGGCCCGCCGTAGCTGCGGTTCCAGAGCAGGTTGCCGTTCATGTCCAGCTTAGCCAGGTAGAAGTCGTAGCTGCTGTTGCCAGCATCGTTATCGATAGTGCCGGCCATTACGTATCCGCCGTCTACGATGGCGACTGACTCCGCGTAGTTATCGCCGTACCCCAGGAGAGTCTTCTGCCACAGCGCTTCGCCACTATCGCTGATCCTGGCCATGTATGGCCGGTCCTGGCCATATACGCCCGCCCTCCCGAAAGATCCGGCCAGGATGGAGCTCCCATCCGGCGCCCTTTTAGCATCGTAGCACTGCACGTTCCTGCCATCCTCACCGTGTCCGAACTCATACAACACATTGCCGTTGAGATCAGTTATTACCATGTACGACCTCAGTTCAGAGGAGGCGCCGGAGGTGTTCAGGCCCGCGAAGGTGTACTCGTTACCATCGGCCATGACAGCGGTGAATATGTCGAGGCCGGCGCCTCCGAAGGTCTTCATCCACTCTTTAGCCCCGGATGAATCGGTTTTCACAGCCAGGCCGTCTGGAGTGAAGCCCATGTCTGCACTTTCGGGCAGGGTGAAGCCAGCCAGCAGATAACCTCCGTCCGCAGTCTGCCGGAGATCGTAGAGCTCGGCCAGCTGCCCGGACTCGTAGCTCCGGCTCCAGGACCGATAGCCCCCTGCGTCAGTCTTCAGCAGAAGCCCGGTTTCAGCGCCCGATCTGTTTTCGAAGCCTGCCAGAGCATAGCCTCCGCCTGAAACAGGGATGATGGAAAACACGTTCTGGTCGCCAGGGCTGGCGATCTCCCGGGACCATATCACATCGTCCGGGCTGACCGGGGGCGTAGCCAGAGTTACTCCTGTGGAAACGAGAAGCAAGAGTATCGTTGTTATCAGCAGTGGAAGTAGCCGGACCATAAACAGTTATTACATAGCTTGTTATACAAGCCTTTGCACTAAAGGCGCGTCAGCGGGATGGCTTAACCAGCGAACGAATTTCCAGCGCTGCTTTATCGATCGCCTTCAGGGCCTCTGCCAGCGTCATTTTCGGCCCCACCATGGCCACCAGCAGTGCCACGGGACCGGCGCCGACCTCGATGAGCTTGTGATCTCCGGCCTCGATGATGACCCTGCGGGGCACGCCCTGCTTCAGCTCGGACGTGGCCGTCTCGGCGGCGCCCAGCACAGCAGCGGCCATAGCGGCGAACGCCGCCTTCTCCTCTTCCCCGGCCTGCAGCTCGGATTGCAGGATGAAGCCGTCCCTGCTCACCACTGCGGAGGCCTCGATGCCGGACTCGTTGAGCTTGCGCAGGACTGCGCCAAGCTTGCCACTCCTGTCCTCCATCGTGCCTTCCATCATCAGCAAAACCCCATCTGTTGATCAGGATAGTAATTCCCCGGCGTATGGAAATAATTAATGGTGGGCCAGAGTGCGGGGGATTTGGCCGGATCAGTTACGCGACAACGTCCAGAACTACCCGGGCAACGTGTTCTATCGCTCGCATAGTTACATTAATGGATTGTTTCATAAAATAGTTGCAAATTTAAGCAATTTTTCATGAAATAATCGTAATATTTACCTTTGGTACTAAAACGGTTATATATATGGTCGTTCATACGATCAAGTATCAATATCCAGAGGAGGTTGAGATTCTGGACATGGATGAAAAAATGCGTAAGCTCCTGGCACTCGTTGCCATGGTGGTCATCGGGGCAGTCGTGCTCGTAATCGCGGGAGAAGTGGCGAAGTACGTCATCCCGCACGAAGCGCTGTACTTCCTGCTGATCAATAAGGTCTACTTCCTGGCCGCGGCGATTTTCCTGCTGCTGCTCGGCATCGACAAGATCAACATGAACAGCGCCCGCAATCTGTCGGCGACTTTCGTGCTGATCGTCATCGGTGTCGTGCTGCTATGGTTACTGGACAAGGCTGCCAGCGGCATGCTGTGGGGCGGCATGTACCCGTCGGTATACGGCCGTATCCCGGCGCAGTACGTGACTCTGTTCCTCCAGGCTCTTGACATCATCGCCATAGCGCTGGGCGCCCTCGGCGGCTTCCTGGTCCTGCTGAAGGCGATGGACAAGATCAAGGATATGCTCAACGGAGCTACGAAGATCGAGAACAAAGAAAAAGAGATTTAAAAAAGTATAAGGCCCTTTCAGACTCACCCGGAAAGGGCCACTTTTTACTAAAAGTTCCCCCGCGAACACTACCCGCAGGGCTGATTATTGAGCAGCTTTTGCCTTGAACGCTTTAGCCTCGTGCTCGTTGCCGTCTACATTCATGTAGGCTTCCGCCAGCTTCTCCCTGACGTTGATCAGATCGGAGTAGCCGTAAGCGAAGTTGTCCCCGCGGAAAATGACGGTCCTGCCTTTGAACTCCTTCTTGAAGCTCCCGACGGTCTTCATGAGCGTGCCGAAGTCGGCGCCGGGCACGACGAGGTCCACTGTGTCGCCTGGCCTGCTCAGGGCAGCGGCGATCGTCTGCTGGACCAGTTCAGCCTGCAGCTCTTTGTTCTTCTTGCCGAGCTCCTTCCACTCGTTGAAGAACCGCTGGGCAGTCTTCGGGATGTCGTCATAGCCCACGCCCCAGAGGTCGGAGACCTCTCTGAGGATGGATTCGTGGTGCTGGATCTCTCCGACAGCGTTGTCCAGCGACTTGAACTCGAGCCGGACTACGCCGTCCTGGATGCGCTCGCTGGAGAGCATCTTGATGAAGCCTACCTTGGAGGTGTTGTCGACGTGGATACCGCCACAGGCCTCGACGTCGTAGCCGTCGATGACGATGATGCGCAGGATTTTGCCGGGCACCGCTCCGCCCTGGTAGATGCGCATGGAGTACTCCATCTCCGCCTCGGTCCTCGACATCTCCCTGACTACGACGGGGATCTGCTTCATGGCCAGGTCGTTGGCCACCCGCTCGATCTCCTGCAACTGCTGGAAAGTCAGCGACTCGTAGTGGGTGATATCTAAACGGGCTTTCTCCACCGTCTTCTCGGCTCCTGCCTGCCACACGTGGTCTCCGAGCACCTTTCTCGCAGCGTAGTTGACGATATGAGTGGCGCTGTGGTGGGCGGCGAGGATGCGCCTCCGGGCCTCGTCCACCTCGCCGGTCACCTTAGTCGTGCCTTCGGGCATCGGGGACTCGAGCACGTGGACGATCACGCCGTCCTGCTTGTACACGTCTTTCACTTTTATCCCGTTGACGTATCCGGTGTCGCCGGCCTGGCCGCCGCCCAGCGGGTAGAACAGCGTCCGGTCCAGCACCAGTTTAGTCGGCGTCAGCAGCTTAACCACGTTCGCCTCGAACTTGAATTCCCGGGGCTTCTCGTAGTACATAGGCTCGGTCTTCGGCAGGCCCTGGGTCTCGTTGGCCTCGATCTTGCGGGTGGCCTTCGCCTCGTGCCTCGCCTGCACCCGGGCGTAGAAGTCCTCGGGGATGACGATGTCCGGCTTGGCCTCCTTGATTAATTCGGGGGAGATGCCCTGGGAATCGTACAATTCTACGAGCTTGTCGGCGGTGAGCGTCTCCTTCGCCTTGACCATCCGCTTGATGATGTCCTTGCTCTTTCTCCGGGACTCCTCGTACCTCTTCCGCTCGACGTCGATGATGTCGAACAGGCTGCCGTAGTCCCTTAATTCTGTATACCAGCTGCCGAACTCGTCGATGTGAGACCTGAAGATGTCGTTGACGTCGATGTCCCACTGGTACTGATCAATTAACGACCAGCACCTGCGGAGCAGATTGCGTAAGTTGTAGCCGCCGCCGACGTTGGAGGGCAGCGCGCCGTCGTGAATCGCCACCAACAGGCTTCTGGTGTGGTCTGCCAGGACGTACTGCGCCCGGATCTTGTATACGAGCTCTTTCAGCTCGCCGAGGTCCATCTCCATCGATTTGGCCACGTCGTTCCACGCGGAGCCGACGTCCTCGATCTCCTCCACGTTGAGGATGCCGGCGTACTTCGCGAACTTCGCGTGGAAGGCGGGGTCAGCCCGGTAGCCGGTCTTGTTGTAGATGAACTCCATGGTCTTCGGGAAGGTCGCGTCGTACGACATCGGGCTGCCCTGGCTGAACCACGCCCACCTTTCGAGGCCGGCGCCCATGTCGATGACCTTGGTCTTGAGTTCCCTGAAGCCGCCGTCGGGAGTCTGCTCGTACTGCATGTACACCTGGTTGCCCAGCTCCAGGCCCCGGGAGAAGTACTCGATGGACGGCCCGAAGTTGCCGCCGCCCGCCCATACGTCCTCGTGGAACACGATCTCGTGCGCCGGTATGCCCAGACCCTGGGTGAGGAAGTGCTGGATCTGGCCGATGCCCTCCTCTTTGAAGTACACGTGCTTCTCCGGGGTGTTGAACGTGTGCTGGCCCACCATGATGAAGCCCGTATAGTGCCGGCCGGTGATGCCCACGTTGTCGATGTCGTTAAAGCGTAAACAGAACTGGGGCTCGAGTACCGCCCTCGCGGGGGGCTCGATCTCGCCCGAGACCACGTACGGCTGGAAATCGTTGATGCCCGCGGCGACAAAATAAAGATCCTCGTACCACCTGCAAACCGTCGGGTACCTTTCGAGGGGCACGTAGCCCCACTGGTCAAAAGTCTTGACGTAGGTGTCCCAGGCTTCCTTGTACTCGAACTTCTTGCGCGTTAAGCTCTCGCCGATAAACCGGTACCCGCCGCTGCACTCGGCCTCGTCGCAGAAGTCTCTCTCCACCTGCGTCCAGAAGCCCCGGCCGCACTTCTTGCAAACTTTGCGATGGTAACCCATCGCAGTCAGCGTCTGCACCGGATAGTACTTCTCGTAGTTCTTCGCGAACTCCGGCTTCATGAGCTTCTTGATCTCTTTATCGTCCATGGCAAAATTCCTCTGATAAGTGTGAAAACGAATGCTTCTTTCGCCTTATGAGGGCGGGATGCATAAATGTATCGGTTTTTGGATATGTTCGGCTTCATATTTTATTAGGCTCTCCCCGCACTATTTGTTAGGCCTCGAAATGACGAAGCGCAGGCGAAGCCTGAAAATTCGGTCCCACGCGCTCTGCCTCGGAGGCAGAAGGCCTCCGAGGCCAAAAGGTTTATTGTTTAGCAGACTAAAAGTAAAACGCTTCTGGCAGGTTTTATATGTCCGGCACAAACACGACTCCAAAGAAGAGATCCTTCGGGTTCGACGATATCCTTTCTATACTCGACGGCAAGAAGACGAGGCCCCCTGCCAGGCCCGCGCTGCCGCCTTCCCCTGAGCCCGAAGTAGAGGCTGCTCCCGCTGCGGAAACACCCCAGCCCCAACAGCCGCCTAAGGTCATCGCGCTGCCTGAAGACCATACTCTAGTGCCCAAGCTGCTGTCGGATATCGACCATAAGAACGCGGAGATCATCCGCCTGAACAACGACGTGGTCGGCCTCAGGTATGAGCTGCGGGAAAAGGAATTCGTGGTCAACAGCCTCACGCTGGATAACGCTAACAAGGACCTGCGTATCAGGGAGCTGCAGGCTACCATCGAAGAGCTTAAGGCCGACATCGCCAGGCTCAGGGCAATCCAGCCTCAGCAGCCCGTCGTCTTCACCCCGGCACAGGCACCTGTGGCCTCTGAACCAGCTCAGCCCCAGCCTGCTGCTGCCGCCCAGATACCCCTGCAGATCACCCAGATTATGGAAGCGGTACAGGCGGCTAAAACAGCTCAGCAGCCTGCTGCCCCTCAGGAAACTTCGACCCCGGCGCCGGTACAGGCGGACGCTGCCGGAGCACGCCCAATTTCGGAGCAGTTTAACATCAAGGAAGACGTCGTCGAAGAGGACGTGGCCACTATCTTCAAGCGGCTGGCCCGGTCTCACGACGAGGCGCCCGCAGAGGAAGGCGGCAATGTCGCCGAAGTCCCCAGGCGGCCCAGATCGGCCAAGCTGTACGACCTGTAAAAGTCACGCCAAATTTTAAATCCCGTTTTTCTGCATACCAGCACCTCGATGATTCGCCAAAAGCTTATAATACATAAATAGTAGGAAGCGATATTCCGCCATTAAGATAATATGCAACGGGAGGCTTAACTTCCGTATATGACCAAAGTAACGAAGGACGTTGTGCTCCAGCGTGCCGAGGACCTCGGTGTCAAGTTCATCAAGCTTCAGTTCTCGGACGTGTTCGGGACGACGAAAAATGTCGCGCTGCCTGTCTCCCAGCTGGAGAAGGCTCTCGACGGCGATATCATGTTCGACGGCTCCTCCATAGAGGGCTTCGTGCGCATCGAAGAGTCTGACATGTACCTGAAGCCAGACCTAGAGACGTTCTCGCTGATCCCCTGGCAGAGCGAAGCCGGCCCGGTCGCCAGGCTGATCTGCGACGTTTACGGCTCTGACAACAAGCCTTTCCCGGGCGACCCGAGAGGCAACCTGAAGCGGATCATCAAAGAGGCGGAGCAGATGGGCTTCACCATGAACGCCGGCCCCGAGGCCGAGTTCTTCCTGTTCGAGAGGGACCAGGACGGCGCGCCCACCGTCGGAACGAGGGACCACGGAGGCTACTTCGACCTCTCCCCGATTGACATGGGGGACGAGGTCCGGAGATCGATGGTCGTCGCGCTCGAAGGCATGGGCTTCGAGATTGAGGCTTCCCACCACGAAGTCGGCGAAGGCCAGCACGAGATCGACTTCAAGTACGCCAATGCTCTGGCGACAGCGGACAACATTGTCACTTTCAAGTTCGTAGTCCGCAAGGTCGCTATGGAGTACGGCCTGCACGCCACGTTCATGCCCAAGCCGGCGTTCGGCAAGCCCGGCTCCGGCATGCACATCCACCAGTCGCTGTTCAAGAAGGGCAAGGACGGCAAAGAGGTCAACGCGTTCTACGACGAGAACGGCAAATACCAGCTGAGCAAGACCGCGCTGAACTACATCGGCGGCCTGCTCACCCACGCAAGGGGCTACTGTGCCATCACCAACCCGCTGGTCAACTCTTACAAGCGGCTCGTTCCCGGCTACGAGGCGCCTGTGTACATCGCCTGGTCCGAGAAGAACAGGTCCCCGCTGGTCCGCATCCCGGCCAGGAGAGGCGTCGGCACCAGGGCAGAGCTGCGCAACCCCGACCCGGCCTGCAACCCGTACCTCGCGCTGGCTGTCACCCTGAAGGCCGGCCTGGACGGCATCAAGAGGAAGCTCGACCCCGGAGCGCCGGAGAACGTCAACATCTACCACATGACCAAGGAAGAGCGCCTGCAGAGAGGCATTCGCAGCCTGCCTTCCAGCCTCTCGGAAGCGCTGGACGAGCTGGAAGCGGACGACCTCATCAAGAGCGCGCTGGGCGAGCATATCTACGACCGGTTCATCACGGCCAAGCGCATCGAGTGGGACAACTACCGCACCAAGGTTCACCAGTGGGAACTGGACCAGTACCTGTCCATCTACTAAGCCGGACTCAACGTCCTGAAGGCTCTGGTTTGACGCTGCGCCATGTGCGCAGCGCCCCTTTCTTTTATCGATAGCCCGCCTGCCCTACCAGCAGGTACCGGTTTCCGATCCCATCGCAGGCATACTCGATTTCCAGCACGTACCGGCCGCCACGCAGCACGACATGCTCAGCCTTGAGCACGGATGACAGGCTTCCGTCACCTCTGGACCTGAACGATACGCCTGAGTCTACAACTACCGCTTTCTTACTCCCCGCCACGGAATAGTAAATGACACCTTCGCTGCCCTCTTCGCCGGCCGCGTCGGTGCCGAGGCCGAAAAATTCGGTTGAACCGGGCAGGGAGAGCTCTGCGATCTTTGTCGCGCCGGCAGGCGACCCAGGATCCTCCAGGCACCTCGGGGCACAGGCCAGAAGTGCCCGACAGTCTGTGGCCAGCGCTTCGGCCTGTACATCGGCGGAGCCGGCGTCGATCGCAGGAGACACGCTGCCGAGTCCCGTGGCGGCGATACCGACGATCGCCGCCGTGATTAGCAGGGTAGCGACGAACGCCACTGGCAAGGTATCCGCCCCGATCTCGTCTGATATCATGCAAGGCCCCCGTAAACACCGAAGCAAGCTCCGGCGGAAAGGACGTAGGCGGCAAACAGGGAAAGGCCGAGCGGGCGGCCCCGGACATCCTTTCTGCATGCGCGCCTCGAGATGGTCCGGCAATACAGATGCCTCCCGGCCAGCAGCACTGCCAGGCACCCGGAAAAGACAGCGACAAAGCATAGGACTGGAAAACCCGGGCTGGCCAGGAGAAATATGCCGAGACATACCTTGGCATCTCCGCCTCCCCAGCAGCCGGCAAGCCACAGCAAGTATGTCAGGGACAGGGAACCGGCAATGGTTAGCGCTGCTGTCCACACAGGATAGCCGTACAGGCACCTTATGGACATGATTACAGCTCCTGAGAGGATAGCGGGCAGCGTGAGCCAGTTCGGAATTCTCCCGGACCTGTGGTCGATCAAGGCGCCAGCTGCCAGTAAGATGCCGGCAGCCAGGATCAGCGCCAGATCAGTCAGCGCCATAGATATCGGGCTCCCCGCCGCCGTGCAGGCTCTTCCGCTGCCTGACTTTGATCACGTGGTAAGACTCGGTAGCGTCGTCCACCACTATGGCTGCACCCCTCGTGTTCCCCAGCCTGGCCAGCGCTTCTCTGACCGGCTCTTTGACATAGAGCGGCCTGGCCCGTTCCAGGGCTTCCACGTCGTCCCTCAGTGTCAGCCGGTGACAGACGATCACGTCTGACTGGGACAGCACATCGTAGCCCAGCGCAGAAGGCCGCTGGGTGGCCAGGACCAGAGAAAGCCCGGGCTGCCGGCCCTGCCGCAGCCACTCGTTGACAAGCACCCGGCCTGCGCCAGAGCCCGGTTCCAGGAACATGTGTGCCTCGTCTATCATCATCCAGATCAGCGGCACCTCCCTCGAGCCGTTCTCACGCCGTCTGGCCCGGACGCGGATGTCGTATAATGCCCTGGCCAGCGACGCCACAGCGCAGGATTTGATCCCCGGATCGTGGCCGTAGCCGCTGAGGTCGATGACGTTGATGCTGCCCGGCTCGAGCAGGGAGGCAAAGGTAGCGTGCTGCGAAAACAGCTTCCATGAAGAGGCCATAGAGAGAAGCCCGCAGACCGCTGATCTCACCTCGGGCGAGGCACCTGACGAGCCTATGTTGTCGATCAGCGACTCGATGCTGAACGTCTCGCTTTCCGAGATCGCGCCGGCCAGAGCAGCCCCGTGAGGGCTCAGCGGACCGATCCCGAGTAGCTCGCAATAGTCGTACACTGACAGCGAGCCTGTCGGTATCTCGAAGGGCAGCGTTCCCGCGGGCATGTCCCGGAGGAAGGGCACAGGAGCGAAAACCCGGACATCTATGCTCCCTGTACCAGACATGCAGCCGAAGATGCCCATCGTATCTACAACGATCACCGAAAAATTCTTTCTGATAGCCTCGGGCAGGCCCGCGAACTCTTCGACCAGGACACCCATAGTGTAGGATTTACCATAGCCCCGCTTGCCACAGATCACCACTGCGTGCGGCTTCCTGACGTCCAGCAGCACGGGGGCTCCCTGAGAACCGTCGAGGGCAAGGTAGCGGCCGAGATACAGGGAAGAGCCGCTGTCCCCGGTATTGCCAAGAAGGTAGTGGCGGCCTGTGTCAAGCATACTAAATTGCATTGACTTGTAAATTAATAAAGCTTGCCGTTGCTACTGTAATATCAGTGCCGGAGTCAGCTTTTGGACGTCGTGAGGGTGCAGGTACCCAGGTCTGCCAGCACCTCTCCGTCGGTCAGGTCAGGGAATTTCTCGTAGTAGCTGGCCACTGCGAAGGCTCCTCCCTCTTGCACTGTCAGGCAGATGACTTCATCAGCCTCCTCTTCCAGCCTCTCCACAGAAGTCCTCGGGCTGCACGGCACCGCGACGACGACCTTTCTCGGCCCCTTTTTCTTCAGCGCCCTCACCGCGGCGA
The DNA here is from genome assembly GCF_049676595.1 of Methanocella sp. MCL-LM. Taxonomy (GTDB): domain Archaea; phylum Halobacteriota; class Methanocellia; order Methanocellales; family Methanocellaceae; genus Methanocella_A. The sequence goes on from NZ_CP187259.1 coordinate 152,108, forward strand.
TCATGGTGTACCCGGACGCCAGGCCATCGTCGACGATGATGATTGTTCGGCCTTTCGGGTCCAGCGGCGGCCCGAGCTGATATTCCCGTATCCGGCGCTGCACCTCGTCCAGCACAGCCATGACAATAGAGTCGATATGCGGCTTTTCCAGCCCGAGCTGGACGACCAGCTCCTCGTTCAGCACCACTGTGCCATCCGGCGCCACCGCCCCGAAACCAGCCTCCGGGTTATACGGAATCGGGAGCTTTCGGGGAATGATCAGGTCCAGAGGGGCATGGAGCTTCCTCGCGATCTCGCACCCGATGGGAACGCCTCCCCGGGGAATCGCGAACACCGCCGGCCGCTCCCACTGCTCCTGACCCAGCCGATCTGCCAGCTTTTTGCCGGCGTCCTTCCGGTCCTTGAACATCATACCTATGCCCTTGCCATCTCCGACGCGGTCATGCTCTTCCCGGGCGACATCGCCTGGATGATCGCGTCGCAGAAGAACCCCAGGTCCGACGGCTGCCGGGAGAAGATGTACTGCTGGCTGGTGACCACCGGCTTATCGATGTACTTTGCCCCGGCGTCCTCCATGTCCACTCTGAGAGATTTCCAGGCGGTCGCGTCCTTGCCTTTCAGGAGGCGGGCGGTGATCAGTATCTGCGGGCCGTGGCAGACCGCCGCGATAGTTTTCCCGGTCCTGTCGAAGTCCTGCACGAACTTGATTACCTCGGGGTAGATGCGAATGTGGTCCGGGCTCTGCCCGCCCGGGATGACCAGCGCGTCGAACTCGTCCGGCCTCAGGTCCCTGATCGCTGCCTCGGTGGTGGCCGGCACCCCGTGTTTTCCCTTCAGCGTCTGCCCCTTCTCGATACCGGCCAGCGTCACGTCGGCACACGCCTCGTACCTGAAGCGGTACAGCGGGTATATGAGCTCCGAGTCCTCGAACCCGTCGCCGGCTATCATAACGATCTTCCTGCCCTTTAGCTCGTTCATCTCTTCACCTGATCAGAGTTTCAGCCGCGGGTACTTGAAGAGTCCCGGCGTTATGCGCGCCTGCAAACGTATTTATTCCTTGATAGACACTTATTTACAATCTGGTGTAAATATGTTCGACGGTGGTCTGCTTTTAAGGCAAATACTGGGCCTGGCCGGGGCCGAAGATGGCAAAAGCCCTGCCTGTGAAGCCCGGGCCAGGACGGGCACGGCAGGCACGGAGCTGATCGTCGACTGCTCCCGGTGCAAAGGCCGGTCGTCGATGAACGATCCGGCATGCAGGGAAGGTATCCTCAAATCGCTCGCCGGGAAAGGAGGCATCCGGCGCCTGCAGCTGGAGCGGGACTTTGTCAGGGAATACGCTCACGAGCCTCTCGATGCCATCCTCCGGATGGCCACATTCTGCGAGGACGTCCGGCTTCATGCCTCAGCTTTTGCCACGTACGGGTGCGGCCGGTGCGACCCCGGGCGGGAGAACGAGGTTCGGAGGATATCGGCGCTGGCATACCGTGACCCCCTGGACGCTGCCCTGGAGATCAAAAGCCTCTACTCCGAAAGTTTCGAGGCAGGCAGGACAGGGCAGTGCAGCTCCTGCATCGACCGCTATGCGGCCTTTACGGGCGACCTGGCCATCCTGGCCAGGGAAATCGAGGACGTCAGCTATTCGAGGATCGTGCCTTACATCCGGCCCCGGTTCTCCAGGTCCCGCATTCTCTCGGAACCCCCTGAAGGCTCTGCCTTCCTGCGGTCCTACGAAGTGGAAGGAGGAGACGGCCTGTCTCCCCTGCTGCAGGTCTCACTGTACCGGCTGCCCGACAGCCTGGAAAAGCTGTACTTCATAGTGCCGTGGGAGTACGCGGTGGGCAAAGAGGACCTGTCGGTGATCGTGGCCGGGAGAGAACGGCTGCTCAAGCGCCGGCCTTACGACGACGGGTTCATGGATCCGGGCGGAGCACGGGCATTCTTTACCCGGCAGGCGAGGGAGGCCATTGTAGAGGCGGCCAGGGAAGCCGGCATATACCTGGACAGGCCGAGGCTGGAGAGGCTGTCGAGGTCTTTTGTCAAGTACACGTCCGGGCTGGGCATCATCGAAGACCTGCTCGGCGACCCCCACATCCAGGACGTCTATGTAAACGCCCCAGTGGGGATGACTCCGCTGCACGTGGTCGTAGACGGGGAGGAGTGCACCAGTAACGTGTACCTCTCCGAAAGCGACGTGGACTCTATGATCTCCAGGCTGAGGGCAATATCGGGCAGGCCGTTCTCCGAGGCCAGTCCAGTGCTGGACATGGACCTGGGCGAGTTCCACACCAGAGTATCGGCTATCGGGAGCCCGCTCACCCGAGGCCTTGCCTACGCTTTCCGCCGGCATAAAAAGACGCCCTGGACGCTGCCCCAGCTGGTCAGCAGGAGGATGCTGTCGCCGTATGCTGCCGGACTGCTGTCAGTGCTGGTGGACGGCCAGGCCTCGATGCTGATCACCGGCTCCCGGGGCGCGGGCAAGACGTCGCTGCTCACCGCCCTCATGCTGGAGATAGCCCGCAGCTACCGTATCCTGGCCATCGAGGACACCCCCGAGCTGCCGATCGAGGACATGCAGAGGTACGGGTGGAAAGTGCAGGGTATCGGCACCAGAGCGGCAGTATCAGGCTCTGAAGCCGAGTTCCAGGCCTCCGATGCTTTGAGAGCTACGCTGAGGCTGGGTGACTCGGCCATCGTCCTGGGGGAGGTGAGAGGCGCGGAAGCTCGCTCGTTGTACGAGGCGATGCGGGTCGGGGCGTCGGGAAACTCGGTGATGGGCACCATCCACGGCGCCTCCTGCAAGGACGTATTCGAGCGGGTGGTCCACGATATCGGAGTGCAGCCGGCGTCCTTCCGGGCCACCGACGTGGTCGCCGTCTGCTCCACAGTCCGGCCGGGAGGCAGCGTCATACGGGAGAGAAGGGTAACCCAGGTGGCGGAGATCGTCAAAAGTGCCGGGGACGACGACCCTGAAAGCGCTTTCAACGATCTCCTTGTGTATGGCGCTGACAGGGACACGCTGAGCCCTGCCGATCGAATAGACACCGGCCGATCAGAGGCACTGCAGGCCATAGCTGTCCGGTGGGGCCTCTCTCTGGCGGAAATCTGCGCCTGCGTGACAGCCAGGGGTGAACTGATGAGAGCCGTAGCCGCCGGAGGAGCCGTCCGGCCGGATGTCATGGAGGCCCCGATGTACGCCCGCTGCATGGATAAGTACCGGGCCTGCTGCGAAGCCGTCCGCAGAGAGCGAGGCACGACCGATTATGATCAAGCGCTGGCCTCGTGGCGGCAATGGCTGAGCACCGCGGGCCGGGAGAGCCGATGAACTCGACGCCCGGGCTGTTTCCCCGGGCTTGCAGGACGTCGTACCGCCTGCTAAGCCGGGCCATCGGCAAGCAACATCTGGGCGACTACGCGAGGGCCGCCACCAGCCGGGAGATGGCCGAGGCGCTCGCTTTTACCGGCATGGAGACCGAGGCAGTAGAGGTTCTGTCGCTGGCGATCGTGATGGCGATCGCCTCGTTCACAATAATACTGGGCGCCGGCCTGGCGGCGTTTGGGACAGGAATGCTGGACAACGTGACCGCCGGGATTCTCGTCGCCTGTGCAGGGATAGTCCCGGTGGTGACCTTCGTCTTCGTGGGAGAGTACCCGAAGAGGCAGGCCTACTACATGCGGGTCCACTCCCTGGGCGATATGCCGGAAGTGGTCAGCTACATCGTCATGGCCATGAAGCTCAACCCCAACATGGAACGGTCGCTGCGGTTCACCGTGAAGAACTCAGGCAGGCAGCTGGCCCGGGACATCCGAAAGCTCATGTGGGACCTGCAAATCCGGGCCTACGACGGCATGGACGACGCGCTGGAGGCGCTGGCAGGGCAGAACGGAGGAGGGTTCAGCGACCACTTCAAGCGGTCCCTGTTCATCATCAAAAGCTCTGCAGGCGAGCGGGAAGTAGCGATGCGCACCATCTCCCTCAACCGGGCACTCCAGGTAGTGCTGGACGGCACCCGCTCCCTGATGAGCTCATTCTCCTCGACGCTCCATGCCCCGACGCTCATCCTGTACTCCATCTTCGTCATGGTACCCCTCGCGCTGGTGGCCATGCTGCCGGCAGCGGCCGTCGTGGGCGTCAGGGTGAACGCCGTACAGCTCTTTCTCCTGTACGTCCTGGCTTTTCCCCTCGTGACGCTGGCGTACGCCCACAGCATCCTGATGAAGCGGCCTGCGGCCTTCGCCCCGCCCGAAATCCCGGACGATCACCCCGAGGTAGCTCGCACCCCGAGGTGGACGTGGGCACTAATAGGACTTGGCGCCGGGGCGGGCATCGCCAGCCTCTCGCTCCTCGTTCCGGCCGAAGCCCTGCCCTTTCCCGGCACTACGTTCATCCTGTGGGGCATCACCGCAACCATATCGATCTACTGCTACTGCGCCTACCGGCCATACAAGCTCATCAGGGACAGGATTGTTGCCATGGAAGGGGAATTTGCCGACTCGCTGTTCGTGCTCGGCCGGCGCATATCCGAGGGCCGGTCCCCCGAAGAGGCGTTCGCCTACACGGCCAGAATAGTGACCGGCACGACGATCGGCAAAGCATACGCCCGGGCAGCTTACAACATCCGGTGCCTGCGTACGACGCTGAGCGAAGCCGTGCTCGACCCCGACTACGGGGCCTTCTCCGACGTCTACTCCGACAGGATTCGGGCAACTATCAACATGCTGATAGAAACTTCAGGCATGAGCGGCGAAGTTGCAGGCACCTCAGTCATCGTGTTAGCAGATCACCTCAAAGAGCTGCAGGCCATCGAGCAGGAGGTAAGGAAGATGCTGTTCACCATGACCAGCATGCTGCGGACGACCTGCATCGCCTTCGCCCCCTTCATCGGAGGCGTCACCCTCGCCCTCTCCGGTGCGGTAACCGCAGTCATCGCCGAAACTGCCATGGATCTCCAAAGCATGCCCGAAGCGGCAAAGGCTTACTTCCCGATGGTGCCCCAGCTTACTGCGCCATTAGTATCCGCAGACGAGTTCATGCTCATCATCGGCCTCTACATCGTGCTCCTCGTGATCATCCTCCTGAGATTCGTCAGCGGCATCGAGAACGGCGACGATGAGTACGAGTTCATGTACAGCGTGGGGACGACACTGCCCTTCTCGGTAGCCGTATTCACGCTTACAACGGTAGTGTCTGGCATTATGTTCAGCGGGATGATGTGACAAGAGTATCCCTATTATATGCATTTCTGGTTGCTCATGTGGCGTGTGACAGCAAGACGAACGCTGCGCTGTGCCAGGATCACAGATTACGACGGATTGCACGGATTGCACAGATTCTAATCGACTCATGAATACAGGTTTTTCACGTTAAGCCGATGAAAAACTCCTGGAGGTCTTGGAGGTCCCGGGAGGCCAGCGAGGATTTTCAAGCTGGGAGGTTAGAGAGGGTCAGAGGTCAGAGAGAAGGATAGGGAGTGTGGAAAGGTCAGGGAGGATATTTTTAAGTTAATTCTCTCGGACCTCCGGGTGCCTCACATAACCTCCCTCTCAGACCTCCTGACCTCTCTGACCTCCCAGCTTGAACGTGTCCTCTCTGAACTCCTCGTACCTCTCAAACCCCCTCTCCGACCTCTCATCACCTCCCGGACCACCAATTTTTCATGGAACACAGATGATATTACATAAATCCCATTGAGGGTATACGATCCATGCTTTATCTGTGCAATCCGTGCAATCTGTTGGAATCTGTGATCCTGGCACAGCGCAGCGTTCGTGTACGTTCACGAGCAAAGAGATGCCATTACTTGTTTTCATTCAAATGCAAATTTTTAAATACAATACCAGAATACTTATTTTCAATAATTTGCAAGTGATGCTCATGAGGAAGAAGGGATTCTTAAAGGACGAGGCGGGAGTAGAAGGCCTCCCCGTAAGGCTAATAGTGGTACTGGTCATAGGAGTCATAGCTCTGGCCGCGATGGTATCAGCCCTGAACGGCTTCAAGCCGCAGAAAACGCTGAGCGCTTCCATAATAGAGGTGAGCGGCAAGCAGGGCAACATGCTGACCATAGAGCAGGCGGGCTTTGGCAAGGTCAACAAGACGTGGACGTGCAAGGTCAAAGTGACCGACGCAGGGGGCGACCCGATCGAAGGGGCCAGCGTCGTCATCTACGGCATGGGAGGCGCAGGCTCGGACATGACCAACAAAACAGGCCAGGCGTATCTAATAAAGACCAACGACGTCGTGCTCAACACCAACCAGAACTCCGGGTACATGACCCTCGAAGTCTCCGCCCCCGGGTACACCACCTACAAGAACGAGAACGCGCTCGTCGTCGTGCGGGCCGATTAGCTATAGTTTAATCACGGCGGCACAGCGACACGGAGATAGCACATACCGTAAACGCCAGAATGGTAACTGGAACCACGGCGGCACAGCGACACAGCGACAATGGTTACCTGTACAGCCAAGAGAAAACTTGAACCACGGCGGCACAGCGACACAGCGACAATGGCAAACCAGTAAAAGTGAACTCTTTTATGATCCGCGGTGACACAGAGACAGCCCCTTAACCATTAATGGTTTACTGGCCAGGTGTTTCAGTACATCCATATGATCACATGACCGGTAAACTACTTTCTATAGTGATTCCTGGTTTCTCCAGTATACTAATAAAAGAAGGTTTGTCTCCGCGCCATCAGCCCGCCGTGCCGCCGTGGATCAATAAAAAGAGGGCCTTGTTATTCAGGTACAGGTTGTCTCTGTGTCGCAGTGCCGCCGTGGTTTAAATAACCATCCTGCTATCGTTTCTCGAATCGCCTCCGTGTCGCCGTGCCGCCGTGGTCAGAACATTTGTTTTCCAGTTGTCAGAATTAAGAGCAGTGCCGCCGTGGTTAGTAAATAATGGTTGTACTATAGTGATCAGCATTTACAGCCGTCTTTTGAGCCACTCGAACCCTTCGGCGGCGCCTTCGCCGTAACTTTTCTGGCAAACGTAGTCTGCCGCAGCCTTGACCTCGGGGGTGGCATTCCCGACGGCGATGGCGGTGCCGGCCTCTTTTAACATAGGTAAATCGTTCTCGGAGTCGCCCATGGCGGCGAAGTTCTGCGTGGGGATGCCGAGGATCTCGGCGATCTTGCGCATGCCTGTGGCCTTGTTGACATCCTTATGCTTCAGGTGTAAGGCGAATCTCGTGTCGACTATCTCCAGGCCGGGGTAGTGCTCGGCGATGATGCTTCTGGCCCGGTCGAGGTCGATGCCCCGGCGGAAGGCGAGCTCGGATTTGCGGTAGGTCTCGTCCAGCGACTCCAGGTCCGGGAACTCCTTTAGCAGCAGGTCTTTCCCCCGGCGGCACTCCTCGATGTCGGCGAGCACGATGGCCTTAGCGTCGAAGCCGTGAAGGACGACTCCGCCGTTCTCCCCGATCATCGTGTTGCTGGCGCCCAGCAGCTTGGCCGCCGCCCGGACGAAGCAGATCACGTTCCCCGTGCAGAGGATGACAGGTATGGGCATCTGCCGCATGGCGGTGACGGCTTCGAGGCTGATGAGGCGGCTCATGTCCGTTAAAGTACCGTCTATGTCTACGACTATGGCTTTGATTTCCGGGAAGTCGCTGCCTTCGCGCATGATGGAAGATAGAGGGATAGTGGTAGTAAAATAGCTGATGGTCGCCAGGATAAAAAATATGATACTGATCAAAAGCCGGGAGTCAGCTGATAATCGGAGTCTTGATCAGGTATAGGTGATGAAAAATGAGCAGTTTCTCTGATCTGCGCTAGTATGACCGCCAAGATCGCCAGGAGGCCAAGCACGCCAGGCTACATATTGGCTATCTACGGGACCCGATCCAAAAAGTCCTCGGCGTTCCATGAAAAATTGTTGGTCCGGGAGGTGTCGAGAGGTCGGAGAGGGGGGTCGGAGAGGTGCGGGGAGTATAGAGAGACTTTTCAAACTGGGAGGTCAGGGAGGTCAGGAGGTCTGAGAGGAGGTTATGTGAGGCACCCGGAGGTTAGAGAGAATTTTGTTGATGATCACATTCGAACTATCTGGGGCTGTCAGGTACCGTTTACACGAAGTACTCAAAGTACGCGAAGTACCCGAAGTCATACTTTAAGATCGGCTTGCAGTCAGCCCTTTAATCGTACTTTGAGTACTTCCTGTACCTCGTGTACTTCGTGTAAATGGTACGGGCGCTCATCAGAAAAGTCCAGAATAATACCCCATTATCCTCTCAGACCTTTCCACACTCCCCAACCTCCTCTCCGACCTCTGACCCTCTCTAACCTCCCAGCTTGAAAATCCTCTCCAACCTCCCGGGACCTCCCCAACCTCCAGGAGTTTTTCACCAGCTTAACGTGAAAAAACCTTTTGAATGAGCCGGGTGCCTGACATCATGGCGTCCTGGCGTTTTAAATTTAATACTTTTCCGGCTATTTCGTCTCGGGGTGGGCCTTGATGTAGTCCTCGATGACCTTTCTGATATCTGACACGTTCTCCAGTACTGTGATGCTGTCCATCTTCCGGATCTTGTTCACGTTCTCCACGTCGACGTCTCTGATATAAAGGGTCAGCTTCTTGCCGCCGGGCAGGATGGTCTCCAGCTCTCCGGGCTTGTTGTCAGGCGGGTAGAGGTAGATGGGTATTCGCGCCTTGGCGCCCTGGGAGACGGCGTTGGTGATCAGCGTGTCGGAGATGCCGTAGGCGATCTTGGCCGTGGAGTTGGCGGTGACCGGGGCGACGAGGAACATGTCGTAGTGGCCGGTCTGCAGTTTTCCAACCAGGAACGGTGAGTTGGAGTCTACTTCGACGCGGATGTCGTAGAACTCGTCTTCGAGCTTTTGCCAGAGCTTGTACCATTTCAGCACTAGCTTCGCATTCTTGGAGATGTAGATGTCCACGTGCAGGTCGTACTGCTTTTTGAGATCGACCATCATGCGGGCGATCTCCTCGATCTTGTCCCCGCATCCTGTGATGCCCCATGCTATCTTAACCATCGGAATTACCTCTCGTCTTCTCCATCAGGCCGTAGAAGCGCTTGACAGTCTTCCTCACGGTTTTCAGCCCATACTCGTCGGCCGCGATACCTTCTGCGCCCTTGTCCTGCGACCACAGTGCTCCGCCCAGGTTGGCCCCGAAGCTGCCGCCCCCGGCCGGTATCATCTCGCTGATGACGTAGAACTCGTGGATCTGCTGGAGAGCGATCTCCTGGCCGCCGGCCCGGTCGCCGCCTACGGCGATGCCCATGCCGATCTTGCCTTTCAGGACATCGGGGTCTTTGGCCGCTATGGCCCGGACCCGGTCCATCAGCACTTTGGTCTGGCCGCTCAGCATGCCCTGGTAGCAGGGAGTCCCGATCACGATGCCGTCCGCCCACATCATGCCTTCGTAGAACTCGGCCAGCGCGTCCTTGTGGACACAGCCTTTCTGCTCCCGGACGCAGTAGTCGCAGTGGATGCAGAATTTTATATCCTTGCCTCTCACGTGGAAGTACCTGGTCTCGCAGCCCTTCTCCTTGAGAAGATTCAGCGCGTAGTTGACCGCATAGTCGGTGCCCCCGTGCCGGGGGCTGCCGCAGATGCCAAAAACCTTCATAAACGCTCCCTGGGCGGCAATTTTCGCCTGATCGTTAAAAAGTAGTTATGATTACCGGGACAATAAAGCTTGTCATCGGGCAGAAAGAGCAGGCACCGGGAGCATGAAAATACGCTGCACAGGCATGTAGCCTTATTATATTTAATCGTCTAAATAAAAACTTTGGCTGCGACAGGCGAGCGTGAGAGGCACCCGGGGCGTGGACGATGGGCGGCAGAGATGATCTGGCCGTAGTAGGGCTGGAAGACGAGATCAGGCAAATACAGAAAGCTCTGGCCGATTACAGGTCGGGGATGAAGAGAAACGTGGCCATAGTCAGCGAGCCGTTCTCCGGCAAGACAACGCTCATCAAGGAGGTTATGAAGAGGTATGGCGAGCATATCGCCTACGTGCCGCTGACCTCCACGGTCAGGGACCTCGAAGCGCTGGCCCTCGAGGGGAGGGCAGAGAGGATCGTGGCCGTGGACGATTGCCAGTACCTGTTCATGCGCAGGATAGGCGGGTTCGAAGTGCTCAAGCGGTTTCTTGAGATCACGGTTACTTCGGAGAAGTTGTTTTTGTCCGTATGGAACCTGCTGTCGTGGAACTACCTCAACCGGACTCACCATCTGCAGGACTATTTTCCCACGGTGGTGAAGATCCCGGAGATGAGTGAAGAGCAGATGAAGGCCATGATAGGCTCCAGATACGACCTGGACAGGATAACTTTCGGCAGGGATACCGGCGTCAAAGACGGAGCTGCCGTACGCATGGCCCGGACGCAGGCCAGGAGGACCGGGATCATCGATGGCCTGAAGTCGCTCTGGTGGAGTGTCAGAAGCGTTTCCCCTCTGCAGAAAGACGAGGGCAGGTTTGTGCGAGAGGCCGTATTTCAGCGTATCCACGACCTGTCCGATGGCAACCCCGGGGTTGCGCTGGCCATCTGGGATAGCGCAATCTCGGGCAATACTGTGAGGACGAGCGATATCACCGTGCCTGATTACGATACTGATCTGGGGTTCGACGAGTCATTCGTGCTGAGCACGATACTGCTCATGCGGTCCATGTCCCGGGAAGATCTGGCGGAAGTAGCCGAGGAGCGCCTCGATATTGACCGGATATTGTACCTCCTGCAGAACAGGGGGCTAATCAGGCAGGACCGCGGGAGGTACTATATCCAGGAGCTGGCGATGGAAAACATCAAGAGATCCCTGAAGAAAGCGAGGCAGGTGTGGTAGTTGCAGAAGGAAGTCGTGCAGGAAGTGCTAGCTGATATAACCGTGCAGACTGTCCTGCAATCGTTAGTCGTGCTCGGCCTGGCCTACGCTGCGGCAAACGTCGGCGCATACCTGCTGGAATACTACGCAGATCGCTTTGGCAAGTGGCGGATCAACATCAAGATGGCAGCCCCCATCCTGAAGATGGTGATCTACAGCGCTGCCCTGTACTACATTTTCATCCAGGCGCTGGAGCTTGGCCCTGGCCAGTTCGTGGCAGTGGCCAGCCTCATTGGCGTCGGAATTGGCTTCGGGCTGAGGGACGCTTTCGCCAGCGTCTTCGGCGGGCTGATCCTCGCCCTGGAGAGGCCCTACCACGTGGGCGACACCATTTCGCTGGAAGGGGAATACGGGGAAGTCACTGACATAGGCCTCCGATCTACGAAGATGGTCACGCCGCTGGGCAATACCGTAGTAGTGCCCAACAAAGTGCTGATCGAAGAGGCGGTTTCCAACTCCAGTGCCGGGGAGATCGAGATGATGACCACCATCGACCTGTATATCGACCCCCGCTCCGACTTCGATCTGGCCATGAGGCTCCTGCGGGATGCCGTGATAACCTCCAGGTACGTGCACATATCCGAAAACCACCCCCTCACCGTGTTCCTGAACGATTTTCCGTTCTACCGGCGGTTGCGGGCCAGGGCATATGTGAGCGACATGAGATACGAGTTCATCTTTAAGTCAGAGATCACTGTGAGGGCCTGGAAGGAATTCGAGAAGCACGGCATCGAGCCACCCCGGGCAGGCCTCGTGAACCTTGGCGGCGGCCGGCCGGGCCAGGTCTGGCAGCAGGAGCCGCCCGGCAATGAAGACGGTGGCAGAAGAGGCGGAAAGTAAGGATTAATAGAGGACCTGTGAGTATAGCCGGACCAGCCCGGAAGTCGCATAGTATTATATTTATAAATATTGTGTTTACAACGTGTGGAAGCGGATCGTTAAGTTCCTGATGCTGGTCGCCGTAGCGGTTCTGTTCTGGGCTGCCAACTACAGATTCAACATCCTCTACTTTACCCGGGGCTTCCAGACCCTCATCGCCATTGCCCTCATCTACTTCGTTTTCAAGGTCGTGCTTGAAGAGGTGGTCTCCCGGGGCATAAAGGATGCCCGCTCCCAGTACTCGTTCCGAAGGACCATGTCCATCATCTACTACGTGGCGATCGTCGTGGCCATCATCGCCATATGGGTCAGGGATACCCAGACCTTGCTGGTATCGTACGGCCTGGTGGCCGCGGGCATTGCAGTAACGTTGCAGGACGTATTCAAGAGCTTTGCAGGAGGCGTCATCATCTTCGCGACCGGCACCTACAAGGTAGGAGAAAGGATCGAGATCGGCGGCAAGTTCGGGGACGTCATCGACATCGGGATCATGTATACGACTCTCCTGGAGATCAAGGAGTGGGTGCAGGGCGATCAGCCCACGGGCAGGATCATAACTATGCCTAATAGCAGCGTGCTCAACAATCCCGTGAACAACTACACCAGCGAGCTCAGCTTCATCTTCGAGGACATGAGCATCCCGATCACGTACGACAGCAACTGGAAAAAAGCCACGGAAGAGGTCCTGGCCATTGTCAGGAGAGAAACCGAGCAGGTGGCGGCCATGGCCGACGAACAGCTGCACGCCATGAGGCGGAGATTTTACGTGGAAAAGCGGGCGGTAGAGCCGGCCATATTTCTGACGATTACCGACAACTGGATCAACCTGAACATCAGGTTCCCGACCGTGGCGCGGGAGAGGCGGATCACCCGGAGCAGAATAAGCACCGCGATACTCGAGATGATAGAGGCGTCGGACGATATTAAGGTAGCCTCGGCCACCGTCGAGATCGTGGGCTTCCCCCCGGTGAAGATGAAGACCGACGCGCTGGAAAAGTAAGCGATAAGGCCGGTACATGGCTACGATTTTTCCTCCGGCTTATCGATCACGATGACGTTCACCAGCGGTATGGCGTCGAAGCTCTTATCCATGAGCCTGCCATCGATCATATCTGTAAGCTGCCGTTTGAGTTCGTCAGACGGCAACGTGATACCACCCGCCCGCATTACGTGGACATCGGCAAGCAGCAGGTTACGGTCTGGCGTGCTGGCCGGCGCATACCGGACGTTCGCCTCGAGGAACGTGGCCATCCCGCTGTTGTCCACCACTTCCTGGATAGCGGTCGAAGCCCGCTGTTCCTTGGTGGACTTCTGCAGCTCGGGAGGGTCGTAGAACTGCCAGCCGAGGATTCCGACGATAGCCAACGATGTCAGGGCTATCGTAAGGTAGGATATCCACTTCCTGCCCCGGGGGTACCGGGCGCCCTGGGAAGACAGCCCGAAGGCGCGGAAGACCAGGCAACCACCGAGGTTTATGCCGAAGATCGTCCCGAGGAGGGCGAAAAGGCCGTTGTCTACCAGGTCCCACCGGCCGATCACCGCGGCCATGCCGATCAGGCCTGCCTGCGGGGCCAGGGATGCTGCAACCAGCAATCCGACCGCCGCCCCTGATACCAGGCTGTTGTGCTCTGACTGCGTCTGGTTGAGCGCGCCGGCCGCCCCCGCGACTACCGGCAGAAGTAGGAATACGGAGGATAGCTTGCTGACGGATATCATCATGTTGGTGGCAGTCTCCTGGCCCATGGCGAAGCTCATTATCCCGGCGACGACCATGGCAATTAACAGGGAGACACAATACCGGAGGAGGCTGCGCCTCAACAGCAGAACATCGCCTCTGGCCGTAGCGATCGCCGTGTTCATGGCCGGACCGGCGAACGGGGCTATCAGCATGGCCGCTATCAGCAGGTAGATCGTGTTAGTGAACAAACCTACCCATACGATGGCGCCCGCTGCCACAGAGTAGCCAATAAAGCTCTTCCACGAGCCGATGCTCATGAGCCCGTAGAGGTACACCTCGATCGGGCTCAGGCTGCTCACGTCAGTGGCCTGCTCCTCGATATGGTCCTCGGGCGGGTACATGGGCACGACGCCCGTAGGCATTAACGTCAGCCGCACCTCGGAAATCTTGCCAGCTTCGCCCACAAAGCCTTCTATGCGATCGTTCGGTAAGCTGGCAGACACCAGGTCCCCCGGGCCGGCAGGCGGCTCTGACCTGACCAGGGAGATGTTTAAGCCCCCGTGCCTCTTCGCCATGTCGACGATTTCTTTACCCTTGCCCGAAGGTATCCAGATTTCAAGCCGGCGCATGATCAACCCCTGATCGTAGAGCAGCACTCTTGCCCGCGCATTCGATCAGCAAGGAGGTATGAGGGAAAAAGAAATTTAAGAGTATACCCGGATTTGAGCAATATCGCTTAGAACATGCCCTGGCTGCCCCGCCGGGCTTAAACGAAAAATAGTTACCGGCGCTTCGTCTTCACGTTGCCGGTGGTCTTGTTCTGCCGCATGATCTCGCCGATCCAGGCCATGACGACGCGCTCGTCCTTGCTCTTGATGCTGCCCGCGTCGATGGCGGTGCCGAACGCCTCGATGGCATCCTGGACCTTGAGGAACTTTTTCCGCTCCAGGCACTGGTCGATGTAGAGCGGGAATGTCTCGTCCGAAAAGCCGTAGAGCTCTTTGATCGGCGTCATCTTCTGTAGCAGCTCTGCCTTGACCGCTTCCCTGTTGCCGTTCGACAGCCCCCGGATGAGGTACGAGAAGACTGTGGCTGCGGTGTTCTCTTGCTCGAGCTTGTCCATCTCCATTTTTTGTCACCAGCTGTAGTAAAAGATTAGTTAGTATGCTTACGTACTAATCCATGTACGTACAGCGTTATAGACTTTTTGGATGCGGCCACACCTCAGTCTATCAGTAATATGGCCATCGGCTCAGGGTGTCCCTGCACTGGGAACTTCAACCCCATCCCCGCCTTCTCCGCCGTCTTCTTCATGTTGATGCCTACAGCGTGTTCGGGTATGCGGGCCCGGTTAGGGTGCAGGCAGATGCCCGTCTCGACGCTGCACTTCTCGCACAGGCGGCAGGAGCCGTTGACGAAGGCAATGGCGAAGCTGTTACCACCGTTGAAGGCTGCCTTCTCCAGCTCCAGCATGATGGTCAGGATGTCCTTACTATACTCGAAGTAGTCGGCCCAGAACTTCGTCGCTTCCGCCTTTTTGTCCTTCGGGGCCGCAGGATCGAGCCAGTACTTGTAGATCGACTTCACCACGTCGTCGCTTGCCGAGGCTGGCGATCTGAACTTGACCAGCATCGCGTAGCTGTACTCGCCCAGGATCTTCCGGAACTCGGCCGGCGTGGGCACGTGGGGCGGGCAGGTCAGCTTCTTGCCGTAGCCGACGCAGCCGGCCCGGCACTTGAGCACCACCCGGTCCTCCACGAAGACCTGATCTGCGGGGATAACCTTCGCGTCTACGGCTCCTAAGTAGAGCGCTTTTTTCTCCAGATATGCGTAATCTTCGACACTCATCCTTTCACACCTGCGGCTTATTTCGTGGTACCGGTTTGTGAGCCGTAATCTTAGCCCTCTTTCCACTTTAAGGTAACTACGCCGGCGCAGAACAGCACGATGCCATACCCTGCGACGATGGCCAGGTTTACAAGGGCGGCTGCTGTATCCCCGGTGAGCACGGCAGCCCTCAGCCCCTCGTTCAGGTACGTCAGCGGCGAGATGGCGGCCACTGCCTGCAGGAAACCGGGTAGCCTGTCTGCAGGGAACAGCGTTCCGGACACCAGGATCAGGGGTAGGGTCAGGGTAAAAGATGCGGCGCTGGCGGCGTCTCCGTCTTTGATGACGCGGGATATGACCATGCCTATCCCGGTGAAGGCGACAGACCCGGCTACGACCAGCGGCAGCAGGAGAAGGTTGACGACCGGGTGGACGCCGAAGGCCATCCACGCGATGATCAAGGTTACCGCCACGGACGAGAGCGCTACTATTGTGCCTGCGGCAGCCCGGGACAGGTTCCACCCGGTGCGGGACAGCGGTGTCACTGCCAGCTTTCGGAGGACACCCGTCTCCCGGTAGTTAGCGATGAAGCCTACGGCCAGGTCAAGCGAAGAGCCCATGACGGCGATGCCCACGATGCAGGGCAGCGCGAAATCGAAGAGGCCGGTGCCTGCAGCTGAGGAGCCCCATCCGGGCATGTACCAGGCGAGGACGAGGAAGAGCAGCGGGAAAGCCAGGGTGAAGAAGACCGCTTGCGGGCTTCTGCAGAACTGGAGCAGGGTATACTGGATATCGGTGATGATTTTCCGCATAAGCTCCCCTCACATGTCCTGGCCGTCGTCTTTCATCCTGACGGCCACGCCTGTGCAGAACAGCACCAGGGCTAGGAAGACTCCCGCGAACAAGTTACCAAGGGCAGTTCCCGTGTCGCCGGTGATCATGGCGCTGCGCAGGCCGTTGTTCAGGCAGGTCAGCGGCGAAAAGATGGAGGCGAACTGCAGGACGAGGGGCAGCCGGTCTACCGGGAACAGCGACCCGGAGAGGAGCATCAGCGGCAACGTGATGGAGAAGGCTACGGCGTTGACAGATTTGACGTCGCTCACGAAGCCTGAGATGATCATGCCCAGGCCGACGAACGTCATGGAGCCGACGCTGACCAGCGAGATCGTGAGGAGGCTGATGCCGGGATTGACGCCGAACGTCAGCCAGGCCACGGCGAACGAGACGGCCACGGACAACAGCATGATCAGTGTTCCGTAGACGATCTTGGCCACGTTCCACTCCGCCGTGGACAAGGGAGTCACCGACAACCTCTGCGTCAGCCCGCTGGTCCGGTACCTGACCAGAACGCTCATGGTCTCGTTGATCGCCGTGAACATGATACACATACCGAGGATGCCAGGGAACATGAAGCCGATACCCTCAGAGTTCGCCTGATCGTCAGGAAGGACTACTCCCTGGGTAGGGGTTCCTACCATGTAGCCCAACACGAGCATCAGCAGCCCGGGGAAGACCAGGGTGAAGAACAGAGATTGTCGGCTTCGGCCGAACTGGACGACACTGTACCGGACGTCGGTGGCGATCCTGGAGAGAGAATCCGGCAACCTATCACCCCGATCCTGCGATCTTCCCGACGATGGCCTGGAACACTTTATCGTCGATCGATTCGATATCCTGGGGGCCCGTATCCAGCTGCTTGCCGGTCAGGCTCAGGAATACGTCGTCCAGAGTGGACTTCTTGACATACAATTCCCTGCAGCTGTAAGGGCCGGACTTCAGGAGCGCTGCCGCCTTCCAGACAATCTCGATGCTGTCCTCCTCCGGCAGCCTGATCAGCATGTCGGACCCGTCCGTCACGCTGCCGGGGAACTCGCCAGCCAGAGCCGCTTTCGTCGGGGCGTCGCACCCCCTGATGACCAGGATGTTGCCGCCACCGTACGCGTTGATCAGGTCATCGGGAGTGCCCTCCGCTATTACCGTGCCCTTGTGCAAAATGCATATCCGGTCCGCCAGGTGGTACGCTTCGTCCAGGTAGTGCGTCGTGAGCACAACAGTCTTGCCCCTGGCCTTTAAGGCTTTGATCGCTTCCCAGAGGTCCCGCCTCGCCTTCGGGTCCAGCCCCGAGCTTGGCTCGTCCAGGAAGATGATCTCGGGGTCGTTCACCAGGGCCAGTGCGATGCCGACCCTCTGCTTCAGGCCGCCGGACAGGTCTCTGAACAGCGCGCTCCGCTTATCCTCCAGCCCAAGCTCCTGGATCAGTCGGTCGAGGTCCGCGTGGCCCGGGTACATCCGGGCGAAGTAGTCCAGGTTCTCGTAGACCGTCAGGAGGTCGAAGGCGGCGAAACTCTGGGGTAACACCCCGATTTTCTCCTTGATGCGCCTGAAGTCGAGGTTCACTTCCGGAAAGGGATTCCCGAGGAATTCATTGCCAACGCCGACCCCCGTAACGACCGTGCTGCCCAGTATGCTTATAAAGCCCTTGGTAGGGTGCTTTAGTAGCTCTAGTATCTCGACAACCGTTGTCTTTCCCGCCCCGTTGGGGCCGAGCAGGGCGAAGATTTCGCCCCTGCGCACCGTGAACGACACGTCGTACACGGCGTTGAAGCTGCCGTAATTTTTCAAGAGGTGGCTGACCTCGATGACGCTCTCAGTATTTCCGGTCATGTTCATTCATCAACCTCGCAAACTACCGCCAGGTATGCGATAATATCTATTTCAATATGTATTGAAACACAATCTATTAATAAATTTCCATTTCAAAAGTTGTTGAAACTGTTATATCGGCCTCTGCGCCAGGGGAGAAAGAGCACCGGGAGAGGCCCGCGTGCAGAAAAGCATTTATCGCAAGGGTTGAGAACTAGTATGCTGACTCGCCGGAGACCCCGGGTACACGGACAGGATGAAGCCGGCAATGGCCGGTTTCCCGGCGGCGGACAGGTGTGGAGTTCCCTTGGCGCTGGACGTCAAATGCGCGGGCTGCAATGCTTATTTTCCCCTGCCCCGGGTGGTGCAGGAGGACACTGGGTACTACTGTAAAAAATGCCTCAAGAAGCGGCACGATGCCCGGCGACACGAGCTCCAGTACTCTCAAAAGTGCATCTTCTGCGGCCGGGTGCTGACCGAGAGCAACAGGCGAACCGTAGGCGGCTTCCCCTACTGCAGTGAGTGCGGCGAGAAAGTCGGAGGCCGGAAGGAGGGCCCTGCCTACAAGTGCTCGGTGTGCGGCGAGCTGCTGAGCATCCACGACGCGAGGATGGTCCGGGACGGCAAAGAGTTTTGTGATAGGTGCTATCGCAGGGCCTTTGATGAAGCGGGAGTTGAGAAGACCTATAAATGCTGGGTCTGCGGCAAGTCGATGGGGCCGTTCGAGGTGAAGATGCGGTCGGGCCAGAACTACTGCGAGAAATGCCACAGCGAAGCCGAAGACATCTGGGAGGCCGCCATCAGGGAGCTGTTTCGAAGAAACGGACACGGCAAGCCTGCCGGGGAGGCCCCGGAGGAAGCCGCGAAAGAAAAAAAGGAGGAGCAGAGGCCTGAAACCGACTACGCCGAGACCGCTCAGCTCTTCAAGTGTTTAGGAGATCCGTGCCGGGTGAAGATCATCGAGTCCCTGGCAAAGCACGACATGAGCGTGTTCGCGTTCGTCGAGATCACCGGCTTCCAGTACTCCGCCATCTCCTACCACTTAAAAATGCTCAAGGACCTCGGCCTGGTCGACTCCGCCCGGAATGGCAACTTCCAGGTTTACTCTTTGACAGAAAAGGGCGCCGCAGTCCACGAGTTCATCCGGAAATCCGTCACGCTAAAGTAGATAGTCAGCCTAAAAATGCCCGGCCCCGGGAGGCCTCGTTCTTAATTCGCTAAGGCGCAAAGACGCAAAGTTCACTTCTCAGAAAACACTTTGCGTCTTTGTGCCCTGGCGCCTTTGCGAATTATAACCAAACCACGTTTCTTTTAGTCCGATGGCTGAAAAATACAGGTGAGGTCAGTCCTCCTTCCACCTGAGGACCGCCACCCCGATGCCGAACAGAATGATGCCCAGCACCCCGACGATGGCCAGGTTGGTCAGAGCGTCGCCGTAGTTGCCCGTAATCATCGAGCTGCGCAGCCCGTCGTTTAAGTACGTGAGCGGGGACACGTCCGCGATGAACTGCAGGAACCAGGGCATGTTGCCGACGGGGATGAACGACCCGGACACGAACATGAGCGGGAAGGTGATCGCGCTCGCGGCGTTCTCGGCGGCGTCCACATCCTTAACGAACGCCGACAGGATCATGCCCAGGCCCGAGAACACGGCTGCCCCGGCGACGATCATGAGCACGGACACGACGTTGATGTTCGGTATGATGCCGAAGATCAGCCACGCGACTGCGAGAGATACGGCCACCGAGAGCATGATGATCAGCGTCTGGGTGACGATCCTCGCCGCGTTCCACTCGATCCTCGAGATGGGCGTCGTGGCCAGCTTCCGGAAGACGCCGGTCGCCCGGTTCCTCGCGGTGGTCGAGACGGTGCCGTTGACGGCAGACGACATGATGGACATGCCGATGATGCCTGGCAGCAGGAAGTCGATGTAGCTGATGTTAGAGGTAGCTACGTCCTCCGCGTTCACGGCGATGTAGGGGCTGGCGCCAGACATCTCCATGTTGAAGCCGCCGGCGGTCTGCCGGACGACCGAGACGACCGCCCCGGATGTTGGTTTGGACTGGTCGTAGTAGACTTGCAGCCCTTCGCCGGACAGGTTGCCGGTCGCTTTCGCCACCATCACGCCAGCCCCGAAACCGGAGGGTATCTCCAGGTAGGCGTCGATCTTGCCGGCCTTCAGGGACTGGGAGAGGTTCATGCCAGAGCCGTCCTTCAGCAGTACCGCTCCGGTAGAGTTCAGCGCTGCGATGAAGTTCTGCGAGAGCTGCGAGCCGTCGGCGTCGTGATAGTACAGCGTCAGCGGGCCGGACTGGCCCCCGAACAGGTACCCGATGAGCAGGAACAGGATGATCGGAAACACGAGGGTCCAGAAGAGGGCGCCCTTGTTCCTGAAGTACATGAGGAGGCTGTACTTGATGTCGGTGATCAGCCTCGACATTTATACACCCCTCCGGGAGTTTTTCCTGCACTTTCTGGCCCACAGCTCGACGATTGCTGCGACTACCAGCAGGCCGGACATCTTGATCAGGTCCGGGATGGATACCAGCGGCCAGAACAGGGTTGCTGCCTGCCATATGGATGGGATGTGGCCCGAGAGTACCTGTAGTATGAGATCGAACATTTACACTCCCTCCTGCACCAGCTTTTCCCCGGTCAGGTTGAGGAATACGTCTTCGAGGGTAGACTTTTTCACGTAGAGCTCCTTGCAAGGGGCGCTGCCCGCGTTCAGGATAGCTACCGCTTTGGTGATGCTTGCCATGCCGTCGCCGTTGAGAGAGGCGTAGACATCCTGGCCTTCTGCCCTGCTGTCCGGTATTTCCCGGATCAGCTGCTGTCTTGCTTCGGGGCTGCATTCCCTGATGATCAGAGTGTTGCCGCCGCCATACCGGTTGATGAGGTCCTCGGGGGTGCCCTCGGCAACGATCTTGCCCTTGTGGATGATGTCGACACGATCGGCGAGGTAGTACGCCTCGTCCATGTAGTGCGTGGTGAGAAACACCGTCTTGCCTTTTGCCTTCAGAGCTTTGACCGCCTCCCACACGTCCCGCCTTGCCCTCGGGTCGAGCCCGGTGGTGGGCTCGTCCAGGAACACGATCTCCGGGTCGTTGACCAGCGCGATGGCGATGCCGACCCGCTGCTTCAGGCCGCCCGATAAATTTTTAAAGAGCACGTTGCGCTTATCCTGCAGACTGAAGGTCTCGATCAGGCTGTCGGCGCTGACCCGCTTCGGGTACATCTGTCCGAAGTAGTCGATGTTTTCATATACTGTAAGCCAGTCGAAGGCGTTGAACGCCTGCGGCAGTACGCCGATCTTCTGCTTAATCTGCATCTCTTCCTTCCGGATGTCGTGGCCCAGCACAGTGACGGTGCCCGAGGAGGCCGTTTTGAGGCACTCGAGGATCTCCACAGTGGTGGTCTTGCCCGCGCCGTTGGGGCCGAGGAAGGCGAATACCTCGCCCCTCCCGACGTTGAATGAAATACCGTCGACGGCGGTGAAGCCGCCGTACTTCTTGACGAGGGATGTGACCTCGAGGACATTTTCAGACATTGCTATTCTCCGACGATTTTCCTGTATGAGCCGGCCATCTCGGACCGGATCCTGGAGTAGAACTCCTTTCTGACCTGCGGGACCCTCATCAACTGCCTCATGCCGAAGTTCACGAGCCTGTTTTTCAGGTCTTTCTGGGGATAGTCGAACAGGCGGTACATCTTGTAGAACCGGTAGTCCGCCCCAAACACGCCGCTCATCCGGTACACCAGGTCCCGGAAAACCAGGCGGCCGCCGACTCCGAGGAAGCTCTCGGGCCGGTAGATGCCTTCCGAGGAACCCTGCCGGAGCCTGCGGGCCAGCTCCCCCAGCAGCGTTGAGGTATTCTCGACACTGTCGCCCTCGTCGGTCACGAACATTGCCAGATTGCTGTTGCCCATGCCGGCCCGGGCTTCCAGCTCCTGCCGCAAATCCGGCAACGCGCTTAACGGCCCGGAGACGATGTACCCGATCTGCTTGAGACCGGTGCTGTGGGTATGGCCCATGAAGAACGACCGGTCGAAGTACATCTTGAACCGGGAGGAGAGGCTCCTGTCGTGGATCCTGCCCGCGTAAACGATACAGTCGGCGCTCATGACGCGCTCGTAGGCCGCCTTGTAATCGTCCTGGTAGACGCATTTGTTATCGTAGCCGCAGCGGATGCAGCCGAGGCAGCCGCCGCTGATTTTGACGCTGTGCAGGTTGATCACGTCTACGTCGCCGGCGTACGCCTTGAACGTGGCAATCATGCGCTGCAAACTGACATCCTCCTCAGTCGCGTCGGTGACGAGGGCGATCCGCGCGCCGAGCTGTGCCAGAGTCTCCGGAAGAGCGGACGAAGAGTATTCCGGAGCCCCCTGCGGGACGGGCGGGAACCTGACCTCGGTCGGCCGTTTGCTCTCGATGGCATCGATGAAAAGCGCGAAGTACTTGAGCAGCTGCTCCCTCTTCGCCTCCTTCATCAGGTCGTCCATCTCCGCGGAGAACCCGTCGACGTACCGCATGCCCAGGTCACAGGAGATGCCGTTGACGTAGTTGTGGGCGGTGTGGTCGTAGAAGTGGACCGAGGTGGTCAGGGCCGTGGCATACTTGCCCCGGAATGCGTCTGGACTTCTCTCGAACGCAAGCTCGATGAACCGCTTCAGCTGGGACGGCACCGAGAGGTGGTAGACGGGGAACGCCCAGACGACCCCGTCGGCGGCCTGGATATCTGCGATAATCCCGCCATATGTGCTAGTGTCCGCCTCGATCTTCCGGATATCCTGGCCGATATGTCTGACGGTGAACTCGATCGCGGGGAAATGCTTCCGGACGTACCTGACGTACTGGTAGGTGACGCTGTCCTCGCCTTTCGGGCTACCGCTGAGCACAGTGATCTTCATTTTTCCTGCTCCTTGCGGCTGCTAATCATGGCGTGCCTCATGAAGTCAAGGGAGTGCTCTACGTACTCTTCAAAGCCGATGCCCTGGCTCTGCAGTGCCGCCCGAAAGCCGGGCTGGAGGCTGATCACGCTCTGCGACGCGGTAGACAGGAAGACGGCCACCTCCAGAGGGTTGAGATCGCTCCTGATAGTGCCGTCCTTCATGCCGATGATGATCGAGTCGACCATGGTCATCATGATCTCCTGGTTCAGGGCCATGATCTCCCGGGCGTCCTCACAGCAGGTGGCGTCAAACCGGTCGGAGCCGGAGTAGTGGAACAGCCGGCAGTAGTCGGGGTACTGGCGGTAAAAGTTGAAGAATGCCCGTCCGGTCGCCTCGATCTTCCTGATGCCGGTCGTTTCTCTGGCGACGCCTTCCCTGAACATGTCCCGCATGATACGGATGCTCCGGAGGACGATGGCGAAGAAGATGGACTCCTTGTCTTTAAAATATAAGTAAAGTGTGGCCCTGTTGACGCCCACCTCCTGCGCTATGTCTCCCATGGAAACATTGTCAAAGCCCTTTGAGAAGAACAGCTTTTCTGCCGCCTCGAGGATGACCCTCCTTCTCTCTTCCTTTTCCTTTTCCCTGATGTCCGTGAACGACATAACGATCACCGTTCTTACACTGTGTGAGCAATATATACAGTGTGTTACTCTAATAACACACTGTTATCACGCTAACACAGTGTTATTTTGCTATTTAAGCCTTTGCGATAATTAAGCCATGATATGATATCTGACCGGTTGCTACACGGCCGGTCACGTCACGTAGATGCCCTCGAAGGTAGGCCAGCCCTCCGGCGATTTACCGGTACCGGAGCTGATCTCGGCCAGCCCGGCGGCGGCCGTGATCGCCCGGATCTCGGCGGCTGGCATGCCGTGCTTTTCGCCAGTCGGCTCCCGGATGTAGACTTTCCCGCCCTTCTTCAGCTTGCGGGCGAGGAGGCTTACCTTCTCCGCCCGCTCACCCTGCGGCAGATCGTGGAGCACGAAGTGAAAAAAGACGCCGTCCCGGGACCCGGGCTCTATGGGCAGCCCGGCCAGGTCTCCCCAGAGGAAGTCCACGTTCGAACACCTGCCGACAGCGCGCCGGGCGAACCGCATCCAGACCTTCGAGATGTCCACGCAGGTCAGGTACCCGTCCGGCAGCGCCCGGACCAGGTACCTGGACGCGGCTCCCGAGCCAGAGCCGTACTCCAGGATCTTTTCGGTCCCCCGGAGGCCCAGGCTCTCCACGTATTTTCTATAGTAGCCCCCGATGAGGCGGGACGTGGCCGCCATCAGGTAAGCCTCTAAGAGTGACGGCTCTTTGAAGCTACCGGCATCCATGAAGCCGCTACCACTCATTCTTCTTCCACCAGTGCCCCTTGTAGTGGTGGGTAGTGATGTGCAGTACCTCGTGCAGCAGGCCGGTGACGATGCCGCCGATCAGCCCGATGGCCGCCAGCAAGGCTGCCGTCCTTATAGAGTTCAGCCCGAACAGGGCGTGCAGCCCGTCCAGCAGCGCGTAGTTGAGCCTGGGGAAGAACTCGATGACCAGCCCGAGCAGGTAGCCGAGCACTAAGCCTGTGAAAGTGTTGAATAGTAACCTGAGTACCATGTTATCGCTCCTTTTACTTGTGCAGTGATTCTTTGAGTCTCTGAAGCCGCTCCGACAGTTTCCCGATCCTGGTTTCGGACTGGGCCAGCTTTTCCTTCGGGATGTCCTCCAGGTAAGAGATGTAGCTGTCCAGCTCGCTCAACGTTCCTTCGACCGTGTACGGCCCCTGCTGGTAGTGGTGACCGTGATCGTGCACGTGCATGCCGATCTCTTCCATGCCCAGCGAGGTCAGCTCGTACCGCTGATCCTCCCGCTTCCGGATCATCGCCTCTTCCGTGAGCTGGCTCAGCAGCGGGTAAATAGAGCCCGGGGAGGGCCTCCACGCGCCCATGCTCATCCGCTCCACTGTCTCCATGATCTCGGCGCCGTTACGGGGTGCTTCGCTCAGCGAGTACAGCACTACGTAGCGCATGCCGCCGTGCCTGCGGAACTTGCTCATGTTTTTGAACATGTTTTTGCTCCAGTCTTTGTCCCACCACATATCGGGTCTCCGATACCGGGCTTTAAGTACGAAGGCTGTACGCCTACCAGATTATGGTGCGGCGCCACACCATATCGTGTTTCCGATATCGAACTTACGATATCGATTTTACGATATATAGCTTGTGGTGGTATGACTCGGAAAAGGAGAGCAGGCGAAAAAAGAAGAAGGCGGATGGAGGAGCCGATTCAGGCTCTAAAGCCCGGTCCCTCACTTCCCCGTCGGCGCAAGCGCAGGGCTCTTAGGTTTGGCATTAGTCGACCGGTTCTCTTTACCCCTCGTCACCGAGAACAAGCCCCCGATGACGAGAATGATGAACGAGAGCCCGAAGGCCGCGTCGAGGCCGTTGAGGAACAGCGGCGATAGCCCTCCCTCCAGCCGGGAGGCGCCCATGAAGACGCTGAACGCCGTTTCCCGGGACACGAAGGCGGAGGCCACCGTGATCGAAAGCACGTAGCTGCCCAGCGTCCCGATGTTCGCCATCGTGCGCAGCAGCCCGGACGTGCTCCCGTGGCGATCGGCCGTCGCGCAGGCCATGACCGCGCTGTTGTTCGCCGGGTAGAACATGGCGCTGCCTACGCCGGCGAAAAGCGAGGCCAGCACGACTACATACAGCGGGGTCGTCACCTCCAGGGTCAGGTAGATCAGTACAGTGACGCACATCAGCGCTATCCCGGCCGTGGCGATGACCCTGGCGCCGAACCGGTCAGCCAGGCCGCCCACGTATGGCCCCAAGACACCCAGCAGGTACCCGGGGACCGTGAGCAGCGCCGTATCTAAAGGGCTCAGCCCCCGCACGCCCTGCAGATAGAGCGTCAGAAGGAAGGCGACGGAGAGGTAGCCTGTCGACTCGAAGAACGAGGCAAGGATCGACGAGCGGAGCACTTTGTGCCGGAAGGTGTCCAGGTGGATGATGGGGCTTCTCGACCTGCTTTCCCACCACAGGAAAACGGGGATCAATATGGCGCCAGCCGCGATCAGGGTCAAGTTCAGCGTGGTCATTCCGACGCCCACGAAGTCTATGAGGCCGAAGGAGATCAGGCTCAGCGCCGCGGCCAGGAGGACCATTCCCGGCAGGTCCATCTCCTCCCTGACCACCGTACGGTCCTTGAGGTACCTCATTCCGAAGATGAGGCCGATGATGCCTATCGGCAGGTTGAGGTAGAAAATGTACCGCCAGTCCAGAAACGTGGTCAGGACGCCGCCCAGCACGATGCCGATCACGGCGCCGGCCGTCCAGCTCATGCCGGTATACCCGTAAGCCCTGCCCCGCCTGTTCGGCTCGAACGTATCGGCGATGATCGCCCCGGTGTTAGCCTCCAGCATCGATCCGCCGATCGCCTGGACCGCCCGGGAGAAGATCAGGAATAGCACGTTCGGGGCCAGCCCGCACAGGGCAGAGCCGATCGTGAAGACGGCCATGCCGAGGTTGAAGAGCCTGCTTCGCCCGAACAGGTCGCCCAGCCTGCCAAACTGTGTGGTCGCCACGGACACGACGAGCAGGTACACGACGATGACCCAGATCGAAAGCGAAAGGTTCGTGTGGAGGCTGTCAGTTATAGCCGGCAGCGCCAGGACGACGATAGTCGCGTCGATGGAGGCCATCAGCATCCCCATAATCAAGAGCAGGAGTACCTTGTTTTCCTTTTGCAGGATAAACACCTTTTACACCCCTAAAAAATAGTCCGAGAAGAACCCGGGCACCACTACAGCGAGATACCCGGGGCTTTTCCCTTAGCGCCTCATCTTCGACACTTGCTGGCCGGCAACGCCCATGTTATCCCGGCTGAGCTCGTGTATGAGCACGACCATTGCCTCGGGTGGCATTCCGGTCACTTCGCAGACGTCCCTCGTGAAGGCGACGATGAGCTTCTCCTTCTGTTCGGTCGTCAGCGGTCCCATTTCCAGCGTAATTACAGGCATTAGTTCATTCCTCCAAGTTTATATTTCATGCTTCTTCAGGCAGCGCGTGATCGATCTTCCGTCGCCATAACTACTACACGCCGATAGTATTTAGCGAAAACAGAATACACTGTGATATATACTACCAACCTGTATAGTGGTAGATGACAGGGGAAATGCCCATGCAAAAGAAGAGATATCACGGCCCGGTCGAGGCGACCGTAGACGTTCTCAGCGGCAGGTGGAAACCGCTGATCCTCTGGGCCCTGAGGGACGGGACGCTCAGGTTCGGGCAAATCGAGGAAGAGCTCTCCGCTTACAAACCGAACATCACCCAGCGGATGCTGACGAAGCAGTTACGCGAGCTGGAAAACGACGGGCTCGTAGCCAGGAAAGTGTACCCGGAGATACCGCCCAGGGTAGAGTACACGCTGACAGAACGGTATAAGTCGCTGATGCCGATCGTCGAACAGATGTACAACTGGGGAAAAGAGCACATGGCTGACCAGATCGAGCACGAGTGAAAATTTCCCGCTGGGCGGGGATCAGCTTCTGTAATCCCCGCGCTCCTTGCTCTTCCGGATAGCCTCGCCCAGCTGGCCGATCTTTTTCCACTTCTTCCGCTCCTCGGCCATGAGCGCCGGGTTCTTCTTCCGCTCGATGGCGAGCTGCTCCTTCTGGAGTTTGCGGTAGCTTTCGAGCCGCACGGCGGACAGAGTACCGTCGCTCAGCGCCTTCTTGATGGCGCATCCCGGCTCAGTTTCATGCCTGCAGTCGGAGAACTTGCACTGTTTCCCGAGCGCTTCGATGTCGGCGAACTGGCTCAGCAGCCCGTCTCCGGCGTCCCACAGCTGGAGTTCTCTCATGCCGGGGTTGTCGACGATGACACCGCCTCTCTCCAGCATGATTAGAGTACGCCCGGTGGTGACGTGCCTGCCCCGGCTGTCGTCTTCCCGGATCTCGCCCGTCTTCTGGAGCTCCCGCCCTTCCAGGGCGTTGATAAGAGTGGACTTGCCGACGCCTGACGAGCCCAGCAAGGCTACCGTCTTACCTTCGCTCAGGTAGAGCGCCAGCTGCTCCAGGCCCCGGTTTTCCAGGGAGCTGATGGCATATACAGCGACGTCGGGGGCGATCTCTTTAACCTCTGCGATTTTCTCATCCACGGCCTCGCAGATATCGGTCTTGCTCAGGACTACAACCGGCTCCGCGCCGCTGTCCCGGGCGATGGCCAGGTACCGTTCTAGCCGTCTGAGGTTGAAGTCCTTGTTGAGCGAGGTGACCAGGAAGACAGTGTCGATGTTGGTGACGAGCACCTGCTCGCCCGTGACCCGGCCCGCGTCCTTCCGGGAAAACTTGCTCTTCCGGGGCAGGACGGCGTGAATGGTTGCCAGCCCGGTGCTGTCACGGGATAGGGCTACCCAGTCCCCCGTCGCAGGCTGATCGCCGTTCTGGCGAAGAGTGCCCGCAGCCCTTGCCCGGACTTCTCCGTCTTTAGTGTAGACTTGATAACCGGTCTTATGTACCGTCGAGACCCGGCCGGGCTCGTATACACCGGCGTACTCTCGAAAATGCGTTCCGAAAAAGGCGTTCCAGCCTAGTTTTTTAAGCATTGGATCCACAATGGTCATCTCCAGCCTGGACTATATTATTAAGGCTATATATGGATGACGATAGCCAGCCTATAAAAAGTCGGGGGCCTGCAGATAGCGGTATGCCATGTGCCGGCCTGCTAATGTGGCAACAATAGTGCCTGTTATTCGCCCTTGGTGCTGCAGCAGGACGTCTTTGCCTTGGCCTTCGGGTCGAACAGCCCGACGCTGATCTCGTCGACGTTGCCGCCCTTGCGGACGTAGTCGGTGAGCGTCTTCTTCGTCCGGATGTACACGCCTTCGTACATTTCGAAGGGGAAGGGCAGCGTCTTCTCCGCGGCCGCGCGGACCTGCTCGATGACCGGCGTGTCCGTGATCTCGATCCAGAGCCTGCCGACCTGGACGGTGAGCTCTACCTGCTCGCCCTTGATGTTCAGGTACTTCTTCTCGTTGGTGCCGAACCTGCCGTCCAGCAGGTCGTCCGGGTTCTCCCGGGGCAGCCTGGGGCCGTGCACGACCATCCGGGTGATGCCCTCGATCTTGTTCAGCTCGTCGATGAGCTTCTGGGCGGTCTCCACGTTGAGTACTCTGAGAGGGAAGACCTCGATCTGCATCAGCCCGTTCTCGTTCTTCTTACCGGATATTGGTGTATTGAATCGGGACATTTTTTAACCTCCTGTTGTGAGCATAAACCTGGGGCCGTGCACCCTGTACGCACCGGCCTCCCGGAACATTTTAGATTAGCTGTCCGGGTACAAATATTAACCGGTTCGAGACCATTTACTTAACCATTACAGGAAAGCCGAAATCTTCATAGTCCAGGCTGTAGTACGTCATGCCATAGCTGGTAACGATATGCAGGTCAGGATTGCGACGCAGGACGACGAAGCGGAGATCATCCGCCTCCTCAAAGAGTTCATGGAGTTCGAGAAGGTGGACCTGCTGTCGGACGAGGAGTTCAGAAGCGTCTTCACCACTGTCCTTGCCATGCCGGAGCGAATGCAGTTCCTGGTCGCCGAGACGGACCAGATCGTCGGCATGCTCACTGTCCTCTGGGGTTACAGCACCTGGAAAGGGAAGCCTGTGGCCACGCTGGAGGATGTGTACGTGAGGCCAGATATGAGGGGCTGTGGCATAGCGACTGCGCTGCTGGCGCACGCGTTCGGGCTGGCGAAAGAGAGGGGCTGCGCCCGGGTCGACCTGGTGACCGAGACAGAGAACTACCCGGCTCAGGCGCTGTATAAAAAGGCGGGGTTCGAGCTGGTGCCCCGGGTCCCGTTCACGAAGAAGCTGTAAAAAGACTGAGGCCCGGAGCAGCTATTGCCAGCATTATGGAGCTCGCCGCACAGGCAATCTAAGCCAGTTTTTATATCTGCGATATATAATTTGTCAGATTTGTACGTACTTACAGGTTGTACTATTTTATATATACGCTTGATAATTATACAGTTGGTGGTATACTATGGAATGCTTAAAATGTATTTACATGGAGATTAATGGTTCTCTTTATCCGTTCTGTAGCCCTGGCGTCTGCGCCGGATGCGTTTGCGACAACAGGGCCGTGGAAAAGGCGAGCGCCGCCAGGTGGAATCCCGTCGCTAATTAGAGATGCAAGGTTTCACCATCTATCGACCGATCGAGGTTCGCGCTGGCCGGACCGTGCCGGATAACTAACCTCCTATCCCGGTTCCCTGTGCCCGTGCGAAAACCTCTCGGCCGCCCTTCTCAGTAAGCCATCACCGCAGTATCCTGTACCGATCTCTTCTATAACGATGTGCTGCCAGACCATTTAGCAGCCCGCCCAGAATGCCGAGGATGAAGCCGATGGCAGCCAGCAGCGCTGGAAGTCTCACCCCGCCTATTCCGGTCAGCGCACTGATGCCGCTGAGCAGCGCCGAGTTGAAGTCGGGGAACATCTCGACGATCCACCCTACGATATAGCCGAACACCGCGCCGATGACGGCGCCTACCAGTATCCTGAGAATCATGTTGAAGCCTCACCGGAAACATGGGTGCACGAGATAATCTAGGATTCCCGCTCTTTCTACGGCCAGCAGGCGAGCCGTTGCGGAACATCAAGTGAAAGGCCACGTCGCATGCAGTTCCATCGATTATCGTGTAACCGCTATAACTTTCACAATGCTACACATAGTCGTTAGACTAACAGATAAATATTTATAGTTAGTCTAACAACTGAGGTGTGTAAGACTCAAATACCGCCCGTCTGACAATCCGCCTAAAATTGTCAGACTGTTATTTTATATGATCAGTCTCACACAGACATTCCACTTACACTAAACGCGGCGAAGACACCACCGCTTGATTATCATGACAGGCAGAGAAGCGGAAGTAAAAGAGGCCATCTGGCAGAAGCTCGAGGAGATCAGCGCCAGGACCGAGACTATCAAAGCCCGGGTAAAGGCCGGGGACAGCGACATCAGCGGTGACACCAGAGAGCTGGACCGCCTGGTCAGGGAGCTGAAAGCCTTCATAGGCCAGTCGGCCTTCGACAAGACCGCTTACCAGCGGGAGTATATGCGGAAAAAGCGCGCCGAAGACCCGGAGTACAGGCCCATCATGCAGGGCGTCAAAAGCCTGCCCGACTGGCGCAAGCCGCCGCTAGAATAGCGATTATCACATACCAGCAAATGCCGGGCCGGCCCGGACGAACGTTAGCACCTGAAGTGCCGGCCCGTCACTATAACTCGTACTTCCACCCCTCAGTTTTCAGCGCCTTCTTTCTGGCATCGGAGTCCGGCATGATCGACTCCAGCACCGCCCAGTACCGGGGGGAGTGGTCCTTGACCTTCACGTGGCAGACCTCGTGAGCGGCCACGTATTCCAGCTGCTCCAGCGGCGCCATGACGATCTTCAGGTTGAAGTTCAGCAGGTTTTTGGCTGTGCAGCTGCCCCACCGCTTCGACTGGTTTTTAACCCTGAACTCGGGCGGGAAAACGCCGAGCGCCCGGGCATAAGTGGTCACTGGCTCCCTGAGATAAGTTTCAGCCTGGAAGCGGTACCACCTGAATACCGCCGATCTGATCGTTTCTCTGTCGCCCGGGTCCGGGACGATCACGTTCAGCGTCTTATCCCCGAGCGTCACTATAGGGCCGTGCCCCTGCGAGATCCTCAGCGCGTACTCCCGGCCGAGGAAGAGGAAGATTTCTCCGTCGACGTACTGCTTCTTCACGTCCCGGGCTCCCTGTGCCTCGAAGGCTTTGAGCTTGTCGAGCACCCACCCGGCCTTCTGCTCCACATATCGCCGGGCCTGGGCCTCGCTGGTCCGGACGGGCACCGTCAGCCTCACTTCGCCCGAGGGATATACCGCGATGCAGGCCGTCTTCCGTTTAGGGCTGCGGGCTATTGAAAAGTTGATAGTTTCCCCGCCATACTGGATGCTGCTCCATTCAGTCGAAGGTTCGGCCATACCGCCTCCATGTATGCTCCTGATACCATAAAAAACCATAGCAGCTTGCGACCGGAGTGAAACTCTGGCCCACGCTTTCGGAAATGTAGTCTCAAATCGGTAAGATTAGCTTCTTAACTGTTACCGGCTTACCTGATGGTATCGAGGTGGCGGGTCCGTGAGGGAAGTAAGAAAACTGGCGGTATTTCTTCTCATGCTGGCGATGATCGTTTCCGGCATACACTGTACTGTAGCGGATGCTGCCGCTAACAATACCACACAGCCTGCCAGTGGCAGCGTGTCAAAGCCGGTAGCAGGCCCGACCGGGTCCGTCAACGGCACGGTCTTCGACGCGATCGGCAACCTGGTGCCCGATGCGGACGTGTACCTGCACGACGGGCGGGGCGTCGCCATGGGCCTCACCGTGACTGACGGGAACGGGACGTACAGCTACACAGAACTGGACCCGGGTAACTACTCGATCGTGGTCCAGGTAGACGGGTACGCCTGGTACAAGAAACTCGCCGTGGCCGCGGGAGCCGGCAATGCTTCGGACATCCACATTCCCGACTACGTCCACTACCCGATGGTCACCCCGTGGCCCGCCCTCAATTCGATCAACAACTCTACGTCGGCCGGAGCCACGAAAGTAGTCACAGCCACGCCTGCCCCCACGCCGAAGCCCGTGCAGACTAACGTGACGGTAAACCACACGGCGCCGGACGATATGGGGACTATAAACGAGGAAGAGGAGAGCACCGGTTCGCCGATCGACGATTTCATCAATGGCATCGTGAGCTTCTTTAAATCAATTTTAGGAATGTCAGAGTAATAAGCTAATATATAATCTGTCATCCTCGCGGTTCGACGTCCGACCCAAAGGGTCGGCCTACTCCGGTTTTTAGGGTGCTACGCCGTCGGGGCCGCGCTCGCACCCTCGGAGGTACGACATGGCTGCGCCTTCGGCTGCGCCAGTCGAACTTCCTTCGTAAGCGCTAAGCGACGCCACTACGTAGGCGTCCATTACCCCGCCACCTCCGCATCCCTCCGCTTCGCTACGGGCAGACCCTAAAAACCTCCGTCGAACGCTAAACAATAGAATGGAGTCATTCAAGTTATTTGAACATTAAAATTCGTACTTCCATCCGTCACTTTTCAGTGCCTCTTTCCTTTTCTCATATTCAGGCAAGACAGACTTCAGCGTACTCCAAAACTTCGGTGAATGATCTCTAAATCTCATGTGGCAAAGCTCATGTGCCACAACATATTCCAGCTGAGATACTGGAGCCATTGCAATTCTAGTGTTAAAGATCAATTGATTTTTTAATCATATCGGCACTAATTAAGTTCATTCAATTCATTTCACACAGTTGCCCGAATAATTTCGGTATGCACATAGCCCATCTTTAAAAGAATGGACGAATACACTTATCTACTCATAATATAATAAGGGTAGGATAGGGAGCCATATGGACCCGACTGATGCAATATTAATGACGATAGATTCGACTGGCGGAGAGATTAGCGGCCGGACAGCTATTCAAAAGCTTATATATTTCGAATCACTGGTGCTGGACATAAATGCATGTTATCAGCCTTATTACTACGGTCCATATAGTGGAGAGGTAGCTGGCGGAACACAGTCGCTTGTATCGTTAAACTTCGTTAAAGAGGAAATCGACTACAAAGAAAGCCGGAAGTTTAACAGCTCTGAAGACTGGAAGAAGTATAGTTACAAACTTTCTGACGATGGAAAGACTGTTCTACAAAGCATTAAAGAAAAAAATGAATCGAATTACGACTTGATAAAAAAAGTAGTCGAGATATGCAAAAGAGAAACTCGCATGGACATACATAAGCTATCATGTGCTGCGAAAGTGCATTATCTTACAAACAATTGTACCCCTGCTCCGGGTTCATTAGAGAAGATACAACAGTATGCAGAATGCCATGGATGGCAGTTAAGCGACGACGATATTATTGAAGCGTCAGATCTGATTGCAGCGTTAAAGGCAGAGTTACCGCAGATATGAGCGATTATTATAAGATCATCAGAGACCCGATATACGGCTATATTGGGTTAACGCATGATGAAGTGCGGCTGATGAACACACCGGTTTTCCAAAGGCTGCGGAGAATTAAACAACTCGGTGATGCATATCTTGTATACCCTGGCGCATGCCATACTCGCTTTGAACACTCATTAGGCGTTTTACACGTCGCAGGCTTGATGGCAGAAAAACTTGGACTAAGCCCTGAAGATACAGAAATTGTTAGAATGGCTGCGCTGTTGCATGACATAGGGCACGGACCTATGTCCCATAGCTTTGAATCGGTCATCAATAGCATGAACAAGGCTTCTGGCGAGAAACAGAAGGTCGATCACGAGCTTATAGGGCAGATAATTATTGAGGCTGATCCGGAGATTCAGGAAATTATCGGAGATAAGAGGCACCAAGTTGTCGAACTTCTCAAAGAGAAAAAAGATACAGTAAAGAAACAGATAATTTCCGGAAATGTCGATGCGGACAGACTCGATTATCTACGAAGGGATTCTTATCATATTGGAGTAGCGTATGGCCATTACGACCTCGAGAGAATCCTATATACTATAAAGCCTATCAGGAAAGGCGCAAAATCGTTTTTTGCCATCCACGAGAAGGGTAAAGATGCGCTTGAGAACTTCAGGATGGCAAGGTACCTGATGTATACCCAGGTATATTTCCATCACGTGAAGCTTATCGCTGAAAAGATGATGCAAAGGGCAGTAGAGATAGCAGTGCGGGATAAAATTATTGATCAAAACGCATTATCGCTATCAAATACCAAGTTTATTGGCAATTATCTTTCATATGATGACTCTAACCTATTCTATAGAATAACTTCTGCCAAAGGCAAAAGCGCTTCGAAAGGAATGATCAGCAGGATCATGGATAGAAAGCTCTTAAAGAGAGGATTTGATCGTAGTCTGATCGACATAGAAGACTCGATACTCAGGTACAAGATATCTCAGATGAAAGAGAAGGATTTTAAGATACTAGAAGAGGCTCTGGCAGATAAGTGCGGTTGTGACAAAGATTCTATTATTGTACATATACAGCAGGTCAATAACCCATTATACAACTCAACATATCAAATCTTTAAAGACAACCAGTTTCCGGTATACATCGCATTTGACGACAACGATATCCAATATTTAAGCGACATATCACCATTTTCAATGAGCACCGATCCACTGGACAGGTTCTATGTTTTTTGCGATGGAAAGCATAAGGATGACATCAAGAAGTATACACTTGATGTTGCAGATGAAGCTTTAGAATAAGCTGACGCGGTCGGCGAGGCGTTTCGGGCATCGGTCCTGCCCATCAGGGCAGGATGCGGAGATGGCCGGGTAATGAATGCCTGCCGCAGGCGGCATTGCTTAGCGCTTGCGAAGCCATTGAACGGGGCGAGCAAGCGAAGCTGCAAGCTCTGTTGAATGGCGAGGGTGCGAGCGCGGCCCGGACATTGGAGCACCCGAAACGCCGAGTAGCCCGTCATCAGACGGGCGTCAACCCGCGAAGGGAACGATGTAAATTAAAACTAGCTGGTTTTGGTTCAAGCTGAAGTGATAATAAAATAGAAAGAGACTGAACTTTATTCAGTCCCTTAGTCCCTCAGTCGTCACTGAGAAGATCGCCTCACCCTCAGGTAAGTTCGGGCTGTCTACGAGCCTCGCGATCCTCTTCTCACCCTTGCTCTTCCTCAGGTACAGCCGGAACGTGGCTGTGTGCCCTACGATATGACCACCGATAGGTCTCGTCGGGTCGCCGAAGAAGGCGTCGGGCTTGGCCTGCACCTGGTTGGTGACCACGATGGCGGCGTTGTTGATGTCGCCGAACCGCATCAGGTCGTGCATGTGCTTGTTGAGCTTCTGCTGCCTGTCTGCCAGGGTGCCTCTGCCTACGTACTCGCTCCTGAAATGCGCAGTTAACGAGTCCACGATGATGAGCTTGACGGGCCTGTCGGAGTCCCTCATCTTCTCCGCCAGCTCGGACGCGCTCTCGACCAGCAGAATCTGGTGGTTGGAGTTGTACGCCCTGGCCACGTGGATGTTCTTCAGGAAGTCCTCGGGGTCGAGGTCTTCTCCTCCCTTGAGGCCTTTGACCATCTGAGCGATACGCTCCGGCCTGAAGGTGTTCTCGGTGTCGATCATCACCACTGAGCCGCCCAGCCCGCCCTGTTCAGGGGGGAGCTGCACGTTGACTGCCAGCTGGTGAGCTACCTGGGTCTTGCCGCTTCCGAACTCGCCGTAAAACTCGGTGATCGACTGCGTCTCCACTCCGCCTCCGAGTAAATCGTCCAGCGAGTTGCAGTTCGTCTTGAGCTTGCCTACGGCTTTGCGCCTCTCGAACACGGTGTCGCCGGTCTCGAAGCCGCCGATGTTGGAGCACTTCTTGGCGGCCGCCACGATCTTGGAGGCGGTGTTCTCGCCGACCTCCGCTGCGGCTGCCAGCTCTGACGGCGATGCGACAGCGATCGCCTCGATGGATGTATATCCTGCCTCTTTGAGTTTTTCGGCGGTAGCAGGCCCCACGCCAGGTAAGTCTTCTACGGTTAGTTTCTCTGCCATTTTGTAACCTCACGGCTAATAATTAAATAAAATACAGCCTGTGCATATAGAACGTTATCGTAAGCGTACTGAAAGTATTACGCCGCCCCGCCCTACATGCCTCGATATCATCTAGCGGGACGACGATCTTACGTATACTTTCTCCGGCTGAAAAGAGGGACTCAACAGGTCCTCCAACCTTATGGATGCGGGCGGGGCAGCGCCAGCTGTTTAACAATATAGGGCACTGTACGCCTGCTCGTATAGCAGTTCCTGCGCGACCATCAGCAGGATGTAAAAACGCTGAATAGTACCCGTTTTGTAATTACTGGTTAGATAGATTACGTTTATTTAAATTGCGTGTGAATTAATACTTATTAATCGTAAACAGGCACGATTATGCTCTTGTTTGTTTACGCCAGCATCGCAGGTGGGAAAGGTGAAGCTGCTCGCTAAAACACTGGCTATTATTCTCATTACTCTGGCAGGGATGATCCTGCTGTTGTACGTAGCCTCGGGTGTGATTCTCATGGGCAGCTATGCCACCATGGAGCACGATGACATGAAGGGAGAGGTAGGAAGCGCGCTCAGCGCCCTGAACTACGACCTCTCCATGCTGGACAAGGTCACCGTGGACTACGCTTACTGGGACGATACTTACCAGTTCATCGCCGAGCCGGACATCAGCGAAGAGTCGCCCTATATCACGTCGAACTTCGTCGACACGACCTTCGAGATGCAGGAGCTCAGCGTCGTCGCGTACCTCGACGACGATGACAGGCTGGTGTTCAGCAGATCATACGATCTGCGCGCCGGGGAGTTCGTCGAGATGCCGGACGGGTTCATGGACAAGCTGTTCCCGGGCAGCCCGCTCCTCCGCTCGGGCAGCGACGACAGCGTGCACGGGGTGGTGATGCTGGAGGGCAAGCCTATGCTGGTGAGCGCGTGTCCGATCAAGAACAGCGACGGTAATTTGCCGACCCGGGGAACGCTGATCATGGGCAGGTTCCTCGACGACATAGAGGTGGAGGACCTGGGCCGGGTCATTGACAAGTCCATAGATATGAAACCGTACGGCAGCAACACCTTGCCCGCGGACTATATCGATGCCCGGCCCCTGCTCAGTGCCGGTGAAGCGATCGCTGTAAAGCCGATCAACGATTCGATAGTCGCCGGCTACACGGTAATCGACGACGTCTATGGAAACCCCGCCCTGATCCTCCGGGTAGACCAGCCCCGGTACATGTACCAGCAGGGCAACAACACAGCCTTCTACCTGATCCTGTCTCTGCTCGCTGCCGGCCTGGTCTTCAGCGCCGTCACGATTTTCCTGCTGGAGAAGATGGTCTTATCCCCCATCGCCCGGCTCAGCCAGACGGTGTACGTCATAGGCGAGAAGGACGATCCGACCAGGAGGGTTGAAGTCCGGGGCGACGACGAGGTCGCGATGCTGGCCGGGACGATCAACAAGACACTGGACACCCTCCAGAGGTCCCGGGAAAAGCTGTATGCCAACGAGCAGAAGTTTCGCAGCCTGGTAGAGAATATCAACGACATCGTGATGGAGCTCGACAGCAAGTTCGAGTTCACGTACATCAGCCCGAACGTAAAAACCATCCTGGGCTACGAGCCCGGGGAAGTGCTGGGCAGACGTATCCACGATTTAACGAGCAGTGAGGAGATAGCCAGGCTCAAGAACATGAGCACCCAGCTGCTCACTGCCGGCCAGCCGATCGCCCTGATCAACATCGAGGTGATAAACAAGGAAGGGCAGATCGTCGATATGGAGTTCAGCGGTACAAGGATCCTGGACTCTCAGGGCAATATCATCGGCTTCCACGGAGTGGCCAGGGATGTCCGGG
Source organism: Methanocella sp. MCL-LM (assembly GCF_049676595.1). Classification (GTDB taxonomy): domain Archaea; phylum Halobacteriota; class Methanocellia; order Methanocellales; family Methanocellaceae; genus Methanocella_A. The sequence continues at coordinate 190,367 of NZ_CP187259.1, forward strand.
AGCGCAGGAAGGTGGAGCGGACCCTGCGGAAGTGGGCGGACATCTTCCACCTGGCCAGGATTCCCATCACCATCTCCGCCCACGACGACCTGAAGCTCGACATGGTCAACCCGGCCTTCTTCCAGCTGTACGGGTACGATGCCGGAGACCTGAACAGCATGCGGTTCGAGGAGGTCTTCGACCCGGGATACAGGGGCGACCTTGCCAGGCACCTGGTCCTGGCGGACGCCGAGGGCCACCACGTGTTTGAGTCCCGCCACGTCCGTAAGGACGGGTCATCGTTCCCGGCCATCGTCGACATCAGCGCAGTGAAAGACGCCCTTGGAGACCTGCTGTACCGGGTGATCAACGTCCAGGATATCACGGAGCAGAAGAAAGCGGAAGAAGCGCTCCGCGAGGCATACGAAGAGCTGATGATATCCAACCGGGCGCTGCACGCCGAGATCGCCGAGCGCAAGAAGGTCCAGCAGCAGATCATGGCCTCGCTCACGGAAAAGGAGATCCTCCTGAAGGAGATTCACCACCGGGTCAAGAACAACCTCCAGATCATCTCCAGCCTGCTCAACCTCCAGTCGACCAGCCTCAACAAGGAGAGCGCCGCAGCTTTCAGGGAGAGCCAGAACCGGATCAAGTCCATGGCCCTCATCCACGAAAAGCTGTACCAGTCCAGAGACATCGCCCACATTGACTTCGGAGAGTACGCAGGCAGCCTAACCGCCTACCTCGCCCGGTCGTACACGAGCAACCCGGGGGTGAACATCTCCATCGACATCAGGGATATTTCGCTGGGCATCGACCAGGCAATCCCCTGCGGCCTGATCATCAACGAGCTGGTCAGCAACTCGCTCAAGTACGCCTTCAAGGACGGGCGCAGCGGAGAAATCAAAGTAAACCTGACGATAGAGGCCGGGAAGTATGTGCTGGTCGTCAGCGACGACGGCGCAGGCCTGCCCGAGGGCTTCGACTTCAGGGATTCGCCATCCCTCGGGTTGCAGCTGGTCAATACTCTGGTGGAGCAGATCGAGGGCACCATCAATATGGACTCGGAAAGGGGTACGAAGTTTACCATCACCTTCGAGAAAAATGTCCGGGAGTCCCACTTTCCGGCTCCCGGGGGCGAGTGACCGGGATGTTCCAGTACACCTCATTTGTGGGCCTCTACGCGATCGCCGCGATCGTCCTGGGACTGACAGCAGCGTACGTCTGGCGGCGCCGGGACGCCCCTGGCGGCTTCTATTTTTCCATGCTTCTGATAGCCGGAATGGCCTGGGCGCTCGGCATCACGCTCGAAATGGCTGCTGTCGATGTGCAGCTCAAGATATTCTTCGCCAGGCTGACCTACGTGGGCATTGTCTCCATCGCGCCTATATGGATACTCTTTAACCTGGCGTACAGTCACCGCAGCCGGTACGTGAGCCGGAAAACCGGGGCAGTGCTCTGGATTGTGCCCGTGGTCGTTCTCGCGCTGGTCTTCACCAACGAGTGGCACCACCTGATATGGACCACCATCACCCCGGTTTCCGGAGAACCGGGCGCCGTACTGATCTACGGCCACGGCCCGGGGGTATTGCTGAGCATTGCATACTCCTACTGTACGATGCTGGCCGGGACACTGCTGCTGATCAGGACTTTGATGCGCACGTCCAGGCAGTTCTACAAGCAGACGATCACCCTCGTGCTGGGCACGCTGATGCCCCTCATCGGCAGCGTGGTCTACTTCCTGTGGCTCGGCGACGACAGGGGGATCGATCCGACCCCGCTCGCCATCGCCGCCACGGGGCTGTTCTTCGCCTGGAGCATGTTCCGGTATCAGCTGTTTGACCTGGTGCCGGTCGCCCGGGAAATTTTGATATCGAGCATGATCGACGGTGTGATCGTAATAGACGACAAGGACCGGATCATCGACCGGAACCCCGCCGCGCAGCGACTTGTGGACGGCGACGTGGCCATCGGGCAGCCGGTAGCCTCCGTACTGGCCAGGTGGCCGGACCTGGCGAGCTACAGCCAGAAGTCAGGGGACGGGCCTGCCGAGGTCAGGCTGGACCGGCCGGAAGGCCAGTACTGGCTCGACGTCCGGGTTTCGCCCATCAGGGATAACCGGGGACTGGTGACCGGCCGGCTGATGGTCATGCGCGACATCACCAAGCGCAAGAAAGCAGAGAAAGCCCTCGACGAAACCCGGTATAACTTTCAGACCCTGTTCGACACCGTGGACGACCTCCTGCTCATCGTGGACGAGAAGGGCATGATCCTCGATGTCAATAAGGCCGTAGTGAGGCGGCTGGGCTACACGAGGAAAGAAGTCGTGGGCATGGTGTTTCTAAGCCTGATCCCCCCGGAGAACAGGGAGTTCACAATAGCCGGGATAGCGGAGGTATTAGCGGGAACCCGGGAGAACGGGCCACGGGTGCTGCTCGCGAAAGACGGTGCCAGGATACAGGTCGAAACCCGGGTGGCTCCCGTGATGTGGGGCGGACGCCGGGCGGTCTTCGGCATCTCCTGCGATATCTCCGAGCTCATCAGGCAGCAGGAGGAGTTGCAGAGGATGAACGTGACGCTGAACGTGGAGGTGGAGGAGCGCAGGCGAACGGAAAAGCAGATCCAGAGCTCCCTCCGGGAGAAAGAAGTGCTGCTGAAGGAGATCCACCACAGGGTCAAGAACAACATGCAGATCATCTCCAGCCTGCTCAACCTGCAGCTGTCCGGGGAGAGCAGCGAGGAGATCGTAACGGCGTTCAGGGAGAGCCAGAACCGGATCACGACGATGGCCCTCGTCCACGAAAGGCTCTACCAGTCCGGCGACCTCTCCCGCATCGACTTCGCCGGGTACGTGCAGAGCCTGGTCGGAAACCTCCGCCGCTCCTACCCGGGTAGCTGTAACGTGAACACGCAGGTAGATGTCGAAGGCATATCCGTGGACATCGACCGGGCGATACCCTGCGGCCTCATCATCAACGAGCTGGTCAGCAACAGCTTCAAGTACGCCTTCCGGGGACGGCAGGAGGGAACCATCAGAGTTTCGTTCACCGGCTCGGGCAACGTCTGCACCCTCACCGTCAGCGACGACGGCACCGGCATGCCCCCCGGCATGGACATCAGGAACCCGGGCACGCTGGGGCTGCAGCTCGTGAACACGCTGGTCGGCCAGATCAGCGGCACGGTCGAACTGGACAGGGCCGCAGGGACCCGGTTTACTATCACCTTTAACGAAAACAGAACCTTACACAAACTACCTCTGCCACAGGGTGAACCTAATGCTACTGACTAACCTGTATCTAACCGTACTGTACGGCATTACCACGATAGTGTTCGCAGCGCTCTCGGTGTATACCTGGAAAAGACGCGGCGCCCCGGGCAGCAACTATTTCTCGCTGCTCATGGCCAGCGGTATCATCTGGGCGCTGGGGAACATGCTCCAGATGGCTGTTGCAGACGTGCAGCTGCAGATTCTCATGGCCAAGCTGACATACATAGGAGTGGTCGCGGCGCCGCCGCTGTGGCTGATGTTCAACATAGCCTACAGCCAGCGGAACCGGCAGCCGGGAAAGATTTATCTGCTCCTGTGGATCGTGCCGGTGATCTTCCTTGGCATGGTGTTCACCAACGAGCTACACCACCTGGTCTGGGTCGGCGTCACCCCGGTCTTCAGCCAGCAGACCGCCCTGATAACCTACGAGTACGGCGTGGGGATCTGGGTGAACATTATCTACTCCTATTCGCTGATGCTCGCAGGTACCGTGCTGCTGGCCCTCACGTCGCTCCGGACGTACAAGCAGTACACCAGTCAGACTATCACCCTCATGCTGGGAGCCCTGATTCCTTACGCCGGCAACATCGTCTACTTCTTGTGGCTGAACAGGTACGCCGCCTTCGATCCCACCCCCATCGCCTTCGCCCTGACCGGGCTAATCTACGGCTGGAGCATGTTCCGCTATAAGTTGTTCGACCTGGTCCCGCTGGCCAGAGAGACGATCGTGGCCGACATGGTGGACGGCGTCGTGGTGATCGACGAGCACGACCGGATCATCGACATGAACCCGGCGGCAAGAAACCTCCTGGGCAGAGGGATAAGCATCGGCCAGCCTGCGACTTCTGCGCTGGCCCCCTGGCCGGAGCTGCTGGCGTGCTGCACCTCCCCCGACGAAGAGCCGAAAGAAGTCAGCATCGGCCGCCCTGACAGCCCCCTGTGGCTGGATACCAGCGTCTCCCCCGTCCGGGACAACCGGGGACAGGTGACCAGCAGGATCCTGATCATGCGGGACATCACCAACCGCAAGCTGGCGGAAAAGGCGCTGGACGAGACCCGGAACAACTTCAGGACCCTCTTCAACACAGTGGACGACCTGCTGGTGGTCCTGGACGAAGAGGGCAGGATCGTGGAAGTGAACAACGCCATCGTAAAGCTGCTCAGGTACGACCGGGAGGAAGTCGTGGGCAGGAACATCTTCAGCCTGCTGCAGGTCGACTCCGCCTGCCTCGCAGGAAAGACCGTGGAAGAAGCCCTGGCAGAACAGCTGGAGATGGGCCCGCTGATGCTGCCCGCCAGGAGCGGCTCCTTCGTCCCGGCCGAGACGTCGCTGGCTTCAGGATTGTGGAACGGCAAAAAGGCGATCTTCGGAATCTCGAGAGACGTCACCGAGCTCATGCGCCACGAGGAACAGCTGAGGCTGTCGAACGACTCGCTGCGGCTGGAGGTAGAGGAGCGGAAGCGCGCCGAGCAGCTCATGGAAAGCTCGCTCCGGGAGAAGGAGATGCTGATGAAGGAGGTCCACTACCGGGTCAAGAACAACATGCACATCATCTCCAGCCTGCTCAACCTCCAGATCTCGAGCGAGACTCACGAGGGCATGATCGAGGCCTTCAGGGAGAGCAGGGACCGGATCATGTCCATGGCCCTCGTTCACGAGAAGCTCAACGAATCCCCGGACCCGTCCCGCATCGGGTTCGGCGAGTATACCAACACTCTGGCCGCTTACCTGGTGAACTCCTATGGCCTGACGAACAGGGTAAAGATGTCGGCCGAGGTAGACGACGTCTACGTGAACATCGACACTGCGGTGCCCTGCGGCCTGATCGTCTGCGAACTGGTATCCAACGCCGCCAAGTACGGCTTCCCGGGGGATAAAACGGGCACTATCCAGGTCCGCCTCACCAAAGAGGAGGATACTTACAACCTGTCGGTGGCAGACGACGGCGTGGGCATGCCACCGCACATCAACTTCAGGGAAGCAACATCGCTAGGCTTCCAGCTGGTAAACCTGCTAGTCGATCAGCTGGACGGAAAGATCGAGCTGGAACAGAGCCCGGGGACAAAATTCAACATCACGTTCAGGGAGAGAGCGCAGACCGGCTTCCTGCCAGCCCCCCAACAGTAGAGGACAGAGTGAGATGAGGGACAGACGCAAAACGACCGTAGCCGTCCGAAGGACACAGCCGAAAGCCAGGCCCCGGAGCACAGGCTGGTACCTGGTTATGCTGCCGGAAGGTGAACTCCGATGACTTACCCGTTCTCCCCCTACGTTATCGTGTTGCTGATCTGCGCCGCCCTCTCCGCCGCGCTGGCCTGGTACGTCTGGCACCGCCGGACATCGCCAGGAGCTATCTATTTTATCCTGCTGATGGTGTGCGCCGCAGAGTGGTCGCTCACGGGCTTCCTCGAGATGGCCCTGACCGACCTGCAGGCAAAAGTCATCTCCACCCAGCTCTCGTACCTGAGCGTCGTCTTCGTCGGCCCGCTGTGGCTGCTCTTCACCCTGGACTACGGCCGGCACCAAAAGTGGATCACCCGTAACACGATCGCGCTGCTCTGCATCATCCCTGTGCTTACGCTCGCCTTCGTGCTGACGAACACGTGGCACGGGCTGGTCTGGCCCGAGATCACGCTTCTCTCAGATGCGCCGGGTTCCACCCCGATCTACCAGCACGGAGCCGTATACTGGGTCCACGCGGGGTACTCCTACGCTTTACTCCTCCTCGGCTACGGCATCATGGCGGTAACCGCCGTCCGATCTGCCGGCAGGGAACGCCTTGTGACTATAGCCTTGCTGGCTGGCGTTGCGGTCATCTGGGCAGGAAGCATGCCTTACGCCATCACAGGCACCCCAATAGTGGGCGCGGACTTAACCCCCGTGGCGATGACGGCGACGGGATTCGTCTTAACGTGGCTCATTTTCCGCAAACGGCTGTTTGACATAGTCCCGGTAGCCAGGGAGACGCTGATCTACAGCATGAGCGACGGAGTGATCGTGATCAGCGGCGAAGGCCTGGTCGCCGAGATGAACCCGGCAGCCCGGAGGCTGACCGGCACCCCTGACCGGGACATCGGGAAGCCGGCGGAGGAAGTGCTGAAAAGCTGGCCGGACCTCCGCCGGTGCTGCCGGGGAGGAGCTGGCGATACCAGATCGGAAATTCTGCTGGACGGCCCTGCAGGGCCGAGGTGGCTGGACATCCGCACGTCGCCGCTACCTGCTGGCGACGAAGGCGGCTCCGGAAGCCTGGTCGTCATGCGGGACATCACCGAGCAGAAGCGCTCCCACGAGGCGCTCAGGGCCGAGATGCTGGAGCGGAAACGGGCGGAAGAGCAGATCAGGGTTTCGCTGCGAGAGAAGGAGGTGCTCCTCAAAGAGGTCCACCACCGGGTGAAGAACAACCTCCAGATCATCTCCAGCCTGCTCAGCCTCCAGTCCGGCAACGCCGGCGAGGAGAGCACCGACGCTTTGAGGGAGAGCCAGAACCGGATCAAGACCATGGCCCTCATCCACGAAAAGCTCTACAGCTCCCCGGACCTGTCGCACATCGACTTCGGAGAGTACGCAGCCAGCCTCACCGCCTACCTCGCCCAGTATTACGCGGCCAGCCCGGGCATCGCCATCACCATCGACATCGAGGACATCTCGCTGGGCATCGATCAGGCCATACCCAGCGGCCTCATCATCAACGAACTGATCAGCAACTCGCTCAAGTACGCCTTCAAGGACGGCAGCAGGGGCACGATATACATCGGCATGACCAGAGACGGGAACACCTATACGCTGAGGGTGAGCGACGATGGCGCAGGCCTGCCCCGGGGCCTGGACTTCCGGAACCCGGCATCGCTGGGATTACAGCTCGTCAACACCCTGGTCGACCAGCTGGAGGGGACGATAGAGCTGGATAACACAGCCGGCGCGACGTACGAGATCAGGTTCGGAGGATCATGAGCGCCCGGGAGAGCGAGCCTTTATGCGGGCGCATGATCAAATACCTGTGGCCAGGCTCGACAGCAGGAGCCCACGCGGAGAGGGCAGGTAGAAAATGACTTTACAGTTTACGGTAGATGTGGCCTTGTTCGGCATCGTCGCGCTGATCGGGGTAGCCCTGGCAGCATATGTGTGGACCAGGCGGTCTGCACCCGGAGGCACCTACTTCTCCTTCATGATGGCGGGGGTGGCATGGTGGGCTTCTGCCTACGCCGCCGAGGCCGCGATCGTCGAGCCGGCAGGTACCCTCTTTTTCGCGAAGCTGTCGTACGCCGGCATCGCCTCGGTCCCCCTGCTCTGGCTGCTGTTCACCCTTAGCTACAGTAAGCACGCGACCAGGCTGACGTCGAAGTATTTCCTGCTGCTGTGGGCGGTTCCGGTAATCACTGTGGCCATGGCGCTGACCAACGACTGGCACGGGTGGATATGGGCGAGCGTGAGCCTGAAAAGCACGCACCCCAACGCGTTCGCCTTCACCCTCGGCCCCTGGTTCTGGGTCCACGCCATCTACAGTTATATCCTCATACTGGCGGGGACCGGCCTCCTGATTAAAGCTGCCCTGCACATAGGGAAGAAACGCCGCCACCAGATCGGCATGGTGATACTGGCAGCCGTCTTCCCCCTGATCTTAAACGTCCTCCACGTCCTGAGGCTGGACAACTTCTGGGGCACCGACCCCACGCCCATCGCCTTCGTCCTCAGCGGCGCCCTCATTACGTGGGGCCTCTTCCGGTACCAGCTGTTCGACATAGTCCCGATCGCCCGGGAGACGCTGATCCAGAACATGGCCGACGGCGTGCTGGTCTTCGACAACGGGGACAGGCTGGCGGACAGCAACCGCGCGGCCCGCCGCCTGATCGGCCCGGGCGAGCTGTGGGCAGGCCAGCGGGTAGAAACGGTGCTGGCCAGATGGCCGGAACTGGCCGGCCGATGCAAGGACAGGAAAGAGACATCGCTCACGACCCCGATCGAAAACGAGGAGGGCTCCCGGTGGCTGGACATCCGCTCCTCGCTGATCAGGGATGGCGACGGAGTGCCCACCGGATACCTGGTGGTCCTGCACGATATCACCGACATAAAGAGGAGCGAAGAGGAAGCCCGAGGCTTCAGCGAGTCTCTCCAGGCAGAGATCAGGGAACGCTCGCTGGCAGAAGAGGAGGTAAAGGCGTCGCTACACGAGAAAGAGGTGTTACTGAAGGAGATCCACCACCGGGTGAAGAACAACCTCCAGATCATCTCCAGCCTGCTCAGCCTCCAGTCCGGCACCCTCTGCGACGAAGGGGACAAGAACGCTTTCAGGGAGAGCCAGAACCGCATCAAGACCATGGCCCTCATCCACGAGAAGCTGTACCGCTCCCGGGACCTGTCGCACATCGACTTCGGGGACTACGCGAGAAACCTGGCCTCCCACCTCGCCAGCTCCTACATGGTCAACCCCGGGGTGAGGATCGAGATCGACACGGGCGACATATCCCTCGATATCGACCAGACCATACCTTGCGGCCTGATCATCAACGAGCTGGTCAGCAACTCGCTCAAGTACGCGTTTACGGATAGCAGGCCGGGCAAAATTCGGGTCTGCATGTCGAAGGATGGCCCCCGGTATACGCTTACGGTAAGCGACGACGGAGCCGGCCTGCCCTCAGGCTTCGAATTCCGCAGCTGCCAGTCCCTGGGATTACAGCTTGTCAATACTCTGGTCGATCAGTTAGAAGGCACCATAGATCTGGAGCCTGGCGCGGGAACAACATTTAAGATAACCTTCAAAGAGATACACTAAGGAAACTGGCGGAGTTGGTGAGCGTATGGTAAAGATTCTGGTTGTAGAGGATGAGCACATTGTGGCGATGGACCTGCAAAGCAGGCTGGTAAGCCTGGGGTACGAAGTGCCCGAGACCGCCTCGTCAGGAGAAGAGGCGGTAGAAAAGGCCGGCCGCATCCGCCCCGACCTGATCCTCATGGATATCTTCCTGGGCGACGAGATGGACGGCATCGACGCCGCGGTGAAGATCAAGGAGCTCTACAACATCCCCCTCATCTACATCACGGCCTACGCCGATCCCAGCACCCTCCAGCGGGCCAAGCTGACCGAGCCCTTCGGGTACATCCTCAAGCCCTTTGAAGAGCGGGAGATGCTCACCAACATCGAGATGGCCCTGTACAAGTCCCGCATGGATTCGAGAGTCAAGGACAGCGAGCGCTGGCTGGCGACGACGCTGAAAAGCATCGGCGACGGCGTAATAGCGACCGACGACCGGGGCGAAATCAAGTTCATGAACCCCGTGGCGGAAACGCTCACCGGGTGGATGCAGGGCGCTGCCCTCGGCCGCAACCTCGCTGACGTGTTCCGCATTGTCTCCGAGGACACCCGCAAGCCCCTCGAAACCGCCGTCAGAGGGCTGCTGCTGGGGAATGAGACCGACATACCTCCCAACGTCCTGCTCATCGGAAGAGACGGTAAAGAGACGCCCACCTACTGCAAAGCCGCGCCCATCAGGAACGAGGAGAACCGCATCACCGGCGTAGTCGTCATCTTCAGCGACATCACCGAACGCAAGCGGGCGGTAGAAACCCTGCGGCGCAAGAACCGGGACCTGGAAGTCTACAACGCGATCACCACGGCCATCAACAGGTCGGCAAGCATAGAGGAAATGCTCAACGAGGCCCTCCGGGAGTCCATGGAGCTGCTCGAAGCCGACTTTGGCGTACTGTACCTGTTCGAGCTGGAAGGCGCACGCTACGCGCAGCTCGCCGCCATCTCCGCGAAGCCGGGATCGGAGAAAGCCATACGCTGCCGGCAGGTGCTTCACGACATCACGGTACCCACGGGCAGCATCTCCGCCGGAGTCCCCTCCATCTTCGAAGACTCCCTCGCGGCCACCGTAGTACCCATCACCGTCAAAGGCGCGCTGATAGGCATCATGGCCTTCCACCTTGCCGCCGGCATAACGGTAGGAGAAGACCGGGCAGCCATGCTCACCGGCGCCGGAGCCCAGATCGGCATCGCCGTGGAAAACCACCGGCTGTTCAAGAACGTGCAGGACACCAGCCGCTACCTCTCCGACATCATCAACGAGTCCCCCGACGCCGTGCTCACCGTGGACATGGGCGGCTTCATCGTCTCCTTCAACAAGAGCGCCTCCCGCCTGCTGAAATACGCCCCGGGAGAAGTGAACGGGCGCCACATCACCTCGCTCCTGCCAGACGAGGCAGGCGTGGACCTGGGCGAGAACAAGAACTACGTAAGAGATTTCAAATGCAAGGACGGCACCGCGATCACCCTGAACATCTCCACGTCCACGATCATCAGGGACGGCAGGAAGAACGGGTTCATCGTGACGCTGAAAGACCTTTCGGCGATCACCGGCCTGAAGATCACCCCCCTGATGGAGAAAGCCGTGGACACCGCCCAGCGGTACCACTTCGAGAAAGGGAGCATCTACCTCTTCGACCGCCGGGCCGGCAACCAGTGCATGGAAGTCTTCGCCGACCAGGTGAAGCATAACATCCAGGGCCTGTGCATCTCCAGGCAGAACCCCAAGAAGATCAGGGAAAAGTACGGCCTGGAAAAGACGCCCATCGTCTGGCTCACCGGCGGCGACGACCCCGGCGGAGAGATCACCATGAAGCCGGATAACCTCACCGGCTTAGGAGCGACGCTCGGCAAGTTCCTCGCCGGCACCAGCAACGGCCTCGTCCTCATCGACGGCGTGGAGTACCTCATGACCCGCAACGGCTTCGAGGCAGTGCTAAAGTTAGTCCAGTTCCTCAACGACAAGATCATGCAAAGCGACTGCGTCGTCATCCTCTGCATGGACCCGCTCACGCTGGAAGAGAGGCAGTACAATTTACTCCGGACCGAGACGCAGGAGTTCATCGGCTAAAGAAGGCGATAAGCCGTGGAACCAAAAACGCAGGGCGAGATCGAACAGACGATACGCAGGCCCGGCTGCGACGTGCACTACTGGGTTTCAGGAGACGACAGCAAGCCGCTGATCATCCTCATCCACGGCGCCTGCGCAGATCACGGACAATTCGACGCTCAGGTCCCCGGCCTTATCCGGGACTACCAGATAGTGCGCCCCGACGTGAGAGGCCACGGGCTTTCCAGGCCGCTGGCAGGCGATTTCAGCGTCCCCGACGCGGTAGAGGACATCCTGAGCATCCTGCGAGCCACGGGACGAAAGGATGCCATTTTCCTCGGCCAGTCCAACGGCACGTACATCATTCAGGAACTGGCATTCAGGCACCCCGAAGTAGTCAAGGCGATGATCATCGTCGACGGCACCTACATCTTCCAGAAGCTCTCGTGGAGCGAAAAACTTCTTCTTCGCATGACGCCCCACATTCTCCGCCTGTACCCGTACGGCAGCCTTGTTAAAAGCATGGCAGACGGGTCAGCCGTGAAAGAGTCGACCAGAGAGTATCTGCGGGAGACCTTCGGCCGCCTCTCTAAAACAGAGATCGTCAACGTCATGAGCGGAGTCTCCAGCTGCGTCCACCACGAGCCGGACTACCATGTTAAATGCCCGCTGTTGCTGATCAGGGGAGAACAGGATAAGCTCGGTAACATCGAGACGGCGATGAAAGAATGGTCCCTCCGGGAGCCCCGGAGCCGGTACGTCGTCATACCCGACGCAGGCCACTGCTCCAACCAGGACAACCCGGAGCAGTTCAACGCCGCGATGCAGGAATTCTTGAAAGGGCTACCGTGAACCGGCAGTTTACAACAGGTAAGCGTACACGAGATACACGAGCACCGCGTTGACCATCACGAAGGTCATGATCCCGGCCGCCGCCAGCACGCCCGCGCCGAGGATGATCGCGAGGGTGACGGCCTTCTGGAAGAGATTATAGATGCCGTAGACCAGCGCGTAGACCTTTTTCACCACGTACAGCCCGAAGCTGGTGTAGCCCGCCGCTTTGCCGGGCTTATCCCCTATGACGCTCTGCAGCTGCGCCAGGATGTCCCGGATCAGCTGGTTTATAATTTCCTGGATAAAGTCCTTGAACGCGTTGATCAGGAAGTACCCTGCGACAAGGGCGCCGAGCACCACCATCCCCAGCACGAGGATGACGTCGGCCATGATCAGGAGAAGGACGACCAGGTAGACCAGCCATTCGGAAGCCATATCACTATCTCCATATGCTATCCGGGATAAATAGTTTCACGATCGGGGGCCAGAGTATGGCTGAGCTCAAAAAGCCCTCGGAGGTCCGGGAGTTCCCGGGAGGCCGGGGAGGATTTTCAAGCTGGGAGGTCAGGGAGGATCAGAGGTCAGAGAGGAGGTCAGAGAGAATGGAAAGGTCAGAGAGGAAAATATTTTAAGATAAACCTCTCCAGCCTCCGGGTACCTCTCATAACCTTTCTCCGACTTTGCGATTTAAGAACGAGGCCTCTTGTGGCCGAGCATTCCCTTAGTCATATCGTCCCCCACGAGCTGCAGCACAGTCATCCGGGGCATGAAGCCGAAGGACTCGTAGAACGCAATCGCTGCCTCGTTGCCGGCTGCGACGGCCACGATGAGCTTTTTGACCTCCGCCGCCTTCAGCCAGGCAATTGCCCGGTACATCAGTTGCTCTCCGATGCCGCTGCGGCGATAGGCGTCCTCGACGAAGATGGAGTCGACCTCCCCGGTGTCCCCGGCGACGGTGCAGACGCAGTAGCCGACAGGAATACGGCCGGCGATGGCGAGGATGACCCTTAGCTGCTCCTTCTTGAGCAGGTCGGCCTTGCGGATGTCGAAAGTCATCTGCTCGTAGTGCTGGCGGAAATTAGGAGAGCGCACCAGGTGGTGATCGTTCAGCTTCTCCCACAGGGGGCGGATTAATTCGAGGGACTCCGGTCCCAGCTCTAGAAAGGTGACGTCTGCCATACTGGTCGGCCTGATAATTGTACTTTCATGGCTATGTGCTTTACTATACAGAGTATCGATGCATATAATAAGTTGTTATATAGTAAGTGGTTAATAGTTAGATACCGTATGATAGCCAGATCGTGGGTATTATTGATCATGCTGGTGCTGATAGCCGGAATGCTTGCCGTAAGCGGATGCACGTCTGATAGCGACACCCTGCCGCAGGACAAGTACGTGGCAGTCGAGGAACACCTGCGGGTGAGCAGCAAGCTGATCGATGGCACGTACCCATTTCCGCCGCATGTCACGATGCCTGTGATATACAGTTACGATGGCATCATCGACCCTGCGTTCGCATCCAGAGACTATGGCTACTACCCGGAGATCAACGACAGCTTCAAAGTGCTTTATGGCACCACTATTGAAGAGGATTTAACATACTGGAATACCTGGGTCGGCTTACGGATCAAGGGCTTATATCATTTCCCGTATACCGGAGAATCTGGCTTTACGCTACAAAAAGTAGACAGCGACGGAACGATTTACGGGAGTTACAATAACACATCGATCGTTTTAAAGACTGGTGACATGTGGGAATCACCCATATACAGCGAGACTAGAACAGACAGTGGAATGGCTTTTGGAGATACCCCTTATCAGTACACTGCCATCTACAACACGACCTGGACGATTATAAACCGGGGAGTCCATGACAAGGCAAACCTGACCAGATATCATAACAATCTATCGGATACAGGGTATTACATGGTATACAGATAACAGCACGAGGATGAGTAATAATGACTCGAAGCATTACTAGCTTACTCCTGCTTTTACTCATATCAAGTATGCTCACAGTGAGCGGATGTACATCTGGTAACGGCACACTGCCGCAGGACAAGTACGTAGCCATTGATGAACACCTGGATGTTACCTGCAGCCTGATCAATGGCACGGACCCATCGATCCCCCACATCACCCTGCCCGTTGTGTTTGATTATGACGGTAATACCAAAAGCAGCAACTGGGGTGGACGGATTAGTAGCTGGGGCGACACGCCTGACGGTTATTACCCCGAGATCAACGACAGCTTCAAAGTGCTCTTCGGCTCAAGCTATTACCGGGACCTTGCACCCCGGGATACTCGTACAGGCCTGCAGGTTAGCGGCGTATACGCTTTCCCGTATACGGGCGGATCTGGCTTTACCATCGAAAGCGTCGCCAGTAATGGTACCGTATACGCCAGCTATCACAACACGTCGATCTTGTTAAAGCCCGGAGACAAGTGGACAGCTCCAGTGACCTGTGAGATCAGAAGCGCCAGTGGTGCATGGATGGGCAGTCCATTTACTTACGTAGCCAGCTTCAACACGACCTGGACTGTAACTAACAGGGGTGTTTTCGACAAGTCGAACCTGACGAAATATCACAATAACCAGTCGAATATCGGATACTACCAGAGTTATTGATATGCTGAATTAGCCTTGTCATCTCGATGTTCGCCTTTTGAACGCCTGCATTCGCAGGCGTTCTCAAAGGCGTTCCGTGAAGGAGCGCTGCGCTGTAACCGACTGGAAGCAGTCCCTTGTATACAGAACACAGATTGCACAGATTGACACAGATTGACACAGATGATTAACTGCATAAAAGGAGTAAGGCAAACTCGTTTCTGATGATTATCTGTTATCGTCTGTGTTCCATGAAAAATTGTTGGTCCGGGAGGTGTTGAGAGGTCAGAGAGGAGGTCGGAGAGGTGCAGGGAGTTCGGAGAGGACACGTTCAAGCTGGGAGGTTAGAGAGGTTAAGAGGTCTGAGAGGAGGTTATGTGAGGCACTCGGAGGTCCGAGAGGATAGATTTAAAAATTATCCTCCCTGACCTTTCCACACTCCCCATCCTCCTCTCTGACCTCCGACCCTCCCTGACCTCCCAGCTTGAAAATCCTCCCAAACCTCCCGGGAACTCCCCGGCCTCCAGGAGTTTTTCATCGGCTTAACTTGAAAAACCTGTTTTCATAAGCCGAGTCAATCTGTATCATCTGTGCAATCTGTGTTCTGTATACAAGGGACTGCTTCCAGTTGGTCACAGCGCAGCGTTCGTGTACGTTCGCGAACTCAGGTACAACATTTCAGGATATGGCGATGACAGGACATTTTCTGATGAACGCTCAAAAAGTTCCAGTAATAGAATATGCGATCATCAGACGGCTGTCGGTCCGTAAAAAAAGACGATGGCATGAAGTGACGCCAGCTTACAGGCGTCACATCACAATAATTTACATCACTCGATTTTCCTGACCGAGCTTCTCCAGTTCGCCGACAGCTCGATCTCCTGCTTCATGTTGACCCGGGCCTGGACGTCCGTGACGATGATCTTGTCGCCCACCGATAGCGCCTCGGCGGCGTTGGCCAGCTCGCCCCAGAACACGACGCGAATGCGGCCGGACTCGTCTGAGATGTGTACGCCGCACAGCCGTCCGGGCTTGCCGTCCTTGGTGGTGAACTCCCTGACGCCGTCGATGCCGGTGACCGTGCCCTTGACATTGTACGACTGGTCGGGCACGATCTCCCCGATCTTGGTGACCTCTTCCTCGTACTGCACGGGCTTCTCGGCCTTTCTTATGATGCCCCGGCTGCCGACCTGCAGTTCCACGCCGCCGTTGAAGGACTCTCTGGTGTACCCGTGTAAGAGTTCGATGCTCTCCCCGGGCTGGAAGGGGTCGAGTTCCTTGATCTTCGTGTCCCAGACGGTGACCCTGATCTTGCCGGAGTCGTCGCCGAGCATGAGGCTGGCTAAAGTGCCGCTGGACCCGTCTTTGCGGTTGAAGGACTTCGGCTCCTGCCGGGAGAGGATGACCCCCTTTACTGAGACGTTGCCGAGGCCGGCCTTGAGGTCCTTGATCTTGCTCATGGAGTCTTTTACAGTAATTTTAGCGTCGTCCTTCATGAGGCCGCCGCCTCTGCCGATGGTGACTTCCAGGCCCTGCTGGCCTTCCTTGATATAGCCCTTTACCCGGATGACGTCGCCTTCCTTGAGGTCGCCCGTCTTGATCAGGTCTGCCAGGTCGTCCCACAGCACTACTCTGATCTCCCCGGTCTCATCCGCCACCAGGATGTTGGCGACCCGGCCCGCGGTGCCGTCCTGGCGCGAAAACTCTCGGGGCGGGAACGCGCCGGTGATCTTGCCCACGAACTCCGCGTTGCGCTTGTCCAGGGTGATGTCCTTGATCTTGATGGCTGCCGCTCCCTCGACGCCTAAGTCGTGCGCCACCAGCATGGCCGCGGTGCGCTCGTCGCAGAGGCCTCCCATGGCCTCCATCTTCTCGTCTACCATCTTGTTGAATTCCTTCTGGGAAATCTTACCGCCCAGCTTTTCGTAGATATCAAGGGTATCGGACATGCTCAAGTCACTCGCTGAAAGTAAGCCTTAGAGTATATTAATGTTGTCGATTTATGACGTGAAAGAAACTTATTAAACCCCTCTCACGGGAGTGCTCTTCAGCTCGATAGCCTGCCGCAGCATGTCGAGGGTGAAGTAGACGATCTCGTCCCGGGTCGCGGCGGGGCTGCCCCTGGTGACGTGGACCTCGTGGGACGTCCGGATCATGGCCGTCGTGGCTTCCATCAAAAGCAGGGCAGTCTTCCGGGGCTCTGCCGCCGGCCGGATGGTACCGTCCGCGATCCCTGTACGTACTGCCTCTATGGTGGTCTGTAGCGCCCGGTGCTTGGCGTGCAGGAACTGATCTTTGACCGCCTCACCCAGGGTGCCAGCAGCCGCACGCTGCTGGGCATCGAGCAGCATACCGAAATAGACGGGGTATTTTTTGGAGAACTCGTAGTAGGCCAGCCCGCCCGCGTATATCTTGCTGATGCCCTTCTTCTCTCCTGCCATAGCTGCCCCGACCATATCGCCCATGAGGGCGATCCCCCTGAGGACGACCGCCACGTACAGCGCATCCTTGTTCTCGAAGTACAGGTATAGCGTGCCCTTTGCCAGCTTAGCCTCTCTCGCCACGTCCTCCATCTTGACGCTGTCGTAGCCTTTAGTGGCGAACAGTTTTTCGGCTGTGTCGATGATGGTCAGCCTGCGCCCTTCCTTTTCCAGCTCTTTTCGCTGTGCTGTAGTCATATGCATAGCACCAGTGTTGTGACTATTGGTCAATTTGTGACCCATGGTCATATGATGACTTTAGGTCATTTTTACATATATAGCTTCGTGCATACCGATTGTTATTATTATGTAAACTTATTTACACCATATTGTCACATTAGTCTTTAGGTAGATTTATAAAGGGCACATGGAAACTATGCATTGTAATCACTATGGCCACCAAGCTGACAATCACTGAAAAGATCTTCGGCAGGGCTTCGGGCAAGAGCGTGAAGGCCGGCGATTTCGTGCTGGCCGACATAGACCGGGCGATGACGCACGACATCACCGGGCCGCTCGCGGTCGAGGGCTTCTACGAGATCATGAAGAACCAGGAAGACAAGAAGGTCTGGGACCCGGAGAAGATCGTCATCCTCTTCGACCACCAGGTGCCGGCCGACTCCCTGGCGGCGGCACAGAACCACATCATGCTGCGCAAGTTCGCGAAGGACCAGAAGATCAAGCACTTCTACGACGTCTTCGAGGGCGTGTGCCACCAGGTCATGCCGGAGAAGGGCCACGTTGAGCCTGGCATGCTGGTCGTAGGCTCGGATTCGCACACCTGCGCATATGGTGCGCTGGGCGCCTTCGCCACGGGCATCGGCTCTACCGACATGGCCGCGGCCTTTGCGCTGGGCAAGCTCTGGTTCAAGGTACCCGAGACCATCCGGTTCGAGGTCAACGGCAAACTCGGAGACCGCGTATACAGCAAAGACGTCATCCTCATGCTCATCGGCGCCGTCGGCGCGGACGGCGCTCGCTACAAGGCTTGCGAGTACGCCGGCGAGGTCATCAGGAACCTGGACATATCCCAGCGGATGACCATCAGTAACATGGCCATCGAGATGGGCGGCAAGGCCGGCATCATCGAACCTGACAAGAAGACGGAAGAGTACGTCAAGGCCAGGGTCAAGGGCTACAAGCTTGACAAGGACATGAAGAGCGATGAGGGCGCGAAGTACGCCGATATCATGGAGTACGACCTCTCCGAGATGCCTCCGCAGGTCGCCTGTCCCCACAACGTGGACAACGTGGTGGACGTCACGGAGGTCGAGGGCAAGAAGGTCGACCAGGTCTTCCTGGGCAGCTGTACCAACGGCCGGTTCGAGGACCTCAAGATCGCCGCAGAGATCATGGGCAGCAAGCCGGTCGCCAAAGGCGTGCGGATGATCGTCATCCCGGCCTCCAGGACCGAGTACATGAAGGCCCTCAAGGCAGGCCTCATCGACCAGTTCATGACCGCCGGCGCCATGGTCGAGAACCCGTGCTGCGGGCCCTGCATGGGCGGCTCCTTCGGGCTGCTCGGCCCCGGAGAGGTAGGCCTGGCCACCTCTAACAGGAACTTCAAGGGCCGGCAGGGTAGCGCCGATGCGTTCGTCTATCTCAGTTCGCCCGCCACAGCGGCTGCCTCCGCCATCAAAGGAAAGATCACCGACCCGAGGAGCGTGTAAAAAATGAAGGTATGGAAGTTCGGAAACGACGTGGATACTGACGCAGTCATTCCCGGCCGTTTCCTCATCATCAACGATCCTAAGGAACTCGCTAAGCACGCCTTCGAGGGCGTCAGGCCGGAGTTCCGGGAAAAGGTCAGGCCAGGCGACGTCATCGTGGCCGGAGACAACTTCGGCTGCGGCTCCTCCCGGGAGCACGCGCCGCTGGCGCTGAAAGGCGCCGGAGTCCGGTGCGTCATCGCGAAGTCCTTTGCGAGAATATTCTTCAGGAATTCGATCAACATAGGCGTTACTCTGCTGGAGTGCCCCGATACGGATAGGATCTCCGAGGGCGACGTGCTAGAAATAGATGAAAAGAAGGGCGTCATCGTCAACAAGACGAAGAAGGAGAAGTACCAGGTCACCCCGGTGCCGGAGTTCCTTGCCGAGATAGTGGAGAGCGGCGGGCTCATAGAGTACGCGAGGAAGATGGTAGACTCGAAGAAGAAGCCGGCGAAGAAGGCAGCGGCAGGCAAGAAGAATGCCAGTAAGAAGGGGGCTCAGTAATGGTTTCATATAAAGTACCGGTCATAGCAGGTGACGGCATCGGCCCCGAAGTGATAGCGGAAGGCAAGAAGGTAATCCAGGCAGCTCAGGAAGTATACAACTTCGACGTCGAGTGGATCGACATGCCGTTCAGTGCCGATCATTATGTACGCACGGGCGAGACGATCAGCGAATCCTCGCTTAAGGAATTATCGAAGTACCGGGCCATATTCCTGGGCTCCATCGGCGACGACAAGAAGGTCAAGCCGGGCGTGCTGGAGAAGGGCATCCTCCTCACGATGAGGTTCTACTACGACCAGTACGTGAATCTCAGGCCGGTCAAGCTCATGGAAGGCGTGGAGACCCCGCTGAAGGGCAAGACTGCCGCGGACATCGACTTTTATGTTGTCCGAGAGAACACCGAGGACTTCTACGTGGGCATCGGCGGCCGGTGTAAGAAGGGCGCCAGCAAGCAGGAGCTCGAAGTCATCAGGCAGATGTACTCCGTCAAGTTCGGCCTCGACGTGGAGACCGACAGCGACGAGATCGCCTACCAGCTGGGCGTAGTCTCGAAGGAGGGCGCAAAGCGGATCATCGAGTACTCCTTCGATCTCGCGAATTCCCGGCCTAAAAAGCACCTGTCCAGCGTGGACAAGGCGAACGTCCTGACCGACATATACGGCTTCTGGCGAGAAGTGTTCACCGAGACCGCGGCGAAGTACCCAGCAGTGAAGACCGACTTCAACTACGTGGACGCGGTGACGATGTGGTTCGTCAAGAATCCCGAGTTCTTCGACGTGGTCGTCTCGCCCAATATGTTCGGCGACATCATCACCGACCTGGGCGCCATGATCCAGGGCGGCCTCGGATTAGCCCCCGGCGGCAACATCAACCCCAAAGGCACCAGCATGTTCGAGCCCATGGGCGGCTCCGCCCCTAAGTACAAGGGCCTCAACAAGGTGAACCCGATCGCCACGATCTGGGCAGGGGCCATGCTGCTGGAGCACCTCGGCGAAAAGCAGGCCGCGGCGGGCATCGTCGACGCCATCGAGCAGAACCTGAAAGAGAAGAAGGTCCGCACGTACGACCTCGGCGGCTCCGCGGGGACGTCCGACGTGGGCACCGACATCGCGAGAATCGTTAAGCAGCAGGGGCGCAAATAAGCCCCTTTTCTTTTTTACCTGAAGAACTGTTGACCGCCCCGGGTGGCGGCCATTGCTTCGGCGTTGTAGCGCTGCCGGTCGTGCTCCGCCCGGCGCTCTGGGTCAGATAGAGCATTGTCAGCCCGATCGTTTCTGGCAAACGAGTTGAGTGCTGCGGTGCTTGTATGGCTGAAGGCCTTGCAGACATACCGGTAAAGGGCAAGCAAGGTATGTTTCAGCTTGAATAGTGCAGTTTCCATAATCGTCCTCAACATGCTGTTGGAGAGTGATGAAGAAAACTGTTAAGGGAAAACTAGTATACTAAAAATTTCCCTGCCTGTCAACTGCTGCTATTTCAAGGTTGATTTCGTACGATCACAGTAATTTTCATATACTCAAGCCCCAGATATTCAGGCGATGAGGAAGGACAGGATCGAGGAGCGGATCGCCGGCATCGAAAAGGACATGAAGGAACTGCGATCGGAGATCCGGCAGGAGCTGCGGTCGATGGTCTCCGAGCTCAAGGAGTTCCAGAAGCTCATGGTCGAAGACCGGATCGGCAATGTCCAGGCCGCCATGTCCCGGCAATATAGCCAGATGGCCTACGACGGCGCGCTGGAAAACGCCCGTTCGACATTCCGGGAGCGTATGTGCCGCGATTGTCCGCCTGGCGAGAACCGTGATGCATGCATCGACCATCTGGTGGACAAGCACCTGCGGGAGGGCATCGACCAGCTGGATCAGGCCAGCCCGGAGACCATAGAGACCACCCGCAAGGGCATCGTCGACCGCGATGCGAAAGAGCGTATAGGCGAAGATAGCGCCGCGTGCTTGTACTGTTATAAGATCTACGACTCCGAGCGCGACCGGCTGCTGGCTATGGGCGAAAAATTTGTCAAATACCGGCAAGGTCTGGCTCAGGCACGGACGACCGCCTACTTCAGCCAGCTACCCGACGACCTGACCATCTCCGAGCTCGTCGACCCCCTGGCCCACCGGTCCCGGTTCGTCATGCTGAAAAGCCTGACGTCAGGCGGTATGTCGTTCAAGGAACTGGGAGAAGTGACCGGCCACGAAGGCGGCCACCTGGTCTACCATGTGAAAAAGCTGGCCTCTGCCGGCCTCATCTCGAAAGAGGAGAGCGGGCTTTACCAGATCACCGAGAAGGGCCTTGGTGTCATGGATGTTATAAGGAAGATGTACGGGAGATAAAGCCTATCCTATCAAACACTATACAGGACTCATTAAGTGGCTTCGCTCGATCTGCCGGGCACCCTTTTCTCGCCTCAGGACGACCTTCGACTAGTGATATGAATGGGATGGAGATGGATAATACTGCCATGCCTGGCATTTGTACTCCTGCTTGCAGCCTCGGGCATAGCCAGCGCCGACAGGGCTGAAGCGCACATAGATGCTCCTGACACAGTAAGGCCGGGGGAAAGCGTGCCGATCGTCCTGAACCTGCACCACGAGGACTCGGCGCTGGGGCATTACGTGAACAGCGTGAAGCTTTACGATGGGGACAGGCTCCTGAAAGAGTGGACTTACGACAGGAGTAACTTCAAGAAAGCCGAAGAATGGTCGGTCACGTATACAGGCAGCTTTGACAAAAACACTAATCTCCGGGCGATGGCTAACTGCAACCTCCATGGTGGGGATGGCTCGAGTAAAAGCATTGTTGTGCGGTGAAAGAGTGACGCCCGGCCTATGAGGGACACGCCTGGACGGAAGAGTAACTGCGGTATAGAAAGTACAGTGCGTCAACGTGATTTTAAAAGTTTCTTTTGTGAAAAGAAACTTTTATCTTTTCACAACCATAAGTACGAGCAGGCAGGAGTCTTTCAGGATGAAGATCGCCATCTGCGGAAAGGG
Organism: Methanocella sp. MCL-LM; assembly: GCF_049676595.1. Lineage (GTDB taxonomy): Archaea > Halobacteriota > Methanocellia > Methanocellales > Methanocellaceae > Methanocella_A. The sequence goes on from NZ_CP187259.1 coordinate 212,600, forward strand.
CGGCAGCGGCAAGAGCACGATCACGGCGCTGCTGGCAAAGAGCATGGCCCGGCGGGGCCGGAGAGTCTTAGTCGTCGACATGGACGAGTCCAACCTCGGCCTGCACCTCTACCTCGGCATGAAAGGGCACGACAGCCTCATGGGTCGGCTGGGCGGGAAGGCGGAGTACGGCAAGCGCGTGCAAGGTGCCAGGCTTTCGGGCAAGGGCAGCATCTTCGACTCGAAGTGGCGGCTCGAGGACATCCCCGCCGACATGGCGGAGGAGAAGGCTGGCATCAAGCTCCTCTCGGTCGGGAAGATCCAGAAGTTCGGGGAGGGTTGTGCCTGCCCGATCGGCACGCTCTCGAAGCAGTTCTTCGACAACCTGATCATGGACGAGAAGGACGTAGTCATCATGGATACCGCCGCCGGCGTGGAGCACTTCGGGCGGTCGGTCGAGCAAGGCTTCGACTACGTGATTGCCGTGGTGGAACCGTCTTACGAGTCAGTCGTGCTGGCGAAACAGATGAGAGAGATGGCCTCCGGCCACGTCGGCAGGACTCTGTTCGTGGTAAACAAGGCCGACGCTGAAACCAGAGAGACGATCCTCGAAGCCCTGGGCAGCGAGGATGTAATCGCGGTGCTTCAAGCAGATAAAAGCCTGCTGAAAGCCTCGGTCCTGGGCAGTGAGCTTACCATGGCCGTAAAAGAGATCGATGATCTGGCAGCTATGCTCGAAAGCGATCACTACCAGAGCAGGTAATTTTCGAAATGTCCCGTCGAAACTGTACAGTATATAGGATGTTGTCTCTGTGCCCGTGAACGATGACGAACGCTGCGCTGTGCCAGATCACAGATTGTTACAGATTCGACAGATTTCACAGATGCTGATCGATAATCAATAAGTAAAGGGCTCATAGTAGTCCTTTCATTTAGAATAGTCATCTGTGCAATCTGCGCAATCTGTCGTAATCTGTGATCTGGCACAGCGCAGCGTTCGTATTGTTGTCTCACGTCGCCTAAGCAATATGAAACGCGCAGCGCAGCGTTCGTCTTCCTGATATCTTCCGGTTCTCACAGCCCTAAATACCACGTAGCGAAGCTCAGGTACACGAACACCCCGATGACGTCCGCGAGGGACGTGACCAGCGGCACGCTCGAAGACGCGGGGTCGAGCCGGAGCCGGGTCAGGAGGAAGGGCAGCGACATGCCGATGAGCGAGCCGACGATGACCACCGCCACCATGGTAAGGGCGATGACGACGGCGAGGTCGGGGCCGCCCCGGTACAGGCCGAGGAGCGATACGGCCAGGGCGAGGGTTAAGCCGATCAAGAACGCGACGGTAGCCTCTTTGATCAGCAGTCCCAGCCAGTCCTTCACCGCCACGTCTCCCGTCGCCAGCGCGCGGACGACCAGGGTGGCCGACTGGGCGCCCGCGTTGCCGGCGCTGGCGATGATCAGCGGCATGAAAAAGACGAGGACTACTACAGATTCGATGGTTCCCTCGTACAGGGCGATGGCCGCGCCGGTAAAGATGTTCATGACGACCAGGATGAGCAGCCAGGGCACCCGCTTCTGGTAGAGCAGCCAGGTGCTCGCGTCTTTCAGGCTCGTCTTGATGACGCCTACAGAGCCCAGTTTCTGGAAGTCCTCGGTGGCCTCTTCTTCCAGCACGTCCAGCACGTCGTCGAACGTCACCGTCCCCACCAGTCGTTCCTCGCTGTCCAGCACGGCGATGGCGGGGAGATCGTAGTCTACGACGACCCTTGCCGCTTCGGCCTTGCTGTCGCCAGTATAGACGAAGGCCTCAGGGTCTGTCGCGAGGTCGCCCATGAGCACGCCGGGCTTCGCCTTGATCAGGCTTCCCAGCGTCACGTAGCCTTGATAGACCCGCTGGTCGTCGGTGACGAAGATCACCTGCATCTCGTCCGGCCGGAGCGGGGTGGCATAAAGGGTGGATAAGACTTCTCCCGCCGTCTTGCCGGACTTCGCCGAAAGGTACCGGGACGACATGATCCTGCCGGCGCTGCCTTCGGGATAGCCGAGGATCAGGTTGACCGACTCCCGGGCTTCAGGGCTGAGCGCTCTCAGGAGTTTTTTGGTGACGATGGCGGGCAGCTCCTCGAACAGGCGGGCCCGGTCATCCGGGTCCAGGCTCTCCACCAGTTTGATCGTGTCGGGGTCGCCCATCAGGTCGATGAGCCGGGCCTGGTCCTCCACGTCCATCAGCTCGAAGAGCTGCAGTGCCTTATCTTTGTGGAGAAGCCTGAAGGCAGGCACCATCAGGTGCGGCTCCATATCCCCGAACAGGTCGCTCAGCTCCACCCGGTCGAGGCTGTTCAGGTAATCCCGCAGCTCTCCCCATCGTTTATTTTCAAACAGCTCGTCGAAGGTGGCGTCGGGCATAGGAAGCATTCCTGTTAGTCAGTCCAATATAGGCTTACCTGCTATTATAGGTTAGGAGCAAAAAGAGAAAGAGGAGGAGGTCAGTCGAGCCGGCTCACTGGCGGCTACGGCCTGCGGCGGCCAACAGGAGCCCTGCTCCCAGGCCCGCGAGGATCGCAGTACTGCCAGCGGGTGCCGCTTCAGCGGCAGCGGGCGTGGTCCCCTGCGATAAGACCAGCTGCTTGTTGTACTGGAGTACGTCCGCCATCGTGTCGGAGTTCGGCACCGAGCCGGGGAAGTTGGTGAAGATCACCCGCTTTGCGTTGATGCCTTTGTCGTGCAGCGCCTCCTCGACGCCCCTGGCCAGCTCGGTGGACTGCTTGTTCTCGATGACGTAGGAGACGTTTCTGTACTTCTCCGGGTTGGCGTTGATATCGTCGACCAGCTTCGCCGGCGTCTTTGTGCCATTCAGCACGAACTCGGGGGCGAAGAAGTTGACCACCTTCATGCCGAGCCAGTTCTCGACCGGGCCCTTCTGCCAGTACATGACGATAACCTCGGTCTGGCTGAGCTGTTCCAGCTCTGCCGGAGCCGGGCCGACGGCATCGAACGTACTGGCGTATTCAACGTATCGCTGCTCGTAGTAGTCCTTTCCCGCCGGGTCCCTGTCGATGAGCCAGCCCTTCACTTCGGCGGCCAGGGCTTTGGACTTCTCCGGAGTGTTCCACCCGGCGCCGGGGGTGGCGGACTTCACCCACGTCACGTTGCCGTAGCCGTTGGCCATCATGAAATCGTTCACGGCAGGAAGGTTATACGATACATCGTTATTGTCTCCGTAGGCCACAAACAGGTCCGCTGTCCTGATGAACTCCCGGTTGAGCTGCAGCCTGTTCGGCAGGATGTCGGCCTGCAGGTGCGGGCACATCGTGGGGTCGGCCACGGAGATCGCTTCCACTCTGTCGCCCCCTATGAAGGCTACCTGGTCCTGGAGGACCGAGGTCGTACAGACCACCTTTAGCTTTGCGTCAGCCTGCTGAGCGCCCGCGGGGGCTGCCAGCGAGATTGATAGTGTTACTATCAGGAGTATCGAGAATAATCGCATGTGTAGCATACATATGATGTAGTAATACGAAATATTTAATTTTTATTACTCGTTACACGTCTTTTTGTAGATAGTATTACAGAAAGCGCAAAGACGAAGGTGAACGCCATCCCGATGAGCGGCCCTACCGGGAGGTTGTACTCGAAACCGGCGAACACCCCGGGAATGCTGATAGCCAGGGCTACCAGCGGCGCCACGATGAACATGCTCCGGACGTTGAAGCAGAACTGGTAGGCGATGGCGGCCGGCACCACGAGCCAGACGTAGATGATCAGGCCGCCGACGATGTTGATGCTCAGCGCGACGGAGACGGCGATGATGAACAGGATGGCGTAGTAGACCAGTCTGGTGCGTATGCCGGACGCCTCTGCGATCTTCATGTGGAACATCAGCGAGAGGATTTCCTTGTAGAAGATGACGATGAGCAGCACGCTCAGGAGAGAGATCAGCCCCAGCAGATAGATCTCTTCCCGGTAGAGCGAGATCAGGTCCCCGAACAGGAGCCCTCCGGCGGAGATGCCTTTGCCTGAGTACTGCATGTACGAGATGAAGAAGACGGCGACCGCCATGGACATCGCGAAGAGGACGCCCAGCGTCGTATCGGCCGACATCTTCGCCTTTTCGCTGACCGGCCCGAGCAGGGCTGCGACGCCGAGGCTGAAGATGACCGCGACTGCGATCGAGTCCAGGCCCAGGAACAGGCCGATGGCAGCGCCTGCGAAAGCGGCGTGAGACATGGTGAAGCCCACTGAGGAGAGGTTCATGCGCGCGATGATGACGCCTAGAATGCTGCAGGAGATCGAGGCGAAGATCATGGCCTCGACCGCGTGGCAGACGATGTTGTTGGGGATGAGGAACTCCAGCACTTTAGTTCACCGCCACTGCAGAGCGCACTATGCCCTCCACTTCGGCGGGCGCACAGGTGACGTCCTTCCCGATGCGGCCGCTGTCCATGATGATCATGCGGATGTCCGTCTCGGGCAGGTCGTCGAATGCGTGAGAGACGATAACTACCGGCGTGCCCTTTTTCACCAGGCCGCTCAGGATGCCGGAGACGAACTCCCTGGCCTGAAAGTCCAGGTTGCTGAACGGCTCGTCAAGCAGAATGATCTCGGGCTCTTTGGCGAGGTTCTGGGCGATCAAGGTCTTCTGCTGCTGGCCCCCGCTCAGCGTGCCGATCGGCTTGTGCTTCAGGTCCTCGATACCCACGATGCGGATGGCCCGCTCGACTGCTTCAAAGTCGGCCTTCCCCGGGCGGTGCAGCATCCCCAGCCTGCCGTACCGGCCCATCATGACCGCCTGCTCCACGGTGAAAGGTGTGAAAGGGTCGAAAGAGAAGTTCTGGATGACGTAGCCTACTTTTTTCCTGACTTCGCAGCCGGCTCTGCGGACGTCTAGCCCGCATACCCTGGCTGCGCCATGGGTGATCCTGACCATGCCGTTGATCGCCTCGAGCAGGGTGGTCTTGCCCGCGCCGTTGGGGCCTCCGATGATGACGAACTCGCCCTTGCCGATCCTCAGCGAGAGGTCTTTGATGACAGGCCTGTCGCCGCCCTCGTAGGCGGTATAGATGCCGTCCAGCTGGATCATGAGTATATTCGTCCTACCGGGAGCTGACTTCGAACAGCTCTGTATCATCCATGCGGTACATTTCGACCGCCAGCTGCTCGATCTGGTGGAAATACTCTTCGCCCCGGGGAGGGAACTTGATAGGCTTCGGCCTGATCACCATCTTCTTCCCGTTCGAGGTGAACTCGCAGGCGATGGATTCGGCGACCTGCAGCTCCAGATTTCGCTTGCCCATCGTGCAGCCGCTGCCGATCTGGACCCCGTCCAGGATGCAGGACTGGGGCGGGGTGCCGGAGCAGCTGACTACAGCGTTCATCTGGAAAGCGTCGTCGCAAAAGAACTCTCTGGCATAGCGGCCTATGCGGTAGCCCAGGACGATGTACGGGCCGAGGTGCCCGTGGAAAGCGGCCAGATCTTCAATCGAGTACTTCCGGTCCATATGAGTGAATTTACAGCCTGGCATGTCATGCATGATAACTACTTATTCTGCAAATGCTTAAATCTTACCGTTTTCATACGTAGTAACACGAAAATTATAATCGTGTGAAATAATCGAACGATTTGGTGTGATAGTAAGTATGAGGCTATTTCTTGCAGGACCGTTTTTCAATGACAGAGAGGTAGAGAGGCTGGATAAAGTGAAGGCAAGGCTGGAAAGCCTGGGCTTGGAGGTCTACAGTACATCCCACAGGAACAGGAGGATCAACCTTGCGGACCCGAAAGAGAAAAATCGGCGTTTCTCGTTATTATGCGAGGAGATCAGGAAGAGTGACGGAGTGTTTGCCGTGCTCGACGGGAAGGATGCAGGCACGATCTGGGAGACAGGGTATGCGTTTGCTGCAGGTAAGCCCGTCCTCGCGTTCTGCGAGGAGGGCGGCTTCTTCTCTCTGATGATCGACCAGTCAGCCACGTATCTGACGGGCTTCGACAGCCTCGACGACAGGATCTTCGAGTACCTGAAAGCGACCGACATCAACTCGACGCCAAAGTACATGGGACATATAGTAGACGATTACTAAAGCTGCGCATTAAAGGAAAGCCCTGGCCCTCACAGGCCCCGGAGCGAGTCGGTGCTGAACACGGCCTCGATTACTTTCCGCCTCACCAGAAGATCGTTGGAGACTATGCGGGACGGCAGCGTGTAGAACGTCTCTTTGACCACTTCGTGGCTTTTGAGGTTGGTGAGGTCGTCGTAGATGTCCTTCCGAGTTTTACCGTACACGTCGATGACGGCGCCGTCCGGCGCGTCGAGGCGCAGCATGTTCCACTTGTTCTCGATGCCGTCGACAATGGCTCTCCGATCATGCTCGACGCTGTCGACAATGGCTTTTCTGGCGTGCTCGTCGCCGTTCTTGAAGAGGATGTACAGGCGGTTCGAGGTCATGCCCTGGAACATGCCGGGCTGGATGACTATCGTGTGGGAAATGGCCCCGCCTACCAGGAGCTTGTCCATGCGCCGCTTCAGAGAGCGCTCGGGCACTCCGAGATCCCGGGCCATCTTGTCCTCGGCCGCCCGGGGGTCGTCCATGAGGTACTCGACGATCTTCCAGTCCTGGCCTGTCAGCTGCACCGAGGGCACTGCCTCGTGCGGGTAGAGGACGCTGGTGACCCTGGACGGGCTGACCTTCGCCCGGATCAGGTCCACCGTGTCCTTCAGCTCCAGGTCATCCTTGTAGAGGACGTACGCAGAATAGATCTTGCTGGTGGTCTCCACGATCTGGGTAATCCGGTCTACGGTCCGCAGCGCCCTGATGTCTTTCTGCTTGCAGTAAGAGCGGTAGGCTTCGGCGAGCACGATGGCCGGCCTGCAGCCGAACAGCTGGGGGCTGACCCGGGTGCGGTATTCGCTGATCACCCCGGCGTCCCACATCTGGAAGATGCGGTTGATGATGACACCCTCGGGTACGCCGAGCTCGACAGCCATGCGCTCGTAGGAGAGCCGGGCGTTTCTAAGCAAGAGACCTAATATACGGAAGTCAAGCGCGTCCACTGGTGACCACTAGTGTTTAGTTTAGATGCTTAAGCTATAAAAAATTAATGATTAATCGTGATGATTTTACAAATTCGGAATCTACATGTGCTTGCCAGCATCAGGGCCCGGGCTCTGGTTGAGCACGTCCACCGGCTCCAGCTGCCAGACGCCGCCGAACGGCAGGTTCATCTCTTTCAGCTTAGCGCCCATCGCCTCGTACAGCGGGCCGCTGGTATCGAAAGATCTGACCTGGCACCGGATCTGGTAGGCTTCGTTATCCTTCATCGCCAGCACGGAGACGTGGTGCCCGCTTTTTAAAGCCTTTTCCAGGTTCGCGTGTGTCTCTTTAATCAGCACCCTGGCGAAGACGATCCGATCTGCGGTGGGCGCGCTCAGCGAGCCGAGCGGTACTATATGCAGATCGGTTTCTGTCGTCTGGGTCGCCAGAATTTTTACGGCCTGCGGATTGTTCAGCAGGTCCTGGACCTTTTTCGGGAGTTCCATAACCATAGTATCATCAGTCCTAGTATGCAAGGTTATCAGCCGTTTACTTAAAGATATTCACCTGACCGGCCGGTGATCAGGCCCTCCGGGCAGGCATTCGTGCAGACGTCGCAGCCGTTGTACTGGCCCCGGTCGACTACAGGTATTCCCCTGTCCGTAAGGATCATCGGAGCAGGTTTTTGCCGAGGTCGTAAGCTCTGCTCAGGTAAAGGGCGTTTTCAGTCACCATCGGCTTGACACCCTTCAGGAGGTTTGGGACTACCAGGTAGCCGGCTTGCTCGAGGCCCGCCATCTTCATCAGGCTCATGAAGATCTGAAGGCTGCTCAGGAACAACTTTTCGTCGGGGTTGTTCTGGGTGAAGATAAACCCGATCTTTTTGGGGCCGAGCAGGCTCCGGCCTGGCTTGACGTAGGCGTAAAGCCTGTCCTGCCACAGCTTCGTCTGGGCGGTGACGCTGCCATAGTACACGGGGGTGGCGACAAGGATGGCGTCTGCCCGCTCCATCGCGCGGCGGACCTGCTGCATGTCGTCTTTGACTGCGCAGTCTACAGGGTCATGTGCTTTGCAGTACCCGCAGTCCTGGCACCCTTTGATGCTCAGGTCGTTAAGGAAGATGATCTCGCTTTCCACGCCGGCATCAGCCAGCCCCCTCTGCGCCTCTTTCACCAGCAGGTGGGTGTTGCTTTCCTTTTTCGGGCCTCCGAAGATGATTGCCACTTTCTTTGCCATATTCTCACCATGGGCCTCCGGGTTCGCGAGGAAATCACCACAGGCAACCCTTGGCCATCATCTGCAATGGTCAGGAGCCTGAATATAGCTTAAGGTAAAAAAATTATAGCCGGGAGTTACACTGGCTGGAAGTATGGCAGGGAGCGACCACGACAACGATATTTACCGGACAGGAGCAGGAGATTGGGACATTACAGTTAAAAGTAATTTTTTTATAGCTGAAACCTCTACGATCGTGTGATGAGGAAAGACCGGATCGAGGAAAGGCTCGCTGACCTGGAGCGGGAGCTGAAGACGCTGAAAGCCGAGCAGCGGCAAAGTTCGGAATCCATCATCATGGAGCTGAAGCAGTTCCAGGAGATGATGCTCGAGGAAAAAGTTGTCCAGATCCGGGAAGAGCTGTCCCGGAAGAACAGGGACATAGCGCTGGCCGGTTACCTGGACGGGGCATCGGCCAGGCTCGGGGAAAACCTCCCGGAGCCTTGCCCCCGGGACATGAAGAAGACCTGCAGCTACATTTTCCAGAAGCGGCTCGAAGACGCGGCCCAAAAACTGAAGGACACAGAAGGCGAAGAGACGGCTCGGGCTACCGTGGCCCTGGCCGCTGACGACGACGAGAAAATGTGGCGCCTGAAGACGATGACCCCCTGTACCGTGTGCTACGAGAAATACCAGCAAGAGAAGGAAAACCTGATCAAGGTCGTGGAGAAGCTTTCCTCTTATAAGAACAGCATAGCTGCCAGGGTAGTGGACGACTACGTCCGGCAGCTTCCGGACGACATGGTCATTTCCTCGATCGTAGACCCATTATCCCACAAGGCCCGGTTCAGGATGATGAAGAGCCTGTCCCTGGGTAACATGTCGTACAAAGAGCTGACAGAAGCCACCGGGTATGACGGAGGCCACCTCCTCTACCACCTGAACAAGCTCATCGATGCGGGGCTGGTCGCCAGGAACGAGGCTGCCGGCAGGTACTCCATTACAGAGAAAGGCATCGGCGTTATGGACCTGGTTAAAGCGCTCTACAACAAGTGATCGGGCTGCATAGGTTTTTAACCCTTCGAATCGTAGATTCATGGCATGACCACCCTTCAGCCCTTTACCTTCACCTGTCCGCTCTGCGGCAACATGTTCGAGACGGCGCTGGTCACTTCCAGCAACTCATTCGGCCCCCTGCATTCCGACTTCTACCGGGAGGCGTCAGGTACCCAGCCAGTCTGCTACTTCGCCCACTCCTGCACAAGCTGCGGCTTCTCGGGCTTCGACGGGGACTTCCAGCCCCAGCAGTTTTCCGAGGAGTTCAGAAAGAAGGTGGCCGAGATCATCACCCCCGAGATCAAGGCGAGAAAGATAGAGCCCAACGGGCACTACTACCTCGTAGCGCTCTGCGCCGAATGGCAGGGGGCCACCCCGCTGGCCCTGGGCCGGATCTACCAGATGGGCGCGTGGTGCCACCGCACCAAAAACGAGCCGGACAAGGAGCAGTTTTTCCTCGCCAGGGCGGCGGAGTTCTTCGAGAGGGGCATCAAGGCCGGGGAAGCCCAGGGAGAAAACAAAGCCGTTTATATGTACATCCTTGGTGACCTGTACAGGCGCCTCGGAAGCCCTGAAAGCGCCGGGGAGTGGTACCGTAAGGCCGTAGAGGCTGTCAAGGCCGGCGGAGACCCGAAAATTGCAGAGATGGCCGAGCGGCAGATCAAAGACCCTAAAGACATTCTTTAAAAGATGTTTTTAAGCAGGCCTCGGAGGAGGCCTGCAGGCCTCGGAGGAGGCCTGCTGCAAATACCCTTGTTTTGCCATTATGGCACTGATATTCAAGAAATAATTACAAAGTAATGCGGGGCCCGCCGCGCTCGCATCTGGGGGTTAATTCGGGGGTATACTAAAGACAACCGCGCGATTGCCTGTACGATTGCCTTGCGCGAGATTTTGCGGTCCGCGCCCTTCGCATTACAAGCTGCTAATGGTCAGGTGAATATAAAACGATACTTGCCGGCCTGCAAAATTTAAAACTTTACCGTAAGCCCAATTTGCAATTGTAGCTTTAATCGGCCCCTGATTCCTTTAAAGTTCTAAATATCCCGGCATATAATCGAAAATAGGCGTAAATTATGATTTTATTGGGACTTCTGCACCCATCTAGAGGAACAGGAGGGCATCCTGATTTACCCCCTCCCGGCCGCACTTGCAAGCCCCGGGGGACACCGTGCTCCTGCGCTATGGCGGCGATAAGTTTATGTAATGATGAGCACATTATGTGGAACGCAACATCCGCGCCGTTTTATATCAGACGTGCCCCGATAGGGTAGTGGATATCCTTGAAGCCTGCGGAGCTTTAGACCTGGGTTCGAATCCCAGTCGGGGCGCTAAGTTTTTCGAAAGGCCGTCGGAAAACCTTTTTCCAAAAAAAGTTTTCCTGACTCTCGACATGCGATCAAGCCCGAAGGGCATTTTAAAAGCGATGTTTTTGAGGGGGCGCAGGGGGAACTTTTTTACAAAAAGTTCCCCCGTACGCTGACTATGGATAAGGCCAGAGGTAAAGGTTTCTCTGTGCACTAATCCCGGGCAATTCTCACCCTACTTGTTCTGCACTTCAACATCCGGGAACGGCAGCGTGCTGAAGGCTCGCATGACCCGGTAGTTGACCGCCCTGGAGAAGGCCTCTGCGTACTCGATCTCGACCTGCATTCCCCTGTAGCGGGCAGTGGTCTCCTCCCGCTCTATGAGGTGCTCTATGCTGCCGAGGTGCTCGACGCCCTCTTTCTCGTACAGGCTCTTGTGCTCTTTCAGCGCCTTGATCTTGGTCTTGAAGGTGCTCTCTATGTCGACGTATATATCAGCAGTTGAGTTAACGCCGCTGGACGTTTCCGAGTAGTACAGGCAGGGCACCTTGTAGGGCTTGTGCTTGGTCTTCACCTCGCCCACTCTCGCCAGCAGGCAGGCGCCCAGGACCGCCTGGGACAGGGCCCGGTGGTCCGGGTTGTAGTCCGTGGGCTGGTGGGTGATCACGATGTCGGGCTTCACGGACCTGATCAGTTCGACGATCTTGTGTACGGTCTCCGTGTCGTTCTGAATCTCGCCTTCCTCGAGATCGAGGAACATGGTTTCGCAGCCCAGCACTTTAGCTACTCTGGTTGCCTCTTCCTGGTTCTCTTCGCAGGAGGATACACAGATTACTCTGTTTCCTTCTTTGGCCATCTTCGCCAGCGTGCCGCCGCACTGGTACGGCATGTCGAACGGATCGGCGTGGGCGCCGATCGCTAACACTGTAAGCTTTGCCATGAATAGTGCTCCTGATATAATTTTATGTAGATATGTTTCAAGAGCTATATAACTACATGGCCGTAGTGCCTGACATGCCGTACCGATCGAGGTTACCTGACCGTAGCCGACTTCCCCGTCCGTTCCTTTGCCTCGGCTATCACCGCGGATACGGTCCTTCCGATCAGGTTAAGGGTATCCATGCTCTGATCTGAGAAGTCCCTGGCACTCAGGGTGGAGTCCAGGATCATAGAGCCGAGGAAATGTTCCCGGTCGATGAGGGGAAGGACGATCACGGACTTGATGCCGAGACGCTCGATCATACCCCGGTTGGCGGTGCACAGGGGATTTTCTTTCGTGTCCTCGACGATCAGGGGCTTTTTAGTCTCCATGACCCTCCGGGTAAACAGCCGCTCGTCTTCTGCGGAAATACAGGTCATGCGATCCTCCCGCCTTGCCTCTCTCCCGGCTTCTCTCCCTGGCTCCATCGCCGCCACAGGCGTAAAAGTCCGGTCCTTCTCGTCGTACAGTACTATATCGCACCGGTTGGCCATGACAACCCTTGGGATGCTTGCTGCGATGACGCCCAGCATCGAGGGGAGGTCCGTGATCCCTCTGCTGACTGCCTCTTTTCTTCCCGAGACGTCCCGCACCGTCACTACGCTGGAGAGCATCTTGCCACTCTCGTCCCTCACGGCACTCCCGGTGTAGCTGCCGAGGAACTCCTTGCCGGTGTCCCTGCGTTTCAGAATTACCTCTTCGTCCCGGTAAGCCATGCCCCGGCCGGCACGCGCCACAGGAGCCTCGTTGGCGGGCACCGGGCGGCCGTCGGGATACCTCGCTTCGAAGACTGCCGGGTCTCTCATCGTCCTGATGCCTTCTTCTTCGGAGCTGAAGCCGAACATCCTGGCGGCGGCAGGGTTGAGGTAGGAGACCGCACCGGACTTATCAAGCCCCATAATTCCATCGTCGGTATTGCGCAGAATACCTTCCAGAAGACGCACTCGCTCTTCGCAGCCAGTATCTGCCGCTCTTTCAGGCTTTCCGGTTTCCTTTCCACGGGTAACACCCTCTCTAGTCTCTACGTCGTATTTCATGTCAGACACTCCACTGGTAAGATTTATGCTGGTAAGTAGTTTGATAAGCCCCTTTATTATCCATTTACAAAATTAAATGATGAGTTTATTATATTTTATCAGATAATGGGCAAAGGAATTAAACGTTAAATGATGTTTGCCCTTTTTACCCGGATGCACCACGATAGACCTACAGTACCATTCCCCGCAGCACAGAGTATAAGAACATATTTATATTTATGTTAATATAATTGTAATCCGGGCGACGTAAGCCGTTTTTAAAAATCGGCATGCATCAGTGGCATAGTTACACTTTCCGCGGAAATCGCGAGAGATTACGATCACATCCGCGGAGCGCCCGCATTATTTCCGTGATCGGATATCGCAGGTTTAAAGAACATAAGGGGACACCTATGACTTGAAATCCGTAAAATCGGAGAAGGTTAAAGCCATGATGACCCAGTTTGCTACCACTCCCAGAACTGTACTGACTTATAACATCACTGAAAACATCCGCAAGGACCTCGAGCAGAACGTCAAGCAGATCGAGAGCATCAAAGTAGTCCGGTTCTCTGACAGGCTTAACACCAGAGGCGTTTACGTCTGCACCGGGGACGAGGACGTGCTGGAGGAGATAGCCCCGACCCCCCTGCAAGCCTGTGGCCTGGTGACGATCATGAACGGCAAGTTCGTGCTGATCGAGAGCGGGGGAGAAACTTCGCTGCACTTCACCAACGCCCCGTCGGAGGACGACGTCATCGACCAGGTACACGTGCTCTCGGAGGACAACGGGCTTGAGGACGGCATTAAGCGGTATAAGAAAATGATCAGCAAGATGGAACCGTTCAGCAAGGAAGTAATGGCCTGAAGGCCATTATCGAAGCCTTATTTTAAATAGCCATATAGAAATTCGCGGTATGCCGGCACCATAAACACTATATCCGCAGAAGTCTACTTATCGAGATATGAAGGTCACCGGCATCATCGGCAGCCCCAGGGGCAAGAACAGCTCGACGCTGCGGCTCATGGAGGCCGCCATCGAAGGGGCCAGCCAGGCGGGCGCGGAAACCGAGATCCTCGATGTCACAAAGCTGCGGATAGGCTTTTGCAAGGGCTGCGGCGCCTGCTACAGCCGCGGCAAGTGCGAGCAGGACGATGATTTTTCCTACGCGATGGAGAAGCTGCTCAAGGCCGACGGCATCATCCTGGGCAGCCCGTCTTACATGGACAGCGTCACGGGCCAGCTGAAGGCCATGATGGACCGGATGAGCGACACCATCCACTGCCAGCAGTTCAGTGGCAAGTACGGCTTTTCAGTGTGTACCACCGGCAGCAGCGGAGCTGACCTCGTGGTCAACTACATGAACAACTTCCTCATCAGCTGCGGAGCCACCGTGATCGGCGGGGCAGGCGCGGCGATAGGCCAGCACCCCGGCTCGATCAACGAAGCCATGGAAAAAGCGTACCTCATGGGCAAGGACCTGATCGCAGCCATCGGGGAGGGGCGCACCTACCCGGAGCAGGAGGCCGTCCACAGGAGATACCGGGAAATATTCGGCGAGTCCATCCGGGCCAACAAGGAAAAATGGGCCCACGACTACCTGCACTGGGTGCAGAGAGGGTGGGTTTAAAGTCTTACAACAAAAACAGAACGCTGCGCTGTGATGGCTTCTGATTACTCTGGTGCCCTGTACCATGTTGCCTCTGTGCTCGTGAATGCACACGATCGCTGCGCTGTGCCAGATCACAGATTGTTACAGATTCGACAGATTGCACAGATGCTGATCGATGATCGAAAAGAAAAGGGCTCGAAGTATTCCTTTCATTTAGAATCGTCATCTGTGCAATCTGTCGAATCCGTCGAAATCTGTGATCTGGCACAGCGCAGCGATCGTGTTGCTATCTCACGACATATAAGCAATCCGAAACGCATAGCCCAGCGATCTTTTTTCTTCAGAGGTTCGGTGCCAGGGCTTTGAGGTACCCGAGGTAGGGCACCCGGAACTTCACGACCCCGTGGACCCATTCGTTCCTGACCGGGTCGTTGTAGCTGACACTGCCGGCCTGGTCGTAGACGCCGTGGTTGTTGTCGCCCAGCGTGATGTAGCCTTCGTGGGGGGCCGCGGGTCCGCCGGGCCACATGGGCTCCGACTCGTTGACCCACCTGATTGCGCGGTGGATGATCATGGGCCGGGAAGTGTCCCCGTGGGGGTAGTATACGATGACGTCCCCGTACTCGTTATAAGTGGTATAATTAGTGGCGAGGGAAGCCTCGTACGTCTGCACCGGAGAGCGCTCGATGCTCTGCAGCAGGACCAGATCGCCTGCCTGCAGGTTGGGAAGCATGCTGGTGCCGATGACCGCCGCTTCAGGGGGCCAGGTGCCCGCGTAAGCGTAGAGGATCAGGGCGATCACTGCGACGATGGCCAGCGAGAAGATGAGGTCCTGCAGGAAACTGTAAATGTCAGGGTGTTTTTCCTTGAACTTTTTTATCCAGTCGCGTATGCCGGCCATGCGAAAATGCTCCGGTAACAATCGTTACGGTGCTAAGTTAACAAGCCGTTTATATAAATATTTTATCTGGCCTCAGTGAGCCCGCCCGAGTCGCCGGCAATGGAGAAACGGGTTCCTGTGGCCGGGTCGAGAGCTGAATCTGCCCCGGCCGGGTAAACAATCCGGTACAGGCGGCTTGAGGGCGGTAAATAATCCTTACCCTGCTGCGGCCGCCCGCCGTGGCCCGGAGGGCATATTTACGGTAAAATAAGGCTGCTCTAGTTACATCTTTCTATTATGTAAGCGGTAATAAAAAATGCGTCGACATGCCATATATTTATATAATAAAAAGTTGACAATAATATGATTGCTATGGCAGCGAAGGCGAGGCTATCACGGAAAGTCCGCATAGGCGGCACTATCGACAGCGATGTGGCGGACTGGCTGGAGAAGACTAAGGGCAAGGAAAAATTCTCCGCGCACCTGAACAACGTTCTCCGGCAGGCAATGGAGTCCGGCACGAGCGCCGAGGAACGATCGCTCGTGGATTTCCAGGGCACCCTGAGCAACATCGAGGGAAAAATCAGCGCTCTCCAGGACCGGCTGAAAACCATCGAGTCCGGCGCCAGGCAGGCTCCTAAGCCCGAGGTCAAGCGAGGCAGGGGCAGGCCCAGGAAAATCAAGGCAGTGGACCACGTCAGAATTGGCGGCCGGGAGATTGACACGGCCTCCACTGAGTACGATGTGCAGAGCGACATCAACTGGTACCTCAGCCACGACAAGTACAAGAAGATCAAGCCGGAGCCGCTGGTAAACGCCTTCGACTTCGTGGCCGGCAAGTTCGATACCGGCAGGGCCATCACGATCAAGACGATCGAAGAGGGCTACGACAGGGCCCAGATCGGGGTTCCTTTCCCGACTTTCAGGCTGTTCTACTTCCCGCTGATACGGGACAGGCTGATGGAGAAGAAGATCATCGAGAAGGTGGAAAAGCCCGGTAAAAAGGGCGTCTATCAGAAGCGCACATAAGATGATGGGAGCGGGGATGATAGTCCTTTGTGAAACTTTTTATACGGTCCGGCAGGTCATACCTGCCGGGCCGTATAATACGTTTCAAGAATGACTATTATTCTTCCCCTGATTCCCCGGTGTCTTCCCCGAGGCCGCCCCCCTTCTCCAGCTCGTCGCCGATCCGGATCAGTTCCTCCCCCAGCTTGCGGGCGTACCGGGGGTTGAGCTTGAACCGGCCGATCTTCATTTCCTTCCGGACTTTGGCGATCTCGATAAACTGTTTGCCATACTTGTCCACGTCCATGCGGATGGTCATTTTCCAGCCGCTGCCCATGTTGATATCCTTGTCTTCCATGACACAATCCCCTCGGTTACAGGCGGCTAAGCGGTTACGCTGGCAGGGGTCGCTACTGTAGGTGCATGCCGCCCCGATCATATTATAGTCATTCTTGAAACATATTATTCGACCCGGCGCTGTGCACAGCGCCGGGTCGAATAAAAAGTTTCACAAAGGACTATCATAATCCGGCAGCTATATTATATGTTGCCTGTGCGGTACTACTCATTATAAATATAACCTGCATGAACAGGATAGGCGAGCGAAGCCGAGGGAAATTCATGATATTCGAAAAGATCCACACCATACTAACCGCCGACGAGCTCGTGGACAAGGCGTTCTCCCGCTCTGTCCGGGCAGGCAGGGGCAAGATTGGCGGGGAATATACCGACAAGAGAGAAATCGAGGAGTCGATGGTGATTACCGCAGGTAACATCCTCGGGGACAACCTGCGCAACGCCGTCAAGGACTGGCCAAACCTGGACAGGCTCGAGCCATTCTACCGCGAAATGGCAGACATCCTCGTTGGCGTGGATGAGCTGAAGATGAAGCTCTCATCTGTCAGCTGGGCCTCGGAGAAGTCGAGGGATATCTCCCGCAAGTACGTGGGCATGATCCGGAAGAGCCCCGACCCGGCGCTCCTGAGAAAACAGGCCTTTGGCCGAATGGCATCCATTGCCTACGACGTGGACAAGGACCTGCGCTTCCTCAACGATGCGAGGAACAAGCTTAGACAGCTACCGGAGATCAAGGACGAGCCGACGATCGTCGTCGCAGGCTATCCTAACGTAGGCAAGTCCAGCTTCGTCGCCGCAGTCACCGGGGCTAAGCCGGAAATCGCCCCGTATCCGTTTACCACTAAAGGCATCGTCATCGGCCACTTTACTAAAAACAAGATAAGATACCAGGTGATCGATACGCCGGGCCTGCTCGACCGGCCCCTGGAAAAGCGGAACGACATCGAGCTGCAGGCGATAGCTGCGTTACGGCACGTCGGCAACGTCCTGCTCTTCATCATCGACCCGAGCGAGACCTGCGGCTTCACCCTGGAGGAACAGGAAGAGCTGCTCAAAGAGGTCAAAGAGCTCGTGAAGATGCCGGTGGTCACAGTCGCCAACAAGATCGACGTCGAGCACTCTAAGGCTAACGCAGACCTGGAGATGTCGACGTTGAAAGGCGAGGGCGTGGCCGCAGTTAAGCAGAGGCTGGTAGAGATGATCGAGAAGATCGAGAGCCTGAAGCCACCTCAGCCACCTGAAGAGAAGAATGAGGAAGAAGGGGAAGTCCACAAGATTCCCCCCTCCCGCAAAAAGAAGAAGGAAAAGACCGGGAACGACGAGAACCAGTAGATTTATGGCCGTATCACCGGCCCTTTTTTCAAATTAGTAATTAATTCCCCTGTATTTTCAAATCGAGTACAGAAAATATATCGTTCCTTTTGCCGTTCTACCGTTACAGGTGGATTAACAGCCTCTATGCCGGCCAGCGGGGGGCAGCTGGCACGGAGGGACAGGTGGTTTATGAGCCATTTACCCCCGGCACTAAAAACTAACAGCGACTGCACACCGGCTAAGCCTCCCCGACGTACGGGCCCTGGCTGGCCTGTCCTGAAGGTCTGCGCCCTTTTCATCATAGCGATGATGCTGGCAGCATGCTTTGCCCCGGGCCTCGCGGGAGCCCAGAACACAGGCCACGGCAAAGCATCTAAAGCCTCGGTCAACCCGGCTTTCACAGAATACAAGAACTCCGACAAGGTCTCCAGGTCCATCGTAAAAACCCCGGAAGAGACGACAGTGGGCAACTCCGCCCGGAGCTACGGGCTAAAGCCCCATCCCGTAAGCATGTCCCATCTCTCCGGGAAAAGCCTGAGCAAGACCATGGTGAGCGAGCCTGATAAGGACGTTGTAGCTACGGGCCCCGTATCTGCGGGCTACCCTGCATCGTACGACCTGCGGACGCTGAGCAAAGTCACCGGCGTCAGGAACCAGGGCAGCTCCGGAAGTTGCTGGGCTTTCGCCACCTACGCTTCGATGGAATCGTACCTCCTGCCCGGTGAAACTCCAGACTTCTCGGAGAACAACCTTAAAAACACCCACGGCTTTGACTGGGGCCCCAACGACGGGGGTAACGGTTTCATGTCCACAGCCTACCTGGCCAGGTGGAGCGGCCCCGTAAGCGAGGCTGCCGACCCTTACAATCCGCTATCGACCACGTCATCTTCGCTGTCGCCGGTGAAGCGCGTGCAGGACGTATACTTCCTTCCCGCCCGGGCAAACAGCCTCGATAACGACAACATCAAGGCTGCCCTGATGACCTACGGTGCAGTGTACATCACTTATCTTGCAGACGAGTCGCCGGAGTACTATGATCCCGTGAACGCATCGTACTATTACCCCGGCTTCTACTGGCCGAACCACGCGGTCGCCGTAGTAGGGTGGGATGACAGCTACAGTCGGTTCAACTTCCCGACCACCCCCGCCGGAGACGGGGCGTTCATCGTGAAAAACAGCTGGGGCACCGCATGGGGAGATGAGGGGTACTTTTACATTTCCTACTATGACGGGGTGCTGGGTATGGACGGCGGCAGCGGCAGCTTCGTCTTCACCGCAGACCCTCTGCAGGAGTACGATCACGTGTACCAGCACGACTGGTACGGGCTGACGGAAAACTGGGGCTTCGGCTCCGACACCGCGTGGTTTGCCACAGAGTACACGGCCTCAGGCCCGCAGATGCTGGAAGCCGTCGGCTTCTACACGGCCCAGCCCGACTCGGAGTACCTGGTCCGGGTGTACCGGGACGGCGCGCTGGCGCAGACCAGCTCCGGCACTCTCGGCATGCCGGGATACCGTACCGCGCAGCTGGACAGCAGCGTCAGGCTGGAGCAGGGCGAGAGGTTCAGGATAGAGGTAAGGCTCCGCACACCCGGGTACAACTACCCGGTCCCGATCGAAGGCAGGTACGACGGCTACAACTCCGCAGCCAGGGCCAATGCTTCAGAGAGCTTCTACAGCTACGATGGCGTCAGCTGGTACGATTCAGCCCTCGACTACCCCTGGGGAGCCTCGCAGGACGCCGACGTCTGCCTCAAGGCGTATACCTCGGACACTAACGGCATCTTCGGGTTCAGCCAGCAGTCGTACGCCACCGGGGAAAGCGGCGGAGCCGCCACTATAACGATCACGAGAGATGCGGCGCACGATCAGGCGAGCGTGAACTACAGCGCAGCTCCAGGCACGGCGACCGCGAGGGATTTCACTCCGGCCGCCGGGACGCTGGACTTCGACGCAGGCGAGACGAGCAAGACGTTCCTGGTGCCGGTCACGGATGATCAGGCGCTCGAAGGAAGCGAGGCCGTGATCCTGACCCTGTCCGGGGCTACCAACAACTCGCAGATCGAGCCTGGCCCGGCTACCCTGACGATCGTGGACGACGAGGCCGCGCCAGCCGCCATACCGGATCTGCTGGCCTTCGCCGCCAGCGAACAGGACGGCACCGTCAGCGTGATCGATGCGGCGAACAACACGGTTATCGCCCGGCTGGACGCGGGGGACGGGCCTCGCGACGTGGCGGTTAGCCCCGGGGGTGCCTACCTTTACGTCACCGACAACGCCACGGACCGGCTCTGGAAGGTCGACGCCCGGAACCTGTCACGGCTGGCATCAGTGCCCGTGGGCAGCCAGCCCCGCGGCATCGCAATCAGCCCGGAGGGCAGCCTTGCGGCGATCGCGGCCTCCGGCGACGACACGATCGCCGTGGTGGACCTCCGAGAATTCGCCGTGCTGCGCACCATCAGCGCCGGCCTGAAGCCCGAAGCCGTCGCCTTCAGCCCGGACGGATCGCTGATCTACGCCGCCAACAACGCCAGCGGCGACCTCAGCGTGATAAACGCCGCCACATGGGAAGTCTCCACGCTTGGCACGGGGGCAAACCCGACCAGCATAGGTATAGCTCCTGACGGCCGGGCATACGTAGCCAACAGCGGGAGCAATAACATCACGGTCTTCCATGCTGACGGCACGGCTTCCGAGATCGCCCTCAGCGGGCAACCGCAGGGCCTCGCCATCAGCCCCGACGGTTACTACGCTTACGTCTCGTTCCCGGCAGATAACAGGATCGACGTGATCGGGCTCTGGCCCGCCGACACTGTCGCGCAGGTGTCCGTCAACAGGCCGGGCAGGCTTGCTCTTTCCAGAGATGGCGGAACGCTCTATGCGGGAGAAGCCGGCGGAAACAACATCACCGTAGTACGGGTGCCGGATGGCACCATCGCAGGCACGATCATCGCCGGCAACAACACGACCGGCCTGGCGGCAGGGCCTGTCTACCAGGCCCCGGTCATCGACTTTTCCGGCACCGCGCACACTATCGATAGAAGCGCCACCAACCTGACCATTGCCTTACAGCGGCAGGGATGTCTCGACTTGCCCGAGACAGTGACGATAAGCGTCTCCGGCGGCAACGCTACTGCCGGCGTGGACTACGTGACGCCTGCCGGCACAGTACAGTTCGCCCCGGGATCGGCGAGCGCACAGCTCAACCTCTCGATACTCCCGGGCACCAGGGGGGACAGGACGCTGGCGCTCACTTTGTCGAACCCCACGGCAGCCTCGATAGGCAGTAACGCCACAGCCTGGGTCACGATCAAAAACCCCCGGGTCTCGTACACGGTGAACCTGACGAGGGGATGGAACCTGCTATCCGTCCCGGTCACTCCCGAGAACCCTGACATAACCAGCGTCATTCCCCCGGCAGTGATGGCGGACACTAAGATCGTCTGGGTGTACGACAACGGCAATCCCCAGTCGCCGTGGCGGTTCTACAAGCCCGCCCGGACGGTGAACTCGATCTCGAACCTCACCTACGGGACAGGGTTCTGGATCTGCATGGACAATAACACGACACTGACGTTCACGGGAACAATACCCGAGGGCCAGGCCGTGCCTATTGGCAAGGGCTGGAACCTGATAGGCCCGGCGAGCACGACAACACGCACTCCCGCAGAGCTCTACGGCAGCTACTACATCACCTGGGGCTACGAGAACGGACAATGGTACTACTACAAGCCCAGCCGGACAGTCAACACCCTGCCGGCGATCAAACCCGGCTACGGCTACTGGGTAAAACGTCTATGAGGGATTGATACGATGAAGATTATCAGAATACTCGCAAGCATATTGATCGCACTGACGGTAATCTCGCTGTGCTCCGGCATGGCACTGGCTGACAGCGACGCTCCCCCGGCCATTCCGGACGACCCCGACGCTGCTCCGGCCCCTGCGCCATCTGGCGGTGGAGGAGGCGGAGGCGGCTACACGGCACCGTCGCTCCAGCCCCGCACCGAAGAGCTAAAGTCCAGCGACGGCAGCGTCATCGGCACCCTGGACATCAAGGACTACTTCACCGTGATCGTCAGCGCGGGGAGCAACACCACCGTCGACAACCAGACGTACTCTCTTGCGCTCAGATCGGAACTGGGCGGCAAGCCAGAGGGGGCAGTCATGGACATAGCCATGAATAACATCACCGCTGCCCTGCCCGCAGGTATGAACGATACGGAAGTCCTCGCCTCGGCCAACGTATCCAGGTCCGCCAGGTACGGCTGGAGCCTCAAGGAAGGCTCGGCGACAATATCGTTCACCATGCCGGCCACCGCCGTAGCCAACCAGAGCAACGCCTCCCAGCTCTTTATCGTGAGGTACGACGGCACCGGGTACCAGATCATGCCGGCCAGCCTGACCGCTAACACCAACGGCACAGTCACCCTGACTGCACAGGCATCCGCAGACTTCGGCCTGTTCACCGCTGTACTCGCCTCCCCGGCGAAGCCTGAGCCTGTGCCGACTCCGACTCCCACGCCAGAGCCGACCATAATCCCGACAGCCACGCCTGAGCCGACACCTGAAGCGCCCGAAGGGCTCGCTCTACCCGGCGGCCTGGCGGGCATTGTGGCAATATTCGTGGGTGGAGCCTCGATAGGGGCCGCAGCGATATTCATCCTGGGCAGGTTCCTGCATTAAAAAAGTACGCCGTCCGTTGTTTCTCATTGAGCAGGGACGGTTCACATTATTTTTATACGCCAGCATAGTTTCAGATGTCGCTTTACACGTTATCTGCGATAGTGCACAGCTATTTATTAGGCCTGGTCGGACTGCATATCTTAGGCAAGTATGAGCAGACGATCTTTTTCAGAAGAACGGATTGAATCCTATGGCCGCGCAGCCTGCGAGGAACCCTACGATCGCCCCTGTGCACAGGAATGGCAGTCCGGCCTGGGGCTTGCCCTTCATCACGAAGTACATGAGGACCGCGTAGCTGAGCAGGGTGCCGATGATTACGCCGATCGCCGGTACGTTGGTGAACCCCAGTATCTTCGGGGCTGTCAGGAAGGCGCTGGCGGATACCGCGAGCACCGTGGGCATGACCGCGTCGCCCAGGCCCATGAAGTATGCCTCCCGTTCCTTGCCGGGCTCGAGCTTCTGGGTTTTGCTGCGGACGTAGGAGTAGTCGAGCTTGCGGGGCAGCACGAATAGGATGGGCAGCTTCAGGTCCATGACGCCTTCGGCTAGCTTGATCATGTGCTTGGTCTTGTACACCGCGATGAAGTCGTACACGGCGAGCAGCACCAGCAGGATGATCGTCGGTATGACCGAGAGGGATATCCCGAATAAGGCGCTGGCTCCGGCTGCGACGAGGATGCCGACGGAGTCGACGATGTACCATTCAGGATAGACGACCATCAGCGCCGTGAGCAGGATAGAGATGAGGACGGAAGCCGCGAGGACGACTTCCCAGGTAAGCCCGGGCAGCAGCAGCGTGGCCACTCCGAAGAGCACGTAGATGAGCGTGGAGAAGACGGCGAAGATCATGAAGAGCTGGATGATCCACCGCAGGTTGAATTTGATGATGACGAGCAGGACTGCGCTGAAGACGATGATGAGGACTATGTAGAAGACCGGGTTCCAGACGCTCTGCGGGTTCTCGAAGGCCTTCAGGTCGTAGGAAGTCAGGGGGGCCACTAACAGCAGCGAGAGGATTTGCACTGCCAGGATAAAGAGTGCCATGCCGGCAGGCCCGGCGAGATCAGCGAGTCGCAGCTTCAAACGGTATCACACTACCTTTCCCAATAAGCGTTAAAGCGAAATAAAGATGTCCCCCATATTTACCTGTGGTCGAGGCCTACGACCGGCAGTGGTGCCTGATCTGATCGGCGGCCCGGCGGAGAGGGCGGGTCTCGGCAAAAGTCTTCCGGCAAATCGCGGTATCCCCGATGGAGTACCACCGGCGCCGGCAGATCAGGCCGGAAGGGTACGCCAGCCTGAGCGCGGCGAGGAAACCCCGGACGATGTCCCGGTCTCCTTCGGCCAGCAGCCCGAAGCAGGTCTCTTTAAACCTCAGAGGCAGGTGGGCCAGCCAGCCCATCGAGATCACCATGGCAGGCCTCATCCCGGCCTCCGGGTCCATGATGATCATCCACGTCTCGCCGGCGCCGGCGCTATCGCCTGGACCTGGATTCGCTGAACATGTTGAACTCATACAGTCGTGTGAAGTAGCACTCAGGGCACAAAGTCCTGACCCGGTGCTCGTCCACGTTCACCTCGTTGTCCACGCAGTTACCGCAGTTGATGCACTTATCAGTATACCGGAAGTTCCAGATGTCGTGGTGGAGCCGGAACGGCTCGTCCTCGAACGCCCCCGGGGGCGTGTCCGGCACCTCGATTTTATGTAGCGTGTAATGGCGCTCTGCCATACAGTTGGTACACGTGATCATCGTCTCCACAGGGGTGATCTCTATCAGCTGAACAGCGCCCTTGTGGCAGTTGAAGCACACCGTGTCCTTCTCTATGTCCCACCGCCCCCCAGTCATCGGCTGGTCCATCATAACGATCTCCCTGATACGTGATACCCTGAAGTATAAAACCATGTCCCGCCGGAAGCGTAGTTTTTGTACGGCCCGACAAGCGCACGTCTGTTTAGCTTCTGGCAGCATCCTCTCCGAAGGTCTCGGCGATGTAGACCCCGCTGAGGCGGTAATGCCTGGCCGCACCGCAGTTCATGCACGTGACGATGGTCTCGTCAGGCCTGAGCTCGATGCGCTGGATGGCCTCCTTCCCGCAGTTGAAGCACTCCGTCACCCTGTCGAAATCCCACTTCACTGCCGACGGATGCCCCCTCGCGCTCATGAATTGTGATTTTCCCGCGGGGATAAAAGCCAGTAGCAGTCATTTCTATAACTTTTTCGAGAGTCTTGAACGCTTAACACAATGTACACGACGGACACGAATGTTGTGCGTATCCGGTTGCTCGTGTACGTTCACGAGCACAGAGATAACTGTTTGTAGGTCTTCGGGAAATGATGGCCGGCCCAAGCACAGGGATCATAAAAAACATATTTAATGCATGCCGCCAATAAGCACAGCAGGTGATTTAATTATGTTTCCGGGCATGGGCGGCAGGGGCATCAACCCCAAGCAGCTGCAGAAGCAGATGAGGTCCCTCGGCATCGACATGTACGAGATCGAGGACGTAAAGCAGGTCATCATCAGGACAGGCGACAAGGAGATCGTCTTCAACGACGCGCAGGTCACAGTCATGGACGCCAAAGGCGCCAAGTCTTACCAGATCGTCGGCACCCCGGAGGAAAAGGCGCTGAGCATCGCAGAGCAGGCGGCAGCGGCAGGCAAGCCGGCCACCGAAGCGAAGCCGGCTGAGATCCCCGAGGACGACGTCACCCTCGTGGCCACCCAGGCCAAAGTCAGCCGGGAAATGGCGAGGCAGGCGTTAATCGACGCGAAGGGCGATCTGGCCGAGGCTATCATGAAGCTGGCCGGGGGCCAGTGAGGGCGCTACGCGCCGAGAGAATAACGGACGCTACGCGGCTCTGATAGCGTAGCGTTCACCAGAACTTTTCTTGTTAAAGGTACACTTATGATCGAAAATGGCGAGCAAATCCTCTTAAGAGCCGAAGGCAGAGAATATTTCGCGGTGGCGGGCGACGAGAAGCCCATGCATACAGACCTGGGCATCGTGGACCTGAAAGTCGTCCCGGGGAAAGAGTGGGGCGAAACGATAGCATCCCACAAGGGCATCGGGTTCACCGTGGTCAAGCCCCGGGCGCCTGACCTGTTCAGGCACATGAAGCGGACGGGAGCGCCGGTCATGCCCAAGGACATCGGGACGATCATCGCCTACACCGGCCTCTGCCCCACGGATGTAGTGCTGGATGCCGGCACCGGCTCCGGCGTGCTGGCCGCCTACATGGGCATCATCGCCAAAAAGGTCATCACCTGCGAGGCCAGCGAGCAGTTCGCCGCCAACGCCCGGAAGAACATGCAGAAAGCAGGCCTGCACAACGTGGAAGTCAGGCACGCCGACGTCCTCCAGGAGATGGAGAAGCTCGCAGGCGAAGGCTTCGTGTTCGACGTGATCACTTTAGACCTGCAGGACGCGGCCCTCGCAGTCCACGGGGCAAAGAAACTGCTCCGCCCGGGCGGCTTCCTGGCTACCTATTCCCCGTTCTTTGAGCAGGCCTCCGCGGTGAGAGCTGCAGTCGAAACAGAGGGGTTCCAGGACATCATCACCATCACCGTCACCGAGCACGAGATGGAGTACAGCAAGCGGGGGACGAGACCGTCCACCAGAGTAGGGCACACGGGTTTCATCACAATAGCCCGCAAATTTTAATACTTTTTTAGGGCCGGCGTGAAGGAAAACTAACGCTGCGCTGTGCTGTAGTCACAGATTACGACAGATTGCACGGATTTCACAGATGACTTTTAGATAAAAGAATGTTGAGTAACCATTTCATATTAATTCTTATCTGTGAAATCGGTGTAATCTGTCGTAATCTGTGATCCTGGCACAGCGCAGCGTTCGTCTTGTTGAGTCCCCACTCCTCAGCAAACTGTATCAATCGAACCGTATCAGCTTTCGCCCGATCCAGAAGAGCAAAGGTAGCGACGCCGCCATGGGTATGCCAACGCCAAGGGTGGAGAGCACGATCTCGTAAACGCTGAGAACGCCATTGCTGGCCATGTAGAACAGGATCAGCCCGTTGATCGGCAGCATCAGCAGTACTGCGGTGATGACTCCGGGGGCGTACTTTCTCAGGGCTATCGTTGCAGCGAGGTGGGGGAATATGGCGTTGAAGGTCATGGCGCCGAGAAAGCCGGCGAAGATGTAAGTGAAGAAGCGCTGCTCCGGGTAGAACGCCAGGAGGCAGACGGCGAGGTAGGATAGTGAAGTGAGCACTATCAGCGCGAAGTAGAACTCGTTCTTAGGGGCGGGCTTGAGGAAGCGGATTTTATCCTGTTTCCACTTAGGCATCCACAGGGCTTCCTCTAAATTGTGGAGCGTGAACGAGAGCAGGAACAGCAGTCCCAGGACTACGATATCGGCCATGTCTTTACCCTTACCGGTTTTATAGCCATTTGGCGCCTTACTGTACGGCTGTCGGGACAATATAGGTTGCTATTCGACAGTTATCGTATTAGCAGGCTGGTTCCACAGGAAATAAAGGGGTTAAGACGTTTGCATGGCGCTCTTCGCCGGAGCCGTGATGCCGTGCCTGCGCTGGCAAAAACAGGTGCGGGCTGTGCCGCGAAAGCCGGGCACAGCGTTGGTATGTTTTTTATCTACCGCCCGTACTTGGCATGGGCCCTGGCGAGGTCATGGGACGCCTGGGCGCCGATCAGGGACAGTTCGCCGGCCAGCGAGGCCGAGGCGACGATCTCCGCGAGCTTGCGGGCGTTGGAGCCGGGCGGGTTGCCTCCGCCTCTGACGCCTAGCAGGTTGAGGCATTCTGCCTGGGTGGCCACGCTAGTGCCGCCGCCGACCGTGCCTAAGGGCAGAGAGGGCATGGATACGGAGAACTGCAGGTCGCCGTTTTCGGTTAATTCCGCGGAAGTGATGGCGTTGCTGCCCTCCACGACGTGAGCGGGGTCCTGGCCGCAGGCGATGTACATGGCGGCGACCACGTTGGCCACGTGGGAGTTGAAGCCGAACGACACTGCCCTGGCCGATCCCAGGAAGTTCTTACGGTAGTGCACGTAGCAGATGCGCTCCGGGGTCGCCTTGAGCTTCGAGGCGACGATATCCTTAGGGATGGTGATTTCGGCCACGGTGGTCCGGCCTCTGCCTTCGGTGACGTTGATGGCGGCCGGCTTTTTGTCCGTGCACATGTTGCTCGACACGGTGACGTGCCTGGTGCCGGGGAACTTATTCTCCAGGAGGTTCATCACGGCCTCACTGGCGATGGTGACCATGTTCATGCCCATGGCGTCCTTGGTGTCGTAAGCAAAGCGCAGGAAGATGCTCTTGCCCACCACGTAGGGATCGACTCTCAACAGCTCGCCGTGTCTCGTCGTGGTGGCCACGACTGCCCGGATCTCGGCCATTACTTCAGGAGTTTTCAGCGCGTCCATGATCTCCTTCGCCTGAGTGAGGCTGGAGACGGTCATTACCGGCGCCCGGGTCATCTCGTCCTGGAAAACCACGGTGTTTACGCCGCCCGCGAGCGTGCAGACCGAGCAGCCCCGGTTGACGCTGGCCACGAGAGCTCCTTCGGTGGTAGCGAGAGGAATGTAGAAGTTGCCCTTTGCATATTCGCCGTTGATGCGGATCGGCCCCGCCACGCCTACCGGAACCTGGATGGCGCCGATGGCGTTCTCGATGTTCTTTTTGGTGACGGTTTCCGCGTCATAAGAATAGTGGCCGACTGCTTCCAGCCTGACTCCGGTGAGCGCCTCTACTGCGGCCCTCCGGGCCTCGACGGCGTCCTTCCTGGTCGCAGTGACCTCTTCCACCTGGTAGAACTTGAGCTCGCCGCTGACGAGCTTCTTCACGATCTCTTCCCTTTCCATCCCTGAAACCTTCGTAGAAAATGTTAGAGTAAATGCTCTGCGATATCCTGGTCGATCACGAACTCGCAGTACGAACAGCGCAAGTTCACCTCGTCACCTGATCTCTCGACCGCGAAGCGGGAGGTGACAGGCTCGTTCGTGTTAGAAATGCAGTTCGGGTTGCCGCACCTGACCAGCCCGGATACTTCCCGGGGCGGGTCCACCCGGTGCTTGCCCACGACTTCGTAGTGGCGGATGATGTTGATCGTGGCCCTCGGGGCGATCAGCGCGATGCTGTCCAGCTCTTCCGGGTCGATCTCCCTGTTCTCGATCTTGACCACGTCTTTGCCTTTCATTTCCCCGCTGGGGACGTTCATGAGCACGCTCACCACGTACTTGGAGCTGGCGTTGATGCCCAAAATCTTCAGCACGTTCAAAGCCTGCCCTGAGGAGATGTGATCGATCACTGTGCCGTTGACGATCGGCTTAACTCTGAGCTCTCTTTTTTCTGTCATATGTCCACACCCATCACCAGCGAGAGGACTGCCATACGCACCGGCACACCGTAGAAGGACTGCTGGAAGTACCGCGCATGCTTCGTCGCATCCACTTCGGGAGCGATCTCGTCCACCCTCGGCAGGGGATGCATGACGATCGTATCGCCGTCGATGCTGGCCAGCGACTCCGGGGTAATCCGGTAGGTCCCGGCCACCTTCTGGTATTCGGCGGGGTCGGGGAACCGCTCCTTCTGGATGCGGGTCATGTAGAGCACGTCAGCGGAAGCCATGACATCCTGCATGCTGGAGGTCTCGGTGATGCTGAGGCCTTTACGCTTCAAATAGTTGATGATGCTCGCCGGCATCTTCAGCTGCTCCGGCGAGACGAATGAAAGCTTGGCGCCGTATAGCGACAGTGCGTAGGCCAGCGAGTGCACCGTCCGGCCGTACTTCAGGTCGCCCACGATGGCGACGTTGAGGTCGCTGATCGGCTTTTTGCACTCCTTGCGCATCGTGTACAGGTCGAGCAGCGTCTGGGTCGGGTGGTGCCCCGCCCCGTCACCGGCGTTGATGACCGGCACCTTTGATATTTCGGAGGCCATGCGGGCCGCGCCCTCCCTTGGGTGGCGCAGGATGATGGCGTCAGCGTAAGAATCGATGATCCGGATAGTGTCAGCCAGCGTCTCTCCCTTTACAGTCGAGGAGGAAGTGGCGCTGTCGAAGCCGATGGTCGTGCCGCCCAGCCTTTTAACCGCAGTATCGAAGGACAGGCGGGTCCTGGTAGAAGGCTCGTAGAATAAAGTGGCAACAATCCTGCCATTGAGGACTGTCATTCCTTTGCGGGCATACGGCTCGAGCCTGGCCGCCCTGTCCAGTATGAAGTCAATCTCATCTCTGGAGAAGTCCTTGGTCGAGATGATGTGCTTCCTCTCGAAATTCATCGTAGCTAATTGGTGAAAGGTAGATAAAACGTTTTGGGAGCTAGTTTTAGAGGGGGTGTCGGGGGAACCTTTTCCAAAAAGGTTCCCCTGACTCTCGACACCCGATCATAGCCCGAAGGGCAACAGGAAAGCAATGTTTTTGAGGGGGCGCAGGGGGAACTTTTTACCAAAAAGTTCCCCCGTACACCACTCATAAGCAAGGCTGCAGACAAAAAGTTCCCCTGTACGTCAGTCACTGATACAGTAGACCTCAATGCAGTTATACTCAGGCACCCCGTATGCTCGTTGACGGATGGCCACCGATGGAAAAGTCTACGAGACGAGCCTGAACGACATGCTCTGGTACCCCACCGATGCGGGGCTTGTCAAGTTTAATGCAAAGGACATTCAACTGACCGATTACCCGGAGATTTCCAGTACCGGGTTCCTCTGGGGGAGCATCACCGACGTAGCCGGAAACCCACTGGCCGGCACAGTCTACCTCGCCAACGAGACGGCTAACCTGACGATCCCGACCTACGAGTCTGCAGACGCCCCTGGCTTCATCTCCGAAGTCCCCGCCGGCAAATACACCGCTTACGCAGAGCACGTCGATGCCAATGGCAGCCTCAAGTCGAAGCCGATCAGCATCGACGTCCTGCCCGCGTGGAAGTACCTGGATACGAACGCCGTGACCTTCGTCGCCGACCAGCTTACTCTAGCTGCCACCGCTACGCCGGCAGCAAATGTCACTGCCCAGCCTGCGCCGTCGCCGTTCAATAATCCCGCCTTGATCATAGCGGCGTTCATAGGGGCGGTCTTTGCCATCGGTGCAGCAGATATCCTGAAGCGATATAAATGAGCAGTTTACAGAGCGGTGGGTACTTCACCGCTCCTTGTACTTTTATCGTTATCCATGAACCCGTGAACGCTGACGATCGCTGCGCTGTGCTGGCTTCAGTTTACTCCAGTGCTCGATAAGAGGTTGTCTCTGTGCTCGTGAACGTGGACGAGCGCTGCGCTGTGCCAGGATCACAGATTGTTACAGATTGCGCAGATTGCACAGATAGTTACTGGATCAATCAGATCTACCGTAAACCATTTCCCTTCTTACCGAGCCGTATCTGTGTAATCTGTGGCATCTGTCGGAATCTGTGATCTGGCACAGCGCAGCGCTCGTATTGCTGTCTCACGCCACATAAGCAACCAGAAGAGGATAGTAAGCAGCGCTCATCCCCAGTATACCTCGACCACGTCCACCACTCCCGGCGGGGTATAGGTGATCCAGTGGTACTCTTCGGAGTTCACGAGCTTGCTGCGCCAGGCTTTGAGGTTCGCCAGCCTGCCGTCGAGCTCTTTGCTCCACCTGTTCAGCCGTGACCACTCGGTCGAGTACTGGTCGTACTTGCCGTCCAGCCGGGCCTTCCAGGCCTGCAGCTCGGCGAGGTTGGACGGGGCCGGGGGTACGGATGAACTGCCCGTGAGTACAGCCTGGTTGTGCAGGTCCATCTGGCGGTTGTATTCTGCGACCGCGGCAGCGTACTGATCGCATTCGGCGCTGTACGCGTTGTAGAAGTTGTTGTTGGCGGCGGACTGGGCGTTGAAGTCGGCTACTTCGGCGTTGTACTCCGAGAGATTTTCGCCGTACTGTCTCCACTGCTCGTGGTAGGCGACGATCTTCGCTTTGCGGTCGAGGTAAAACGCGTAGTCGAGGTTACCGGCGACCTGCGCCATCGGAAGCGAGCCAAGCTCTTCCCCTCCCAGAAGGTAGATCACGTTGTCGGTGGGCCGGTCGCCGTCGGCCAGGCGGGTCCTGTTCAGGCCGGTGTTGTCGATGTAGACCAGGCCTTTGTCGGCAGTGGGGAACACGTTGAACGCGTGGCCGTCCTTTTTGCCTTCGAAGGATACGGCTACGATCCCGTTCTTGATGCCTGCCTCTTCCGCCCGGTCGTGGAGGGCTACTGCAAAGTCCAGGCAGGTATAGTCGGGCATGACATAGGTCTGGTTCTCGGTGCGGTCGCCTGCGAGGAAGCGTTCCAGCTCTGCGTAGGTGACGGGCTGCGCATCCCGGCGCTCGGTCGCCTCCGGGTGGCCGCCGCTGGCGTTCATAGGGGGCAGGGTGAACTTCCACGCCTGCCTGAGCAGCCGTACCCGGGAGTAGTCCAGCCCGGAGTAGTCAGAGGCAGAGACGTTCATGGCGGTCAGGTCGGCGTAGACCATGCCGGCGTCCGTGGTGCGGAACGCCACAAGGGCGTGGCCAGGGACGTTGCCGGCCATATCGGTGTCTATTACGCTGCAGTTGATCTGGTGCCGCTGGGCTTCGTCGTGCAGCAGCACCGCGTACTCCACCGGCCTGTAGTCGGGGTCCTCGAAGATGGCGGCCTCCAGGGCGGGAGTCGTGGAAGCGAGGAACAGTGACAGGTTTGCGGAGGAGACGTCGGTGGCGTTGCGGTATTTAACGACAGAATCGTACTGGCCGGTGCTGTTCTGGAAAGGCAGCTCCTCTGTCCACACGGGCGGGAACAGGATAGAGTACCCGATGGCGCCGATGCCGCCCAGAACCACGAGAGTAACTGCGATGGCGACGAAGAGGAGGGCGAACCTGCGCCACCCCGGCTTCTTACGCGGCTCCGGCATATGGCGAGCCGACATCTGTTGAATCACAACAGTCTCAACCGATTTTTCCGGCAGAGGCTGCTGCACTGGAACCGGTTCGATAACGACAGGCTCGTCGCTGGCTGCGGATGGGCTTTCAAGAACAAGGCCGGGGCATTCGTGGCTCTCCGGCCCCCGGTGGGCAGCGCAGTACTTGCCCCCACATTTCGGGCACCTGGCGGGGAACAGCTCCAGCTTGCCACAGTAAGCGCAATTGTTGGTAGCAGTATCGCTGAAGCATTTCTGGGCTGGAGCAGAGGTTATAGTGGAACTTCTGGATAAGCTGTCGCTATCGGCCCGGCCGGTTTCAGGCTCGCCGTCTGTCATGTTTAACGGCTTACTTGTATGCCGGTAAACCTATATCAACTAATTCGTTTTCGAAGAAAATAAAAAGGGGTGATCGACTGGATAAACCAGCAGCAGTCACGGGCTGAAGTGAGCGCGGGGATCAAAGACGCTTTGATCATGCTACCCGGGCACAATACTCCTATCTATATCGCACTAAGTGAGACGTTATCTACCGGCATATCTACGATTCTTACTACGGAGAAGGGCGCAGCGTTTACGCTTCCCCGGACCGATAAGCTTTTACTGCGCCTCTGCCTCCGTCGGAGCTTTCTCAGTGGTCTCCTCAGCCTTGAACATGTCTTCTGCTTTCGTCAGCTTGAGCTTGACGTTGCACCGGGGACATACGGTGATGCACCCGTCGAAAGTGTTGGTCGTCACCGGGGTTTCCAGGTTGCAGATGGGGCATTCGTATTCCAGGCCGCCTACGTCCTGTACTTCGACCGGTACCGGGCCCTGGACGGTCATGACGGTCATCTGGTTGTCCGCCGCCATGATCCCGTAGGTGGCGCCGGCAGGCACGTAGATAGCTTCGTTCGCGTCGATAGACTTGTGTTCGTCGTCGACGAACATGATGCCCTGGCCCTGGGCGACGTACAGCAGCGTGTCGCTACCCGGGTTCTTGTGCATGGATAGCGCCTGCCACGGCTGGAAGTCGATCACGCCGAACTCCAGCTTAGCTTCCGGCTCTGTTTCCCCTTCTCCGGTTGCTGCCTGGCCTGTCTCGGTCATCTGCTCGGGCTCGGGCGGGGGCGTTTCAGTGGTCTTCTCCGCCCTGAAGCTCGAGGGCTGCCTGGTCAGCTTGACCATGGTCTCGCACCGCGGGCACATGTTGAAGTCCCCGGTGTCGGTCCCGGTGGTCAGCGGCGCCTCCAGCGCGCATTCCGGACACCTGAATAACAGACCTGTTTCCTTCCGGGCTTCGACTGGTTTCGGGCCCTGGATCGAGACCACGTTCAGGTCGTTTTCTCCCGCCAGCACACCGTAGGCGGCCCCTGCGGGCACGTACATGGCATCGCCGGGGCTGACCCCGAACACTGCATCGTTGATGAGCATGAACGCTTCCCCGTCGGTGAAATACAGGATCGTGTCACTCCCGGGGTTCCTCTGCATCGGCAGCGCCTGCCACGGCTCGAAGTTGTAAAGGCTAAAAGCGATCTTGTCGGTTTTAAACGGGCTCTCCCGGTAAAACTCCCGGTCCTGAAACTGCTCGTCAGCCTTGACTTTTACTGTCTCCATCGGATCACCAAAATTATATGACGAGTTTAATATATTATTTTGTGCGAATACAATCGGCGGCAGTCGCTGATAATATGCAGGCTGTAAGGCCTTTTCGCGGAGGAGATAAAAAGGTAAGGCGGACAGGCAGCCTGCGCCAAATTTCAATTTAACGCCGCCTCGTCCGCCAGGCGAAAACTGGCACCGCCAGGTTTGAGCTGGCGCCCTTACCGGCGCCTGTAGTATACTAGTCCGACTACTGCCAGCGCAGCGGCAAGCAGCCCGGGAAGCGGGCACCAGGACTGGGGTTCGGGGCTGACCGAGGGCAGGGGTACCGGCGTCGGGGTTATCGTTACCGTCGGCGAGGGCACTGGAGTGGGCGTGGCTATCGGCCTCGGGGTCGGCGTCGGGGTGGCCATGATCAGGGTGTCCGGCAGCTTCAGCGAGATGACATCCCCGTTCACCGTGGCGAAGTAGAGGTATTTCTTCTTGTCTGTGCCGGTTCCTACGACCGGGGTCGTGTCTACGGCGCTGCCGACGTTGTACTTCCAGTACTGCAGGCCCATTCTGGCATCGACTGCGTAGACGTTCTTGTCCCCCGAGCCGATGTAGAGGATGCCGCTGTCAAAGCCCGGGGTTGCCTTGACCCCGTCCTGGGTGGGGAAGCTCCACGCCTGTTTTCCGCTGGTCGCGTTGATCGCGTACACGTTACCATCTGCAGAGCCGATGTAGACGGTGTTCAGCTGCACCAGGGGCCTGGACACGATAGCGCCGTCAGTCTGGAATTTCCACTGCTGGTTGCCGCTGTACCGGTCGATACAATACAGATACCCGTCCTGGGTGCCCACGTAGATGTTATCCCCCCAGATAGTCGGAGCGTTGACCCTGCTGTTCAGGCTGGTTTTCAGCTTCTGCTTCCCGTTGCCGATCTCGACGCCGTAGAGGTTGCCGTCCCGGGAGCCGAAGTAGATCACGTTGTCCTTGGCTTCGATGCCGTCGCTGATCCATCCCTCGGTGGTAAAGTTCCAGTACTCGTGGCCATCTTCGACAGCCAGCGCGTACACTTTACCGTTGAAGGTGCCGAAGAAGAGGATACCGTTGTAGAAGACAGGAGTGCTGTCGATGGAGGAGTCAGCCTGGAAGCGCCATACTTCCTTGCCGGTGAGGCCGTTGACGGCGAACATCGTGCCCTGGTCGCTGCCGAAGTAGACCATTCTGGTGTTGGTCACCTGGTCAGTCACCACGAGAGGCGTCGCCTGAATGGCAGAAGGAGTCTGGTTATGAGTGGTAAAGTTCCACTGGGCGGAGCCGTAGGGCGTGTAGAGCGCATACAGCTTGCCGTTTTGAGACGCCACGTAGAGCACATTGTTCTGGTACACGGGAGAAGCCGTGATGTACGCGTTCGTGGAATAGGTCCACTCCTGCTCCGGCTGTTCAGCCATGGCCGGCTGCGCGAACAGCGCCACGGTGAATACGATCAAAGATGCGATCAACGCAAACCTTCTGGGCCTCAACACAAGAATACCGCCTTTTATTTTACCGTTTGAATAGTAAAAGAATACTATTCATATCTGACGGCAGGATAATAAGCTTTACGTCTGCGGGACAGTCGAAATCCAGCTACGGGCGGCCCTGCTTGAGAGCAGGGCGAAAGAGCCGGAAGACACCCTCTCCAGTAGAAATAAAGGGGTTAATCCTGCCTTGGAGAGTTCTGACGCAGGATAATCCCCTATGCCGGGGAGAGAGAGTAAGGAGATTATTCTGTACAGGTGTACCTAACTGATTCTCCCTCTGCTGCCTGTTTAAAACGGAGACCACATCCGTCCGGCCATGGCTTCTAGGTACTCGATTACCACGGTCATGAACGTCGAGTGGGACCAGGCGAGGGGCAGCACTGAGACTGGCTCCCCCCTTTCGTTCACCTGCTCAGGCATCAGGCCTCCCTTTGCCGAATGGCCGATGGCCCAGCGGATGAGCGACATGCCCTTTTCCAGGTCGCCGCGGCAGATGTACCACTCGGCCAGCCACAGAGTACACAACGGCCAGCTGTTCATGAAGCCCTGGTACCAGTCGCCCTCATATCTTGCTACGCCCCCATCGGGCCGGATCAGTTTCTCTTCGATGGCTTTCATCGTGCCCCCGGCAGCCGGGTGATCCGGCGGCACCAGGCCGAGGTACCAGACGGCGAACAGCGACGCGTCCACGGTATCGTCCCCCACGCCTCGCCTGAACCGGCCCAGCGCCGGATCGTACATCCGGTCAACTGCGGCAGTACGAACGGATTCTGCCATCGTGCCCCACTTCATTTGGGCGCCCTCATCGCCGATCAGCGAGGCGATTAAAGCGGCGCTGTGCAGCCCTGCATACACGCAGGCGCACGAGTACGCATAGACGCCCTTGCGCTCCTCCCACAGGTCGAAGCTGGGCCGGGGCAGGCCTGTGCCCGGGTCGATGAAGCTGACGAGGAAATCAGCGGCAGGCCGGACCAGCGGCTCGTACAGGGAGGAGATGGTCATGATGTTGCGGTCCTCCAGCCAGTGCCGGTACAAAGCGTATAATGGTAATCCGGTTTCGTCGATCTGGATCATGGGCAGGGGGTGCCAGGTGCTGCCTAAATCGCCGGCTGGCGTGTACTTGTGGCGGAAGAAGCCCCGGCGGTCGAGGATCCGGCTGAAGAATTTGTAGGTGTTGCGGCACAGGTACCGGTACCCTGCCCGATCCAGCGCCATTGCGACCCACGCGGCGTCCCGGGGCCAGCAATAAGTATAGTAATCAGCTCCCTGCTGCTTGATCTGCGAGTCACACGACGCGATGATCGAGCCCCCGCGGTCTATGTGGCAGAACACTGTGAGCAGGCTGCGGGAAAACGCGTCACGCACGTCTTCCGGGAGAGCCGAATAGCTCGAAAGGTGGCCGTGGCTCTGGGCTTTTACGGAGAAGGAGCTCCAGTACCGGGAGCTTTCCTGGTAGAGGCTGTCCACGTCCCGGGACCGAACCCAGTCCTGGATTTCCTTGGCCTCCCGGAAATGGCGGCCGACGCACACCCAGAACCTCACAGTTGATGCTTCCCCGGGCTGCAGCTCCGGCAGCGTCCACCCGATAGTTGAGTCCACCGTACCATGGGACACGATGTTGCCCTCCAGCACCCCGTCCTCCGCGTCCTTCCAGGTGCCCTGGCGGTCTCTCCACTCGGAGATGCCCGTGGTGAACTGGTCGAACACCGGTTTGGAGCTCTGGATGAAGAACCGGTCCCGCTTGTAGTGGTTCATCATGGGGCCGTCCCTCACTGCCGTGTTGGCAAAGTTGTTCTCCAGGATATGGTAGCTCTGTGATGAGAATAGCCTCAGTTGCGAAGGCTCTCCCAGGTTGTTTTTCACGGTGATGGTCCGGAGGAACACGTTCCGATCGTGGTGCACCATGCTCCTGACGGCGACCTCCGCCCCGAAAGCCGGATTAAAGTAGTCGGTTTCTCCGACCATAGATACGTCGTACGCCGACCCTGAGGGGTCGGGTGCTTCCCGGGCGTAGCTCTGCCGCTTTTCCCAGTCCTCCAGCCACGCGAAACGCTTCCGGGCCAGGTCGTAAAGGCCTAGTCGCATGAACCCGCCGTGGTTCTCCATGCCTGCGTACGGGTAGTAAAAATCCCTCACTATGCCCCGCTCGTCCACGCAGACGAGGAGCGAACCGTTTCCGAAGATGAGCGGCCTCATAGGTAAACATGCAGAAAGTCCACCCCGCGATTTATAAATTTATGTCACGGTGAAAGCCGGTAATCAGCCGCCCGGGGAAACGTCGTCGATCTCGCCATCGCCGGAGGCAGGGGCGATCTTTAAGACATTGCAGGCCCTTTAGTGTTTCTGGTCAAAGAGGATTACTATGGTAGGGCAGGAGAAGTCAGATCGGTACCGGAGAAGGTTGAAACTGCTATCCATCGCGATCACGCTCCTCATCATCCTGTCCATGCTGGCGCTGGCCGCCTTCTTCAGCTATATCTTCGCTTACCTGGGATCGATCGACGATCCGTTCTCGCCCCGGCTCCCGGACTACGATTACAGGCTGTCTGTCACTGGCCTCGAGGGATTTACGACAGACGATGGTTCCGCGGTTATCAGGATGCCCCTGCCCGGGGCCGATGGTAAACCCCTGCTCACAGAAGGCTGGTGGGTGAACTATCCCAATGACTCTAACCAGCATTACCACGGGATGCAGAGCCTGCGAGCTGTGAACACCTCCGAAGGCCCCATGCTGGAAGCCCGGATCATCACGACCGATTACTACGAGAGCTATGCCAGGGCTACTCCCATAGCAGTCTCGCCGGGGCAAAATACCTCGGGGCTTCCGGGAGTGGTGCCGGACAGGATCAACAAGACCCCGTCCTTCGACGATGTCCACGTCATAGCGTCCGGATATGTTGAGCCGCTTAATTATCCTACCGGCGCCCAGGGCCGGACAGCTGTTAAGAAATTTTTAAACACGCCTCTGCTACCCGTCGCTTACGTACCCGAGTTGTGCACCCTGGAGACCAATTACAGCACGTACGTCTACGTCGACCCGGCGCTCAGACCCCTGAGCAACGACAGCACCCTCAAAGTAGAGGGAAAGATGATCGTGAAACTCAACCACAACAAGGTCAACGCCTCGGAAGAGGGCGTCCGCAGGTTCGAGATCCACACGTACACGATTGACGAGACCATTCCCGGCGGCGTGACAGGCTACGTGCCGGTGGAAGTCCGCTACCAGTATTCGGTCGGCGTATAGCCCGTCCGGGCCAGAACGTCAGTGTACAAATTGCTCCCACTAGTAGGGCGGAGCGTAGATGAGGCCGGCCTGACAGGCGATTCTATATATGGGTGACCAGATCGGGCGCTTGTTATATAAAGATTTATAGTTATTACAGATAAATAAGAGCAGGGCTATAGGAGAGTTTTATATTAGCGCCTTTTACGCGACGGCTTACAAACTTATCGTAGTCATCCTGCTGATAGTTGTAGCCGTCATAGTAGCGGGCTGCGACGACCCTGCCTACGAGATGTTTCCATACTATGAATACAATATCAACGTCAGCGGCCTGGAGAATTTCACCACTGATGACGGTTCGGCTGTCATCATGCTTCCAGCCCCCGCAGTCGATGGTAGGGTTATTCTGCCCTTCGGGGGGAAGTTCAATGGAAGCCTCTACAAAAACATAGGCGACGGAGGATTCGACGTGAACATCGTGGGCATCAACGGGTGGGGCTACCACGGTACCAGGTATGTGGAAGTGGTCAACACAAGCCATGGTCAGATGATCGAAGCCAGGTTCGACAGTACCGACTTTTACAAGGTCTGGCCTTCCAGGAGTGGCGATCACCTGACAAACATGACGCTCGACGAGTACGGGATGTACACGATCAACAAAACCGAGCCGGCTTTTGACGACCTGATCTTTCGGTCCCGCATGGTTCTCGGACCAAAGGACAACGAGACAACCAATGCCACAGTAGCCAGTTTAGCGAATCGTCCGCTACACCCGATCGCGAACACCAGTTCCGCCGGCTATACGATATCGGCGAAGATACCCTATGTAGAAAATTACACGTCCTATATCTATCTCGATGAAAGGCTGAAGCCCGTGAGCCCGGGCAACCATACCATCGAGATCTACGCGAGGATGGAAATAGCGGTCGGCGTGCACCCGTATGGCGGATCACAGGGCAACCACTACGTCTTCGTTATTAGAGAATCGATCCCGGAAGGCGTTACGGGTTACGTGCCAGTTACAGTACAGTACATTGGTAACGCTAACGTGAGGCCTGAGGAACTTTTCTAAAAAGTTAGCGCTCGAACAGCCGGTCCACGAACCAGTCCGTCTCGAACTTCTTTAAATCCTTGTACTCCTGGCCCACGCCTAAGAATAAAATCGGCTTGCCCGTGATATGGGCGATGGAGATGGCTGCGCCTCCCTTGGCGTCGGCGTCTGCCTTCGTTAAAATAGTGCCACTGACAGGGACGGCGTCATTGAACAGCTTGGCCCTCTCGACGGCGTCGTTGCCTGCGATGGCCTCGTCGACGAAGATGACGAGATCGGGCTTGACGACCCGGCTGATCTTCTTGAGCTGCTCCATGAGGTTGATGTTGGTGTGCAGCCTGCCTGCCGTATCGGCTAAGACGATGTCTTTCTTGTTGTTCTTGGCGAACTGGACGGCGTCGTATATCACAGCAGCCGGGTCTGCGCCCTGCGCGTGCTTGATCATCTTGAGGCCGAGCCGGTCGGCGTGCTTCTCGAGTTGCTCGATGGCACCCGCCCGGAAGGTGTCGCCTGCGGCGATGACCACGCCGTAGCCCTGCTCTTTCAGGCGTTCGCCGAGCTTGGCGATGGTGGTGGTCTTGCCGGCGCCGTTGACGCCGATAAAAGTGATGATGACTGGCCTGTTGCTCTTTTTAACAAAATCGTCGAAGTCCAGTGCGTTAGTATTAAGAATGCTCGCGATGGAGTCTCTGAGCGCGTCTTCCGCCAGATCGCCCGTCGAGCGTAAAAATTTCTTGTGCTGGCCGGTGAGGTCTTCCTTGACCCGCTTGATGATAGACTCGGCCACGGGAAGAGCGACGTCACTCTCCAGCAGGGCCATCTCCAGCTCCCAGAGGGGGGCTTCGAGGTCCTTTTCGGATAAAACAACTTCACCCTTAGTCAGGGCGATAGCTCTGTTTAAAATGCCGCCAGCCGGTTTCTCGGCGGGTTTCTCGGTCACCTTAGCTGCCGGAGCTTCGGCGGGCTTCGGAGCCTGAGCGGCTTCAGCCGGCTGTTGAGCAGCAGGCTGGGATGATGTGGCTGATGTGTTAGTGGTAGCCTGAGGCTGGGGGGAAGGTTCGGCTTTAGGTGCTTCCGTCTCTGGAGCAGGCGCTCCGGACACGGCCTTCACCTTTTCGTCGATCGTTTGCTTGAATTCGTTGAGCTTTTGTTTTAGCTTATCGAACATCGACGGCACCTCCGGCCACTATTATGTTTAATGCCACATCTATTGTCTGTACTTTTCCGCCTCTTGCTGCAGGCGCATGAGCTCTCCGGTGACCTGGTTTAGGACTCCGTTGACCTCTGCCATCGCCTTTTCCAGCTCCGTCCGCCGGGTCTGGAAAAGGGCTCTGGCGTCGGCGACGGTCCGCTCGACGCTGATGTCTGCGCCCAGGCCGACGAGCACCTTGTCCGGCTTCGCGATGGTCGCGTGGACGAACGAGCCTGCCCCGATGGGGACCAGCATTTCGTGGCCTTCGGTGGCGCCTTCCAGCGAGGTGATCGCCTTCAGGGCTGCGTCTACGTCGTTGACGGAGGCCTGGATCAGGTTGGCCTGCTGCTGCAGTGCCTCCATGCGGCCCTGATAGGCCTGCATCTTCGCGACGAGGTCGCGAATCTGGTCCTCGTTTGCCTCGGCTGCCATGGCTTACGCCTCTTTCACGGACTCGATCTTGATCAGACGGCGCTCGACCTTGTGCTTGCTGCCAAAGGTCGTGTACACCTTCTCCTCGGCGTTCTTGGGGTTGACGGCCTCGATTTCCTTGGAGAATTTCTCCCACTGGACGCCAGCCTTGAACGATCCCTGCACTACGAATTTAGCCATAATGAATTCACTCCTCGATAAAGCCCAGCGCATCCTCGATCCGGCCTAGCTCCGGACCAGACGTTCTGGTGCCTGTAATCAGTCCCTTAGTGGTCGCGAGGATCGCGGATCCCACGAGAGGGGATCCGAAGCTGACTGTGCCGATGTCCACCGGGAGCTTGAACAGGTCCTCGAGGACCGTGAGCTCCTCCTCGGTTGCCCGGGGGTGGACGAGAATGCCCTTGTTAGTAGCGCAGCCGGCCATGCCGACGGTTTTGAGGCCGCCGATAGTGCCGCGTCTGACTTCGACCTTGAGGGATTTCTCGATCGCTTCGATGTTCTTGTCAGTCAGCGCCGGGTGGACCAGCGCAGCCGTATCGTTGACCAGGATGAGGTTACCTGCCGCGGTCATCTTGCCCTTAAGCCGGGTTACTTTCCCGTGCTCCTGCAGCAGTTGTGCTTCCTTGTCCAGCGTCAGGTCCGAAACGATGAAACCGTTGCTGTTGCCCGTCATCATGGAGCCGATTAGAGTGCTCTCGTTGATGAGCGTGCGAACCACAGCGGTGCCCAGCGTCTCGGCGACGGTGTCCACGGTAGCCTGCGGCAGATCGGGCGGGAGCACTACGACCTGCTCTGTGTTCGCAGCGTATATGCCCACGTACGGGTAGCCGTAAAAGTCAATCTGCCTGATGGTCATCGGTTA
This sequence comes from Methanocella sp. MCL-LM, assembly GCF_049676595.1. Classification (GTDB taxonomy): domain Archaea; phylum Halobacteriota; class Methanocellia; order Methanocellales; family Methanocellaceae; genus Methanocella_A. The sequence goes on from NZ_CP187259.1 coordinate 254,765, forward strand.
ATCGCCTTTTAGTATCTCTCGCATTGCTCGCTTACTCGGTGCCAGCGATTTTACTCGCCATCAGCAATTTTACTCACTGCCGGCGAATAAATCACTGCCAGCGATTTTACTCGCTACCCACTACCTGCGCGGTCACGCCTTCCTCGGAACGGACGGCCTTGACCCGGACTGCGCTGGGCGGCTTCTCTATGCCGTGCTCCCAGACAGCCTCGTTGAGCTCAGAGCTGATCTTGATCTTGTCCTCATCAATCTTCATGTGCTTGCTGAGGTACTCGCGGATGACCTTGATCGCCTTGTTGCTCCGCTTCCACACGGGGTAATCCTTGACTTCCCTGAGCGGAATAGTGTAGATCTGCTCAGTTGCCTTGTTCTCTTCTGCCATAATCCGACACTTCCTTTACTCGGGCAGACTGGTTCTGCGCCAGCTCCGCCTCTGCGGGTGGCTCATGACAGCCCTGTTGGTCTTCATGATCACCCACGCCGGAACTCTTCTGTTCTGGTTGGTGTACTTTGCCAACCGCATCTTCTTGCCCTTCGACTTCTTAGTCATGAACTATACCTTCTCAGTACCCTTGACTGGGTATGCTCAGGGGGAAAAATCCTGTCATAGGTCTCAACCCCCAGGCGTGTCTTCATCGATGATCGGATCTCAGTCTCGTAATCTGCCTTTGGCACCGCCGAGGTGTCGCCCTCGATGATTTCGAGGTGCTCCGCGATCAAATCTTCGATCGCATGGCGGCCGTAACCTGCGAGCGGCCTGATATATCTGATATCGTGCCGGTCTTCCAGGCTCCTGATCTCTCCCATTGAAAGCTTCGGTGCGCGGTCATCCCGCCTGGTGCCGTCGGCGATGTGTTTCGCCTCTCCCAGCACTGCTACGGTCTCGAGCGCCCTTCTGTGCACGAGGCTTATCCCGTGCCGGGGGTACCCGAATTTGAGCATTTCGTCGATGCCTTCGTCAAGGATCGCAGGATCGAGCCTTACGAGCTTGAACGGAAATCCTATCTCGTGGGCCGCTTCTTTAGCATTTTCCCACGTGTTCTCCAGCCCGAACGTGCAAGTCACAAGCTCCACGTCGAAGAAAGGTTCAAGCAATATGGCTGCCAGCGAGCTGTCTTTGCCCCCGCTGTACAGGACCTGTACCTTCATTTCCGCGTGATCTTGATGTCCCGCTTCTTGGGCTGTATCTGTTCCAGAATCCTGACCAGTTGCTGGTCATCGATCTGTTTGGCGAGCCTGCCACTCTGCGCCAGCCCGATGAGCTGTGCCTCGACGTTCTCTACGAAGTCTGGCCGGGTCATCCGGATGGTATTCAGCCGCTCGCGGGCTTCCGGGGTGAGGATCTGACGCAAGATCATAGCCTTCTGCTGCTCGACCTGCTGTCGCTGCTGCGCTCTGGCTATATCGTCCTGCTGGGCTCGCTGCATCTCTTCCAGCTTACGCCGGCGAATTTCATCCAGCTCGTCACCGCTCATGTTCTGTCACTCCGGTTATTGGTATGTTGTGCAGTTCCAGGTAGCTTACGCCTGAGGCTTCTGCTGAGCCTTTTCGTTCACCATTTCCGTGGCGATCTTGTCCAGGAACGACATGCCTGCGGGGGTGATGACCCTGCCATCTTTTACGGCCTTGACGTACCCTGCCTTCTCCAGCTGCTGAAGCGAGTTGCGGATTACTGCGCCGCCGCTGCGCTCGTGCCTGTCCGGACGGGCTCCACGGTTTTTCCTGCCACCATACAGCGACCTGAGCCTCTGCACGCCGACGGGACCATCAGTGTAGATCCTCCTCAGCAGTGAGGCGCTTCTGGTATAGAACCAGTCAGGCTGTGCTGGCGGCAGCTGTCTGTGCACGCCGGTCTTTACGTCAGCTGCCCAGGCGGGCGGCGTGACTTTGCCGGACTCCTTAAGCTTCTGTGCGGTCCTGCCGATAAATGCAGTGGCCGGCACATCATAAACTACTGCCATCTGATTCCTCCTTGTAGGAAATTTGCCTAAATGATAAGGCTCGATAGATAGATAATCCAGCCTAATTGATACGGCTCGATAATCCAGCACATTTGATGGGTTATGTGTACTTATACTTTTTCATGGCCGGGCGGAGGCCCGGCGGAGTGCGGAAACCCGATTCTCGGCCGCGATGCGGCCGGCATGCCCTGCTGATGTTGATAATATACGAGCATTCTGATATATAGCTAGCCTGAGAATAATGCGGGCGAATGGTGAGCCTTCGGCTCAAGCTCTCCCGACGAAGGAAGGACGAAGTATATCCGCAGGTAACAAAGCAGGGTTTACGAAGAACTAAGCTTCCTCTGTCAAAGCCGGCACCGGAGGAAGTACCAGTTGGAGCGCCGGCATGACAGGAAGTTGATTTGAGGCGGCTAATGCCTGAAACGGAGGCTTTCCACGAAGCTACTCGGACTCGGCGTCCTGAGAATCGTCCGCAGTTTCGGTCAGGGCTTTCTGGTCTCGCAGTGCGCACAGGCACCCGGGCTTTCCATAGTCTTTGCAGTTTCCACCGCAGTTGCATCCCATGTTATTCCCTCGTTCTTTCGTTCGTTGTGCGGGTGCGGGGTTGCGGCACCGCACCGACAAACACTACATGGCTGCTAGGTGGCAATAACGGCTCCCCGATCGATGTTCGGAGCGCCGGACGGCTTTCTAGAGAAGTTAGGGCGTCCCGGCCCCGGCCTAGTTTTTTATGCACAGGTTCTGCACGCACTCGGCTCTCTCGCCGCCCTCCAGGGCGGCCACCAGTTTCTTCAGCTGTTCCAGCGATTTCGGGCTGAGGTGGTGCTCGATGACGCATGCGTCCTTGTCGGCGATGTCTCCGGGCACGCCTGCGATGGATAGCAGCCGGACGAGGGTGTCGTGCCGGTCCTTGATGACCCGGGCGATCTCTTCGCCCTCGGCGGTAAGCGTGATGCCCCCGTACTTCTCGTAGTGAATGAGGCGCTTCTCGTCGAGCTTCTTCAGCATCTCGATAGCGCTTGGGCAGCTGACGCTGAGCTGGCTGGATAGATCCTTGACCCTCACGTAGCCCTTCTTCAGGTGCACGACGTAGATGGCTTCGAGGTAGTCTTCCGCCCTTTCGGATAGCATGATCGAGGGGATTGGTTGTATGATATATATGCTTTATCTAAAAATTTCGGTATACCTAATGAAAGGGTGACCAGGAACGGGCTGGCGGCGGACTACTGAATTGTTGTGTTCCGCAATAATCGCAGGACACCATTTTATCCGCACTCTTCGTTTTAGTATCGGTGATACTGATGATTGGCGTATCTGACGAAGAGAAGAAGTGGATAGAATCGTCGTGCAAGTGCCCGGAATGCCCGACCAAGCCCAAGGACGAGGCTAAGAAAGCGTACTGCTACAACGACAGGAGCGAGAAGAAGCCCAACGCAGTAGCCTGTATCTGCCCCACGTGCGACGTGTACAAGAACAAGAACTTCCTCGGCACGAACTACTACTGCATCACCGGCAGGCCCATGACGAAGATCGCCGGCGCGGAAGTGCATGAGGCTCTCGGCGGCGGCAGGTAAGCCTGCCTGCTGCGCTCTGGCCTTACGCCCGAGAGCAACCGGCAACCGGAGCCGCCAGGCCCCGGTTTAAAGGCCGATTTTTTATCGGGTACTGTTTTATATAATCATTTGGCCAAATTTATCATAGTATTATTATATGAGGGTAGTAAACATGACGTCAACAGAGCTACTAGATATGCTGAATAAAGCCATTGCGAGGGAACTGCAGGTATCCATCCAGTACATGTGGCAGCACGTGCAGTGGTCAGGGGTAAAGGGCTACGCGACTAAGGACGCGTTCAAGGAGATCGCCATCGCGGAGATGAAGCACGCGGAGAAGATCGGGGAGAGGCTGTTCTTCCTGGGAGGGAAGCCCACCACCAAGCCGGAAAATATAACGGTCGGGGATAACCTGAAGCAGATGATCGAGGCGGACATCGGGACGGAAACCTTCGCGGTCAACTTCTACAAGCAGATCATCCAGACCGCCGAAAAGGAAGGCGACGTGACCACTGCACACTTATTCCGGAAGATTCTGGAAGAAGAGGAAGACCACCTGGACACGTTCACTTCGCTGAACGAAGAAATATAAATAAGAGACAGCGGTTGGGTGGCCCCGGCCGGGGCCGCCTGCACCTTTGTACAGCTCAGTATCCGGCAGCCCGGCCCCGGCCGGCCTCGAAGGCGGCCGCCGCCGGCTCTACCCGGTAGGTGCCGGGCTTGACCGGCCTGCCCGAGGTGAGCCGTTCGATGATCTTCTCGTAGATGTCCCGGTCCTTGGCGTCTTCCAGGCCGCCGTAGAAGCTCGGATTATCGTTGATCTCGATGCAGTAGTACCCGCCGTCGACCTCTTTGATATCCAGGCCGTAGAGGCCGTCGCCTACGCACTTAGAGACTTTGACAGCCAGGTCTTCCAGCTTCCGGGGAATGTTTTTCCTGAAGATAGGCACAGTGTCGCCCCAGACGTGCTTGCCGTTGACGATGGACTTGACCTTCCATCCGCCCTTGGGCATCAGGTACTTGCATAGGTAGAGGATCTTGTTGTCGAGCATGCCGACCCGCCAGTCGAAAGAGGTGGGCATGAACTCCTGTAGCACGATCGGAGTGGCGTTCTTAAGATAGCGGGCCGTGATCTCCCTTAACTCGGCCTCGTCGTGAGCCTTCTCCACGTGGGAGGAGAACTTAGTGTACGGTGCCTTCACCACTACCGGGAACCCCAGGTAGTCGAATACAGATCGTATGCTCTCCGGCCGGTAGTTACCGTCGAACAGCAGCGACTTCGGCGAAGGAATATCGTTCTGCCTGAACAGCCCGTCCAGCACGACTTTGCTCGAGCAGATCCTGATCGAGTGGGGGTCGTCGATGACCACTTTGCCCATGGCGTCGGCCATCCGGGACACGACGTAGGCAGTGTTCATCGGGTCGGTGTTCGCCCGGATGAAGATCGCGTCGAACTCCTGCAGCCGGTTGAGATCCTTCTTGAAGATGAACTCGAACCCGTGCCCCATGGCCTCGGCCGTGCTTTTAAAGCGCTCCAGGGCCAGGGTCTCGTCTTTGGTGTGGAAGTTATACTTCTCTACGAAGCACCCTATCTGCATGTTTATCCCCGAAGGCTGCGTACCTGATCGTGAACCAGGCCCCAGTCGACCTCGTGCTTCAGCGCCGGCTCGAAGTGGGACAGCCGGGCCTCGCCACCGACAACCTGAAGGATCAGCTTGCCGATCGGAATCCTGAACTCGGCGTAGAACTTTCGGGCGATCGACTTCGCCTCCGGCACGTCCGTTTCCCCGAAAGCCTGCACGGCTTCGAGGACGTCGCCCACCAGGGGCTGCACCGATACGGGGTAGCGGTTGTTCATGCTCAGGCTCTTCATGGTGCGGAGCATCTTGGACTCTGACTTGACCTGGGTTACGGAGTTGCACGTATACGGGTTTACTGCAAAGCACAGCGCCGGCAGACCCATGTTCCGCTCATACTTAGAGACCAGAGTGTACGGGAGGCACGGAATGCCTGCCCGGGCCGCCCGGATCATGAGCAGCGGGTTGCGGTGCGTGTCTAGAATATCCGAGCACCTCGGGGTTACCCGGCTGCCGCACATTTCGGCGTGCATGGAGACGTAGTAGCCCATTTTCTGGTACCGGTAGTCGTGCGATACGTTCAAGACGTCGCCCTTCACGGACGACTGGAGAAAAGCAAACGGACTATAATCCGCTTCGTCGTCGTCTTCGCTCACTATGATGGTCACTAAAGGACACTTCCGTGTTAGTGATAATTAGTCGTATATTCGTATATAGATTTGATGGTCATATCGACCGGAAATGCCGCAATTAAGGCGGTTCTGCCCCCCGATTGTGGAAAAAAGGGCGACAGATTTTCCTGCAGGCACTATTATAGCGGATAGCCAGGGTACCGATCAGTTAAAACTAAGTAACAGGCATGCAGTAGCCGGGTAAACCAGACAAAAAAGAGCCTATTCCAGTTGAAATAAAGGGGTTTACGGCTGAGGCCTTCAGCACATACGGAGATACGGCTGAAGGATTCAGCCGCCTACAAAGATATGGCTGAAGATCTCAGCCATCGACGGAGATCGTCTCCAGCTGGCTGGCGATGTTCCAGATCAGCGTTCTCGTGTGCAGCGGGATGTTGGGGTCGTTGGAGATCTCGTCGAGTATGGATATGCTCGACGCTGCCCTGACCGCCGGCGTCTCGCTGTTGTTGAGCAATATGTTTTTCACGGAATCCGCGTTTCTCCTGATGTTGCGGGGTACTGTGTCGTCGTCCTTGATACGGGACAGCACTTCCACACACTGCTTGATTACGGCGTCAGCGTTTGATGACATGTGCACCACCTTGGGTTGGTCGATCGAAAATTGGATCAGTACGGCGCCTGTGAGGGGCTTCCGGTACTCATCGTTTTACGAAAAAAATTTTCGGTCTTCTCTAGATGAATAATTGCAGGGCATAGATATAAACCTTACCGGGCCATGCTATTCAGCGAGCGTATGACGTACGAGCGTAGTTTCGCGTAGAACGCCACGCTCCTCGACAGGAAGATAGCACATACGGCAGCGAGGAAATAGCAGATATAGAGATTTTCTCTGCCCGGGCCTGCCCACGGCATATTCAGCCCCATCATGGCGAAGGAAACGACATACACGACAGTGGAAGCGATGGCGATATAGCCTGTGGCCGCCCACAAGGCCATTCTGGCTTTGCCTTTCCCGGGAGCCCGGTGCTGGAAGTCGCCCTTGAAGAAGCTGAAGAGCGCCCAGAAGCACACATACGAGACCGCGAAGGATACCAGCACGATGGCGAAGGAATAAGGCAGGATGCCGAAGACCTTCTCGAAGTAGATCGCCGCCCCGAGCATAATAAGGGTCAGGACGCCCGTCACCACTACCAGCGCCCTCTCCATGCGCAGGATTTTCATCGCCTGGGCCTCTATTGACCTGTTCAGCGCGTTCCCCATCAGATAATAAGCCGCGCTGCAAGGCTATAAACCTTCACCCCGGGGAGAGAGAAACCTTTATGAGGGCGTTCCGGCAGAGATAGGAGAGACGTGATACGATGGAAGACCAGGACCTGAAAAAGGTGACCAAGATGCTGGAGCGCGGCGGCACCATGCTGGCCAAGCACTGTAAGTGCGGCGCCCCCATGTTCAAGTACCACGGCAAGGTAGTCTGCCCGGTATGCGACTCCGCGGAGAAGAAGGAAGAGGAGTCCAGCCTCGCAGTACCGGTAGAGACCAGGCCCGCAGTCTCACCCCAGGCGCTGGAGCCGGTTAAGAAGGGAAGAGTGGCAGAGATACCCCAGCAGCGGCAGGTCAGCGTCGTCATGGGCGACACGACCCTGGACGAGGCGGCCGTCGAGACGGTGGTCATCGCCAAGATCAACGAAATATCGGGCAGGATGGCGACTGAAATTTATCCAGAGCGTATCAAGATGTACATGGAGATCCTCGAAACTTCATTAAAAGTGTTGAGGGAACTCCGCAGCGTATCGAGATAGATGTTGGTATAAACATCTTTCTTTTCTTTTTCCTGAGCCAGAATCATACTGGCTATTTATAACTATCAGACTATCCTTGTCGACACTTTACCCTGACTATTAAAAGCACTTTTATATAAATTGTAGGATTTATCAGACCTCGTAAAATTTTTCAATGGAAATATATATCCACATTACAAATTATTAGTGTTATATCAATTGGTGAGTATTCGCTGGATTATATCTGATGTGATTTTATGCTAAAATTAAATCGCCTGCTTCTATTTGTTGTCATTGCTGCCTTGCTTGCGACCGTGTATGCCCCGGTGGTAGAGGCTTCGGTAGTTTACGGTCCCGAGAAGTTCCAGAGAAATACCGGAGCACCCGGTGCAGTCAGTTCCCAATTCCAGGTTATCGATCCTCATGGTAACTATACACTTTACGTCCGAAACGGCGACGTAATTAATGGAAGCGGACCTGTGATTAACGGTGCCAGTAGTGCGATTGTACGTTTAAACGGATATACCATTTTCGGCACTAAGGACTTTAATCAGAACACTGTCCTGCTGAGTAAGGACGTGACTGTACAGAGTATAAACGATATGCAGGTCGAAGTACGGAGCATACCAGGTAGTTACCTGACCGCGTGGATCGAAGACGAGTCCCCGGATGTCGTTATCACCTCGCCGTGGGATGATACGGTATCTGAGGGATCTATCACTTTGGCCGGATACGTCGCAGATCGCAACATTACCTCGGTCCTAACAATCGCGAACGGCGTGACCAACCAGATAACGGTGGCTGGCGGTAACTTTACCACTGGCATAACCATAAGCGGTCCCACGAAGATCACAGTCAGCGCTCAGGATTCCACTGGCACGATCCGGACGGCATTACTCTGCCTGGACGGGGACATGCTGCCAGAAAGCATCGAGAAGCAGTATGGCTTTGACCCGCTGAACCCCGACTCCGACTCGGCGCTCACTGCGGAAAATGAGGCAGGCAACGGCATACCGGACGGCTACGAGGTGCTCGGAGGCCAGAACCCGGAGAACACCAGGCTGCCGGCTTTCGTGAAGGCTAAAGTGGGCGGAGACCTGTTCAAGGACGACACGGACGACGACGGGCTATCCGACTACTTCGAGGTCATGCTGCTCGGGCCGTTTGGCGACGTCAGATATGCTGACTATAACGGCGACGGCATACCGGATGCCGGGGACGACCTGGACCAGGACGGGCTGACCAACGCCGATGAGCAGCTCTACGGTACCGACCCCCTGGTAGCTGACACTGATAAGGATGGCCTGCAGGACGATCACGAGGTCGAAGTGACCGGGACGGTTCCGACTAAGGCGGACTCCGACGACGACGGTTTAAGCGACGACAGCGAGATCAGGCTCGGTACCTTGCCTCTCAACTTCGACACCGATGGGGACGGTGTGAGGGACGGCGATGAGACGTATACTTCGGGTTCCGGCAACTCCACGCTCGGCACCACAGTCTCTGTCACGGGTAAGGGGGACCTGGGTAAACAGCTGAGGTTCCACAGCGTAGCCACGACCGGGGGGCTAAACACTTCGGTCCTGATCTCGCCCGTGGTGGACATCAGCCTGAACGGATCCTTCGATTCTGCCAGGATCACCATGCAGTACGCTCCGGCTCCGGGCCTGAACCCGGCTAACCTGTCGCTTTGCTACTACGACAGGGCTCAGGGTCGGTACGTCCCGGTAGCCTCGCAGGTCGATGCTGCCAACCACACGGTTAGCGCCGACGTCACCCATTTCAGCAGCTGGGGCATCTTCGAGGTGAAGAACCTCCTGGCGCTTTACAAGATGGTCAGCGACTACAACAACGAGGCCTACAACGGCCTGCAGCCTGGCATTCCCCAGCCCGGAGACACGCTGCTGGTCCCGTACGACTCTACACTGACCATGACCTACCTGGGAGGCACCGCAGGCTATAACAATGTGTTCGGCCTATGGAGCCCCTTTAGGAAGCAGTACGGCACTGGACACGGCACCACCCCTGGCACCAGCTTCAATCTAGGCACATTCAAGCAGGGAACCGAACTGATCTTCTACGACGACAACGGCGCCGGCAACACCTGGCTCAGCGGCCCCTACAGCAGGAACCCTGACAGGGTGGCCCATGCGTACATCAGGCCCATCGCTTGCGACACCTGGCTGCTGGGCTGGGAAGACATGTACGGCGGCGGAGACAAGGACTACGACGACGTGGTGCTGAACCTCACATTCACCAGGACTGCGAGGGTAGATTCGGACGGCGACGGCCTATACGACGATGTGGAGATCCACGGCTTCAAAGATTAGACGGGCCGAGCGGTCACCACCCTGCCGAATAACCCTGACACTGACGGAGACGGCTTAGAGGATGGACAGGAAGTCCAGTTCGTCACAGATGAGACCGGCTATACCTACATTGATGTCGTCAGCTATCCGACAACTCATGATACGGATGAAGATGGTCTTTCCGACTATATAGAATTCTATGAGGATACGGACCCACTCTTCGGCGACGTGGACAATGATTGCCTGGCAGATGGCATCGAGTTTGCCATCAGTACAGACACTTTCGAGTACGACACGGATAACGATGGCTACAACGATGGCGACGAATACTATGGCGGCTACAATCCGTTAGTGCCAGGCGACCATAACGATCCCCTCACCATCGCCAGAGAAGTGTTCCTCGGTGCGATCCTCGGCGAGTGGGCTTACGAGATGCCCATCCACGACAACCTCTACTACATGGCGGGATGGATGATCAGCGGCTACGCAGTCGCAGGGGACATACGGGATGTAGTAGTATCGATAACGAGCCTCAACGGTGCAGGCGCACTGCTCAACTCGCTATGCGCTGCCCCAGTGGCGGGCGACATCGCCAAGACCCTCAAGGTAGCCGAGAAGTTCGGAGCAAAACACCCCGACCAAGCCGTCAAGATCGCCCGCTTCGTCGGTAAGTACGTACCGTTAAAAACAGTAGACGATAAGCTCCAGGCTATCATATGTTTCTATGGAGAGGACAGTGCAAAGGCGTTACTGGATAGGGGCATCCAGCTAAATACTCTCACTGATCTGGCCGCTCAAGGCGTCAAGCGCAGCGATCTGGAACAATTGATTGACATACACCACATACCTGCAGAAGACGTTCTCAATATAGTCAGGCATAACGTGGATCCTGTAAAGCTGGTAAAATTGCTGGATAACCTGAAAAACGAGGCGTATAAAGGACAGTGGTCTCCGGGTAAACGCGGATGTTCGGAGGCTAATCTAGATTACCATTTCCGGAAGCACGGTCCGAAAGATTTCGGGTTAAGCGGCAATCCTGGCGACGCTTTCGGAAAGCAGAAGTATGTTGATGCGGCAGTCGAAAGTATGAAGAAGCAAGATGGAATGGAGATTTACTACGATAACTGGAATCATAACATAGTTAAATACGAAAGATCGACCGAGAGGTTTGTCGTGGGTAATCTTGATGGAGAACTTGCTTCGCTATTCAAGAGGCCATTTAACGAGATAGATAAAAATCTGAACAGGTTTATTCGTATAGGATAGGGGCAATATGGATAAGAACCAATTAATTGTAATTTTTTACAAACTATTGGACGGCTATAAAATAAATATTGACAAAATGAAAAATAAGCCGGAAGGAAAGTGCGGGTACGCCCATTCTTCTCCAGTAGGTGTCCGAATGGACCTGATCTGGATCAGTGATTATTTAAGGAAAAATGGCACTGACACCTCAAAACTAGAGAGTGATTTTAAAAGTACCGATGACCAGTTAATCGAATTCAAAGCCAACAATAGTGCAGAATATTATAAAAATGTTTTATGTGACTTCAAGTCGTTAGCCGAGGACTATGACCCATCCAGCATTTTAATCGATGGTTATGAATTTGAGTATGAAATCGAAAGGCGCACCTACATCGAGATGTTTTACCGGGAGCTGAAAGGTGTATATGACCTGGATGCGGATATGGAAAAAGTCAGGCAGCTAGATGAGGTACTCCAGAAAACTATACCTCAGGCTGTCAAAGCAGGAACATACACGCCTTTAGACTGGCCGTATATACCGAAAGAGTACTGGTGGAGACATCTCGAAGAGTCCTATGGCAAGCCCGATTTTTTACCGGACTAAGCCTTTCACCGGCAATAAAGTTCAGGAGCGCTGCCTGGTAAGCAGCCCTCTGAGCCTTCTTTTCTTCTTTTCCGCCCTGATCTCCAGCGCCTGCTCGTATACTTTCAATAGCTTGTCCGCAGACTTCTCCAGCGAGTGCTCCGACGCCGTCCGTAGCGCCCCTTCCTTCAGCTTAGCCCGCAGCACGTCGTCCGTCAAGATATTGATCAGGTGCCCTGCCAGCGCCCTGCTGTCGTCCGGCTTGAACAGGTAGCCGCTCTCCCCGCTGACCACCGCGTCCGGGATGGCCGCCGAGTCTGCGCCGACGACCGGCACCCCTGTGGCCATGGCCTCCAGCACGATGAGAGACTGCGTCTCCACCGGGGAGTTGATAGCCAGCACATCCGAAGCTGCGAACATCTTGGGGAAGTCCTCGTCGCTCACGTAGCCGGTGAACACGACGCTCTTCTCGATGCCCAGGTCTTTGACCCTGCCCTCCAGGAACTTCATCGCCGGGCCCCTGCCGACGATCATGAGCTTCGCGTCCGGCACCTTCTCCAGGACTGCGGGCATCGCATCGATGACACCCTCGATGCGCTTCTCGTAGCTGAGCCGGCCGCCATGCATGATGACAGGGCCGGTCAACTCGAACCGCTGCCGGACTTCGTCCCTGCCCGCAGGGCCATATCTCGAGAGATCGAGACCGTTAGATACCGTGACGATCGGCTTGTTTTTGACGTGGAGGTACTTTGCCGCCGACGGGGCAGGGACGATGATGATGTCGCACCGCTTGTAGAAGAAGTCCTGGTATTCCCGGGCGATCCTTTTCAGGAGACGCTGGCTCATCTTGGAGTGCTTCGCCACGTACATCACGTACTCGTCGACCGGCGTATGAAAAGTGCCTACGAGAGGGACGCCGAGCCGCTTCGCCGCCATCCATGCGCTGTAGCCCATCATAAACTGGGTGTGGGCATGCACGATGTCGGGCTTAAATCTGATGGCGCTCGCCGCGGGGCCGATCACGTTGGGCGAGGGCTCGAACTCGGGGTAAGGGGGCAGCGTAAAAGCGATGTACCGCCTGACCTCGGCGCCGTCCATCTTCGAGACTCCGGGCTTCTTGCCGGAGGTGTAGACTGTGATCTCGTGGCCCCGGGCAACCAGCCGAGCATTAAAATTGCGGATAGCGTTGACCACGCCGTTGACCTGCGGGTAGAAGGTGTCGGTAAACACAGCTATTTTCATCTGAAGATAAAGAATGTCCATACAGTATAAGGCCTTTGCTTTCAGCAAATGTGATAGCGTAGCTAGCCTAATAAATCAAAATTGGCCTGGCCTAACAAACCGGGAAAGCAGGGACAGCCCAAAGAAATGCGTACCCAAGCCGCTTTTATAGTACAATTGCGAGAACGATAGTAGCAAGCAAAGATACAGTTTTGCGATTAAATAACCTATTAAAATTATATGTAAAATCCATTTTACATATTGTAAATACAATTTTATACCAGGAAGCTAAAACAGGCTTTGAAGAACTATGTCTCTCCAATCGTTTCTCGGGCGCTCATCTGAGATTGCCATCGTCGACTTTCTGGCCGAGAACAATGATTTCGCCTATACAATCTCGGAGATCAGCGAGTTCACAGGACTTTCCAGGCCTACCGTACACAGCAAGCTACCGATGTTGATCCACAACAGGCTTGTCGAAATCGACAGCCAGGCAGGCCACGTGAAAACGTACAGGCTGGCCAGGAATAAATTTGTCGGGACTCTGATCACTGCCGTTTACCAGCACAGTTTTCTGATGGCTGATGGAGAAGCAGATAGCGAAGCCCTTGAAAAGATTAGTGCGAAGATGGACAGGAAGCCTGAGTATAGCAAGAACCGCTATTATCATGCTGACCAAGAAACTTAGAATCATATAAGATTGTATAAGCCTCTGCTGTTAAAGGGATACAGCACAACGTTGGCTACCCATTATTTTCGCTAAGCTAACCATAGATTATTTAGACCAAATTGTATATAAGTTAAATAGTGATAGACTAATTAAAATCTACCATCATGCTGACGACTTGAGTGTGAGCCCTTAATGGTAAAAATTGGCAGCCTAAGCGATATGAAAAGCCTGTTTCAGGCGGGTTTTGAAGATAACGAGGAGACACTGTCTAAATATGGCGAATCAAGAACAACCCAGCTAAAGGCATATCTAATCGAAAGCAACTGTAAGATAAGCGATCAGATCAATATAGAAGGCTATGGCTCATGGAAAAAGCTGGAAGGTTCGCAGAACTGGTATGTAAATCTGGGCACATCTTACGACAATATGCCTGGGTCATTCTTTCTCGACACTACGAGAAGTCGTGTATGGGTTCTTTACAGCCTCATAGATGCAGGCATATCCGATAGTGCAGTATTGAAATGGATAAGCGGCACTAATGGTCTCGACCGGTGCTGGCTCTCTCGCAATCAGCTTTTATACTATAAGAAAAAGGAAAACTGGCACGAAAAAGGGATCGGTATAAAATTTTCTGACGGTCTTACGCATGATGAAGAGGACGTTGGGAACTTTAGCCTGAAAGCCTGGTATGGCGCAAGGAGAAAGCTACCAGGGCTGGTTGATGTAATCGAAAAAGCCAAGGAAAACTTTGCTATCTACAGTGCGAGATGGCAGAAGATCAATGACGGTTCCGTATCGATATCTGCTGAATGGTATAGTAACGGTAAAGTCACGATCAACAGAGCGCTCGACGTCGATGAGGTAATGCTCTCAGTTACTGAAATGGCTAACATCTACGAGGATGCGATTAATGATGCCACAGAGGTCCGAAATAAGAAAATGGGTGCCTTCGAACTGAATTTCAAACAGAACATAGATCTCGATGCCTTCAAAGATACAGTATCGATGGGGCGGGGCACTATGAACCTCTGGCTTGTCGAAACAGAGTCGGAGAAGGACTTCAGGAGGTTCAAAGGCGTAGATTTACACACCTGGGACCGAATACTCATCGATGTAGGCGAGGACTACGCTTACCTTACGATACCGGGCAAGGGTTGTGTCAACGCAGCTCCCAGAATAGCTACGTTACAGGGTGAGGATAACGGTGGCAAGACATCAATCTATTTTGACGGAATAGAGATGTTCGCCTAAAAGAAGGTGAGGTGGGCCGGGTGGCAAATACTGACGATCGTATCAGGCTATGGCGAAACACTATTCAGCTATTTCACAGGTATAACAGGCCGGCATTCGAAGGGCCATTTTACCAATCCGGCTACGCGGACTACAGAATTGAAGCCACGCTACTTGAAAGGTCTACCGGAAAGGAGTCGTCGCCCGATATCATAGCTTGCAGCGACCGAGGGTGGCTTGTCGTCGAACTCACTGGCAGTAATAACTCTAAAGAACAAAAACTGGACTCTTATAAAAAATGTGATCCGCGCAACCTGCGAAACTATGGCTGGGAAACTGACTATGGAGAGCCCGACGTCATTAGCAGTCGCCTCACAGTGGTAAATGATGGAAACCATGCCCGGATTATCGTATACGACAAGCTCGGAGTCCATAAAAGCCAATCGATTACTGATACTGCCCTCAGGGAAGCCTTAGAAAAGGCTGATGGCACTGATCTGGCTAAGCTACCGGAAATACCGATAAGCCTGATACCTGAGATGAAAGGCCAAGAAATCCGCATGGGCTTGATTGATCTTGTGCTTCAACTTTTCGGTCCCGCATGCAGAGAAGGTAAAAGTGATTACGATTTATGCATGGAGGGGCTGGAGCGGCTATCCGAGATAGTACCATCGAGCGCCAAACACGCCCTCCAGGAGAAGATCAGGGCGGAGATGAATGTCCTTATCAAAGATCACCTGGCGGGATACCTTGAACTCAAAAACGGCCGGTACGTAGCCACGGAGAAATTCAAAGAGCATCCCCGGGCCAGGGAGCATGTGGCCAAAAAGTTGCGGGAATGGGCACATCCGCCGGATCGTACGTTATCTGACTTCAAGATCGTATGATTCTTACTTTTTACTCTCCGCAAGCAGCTTCTTCAGCTCAGAAATTTAGGTTAATATCTGCCGGTTGATCTCCTCGCCCTATGAATGATAAGCTCAGACTTCGCTTACTCCACTACTGCTCAATACTCTTAAATATCCCCGAGTGTAAAAATCTAATTATGTCAAACCTGTTACACCTCAAGGGCATGAGCATACTCGCCATTATCCTAATCCTCATAATCTCCGGCTGCATCTTCAACCAGGCCCCGCCGCAAGAAGCTTTCGACGCCGCGAACGCTACTGCCGAGACGCTCTTCCAGTCGTTCAACACCGGCGACTACGGCCAGTTCTCGGCGAACATGAACCCCCTGCTAAAGAGAGGCATCAACGAGAGCAGCTTCGCGGACATGAGAAGTCAGATCCAGTCGAAGTACGGCAACTACACCTCGAAACCCGCTCCTCAGGGCAGTGTGATCAATGGGTATAACAACTTCTTCTACGATGCCCGGTTCGAGAAGGGCACCCTGAAGATCCGGCTCGTCATGAACAGTACTGAGCTCTCGACCGTCGACGGGCTGTGGTTCCCTAACGGCATTTAGCGGAGAGGTGTCATAGGATGATCTCGTGGCTTAACCTGCTCTCAGGCCTGGGCATGGTCACCGTAGGCGTTGGCGCCATGGTTTACTGGTACTACAAAAAGCGGATCAGCCCCGTTTACTTTATCCTGGGAGGTATCCTGTGGGCGATCGCCATCGCGATCAAGGTTGTCATGGACGTAACTGTCAGCGCTGCCCTGGCCCAGCAGGCGATGATCATCTTCGCCCCGCTCGCGGCCTCAGTCCTCCTGGGCCTGTACTATGGCCTGAGGACGGGCATCCTGGAGAGCGGCATATCTTACCTTACGGTCCGGTTTACCAAACTCTCAAAATCGGGCTTCGACGAAGCCGTCGCCCTGGGCATCGGGTTCGGAGGGACGGAGGCGGCCCTGCTGGGCTTGTTGTCGCTCATAAACACTGCAGCCCTGCTGATGATGCCCGAGCTCGTGGCGACGCTGCCTGCCTCAACCCTGGAGCAGTTCGCGCTGATCATGGTACCGGTGCCGATCATCGAGCGGCTGTTCACCCTGTTCTGCCACGTCTTCGCCACGGTGCTGCTGGTCTACGCTGCCAGGTTCCACGCGCTCATATGGCTGGCCGTATCCATCCTGTACAAAACGCTGCTGGATGGAGTGCTGCCGATATCCAGCTATCTCCTCGCGGGCATGGGCACGTACGCAAAGTACGGGATAATCGAGCTGTTCGTGATTGTAATGGGCATCATCGGCCTGGCAGGACTGCTCTGGATCAGGAAAAAGTGGCTGACCCGGGCTCCGGAAGGTAACAGGACCATCGAGTGATGTGCGGCCCCGTGTCGATATCGGGCACGGGTAGTCAAGTCAAGGGTTAAAATGACAATTATGACAAAAATGACAAAATGCAGATGAGACTGGCCCTTATTTTTTATAGCCCCACATCATCAGCGATATCTTCACCAAAAGCTCCACTATTTCCTCGTCCGAGTCGAAGGGCGTCGGGTAGATGGCGTGGTGCAGCATGATGCTCTTGACCACGTCGGACCACTTGGCCATAAAGAGACGGGGATCGCCCTTGTCCGACAGGTCCACTCCCTTGAAGCCGCCCAAAAACCGGACGAAGGCATCCAGGTTTTCCAGCCCGATCTCCTCGAACCCCTCGAAGATGCTGCGGTCCTGTAATGTGGCCACCATCAGGGCGGCGATGAAGCGCCTGTTCTCCCGGTAATACTCGACCGTCCTGCCGAAAAAGCCCCGCAGGAAGCCGGGAAAGTCGTCGAAGTCCACGCTGCCGGGCTTGCCGGCCCCCGTCATCTCGGTGACGAGGCTCATACCTATCTCCCTGATAATTTCAGGCTTGCCCCCCGGGAAGTACTTGTAGATCAGCCCTACGCTGACACCGGCTTCGCCTGCGATGTCCCGGATGGTGACGTTCTCGTAGCCGGCAGTTTCTATGAGCTGTTTACTGGCGCTGAGGATGCGGCTGATCTTATCAGCCTTGTTACGTACACGAGTTTCAACGATCATGGAGTACGGCGCCTCCGCCATCTTTTTATAGGACCTGGTGAACTTTGTTCAATAACTTTATTAATACCTTATTAACTTATCTCTTTTTGTTAGTGAACGATGCTCACTTAGGTAGTGAGCGGCGCTCACCCCCACGGAGTGTCTGTAGTTATGATTGAAGTCAAAGACCTGACATTTACCTACCCCGGCGGCAAGAAAGAGGCTGCCAGGAACATCTCCTTCGAAGTGAAGCCCGGCGAAATCTTCGGGTTCCTGGGCCCCAGCGGCGCCGGCAAGAGCACGACGCAGAAGATCCTGACGGGCCAGCTTACCGGCTACAAAGGAAAGGTGTCGGTCATGGGCAAGGACGTCAGCTCCTGGAAATCCTCGTTCTACGAGAAGATCGGCGTCTCCTTCGAGATTCCCAACCACTACCTCAAGCTGACGGCCATGGAAAACCTGAACTATTTCCGCGCGCTCTACAGCGGAGAGACCGAGGACCCCATGGAGCTGCTGAAGCTGGTCGGCCTGGAGACCGATGCCAACAATCGGGTAGCCCAGTTCTCCAAGGGCATGAAAGTGCGGCTGGGCTTCGTCCGGGCGCTGCTGAACAAACCGGATCTTTTATTTCTGGATGAGCCGACTTCGGGCCTGGACCCGGTCAACAGCCGGATCATCAGGGATTTAATCCTGAAGAAGAAGGCCGAGGGCAAGACCATCTTCCTGACCACGCACAACATGGCGCTGGCCGACGAGATCTGTGACAGGGTCGCCTTCATCGTGGACGGGGAGATCAAGCTCATCGACTCGCCCCGCCAGCTGAAGCTGCAGCACGGCAGGCGTGTGGTGAGAGTGGAATACGGTGACAACTCGCATGTAGATACGCTCGAGTTTGGCCTGAAAGGCCTGGGGGACAACACCGAGTTCCTGGCACTTCTACGCTCGAAGAGCGTCCAGACGATCCACACGGAAGAGGCGACGCTGGACGACATCTTCGTCAAGGCCACCGGAAGGAATCTGGCATGATCAACAGACTAATACCTACAATAGTGATCGACATCAAGCAGCAGTACAGGTACGGCTTCTATATAGTGGCCGCCTTTACGGTGATCGTCTTCGTCCTGATGCTCAGCCAGTTCGACCAGCACGCCTCGCTGGCCTTCATCCCGGTGTTCATCTTCATGAACATGATGCTGGGCACCTTCTACTTCGTCGCGGGCATGGTGCTGTTCGAGAAGGGCGAGGGCATCCTGCAGGGGCTCGTCGTGACACCCCTGCGGGTGGAGGAGTACCTGGGCTCCAAGGTGCTGACCCTGACAGCGCTGGCGCTGGTCGAGAATATCGTGATGGTCACGGCCATCTTCGGCACTGGTTACAACCTCCTGCTGCTGATAGCAGGCACCATCATATCCGCGATCATGTACATACTGATCGGCTTCGTGGTCGTCTCCCGCTATCGCTCCATCAGCGAGTACCTCATGCCCTCTGCACTGATCCTGGTCGCAATATTGCTGCCGATAGTAGACTACCTGAAGATCTTCGAGACACCGCTCATGTACCTGCACCCGATGCAGGCACCCCTGCTGCTCATGAAGGCCGCGTTCGTGCCCGTGGAAACGTGGCAATTCGCCTACGGGGTGCTATACTCGGCTGTTGTGATCGCCGCTGTCTTCGTCTTATCGAAGAGAGCGTTCGACAAACACATCGTCAACAAAGAAGGAGACAACTAACGTGAACTACCTCAGACTTATCCGGTCTTTCGGGGCCGGCGATCTCCTGAACGTGATCAGGGACCCGCTGCTGAAGTGGATGATAGTGGTACCATTCCTGATCGCGCTGGTCCTCAGGTACGTGGTACCCATGATTACGACCTGGGCACTCCCGTTCATCGACCTGGTGCCCTTCTACCCTATGCTGATGGGCTTGATCGTCGTGATGATCCCCATGTTTTACGGGGTCTGCATCGGGTTCCTGCTGCTCGACGAGCGGGACGAGGGCACGCTAGCCGCGTTGAAAGTCAGCCCGGTTTCTACGACGCAGTACCTCGCTTACCGGATCACGGCTCCGATGATCGTCAGCTTCGTCACGACGCTGATCGCCTACCCTATTGCAGGGCTCACCGGCATCGATCTCACGACGCTGGTCGTGGTAGCGCTGGTCGCATCCCTCGAAGGGCCCTTCTTTGCCCTGGTATTTGCGACGTTCGCGGAGAACAAGGTACAGGGGTTCGCTATCCAGAAACTGATGGGCGCTATACTGACCGTACCGCTGCTGGCTTACCTGCTGGACCCGAAGTGGGAGTTCGTCTTCTACGTCGTGCCGACCTTCTGGCCTATCAGGGCCTTCTGGGAAGGGGCGAGCGGCGGCCCGAACTTCTGGCTCTACGTGCTGGGAGCGATCGTCGTCCACATCGTCCTGATCGGCGTACTGCTGAAGCTGTTCGACCGCAAGATGCACCGGATGAGCTAACCGGGGCATCTTCTTTTTTTTCAGATATTATATATGAGCTCGTGAACGAGGACGATCGCTGCGCTGTGACCGACTGGAATCAGCCCCTTGCATACAGGATCACAGATTGATTCGGTCATGAAAAGGGCGTTTTCAAGTAAAGCCCGTGAAAAAAACTTCGAGAGGTCGGAGAGTTCCCGGGAGTATGAGAGGATTTTCAAACTGGGAGGTCAGAGAGAATAGAGAGATCGGAGAGGAGGTCAGAGAGAATGGAAAGGTTAGAGAGGATAATGTTCTTATGGTGATTCCCGGTTTCTCTGAGGGTCAGGTACCGTTTACACGAAGTACACAAGGTACGCGAAGTACTCGAAGTTTTACTAAAAATTGGCTTGCAGTCAGCCGTTTTATCGTACTTCGTGTACTTCGTGTACTTCGTGTACTTCGTGTAAATGGTACGGGCACTCCATAACAGGCTTCAGGAATTACCATTGATTTAATCCTCCCCGGCCTCCTCACTTACCCTCTCAGCACCCCCACACACGAATTTTTCATGGAATACAGATTGCACGGATTACACAGATGGCTATTGGATGTAAATGATGGAAAAGTAATCGTCTTTTCTCATCGATTGTATCTGTGCAATCTGTGTTAATCGGTCGTAATCTGTGTTTCTGGCACAGCGCAGCGATCGTATTGATGTCTTGCACTACCTGAGCAACTTTAGATATTACTTTCATCAGGCATACATCACCCTTAATAGCCGGGCTGCCGGAGAATTCTGACAGGCTACTATTTGTAAAATGGAACGCCCAAACTTTTTGAGGTGGCAGGATGGAAAGGCTGACGATCACCAGGCAGCAGGCCCGGAGCTTTATGCTCGCCCACCAGGGCCTGTGGCCGCCCGGAGGACTGGAAGGCAAGGCAGGTGTTGCGGAGTACATCAGGCGGGTCAACTGCATCCAGTTCGATCCGTTAAACATCGCCGGCCCGAACCACGAGCTGGTGCTCCAGGCCCGGGTGAAGGACTTCCGGTCTTCGATGCTGCAGGAGCTGCTTTACCAGGACCGCACTTTGATCGACGGGTGGGATAAGAACATGTGCATCTATCCTGTGGAGGACTGGCCTTACTTCCGGCGCACCCGGGAGAGGGCGAAGAAGAAGCTGGGAGGCCAGTCCCACCCGATAAGCCCTTACCTGGACCCCGTCAGAAGGGAGATCGAGGAAAAAGGGCCGCTGACCTCTGCCGATCTGGCTTTCGACGACAAGATCGACTGGCCGTGGGGCCCCACCCGGGTCTCCAGAGCGGCGCTGGAGAGCATGTACTTCTGGGGAGAGCTTGTCGTCCACCACAAAGTCGGCACCCGCAGAGTCTACGACTTCGCCTGCCGCCATCTTCCCGATGCCTTACTTAATGCTCCCGACAGGAACAGGACAGATAAGCAATACTACGACTGGTACGTCCACCGGCGGATAGGCAGTATCGGGCTGCTCTGGAACAGGGCGGGGGACGCGTGGCTGGGCATCTCCGGCATCAAGAGCAAGGACAGGAACGATGCGATTGAGCGGCTGCTCCGGCAGGAAATGATCGTCCAGATCGGCGTCGAGGATATCAGCCACCCGTTCTACGCCAGAAGCGAGGACCTGGCCTGTCTGGAGAAGGTGCTGAGGCAGCGGCGGAGCCCGCAGGCCCGGGCATCGGTGCTGGCGCCGCTGGACAACCTGATCTGGGACCGCAAGCTCGTTAAGGAGTTATTCGGCTTCGACTACCTGTGGGAAGTGTACAAGCCCGTCGCCGAAAGGCGATATGGTTACTACGTGCTTCCGGTGCTGTACGGCGAACGTTTCGTGGCCCGGTTCGAGCCGGGCAGGGGCGAGGACGGAGCCCTGCTGATCAAGAACTGGTGGTGGGAACCTGAGATCGAACAAACAGAGGAGCTGCGGTCTGGCCTGCTTGCCTGCTTCTGCCAGTTCTCCGACTACCTGGGCGCAGGGCGGGTCACGGCCGATAAGAAGGTTTCAAGGAGAGAGAAGCTGGGCTGGCTCGCGGTGTAGAAATCTGGCAGCCGCCTGCACTCGTATAGAGCACTCTGGCTGATGAAAGTATTTATCCGGGCGCCGTTTAGTAAAATGAGCAATAATACTTTCAGAACGCTCTATCGAAGTGATATTAACCCTCCGGGGTAGAAAATTCCCGTATATATGGCACCCAAAAACTCCAAGACAGCAAAAGAGCTTGCAAAGGAAATGAAGGAGATCTCCTTCAGCGAGTTCATCGCCACTAACCCTCATTTAGTCGGCTTCGAGAGCTCGGTGAAGATGATCCCCATGTCCATCCACGAGATTCTCACCAATTCATTAGACGCATGCGAATCGGCAGGCGTATTACCGGAGGTCTGGATAGACCTGAAAAGCCTGGACGACAAGGGCCGGCTCAAGCGGTACAAACTGACAGTTCGGGACAACGGGCCCGGCATCCTCCCGAAAAACGTCCCGTTAGTATTCGGGAAACTGCTGTACGGCAGCAAGTTCGGCGTCCGCCGGCAGTCCAGGGGCCAGCAAGGCATCGGCGTATCTGCCGTAGTCCTCATTTCTCAGATCAAGACGGGAGAGCACGCCATTATAAAGACGTCGACCAACGGCAGGAAAGCCCACGTCTTCGAGCTCTCCGTGGACGTCGACCGGAATTCGGCGAAGGTGCACGATTCCCGGGAAGAGAAGGCCGAAGGCTGGAAGGGCGTCGAGATATCCGTGATTCTCGAAGCCCAGTTCTCCGCCCGCATCATGGAGTACATCGAGCTGACGGCGGCCATCAATCCTCACCTTAGCCTGCACTACGATGGCGTAAGCGAGACTGACCGGCTGGAAGTGCCCCGGCGCACAGAGGAGATGCCGGCCATCCCGGTGGAGACGAAGCCTCACCCTTCGGGCGCGGACTACGACCTGCTCAAGCGGCTCGCTTCCCGGACGAAGTACAACGGGCTGACCGACTTCCTGAAGGGCGAGTTCGACCGGGTAAGGCTGGATGTGGTGAAGCAGATCACCGGCCACTGCAAGGACCGGGTGGACGTGAAGAAGCGGCCTGCGGATCTCTCGAAAGAGGAGCTGATGGCGCTGGCCGACGCCATGTGTACAGTGCAGACCTTGCCCCCTTCGACCGAGTGCCTGTCACCCGTAGGAGAATCAACGCTGGTGCAGGGCGTGGTGAGCCGGCTCAACCCCGCGTTTATCGAAGCGGTCACCCGTAAACCGAGAGCGATGAGAGGCCAGCCCTTTCTGGTGGAGGTAATTATCGCCTACGGCTGCGGAGCCGAGTTCGGGGGCACGGGCGAGTCCTCCATCGATCCGGTGACGGGGGTATACATTCACCGGTTCGTCAACCGGGTGCCGCTCCTGTTCTCCGAGTCGGGCGACGTGACGCTGAAGGCGGCGAGAGATGCGGGGCTGGCCCGGTACGAGATCGCCCCGGAGACTCGCAGCCACCTGTTCGTCCACGTGGCCGGCGTGAACATCCCCTACACGAGCGAGAGCAAGGAAGCGATCAAGTTCGTAGACGAGTACTACGAAGAAATCCGCCTCGCGATCCAGGAGTGCGGTCGGAAGATTTCGAGGCACATCCGCCGGATCAAGAAGTCCGAGGAAGAGGCGGTCAAAGGCAAGCGCAAGGCGATCATCCACTCTCTGCTCCTGAGGCAGATCAACCGGTACGCGGGGACGAAGGTCGCGGGAGCGGAGTACGCCGCAGCCTTCGGCTTCGACCAGTGCGTTTCCGAGGTAGAGGACGAGTATGAGCTGGACGTCTTCCGGGAAGAGAAGCCGGAGAGGCGGGCGCATGAGACGCGGCGGGCGGCGGCAGCGGCGGGAGGTGACTGAACATGGCTCCCCGAATGAAGAAAGATAAGCTCTACGAGGCGATCGAGGACGGCGCGATGGCCGACGAGTTCGAGACCGTCTACGAAGTCGCCTGCGCTGCGAAGCGCCAGGACTTCGTGAAGATGCTCTCCCCCCGGGTCAGCGACGGTTCCACGATGGCCATGGCCCACGACATCCTGAAAGACCGGCGGCTCACGAAGGACCAGGAGCAGTCCATCATGGTGCTATCCGCCTACTGTCTCGGCGCCATGATCCGGGTGGAGAACGCGCTGCCCTACACGTTCAAGGCGCTCAAAGTGGACAGGGCATCGGTCGAGTACGACGACGTGGACGGGTACAGCACCTCGGGCGACACGCTCTCCATGACCACCTCCAACATCGACCAGGCGGCCTCGCTGGCAAAGCTGCAGTTCCTGGTCAACCACATCATCGAGACCATCGTGGCCAACTCCGTTTCCACAAAGAGGGACTGCTACTACATGCTCAAGAACCAGTTCCAGAAGTACCCGTGGATGGACATTGCAGGGCAGGGCGAAAGCGATCGGCTGATCGATACGCTGGAGCGTATCATCCGCCTGCATCGTGAAAACCTGAACATCATCGCCGACCCAAAGGGATTAATCTACGGTGACATCACCATCGTGGACGAGGAGGGCACCGAGTTCACCTGCGGCGAGCGAGAGCAGAGCATCACCGGGTTCGCAGGCCAATGGGAGATCAAGAAGTACGGCGTCAAGGCGGTCATACCGATCGAGAAGACCGGTGTGTTCATGGACCTGAAAAAGCTGAAGGTCGCCGACGAACTAAACATCGGGCTCATCCACCTCGGCGGCCAGCCGGCCAGAGGCTGCAGAGCGCTGATCAAGCTGCTGTCAGAAAAGGGCATCCCCATCGGCGTCCTCACTGACTTTTCCCCGTGGTCCGGCATGATCGCCAAGTCCGTCATGAGCGGCAGCATCAACGCCGCCCACCTGTCCGGCCTCCACGCCTCCAAAGCCGCCTTCCTCGGCATCGAGTCCGCCGACGTCAACACCTGGCTCAAGGACGTGTGGAAGAGCGTCCAGGAACCTCTGAGCAAGAACGACCTGCTGAGAGCGCAGAACAACCTGTCCCTCCCGTACATGCAGGACGACTACTGGAAAGGTGAAAACGACTGGTTCGTCAAGCACGCCAGAAAGACTGAGCTGGAAGCGTTAGGCACGGCCGCGGGGTCTCCGCTGAAGAAGAAGGAGTTCTACAAGAGCTACCTCCGCGCGAAGCTGCGGGAGAAGCTGAAAGTCCGGGTTTGAGTGGAGAGATAAACCACGGCGGCACGGCGACACAGCGACTATTCGAGAAACGATGGCAGGATGGTTATTTGAACCACGACGGCACGGCGACACAGAGACAACTGAGTACCGTAAAACAATATCTCTTTTTTAGTCCACGGCGGCACGGAGACAGTGTATTGATCAGTATGGTTACCGGTCTATCGATTAAGCATGACCTGCCAGAATATAGTAGTATTATCCGTTAATCCAGGTTTCCAGTCCGTTACTGCGGGAGGCTTGTCTCCGTGTAGTCAGCCCGCCGTGCCGCCGTGGATCTAAAAAATGAGCGATCGTATTCCAGTACGCATTGTCTCTGTGCCGCTGTGTCGCCGTGGTTCCAGTCTCCAATCGGTTGTACTGATACGCATTGTCTCCGTGTCGTTGTGCCGCCGTGGTTCCAGTCTCGGATTTCCGGTCGCCAGGACAAGGAGCAGTGTCGCCGTGGTATTTTTAGCGCAAGTAAAGAAGAAAAAGTGTTTTTACTGGTTTTCCAGCAGGGGCTTGAGTCTGCCCTCGATGTACTGCCTGGGAACAGCGCCGACGATGGTGTCGGCCTGCTTGCCTTTGGCGAAGATGAGCAGGGTCGGGATGCTGAAGATCTTGAACTGCTGGACGACTTTGGTACTCTCGTCGGTGTTGAGCTTGTAGAACTTGACTTTGCCTTCGTATTCCTTGGCCAGCGTCTCGATAGTGGGCGCTAGCATTCTGCACGGGCCGCACCATGGTGCCCAGCAATCGATGACTGTAACGGAGCCCGACTTGATCGCGTCGTCGAAGGTGGCGTCGGTGAGGTCGGTTACGAATTGTGAAGTCTCTGCCATAATATGGTTACCCCTAGGATATAGGCTCTTAAGGCTTAAATGGTTTCGGGCAGGGCGGCTGCTGCAGTGTCACTTACTTGAGGAGAGGCTCAAGTTTGCCCTCGATGTACTGGCGGGGCACCGCGCCGATGATGGTGTCGGCCAGCTTGCCGTCCGCGAAGATGAAGAGCGTGGGGATGCTCCTGATGCGGAACTGGGAGGCTACCTGGGGGTTGTCGTCAGTGTTGAGCTTGTAGAACTTGACCCGGCCGTCGTAGTCTTTGGCGAGACCCTCGATGGTGGGCGCCAGGATCCTGCAAGGTCCGCACCAGGGGGCCCAGCAATCCACGACGACCACCCGGCTGCTCTTGATAGCGCTGTCAAAGCTGGCATCACTGGTATCCATTACTAGCTGCGACGTCTCCGCCATGAAAATGACTCCTATATCATATGCAGGACGACGCTTTTATTTATAGAATTGGCGTGGTAAACGCGCTCGGCGGGGGCCAGTAGGGCGTGGGCCATATTCCGGCGGAAAGTACATGGTGGCGCTTGTTGCCGGGCTATTGCTCTGCTGCGGGCAGCATGACCACGAATCTCGAGCCCCGGGTATGATCGCCCGGCACCCGGTCTTCGACCCACACCCGGCCGGCGTAGCTCTCGACCAGCGACTTCACCAGGTACAGGCCGAGGCCTTTGCCACCAGCCCTGGTGGCGCCCTGGCGGAGCCGGTCGAAAATCCGGTCCTTCAGCTCGTCGGGTATGCCGGGCCCGTTGTCCTCGACGGTGATCCGGCAGTACTTTTTTCCACGTTCTACCGTCTCCTCGGACCTGATGCTTACGGTCGGGCTGCCTTTCTCGGCCGAGTGCTTGATCGCGTTGCCCACGAGGTTGGAGAAGACGTCGAACAGCAGTCCGTTTGCCATCACTGCGCAGCCGTAAGCAGGAGCATAGTCGATCTTCTCTCCGCCCTTAGTGCTGGTGTAATAGGACTTTACCTCATCGATCACCTGTCCGACGGCTATCTTCTGGGTGCGCATCTCACCCGATCTGACCTGCTGGAGCTTCCGGACGTTCTGGATGAGGCGGGTGCTGCCTTCCAGGGACTCCATGGATTTCGCCAGAAGCTCCTTCTCCCGCCCATCCAGCCGGGGGGAGTCGAGGAGCATTTCCAGGAAGCCTATGCCGATCTGGTTCAGGTTGTTGATGTCGTGGCTCATCAGGTCGAGGTACAGCTCAGCCCTCGATTTCTCGTCCTCCAGGGCCAGGGCTATCTTTTTTCTCTCGGTGATGTCCCGGACGTGTTCGATGACGCCTGTGACGTTCCCCCTGTCGTCGAACAGGGGGAACGAATAAACCTCGAGCCAGCCCACTTGATTGCCGTGCTTATCCGGAAGAGGCAGAATATTGCTCTGCATGGTTTTCAGCCTCATCGCCCTGAGGCTGGGGCAGACTTCACAGGGCTTGTTCTGCATATGGTAAGCGTAGTAGCACATTTTTCCTTCCAGAGGCCTCATGAAGTAGTGCCACTCTTCCATGATACGGTTCACCCGGACTATCTTCAGGTCCTTGTCCAGGATGCTGATGCCATCCTGGAAGCTGTCGAAGATGCGGCTCAAAAACTGCTCGTTCTTACGCAGGGCCTCCTCAGCCTCCTTTCTCTCGGTCACGTCCCTGTTGACGCCCCGGTATCCGGTCAGGATACCACCGGGGCCCAGGATAGGCTCTCCGTTAGTCTCCAGGCAGATGACTCTGCCATCCTTCCTCCGCACCCGGTAGTCGAGCAGCATCAGGGGCTTGCGGCCCTGGATGGCCAGGGTCAGTGCCTCTCTGGTCCGGGGGATATCCTCGGGGCAGATGAAGTCAAAGGGCTTTTTACCGACGACCTCTGCAGGGGCATACCCCATGATGTCCAGGGTTTTAGGGCTGGCGTAGGTACAGGTAAACTGCAGATCCGTTTCCCAGACCATGTCGTTGATGTTCTCTACCAGGCTGCGGTATCGCTCCTCGCTTTCCCGCAGGGCATCCTCGATTTTCTTCCTCCCGGAGATGTCCCGGCTGAAGGAGATGATGTACTCCTGGTCGCCGTATTTTTGATAATGGGCGGTGACCTCCACAGGGATTCTGCGGCCGGTTTTCGTAATATGCCCGGATTCAAAGGTGAGAGCTTTACACTCTTTTATGGACCGGATAAAAGCGGCGAAGCGCCCGCGGGGGTAGTTGGGATCGATGTCCGGCACCGACATGACCAGCAACTCGTCCCGGGTATAGCCCAGCATTGCGCACGTCGCGTCGTTTACGTAGAGAATGCGGGAGTTCATGTCGGTCCAGATGGCCGACTCTGGGAAGTGGTCCACGGAGTACTGGGTCAGGCGAAGCCTCTCTTCCTGATCGACACGCTTATCCGGGACTGAGCCGGAAATTTTTCCAGGCTTCGGCCCCAGCTTAGGTTTCACTGTATAAGTAGGCCGGGACATAACACATTCGATCTTGCCTTGGTCATATCTGATGTGTATAAATATTATAATTGATATTAAATGTAATATCCTCTAGTTGATATACTTGAGCTTGGCACCTGTCCTGCCTGTCAGCCGGTATGTACCATCCGACTTCCGCTCCTGCTGGACTGCCTGGCGTATCCTGCCGCAGGGATGGCTGGCCTGCTACAGCGCTTCGTCGATCGCCGGCAGGTACACCGAGAACCGGGTGCCCTTCCCGTAGTCTCCCGGAACCCGGTTCTCCACTTCTACGCGGCCGCCGAAGCCTTCCACCAGGCTCCTGACGAGGTAAAGGCCCAGCCCTGTGCCTTTCGCTTTAGTTTGGCCGCGCTTGAAGCGCTGGAACACTTCTTCCTTCTTCTCGTCGGGAATACCCTTACCATTATCCTCTATTGCCACCCGGTAGTAACAGGGGCCGTTCGAGACGACCCGGCGCACGTCCACGGCGATATCCAGCGGGCCGGCGGAATGCTTCACCGCGTTGTCCAGCAGGTTCATGAACACGTCCTTCAGCAGCAGGTTAGCCTGCACCAGGCTGCCCTCGCACCCGGAAAAAGTTATGGCGATATCCCTGCCGGGCAGGCCCGAATACATCTTCAGGACCTCCGGGAGGACCACGCCGAGGTCAACCGGCTCCAGGGCGTACTCGCCCGAATTGAGCTTCTGCAGCTTCCTGACGTTGTCGATGAGCCTCGCGGCTTTCTCCAGAGTCGCCGCCAGGGAGTCTAGAACTTCCCTGTCTCGGCCCTCGAGCTTTCCTTTGTGTTCCAGGGTCTCCCCGGCCAGCTCCAGCTGCATCATCATAATCTGGTGCATGTTGCTGATGTCGTGGCCCATCAGGTCCAGGTATAGCTCGGCCTGAAGCTTGGCTTCTTCCAGCTCCTTTTCAGCCCTCTTGCGCTCGGTGATGGGCCTGGTGGTGATCACGATGCCATCCACCCCCGGGACGCCGATCATGTTCGAGCCGGTCGATTCGACGTCCAGGTACTCGCCGTCGGCTTTCAGGATCCTGAACTCCGTAGGGGTCCCGGGGTTGGTCCCCGCGTAAATACTACTCAGGCTGCTCCGCACCAGCTCCAGGTCGTCGGGGTGGATGAAGTCCATGGGCGACCTGCCCAGCAGAGAGCCTGAAGGGTAGCCCAGGATCCGCTCCGACGACGGAGAATCGTAGATTATGCGGCCTTCCCTGTCCAGGATCCGGATGATGTCGGACGAGTTCTGGATCAGCGACCGGAATCTGACTTCGCTCTCCCGGAGGGCTCTCCTCGCTTCCGCCTGCTCCTTGCTCTCGATAACCTTCCACCCGCCTTCCTGCCGGCTCAGTGCAAACTGATGGGTGCTGACCACGTCCAGAATATCGTAGGCGCCGCACCGGTCCAGGGAATAAGTGCAGAGAGCGATCATGCTGTGCTGGCCGACGGTGTCGTTCACATCCTGCTCGTAGTCGAGAAAGTCCTTCCAGTCTGCCTTTTCCAGCCAGAACGTGTTACCCGTCAGCCTCAGCCCGCTGAAACCTCTGGCCAGGGCCGCCTTGAGCTTATCTACCCAGCCGTTGAGCACCCTCTTCGAATTGAAGACGCCGTCGATCACGTACCATTGATCGTAAGGCAGGATCTCGATCTGCCCCCGCTCCAGGTATGTCGCGAAGTCAGGCACAGCCTCGGCCATCCGGGCCCTGGCCTCGCCGGCCTCGAAAGGCTCGGAAGTGACCCACATGCAGAATTCGTTGTTCTCCAGGCCGGCCTTAACATAAGGGATGATGACGTCGATCAAATCTTGCTTAGTCTGGTAGAACAGGCAGAAATGCGTACCCCAGGGTACCGGCCCCAACACGTCGATGCCTGATTCCCGGATACCAGCGGTCATGATTGCACGCTCAATGAGATGATGAACCTTCTAACTTATATTATATAATTTTTCTCAAGATAGCATATATCCTGCCACGGATATTCCCCCGGGAACTGACAGGCAGATGGTGAGCCATTTTCGCAGTGAAGAGCTTCTGCAGCATCGCTAACTTGAAGGGACCCGCGTGGACGGAGCCTGAAAGCACGATAGATCGATTTAGGATAGCCGGGGTAAGTATACGATGAATTTACTTCCCCGGGCATACTCGCCGGGGACCCGGTCTTCGACAGCGACTGACCCCCCGAACCGCTCGACCAGCATTTTTACGATGTACAGCCCGAGCCCCTTCCCGTGAGCCTTGGTAGTCCCGCGCTGGAACCTCCTGAACAGCTTCGTCTTCACCTGGTCCTGGATGCCGTAGCCGTTGTCCGTGATCGTCGTCCGGTAATACCTGATGCCTGCTCTTTCCACCTCGTCGATCGTGATCTCGATCCTCACCTCAGCCCCCGAGTATTTAATCGAGTTGTTGATGAGGTTGCAGAAGACTTCCTTGAGGAGAGGGGCGCCTGTCACGATTTTCTCCCCGGGGGAAGCGAACTCAATTCTGACAGTTTTGCCGGCGGGCCTCGGGGCTTCCTCGATACATTTAGAGATCATGCCAGCGATATCAACAGGCTCAGGGTGAAGCTCGCCCGAAGCGATCTTCTGGATTTTCCGCACGTTCTCGATGAGGTTGATACTACCGTAAATGGCAGTCTGAATGTTGTTGACCATCTCCCGCTCGTCGTCTGTGAGGGTTTCCTCTAACTGCAGGATTTCCAGATTCATCAGCGCGATCTGGTTCAGGTTGTTGATGTCGTGGGCCATGATGTCCACGTACAGGTCCGACTGGCCCTTGGCATCGGCGAGAGCTTTCTGAGACCGTTTACGCTCGGTAATATCCCGGCCGTAGGCACAAACCAGCTCCAGGTCATCGAACCGCAGGTAGCTCGCGGCCACCTCGATCGGGAAAATTCTGCCGTCCCGGGCCCTGTTCTCGGTTTCGTACGACAGGGAGCCCTTCTCCTTGATCGCGTCCCAGCGGACCTGCCAGCCATCCGCTCCGTACGCGGGATTGATGTCCTGCATGGTCATCGAGCGCAGCTCTTCACAGCTGTACCCGTATTGTCTGCAGGCCGACTGGTTGGCGTAGAAGATACGCCCGTCCTCCTGGATAAAGAAGATCATATCGGTGGCGTGATCGAGGGAGAACCTCGCCAGCCTGAGCTCCTTCTCCCTCTCCACCCGATCGGTGACGTCTCTGACTATGGCCACCAGCACCGGCTTATTTCGGATGCTCGCGCCTGCCGAGCTGACTTCGGCGAGGAATATGCTGCCGTCCTTCCTGACCACGGAGGTCTGGTAGAAACAGCCCTCGTCATAGCACTTCCTGAGCATTTCCGGCGCGCCGGACCGATCATCGGGTAAGCGGAAATCTGACACAGTTTTGGTCAGCAGCTCGTCTTTGGTATAGCCATATAACTCGCATGCTGCCTTATTAGCGTCAAGAACCCTGCCGGTGATATTCGTGAAAAGGATCGCGTCTCTGGCCCGCTGGAAGATCAGCTGGTACTTCCGGGAGATCTCCACGGTCCGTTCGAGCTCTGTAGTTCGCTCCAGGTCGTCCATCATGGAGTTGAACGTCCTGGACAGGTCCCCGATCTCGTCCTTGCGATCGGTCCTGGCCCGCTCGTGGAGGCTGCCGGCGGAAACCCTGCGCATGGTGTCGGACAGTTCGACGATTGGCGCGGTGAGGTAGCTCGAGACAAAGTAGCTGACCACGATTATCGGCAGGGACAAACTCAGCAGCAGCGCAAGTATCTCGAGAATTCGCCGGAAGATCTGCTCGTATACCACGGTCAAGGGAGTGGTCACGACGGAGCCCCACCCGGACAGGGGCACGGGAGAAAAGCCGACGATTCTGTACTGCCCGTCGTACGTCTCGCTGGTTTCCATCAAGCCCTCCGTGCCGTTTATCACCTTCCTGACGGGAGTGGCAAAGGAAAAGTCGGAGTTCTTCTCGACGTAAGTCCTCTCGTCGTGAGAAACGACCACGCCCCCGCTGTCCACTACCAGGATATTCCGGTCAGGGCTGGTCTGCCGCTGCTGTATCTCCCTGTCGAGCCGCCGGGGATCGACCGACGCGACAATATACCCGACTACGGAGCCCCGGTCGATCACGGGGACAGAAACTGAAAAAACGTAGTCCCTGAGGCTTTCGCTGTAATAGAGCCCGGTGACGAACGTGCCGTTTTGTTGCCTCGCCAGATCGTACCAGCCAGAGTGGATAAACCCGGTAGTGTTAGCACCTTTAGAGTGATATAGCACGTTGGCATTCGTATCCAGGATGACCGCGACGTCGAGATCTGGTATGGTCGACGCCATGTTGTCCCCGATGGCCTTTAACCTCCCGGTATCGTTACGCCTGACCGCGTCGATCGTATCCGGATTGCCTGCAGTGACTCTTTCCGCGATCACTATGTTGTTCATAAATACGTCGACGTACCCCGATATTGTCCGGGCGTCCTCCAGGTTGGACTGGCGGATATCCGTCTTCATCGACGTGTACGTGGAGTAAACCCACAAGCCGCCGACCACCAGCACGATCAGCACCCCGAGTGACAGCAGTATTATGGCCGTCCGGGTGCGGATGGAATTGAGACGCATCAATAAATAAAATTTCGAGTGGAAATTTATAACATGATACGACAATTACCGGTCGGGAACTGCCTTTGGGGATGCCGGCAGACAGGCTTTGAGCCGGTCGGTTAGGCCGTCAGCCCGAGGCCGGGAAGCCGGGAAGCCAGCCACCCGGCATAACCTCCCGCCTGCTATTGCCAGGTCTTTTTAGACAGCATCATCCAGCCCGAGAAAACGGATACCACCACGCAGGCCAGCAGCCACGCATAGCCTATGCCGATCAGGCCCAGCTTCTGCAGTAACACGTAGCCCAGGCCGAGCGTCAAGGCCGTGACAGACAGCCTGACGAAATTCAGCATCACGAGGTTTTTCCGGACCTGCATCACGGTGAAGTAGACCTCTATGACCGCGTAGAACAGGCTGGATATCGCCAGCAGCATCAGCAGCTGATACGCTGCGGCCGAGTGTTCGGGGCTGAACAGGCGCAGCAGATTATCGCCGAAGACGGCGGCGACCACCACCATCGGGACCAGGATGGCGAGGGCGAACCTGAGCGACCGCAAGGCCGTATCCTTCAGCGGCCGCTCATGCGCCCCTTCCACGAACATCGAAGCCACGATTGCATCGGGCACCAGCAGGAGGAACGCGGCGATGGAATACCCGGCGTAATAATAGGCCTGTGCGGTGGCTCCAAGTACGTTCACGACCAGGATCGGGATCAAGGTATAAGGCGCCGTATACAGGATCAGGGCCACGTAGTTGCTGAGGGAGTACTTCATGGTTTTTCGGGCCTGGCCGAAGTCGGCGCGGAGATTGCGGGTCACGCCCATCCTGTACAGGAATATGACGCCCACGACCAGCATGACCAGATAAGTAATGTCCAGCGCGAGCAAAATGCCGAGCACGCCCAGCGACCCTGCCAGGAAAAGCAGAGGTATCCTGAGGAACAGGAGGGAGTATTCCACGAACGCCAGGTCGGCTCTTCTGATCGCCACGAGGGCAGTACCCTGCATGTTAGTCACGGCCGTGAGGAAGATCAGCATGACGAACAGCAGAGCATATTGCCACTCTCTGAGGAACAGCAGCGCCGGGGAGATATACGGTAGCCCGATCATGAAGCCTGCTGTTACTACGATCGTTACGGCAAGCATGATCGCTATCAGGGCATTTAAAAATCCACCCCTGTCTTTCGATTGCGGAAAGAACCTGGTGATGCTGTCATCCATGCCCAGCCGGGAAATGGCGACCATCATCGCAGCCGCCGATATACCTGCAGTGGTCAGCCCGACGTTCTCCGCCGAGGTCACTTTACCCGCAAGGAGCCAGAGCAGGTAGTTAAAAAGCGAGACCAGCCCGGTATTCAGCATGATGAATAGCGAGTTCCGGTACAGGGGGTCTCTAAAAAAACTGGTCAGGCCCGGCATCGATACGACACTGAATAAAAAGTGTTCCCGGCCGATGTAATACCTATCCCGGTATTTACCCGGGAAGAAAGGATGGAGAGCACCGGTAACTATCCTTAGCGGGTAATGTCGGCGTCCAGCGTTATTCCAGCAGTAAAAGCGGGAGGACACGAGGCCGGGAGGACAGGAAGGACGGGGGATAGAACAATTTATACTATGGTCGTATTATGCTATTTGTCTGACACAGGAGGACGAGGCTGATCTTGGGAACGTCGAAAATTGGCACGCTGAACGAAAAGCCGCTGCACGAAGCTTTGAAGCGGTGGTACGCCCAGCCCGGGGACCTGTTCGAGGTGCCGGTGGAAGGCTTTTTCGTGGACATCGTGCGCGGCGACCTCCTGATCGAGATCCAGACCCGGAACTTCAGCGCCATCAAGCGGAAACTGGAGAAGCTCCTGACTAACCATCCCGTGCGGCTGGTGTACCCCATACCCTGCGCGAAGTGGATCGTGAAGCTGGCGGATAACGGGGATGGCCCGATCATCCGCCGGAAGTCGCCTAAACGCGGCGCCTTTGAAGACGTCTTCCGGGAGCTGGTGAGGCTGCCCGGGCTGCTCGAGAACCCCAATTTCTCGATAGAGCTGCTGCTGATCGAGGAGGAAGAAGTCCGCCGGTACGACGGCGTCCGGGGCTGGAGGCGGAGAGGGTGGGTGACAGAAGAGCGCAGGCTGCTACAGGTAGTAGACAGGCGGACCTTAAGCTCGCCGGCTGACATGCAAGCTTTTATCCCCGCAGGCCTGGCCGAGCCTTTTTCAGTTAGCGAGCTGGCTACGGCCACCGGTAGTCCTGCAAGGCTGGCCCAGAAGATGGTCTACTGCCTGCGGAAAACGGGCTGCCTGGCACCGGTGGGGAAAAGGGGCAACGCGATACTGTACGCCCGGCGACAATCTGATTGATTTATCTCATGAAACGGGTTTCAAGTGAAGTCCATGGAAAACTGGGGTGGGGGAGGTACCGGGAGGTCAGAGAGGATTTTCCCCTGGAATATACGTGGTAATACATACCCTTTTATAGTACCTTGCCATCTTGGTTAGTGCGGAGAAATTCTTCGGTGGAGAAAAATTCTCCAGCGTAGAAACATATCCGCTTGAGAACTTATCATGAGAGACAGCGGATTTAGGGGACCCCGGAGAAGCTTCGGCGGCCCGAGAGAAATGCACAAGGCCGTTTGCGCCGACTGCAAGAAAGAATGTGAAGTACCCTTTGCTCCCAGCGGTGACAGGCCGGTCTATTGTCAGGACTGCCTCCCGAAGCACAGGAAGCCCAGGTTCTAAGATTTAAGATCTTATTGCATGGACCAATCTTTTTCTTTTTAGTTTTATAAAAATTAAATCGATGCGACTAAATTTTTAATCCGAAGGTGAAATACTGTATAAACCAAAAGGCCAGGGCCACAAGAGACCGGTGCAAGCCGGCAGCGAAGTAACCAGGGTAAGGACTCCCAGGAAAAATGACAGGGAAATGTTAGGCACCGTGACCAAACTACTCGGGGCAAGCCATCTAAACGTCGTATGTATGGACGGCGTCACCAGAATGTGCCGCATCAAGGGCACGATGAAAAAGAGGACCTGGATCCGGGAAGGCGAC
Organism: Methanocella sp. MCL-LM; assembly: GCF_049676595.1. Lineage (GTDB taxonomy): Archaea > Halobacteriota > Methanocellia > Methanocellales > Methanocellaceae > Methanocella_A. The sequence goes on from NZ_CP187259.1 coordinate 290,973, forward strand.
ATAGTCATCATAGTGCCCTGGGAGATTCAGGAAGATAAAGCCGACGTCACGTACAGGTACACCGGCCCTCAGGCAGACTGGCTCCGCCAAAAAGGGTACTTGAGTACGCCCGAGGCTTAACGGTAGCTCATACCGTTTTTAGCTTACTAACAAACAGATCGCTCTCGCAGCCACCATAACTTTTTTCATCATACTGTTGCCCGGGTCCGGAAAACTGGTCGTCGCCAGAGGCAGGAAGTCCGAGGACGCCGATGCGGCGGTGGAGCGGCTCGTGAGAGAACTGGAAGACCGGGTTTTAATATAGGTCTTCTCGAAAGAAAGTGGGGGATATGTATAGGCAACTCGTGTTGCCATATATCACATCCATTTTATATAACATAACTACGACTGGTTTTCCTTTAACCCTTGACGGTGCCGGCGACCCATATCTCTTTCGACATCAGCGGCGAGCCGTTAATGCCCGGTCTTTTCTCAGAATTTAGGTGCAGTCGACGCACCCATGCATTTCTTGTGGCGTTTAAAATTTTTTAAGCCAGTTTATGATGGCATTTACGGCTTCTTCATCAAGCTCTATGCCTGGAGCGTTATAGTTCAAGCTAACACTCTGGGGGTCCAGTTTTTCTACAGGGGCCTCTTCATGCTTTAGCACATGATTGGCGGTTTCCGGGTACAGGAAAGTTGCCTCTGAGTTTTGCCGGGCTGCTTCTTCCAGGGCCTCGCCATTCGCCTTCCAGTCGACCTGGATGTCTTTTTTGCCGATGACCACAAGTAACGGCTCAGTGACCTTTGCAATGTGGTCTGCGAGGCTGTAAGCCCATAATTCCCTGCTAAACGGTAAGTTGGATGGGGTTTCTAGAGTTAGCAGTATGTTTTTGAGGACTTCCGGAAGCGAAGGATCGGGGGTAACTGGCTTACCGGTGGTAAACTGTGCTACAGCCTCATCGTAATGTTTCATGACGAGTTCTCCGCCGGGCAAAGGCTCAAATTGCTTCGAGAGCTGGACCCTGGCTAAGTCGCCCATCGATCTTGCGGGCGCTCCGGTCAGTACCAGCCCTTTGAAGCGATTGTTCTTTGCCTGCAGCTGGTAGTTAACGGCATGAATGGTGCCTTCACTGTTGGCCAGCACGAACAGATTGTCCTTTTTAACGTTTGTTTCTGCCAGTACTGTTTCAACGGCGCCTGTAATCTCCTCTATGTAGTATTGCATGCAAATTTTGCCGGTAAATTTTGATAAGTTCTCCACGACGTGGGGCCCGGATCCGAGCTTATCAAAGCGCAGAGTAGCAAAACCCTCGCTTGCGAGCGCTTCAGCCAGCAATTTGGCGCTGCCGTTCGTTCCGGGCAGAAGCGGCGTGCACCAGTCTCTGTCTGTCGGGCCGCTGCCTGCTATAAAGATAATTGCCGAATGCGCCTCTTTATCTACCGGCGCTGTAATCGTCCCGCATACGGGAATACCCTGAACGTTCCACGATACTTCTCTGTTTTCGATAGCCGTTTTACTCATGTTCTCCACCTTTCTTCTTTGAATCCTGTTTCCCGGCGCGTTCCCGCAGGAACCCGGCGCTGAACTTTCTGGCCGCCTCCAGGAACTGCTCGTCTTCAACCAGCCGTAGCATGATCCCAACCTGGTAGGCGTTAGCCACGACCAGGCGATCTTTCTCTACCTGTTCCAGGCCCGACTGCTGCAGTTCCGCGAGAATGGCCTTGCTTCTCCCATCCATAGCCATCAGGTCGCGCTTCGCCTCGGCCATTTTTCCCGGTAAGACGTTGTACCCCATGTAGCTCAGCGACTTGATCAGCTTCTCCCAGAACTCCGCGTTGATGCCAGCCTCGGCCGCTGCCGCGGCGCTCGACGGATCAGACATGTTAAAAGTGAAGTTCATGGCCGCTTTGCGATAGTACTTCTTGACCACGCCTCCGGCGATCTCTTCCCTGACCAGCCTGACCAGGCCATGCTTTTCCAGCTCCTTCATATGATAGTATATGGAGCCTGAATTGGCACCGAGCTTCCTGGCCACATCGGACACGGAAAATTCTTCCTCGCTAACTATCCGAATGATCTCAGCATACTTGGGACTGCATAGCAACTTGATGGCGTGGGGGTCTTCGACAATCATGATCTCTTGAATCGTCGAGTCCAGCTTTTGCTTACGAGGCATGTTCTATCCTATGCACTACTAGGTTATAAATTTTTTTATAGGCGCTAAATAAGTTATAACGTTAAAAAATTTTATACATCCCCTGCTGACCTGAATTCGGTCGATAGAAGAAGCCGTCGCGATACAATTAAATAAAATTACGAGGATATAAGGCAAATGGGTTTGCTTATACAGATCCCCTTAAAGAAAGTGGGCTGGAAAACCTATCATGGCGCCTTTGAGAATTACGTGTTCTATAATTGGGGACCGATCTATCCTAACGATCCAAAGCGAAACTATGCTCCCGGAATACACTATGAACGGGCTGTCGAAAACGAGCCTACTGAGTATTACCATCTGGATAGCCCGTCGGATGCTGAAGAGGGTACTAAAACGATGGCATGCATATCTTATCTTAACTGGCTTTATATCCAGGACAGGATGCAGGAAGATCCCGACAACTGGATGACCGATCCTGGTGTGGTAGAAAGCACGAACTGGCTCTTAGAGGAGCAGCAAAAGTTCAGTATGGGTATGATCGAATATGCAACGAGTTCAGATCCTTAAGTTAATTTTTTATTATTAAGCGTAATATTTAATGGTGGTTGTATGGGAAGTTGGTATAGACTCAGAGTTCCTCATAATACGTTACTAGTGATACTCTGCCTGTTGTTGATCGCCCTTTCGGTTTTAACATCAGGGTGTGGTGAGCCATCCCGTCCGCCTTTTAGTCTCTACCAAATCGGGGTGACCGGTCTTGATGGATTTAGGGGTGAAGGATTTACGGAGATCTTTGTCCCTATACCTGTAATGGAGGGTCAACCTTTGTTTGCGGATGACAATAGTTTTACATTGAGCGGTAACTGGTCGCTTCGTACTGTTGATACAGATCGTGGCAAAATGTATGCCCTTCAGACTAATGATATAGATCTGACCAACATCGATATGCATTTAAGCCGGGAGCTTCCTGAAAGGCCTCATGATGAAGATGTGCGGGTAATCACAGATGCAAAGGAGTTTCCTTTATATCCTGTGTCTTCAGAGGCTTCACTGTTTAATAAGTTACCTGACTCCAATACTGAATCAAAGAGCTATACTAGCTACGTCTACATCGGTAAAGATGTCAAACCAAAAGGTGATAACGGGACAATTATTTTTGATCTCGTATTAGACGTTACGGGAAAATCCAGTGCTGGACAATATTCCGCATCATATCATGCGTATATCGGTGAAAGTATTCCCGCTAATGTTACTGGATGGATACCCGTTACTGTGAAGGTGAAATAAAAATCTGAATGGGTGGCAGAAGGCATCTCAACTGATTATGGCTCGGGTTAAATCATTGATATGCATACGATTATCCCTATCGATATGAGCGGATACGGATATCTGTCTAGGTGCATTGCTAAAAACAGTGACTTAGTTGAGCATTGCAGGAGCTTCTCGATCAGATCAGCCTTGATAGCATCGGTGCGGTCGCCGCCGCAGACGAGCCCCCCGAGGCCGATGATTCCTGGCTTCACAGATTTGTACTTTTCATCAATCGGAATGGAGAATACACGTTTAATAAATGGAACTCCAAGTTGAATGGTTCTGACGAACTTACCGGATTTGGAAAAGGCCGACATAAGTGGACGACAAAAGTCATAATCGAGAGTTATCAACTTGTTAGTGGCTCTGAGGTAAGATACCTGTATATCACAGCAGACCACTGTTCAATGTCTACAATCAACTCAGAGAATCTCCCCTTCTCATAACCTCATTAATCTTTTTAGTGCGTCTGCAACATGCCTTATAGGCCGAACTTTTTCACCACCTTGGTGAAAGTAATCAGTTAATGGTCAAGAGAAGAAGCCGTCGCAGTACAATTAAATAAAATTATGAGGATAAATGGCAAAGTTCGGCTGCCATCTATATCCCCTGAAAGAAAGTGGGGGGGATATGTATAGCAACACGATTTTGCCATATATCCTCGACTTTTTATATAATTGTATAGCGGTGGCTTCGTGTTTTGGGGCTTGAGGGATTACTCTCGCCGTGGTGATGAAAAAAGGTGATGGAAGGGACTTTTACGGGCGAAGCAAAAATAGCTATATTATTTTATTGCTGGCAGCAGGACCGTGAACTTCACGCCTTTTGTATAATCGCCTTGCACCCGGTCTTCTACCTGTATCTTTCCGTTGAATCGGTCTACAAGCGCTTTAACCAGGCACAATCCGAGACCTTTGCATTGAGTATTCCTTTTCTCGCAGAGGGGCTGACTGAACAATTTACTTTTCAGCGTATCAGGTATGCCTAGCCCGTTATCTTCGACTGTGACAGAATAATACCTTATTCCGTCAATCGTGACCTCATTAATACGAATGTAAATATCCAGCGGGCCGTTAGAGTGTTTTATGGCGTTTCCAATGAGATTGATAAAAACATCTTTCAGCAGGTAGTTAGATTCTATCCAACAATCTTTATGGGGGGCATAATGGATATTTATGGCCCTGCCCGGTACTTCGGAGAAACTGTTTACTACACTAGTTACGACTTCACCCAGGTCGATCTTTTCCATAGGCAACCGAGCCGATTTTATCTTTTGCAGATTATTCAGGGTATCGATAAGTTCCGTCGAACTATTCAAAGCGTTTAGCGGTTTTTCAATAAATTCTCTATCAGCCTTTGTCAAGCATTCGCCAGAATCCAGCTTATTAATGACCATCTCCAGGTATCCGATGACTATCTGATGAACGTTTCTGACATCATGGCTCAACAAGTCCAGGTACAAGTCCGATTTAGCCCTGGCCTCACGCAGCTCATCCTCAATTTTCTTTTGCACTGACATATCGGAACATAATTGTACAGTGCCGATATAGTGCCCTTTTTCATCCTGCATAGGTGTGGTGGCAACCAGGTGTAGTATGAATTTTCCGCTTTTATTGCGAATGCTAAACACGTAAGTGTCTCTCTCACCTTTGCGGCTGCGCTCTATCGATTCTTTCATTACTGCACGGTTCTTCTCATCGGTAAAATCGAATATTTTCTTGCCGATAATCTCATCAGGGGGATATTCCAGCGTGTCGACGAGCTTCTTATTAACAAAAGTAACATTGTCATCTTTGTCTGCAATCCAGATGCTTTCTTCCGCAGCATCCACTATGATACGATAAATATGTGTAGTACCAAAAAGCTGCTCTTCAGAAGTGCGAACCAACCACAACACGCTCAAATAGACATAATGCTACATCATTTAATAATTTATCTAAATGAAAAAAAATTATCGGATTCATACTCACAACTTTAATACCTTTGATAAGACCCAGCGAAGATCGGCCCATCAAACACCTCATATCGTTTACTATCCAACACCCCAATAGCATAGGCTATCATCACAAACTCTTAACAAAACACCCGCAGAATATATCGTATTATAATTCAACGACTAATATAGGAAAAGTGTCCAAAAAGAGAAGGGAGACTATGCCCCCTGAAAGAAAGTGGGACAACCCAGATTTGAACTGGGGTCCAAGCGTCCCAAACGCTCGAGGATGGACCAAGCTACCCCATTGTCCCGTCTGTGAATCGTAGTCGCGCCGGGAAGATAAATATGTTGCGGTGCGGGCACGCTACCCGATACTGTCCGGCTTGCCGGGGAAAGACTGACTCTACATAGTATTCTCATATCAACCTTATCCAGCCCTCCCTGACCTCCTTACCTCCTTAAACCTCCTTCTTAAAAGTCCTCCTTTAACCTCGGCGACCTCCCAGACCTGCCTCCTTTCCTCCGGTACCTCCCTTTACTCGGGAATTGCCATGGATCGCTTGTACCAGCAAAATGCAGAGGAAACGGAGGTACCGGAGGTCCGGAGGTAGGTAAAAGGAGGTACACGGAGGTCAGGGAGGGTTGAAAAAAGGGAGGTTTAAGGAGGTACAGAGGTCAGGGAGGATGGACTGAACAGGACAGAATGAAAGTTGAAGTACAGTACTTTTTTAGCAGATTGTGAGAGAACCTATATTTAGCCTACAGAAGCTGGAGATCATGGTGTAAGAGAGCGATGAAAAAGTATGTAGCTGTCGGCATAGCGATTATCATCCTGCTGGCGCTATCGTTCCTCCTGCTGGTGCTCTGGACTGACGGCGAGGATGCTGCCGGGAGGGAGATCCCCGGCATCGGCACGCCCGACTACATCTACACCGGCGACGATGACATGCTCTACCTGTTCTCGGATAGAAACATCACCGCGCTCTCGCCCGACGGGTCGTTCAGGTACCGGTTTACCCTGCCCGCGGGTTACAGTATTTACGAGCGGTGGTACTTCCACTCGTGGTGGGACTACGTGTACGTCCGGCAGAGCGGCCAGCCGATAGTCTCCTCCTCGAACGGCACATTGTACGTGTACCTGGTCCCCGCCGGTACAGAAACTTACAAGGATGGCAATGAGGGCGCCCTCACAGAATATTACGGCACAGGCCTGCTCCTGTCCATCGGCCCGGACGGCAGGCAGGAGTGGAGCCTTCCCCTTGATAGCCTGATGGTACCTGCCCGTAAATACCAGTATATCGACGCACCCCTCTATCAGGAACCTCCCCGGTACACCATAGAAGCGCTCAGCGACGCGTACATCAGCGTCAGCAACGGGACGCTGTACGTCTTCCACGGCTACAACGAATCTGCCATCGATGCCAATGGCACCCTGCTGTGGACGATCGGCGGCGTATCAGATCCTGCTGCTGTAGACGAGGCGGGCAACGTATACGTGGCCGGCCTGTCCTCGCTGCCCGGGATGGTCACCGACACGCAGGAGGCAATAGTTGTCTGGGACGTGGATTTCGGCAAGGAAGACTACCGGGTCCCCGGGATGATCGTGGACTCGTACTATCCCAACGGTACCCTGCGCTGGAGAGCGCTGACGGTCGACCTGGTGCAGAGGCAGCCTGGCTCAGGACCCCTGCTCCAGTACCGCAATCACACGATCTACGTGCCGCTGGAAGACGCGATGATGGCGATCGGCGAGAATGGTAGCGAGTTGTGGAAAAAGCGGTTCGACAGGAAGGATTACCTCTTCGTGCCCGAGGATTCGGCGCACTATATCGAGGAGTACGGCCGGTACTTCGAAACGCCCGAGGGAGGGGATTTCCAGATCTACCTGGAGATGCCGTTCGACCGGGAGGGAAACCTGTACCTGAAGTATGCTACGGGAGGCCAGTACCAGATCGCCTACTACCTCATCGTCATATCGCCCGGGGGCGAAGAACTGTCCAGCAGGAAGATATCGGGACGCAGCTTCAACGGGTACGTGGCCGTCGGAGACGGAATCCTGTACGCTACGGACGTGTGGCCAGTACCTATGATTCCTGGCGGCCCTGGCTCGACTCACGATCCGACACCGGATCTGGAAGACCTGCGCACGCAGACGCTTACGGCGTACGACGCGCGAACGGCGGAGCCCATCTGGAACTACACGATCCCGGTCGACCGGCCCGAGACAGGCGAGCTCAGCGAGGCGAATTTTGACCTGTTTTTCGACGAGATCACCGCTCAGAGGCTGAAGAATTACAGCAGGACCAGGAATCTCACGGCCCTCACCGGCGATGTGGTAGTGAACGGCTATACCTACTACGGGGGCTGGAATACCCAGGACCAGATACTGTCCATACTGTCCTCCAGCTTAAGATCGAACGCCCGCGCTGGGAACGGCCGGGTCTACGTGGACTTCCGGACGCTCAACTACGAGAACCCGGTGTACTTCAATACCTCCAGGTATGCCTACGTGGGGGGCGTATATGTCATCGATACCAACGGCACGCTGCTGTGGCGTATCCCGGTTTATCCGACCGATCAGGTCATCACGCCTGGCAACAGCACGGTCCTCTACGAGTCAGGCGACGGCAAGGTGTACGTGAAGTACGCCGGGGCAGCGGCTGCCGGGATCACCTTCCTCTCGGCACTGTTCCTGTTCTTCAAGTACTTCCTCGCCGGAACCGTGGCCAGGGCCAGGAGCCGCCTCGACCAGAACGATAACAGGATGGCAGTCCTGCAGTTCATCCGGGAGAACCCGGGCCTGACCATGTACGACATCGCCCGGGGCACCGGCCAGAACCGGGGCACCGTCAGATACCACCTGCTGATCCTGGGCATCAACCACAAGATCGTCGAGCACCGCCCCGACGGCAAGTACGTCCGCTACTTCGCCAACTCGGGCAACTACAGCCAGCAGGAGAGAACTGTCATCTCTCTCATGAAGAGGGATGTCACCCGCAAAGTACTGTGCCTGCTCCACAGGAAACCGGGGGCTTCCAACGGCGAGATTTCGGCCGAGCTGGACATCCCGGAGAGCATCGCCAGCCGGTGCACCAAAGAGCTGGCAGACAGAGGGCTGATCATCCGGGAGCCTGAGAGCAGGGGCTTCAGGGTGAAAGAAGAGTTCGGGGGCCTCGTCGGGAAGATCGCCGAGGAGCCCTGAGAACTAATTCACCGGTTTTCCCGGGTCTGGAGCGTAACGGCATGTCCGGTGTCATGGCCTTGTTTGGGCCATCGTGGGTAGCACAAAAACACAAATCAAACAAGCATGGGAATACTGGTCATCTGTGATGCCAGTACAGTGCAGCGTTCGTTCACGAATCGCCTCGATAATGCCTGCATCAGCAGGCGCTCATAAAGCGAACATAAACACCTACCCTGAACTATTCAACACAGCCGGAACGGCCCACCAAAGCTATTTGTATTCTCCTGCCCCACTAAAAGACATATGTCAGTACTGCCCCGGGATTTCTACGATCGGCCCACGCTCGAGGTGGCCCGAGACCTGCTCGGCAAAACCCTGGTCAGGGAGCTTCCTGCCGGCAGGGTTGCCTTACGAATCGTGGAGACCGAGGCGTACATTGGCGAAAACGACCAGGCCTGCCACGCCAGCAAGGGCATGACGGCCCGCAACCACGTCATGTTCGGCGAGCCCGGACACGCTTACGTCTATCTCATTTATGGCATGTACAACTGCCTCAACCTCGTCACCGAACGGGACGGCTACCCCGCCGCAGTCCTCATCCGGGCGGGAGAGCCGATCGATGGTGAGGAGATCATGGCCTCCCTCCGGCCCAAGGCCAAAAAGCCCCACGAGATCGCCTCCGGGCCTGGAAAATTGTGCGGCGCCACGAATATTACCAAAGCCCTCAACGGCGCTGACGTCTGCGCTTCCGGAGAGCTGTACGTCGAGGACGGGCCTGCTGTGAAGAAGATCGTCGCCTGTCCGAGAATCGGCGTCGACTACGCCGGCGAGGATGCGCTCAGGCCATGGCGGTTCTACGACAAACGCAGCCCCTGTGTCTCGAAGCGTGCTATCGGAGATTATGCCAACGACATATAGCAGAAAGAAAAAATTCACCACGGTGTCACGGCTCATTATCCTGACTACTGGAAAGCAAATGTTCTAACCACGGCGGCACAGCGACACGGAGACAGTGCGAGAAACGATGGCAGGATAGTTATTTAAACCACGGCGGCACAGCGACACGGAGACAAACCGTACCCGAATAGCAAGGCCCTCTTTTTTATTAATCCACGGCGACACGGCGGGCTGACAGCACGGAGACATTCCGTCTATTGTTACCAGGCTGGAGAAACCAGGAATCAATATAGAAAGTAGTTTACCGATCATGTGATCATAAGGATATACTGTAACAACTGAAACACCTGGCCAGTAAACCGTTATTGGTTAATGGACTGTCTCCGTGCCGCCGTGGACATAAAAAGAAGTACTCTGTTACAGCGTCGCATTTGTCTCCGTGTCGCTGTGCCGCCGTGGTTCTAGTTTTTCTTTCAGTTATCCTGATACAAGTTGTCTCTGTGCCGCTGTGCCGCCGTGGTTCTATTTACCACCCGGTTGTTGTAGATCGCATTATTGCCGTGCCGCCGTGCCGCCGTGGTTCTATTTACCACCCGGTTGTTGTAGATCGCATTATTGCCGTGCCGCCGTGCCGCCGTGGTAAGCAGTTTTTGTCAATCGTGCGGTTGTGGTTGAATAAAATAGGAGTTTTACTCCAGGGACCGGTACAGCTTGGGGTTGAGCCGGGGTATCATGGCCATGAGAACACTTTGCTCTGTCAGCTGCGTCCGATCGAGGATGCCCCGAGATAAATACCCGATGGCGCCCGACTTTTGCCCTAGATTTTCGATGCCCGTGAGCTCGCTCATGACGTCGCCGACTTCTCTGCCGGTCAGCACTTCGGCCAGGACTGTGGACGGGTACTGGAAGCCGCTGCCGCAGCCGATGGTGCAGTCCAGGCCGTCGAAGACGGCGCAGAACTGGATGTCCAACACGTAGCCTTCCACGTCGGTCAGGCCGGCCTCGATGCCGACGCCGTAGTCGTAGTCTCCGGTGCGGTAGGCGTTTTTGGCCCGGTTGATGGCGCCCTTGATCGTATCGGTGCCGAAGGGCTGGTCCGGGACTCCCGAGCCGACCTTGCGGCCTTCGACCTCTACACCCTCGAACAGCTTGCTGAACACGTTCTTGACCGCGTTGACCTTGACCGGGTTAACGGTGCCTACTGCTACTTTCATCGCTCTTGCCCTTCCTTGTTCGTCAGCAGGTTGCCATGCGCGTCGATCTCGCCCTCGACTATCCTGGTAGAGGAGATGGGCTTGCCGTCCTCGGCGAGCACGTACTCCACCCTCACGACCTTGATTGGCGTCATGCCCCGCTCTTTTCTGATCTGGTTGATCTTGACAGCCGTAGAATAAGTCTCCGGGGACACGACGATGTAGTCGTAGGCCTCGGTCAGCGTCCTCCCATAAGGATCGTCGATCTTCATGATGTGGGGCTCGATCCCGAACTCCTTCCTGACCCAGTCCCGGACCGCCTTCTCCCGCTGTTCATACGTCTCCACGTGCCGGGTCCGCTTGCCGGTCGCCATGTCGTCGGAAGTGATCCCGACATCCACGTCTTCGCCCAGGTTGTAGGCCGTCCTCAGCAGCAGCTTGTGCCCGTCGTGCAGCGGCTGAAAGGTGCCCCCGACCGCTATCTTCACCGGCTCATCTCCTCTGAACTTCCAGGTATTTCCTGGAGAGCTCGACGTACTCCTCGCAGTTACCCTCCGGGTACTTCATCTGCTCCGGGGAAAGCTGCTTGACCACCTTCGCCGGCACGCCCACGACCAGCGAGCCTGCGGGAATCTTGTCTCCCTCTTTAACGACGGCTCCCGCGCCGATAATGCAGTGATCGCCGATCTCTGCCTTGCTTAAAATGATGGCGCCCATGCCGATCAACGAGTACTTGCCTATCGTGCAGCCGTGGATGATGGCCCCGTGGCCGATCGTCGTGCCCTCGCCGATGTAGACGTCCTCTCCCGGCCCCGAATGAACCACAGAGTTATCCTGAACGTTGGCCTTCCGGGCGACAGTGATCTTCCCCTTGTCCCCCCGGAGCACGGCGCCGTACCACACGTTCGCCTCGTCCTCGGCAACGACGTTACCGATCAGCACGGCGGTTTCAGCGATAAAAGCAGTTTTCGAGATTTCAGGCTTCCCAAAATAGTCGAGGATCATGATTGGTCATTCATTCGCGTGCTAGTCTAAAAAAGTAACGTCGCGGACCGGGCTTCCCGGTGTACTCTGACGGCGATGCCCGGGAAGTGGTATTATGGTCGAGAATCGAGCCCAATCTTTCAGTATTCTAATTATTCGCCTGAAAATTAAGTATATAACACCAAATACCCAATATATTTGGCGATGAAATTATTGAAGGGATAAAATGCTACGAAAAAGTGAGATAATGCTGCTGACGGCAGGGCTTCTGATCGGGGCGGTCGCAGGCCTCCTCGTAGGCTACGGCATCCACGACTCGCCCGCCCAGGGTGACGTATCGACACTGTTGAACAATAGCACAGGTACCTCCGTTAACTCCGATCAGATAGAGCTGGTAGTCGATCAGGCTGGCCAGAACAACACGCCTTTTGCGATGGCGAACAGCCCGATGTCCGAAATACAGGCCTGAAGTTGGCACGAAGCTCCGGCTGCATAAATATTTAGGCAATAGTCGCCATTTTTTAGGGATATATCAGTGATGGATATGCTGAACAGAAGTGGAATAATCGTCCTGGTCACAGGGCTTCTGATCGGAGCGGTGGCCGGCCTGGTGGTGGGCTATGGCATCCACGATGCGCCCGCGCAGGGCTCCATAGGCAGCGTACAATCGGCCGGGGACGGCTACTTTCTGGTCAACGGGCAGAAGATGGACCTCGGCGCCCTGCAGCTGATGCTGCAGATAGACCGGACGAAAGCACTGGACCAGAGCATTGCGGATCAGATGGCTCAGATACAGGACCGGAATAAACAGATCAGGGATTACAATGAGCAGATGGCTAACTTAACGGCCCAAAGGGCGGCTTTAGACCAGAATGACAGCAAGTACAAAGAAAACTACGCCAGCCTGACTGCCCAGATAGATTACCTCAAAGGGCTCATCGACGGCTTGAACAGCGAAGCTCAGCTTGACATGATCCGGCTGCAGTCGCTGATCGACAAGCGCAACCAGGCCTTCGAGATGGCTTCCAATACGCTGCAGCAGGACCAGAAGACCCGGGATTCTATCGTGGGCAACCTCCGGTGAAATGATGACACAATCAAGGATGCGGCTGCCCCAAGGCATTTTCACGCTCGCGCTCTATGGCTTTATCACATTCGCGGCGATCGTACAGGCGCTGTGGTTCGCCGGCCTGGTCCGCGGGGACGACCTGCTGGCCTGGAGCAACTACGGCCAGCTGGCCGCAGCGTTGTTTTGCGCCGCCTTGTCCGCGTACCTCTTCGTGAGGAGGAGGGAGGGCGTTTACGTCATCTCCGCCTTCGCCTTCGGCGGCTGGTTCCTGAGCAACACCTTCTGGTACCTCAACGTGGTGCTGATCGACCGCAGCCTGGCGTACCCCAGCGTCGGCGACGCGGGCTTTCTGGGATTCATGCTGCTGACGATCGCTGCGATCGGCCTGGCTTACCAGAAAAAGGAGCCTCGTGTGATGGTGATCGTGCCGATCTATGCGCTGTTCCTGCTGCCCGGCATCGCCGGCCTGTGGCTCAGCCCGACGTTCACGTCTATAGTCACTCTGGCCTATTACCTCTGCTTCGCCGCAACAGTGGCGGCCATCGTGCAACACTACGACCCTAAAGACCGGCTGTTCTTCGCGGGCGTGCTGCTGTACTGCTTTACGATGCTGATCTACATTAGCCGAGAGGTGTACTTCGCGGACAGCATGGTCTTCACGCTGGTGGGCCAGCTCGCTATCGTGTCCTTTTGCGTCATACAGCTAGGCCTCCTCAGCAGGGCCGGGTGCAGGCTGCAGCTGGGCCTTCTCAGGCGGAGGAGGGCAGAGGTATGATCGAGGCAGTCTTCATCGTGACCGCCATACCGCTGGTCTTCCTGCTCGCCTTCATGCGGAAGGAGCAGCGGGTCTTCGTGTACTTCCTGCTCTGGGGGCTGGTCGCCGCCATGCTCACGTACTACGTCTACGTCGCGCTGAGCGTGGCCGGCATCAGGCTCGAGTATAGCTCGATCGGCTTCGGGCCGCTGCTGGAGGAGTTCCTCAAGGCGCTGCCGCTGATCGCGCTGTTCATCGTAGCGGGCAAACGGTATGACCGGCACATCCTGCCCCTGGCCATGGCGTCGGGCATCGGCTTCTCCATCCTGGAAAATTACCTGTACCTGGACAGCCTGGCTACCGGAGGCTTCTCCGTCCTGCTGGCGGCAGCGACCCGGGCGCTGACCACCGCCGTCATGCACGGCTGTACCACGGCCATCGTCGGCTACGGTATCTTCCTGGTCGGGAACATGGCGAAGCAGGCGCTGCCCGCGATGCTGCTCGGCCTGTACACGACGGCCGTCACCATCCACGCGATATACAACCTGCTGGTCATCTATTCGGGATGGGGAAAGCTGCTCGCCGTACTGATACCGCTGGTCCTGATCCTGGGGCTGTTGCTGCTATTCTACGGGGACGAGCTGGAGGCGAAGCCTGATGAAAAGGCCTGCGGCTCCTGAAGCTCCGGGCAGTCTGCTAACACCAGTCCTGGCAATGATCCTCGTGGGGATCGTAATCCTGGCGACCGGCTACCGGAAAATTAGAGAATAGAAAAAAGTTTAGCTCAGGCCTCGAGCCTGAGCCTCTTTGTCACGAACTCGGTGTCCAGCGCCAGCACGAACGGCCCCAGCTTCGGGCCTCTGGGCTTGCCGAGCAGGAGCGTGTACGCGGTCTTGAACAGCTTGGCAGGCTTGATGTCCCTGCGCTTGGCCATCTCGAAGATCTCGTACTGGGTCTCTTCCTCGGTGTGCTTCGCCTCGACGTAGTCGGCCATCTCCCGCAGGGCGTCCTTCTCTGCGTCGGTGATGTCGGCCGGTATTTCGAGGTCCTCCTTGATGGAGATGTTGTACTCCTCGGGGCCGAAGTTATGGGCCCAGTAGCCGGCGAGCTTGACCCTGGTGAGGGCGTCCTGCTCCTGTTCCTTCGTGGCGTCGGCGGGCAGGTGGCCGGTCTTCTTGAGCGTCCGGAGGATGTGCTCCTCGTTCTTGGAGACGCTCACCATGGCCGCAAACGTGTACGGGATCCTGACTTTCCGGCGCTTCTCGATCGGAAGCATGGGGTAGACACGGTCGGCCAGCTCCTTCTCCTCGGCGTCAGCCGCCTCTATCTCGTTAAAGAATAAACGCTCGAACCGGTCGAAGCCGTCTACGAGGAAGTTGATGTTCTTGACTTCGAGGTTCTTCTGCTTCATCGGGTTCAGCGAGTAGAAGTACAGGAAGGCCTCGGGCTCCATGATCTTGTTCATGTCCTGGGTGATGTAGACGTTGCCGTGCCTCGTCGACATCTTGGCCGAGTTGACGAGGAAGAACTCGTATACCGAGTAGACGGGCGGCTGCCTCTTGAGGATGACCTTTGATATTTCCTGTCCGGAGGGCCACGAGCCTTCGTAGTGGTCCTTGCCGAAGGGCTCCATCTTGACGTCGAATATGGCCCATTGCGACGGCCACTCGAACCGCCACGGCAGCTTGCCGTTATTCAGCGAGGTGGTGCCCTTGTGGCCGCAGCCCGGCACCTCGAACTCGCCGGCGAGCGACTTGCTCTCGCAGACGTAGTCTACGGTCCAGTTGTCCAGGTCAACGGAGACTGCCTTTGCCGTGATGCGGCCGCAGTTCTCGCATATAGGATTAAAGGGAATATAGTCCTCGGGGGTGTTCTTCTGGTACCTGGAGATGACTTCCTTCGCCAGGAGTATATCCGAGAGGATGGTGCGGGTCGGGGCCTCGAACTTGCCCTCGTTGTACAACGCGTGGTTGCTGTAGTCCTCTACTTCCACTCCAAGGGACCTGACACCGTCGAGCCACACGTTGTTGAAGTGCTCGGCCCAGGACTTGCAGCACCCGAACGGGTCGGGGACGTGCACGTAGGGGATGCCGACGTACTTGTTCAGCTCTTTCAGTTCCGCTTCGGTCAGAATTTTCCAGTTGCCCTCACGATCGGGCATCCTCTCCGGGATCTTTCTCAGCGGGTCGCGGTCGTCGCTGGTGTGGACGTGCCTGGTCTTGACGCCCATGCTCTTGAGCGATTCCTTGATGAAATATCCTCTGAGAATGTCGTTGATGTTGCCGATGTGCTTGCCGCCGGAGGGCGATGCCGCGCACTTGACGACGATCTCGCCGTCCTTGCCGTAGCGCTCGATCACTTCGTCGGCCAGCGTGTCTGCCCAGAAAACCCTGTGAACCATGTTATTGCCTGCCTGTCTGTGTCTCTGTTCGCCTGAATCTAAGACATCATCATATAAGTTATTTTCTAGTTTAAAAGGACTCAAGGGGAAGTTAAGGGAAAGCCGGGGAGCTAAGCCGTAACATAAGCGGATCAGATAGGATCCGGGCACAAATTAATGTAGGAAGCTATTAGTCCCGGAGTGAAAAATTTTCTAATATCAGTATGTCAGAGCTAGATAGCGGTAATTCTGATCAAGTCTACCAGATGAAAGCCCATGTATATCACCTGCACAATGTCTGGAGACGCTTCCTGATAAGCAAAGACAGCAGCCTGGAAGAGCTACGCCGCACAGTCCTGTGTCTCTTTAGTTTTCGCGAAGATTTTCCGTATCTTCTGAGGTACGGTGAAGTGAGATACAGCGAGGACTGGGAAGGAGGGGGAAAAGGTGAGGCCCTGGAAGAGGTCGATCTGGCCACTGTCCCGTTACGGGAAGCAGTAGAAGTGATTAAAGCGGAGAAGACCCATGCTAAGAAGTACATTATCTATCGTCACGAGTCCCCGAGTCACGTTCACATGATGGACGATGACCTCTTTAATATTGATGCAGATGACGAGGACTTTGATGATTATGCCAACTGGAGCATAGCAATATCGTACGAAGTAGAGCAGCCTGTAGAAGAGAACGGGCAATACCCCTTTTGTTTAGCCGGCGGGCGAGCCTCCCCTCCCGGGGAAATCTTCAACTATGCAGATTACCAGTGGCTTATTAACGAGCTGAAGAGGATGGGCCGATCTAAGCTCACCGATGCCCTGAAGAGAGCGGATGACCCGGACTACAACAGGTTTGTTCCTCTGCTTGAAAGCGGGTTCGACCCGGACCTCTTCGATATAGATTCTGTCAACCGCTGCCTGGCCGGGATCGGGAAAAAGTAGCTTTGCCGGCGGGAAGCTATTATAGCCTATGATCAGTATTTCATGCTGCTGATATTATGCCCGGGCTCGACTCAGATAATCCAGATCACGTCTACCAGTTAAAGGCACACATTTATAACCTGAACCACGTCTGGCGGCGCTTCCACATAGGCACTGACAGCAGCCTGGAGCAGCTGCGGCGGACAATCATGTGCCTGTTCGACCTTCACGAAGATTTCCCGTGTGAGTTCAGGGCTGGTAGGGCCAGGTACGGGAGTCAGGTAGCAGTGGAAGGGGAAGCGGCAGGCCCGGAGAGCGTGGATTTAGCATTGGTCCCGGTGCGAGATGCGGTAGAGACAGTGAAAAAGGAAACCGCACGTAACAGGAAGAGCATCTTTTTCAGCTACGAGTCCCCCGAGTACCGTGAATCTGCCCGGCCCCGGAGCGAGCCGGCGAGCGGTGACGAGGATGAGGAGGAAGAAGAAGGCGGCGACATTCCCGGGTTTACTCACTGGTATATCGTCATATCCTACGAGGATGAGCTGCCTGCTGCAGCAGGGCAGTCGTACCCTGTCTGCATCGCCGGAGAGCGCGCCTCTCCCCCCGGCGCCATTCACAATTATGACCAGTACCAGTGGCTTACTAATAATATGAAGACCATGGGCCGGTCGAGATTTATCGATGTGCTGAAGAGAGGGAATCACCCCGACGACGCTGGATACATCCGCCTGCTGGAGGACGGGTTCGATCCCGCCCTGTTTAACCTTGATACTGTGAACCTCTGCCTTTCTAAGGCTGGCAAAAAGTAGTTTTAGTCGACCAGGATGTCGGGCGACCCATACCTGTTGGTCAGGTACATCAGCGCCCGCTGGTACCTGTCCAGCCTCGCTAAGTCCCAGGATTCGACCTTCCTGAGGCGGCCGAGGTCTGAGTTGTGCTTAAGGTCGGCGATCTTTACTTTTGTCGCGAGAGGGTTCTGCCTGATGCGCCTTATAAAATAGCTGTACCTTTCCTTGCCGTTGATGTCGTAGGCACCGGATCCGGCAGCCGCGGGGTTGATCCTCTTGGTGAGGCAGTCCAGGGCGTCGACGATGTTGTCTGGGTAGCCTTTGGATCGAAGGTAGCTGAACGTGACCTTGGTGTCCTCGACCACGTCGTGCAGGACCGCCACGATCATGGCGTCCTCGTCCGCCGGGTCCAGCTCCATCATCACCTTGAGCGGGTGGAGAATATACGGTAGATCTGCCCGGTCTTTCTGGCCTTTGTGGGCCAGAGTGGCCAGGATGATCGCGTCCTCCAGGGATGGCTTTTGCATCAGTTTCACCGGATATAAGTGATAAGTAAGCACAGAGATAAAAAGTTGCTTATCCTCCGGGGACATCTCCAGCGCGGCGCGTCCCTTCTTCGACCAGCCGCCTCCGATACTCACCATCCCAGAACCCCAGTGAGGCGATCTTGTACAGCGACTGAGAGGTGTAGAACGGCATTATATCCTGAAGCTCTTTCCGACGCTGTCTATCCGGCTCATATGCCCGGATAAAATGGCGCACATAAGGCTCTGCCCCGTTGCCATCCCCGCCCTCGTGGGCGAACTGGTGCCACAAATCTGCCGTTATGCTCCCTAAGTCCACGCATTTGCTGCGCCGGGGCCGGCTGCGTTCTACGTCGAAGGCGTAGATGATGCCGTCTTTGATCTTGAAGTTCGAAGGGTTGGCGTCTCCGTGCACTGTGACTCCCCTCTGCCTGAAGAGTGCCGGGTACTCGTACCACCTGGCCATGTTGCGCATGGCCTTGCGGTGATAGCCTCCCAGCGCCCCGGTTTCTTCGAGGCGGATGAGGGCTTTGAGGTACGAGTAGAACATCTCGCACTGGTCGATGTAGTAGCTCTGGGGCATGTCCGTGTGGATGCGCCTGAGGAGGCCTGCTGTCAGCTCCAGTCCCATGTACAGGTCGGCTGGATTCCTCTTGCCGTGGATCACGTCCAGTATGAGGGACTGGAGGGTGAAGCCTCCCACGTACAGGGTGGCAAGCGCGCAGTCCAGGTGTTCGGCGCTGCCAAGAGCTCTCGCTACCTGGTACTTTCCCGACCCGAACCCTCTTCGCTCGTATTCCTTGAGGGTGGCGAATTCTGTCGCCATCTCCCTGCAGGGCTCGTAGGTCGTGCTTGTAGGGCCCAGTGTCCTGCTGAAGAACTTGACGTGGACCCGGATACCGTCGATCTGGTAAACGTTGGTGACGTGGGAGGCTGCATGCTGCTCTTTGACGGAGCTGATCTTCCACTGCCCTCCCTGCCCGAAGATTCCGGGGTTCTCTTTCGCCAGGCAGCGCAGCCACCGGTAGACGTCTTTTGCCTCAGATCTCGATGTTTCTGTACTGGTTTCCTGCACTGGAAATCACCGGGGTAATGTGCTCGTGCCAGCCGAACGCAGGAAAGACAGTACGGTATCATATCTTGGGGAAGGCGAGGTGGAAGGCGGAAAGAGAACAGTATGCCGGGCTGGTGCTGTAAGTATCCTGATCGGTATCATCAGACCAGTTATATATTTAATATGAAATAAATATTATTCCCGGCCTTACCGGAGAAGGGTTCAGATGACAGAATCGATCCAGACGACGTCAAGTGTTTCCAGGTCGATGATGGCGGCCTGCCCTTCCGCCGCGTAGCCGGGGTTGATCAGCCAGGCGCCGTCCTTGACTTTGCCTCTGGCCTTGTGGATGTGGCCGCAGATGATCAGGTCGAACTTGTCCAGCGCGGCCCTGAGGGCCTTGCTACCCATTGCGCCCTTCGGCGTCATGTCCAGAGTGTCCAGCGGAGGCGCGTGGGTCACCAGAACTTTCCGGTCTACGGCGGGCATTTCTCTGATCAGCGCTTCGAGCTTGTTCGCGATCTCTTCTTCCGATATTTCCGACGGGGTATTGTTGCCGGTAGGGTTAGAATAGCCGATGCCCATGAACAGCGTATTCTTGATGATCCTGGGAGACAGATCCAGGTTCACCGCGTTCGTATACCTGCCTATTCCTTCCACGACTTCCTGAGTATCCCAGTTGCCCGGAACGTAGAGTACAGTCGGACAGAGCTGCTTAAGCTCCGAAATGGTGCGGACAGCGCTAACCTCGGGACCTCCGTGGGTGATGTCGCCGCAGATAATTATAGCGTCTACCGGATCGCTCTTTTTGACGATGGCGTCGAGCCTGAAAAACTTACCGTGCAGGTCGGATAGGGCAAGTACCTTCATAATATTGGCATTGGTCTGGCAGATTAAAACGGTTGCGAGTGCTTGAAACAATATGACAGAGCGCTCGGTTTCCAGGTCCCCTGGCGACGGGTTGGAAAAATTAGGGAGAAATTTCTGGTAAGCTGGCGATAAGACGCCTACCCCTTTATTTCCAATGGAGCCTGGAATTTAGAATTACTAACTGCTAAGGCTTGAAGATTTGCATGCTTATCGAAAAGTAAGCCTAAATATCAATTATTTCAAAATTTTGATCACTTGTATGGCAATTGTTGAACCATGTTCAGGCAGAAATTTTCACCGATCCATGGATTCAGCTTTAAATTGAACTCCATTTCACCTTTAACAGGTTATATTTAAAGTTTAACTTAATTAAATAAAAATAATTGATTTAACTATAAATCGATATCTATATATACTTTGATCTGCAAAGCCCTACAACAAGGTATTTTCATCTGATAAATTCAAAGCTTGCCTTTGGATTTTCATCTCCAGTAGAAATTAAGGGGTGGGGGTATGCGGGGCATTAATGGTTCCAGTGGAAATGATGGCCTTACGTCGGCACGATTTTTGATATATGGCCTCCTAACACTTTACGGACCAATTATTATGCATAAAAAATTTTGATTTGGCGCGCTGTATCGGTAAATGTAAAAACAATGTCTTTTAAGTCGATTTTCCACCAGAAATCATGGGGTTTTCTCTACCACAACTATTAATACAGGATAGATACTATCATTTCCTCTGGAAACGCTTGGTTTTGGAGAATATTATGTTGACAGACAGGACCACACCACCTCTAGCCCCCGGAGGTGCCGAGGTGAAAACAGTTGCTGATGCAAGTAAAGAGGCATCTGATAATATTACTAATGATGGTAATAAAAACAGTAAGGGGCTTTTCGATAATCTCGTGAGCAGCCCTGAAGAAAAATCGATCGACAATATCTTCCAAAACCTGCTCAGCATGAAAGGCATCTTCCAGAACAGGGAGGTCCTCCGGTCGTCCTACACTCCGGACTACCTGCCCCACAGGATGGATCAGATAAACGCCGTGGCTGAAATTCTCGTATCGGCGCTCAGGGGCGAGTCGCCGTCTAACATACTGATCTACGGCAAGACCGGCACGGGCAAGACGGCTACGCTTGAGAGCGTGAGCAAGAAACTCATGGATCTTGCGGAAAGGATGCACGTCGAGTGCAAAGTCCTGTTCATCAACTGCGAGCGCATCGATACCCAGTACAGGATTCTGGCACACCTGGCCAGGCACTACAATCGGGAAGTACCCATCACCGGCTGGCCCACCGATCAGGTGTTCAACGAGTTCCGGGACGCGCTGGATAAGAGGGAACAAGTCGCCATCATCATCCTGGACGAGATCGACAACCTGGTCAAAAAGAGCGGCGACGACATTCTCTACAATCTGTCGCGCATCAACTCCGATCTTAAAAAGGCCAAAGTCAGCATCATCGGCATCTCCAACGACCTCACGTTTACCGATTACCTCGATCCCCGGGTCAAATCGTCCCTGGGCGAAGAGGAGATCATCTTCCCGCCGTATAATGCGCTGCAGCTCGGGGACATCCTGGAGCAGCGCAGCAAGATGGCGTTCAAGGAAAACACCCTCGAAGCACCGGTCATACCGCTCTGCTCGGCTTTCGCGGCCCAGGAGCACGGCGACGCCAGAAAAGCTCTCGATCTGTTAAGAGTATCCGGAGAGATCGCCGAGAGATCGAGGGATTCCCTGGTTAAGGAGGAGCACGTGCGCAGGGCCCGGGAAAAGATCGAGCAGGACCGCATCACTGAAGTCGTCCGGACGCTGCCGACGCAGAGCAAGCTGGTACTATACGCCATCGTGCTGCTGGACAAGGGCAACGACACCCACGAGCTGAACACCGGTGACGTGTACAACGTGTACCGCCGCCTGTGCCGCATGATCGACTCGGACGTGCTCACCCAGCGCAGGGTCACCGACCTGATCAGCGAGCTGGACATGCTGGGCATCGTCAACGCCACCGTCGTCAGCAAAGGCAGGTACGGCAGGACCAAAGAGATCGCCCTGAGCGTGCCCCCGGAGAGCACCAGCAGAGTGCTCCTCGACGATTACCGGCTGAGATCGCTCAAGGATAGCAAGCCGTTCTATAATCAGCAGCGGCTGTAACTTTTCGCTATATCCCTAAAATGGTCCGTAGCTTGCCCAGATAAGGGATCCTGAACTCCGATACCCCCAGGACCCACTCCCTTTTCACTGGCTGGTTCTGGGAGATGGGGCTGGACTGATCGTACAGGTAGTTGTTATCGCCCTGGGTGATGTAGCCCGAGTGAGGGGCCGGCGGCCCGCCTGACCACATCGGCTCGCCTTCTTCTACGTAGTACATTGCCCTGTGAATTACGGGAGTTACCTGAGAGTCGCCCATAGGCCTGAAGACGATCACGTCCCCGAAGTCGTTGAACGTCCTGTAATCCTGCTTTACAGCCTCGTCGTAAGTGGTTACGCTGGTCCGGTCGAGGCTCTGCATCAGGATGAGGTCGTCCGGCTTCAGGTTCGGGAGCATGCTGTGCCCGTCCACGGCGACCATCGGAGGCCAGATGCCAGAGTAAGCGTACAGCAGCCCTACGATCACCAGCATGAAGCCAGCTATAAAAGCGATGTCCTTGGCTACCTCTATCCAGAATCTCTTCGTCAGAAAGCCGCTATCCTGGCCCCCGCTGCCTCGAGGTTCCATGATCGAGATATCGGTAAGCCGTCACATAAATACTCGGCCATTTTACTCCGAAAATTTGAGGCGTATACCGTGACAGGTGATAAATATGGGATAGAAGCGCCTGACAGATAATAGTCCTCTGTGAAACATGACAATATCCGCGGGGACTCTATTTAACAATGCAGCCGAAAAAGTTCTATGATCTGTATGTACAGGATGGTCTTAAGGCTGGATGTCGGCGCCCGGGCTGAGGACGCCAGGCTGAAAAACATAGACGGCAAAGACGTGTCGCTCAGCGATTACCTGGGCAAGAGCAACCTGGTTATGATCTTCTTCCTCGGGGGTTTCGACATGCACTCGATGCGCAGCCTCCGGGCTTTCACAGATAAGTACCCGGATATAACAGGGCTCGGTGCAGACGTGATAGCCATCACCCCGGAGCTCCCGGGAAAGGTGAAGACGATCGCAGAAAACCTGAAGCCGCCGTTTACCCTGCTCAGCGATCCCGAGCTCAATTCAGTCAAGAAGTACGACGTCTACAACCCCACGACCAACTGGACCTGGCCCGCGGCCTTCATCTTCGACAAGGATGGCGTCATCCAGTACTCCTACCGGGGAGCCAGCCCGCCCAACGTGCCCGAGCTGGACTACATCATGCTGAAGCTTAAGCAGATGGCGAATCCGAAAGAAGCTGGCACGAAGCCTCAGAAGTAGGACTGGATCAGTGAGATAGCAACACGAACGCTGCGCTGTGCCAGATCACAGATTATGACAGATGCCACAGATTACACAGATACTAACCGATGATAAATGGATTTACCTTCAACCACTTTGATCTACAGCCATCTGTGTAATCTGTCCAATCTGTCGCAATCTGTGATCTGGCACAGCGCAGCGTTCGTGTACGTTCACGGGCACAGAGATAACTGTCTTATCAATATCCCCGGAAACAGTGGCCAGCACAGCGCAGCGTTCCATTTTCCTCTCGTTGATCACAGCCCTACGATTCCCAGCAGGCTCCGCACGTACCCGAGGTACGGTATCCTGAACCTGGCCACGCCGAGGATCCAGTCCTCCTGCACAGGTGTATTGGGGCAGATGGCGCAGCTCTGGTCGAACAGGTAGTTGTTATCGCCCTGGGTGACAAAGCCGTCGTTGGGCGCGGGCGAACTGCCCGTCCACATGGGGCCCGAAGCGTTGACCCGGGACATGGCCCGGTGAATCACAGGCGTCATATCAGTCTTCCCGAAAGGCCGGTAAACGAGCACGTCCCCGTATCCGTCGAAGGTCTGGTAGCCTGACAGCCTCGCCTCATCGTAAGTCTGGATCTGGTCGGAGCTCAGCTTCTGGATCAGGATGAGGTCTCCGTCCTGCATGTGCGGGTGCATGCTGAGGCCGTTGACGCTTACCAGCGGCGGCCATGCGCCTGAATATGCGTACAGTGCTCCGGCGACCACCGCGATGAAGGCGAAGGCAAACAGGAATTCCCTCGCCGTAGAAACCCAGAAGTTCTTGCTCTTCAAAAATTGCCTGATAATGTCCACCCTATCCGCTCCAGAATAAAATATCGGCATTATTATAATATATAGATTCCCGACAGAGTCGGCTGATGAACAGTGTCTTGATCAAGTCTAAGGCGGCAGGATTACGGCCATCTTTTCAAGCTGCTGCAGGTAACTGCCTTCTAGCTCCGGGCGAAAGTTAATAGGCCCAGGGATGCATTGCCTATACTGCCTATGTCCGGGATAGATATCGTCAACAAGCTGGCCAGCAGAGGTTTCATGGTTGAGCCGGGCGCCCTCGACCTGCTCAAGGCCAGAAGCAGCTCCGATCTGGAGCGACTGCTCGACGGGATGGACCCTTCGGCATTTATGATTACTGTAGACGATATCAAGCGGATTCTCTCCTCGGAAGAAATGGTCAAGGCCTCGGTATCGGGCACCGCCTCTGCACCCACCCCCGCGTATAGATCTCCGGCGAGGGCGAGGCAGATAGATCCGGTACCTGCAGGAGAAGTCAGGGTGCTCAGCGACATCACCAATAACTCCACCTGTATCGGCGACTACGACGAGTTCGTGGGCTACTTCCGCTATCGCTATTCGAAGCTGGGCGACATGATCCGGGGCCGGCTCAGCACCCGCCCCATCGAGAGCCTCAAGAAAGGCGGCCGCCGGTCCGGCAGCGGAGACGGCAAGAGCGAGGTCGCGGTCATCGGCATGGTGAGCGATCTGCGCCAGACCTCGGGAGGCCACCGGATGATCGAGCTGGAGGACCTCACGGGCTCGATCAATGTGCTGATCATGAAGGACAGCGATATCTTCGAGAGCCAGCTCATCCTCGACGAGGTGATCGGCGTATCCGGCCAGCTCTCCGGTGACGGCGGCCTGCTGATCGCCAAATCTCTCACCTACCCGGACGTACCTTTCACCAACATCCCCCGCCGCTCCTCAGAGCCCTCGGTCGTGGCGCTGCTGTCCGACGTCCACGTGGGCAGCGACACCTTCCTCGAGGACGACTGGCTGAAGTTTCTCGACTGGGTAAACGGAGACTGCCCCACCGACACGGACGCCGATCTCGTATCGAGGCTGCGCTACATCGTCGTGGCCGGCGACCTCGTGGACGGCATCGGCATCTACCCCGGGCAGGAGAAAGAGCTCCACATCCTCGATGTATATGACCAGTACCGGAAGGCGGCCGAGTACTTCTCCATGATCCCGAAGCACATCCAGATCGTCATATCTCCCGGCAACCACGACGCCGTCAGGCAGGCCGAGCCCCAGCCCGCGCTCTCCCAGGACGTGCAGGACATGTTCAAACAGGGCAACGTCACCTTCGTCGGCAACCCGTCTGCAGTGGAAATCGAGGGGGTAAGAGTCCTGGCTTATCACGGCAGGTCCATCGACGACCTGGTATCCAACCTCCCGGGCGCGTCCTACTCCCAGCCCGAGCTCGCCATGGCCGAACTCCTCAAACGCCGGCACTTATCGCCTATTTACGGCGGCAGGGTCATGATCGCCCCGGAGTCCAAAGACCACTTCGTGATCGACCCGATACCCGACATCATCCACAGCGGCCACGTCCACACCGTAGGCGTCTGCAGGCACCGCGGCGTCATCCTCGCCAACTCCGGCACCTGGCAGGGCCAGACCGAATTCCAGAAGCGCATGAACATCCAGCCCGACCCGGCCCGAATACCGCTCGTCGATCTGAACACCGGCGAAGTGTCGATCGTCGGCTTCAGGGATAATACATAAACCACAGAATTATTCACCACGGCGGCACGGCCATTTATCCTGACAACTAGAAGTCAAATGTTTGAACCACGGCGGCACAGCGACACGGCGATATAGCGATCCACGACTGGCCAGATAGTAACTGGAACCACGGCGGCACGGCGACACCAAGACAGGGGTGAACCGGTAAAAGTGAACTCCTTGTTAGATCCACGGCGACACAGAGACAGAGCATTAATCATAAGCTTACTATCGAATCGTTCAGTCTGACTTTCGATCGATAACCTGACGGAAGGAAAACATAGTTGTCTCTGTGCCGTTAGCCCGCTGTGCCGCCGTGGATCAATAAAAAAGGAGACTTGCTATTCCAGTACGGGTTGTCGCCGTGTCGCCGTGCCGCCGTGGTTAGAACCTTTGTTTTCCAGTTGTCGGGATAAGGAGCCGTGCCGCCGTGGTTTATTATTGAGCAGTCTCTATTCACTGCGGGCTGCCTTTAAATACCGGGAAGGCGATACTTAAGTGATATCATGCCGGGGAACATCAAGCTCAAGCTGTACCTTGATTCGAGCGTCCTGCTCAGCCTGCTGAGGGATGAGGAAGCGAACGGAGTCAAGCTCGGAGAGAACGTGGCCAGGCTGCTTCGCGAGGCGGCGGAGGGCAAGTATCAGGTGCTCGTGTCCGAGCACGCTGCGGCAGAGCTGGTAGCGGCCGGCGCACCCCGGGAGTACGTGGACCAGGTGCTGAGGCCTATGTTGCTGCTGCACGGCGGCGATCTGCTGGTGGCTAACGAGAGCATCATCTACGGGGCGCTAAAACTATCCCGGACTTACGAAGTGCCCATGCTCCGGGCGCTGCACGTGGTCTTCGCCCAGCGGAACAACGCGCTGCTCGTCACCCGGGACACCAACACCATGCTCAACGTGCGCAACTTCGTGGGGATCATGTCGCCGGAAGATTTGATCAGCATGGGCTGATTCCTGAGTAAGTCTTATCTCCTGAAAAACTGCCTCAGCGAGGAGGCAGATCATCTTTTATCAAAAAATTAGTTACTGGCTGATCTTTTGATCTCTTCGATGTACAGCCTGAGGGCCTTCTCGTCGTCGCCGCCGGCCTTTTCCATCAAAGCCTTCCACTTCTCGTCCCGGAGCTTCTCGATCTCGTCCACGGGATTTCCGGCGCCCTGGCCTTTGAGCATGCCTTTCTGGTAGTCGATCAGCTGCTTCATGAGGCCCGCGATGGCGGCCTTCCTGTCGGGATAGTCTCCCCTGGAGACCGCTTCCTCGATCTTACTCTGTATGTCCGGTTCAGCCATTGGATCACGTCAATAGAATATAGCATACATTATGCAGGCTACATTAAGTAGTCTCGGGCGATAAAAATAAAAAGCTGTCGCCTGCTATACGCGTAATCCGCACGGCCCCGGCGCGTGCCTTATAAATACCGGCGGTTGCAACAAAATCCCTCCTCGAATCCGCCCACAAATTTTAAATATTATCTATGATAGGATTCTTGCTGGAGTTCAGTATGACATACGTTGACGACGACGACTTCGACGAATTAGATGCAAAGGAAGAAATGGACGACGACCTGGAGGCTGACGAGTCCGGACGCTGCGACGAGTGCGGTCTCAAAGTCAAGAAGGACGACGCCACCGTATGCCCGGCCTGCACTGCCACCTACCACCGGTGGTGCGTGACCGAATGCAACCGCTGCAACACTCCGCTGAACACAGGCGATGCGGAAGAACGCAAGCCCGTCAAGGCAGCAGGAAAGCGTGCGGCGCCGAAGAAAAAGGCGACGGCGGTCAAAGCCGCGTCCACAGTAAGAGCTTCGAGAGCGCGCTAAAGCGTCTCGACTCTATACTTTTCTGAATCGCTTTCATGCCGTATGTGGGAACTCAAAGAGGCATCGTCTGCCTCGGGCTAGTTCAGCTTCTTAAATCATATTTTGCTTACATCGCCTGTCACTACCAGCTATAGCAATTTTCTATAACCATTTTCGCGGGTCGACGGCCGACCTGATGGTCGGCCTACTACGGTTTTTCGGGTGCTGCGCCGTCAGGGCCGGGCTCGCACCCTCGCAATGCGAGGCCGGCTGGCGCTATCGCTGCCGCCGACCTCACATTGCTTCGCAAGCCCTAAGCGACACCGCCTTCGGCAGGTGTCCATTGCCCTGCCACCTCCGCATCCGGCTGATGCCGGACAAGCCCGAAAAACCTCCGTCGACCGCGATAGTATCCGCATGGTTATATGGTGGTAGCGGTCGGCGAGGCGTTTCGGGCTTGTCCTGCCCTGATGGGCAGGATGCGGAGATGGCCGGGCAATGGACACCTACGAAGTGGTGTCGCTTAGCGCTTGCGAAGGAGGATCGGCTGGCGCAGCCGAAGGCGCAGCCAGGTCGGGCCTCCGGGGGTGCGAGCGCGGCCAGGACATCGTAGCACCCGAAACGACGAGTAGCCCGTCAACAGACGGGCGTCGACCCGCGAATAATAAGAACAACAACTAGAACGCGCGCCGACCCGCGGAGTGGTTATTAAAACCATAAACAAGCTTTTCGTGATAGGATTGCCCAATAAAAAAGAAGTTGTTTAAACCCCCGTACAAGGAGGCCTAAACCACTTGAATCTTTTCTAAGATCATACCCTCGACCAGGATGATCGGATTCCTCAGCGACTCCTTGATGGCCGCATCCAGCTTCCATTCTTTGTCGGCGTATAACGTATACAGCCCGTCGCCCTTTTTCACGTACTCGCCCTTCTTCTTGTGTAAAATAACGCCTACGCCTTTGTCGTGAGGGGCGCCGGCAAGGCGGCACATGTTGACGAGCCTCTTGTTCGAGATCTCCAGCACGTAGCCGTCCTGGGGGGACAGTACGGTCGCGATCTTGTCGCCGACCGGGACCATGTCGGACGTGACCTTCGGGTCGCCGCCCTGGACTTCGATGATCTCCTTGAACTTCTGCAGCGCTTTGCCGCTCTTGACCAGCTCGACGGCCATCTTCGCGCCCTCGTTCCTGGGTGCGACGCCGCCCATCTCCAGCATCATGCCGGAGATGGAGATGGTCTTCTCCAGGAAGCTCCGGGGGCCTTCGAACTTTTCGAGCATGACCATGGCCTCCCTTACTTCCACTCCGCCGCCGATCGCCCGGCCCAGCGGGGTGCCGCCATACGTTAAAGCGCACTCGATCTTCATGCCCAGGCGATCGCCCAGCTCCATGAACTCCCTGGCCAGTTTCCTGCCCTCCTGCACAGTGGGGATCTTGGTCTCGTTGCCCGTGGGGATGTCGAGCACCATGGTGTCCGCGCCGACAGCGAACTTCTTCGCCATGACCGATGCCAGTAACTGAGATTTCGGGTCGATGGACAGGGGGTATTCCACGCCGATGATCTTGTCGTCCGCGGGGGCGATGTTCGTGGCCCCGCCCCAGACGAGGCAGCCGCCTACCTTGGTCGTCATCTTCTTGATCTCGTCGGCCCTGAAGCTGACCGGGCACAGGATTTCCATGAGGTCCGCGCTGCCCCCGGCACCGGTGATGGCCCGGCTGCTGGTCTTGGGGATCAGCAGGCCAGCCGCAGCGATGATGGGCACGATGCACAGCGAGATCTTGTTGCCGGGAACCCCGCCGATGCTGTGGTGGTCCATGACCGGGTGGACGTCGAAAGAGATCTGGTCCCCGGTCTTCACCATGGCCCTGGTCATCCACTCGATCTCGTCGGGGTCCATGTTGTAGATGTAGGAAGCGGTCACGAACGCGGTCAGCTCGACCTCGGTGAGGTTGCCGTCCACGATGTCCTCGATGATGGCGTGCAGCTCATCGCTGGTCAGCTTTTGCTTGTCCATCTTCTTCCTGATGAAAGAGACTGATTTGGGCTTGGCCGCGGGCAGCACCTCGACTACCTCGTCCGGCACTACCTTCATGGACTCCCATGCCTCGCGGTAGATGCCGATCTTGCCCGGGCTCACGATGGCGTCTGTCGTCTCAACGACCGCAGTAATTGTATCCTTGTCCTTCACCTGGACGCGGTCGCCCGCCAGCACGCCTAGCTCCTCCGCATCGGCGGAGTTGATGATCACTTCGTACCGGCCCACTTCAATATCATAGGGCTGTGCTCTGAGCTTCATTCATTGACCTCAATGGGGTTGATGTAATTAGAGTTACCCTGATGACAAATATACTTTCTTGGATAACCGAAGAGTCTCCGGCTCTGTGCCGGAAGGGGTAAACGCCCGGCCGGGACAGCTTCACGGCCGCAGTTCCCGGCATCCCGTAGCGGAAAATCCCTGCACTGCAAGCACTTTTTAGCCAGCTGCCTCCTGACACAAAGTATTTTTCCTTTTTAGCTGAGGATATAGCGCTAAAAGTTAAAATTACTCGTATTATTGGCGATATTTTAATAAAAAGGTGATCGTTTGACCGCTCGACCAGTGATAATGGCGTTAGCCATGTTTTTATTCGCCTTAATTTTCCTCTTTGCCGGCGCAGCCGGCGCGGAGGCCTCTGTCTCGACAGAGGTCATCGATACCGGCTACCGCCCGTGGACTCACGGGTTCTCGTTCCAGAACTCCGGCGACCCCGAAGTCTTCTACGGGGTAGACCTCACCGCTCTGACCGGGCAGGACTTCCACGACGAGATCTTCCGGCACACCGGCCACTGCTATGGGATGGCCCGGGCCAGCGTGGACGACTTCATCGCTAACCGCACTCCTGCGGACCAGTCGATCGAGGAAGCCATGCCCCGCCTCGACCGGATCCAGACTGAGCAGTCGTTCTACTACATCGCCGAATATGTCAGGTTTCCGTTCGGCGGTAAAGCTCCGGACAACCGGGCCGAGTACGACAAAATCATCGAACGCCTTTATTCAGGAAAGCCTGCGGTGATCGGCGTCTACTATTCGGCGGGAGGCCATCCCGGACACGCTGTGGTTGCGTACCGGGCGGACATCGCCGAAAATGAGGCGCGTATAGCGGTCTATGATCCGAATCTCCCCCCTGCCATGTACCCTTATACGGAGGCTCCGATGACCGCTGTCTACTATCTGAAAAACGGGTCGTTCCGGTACGATAACGGCCAGCCCTTCGACCAGGTGCGGCTGAACGACATCGATCAGTCTGGCGTGGCCGGCGGCAGGGCCCTTGTAGCCAGCCTGGTCTCCCTTCCGGGAGTCCTGCTTTTCCTGCTGCTCATGCGCCGATTTCCACCAGGATTTTAATGTCTTCCTTATCCTCTTTCAGGCCTTCTTTCACGTTCTCCAGGCTGACCCTGCGGGTAAACATCCGCTCCAGCAGGCCCGGCCATCTACGCTCGACGGATGCCAGCCGGTCGAGGCCCCGCTCGAAGTGGACCCGGTTGCTGCTCACCGTGCCGAAGACCGCCTTGTTATGCATCACCAGGTCCATGTTCACGCAGTCCGTGCACACCGGATGCGTCCGCTGCTGCGGGGATAGCCCGGTCAGACAGACGATCCCGTTGTTGCTGACCAGCCCGATAGACTTGAACGCGATCTCGCTGGAGCCCGTAGCCTCCACGATCATGTCTAACGGCCCCTGCTTTTCCACGATCTGCTCGATAGGGGTCTCCTTCACGTTGAAGTAGTCGATGCCTGCCGCACCGGCTATCCGGGCCTTCAGGCTCTCCATGCCCCGGGTGGCGAAAGTACTTACCTCCAGCCCTGTGTCTCTCAGAATAAGCGCCGCCAGTAGCCCGATGGGGCCTGCGCCCGCGACCAGCGCCCTCCGGGGATGCCAGATCATGCGCTCCTGGATTTTAATCGCCTGCTCAATGCCCTTCTCCACGATGCTCAGTGGCTCCAGCAGCACCGCGATCTTACGCAGGGAAGGCGGAACTTGGATCAGGTTCTCCGGATGCTCGATGTAATACTCGGCCATGTACCCGTGCATCCCCTTGATGCCCCGCTCAAAATAGTCGTCCGACTCGCACATGTCAGGCTGGCCTGTCCTGCACCCGAAGCACATCCCCGGGCACGCCCGGCGGACCGTGGCCACGACGAGGTCTCCCCTACGCAGGGCCCGGACGTCCCTGCCCGCCTCGTCGACGACGCCCAGGTTCTCGTGGCCGATGATCAGGTAATCGCTGCCCGGCGGAGCCTCGCCGATGATGCCCGAATTGAGCTCCTCGTCGGTGCCGCAGACGCCGGCCTCCAGCATCCTGACCAGTACCTCCCCATCCCCTGGCCGGGGCTGATCGACGTCGATGACGTCGAGGCTGTCCTTTTTGCCAGGTGTGATGGCTGCCGCTCTCATATACTACCTCGAGGTCGCTGGATCAGGTATATTGCCGGAGGCCGAGACTTTAGATATATTACCGGCGATTCTACGAATCCTGTCTTAGGCAGGGTCACCAGCCGATCTTTCAAGACTACATGTACATGCTTTTCTCGATTTCCTTGCTGCCCTTCCTCTTCAGGTCACCGCCCACGTTCTGGTAGAACCTCACGGCTTCGTCGGTCACGGACGGCTCCGTAGATTTCAGGGCTTCCGTGAAGTGCTTCTTCCGGACGATCGTCGCTTTCAGATCCTCGCGCA
Organism: Methanocella sp. MCL-LM; assembly: GCF_049676595.1. Classification (GTDB taxonomy): domain Archaea; phylum Halobacteriota; class Methanocellia; order Methanocellales; family Methanocellaceae; genus Methanocella_A. The sequence continues at coordinate 323,444 of NZ_CP187259.1, forward strand.
GGGCCAGCCTGCCGGCCTTCTTGCACAGGTAGGCGATGTCTGCGCCGGTGTACATCTCCGTCTTGTCCACGAGCTCTTCCAGCTTCACGTCCGGGGCGACCGGCATGCGCTTCATGTGGACCTTGAAGATTTCTCTTCTCGCGCCCCGATCGGGCACAGGTACCAGGATGATCTCGTCGAACCGCCCGGGCCTGAGCAGTGCCGGGTCGATGATGTCCGGCCTGTTGGTGGCACCGATGACGACGACTCCCCTGAGCTCTTCCAGGCCGTCCAGCTCAGACAGGAGCTGGTTAACAATACGCTCGGTGACCCGGGGCTCTCCGGTCGCGCCCCCTCTTACCGGGGCGAGCGCGTCCAGCTCGTCCAGGAAGACGATGGCAGGAGACACCTGCCTCGCCTTCTTGAACACCTCGCTGATGTGCTTTTCCGACTCACCGTACCACTTGGACAGGAGGTCGCTGCCTTTGGCTGTGATGAAGTTAGCCTGGCTTTCGTTGGCGATCGCCTTGGCCAGCAGTGTCTTGCCCGTGCCCGGGGGCCCGTACAGCAGCACGCCTTTCGGGGCTTCGACGCCGATGCGCCGGAACGAGTCTGCGTACCTCAGCGGCCACTCCACCGCTTCCCGGAGGAGCATCTTGACGCTCTCCAGGCCGCCGATGTCGCCCCAGGTGACGTTGGGCACCTCGATCATGATCTCTCGCAGTGCCGACGGCTGGATGATCCGCAGCGCTTCCTCGAAGTCCTGCCTGGTCACGCGCAACTTGTCCAGCACCTGCACGGGCAGAGCCTGGTCTTTCATGTCGATGTTCGGGAGCACCCGGCGCAGGACATTCATGGCCGATTCCTTGCAGAGGGCTGCGATGTCCGCGCCGACGAAGCCATACGTCCTGTCGGATAGCTCGTCCAGGTCGACGTCCGGGGTGAGCGGCATGCTGCGGGTGTGAATCTGCAGGATCTCCTTCCGCCCCCCTTTGTCCGGGACCCGGAGCTCGATCTCCCGGTCGAACCGGCCTGGCCTTCGCAGAGCATTATCGATGGCTTCAGGCCGGTTGGTCGCCCCGATGACGATGACGTTCTTCCTCGATTTCAGGCCGTCCATGAGCGACAGGAGCTGGGCCACGACTCTGCGCTCCACTTCGCCCGTTACTTCGGCCCTCTTGGTGGCGATCGAGTCCAGTTCATCGATGAAGATGATGGCGGGCGAGTTATTCTCCGCCTCCTTGAAGACGTCCCTGAGGTGCTGTTCAGATTCGCCGTAGTACTTGGACATGATCTCCGGGCCGTTGATCGACGTAAAGTACGCGTCCGATTCGTTGGCTACAGCTTTGGCCAGCAGCGTCTTTCCCGTGCCCGGAGGCCCCAGGATCAGCACCCCCTTTGGGGGATCTATGCCCAGCCTGTTGAACAGCTCGGGGTACTTCAACGGCAGCTCGATCATCTCTCTGATCTTCTGTATGGCGTCCCTGATACCACCCAGGTCTTCATAGGTCACCTCTGGCACCTCGTCCCTGGAGATCTCGGTCGCCTCCGGCATCAGCTGAATTTCAGTCACCTCGGTTATCTTTACTATCCCCGCCGGGACGGTCGACGCCACGGCCAGCTTGACCTCGCCCAGGCCCAGCGAAGGGTTGGAGAAGAAGTCGCGGAAAAACTCCTCGAACATCAGGTTGGAGTTGAACGACTGGCTCGGCGGGTTATACGTCGACGTTGACACGATGTCGCCCTGGGACACCGGCCTGTTGAGAAATGAGGCTTGCAGGCTGTCGGGAGACGCGTAGATGCGGATGCCTTTCTGGACTGGGGTCAGCACCACCTTCTTGGCCTCGGTCCACCGGGCGCGGGAGATCTCCACGTAGTCGCCGAGAGTAGTCCCGGCGTTATGCCGGACGATACCGTCCACCCTGATGATGTCCAGGTGCATGTCCGAGGGAAACGCGCTGCCCACGACGGCCGAGGTATTCCGGCGGCCGGAAATCTGGATGATGTCGCCGTACGAGACGCCTATCTCCTTGATGTGACGCTCGTTGATCCTCGCGATGCCCCTCCCGACCTCGCGCTTATCGGCTTCCGCCACCTTCAGCCGCAGCTTAGCTTTCTCCTCTTTCTGCACGGTCATCGTCAAACCTCAACAGAATAATAAATATAATCAATATAATATAAATGTGAGTTTTGGTTATCACGGCATTGAGCGCAGGCTAGAATAAAGGCTGAGAGGGCATGTGGTAGACCGATCTTATAGACGATCAAACTGGCAAGATAATATAGTCCTATGGAAAAATTTGATCAATAATTGCTCTGGTATTATGTTTGTAAGCCGCCAGGCACTCGGCTTATGAAAACTGGTTTTTCTCGTTAAGCCGGTGAAAAACTCCTGAAGGTCGGGGAGGTCCCGGGAGGCAGGGGAGGATTTTCAAGCTGGGAGGTTAGAGAGGGTCAGAGGTTAGAGAGGAGGTCTGGGAGTGTGGAAAGGTCTGGGAGGATAACAGGGTATTATTCTGCACTTTTCGGATGAGCGCCCGTACCATTTACACGAAGTACACAAGGTACACGAAGTACTCAAAGTACGATTAAAGGGCTGACTGCAAGCCGATCTTAAAGTATGACTTCGGGTACTTCGCGTACTTTGAGTACTTCGTGTAAACGGTACCTGACAGCCCCAGATAGTTCGAATGTGATCATCAATAAAATTCTCTCGGACCTCCGGGTGCCTCACATAACCTCCTCTCAGACCTCCTGACCTCCCTGACCTCCCAGCTTGAACGTGTCCTCTCTAAACTCCGTGAACCTCTCCAGCCTCCTCGCCGACCTCTCAACACCTCCCGGGCCCGGAATTTTCATGGAATGACAGGACCCGATAGATCGACCTTGGCGTGCCTGTCGGTATTTTCGACCAATAGCAGGGTAACAGCGCAGCGGACGGCGGTTATAAAAGGATTAAGGCTTAGCCAGTGCATTATGCCCGGCTATGCTTTGATCTTGACCCCATTGTACCCGCGGAGAATGCCCACGATTTCGCGCAGCTTGTCCTTCGCCTCCCCATCCGGGAATTGCCCGAGGGCCTGCTCGATGAACTCGATCCGCTTTTCCACCTGCCTCATGCAGGCGTCTATCGCCTGGTCCCGGGGCATGGTTTCGTGGTACAGGAGAGGCAGGATGTACGATTGCTGCAGCGATATCTTGTTCTCGTCGTCGATCCGGGTGAACTCGATCAGGTCGTCGACGATCTGGTAGGCGATGCCGAACTCCTCTCCCATCTTCCGGCACAGCTCCGCCCTTTCGTCGGAAGCGCCCGCGATCCTCGCACCTATCTCGAAGCACGAGGCGAAGGCCGTCGCGGTTTTCCGGCGGACGCACTCGATGTAGTAGGCCTCGTCAGCTTTCGACCTCCGGGTCTTGATGTCGAGCACCTCGCCCTCCGCCAGCTCCAGGCCCATCCGGCCGAACGCCGATATGGATGCGGCGTCGTACTGCGAGTACAGCATCACCGCCTTCGAGATCAGGTAATCGGCGGACACGGTGGCGATGAAGATGCCGAACTTCTCGTGGGACGTCAGCTCTCCCCGGCGCTTCAGGCCTTCGTCCAGGATGTCGTCCTGGATCAGCGACGCGGTGTGGATGCATTCGATCCCGAGCGCGGCGTCCAGCGCTTTTTCAACAGTGCCGCCGTTCAGCTCTGCCATGAGCAGCAGTGTAACCGGCCGCAGCCTTTTCCCCGACGTCTTCAGCGAGTGGGCCATGCCCTGCCTGATCTCCGGCAGCTCGACCCCGGCCAGCAGCCGGTCGATGCCATCGTTGATGGCCACCATTTCTTTCCAGTTTTGCATACGAGTCACTAGATACCGCTAGATTGCGGACTAATTATTACTGCAAGCTTATATTTATTCCCGTCAGGCGACCGCAGATCGGGGTGCCCCACGCTCGTGACCGAAGCAGGCGACTGCTGTTCTGTTGCCGGCTCTCCTGCACCAAAAGGTTTAAGCGAAATCCCCCCTCATGTAATGCCTATAGGGGATAAAATCGATGGATGGTGCAGGAACAACCATTTTCGACAGGATAGAGCAGAAGCTATCCGCGGCTGGCGCCGAGATCGACATTACGGATCTCAAAGAGGCGGTCAGCCAGTACGATGCGAAGATCGCGGAAAACCCGGCGGACACCGAGAGCAGGATCATCGGCCTCGAGCTCAAGCTCGTCATGGTCGCCAGGCTGCTGAACGCAGCGGTCGAAGTGATGCCACACGGCGGTGCAGCACCGGCATGTGCGGCAACACCCTTTGACGAGGAGGCGCCGGCCCAGAAGGCAGCCCCCGCACAGGCCCAGCAGGCAAGCGGTCCGAGAAAGAAGCGTCTCAGGCAGAACCCGGCGACCGGCGTCATCGAGGAGATCGAGGACACCGGAGACGACAACGTCATCGTAGCCGACGGCAGAATCAGGTTCAGCGGCGGCAAAGGCGGCGTGCCGACCCGGGAAGAGAAGAAGTGCGTCTTCATCAACGCCGTAGACGACGAAGCAGTCGGCCCGAGCCCGATCAAGAAGAAAGGCTAACCCAGGACGCCTGTCGAACTGACAATTACCCAAAGATGGCTGTACATTAGCTTCAGCCATCTCCCCCCAACTTTTAAGCTGACAGTTTCCGAACGCTGTTACCCGGATAACCACGACGATTTTAAATTTCAACCATGGCGGCACGGCGGCACAGCGATAGTGCGAGAAACGATTACATGATTAAATGTTCTAACCACGGCGGCACGGCGGTGCTGTGTTGCATAATTCATTTTCTCTTCTTTGGGCCGAGCTATTGCAGGTGGAGTGACTCAGCAAGACGATCGCTGCGCTGTGCCAGGATCACAGATTACGCAGAATCTGATGATTCTGACAGATGCCACAGATTGCACAGATTCTAATCGATGAGAAATGGATTTGCCGTCTACCGATTTTATTCTAAGGTCATCTGTGAAATCAGTGCAATCCGTTTCAATCTGTGATCCTGGCACAGCGCAGCGATCGTCATCGCATCGCCTCGAGAACGCCTGCGACTGCAGGCGTTCAAAAGGCGAACATGAAGATAAGAATAATGCAACACAGCAGCACGGCGACACGGAGACAGTCCGTATCTAAATGGTAAGGCTCTTTTTATTGATCCACGGCGGCACAGCGGATCGAGTGCACTGAGACAAATTGGTTAGTATTTCGGTGCCAGAGGTACGATGGATTAAATGTAGGTGTTAAAGCTTCCCGGCTGTGCGATCTGTAAATCAAGCTAAATTATCGGCCATCAAGCAGCTATTGGTTAATGCACTGTCTTGGTGTCGCTGTGGGCATAAAAATTAGTACTTGTTAATAGTAGTACGCCATTGTCTTGGTGTCGCCGTGCCGCCGTGGTTTCATTTACCGTCCGGCATATTGTGAATCGCATTGTCTTGGTGTCGCCGTGCCGCCGTGGTGAATAACCTCTGTACGCTCTACGGGTTTTCATGTAGCTGGTGCTAGTACTCTTCGTCCTCATCGTCATCCAGCGCAGCCTTCGCCTTCTTTCTCGGCGCGTAAGTCCGCTTTCTGGTGGTGCCCACTAAAGCGTTGTACTGCTCCTGAGTGATCTTCTCGGGGTCTTCGACGCCTTCCCTCAGCAGTTTTGCCTCTGCGGCGGCCTGGTTGAGCCGCTCGATGCGGGCGATCTCGTGGACGGCGTCGAGGTTTCTCACCGTGCGGTCCAGATATCCCAGAATGTCGCCTTCGAAGGCGTTGAGGTTGTAGTCGGCCGCGATGGCCCGGGCGATGCCGTGGGGATCTTTATCCTGGAGCCTGTAGGCGATGAGCTTTTTGCTGAACTTGCGCTCGGCACAGCCGCAGAACGGGCTATCCTCGCACACGCAGTCCAGGAAGTCCGCGCTGAATTCCAGGAACTGGTCGCGCATCCCGTGGTCCATCTTGGCGATGGCGTCCCCGGAGAAGACGATGTCGAGGCTGGACGGGCTGAACACACGGGAGGGCACGCTGATGCCGATCACTTTGGAGAGGCGGTCCGCTCCCCGGAAGTACACGGCGTCGAACGCCTCTAGTTCCACGGCGATGTCCAGCGGGGCGACCTTTTTGCGGAGCCGGTCCCGGATCATGAGGGCGTTGGACACGCTGAGGAAGTGGGTGACCACGGCCCGGCCCAGCGGCGTCTGCTTTACCGTGCCTTTCTCTTTCGTCAGCAGGCCGCCGGAGACGCACTTCTGTACGAGCGCCGGCGTCGAGCTGACAATGCCGAGCATCTGGTCGTTGATCTTCTCCAGCACCTTCTCCTCCGGGGCGACGCTGGTATTCGCTAAACACTCCTCCATCTGCTCGGGCTCGTCGTAGCAGACGTTCACGTGCTCCGCGCTGCCTCCCAGCAGGCGGAACGCGACCTCTTCCTCGCTCTCCCCCTCGATGGTGCTGTCCGGGTCGGAGAGGACGACCACCTTTCCGAGGTCGTGGAAGTCGGGCCTGCCTGCTCTCCCCTGCATCTGCTGGAACTCGCTGACCGACAGCCAGTCTTTGCCCATCGCCAGGGACTCGAAGATCACCTGGGAGGCCGGGAAGTCCACGCCTGCCGCCAGCGCTGCAGTAGTCACTACTACCTTGATCTCGCCCTTCGCGAACCGGTCCTCCACACTCTTGCGCTGTGGATACGTTAAGCCGGCGTGGTAAGGGGCGGAATTAATACGTAATGCCTGGCTGATGGAGTGGCACTTCTTCCTGGAGTTGGTGAAGACGATGGTCTGTCCCCGGAAGCCTTTCGTGGAGGTCTTCGCGTACTCTTTGGAGGCGTACTCGTCGATGAGGCGGTACTTCTCGTGCATCTGAGCGAAGATCAGGTGCCTTTCAAGAGCTACGGGCCGGTGCTCGTATTCGACCAGCGTCCCGCCCAGGTGCTTTGCCACTTCCTTCGGGTTGCCGATAGTCGCGGATAAAAAGACGAACTGGGCGGCGGGGGCGCAGGCCCTGAGCCTCGCTATGAGCCCGTCCAGCCGGTGGCCTCTCTCCGGGTCCTCCAGCATGTGCACTTCGTCGATCACCACGGTGCCGATCTTTTTTACGCCGGCGGGGCCGGAGGTGCGGAGCACGTAGTCCAGGCCCTCGTACGTGCCCACCACGATGTCCGAGTCCAGCGAGGTGTTCAGCTTGACCGAGTTCAGCGAAATCCTGGACGTGCCCACCCGGATGGCAGTCTTCAGCCCCAGTGGAGAGTACCGCTTCTTGAACTGCTCGTACTTCTGGTTGGCCAGCGCCACCAGCGGCACCAGGAAGAGCATCTTCCCCTTGCCGGCCAGGATGTTGCTGACGCCCGCGAGCTCGCCGATCAGCGTCTTGCCCGTCGCTGTCGCAGAGACGACGAGCTGGCTCTTGCCGTCGAGCAGGCCGGAGCTCACGGATCTGGACTGGACCGGGAGGAGGCTCTCTACCTTGCCTAGCAGCACCTCTTTCAGCTTCCCGTCAATTTTCAGATCGGCGACCTTCACCGGCTTAATTCTCGACTCCGCCGCCGGTATCAGGTCGAACTTCGTCAGCTCCGGGGGCAGGTTGGTCGGGTTGAGCAGGGCCAGCACCCGGTTCAGGTCCCTCGTCTTCTCGAGAATGGACTCCATCCGATCGAGGCCCTTCGAGGTGATCCGGCCCCGGAAACTCAGCTCCCTCTTTAGCTCTTTTTTGGCGCAGTCCAGGCAGACCAGCTCGCTCTTGAACCGGACCATGTCGGGCTTCTTGAAAGTAAGGTTATCTTCCATGAGGCAGAACCGGCAGACCCCGACCCGCTGCGACGTGAGCTGGTAAGCTTTCAGCATTTCATTGAGCCCCTGCTCCTGGGCGTCGGTCATCATTGTGGTAAAGATGCAGTCCGCGGCCTTGAGCAGTTCCATGAACGTCGAAACCGGCAGGTACTCGTCTCCCTTTTCCTTGATCACTCTCACTTTGAGCGGCCTGGTGCCCCTGGAGGTCTCCTGCACGGTGAGCACGCCCGAGAAGACAGGCTTGCCCTCCCCCTTCACGGGGTAGACCCGGTACTCGTCCTTGCGGTAGGGCACGAAAACGACGAATAGCGCCATGGATTACTCCGAATAGATGACACTGCTCATATAAATCGTTATTTACTCCCCAGAATATATGCCGGAGGAGTGCGTATGATAGACCATGGATCTTGACAGGCCTCTGTATCCTGATTCTCTGGTCGACCGCATGAAGAAAGAGTTCCCGTTCTCCTGTATCGGCTGCGAATTCTTAAGAGCGCTGCCCGACCGCACCATGCTCTGCGCCTACGGTGGCAGCCCCAGAAAAGTCGACGTCCTCGACCCGCTGATGTCCAACCGGAACTGCAAGCACAACAAGCCCGAACCGAGCGTGCTCGACCGGCCGGAAGTACCGATCAGAGCGCCGCCCCGGGAATGACTAGCGAGGGCGTCCTGCGACCCCCTTTTCTTCTACTGCCCGAAGGGCAGCGGCATTGACGGATTGTGACAGAAAGGGTTAATACTAGCAACCCAGATATCCTGCCGGCTCAGGCCTCGTTAGGGGGGCTGTCCAGGAAGTCTAACCTTGTCTGACGGGCATAGATCAACTTCATTGTTACTGGCGTGTCTGCTGTTCATCGGCGTGATGACGTCCGTCGCTCTCTTCTATAACACGCTATCCGAGAGCCATGCCGAACCCGTCATCGTCAAGCCTACGGCCGGCAACATCACGTTCGTGAGCGCCGATTTAGATCAGTGGCAGCCGCTCGGCAGTGCCCACTCCTCCACCGTCACCTTCCGCAGGGACGCCACCGGCGAGGAAGAGGTCAGCGGTAACTTTACCTTCTGCCTTCCAGCCGACGGGTACAGCGCCCGGCAAATAGCGTTCAAGAACTGGACCCGGGGCTCTGACCTCACCCTGGAGTTCGACTTTACTGTGCCCTCCGACGGGTATGCGGGGGCTATCTCCCCGGCTTTCAGGCTGGACTTCGACATCAACGAGACGCTGACTTTCGACTACCTGAACGAGACCGGGCGGTATATCTTCATGACCTTTGCCATCGGGGACCCGGAGCCCGCCGGGGACAACCTCGGGAACGACGACCTCAGCACCCTCGTGCCTCCCGGCTACTACGATCAGCGTTTCATCGCGAGGCAGGGGGACGCGTACAACAACTCGCTGAACGCCGCAATGGGGCTCACTAACGGCGTCGAGCCGTACCGGACCAAGGACCTCTACGGCGCCATGAAAAACCTGACGGCATACGTGAACCGCCAGATGATCTCCGACCCGGATCGGTGGCAGACAGACCAGTACTACGGTGACTTCACCCAGAGCGACTGGTACATAGGCTACAACCAGTCCGGCTTCGGCCCGCGCTACCACGGCATCTGTAAAGACTTCGCTTCGCTGGCCCGGTCCTACTACCGGTCCATGGGCATCCCGGCGAAGTTCATCATCTGCGTCGAGAAGGACCGGAACGACACGGTCTACAGCCACGCGTGGCTGGAAGCCTGGGACGGGTCGAGGTGGATCCACGCCGACCCTTCCTGGAACCTGTTCGACAACCCCGGGTACTATAAAAACAACGGGTACTACGACATCCAGGTCAGGGAGCTTTCCGTGTGCGAGAAAAAGCCGACCAGCATCAAAACTTCCGGCACTGCCGATGACCTGATCTTCCAGGCCTGGATCTACTGGGACTGGGAAGACCGGCTCGACTTCGACGTCGTGATCGACAGAGGCCTGGATCCGAAGTATAACTGATTCTCTGTGCTCATAAGACATCAAGACGATCGCTGCGCTGTGCCAGAAACACAGATTACGCAGAATCTGATGATTCTGACAGATGCCACAGATTGCACAGATACTAATCGATGAGAAATGGATTTGCCGTCTACCGATTTTATTCTAATGACATCTGTGAAATCAGTGCAATCCGTTTCAATCTGTGATCCTGTATACAAGAGACTGCTTCCAGTCGGTCACAGCGCAGCGATCGTTTTTCATCCCATGCTCAGATAGGGAACATGTTCCTGGTAATCTTACCCATCCAGCCGCCTAAGACCCATCCTACGATGCCCATAGCCGGTGTGAGCCCGCAGCACCCGCAGAGGGGGTTGGGCCCCTGGCCGGGGTCGCCGAATATGGCTGTTATTATGGTCGCGGCGGCGACGGCGATGGAGAGGGTGGCGGACAGCGTGATGGCGCCGACCATCTTTGCTTCGCCGTCGCTGTTGATGGTCTTGCGCAGCTGCAGGATGGTGAGCACAGGCGGGATTAATATCGCGAAGGCGGCCAGCAGGGCTGCCGCTGCGAGGCCGGGCCTGGTGTCGAGGCGGATACCCAGGAAGACGAAGGAGGCGGCGATGATGAGGCCAAGGGTGGCGCCCATGATCATTGCGGCGACGAGGTTCTCGAAGGAGAAGTATACCGTGTGCTGGTACACGTTAGTATGCCGGGGGGCTTCGTACCCGTAGTCCGCCCACGTGTGGCTGGCGTATCCTGTGTTTCTGCTGGTATGGCGCCGTGCAGGAGATGTTAGCGCCGCATCGTACCTCGCCTTCGCCGCGGGGTCTGACAGCGTCTGGTATGCCTCGTTGAGCTGGCGCATTTTCTCCGCGGCTTCTGCTGACGGGTTTTTGTCCGGGTGGTACTGGAGGGCAAGCTGGTAGTACGCCTGCTTGATTTCCCCGGGACTTGCGTCCCGGCGGACTCCCAGAACGTCGTAGTAAGTTTTCATCCGGCTACCATCGGTTATTCTGGATTTGATCGATCAATCCCGGCGGGGGTTATATATTTATTGTAGAAGCGCAGACGATCTACCACGGTACTGTTTTTATGCTGCGAGCGGTGACCAACCGGGATTTCCCCATGCTGCGCGCGGTGCTCGAAAAGCTGTTCGGCATCGCGCTCGAGTATGACCCGGCGCTGTTCCCCGACAGCAAAGCGTTCACCGGACCCTTTCAGCCGGATAACTACGACAAGCCGGGGAGCCGCTTACGATCGCTGGCATCCTCGATGGGCCGCAGGTATAAGGTATACAGAACCTTCCGGCAGGTCGTCCGCCAGATCAGGGTCGCGGACCCGGAGAACAGGATCCGTATCGTCTTCGTCGACGGGGCCGAGGATCTCTCCTTCGGGATGGCCCCGCGCACAAATATCATCGGGTTCAACGTGGCGAGGCATAAGCTCATCTTCGTGGGCGTGCCCCCGGAGCTCGATCCCATCTCGCCGGACTGCGACCACGCGCCGGAAACCCTGGATGGCTACCTGGTGGCGGTCACGCTGCACGAGCTGTACGAGAACCTGACCGGGGATGTCAGCCACTGCCGCAACCCGGGCAAGTGCATCAACTCGATCTGCCGGCACTACGAGAACGGCACGTGCTGCGTTTGCATGGGCGGGCTTATCGACAGGAAGTACCCCGACCTCACGCTGGAAGACCTGTTCTGCGAAGAAGATTTATCGGAGCTCCGGAGGGCGTTGAATAACCAATGATCTAAGCCCGGGCTTCGGCGTCGGAGTTGGCATCCTCGGCCCGCAGCGCCGGGAGCATTACCACGAACCGGCTTCCTCTGGTGTGATCTCCCGGAACCCTGTCTTCTACCCACACTCTCCCGTGGAACTGGCTGGCCAGGGTGCTCACAAGATAAAGGCCGAGCCCACCTGACCTGGGACGTCCCCGTCCGTGCTGGAGGCGGCTGAAGATCTGCCTTTTCGTGTCGTCGGGTATGCCCGGCCCGTTATCTTCGACGGATACCCTGTAGTACTCCTGCTTCGCCTCGAAGACGCGGTCTACGGCAATGCGGACGTGGAGCGGCTTTTTCGGGTCGGAGTGCTTGACCGCGTTGGTGACGATATTCGAGAACATATCCCAGATCAGCTCGTTGGCCATGACCCTGAAGCCGTATGCCGGGCGGTAGTCGATTGTGATGTCCCTTCCCGGCGCGTGCAGAGCGCGGTCCTTCACCCAGGTGAGCACTTCTCCGATATCCATAGCCTGCGTGGCCATGTTCTCTGATCTGGCGCGCTGCAGCTTTTTGACGTTCCGGATGAGGTTCGAGCTACTTTCCAGCGTCTCCAGCGGCTTCTCCACCAGCACGACGTCGGCAGGGCCGATCTGCTCTCCTCTATGGAGCTTGTTCAGCGCCATCTCCAGGTAGCCCAGCGCGACCTGGTTCATGTTGTTGATGTCGTGGCCCATCAGGTCGAGGAACAGCTCAGCCTGAGCCCGGGCATCTTCTACCGCCCGCTCGGCATTCTTGATCTCGGTGATGTCCTGCATAGTGCCCAGCATCACCGCCGGCTGATCTTCGGTAGATATCATCTTACCTTCGCACTGTATCCACCGGACCGACCTGTCCAGGCGCACCAGGCGGTGTACCTGTCGATACATGAGCCCTTCATTCACGGTTGCTGTTATTGCCTTTTCCATCTCCCCCCGGTCATCGGGGTGGATGAACCCCAGAAACCTCGAGTAGTTTAACCCGATCTCTCCCGGCTTCAGCCCCATGATCCGGTAGCCTTCGTCAGACATCTTTAGGACGTCGCGCTGCACATCCCACCTCCAGCTGCCGAGGTGTGCCAGCTGCTGGGCCTGTGCGAGGATAGTCTCGCTCTCCTGCAGCTCCTGCTCAAAGCGCTTCCGATCGGTGATGTCCTGGATCGTCCCAAACGAGTACAGGGGCCTCCCATCTTCGAAAACAGTTTTGCCCACGCTGTGTACCCACAGTACCGAGCCGTCGCTGCGGAGGAACCGGAATTCCTGGCTGAAAGGTACATCGCTCTCTCCGGCTTTCCTGATGGCCTTAGCTACCCGTGTTCTGTCCTCGGGGTGGATGATCTCGATAAACTCCCCCTGAGTGATCGGCTGATCCACGCCGAGGATTCTACTGGCCTCGGAGGACCCGGTAACCACGTCGTTGATGGCGTCCCACCTCCAGGTGCCGAGCTGAGCCAGCTGCTGGGCCTGTTCCAGGCTAATTTTGCTATCGTGCAGCTCCTGCTCGATTCTCTTGCGGTCCGTGATGTCCCTGACTAACGACAGCACATACGCCTGTGGCCCGATCTGCATGAGCTTCAGGCTCACCTGAATCCAGAACGTATGCCCGTCCCTGTGCCTGGCATGCCAGTCGAACAGCTGGGGATGACCTGACATGGCTGCTTGTAGCCTCGCCCCGGCTTTCTCCATCGCGAGCGGGTCTTCGCCGGAGAACAGGAGGGCGGGATTGATGTGCATGATCTCTTCTTTCGAGTACCCGTACATGCGGCACATTGCCGGATTAACGTCTACTATCTCCCAGGTGCCCGGGTACTGAAGGGCAATGCCATCGCTTGCCGCTTCGAAGACGGCCCGGTATTTTTCAAGCCCTTCACGTCCCGCCAGCGCCATATGAAAAGATTTGCCGTCGTGCCGATAAAAAGCCTCAATAAAAGATCAGCGGCCCGCGGGGGAAAAGGCCTGGCTTGCGCTAAAAAGGTAACACTATTGCCGGGCCGGGTCTACGGCTTCGTAGCTGATTCCCGCCGCTTCGAGCTTCTGGATCGCCTGCGGAGCCATGTCCTCGGAAATTACGAGGGTGACTTTTAAGCCCTTGGTTGCCGCTTCCACGACGGCTTCCACTGACCCGAACCGGACGTCAGGCTTAACGCCGGCTTTCCCCAGCGCGGCCAGCGCCTCGATGCCCGCCACGCACACGGTGCCGCTCACCGAGCGTTTCAGCAGTGCCCCGTCGACACCGTGGGAGCCGCCTGCGGCTATCACCGGTATCCGAATCACCGTGACTTTCTCCTGCTTCAGCGGTATGAGGCCTTTCAGGCCAGCTACGCCCACGTCTTCTCCTGCGCCCGCCGCGTTGATCGCGGTACCGCTGGCGCTTCCGCCCCCGCGCCCGGCGTAGAGGATGCCTGCTTCCATGGTCAGGCTGACCACGTCATCCTTCTTTACCGGCTCTCTGGCGATAGCGGCCCAGACGGTCACCTGCCCGATCACGTTGTTGAGCACGTAGTCCGAGTAGTCTTTCAGCTCCCGGGCGCCCGCGATGATGGACTCGACGCCGAGGGGCGTCACCGTGTACTGGCCCCGGCCGCCGGAACTGATCATGCCCTCGGCTACCAGGTCTTTGATGTACTCGGAAACAGCCTGGGGGGTGATGCCCAGCGAGTCGGCTATCTGGCTCTGCTTGATCTGGGGCTGGCTAGCGGCGACCTCCACGAGGATCTGGAACCGCGTCACCTCTCGCTTCTTCTCCAGCACCGTCATGATATCAATCCTTGACGCGTCATGGTCTTATTCCTTGACGCGTCATGGTCTTATTCCTTGACGCGTCATGGCCGTTCCTTGACGATCTCCAGCCGCTGTCCCTTGACCGCTATGCGCCCGGACCGCTTGGCTATGGCCTTCAGGAACATCGGGCTCTTGTCGAACACCCGGGCGAGGTTGATCAGCGAAGCGTTACCCTTCTCCACCTCGGCCTCGATGTCCTCGGCTAACTTCCTTAACCCCTCGTCCATCGAAAACGAGATCATGATCAGCTCGCTCATCTCCTTCATCGTACACTGGAAGCTGGCCCGCACCTCGCTATAAGAAGTACGGTACTCCAGCACCGGCGGCTGGCCTGGCTCAGGCATACGCCACCTGCTCTCGACCAGTCCACCCTGCCGCAGCGCATCAAGGCTCTTGGCAGTATCCTTGCCGGTGATCTCGTCCAGCTCCTCCTTGGTCTTCCACCCGGCTGACACCTCGTCGAATACCTGCGAGTGCAGCCGTGAGTTAAACACCTGCAGGAGCGGCACCATGTCCGCGGCATCATTGATGATTTTTGTCCTCTTAACGCTTGGCTCCATTAAACAGGGCTCCATCCATAAAACATGACATAGAAAAATATATCACAAATCGGCAATAAACTTTTTGAAGCATTACGTCAATCTGAGCTAATTCTATGAAAAAGGCGAGAATTTCTGTAAAGGGCATTGTCCAGGGGGTAGGCTTCCGGCCGTTCGTCCACCGCATCGCAAACGAGGCCGGAGTTATGGGATTTGTGCAGAACCTGGGCACCAGCGTCGCCATCGAGGCTGAGGGCGACGATGCAGCCGTAGAGTCTTTTATCGCCAAACTTCGCGTAGGGCCGCCCCTGTCGCGCATAGACTCCGTTGAGGTAGAGTATGGGCCCTACGAAGGCAAGCACAAGGAATTCGTGATCGAGAAGAGCGGCCTGTCAGGCTTCGGAGGCTTCATCCCCCCTGACACCGGCATCTGCAATGCCTGCATCGACGACATGCGGCACACCGGCCACTACAAAGATTACTGGGCCACCTCCTGCGTGGACTGCGGCCCCCGGTACGCCATCATGGACACCCTGCCCTACGACCGGGAGACCACCTCCATGACGGACTTCCCGCTGTGCGAGGACTGCCTGAAGGAGTATAAAAATCCGAAGGACAGGAGGTACCACGCCCAGACTATCTCATGTCCTAAATGCGGCCCGAAGCTGAGCTTCTACGATTCAGGAAGACAGGAGAGCACGCCTCCCCTGGAACAGACGATCGCCGCCCTCCAGGATGGTAAAATCGTCGCCATCAAGGGCGTAGGTGGTTTTCACTTATGCTGCCGGATGGACGTCACCCAGTTGCTGCGCCAGCGCCGGAACCGGCCGGAGCAGCCCTTCGCGCTCATGGCCCCGCTGCCCATGATCGAGGACTACGCCTACGTCTCGGAGGGCGAGCGGGCGCTGCTGGACTCGCTCAAGCGGCCGATCGTGCTGCTGCGGAGGAAGGACAACGTGCCGGAATCAGTGTCGCCGGGCCTGCACACCGTGGGCTTCATGACCCCGTACACCGGCTTCCACCACTTACTCTTCGGCGCGATCGATGAGCCGCTCATCATGACCAGCGCCAACCTGCCCAGCGAGCCGATGGTCCGGGACAACGAGGAGGCGTTCCGGCGGCTGGGGGACATCGCGGACTGCTTCCTGCTGCACAACCGCCGTATCTTGAACCGGTGCGACGACTCGGTATTGAGGTGGAACCGCGGCGGCATGTACTTCACCAGAATGGCCAGGGGCTACGCTCCCACGTCCTTCGTCATGAAGGAGAAGGCGCCCAAAGCCATTTTAGCCATGGGCCCGGAGCTCAACTCGACCATATCGATCTACAAGGATAATCTCTGCTACGTCTCTCATCATCTGGGCAACATCACGAATCCGCTGGCGCTGGACAATCTCCGGGAAACCGTAGATCGTTTATTGAAGATGACCCAGGTGAAGCCCGAGATAATCGCCTGTGACCTGCACCCCTCTTTCCTGTCCACCAGGCTCGGAAAGGAGCTGGCGCAGAAGTTCGGCGCCCGGATCGTGCCGGTCCAGCACCACCGGGCGCACATCGGCTCCCTCGTCGTCGAGCGCGTCGGTACCGACGATGTCAGCGTCGACGACGTGGTCGGCGTCGCCATGGACGGGGTGGGCTTCGGAGAAGACGGCACCGTCTGGGGCGGCGAAATATTTACAGGCAAAGGCCACCCGGTCGGGCTGCTCCCCGCGCCCATGCCCGGGGGCGACCTGGCCACGAAGTTCCCGCTGCGCATGGTGGCCGGGCTATTGCATGGATCAGTCGAAGACGGCAGGATCACGCAGATGCTGGAGCAGGGCATGACCGGGATAGAGGCGAGCGTCATCCTGCGGCAATTGCAGACCGGCCTCAACGTGGCCCGCACCTCCAGCGCCGGCAGAGTGCTCGATGCAGTCGCAGCCGTGCTGGGCATCTGCTACCAGCGGACCTACGAAGGCGAGCCCGCGATGAAGCTGGAGAGCGTCGCCTACTATGGCGACGCCCGAAACGTAAAGCTGCGGTGCGACATAATTACTCAGAACGGCATACGGTTTGTGGACTCGAGATCTCTGCTACTCTCGGTGGTCGAGGCGCTCGACGAAGGCAAACGCAAAGCTGACATAGCAGCCGCCGCCCAGGACACCCTCGCAAAGGCGTTCGCAGACCAGGCCTGCGAGGAGGCAAAGAAAGCCGGCAAAGGCATCGTCGGCTTCAGCGGCGGCGTCGCCGTCAACGCGGCCATCGGCGCCGTCATCGAGAACACGGTGAAAGAGAGCGGCCTCCAGTTCGTCACCAACCACAAGCTCCCCTGCGGCGACGGCGGAGTCTCCTTCGGCCAGGCAGTGCTGGCCAACCGGGTCTTAGAGAAATAACCCTACAAGATCAATCACTGCAACTTCTCAACCACGGCGGCACGGCTCCCTATCCTTCCAACTGGAGATCATATGTTCTAACCACGGCGGCACGGCGATGCTGTGTTGCATTATTCTTATCTTCATGTTCGCCTTTTGAACGCCTGCAGTCGCAGGCGTTCTCGAGGCGATGCGATGACGATCGCTGCGCTGTGCCAGGATCACAGATTGAAACGGATTGCACTGATTTCACAGATGACCTTAGAATAAAATCGGTAGACGGCAAATCCATTTCTCATCGATTAGAATCTGTGCAATCTGTGGCATCTGTCAGAATCATCAGATTCTGCGTAATCTGTGATCCTGGCACAGCGCAGCGATCGTCTTGCTGAGTCACTCCACCTGCAATAGCTCGGCCCAAAGAAGAGAAAATGAATTATGCAACACAGCAGCACGGCGACACGGAGACCGGGTGAGACACGATAACAAGATCCATTGTTTGAACCACGGCGGCACGGCGACACAGAGACAACCGTACCCGAATTGCATGGCTCTTTTTTATGCTCCACAGCGGCACGGTGGCTGGGAGCACAGAGACAACCAACTTACACATTATCATAGTGCTACATCGGTCAGGATTCAACTGGGTACTGAAGCTTTCAGGATACTGATCAGAATTACAGACTGAAACGATTGGATAGCGAACAGCTTTTGGTTAATGCATTGTCTCCGTGTCGCCGTGTACTGAAAAAGAGGTCGCTTTTACCGGTTCGCCACTGTCTCTGTGTCGCTGTGCCGCCGTGGTTCCAGTAACCATCCGGGCGTTTATGGATCGCATAGACGCTGTGTCGCTGTGCCGCCGTGGTTCCAGTTACCACCCGGTTGTAGTAGATCGCAATGTCGCTGTGGCTCTATTGACCATCTGGCCAAAGTAGTTTAAACCATACTGCACTGTCGGGATAGGCTGTTTATTCTATTTTTCCACTTTTTTGGTCACGATCTTGCCCTTGGTCTTCCTGGCCGGCTTCTTGCCGTAGTACTCGATGAGGCCGGTGGATTGCAGCTCGCCGAAGGCCACGTCGGGGCGGATGATGGCGCTGCCTTTGCAGGTGACTTTGCCGAGGACCCGGGCGTGGTCGAGCGCCAGCAGATCGCCTTTGACGGTGAGGTTGCCCCGGATGATCGTCCACGGGCCGAGGATCACGTTGTTGGCCTTGACGTCGCCCATCGCCTGGGCGCCCTTGCTGAGCACGAGGTCGCCGTCGATGTTGACCAGTTCCAGCAGCCTCGAGTTCATGCCGGCCAGCAGGTTGACCCTGTAGTTGAGAGGCTTGATATAGTTGGAATTTTTCCCAATTATCAGCGTGTTCGACTCTATGTGAGCCCTGATCGACGAACCATCCATCCCTTCAGCCATATATATCCACTTTTCAATCGTAATGTATAAAAAGTTTATTTAGGCACCTCTGGTATGTGGCCTAAAAACGATATTATAATTAGCTACTTATCGTAAACTAATGGTTGCACTACACTCCGGAGTCCCTGCGAATGCACCCGAACCGCCTATTACCCGGGGGTTTACTGTACAGGGAAAACGGCTACCAGCGGAGCCTCTGGCCGATGATTAGCTCGATTACCTCCGGGTCGGGCCGGTTCTCTGAGTAGTATGGGTCCCGCATAATCCGGCGGCAGCTGTTCAGGGAGCATAGCTGCTGATCAGAGTATGACATCCAGAGATACCGGAAGACTTCCGGGCTGCATGTCAGCAGCGCCTGCATGACGTGTCCCCTGAACAGAGTGTCCGAGTAAAACTTGCCCACCCCTGTGTACCGAGGAGTGTCTTATAAAAATACTATATAATGATTGTTGTCCTGCGGACTGTAAAATCTAAGGCTGGTACCGTCGCTTCTCTTGCCTTAGATGGAGTTATAAGGTTGAACGGAAGGAAGGATCGCGGAAGCCCAACAAAGATTTCGAGGGTCAGCCTGCACTTTCAGCGCATGCGAGATTTATCGGGGTGCCTCTTTATGGGCCCGTCAACAGTATGCCAGCCTCCCGGGTCGAAGCATCCCGGAAAGCTCAATAATTTATATAAACGTGAATATTATAAACTATTCTGTGATTGCCCATGCTCAGGATTAACGATCGGGTTCCCGACTTCGAAGCCGACGCCTTTGTCGGCAGCGAGATAAAGAAGCTCAAGTTCTCAGACTACAGGGGCAAGTGGATGGTCCTCATCTTCTACCCCGCCGACTTCACCTTCGTCTGCCCCACGGAGCTGGAGGAAATGGCGGACCTGTACCCGAAGTTCAAAGACCTGGATGCAGAGGTGTTCAGCGTCAGCCGGGACACCGCTTTCGTTCACAAGGCATGGCACGACAACTCCCCGGCGATCAAGAAGATCAGGTACCCCATGTTGGCAGACCCTACCGGTAAGCTATGTAAAGAGTTCGGCACCTACATCGAGGAAGAGGGAGTGTCCCTCCGGGCCAGCTTCATCATCGACCCGGAAGGACTCCTGAAGGCTATCGAGATGCACGACAACAGCTTCGGGCGGAGCGCGAAAGAGCTGCTGCGAAAGCTGGAGGCAGCGAAGTTCGTCCACGACCACAAGGGGCGGGTATGCCCCGCCAGCTGGCAGCCCGGCGAAGACACAATGGAGCCCACCCTCGATATGGTGGGGAAGATATAGGGGAAGTACCGTCGCTTGCCTTTCGGTATATATGAGTTGTAAGGTCGTACGGAAGGGAGGATCGCGGGAGGCCTAACAAAGGGTATCGGTGATCGGCCTGCGCTTACCAGCGCAGATGTGGGATTCAGGCCTGCCACCCCTCCATTAGTCCTCTGCCAGTCACCGTGGTATAGCGTGCCTCCATCTCTGTCTCTGATGCCTGCAGCCCATATTCTCCCGAGACCGCAGGTCTCCAGTTTTCAGGGGTGCAGACCACGCCGATCTGGCCCGCCACAGGCGGGCCCGACCGACATATTTATTAATAAGGTGTGACATTTGGGTGTTGCTGAATTCTGGATGCCTCGGTGGCTTAGCCGGCATAGCGCGTCCTTGGTAAGGACGAGGTCGCGAGTTCAAATCTCGCCCGAGGCTCTATAACTAATCTTCCGATTTTCATCGTCTTCTTCTGCTATCTTATCCACTATCAACTCAGCCGGCTTGATAAATAAGAGATATATAAGTGAATTGAAAAGGTAGGGATAGGGAGTATCCGTGCAGATGTCTTGCTCACATCCGCACCTTCTGGCATCATATTATGCCAGCTATAGGCAACGCAGAAATTATTATTGCAAGGGCTATTGCAGTTTTATATTCTCTATCCAGGTTTGCACCTTCAGCCCGTAATGGGCGGGAGGTTTAGCCGATTTTACCCGGCGATAATAATAATGGCGTCTGGCGTATGACTTTTATTTATATGCGTGTGAAAAGTATTGTAGTGCCAGACCTTGATACTCTGGCTACAAAAAATTTATAAACCATGTCCTATCCTATGTTATTATCTTATCATAGAGCGCCTACCGACCTGATGTTCGGGCGCTGGCGTGATAGTAAAGTTTAGGATGGCCACAGACTAATACTGCATATTGCAGGTGCATTTCGAGACGTACGTATGCTCAATATCGGAAATGTTCTGGCCGTCCCGGAGAGACTTGTCAATGTCCAATTTATTGATCGAAGCAGTCGTCGTTGTATTTCTGATCATTCTGAACGGCCTTTTTGCGATGGCTGAGATCGCCATTGTGTCCAGCCGTAAGGCCCGGCTACAGCAGCTCGCCAACGAGGGGGATAAGAACGCCGGATTAGCCCTTGAACTGGCCCAGGCACCGGGGGATTTCTTGTCGACTGTCCAGGTCGGCATCACTTTGATTGGTGTGCTGAACGGTGCGTTCGGAGGGGCGACCATCGCCGAAGACCTCGCCCCGTACATTAGTGCTGTTCCTGCCCTGTCCCCGTATGCGGAGCCCATCGCAATAGCCACTGTAGTACTGGCCATCACCTTCCTCACGATCGTGGTGGGGGAACTGGTGCCCAAGCGCATCGGGCTGAACAGCGCGGAGAAGATCGCCCTGATCATCGCCGGGCCAATGCGTTTTCTGTCCATGCTGGCGATGCCGGCTGTCCGGCTGCTGAGCCTTTCCACAGAGCTCTCTCTCCGGGTGTTGCGTATCAAGCCGTCTGTCGAGCCTCCGGTGACTGAGGAAGAGATCAAGGTCCTGATCGATCAGGGTGCCAAGGCGGGCGTGTTCGAGGAGGCGGAGAGCGACATGGTCGAGAGCGTGTTCCGCCTGGGAGAGCGGCGGATCAGCGCCATGATGGTGCCCCGCACCGATGTGACGGCGCTGTACACGGATGACTCGCTGGAGGAGGTCCGGCAGAAGATCACCGAGAGCGGCCACTCGATCTTCCCGGTCTGCGAGGGCGGCCTGGACGAGGTGCTCGGCATCGTGTACGCGAAGGATCTGCTGAGCAGGTACATGGTAGGCCAGCCTCTCGATTTGAAGGCGACCATGAAAGAGCCGCTGTTCATCCCCGAGAGCATGCCCGCGCTGAAGGCGCTGGAGCTGTTCAAGAAATCGGGCAAGAACATGGCCCTGATCATCGACGAGTACGGCGGACTGCAGGGCCTGGTCACCATCCACGACATCATGGAATCCGTAGTCGGCGACATCTCCGAGATCGAGGGCCCCAAGGTTGTCCAGAGAGATGACGGCTCGTGGCTGGTGGACGGGATGATGCCCGTCGACGAGTTCAAGAACGAGCTGGATATCGACAGCCTGCCCGAAGAGGAGAGTGGCATGTTCCAGACCCTGGGCGGCTTCGTCATGACTCACCTGCACCGCATTCCGGCGGTGGGTAACAAGTTCACTGTAGACGGCTATACCTACGAAGTCATGGACATGGACGGCATGCGGGTCGACAAGGTCCTGGTCACGCCTCCGGCGGCGGAAGATGAATAGGAAAAGTGATCCACGAGGGGCTTAAAGTGGTGCTGGGCAGGATTTTTCGCTGGATTCTCCACATGGTCTTCCACATAGTTCTCGGAAAGGCGGTGTACCGGCTACGGGGGCTTGTCCTGCGGGGTTTCGCCAGGCTCGTGCACATCCTCTTCGACCGGATTTTCACGTGGGCTTTCCGAAAGGTTTTTTGAAAGCCCCGCTTTCCGAAAGGTTTTTTGAAGCCGGAGTCCCATTACTTTCGTAGCGCCCACTGCTCAGGTTCAAGAAGTTCTTATACGTAGTGTGCTCCGGAGCTCGCGGCATGGCCCGCCGGGCCCGGGCAAAGTCCATCCTTCACATGCACGAGAAACGTGATCCCGGCTTCCGGTGGGCTGTTCCGCCGCTCCGTACCTGTGATGGCCGGCCTGCCGTCAGGGGCGGCCTCAAAAGAGAAATCGTTTTTATCGGTCCGGCGTTACTTGTTTACCTACTTTTTCTCTTCGGCCTCTTCTCCCTTCTCGATCAGGTCTTTGACCTTCTGGCCGCCTTTGTGCCCGATCTTCGAGTAGAACTCGGGACCTTTCTCCTCGGCGACTTTTTCTCCGCCTTTGTGGCCTATCTCCTGGTAGAATTCTTTGCCGTGGGTTTCTGCGGTCTTCTCGCCACCCTTCTCCCCGATCTCCTGGTAGAATTCTTTGCCGTGGGTTTCTGCGGTCTTCTCGCCACCCTTGTGGCCTGCTTCACGTACTGACATTCCACCTTTCTTCTCACTCTTTTCAGCCATAATATCACCTTAGCTATGATGTAGGACGAAGGTAGGACTGATAAATCGCTGCATGTGAAAAAATAAAAACCCGGGGTGCGGATGAAGGATAAACTGGTGAGAGCGACGGTTCACTCCGGGAAGCCGGATATCCTCTGGTGCGCGGGTCGTCGGCCTGGAAATATCAGTTTCTTTCAGCCAGCGCAGGCTCCTGTTCCTCCCTGGGGCGAAGCCTCGGCTGTGGGCAGCAGGACGACGAATCGGGTGCCTTCCCGGTAGTTGCCCTTTATCCGGTCCTCCACCCTGATGCTCCCGCCGAAGTCCTCCACCAGGGTTTTGACCAGGTAGAGCCCGAGCCCTCTGCCTGCGGCTTTTGTTCTCCCTCGCTGGAGCCTGGCGAAGAGGCGGCTTTTCACGTCGTCGGGAATGCCCGGGCCGTTATCTTCGACCGTCACCATATAGTATTCTTTGCCAGCTCTGCTGATCTCGGCTATGGCGATGTTGATCTGCACGGGCTTATCTGGAGACGCGTGCTTGATCGAGTTGTCGATCAGGTTGGCGAACACATCCTCTATAAGCTGGTTTGCGGTCACCATGCAGCTGTGGCCTGCGGGGTAGCTGGCGGTAATGGTGACGTTTCTTCCCACCCGGCTCGAGTACCTCTTCTTCGCCTTTTCTATGACCTCGCACAGGTCGACGATCTCCGTCTGCAGATCTCCTTGTTCCGCCTGCTGTATCTTCCTGACGTTATCGATCAGCTGGGTGCTGCTCTCCAGCATCTCGGCGGACTTGTCGAGCAGCATGGTCGTTTCCCTGTCCTCGGTCGCCCTGGCCTGTGCCATTTCGATGTAGCCGGAGGCTATCGTGTTCAGGTTGTTGATGTCGTGGCTCATCAGGTCGAGGTACAGTTCCGCCTGAGCTTTGGCGTCCCGGAGCTCATTTTCTATAGACTTCAGCCGGGTGATGTCCACTATCGTCGCCACGGCGGCCCTAATCTGGCCTTTTTCGTCCCGGATGGGGGCGCTGCTCACCAGCAGGTTCATCTTCTGGCCATCCCGCTTGATGAACTGCATTTCCACATCGTCTATCCGCTTTCCCTCTTCCAGCGAGATCAACAGAGGCAGTTCGCTGTTCGGGTAGGGCGAGCCGTTGGACCGTAAAAGCCGGCGTGGGCTTACTGTCGGGCTGTACACGTTACCGGGGACATCGTCGCTGAAAATTCTCTCCGCCCAGGGGGAGTAGAACGAGATGTTACCGTCCGGGGCATTGGCGACTATGATTCCTATCGGGGCCGTGTTAAGGATGCCCTGGAGGGTGCCTCTTGCCTGGGCCAGGTCCCTGGTGCGCTCCTCAACCCGCCTTTCCAGCTCGCCGTATGCCCTTCGCAGTGCCTCTTCGGCCTGTTTCCTTTCCCGGATATCCCTGCATATGCCCTTGAAGCCTTTGATGCTCCCTTTTTCGTCGTACGTCAGCGTCAGCGTCATCTCCATGGCCACCGGATCGCCCATTCTGCTAATCATTGTCTTTTCGGCGACATCGTACTGCTTGTGCAGACTGATCAGGTTCTGCAGTATGGCTGATATCCGCTTAGCTTCCCCGGGCTCCATGAACTCATACATGGATTTGCCGATGACCTCCTCCGGAGCGTACCCCAGGATATCCCGCACTCTAGGGCTGGTATAAGTAAAAATTACGTTATTGTTCGCTTCCCATACCCAGTCCTGGATGTTCTCGACCAGATCCCGGAACTTTTCCTCGCTTTTTCGCAACGCAGCTTCAGCATTTTTCCGCTGGGTGATGTCCCTGGAGATACCCTGGATGCCGACTATCTTACCCTCTTTGTTGAGGATGGGGGAGGTCTTCACTTCGAAGGGCGCTCGTCTGCCCTGGGCGTCGATGACGACGACTTCGTACGGGGGCAGGTCCTCTCCCTTTATTCGCCTTGCCAGCTTATCCTTTAGGATTTCGCGGTATTCCGGCGCTACGAAATCCCAGACCATCTTTCCGACGATGTCTTTCGCTTTGATGTGGATGACCTTCTCGACGTTACTGGTCATGAACTGCCACCGGCCGGTCAGGTCGATCGTCCAGAGGATGTCTCCCGAGTTCTCTATCATGAACCGGAACATATCATCGTTGGACTGGTATCCGTTTTTCTCCCCGCTCCGTCTCCCTATACGGCCGTCCATACAGATCGCTATCCACTCTGATATTTGCCCTCTGCCGGCATCATCACCCCACACGGTGAGAAATATCTAATTTCATTTTTCCGTACGAAGTAATGATTTTTAGCAACGAAATCGCAGCTAAAAACCCCGTAAAAGCGTTCAATGTCATCCGCGAAATTATCTGCTCCGGCTACTGCATGCAAATCGATTATATCTGGTAAGCCTCGAGATAGGCCGGGTACAAAAATCACAACTCCTGGCATACCCGGCAAGTCCGGGGGTCTCTCGCGTGTCTATCTTTTGATCTGGCACTGTTGCTCTTCTACCCGGTCCAGCCACTCGTTAACCAGGCATTCGAAAACCGTCTGCTGCTCTACTTCCAGCCCGTGGCCCGCCCGGTCCAGCACCACAAAGGTGCCCCGGGGATAGTTATCCACGATTTTCAGCATATCCTTGAAGCCTACCGTGGCATCCTGGCGCCCGGCCAGCAGGAGAGCCGGTTTTTCAAACGGCCTCTCGAGCCGGTCCACGTCGAAGGAAAACGGGTACCCGTTTTTCATCAGCTCCCGGACGAAGTCGTCATCCCGCGATCTGACGCCCGGCAGGATGTCCTGCTGGAACCGCTTCCAGCGTATCCGGTCTTGCAGTACCAGCATCCGCTCGAACAGGCGGCGGTCCTCGGGTTCGATGCCGGCCAGCAATTCCTCGTCCCGGGCGAACACGCTCCGCTCCGGCAGCGCACGCTTCGCCCTTTCCGCTATGACGACCGGGCAGATCACCAAAAGCCCGCCGAGGCGATCGGGACTGCGACGGACCATGCCCCGGGCCAGGTATCCCCCGTAGGATTCACCGGCGACCAGGAACGTCCCGCAGGGCACGATCTTCTCGCAGAAGCCGATGACTGTGTCCAGTATCTGGTCGGAGCTCATAACGTGGCCTGGGGCTCTGGTCCGGCCCATGCCCGGCAGGTCGAAGTATATCCGGCGGTAGCCCGGCCGGCGTTCGAAGACGGGCTCCATGCACCCGATCATCACGTTGTGGTCGATGCCGTACCCGTGGATCATCACTACCGGGGCCCCTTCGCCGAACTCCTCGTAGTACACCCTCAGCCCGTCGACGTCGCAGTACATCAGTGTAGATCAGGTTAAAAGGCGTCAAATAGCTATTGCCCGCTTAAGTCTGTGTAATTCCTGACAGCGGCTCTTCCACGTCTGCCCGGCCGTAGATCTGCTCCAGGATGGCCCGGCATCCGCCCCTGCAGGCCGGAAAATCTTTGCAGCCGCGGCATCTCTCCGGGGCGCAGCGCCTGAAGCTCTCTGCCGCTGCGGAGGCCTTGATCTTCCTGAACGGCTCCTCCCTGAAGTCCCCGAGCACCTGGGGCGAGTGGTTGCACATGCGCATCATGCCCTGCGGGTCGATGGTGTAGTACGCCCCCTGCCCGCCCGCCGGACAGCTGCCAAAGGTGATCCGCTTATACTCCCGGGTATCCAGGACGCAGGGCAGGACGGGAACGCCGCAGTGCACCGGAATGCCGTACTGCCGGGACAGTTCCTCGAGAAGGTCCAGGTGGGCTTTTACGGTACTTGCGGGCAGCCGAAGCTTTTCCATGTGTCTCAGCCCTTCGCCGCCCGGGTTGAAGGGATTGTACATGAGGGTCCGGGCGCCGAGGGCGATGGCCATGAGGCAGGCGCCTTCGAGGTCATCCGCGTTGACTCTGGTAGCGACGAAGACCGCGGCGAAATTACCGCCGGCAGCGGTGATGTTAGCCATGCCGTCTATGACCTTGTCGAACGCCTTCGACTGCGCAAGATAGTCGTGGGCAAAAGCAGTATCGCTGAGCAGGGGCAGCTCGTACATCGAAACGCTGTCGATGGTCCCGGCGACGTTGTCCCCTGTGAGGAGGGTGCCGTTTGTGATGAGGTTAACATTAATATGGCGGGCCTTGATGTCCCCGAGTATTTCAGGCAGGTCTTTCCTCAGGAGGGGCTCCCCTCCGCTGACTGTGATTAGCCTGACAGAAGACTCACGCTGCAGCTTCCCGGTAATCTTCGCCCATTCGGACGCGGGCAGGTCTCCGGGCGTCGGCCGGCCGTGGCACTTCCACACGTTATAGCAGTACAGGCAGCGGTTATTGCAGGCGGCAGTGACCTCGTAGATGAACCCGGTCTCCGGCTCCTTCGTCGCCATAGATTTCATGACTTCTCGAAACATAGCCCGTCCTACTTTCTGATCTTATTGTAAACGTGCTCGGGCAGCTTGCCGCTTTCCCGGAGCTTCTCCGCCAGCTCCAGCCTCATGGTGATCGGTACGGCGGTCAAGATGACCGAGGCGGCCGGCTTGTAGCACGTCACCTCTGGCTGGACCTCGTAGCAGGTCACCACCGGCGGAGGCGGAGCCATGATCGCCTGCATCAGCAGGAAGATGGCGGCGCCGAGGATCACCAGCGTCAGGAATAAGCCTGCTGCGAGGGCGATCATCCAGAGTGGCGCCGGTCCCAGGGCGAGGGTTTTCCTCCGGGTGAAAAGGTAGGCTGATGTACCGACGCACAGCACCCCGGCGGCCAGCGACACGATGCCCGCGGCTATGATCACGAGCATCAGCAGCTTTTCCATGGTTCGCTCACCGGCCTCCGCGGACCTTATCGTAGACGTCTTCAGGGATCTTGCCCTGTCCGCGGAGCTCCTCAAGTAAGCCGGCCCGGTCGACTACAGCCCCGGTAGAATAGTCCGGGGGCATCGGGGCATAGCAGGTCACTACAGGAGGAGGCGTCTGGGTGGCGATGATGTAAGCCGCGGCGAAGATGACGATGCCCGGCACCACGAACGTCAGGAACAAGCCTGTGGCGAGCACCAGCATCCACGCCGGGACTCCTCCGACGGTACGGCCTCTCTGCTTTACGAACAGGTAGAGGCTGGCTGCTACCGTGCAGAGCCCCGCGAAGAAAACGATGCAGGCTGCGCCTGCTGCTAAGATCAAGATCAGCGTTTCGTCCAGCATTTAGTTGACCCCTGCCAACCCGCTATTGATCATATGTTAGAACGTCCCGTTTAATAAGAATTAGGTAAACTACGGGCCTGTTTGAACCTATCGAGCGCCATTTCCATAAAAACAGGTTTATAGCGGCTCCATCGATCTGCTATGTTGCATAATTCTCATCTTTATGTTCGCCTTTTGAACGCCTGCTGAAGCAGGCGTTCTCGAGGCGATGCTAAGACGATCGCTGCGCTGTGCCAGATCACAGATTATGACAGATGGCACAGATTGCACAGATACTACTCGATGAGAAATGGATTAACCGTTTACCGCTTTGATCTAATGCCATCTGTGAAATCCGTGTAATCTGTCATAATCTGTGATCTGGCACAGCGCAGCGATCGTATTGCCAAGTCACTTTATCTGCAATGGCTCGATTCAAAGTAGTTGATTTATGCAACACAGTACCATCCATGCGAAACAGGTCTACGGCGGCACTCTGTCCCGGCCGAGGACGAAGCTGAGCAGGGAAATGTACCGCCGGCCGTCTTTCTCGTAGTACACTCCGAAATACGACCTGTCCCACCCGAAGTACGGGTAGTACCCTTCCGGGCCTGCCAGCCCCAGCCTGACCAGGTAGTTCCGATCTTCCCTGAGCGGGAGCAGCTTCTCGTCGATCCGCCTTCCCTTGATCGTGAAGGAGGACTTCTGCAGCCAGTACAGGATGTCGGCAACTTTGCCGTCGTCGCTTTCCTCGAAGGCCGCCTCGGCGTGCTCGTGGCCGCAGAGGATGACAAAGCCGGGCTGGAGCACTTTTCGGACGGCGGCGAACGCGTCCTCCGGCAGGTAGTGGTAGCCGCTCCAGTCGAAGTACCGCTGGCCGTCCCGGGATATCCTCTGCCAGGTTCTGCTGTGCAGCCAGGCGGTGATCTGGTCGGCGTCTGCTGGGCAGATCGTCTCAGGGTCTACGGGGCCGCCGTGAGAAGCGTACAGGCGGGCATCGTGGTCTGCCCAGTACTGGCCCGCATTCTCGAAAAAGCCCTTCCACGTATCCTGCGCCCGGCACTGCGAGTTCGCGGCCTCGCTACGAGAGTCGCTCCCCGACACCGGGTTGCCGCAGATGAACGCCTCGTCGTGGTTGCCCAGCACCGAGACCAGGTGGTGCAGCGACCTGAGCCGGTCGATGACCTCGCACGGGTGGTAGCCACGCTCCACTGTATCGCCGAGGTTAAGGACTCGCTCCACGGGGCCGAACCGCCCGGCAAAGGCCGGGTCGTGGGTCAGCTTGAGAATGGCATCCAGCGCGCCTATGTCGGCATGGATGTCCGAAAGTAACAGCGTACAGCCCCGCATCGATTGAGACAATGAGCGCGAGATAAATAACTCTTACTATGTTGCAGAGGAGCCCGTGAACGTGGACTAACGCTGCGCTGTGCCAGGTCACAGATTACGACGAATGACACAGATTGCACAGATACGAATCGATAAGAATGGAAAAGTTAACCATCTTCGTTTTAGTCCTATTGTCATCTGTGAAATCTGAGCAATCTGTCGTAATCTGTGATCTGGCACAGCGCAGCGTTCGGCTTGCTGTCTCATGTCGTCTGAGCAATCTGAAACGCACAGCGCAACGCTCGTATTGCTATCTCACCACACATCACAACCTATTTCAGCTGTCCCGACGCCTTATCGTACTCGAACATCCGCCGGGGATTGCGCCGGTACCTCTTGAGCACGTCGGGATTCAAGAAGTTGAACTTCGCCTGCCAGAGGGGTATGCAGTACATGTAGTCGGGGCTGGAAGGGGTGCCGCCTATGCCGATGACGATGAAGACCCGGTGGCCTGTCCGGGCTACGTACCGCTGGTATTTCTGGGGCTGGTATTCCTTGGCCCAGGCGATGTTGCCCGCGAACAGTTTTGACCGGAACTTGCACTCGACTCCGAACACTGTCTTCGATGGCAGGTGCTCGACTATGAGGTCGGGGTTGAAGTCGATCTCCTGCCTGCTTCGCAGGCCATCCTGTGCCCAGGTGACGACTTTGAAGTCCTTTCCGAAGAGAGCTATCACGTGCCGCTCGAACTCATAGCCCAGCGTGTGTGTGGGGTCGGTGAAATCCGGCATCGCTCCCTCATTGCCCTGCAGGCAGTTAAAATTATCCGTCAGCCGTACTCGGGTGGCCTGCATTTTCGGGGTCGTCTTCCCGGCCCCGGGTCTGGGTGACGTACAGCCCGGCCATGACGAGCGCAGCGCCGGCCACCGTGAAGGTCGTCAGCGTCTCTCCGAGCAGGAGCACCGCCAGCGCCACTCCTGCCAGCGGGGTCACGTAGATGGTCATGCCCACGTCCGAGGCCGGAAGCCTGCTCAGGCCGTGGTTGAAGATCAGGAAGGCGACCACGGAGCAGCAAATTGCCAGAAAGCCTATGGATACCCAGGAGACCGGGGTGAGCGCGGCCAGCGGCGTCATGGGCGTGGCGAAGTAGTATACTGGCAGCAGCCCGATGACGCCGAAGAGGAAGGTGTATACGAGGATGGTCAGCGGGCCGTACCGGTCGGCGATCTTCTTGGAGGCGATGGCGTACAGGCCGAAGAGGGCGGAGCTGGCCAGCCCCAGCAGGTCGCCGGACAGGTGCGCGATGGACAGGCCTCCCGAACCGCCTGTGACGATGAGGAAGACGCCTCCGAAGCCGATGAGAGCGCCCAGCGTCTGCTTGCCGGAGAGCCGTTCCTTCAGGAGCAGCACTCCGAAGATCATGATGAAGATCGCGGAGAGGTTGAAGAGGAGGGAGAAGTTGGTCACCGTCGTGTACACCAGGGCCATTACCTGGAGCACGAACTGGAGGGAGACGCCGGCGACGGACATGAAGATCAGCACCGGCAGGTCGGCCAGGCTGACTTTCAGCGCGTCCCGGTTGAACGCGAGCGTGAGGGCAAACACCGCGAGGAAGGCGATGGTGAACCGGACGGTGACGATCTCCACCGGGGTGAGCTGGATGAGAGCCTCTTTGGCGGCGATGGAAGAGGCGCCCCAGAACACGTTGATGAGAACTAAGCCGATCATGATAGCAGCGCCGGTATTAGAAATTGATCGCAGGTTCTTCAGCATCAGTGTATGCACGCCCATTTTGAAGGCTGACACGACCCCGTTTTTTAAATCCCTTCGGGTCTGCCCTTCCTCCGGCAGAGCCGGCAGATCGGTAGCGGGCGCCGCTATCTTTTTACCAAACCCTTTTATAATCCGGCGTTTGATATCGTTCCGGGGATGAATCATGGAGTGCAGTAAGTGCCTTATGCTTGCCTGTATTGTACTGGTGCTGGCCCTGCTGGCGATCGGGCCTGCGGCGGCGCAGTGCGTGCAGACAGGCGGGTTTACCAGGACCTATCAGAAAAGTGTGGCAGGAGGTACCTTCGTGCCACCGCAGGCTGAAGTCTCAGAGACGTTCTACCAGTATCCGGGGATCAGCGCGTTCGGAGCTTACCCGGGCGGGGGCTATGCCTATGACTATGGTGTCGGCATGACTCCGTGCGGATACGGGCCTTTCGGCGGCTTTACGTACCTCTGAGCGAGAAAAGAGTCTAAGTCCGGATCCGGGGCTTTTCGTACAGGCGCTGCGACCACTTGGTCTTCCATTTGCTGCCGTTGGTCTTGCAGTACCTGACCCTCGCATCCGGGTCTTCTTTCACCCAGTTGAAGAGGTACATGAACTGGTCTCTGCCCACTTCGATCTTCCTGATCTTCTCGGGGACCCCGATGCTGACCAGGTAGTCGCTGAAAGAGTCCTCTATTAAAAACTGTAAGGGGTCTTCGATTTTGACGGATTTCCAGGAGTAGCCTTCGTCGTCGAGCCAGATGCGGACCCTGTCGAAGATGTGCCCAGAGCAGATCTCGACTCTGTGGGTTTCCCTGGTGATGCCGGCTGCCCTGAAGAGGCTGTCAATAATCTCGACGGTGCGGTTCTGGTATTCTTTCGACGCGTACTTGCCGTCCTGGAAGTATTCGACATCGATCATGCCGTACGAGAAAGCGCTGGTTTCGACGTCGAGCATCCCTATGACCGCGCCTCCCACAGGAGACCCGATGCCTGCGTCGTCGATCTGTACGACTTTCAGCCCCTCGTCAATCCCATCGCTCATAGCAGACGAATTTTGATCGAATCCATTATATATTTTATTCTTAAATCATCTGGAATGCGCTCAGGCGACGATAGTTAAAAAAGTAGAATTTTTTTCCCGCAGAGGACTGCGGGAAGTGAATATTCTGTAATTGCGACTATTATTTGAATTACTTCAGCTTGTCAGTCAGCGACCTGAGCTTCTGAATGTTGTCCAGGTGCAGCTGAGCCTCGACGCGCTTGCGCTCCTCGAGAGTGGAGATGATGTCGGTAATGCTCGTGGCGAGCCTGTAGCACTTCAGCGGCCTGCCCTTGCCTTCCTTCTTGATTTCCCTCTCTTCGATCCAGTTCTGATCGCGCAGTTCCCTCATGACGATGCTGACTTCGGGCTGCCGGAGGTCTGCTCCCAGCTCGATGTCCCTGCTGATGGTCTCGTCGACGTTGGCAAGATAGACTAACGTCTTGGCGACGTTCCTCTTCAGGCCCACGTTCACCAGGGTTTCCACGAATTCCTTGTCCTTTTCATCCAGGACTGGTACTGTAAGTTTTTTCATTTATGTCCACCTCTGTCGAAAAATATTTGCTTATCAGAATTAAATATTTATTATATGGATTCTGACAATGGTAGTATAGCAACCGTTATTATATATACTTTATCCTTATAGACGCGATAATAAAATATATGTTGAATATTTTGCAGCGCCGGGAGAGCATAACCAAGCGTTTATATTTAAATATTTCGGAACGATAATAATGAAGCGGAAGGAAAAGCGGTATAGCTAAGTCATTTGTATGATCCTGAAAATTGCTATATCTGTTTATGTGCTAAGGCTTTAAACGGGCTATACACTAAATATTATATGATCGAAACTTTCACTCAAAAAAGTGCATTTAACCTTTTATATATGGGCAAAAAAGTAATTCAAGGCTGATGTTCCCGGATTTTTAAATTAACGCCGATAATTTTACCGGTTACTGGACCGCAATTATATGCTTATTTACAGGCTGTTGCAGGCGGACGAAACCATCAAATAGCCACGTTTCATACTTTTCACTATGAAGCGCGCCTGCATCATTTACTCCGATCAGTGCCTTCGCCACGGGACCGAGGGCCACGTGGAGAATTTCCGCAGACTCACCTCTGTCATGGCCGGACTGAAGGCACCGGAGCTGTCTGGCCTCGCCGACATCGTAACCCCGGGCAGAGCCAGCCAAGGGCAACTGATCAAAGTGCACCACCCGAACTATGTCCTTCATGTCGAGACGTTCGGCACCGGCATGCTGGATCCCGACACCGAGATGACGGACGGGTCCCTCGATGCTGCCCGGCTGGCTGCCGGGGCTGCGGTGGATGCCGTGGAGGAGGTCCGCAATGGCAGGGAGCTGGCCTTCGGCTTAATCCGCCCGCCGGGACACCACGCACTGCCAGATCGGGCGATGGGGTTCTGCCTCTTCAACAACGCGGCGGTTGGCGCTGCCCAGGCCCTGGCTCATTATAGTAAAGTTCTCATCGTGGACTGGGACGTGCACCACGGCAACGGCACTGAGCAGATCTTCTACGGCACGCCCGACGTGCTCTACTTCTCCGTCCATCAGTCCCCCCATTTCCCGTATACCGGAGCGGTCGGCGATGCCGGCGAGGGTGAGGGCGAGGGCTATAACGTAAACATCCCGCTGCCTCCGGGTTCCACTGACGCCGACTATCTCGAGGCTTTTCTCAGGGTGCTCGCGCCCATAGCGGACGACTATCGGCCGGACTTGGTGATCGTGTCGGCAGGCTACGACCCTGCCGAAGGAGACCCTCTCGGAGACATGCGAATGACGCCCCGGGGTTTTCAGAAGCTGGCGTACTTGGTGCGGAGCATTACCCGGGCGAACGGAGTTATTGCCTTACTGGAGGGAGGGTACTCGGCCCTGCTGCCAGATTGCGTGGCCGCCTCCATACGGGGGTTTCTGGGCGAGGACGCGGAGATCAGCCTGGCGACTACCGCTGCTGCCCGCTCTCACGTCGACGAGGCCGTCCGGGCCCAGCGACAATACTGGCGCCTGTAGTGGTGAGAAAACACTGGGGTCCGGGAGGTACGTGGAGTCCTGAAAGGATTATCTTTAAGAATTATCCTCTCTAACCTTTCTATTCTCTCTATCCTCCTCTCCGACCTCCGTACCTCTCCGACCTCCCAGCTTGAAAATCCTCCCCTTCCTCCCGGGAACTCCCCGACCTCCGAGAGTTTTCTGGGCATCGCCCGAGAATCCCGTTTTAGGCAGAGTAGCTAGTTCCTGTGCAGCAGCTCCCGCAGGAATACCCCGATGCCTTCGCCGACGCTCAGCACGGCCGGGCCGGAGAGCACGATGAAGTCCTGGCGGATAGACTCCGAGACCTGTTTGCCCAGCGCGCACGAGGTGAGCTTAGCCCGGATGAGCTCGTCGGCCCGGGGGTGTTTTCTAGGTATGTCCACCGCGTACCGGTAGCCGAAGACGTAGGCGTTCTGGTACTTCGTCCCGAAGCGCTCCGCGTGCTCCCGCTGCTCCAGTGGCGGCCCGAGGTGGCGCTCGATGTTCGGGAGGGACCACACGAGCATTTCCAGCACGATGGCGCACCGGGTCCCGTTCGACCAGACGCCGCTTCGGTACACCTTGAACTCGTGCAGCTCCAGCATGCGCACCACGGACTCCTCTGCCTTCCTGAGCTGCGGGTAGAGGGTGTCTTCCACGATGTCCGGCGCCCTGAAGGTGATGGTCAGCAGCAAAGTGCCCCTGTCGTTGATGACTTCGAGCAGCTCAGGCTCGTCCATCGGCTCTACCGTGGGCGGGAAGAACATGTCTACATTTGGAGCCCTCTGGAAGCGCCTGCAGGCATCAATAAACTCGTAGAGCTTCTGCTCCGACAGCGCGGCAGCCACGTTTCGCTTCGGGTCCACCGGGTCGATGACGATGAGGGGCTCAGGGTGTTCCACAGTCTTATCCATGTGGCCCTCGATGTCGATGACCAGGCCCCGGTAAAAGTTCGCGCCGGCCTTCACTACCTCGAGGAAGGCGCCATATTTGACGATCAGCAGCTCGGATAGGTAGCCTGAGAAGCCCATCGTCCGCAGTTCCGAGCCGTACACTCCGACGCCGTGCATGAACTGTTTCAGGAGCCGGGCTTCGTCGTTCAGGCCGTTGATGTGCGCCAGCACGTACTGGTTGTGGAACGGGCTCCTGTCGACGGCCGACTGGATCTTCGAGGCGTCGGGCACGTTGAAGCAGGGCACGAGGTCGATATCGTAGCTCTTGTAGACCGCGCTGATGTACGGGTGCTCTGCGTACTTTTCCTCGTAATCGTTCGAAATGCTCCTGGCCAGCTGCAGCCCTTCCAGCTCCAGCCTCTCCCGGGGCGTACTGGGCGGGAACATGAGGAAGATGTCGATGTCCCGCTTGCCCCTCAGCCACGTGTCCCGGGCGGTGGAGCCCACGTGGATGGCGTGAACGTTGAACCCGAGGCGGGCGGCCTCGCTGTCGATGCGGCCGATGATCTCCATGGCCGTGCTTTTCAGGTGCTCCGCCTCGGCAGCGCTGGGCTTGATCTTAGCCAGCGTCTCCTTCAGGATGCCGTCCGTGATCAAAGCAGGATCTCCCGGATAGCCTCGTACTTCGGTCCCTTAGGGCTTAAAGTGCTCTTCATCACGTGGATCCTGTCCACCGGCTGGGCGCCGGCGTAGAAGTCCTTGTACTTCTCGAACAGCTGCGGCAGCTGCTGCTTCTGCTCCGGCGTCGAAAACTTGACCCGGCCGATGGTGACGTGGGCGTTAAACCGGCCCTCCCTCTCGAAGCCGATCCCGGCCAGGGCATCCTCCACCTGCCTGTTCAGCTCCTCGAACGGCCCCTCGGCGCCGATCCAGATCACCCTCGGGTTTCTCGGCCCCGGGAAGCCTCCTATGGAGCGGAAAGTAGCGGTAAACGGCTTCACAGTCACGCCTCCCTTCAGCGCACCGGCTATGGCGTCCACCCTGCCCTCCTCCACGTTGCCCAGGAACTTCAGCGTGATGTGGACCAGCTCCGGCTCCACCGTCTTCACGCCCTTCACGTCGAAGTCCCGGCAGGCCTCGCCAATCCTCTCCTTGATAGCGGGATCCAGGTTGACCGCTATGAACGTGCGAATCATGATCGAGAGTAACTCGCTTTCTAAATGAAAAAAGGTTGCGCGAGAAGAGCACAAAGGCACGATTGACATAAGGGGTTGCTTTTGAACTACAAGAAACTACGGACACAAAGATTTTCACCACGGCGGCACGGCTCTTTATCCTGGCAACTGTAGATCAGATATTTGAACCACGGCGGCACGGCGACACAGAGACAAGGCGATCCACGACAAACCAGATGGTAACTTGAACCACGGCGGCACGGAGACAACGGTGAACTATTATAAGTGAACTCTTTTTATTGTCCACGGCGACACAGAGACAGAGCATTAACCAAAAGCTTACTATCCAATCGTTTCAGCCTGACTTTAGATCGATAACCTGAAGGAAGGAAAACATAGTTGTCTCTGTGCCGTCAGCCCGCCGTGCCGCCGTGGACCATAAAAAAGGTGTTTTGCTATCCGGGTATGGGTTGTCGCTGTGTCGCCGTGCCGCCGTGGTTCAAATAACCATCCTGCTATTGTTACTCGATTTGTCTCTGTGTCGCCGTGCCGCCGTGGTTAGAACCTCTGTTTTCCAATTGCCGGGATAAAGAGCCGTGCCGCCGTGGTAGGGTTTCAGTACCGGTCGATATACTCGAGCAGCGCCCCGGTCGATAGTGTATTCAGTACTCTGGATTTGGTGGCCCAGCCGCGGCGGGCGTTGTGGACGCCGAAGGAGATGTAGTCGAGCTCGGCGATGCCGTGGGCGTCCGTGTCTATGGAGACCATGACGCCGGCGTCCATGGCTTTTTTAACGTGCTCGTCGCTCAGGTCCAGCCGGTCGGGGTAGGCGTTGACTTCGAGCACTTTTCGGTTTTCCTTCGCGGCCTCGATGACCCGGTCGATGTCCACGGCTGTGGGCTCCCGCCTGCCGAGGATGCGGGACGTCGGATGGGCGAGGATGGTGAGGTGCTCGTTTTCCAGGGCGTTCAGTACTCTTCTGGTCACCACGTCGGGGTCCTGCCGGAGCTGGGTGTGGACGGAGCCTACGACGATGTCCAGGTCTTCCAGCACGTCGTCCGGTAAATCTAAACTGCCGTCGGGCATGATGTCGACTTCGCTGCCTTTGAAGATGGTGAAGTTCTCCAGCGTGTCGTTGAGGCGGTCGATCTCTACCATCTGGTCTCTCAGGCGCTCGATGCTCAGTCCGTTCGCTACGTGAAGAGATTTCGAGTGGTCGCAGATCGCTATGTACTCGTACCCTTTCGCCCGGGCAGCCATGGCCATGTCCTGGATGGAGTTGGCCCCGTCGCTCCACTCCGTGTGGACGTGCAGGTCGCCCCGCATGTCCTCCACCGTGATCAGGTCGGGCAGCGTGCCCTTCGCCGCGGCGTCCACTTCTCCCCGGTTTTCCCGGAGGTCCGGGGGTACGTACTCGAGGCCGAGCGCCCGGTAAAAGCCGTCCTCTTCCGGAAATTTGACCTTTTCCCCGCCGGCGTTGTAGAAGCCTTCCCGGCTGAGCCGGTCGCCTCTCGCCGCCGCTCTCTTCTCCAGCTCGCTCAGGTGGGCCTTCGAGCCCGTATCGAGGGCGAGGCGCAGCCCGAAATCTTCCCGGCTGACGATCCTCAGCTTCGCGTCCATGCGGTACCGGGTCGTGATCTCGGCGTGGTGCTCTCCTTTGTCCTTGACTATCCGGGTGATCGGCATGTTGCAGAAACAGTCGACGACTTCCTGCGGGTCGTCGGTCGCGGCCACGATGTCGATGTCACCGACCATGGGTACGTGCCGCCGCAGGCTTCCGGCTACGTCGACTCGCAGCAGGCCTTCGCAGTCTTTAAAGTAGCCGAGGATTTCGGAAGCGACGGCCGTCGCCCTGATGATGGGCACCCGGGTCTCACCGAGGCTCTTCCGGTGCCGCTCGATGGCGTCGAGGATCTTCTTCTCGGCCTTGTCGCCCAGGCCCTTGATTCGCCTGATGCGGTGGGAGCGGGCCGCGTCCCTGAACTCCCCTATCGTCGTGACCCCCAGAGCCCGGTGCACCTTGAGCGCCGTCTTCCGGCCGATGCCCGGCACCTCGATGACCTCGTAGAGCTCCAGGGGGGTTTCTTTTTTTAGCGCTTCGAGCAAGTTGCTTCTCCCCGTCCGCAGCAGCTCCTCGATCACCCCGCCGATGCTGGTCCCGATGCCGGGGATGTCCCGCAGCCTCCCCTCCTTGTAGTACTCGTCGATGTCCCCTTCCAGCGACTCCACGCTCTGGGACGCCTTCCGGTACGCCCTGATGCGGTACGCTTCCTCCCCTTCAAGCTCCAGCAGCCTCGAGATGTCGTACAGGACGGCCGCGACTTCGTCGTTCTTCATTCTCTTCGCCACTCTCCTTCAGGGGATATTACGATGGCCCCCTCTTTCACCGGACAGTTGAAATGGCAGGCGCCGCAGCCCACGCACGTTTCCTCAACCACGTAGGGGCGCAGGCGGCCGGCGCCCTTGACGGCCCGCACCGGGCATACCTCGTTGCAGATCAGGCATTTCGTGTTATCCTTCCACGCGACGCACTTTGCCGCGTCGATCCTGGCTGTCCCTATCTTGATCTTGTCCTCCGGGAGGCTTATAATCGCGCCTGTGGGGCAGACCTGCCCGCAGGTGCCGCATCGCTGGCACGAGCCCCGGCTGAAGTCCAGCGCCGGGGTAAACCACCGCTCAGGCCCGGCATCCAGTCCTGCAGGGACGATCACAGCTCCGGCGCAGACTTTCGCGCAGCTCTCGCAACGCGCGCAGGCCGCGTTGAACTTTTCCTCGATCAGCGACCCTGGCGGCCGGATCAGCGCTCGCTCCGGCGTCAATGCCGATGCAGCGCCCTTAGACACGACGAGAGCGCCGATGGCCACCGCGCCGGTAATGAGCGCCCGACGGGAGGGCTGCAATGCCGGAGCCTGCGGCGCGGACGGGGAGAAGCCAATGGAGCCTTTGGGGCACATATCCTCGCACCTCAGGCACTTCGTACAGGCCGAGGCATCCCACTTGTTGTCCTTAGAGATGGCGCCCATCGGGCACCTGCGGTGGCACTTCATGCAGCTGATGCAGCTGTCATCGAGCTTCCGGCCGAAGGGCGAGATAACTGAGGCCAGGCCGAGCAGCCCTCCGAGCGGACAGATCGCCCGGCACCAGAGCCTCGACATCGCCATCGATCCTGCCACGATGAGCAGCAGCACGACGGGGACTCCCGAGCCTGTGAGCACTATGTACATGGACCGCTGGAAGATGACCAGCGGGTCCGCTATGGCCAGCACGTCCAGCGTGAAAACAGACAGGAGCAGGACGGCGGCCAGTATACCGAACTGCAGGTAGCCGAACCTGGCGCGGACTTTCAGGCTGCCCCTGCGGACCCGGCCGGCGATATCAGACAGGAAGCCCACCGGGCATATCCACCCGCAGAAGGCCCGGCCTGCCAGCATCGTGCCAGTAACGAGAACCGCTATCGGAAGCAGGGCAGGAATCCAGGCGCCCCGGCTGAAGATCAGGCCTGCCAGCCCTGCCAGCGGGTCGGCGGCGAGCAGCGGGTTAGACCAAGGCATCGACACGGGATACTGTAGGCTGTAAAAGAGGGCTGCGATGGCTGCGAATGAGGCAGCCTGAATTGCCGGCCGGAGGTGCTTCGCGGGGACTCTCATTTCACACCCTGATCAGGCCAGATATGTCCAGGCTGCCCAGCCCTGCCTCTGCCGCCTGCCCGATGTATTCGACTTCCTCCGCCTTCAGGCCGATCAACCCCGCCGCGTAGGCGTCGACAGCTACCTGGTCATCCCCTACGATGATCTCCCGGGGATGGACCAGGTCACCAGGCCCTCCCGGCCAGTTCGTCTTCATGACCCGGAAAGCGTCACCGATGACGAGGTCGGGCCTCAGCAGCCCCGCCAGCTCTACGATACACGTGTCCAGCGGGCCGGGAGAGTGGAAAACCTGCCTGTCCCAGACCAGCCCCATGAGGTTCTTCATGCCCGCGGTCACCCGGGTGCTGCCATGGCTCTTGATCACAGGGGCGTTGATGAACACGTCTGCGTCGGCCAGCCTTCTGGCTGTCCGGGCGGTTTTCAGAGCGGTGCCGGGGACGGTCCGCTCCTCGAAGTCTCCCCGGCTGTTGATGCAGACAGCGCTGAATCCGGCGGCGATCGCCTCAGCCTTGATGCCGCTCTTCTCCAGGCAAACAGCACCGCTGTCTATCGTATGATCTACCACCGTAACCTCCGAGGCCCCTGCGTCCCGGCACCTTTCAGCGATCCGCACCAGCACGTCAGGATGATTGGCCGCTCCCGAATCCCGGGGCCTGGCAAACGAGTAGTTAGCCTTGATCACGACTCGATCGCCCTCGGTGATGATTCCTGCCAGGCCGCCGTAGGCATCAAGCGCTTTATCGACTGCTTCCCGGGGAGTCTCCGCAGAGCCGACAACCAGCCTGCCGGATGCAACCGGGACAGAATCGGGAGTCGGGGTGATCGCCGGGGTACTTCGAGCGGCGCAACCCGTGGTACCCACAGCAGCCAGCACCGCCGCGGTACCTGCTGCTTTCAGAAAGTCCCGCCTGCTCCATCCCTCCGGGAGCGTTCTTTCCATCCAGCGTCCTGTCATGCGATCACCGATCACAAGCATATCAAGAAGAATATTATAATAAGTTTTTGTGACGGGGGCGGCAGATCAAGCCATGCGCTGGCTCCCTAATCTCCGTTCGCAGAACCGGTCTGAAGCATAACAGGCTGCACAAAGTTTATATTCTCGGGTAAAGTGGATACAGTGGTGTTTCTCACGTTCGGGCTGGACTCGCTCCTGGGCAGCTTATCGAGCTTCGTAACCAACCTTATCGGTAACATGGGCTACGCAGGCATCTTCATTCTCATGACCATCGAGAGCGCCGGCATTCCGGTGCCGAGCGAGCTCATCATGACCTATGGCGGGTTCATGGCGTCCCAGGGCAAGATCAACTGGATCCTCGCGGCCGTCGTCGGCTCTCTGGGAACAGGCCTCGGCTCTGCCATCGGCTACGGCATAGGAGCTTGGGGTGGCAAGCCTTTCGTTGACAAATACGGCAAGTACCTGGGTGTCACCCCGGACAAGATGGTCTTCGCCGAAAAGTGGTTCTGCAAGTTCGGAGAGTCCGCCTGCTTCTACACCAGGCTGCTCCCGGTCGTCCGCACCATCGTCAACGTGCCCGCGGGCCTGCTGGGCATGAACTTCTACAAGTTCATGATCTACAGCATGGTAGGAGCGTTCCCCTGGTGTCTGGTTTTATCGTACCTGGGCTTCACCCTCGGGGAGAACTGGGAATCCATCATGGAGTACTCCCACCTGCTCAGCTACGCAGTCGTCGGCATCGTAGTCATCGTTATCCTCGCAGCTGTCATTCTCTGGCTGCTCGTCCGGCTGGGCGTCGTGGAGAAGAAGACGGTAATGAAGTACCTGTCCTTCGTCCTGCACGTGTAACCGGGCCTTGCTTATGAGCCCGTGAACGTACACGATCGCTGCGCTGTGCCAGATCACAGATTGATACAGATGCCACAGATTACACAGATACTATCCGATAAGGCTGAAAATGATTGTCCCTTAACCTTTTTATCCGGTTCTCATCTGTGAAATCCGTGCAATCTGTCAGAATCATCAGATTCTGCGTAATCTGTGATCTGGCACAGCGCAGCGTTCGTTTGCGAATCGCCTTATAGAACGCCTGCATTCGCAGGCGTTCAAAAGGCGAACCTGATATAACCGGAATTATTCAGTAAAGTACCTCAGAGGCGGGAATATCAACTATATATTCTAGTATCCGCCTATCTCTTTTAACATGAGCCAGTGCCTGCAGGTGGAGATCGACCCTTTGAAGATCAGCGACCAGTACCTGAACGGTGTACTGCTAGCTGTCGACATCATCCCCTTCTCCCACGACGAGTGCCCGGGGGAGGCCGACCAGCCGGTCTGCCTGATCGCGGCGGCACACACGAGCGGGCTCAGCTCCATCAGCCGGGTGTACGCTAAGCTGTTCGTGGCCGCGACCGCCTCGGAGCTGGAGGAGCGGCAGGTCATGAAGAGCTTTCTCTCTTATTTGGACATGTTTGACGGGGGCACCCTGACGGCTCACTACGGGGCGGTGGAATCAGCGGAAGAGGGCTTCGATTTACCGTATCTGCTGCTGAGGGCCCGGGACGTCCAGCCGGAGCTCTATCCGAATCTGAAGCACGCGCTGAAAAAGTTCAGGAAGCACGACACGTGTACGTACGTCAAGAATAATATGAACCTCCCGTCAGCCGACCTCGACTACGTGGAGGGGTATTACGGGCTTCTCCGCCGGCCGGAGGCGGTCGTCGACGACCCGAGGGCCAGCCTCGCAGCCTACTGGAGGGACGGCGAGCGCTCCATTTTGAAGTTCGGCCTCGCCAACGTATATAATACGCTCCGGATCGCCCAGGCCCAGATCAAAAAAAGCGTCTGTTACACGGATTTTCCGCTATAAACGCGGCGTTTCACTATTGTAATCAAAAAGATTTTAAACGCGCAATTATAGTAATTGTGTTTTGTATGACAAAGACTGATACTCCACCTGAGTCTTTCCCCGAGCCCATGATCGAAAAGGTCGGTATGCTCGAGAAGGAGAAACAGACCATCCAGGAGGAGCTCGAGCTGCTCAAGCTCCAGTACGAGGAGCTTAAATCCCGGCTGCTTGAGTCCACCATGATTAATAATAATAACCTCAAGGAGATCCAGCGCCTCCAGCAGGAGAACGCTCACCTCCGCCGCACTCCCCTCTTCATCGCCAGCGTCATCGAAGTCGGTGACGGAGGCATGGTCATCCTGCGCCAGCACGGCAACAACCAGGAAGTCTTAACCAAGCCGTCCGAAGAGCTGCTCCAGAAGCTCACGTTAGGCACCAGGGTAGCGGTCAACAACTCTCTCGCCATCGTCAGGATCTTAGAGAAGCCCGCGGATGTGCGCGCCAGAGTTATGGAAGTCATCGAGGCCCCGAGCGTCGACTACCAGGACATCGGCGGCCTGGAGAAGGAAATCCAGGAAGTCGTGGAGACAGTCGAACTCCCGCTCACCCAGCCCGAGCTGTTCGCCAGCGTGGGCATCGAGCCCCCCAGAGGCGTGCTTCTGTACGGTCCCCCGGGCACCGGCAAGACCCTGCTCGCCAAGGCAGTCGCCCACCAGGCCAACGCGACCTTCATCCGCATGTCGGGCTCCGAACTGGTGCACAAGTTCATCGGCGAGGGCGCCCAGCTGGTCAGAGACCTGTTCCAGATGGCCCGCGATAAAGCACCCAGCATCATCTTCATCGATGAGCTGGACGCAGTCGGCAGCCGCAGGACCCACGACGGCACCACCGGCAGTGCAGAGGTCAACAGGACCATGATGCAGCTGCTGTCGGAGCTGGACGGCTTCTCGGAGAGAGGCAACGTCAGGATCATGGCCGCGACCAACCGCATAGACATGCTCGACCCCGCCATCCTCAGGCCGGGCAGGTTCGACAGGATCATCGAGGTGCCCCTGCCGGACGAGAAGGGCAGGGAACAGATCTTCAAGATCCACACCCGCAAGATGACCGTCGAGGCCGACGTGGACGAGCACAAGGTCATCGAAGAGATGGAAGGCGCAAGCGGCGCAGATGTCAAGGCCATCGTGACCGAGGCAGGCATGTTCGCCATCCGCAGGCGCAGCAAGGCCGTCAGCATGGACGACTTCGAGAAGGCCATCGACAAGGTCCTCCACAAGGAAGTGCCCGTCGAAGTACCCACCTCGACCGTCTACGCGTAAGCAGAGTATGGGGGCTATACGCCCCTGCCATTTCTTTTTTCAACCCTGATTTTTGTGAGTCCTCACCATAGAAGCATAATGCCCTAAAACTACTGCGACTTCTAAGAAAAAACCACGGCGGCACGGCGGTGCTGTGTTGCATTATTCTTATCTTCATGTTCGCCTTTTGAACGCCTGCAGTCGCAGGCGTTCTCGAGGCGATGCGATGACGATCGCTGCGCTGTGCCAGGATCACAGATTGAAACGGATTGCACTGATTTCACAGATGACCTTAGAATAAAATCGGTAGACGGCAAATCCATTTCTCATCGATTAGAATCTGTGCAATCTGTGGCATCTGTCGTAATCTGTGATCCTGGCACAGCGCAGCGATCGTCTTGCTGAGTCACTCCACCTGCAATAGCTCGGCCCAAAGAAGAGAAAATGAATTATGCAACACAG
The DNA here is from genome assembly GCF_049676595.1 of Methanocella sp. MCL-LM. Taxonomy (GTDB): domain Archaea; phylum Halobacteriota; class Methanocellia; order Methanocellales; family Methanocellaceae; genus Methanocella_A. Next base: position 367,887 of record NZ_CP187259.1, read on the forward strand.
CAGCACGGCGGCACGGTGACACGGCGACAACTGCGATGCCGTAACAGGGTACTCCTTTTTATGTCCACGGCGACACGGGGACAGCCCATTAATCAAAAACGGTTTACTGGCCAGGTGTTTCTGAAGCTTCAACACTATCGTAGAATCCTGCCAGGCCTCAGGCACCCGGGTACTGAAACACGTTTGTCTCCGGGCTGTCGGTCCGCTGTGCCGCCGTGGTAAAAAATAAGAGCCTTTACAACTGGTCTTACACAGGTTCCATGTTCTGGGTGAAGGCAGCTCTGCCGTCGTAGAGGAAGGTGATCTGGGTGCTTTTGCCGTCCATGGGTATGCCTTTGGCGGCCACGTCGATGGTGATGACGAGGAGGTCGCCGTAGTGGAGGGCGCCGTTGTCGTACGATTTCTTATCCCAGGCGATCTGGCCGGTAAACGGGGTCCAGACGGTTCCGTAGTCCTTGCCAGCGTGGGTGGCGTTCACCACGATCTTGCTGATCTCTGCCGGGTGGGCGCCCGGCGCCAGGGACAGCGTGAAAGTGTAAGTCCTTTTAGCCCCGTCGCATTTCATGCTCTCGATGTGGAACGGGTTAGACGACTGGATGGGGGCAGACGACGGAGTAACAATATAGGTAGGCATTACCCAGGGCGTTGGGGTAACCTGAGATACTACCGCCGGCGTCTGGTTTTGCGCGGGCGCGAGGCCCAGGTAAATGTAGGACCCGGCCAGAATCGCCGTTATGCATACGCATGCCATGGCGGCCACACCGATGACGATGCCTGCCGCGAGCTTCTGCCTCTTGATGTCGTCCATTTTTTCATCGCCTCCCGAACGGCTTTTATATGGCTCGTTCAGGCTGCATATCAATCACTAGGCCGGGGGCAAATATAGCCTTTCTCATACCAACCGTCAACAATGATAACAATAAACGGGAAAAAGGCGGGTCGCCACCTGTGACGTCCCCTGAAACGCAAATCGGGCCGCCGGCGTTCGAGACCGGCGGCCCGGGAGGTTAATACCTGTTTGCCGTCCATGGGAGTGTAACGGTAAACTTGATGAAACCTGCGCGAAAGGTTTCACGTGTGCTATGTAATACTATGTCGAGGGTATTTAAAGGGTTTATCTAACGAACCGTCAACAATCCCCGCGTACGGTGATTACTGGCCAGAGGCTTGCCCGGGTAGAGAGAAACCAGATAAATTCCGGGCGTGAAGCCATTGCATCTGAGACTGTGACGTCAGCACAGCGTTGGTCTTTCTCATAGCTGCTTATTCAACGTAATGGTCGACAGCCCGACCATGGCTAATGCGAAGGCGATCAGCACGAGTATGTCGAACCACACGTCGCCGAGGCCTGCGCCTCTGACCACGATGCTCACCATGGCGTCGTTGGCGTATGTCAAAGGCATGATATACGATAGTGCCTGGAGGTAGTTGGGCAGGGTGGAGATGGGCCAGAACATGCCGTCGAGGAAGATCTGGGGGAGGAGTACGATGGGGATGAACTGGATGGCCTGCAGCTCGTTCTTCGCGAACGACGAGCAGAAGATGCCTAAATTGACGGCGGCCAGCGTAAGCAGCAGCTGCACGATGATGACCGCCCATATGTCCCCGACGATCTTCACGTTCAGCACGTAGAGGGCGAAGCCGAGGATGATCAGCGACTGGATGGTGGCGAACACGCTGAACCCGAGGATGTAGCCGATGATGATCTCCGACCTGGTCAGGGGGGAGACGATCAGGCGCTCTAATGTGCCGAACGACCGTTCCCGCAGGAAGGTGACGCCGGTGAACAGGAAGATGAAGACGAAGGCGATCACCACGAGGATGTAGGGCGCGAAGAAGTCGATGGCCTTGTAGCCTTCACCGTACAGTACTACTGTCTCCACTGCCGGGTAGGCTGGCTTCTGCGCCGTGATTACGGATGGCGCTGTTCCCGCTGGTGGCTGCAGGTACGGAGCGATCACGCTCGCGGAGACGTTGGCGTACTTCTGGGCGATGGCCGCTCCTGCGGCGGGGTTGTCGCCTTGAGTGATCAGCGTAACATGTGCCTGTTTACCTGCCAGTATATTTCGGGTGAAGTTGGCCGGGAAGTGGATGATCCCGTCGACCGACTTGTTGTTCAGCGAGGCGTTGACGTCTTTCTCGTTCAGGTACAGGACGGTAACGTTATCCATTTCACCCAGGCCGGTGGCGATCTGCTCTGAGAGGTGCTCCGTGCCGGTGCGGTGATCCTCTAACACTACGCCTATGTTGACGTTCCCCGAGGCCGCGGTGAAGAAGTACGTGAGCAGCAGCATGACGAAGGCCGGCGCGATGATGAGCAGGGCGAAAGTTCTCCTGTCCCTCAAACACTGCATAACGATCCGCTTACCCAGCGATAGAATTCGATCAGCGTCCATTGCTGCCTCCCTCCGAGTAGTACATGTAGGCTTCTTCCAGCGTCGGGACTCCTGCCTGTTCTTTAAGGTACTGCGGGTGGCCCTCGATGAGCTTCTTGCCTTCCCGGAGGAAGGATAGCCTGCGGCAGCGTTCCGCTTCGTCCATGATGTGGGTGGTGACGATGAGCGTCACGCCCTGGCTATTCAAGTCCCGGAAGTAGTCCCAGAACTGGTTCCGGAGCTTCGGATCTACTCCTACGGTGGGCTCGTCGAGGAACATCAGGCGGGGCCGGTGGGCGAGCACGCAGGCGATAGATACCCGCTTCTTCATGCCGCCGGAGAGGGTGCCCACGATGCTTTCCTGCCTTTCGCTCAGCTTTACCACGTCGAGCACCTCGTCGATCCTTTTTTCGCGCTCGTGGCCTTTGAGGCCGTAGACGGAGGCGAAAAACCGGACGTTCTCCCTGACGGTAAGATCGTTGTACAGCGCGTCCATCTGGGTCATGTAGCCGATCAGGCGGTTGTTCCGCCGGTCGGGCACTTCCCTGCCGAAGACTTTTACCGAGCCCGAAGTGGGCTTTACCAGGCCGCAGAGTATCCTGATCAGCGTGGTCTTGCCCGAGCCGTTGGGCCCGAGAATACCATAGTTCTCACCGGCGCCTACGGTGATGTCGATGCCATCCAGCACCTTGAGGCTGCCGAAACTCATGGTCAGTCCCTCGCACTCGATGATGTTTTCAGCCGGCATGGGGTCCTCAGTCTTAGGGCTTGCGCTGCCTGATCTTCTTCGCCGCGGCAGCCAGGGCAATGGCCAGGATGACACAGGCGGCGAGCACTGCCACGTAGGGCCACCAGGCCTCCCACCATGCATCCCAGTAAGCTTTGCGCGGGGCGTGGGCCTGGGCGGCTATTGGTGTAGTCTGGTGCCAGTTATCTCCGGTCTTGTATACCAGGTAGAACTGGGGTAGCGTATCGTATGTGTCCGTCCTGCTGTCGACCTTGAAGTCTGCGGTGTACATGTCGCCGGCCTTCAGGGTGCCGACGTAGAACTCCTGGGGCTCGAACACGAACTGGTCGCCGGCGGCTTTTACGCTCACAGCTTCGATGGGCGTCTTCAGCGGGTTGGCGATGTCCAGGCTCATCTCGTTCTCGGTGCCGTTATATGCCTCGGCGTATTTGCTCACGATGAGCCGGGGCTCGGTCCGGTCCACCTGTACCCGGACAGGGTAGTTAAGGTAGACGTCGTCGTCCGAGGTTTTGACTTTCAGGGTCAGCTCGTAGGTGCCGTCTGGGGCGGCGCTATCGGCCTTGATGCCGAACTCGAAGCGGGCGGAGTCACCGGCGCCCAGCACACAGGTATCCATGTACTGGCCGGTGGTGACCTGGACGGGCCCTGCAGCAATCAGGTTGACGAACTCGACGGTAGCCGATCCTGCGGTCCCCTCGGACGTGGTCTGCTGGTCGGTCATCGTCTGCACCGTGCCCGGCGTCTGGTGGGTGCTGTCGAAGTAGTTCGAGGTGACTGTGTCAGAGTGCACCGTCGTATTGACGGCCGTGGAGGCTTTGAGCGTGTTTGTAACGGTCACGACCACTGTTCCCGAGTCGCCCGGCATCAGGGGGCTCGAGGCCGCCTGGGCCGTGTACGTCGCATACGGTACCACCTTGTAGTCGGTCACCGACAGCACCGGCTTTACGCTCGCCGCCGTCAAGGCCGGGGTAACCAGCGCGAAGGTCAGCAGCAGTAGCACTGCTAGTATTTTAGTTATTGTCCTGATAGATGGCATCTGCCATGTTCCTCCTGTCAATGATCTTGTAGCTCACGGATCCCTGGACCGAGCGGCCCTTCATGAATCTGACCGCGAACGAGCTCGCGTACTTTTCGGCATCGTCCGCCGTCTGCCACCGGTAGAGGCCCCGGAAGTCTCCCGTCTCCGGATCGTACAGCCAGAGCTTGTGCCTGAAGCCGGGCAACCCTGCGAAGAAGGGCACGGGCAGGTTGAGGAAGATCTTGTTGGCTGCCGGGGACATGTTCGCCAGGTGGAACCTGACCGTGAAGATCGCCTCCGGCTCCCCTGCTTCCGGCCGCAGGATTTCGATCTCCTTGACGATCTCGTAGTCCCTGCCTTCGAAGCTGATCGTCTTACCCACCCGGTCCCCGGGAAACCTGACCTTCCCCGTTATTCTGCAGGCGATGTACCTCGCCAGCGAGGCCAGCGGGCTGAAACTGAGCGACATTTCCCCGCCTCTCCTTTTACAGCAGCGCGGGGAAGAACTTGGCCAGCAGGTACACGTCTTCCCTGTCTGCCACTATCCGGTGCCGGACTCCCTCAGGTATCACCGAGACCACCCCGGGCTCGTAGACGAAGGGCTTGCCGTTCACGTCGGCCTCCGCCCTGCCCGAGATAATCTCGTGCAGCTCGTGCTTGTCAGCATGTACGTGATCGCCGATCGCATGCCCCGCCTCGATTCTGATCAGGTGGCAGCTCAGCCTTCCCCCGGTCATGCTGCCGGTTACGAGGTGTTTGAGGTACACGCCTTTGAAGGTAGAGTGCTCGTTCCAGGGCAGGCTTTCGACAGTGGCTGACCTGCCGTCTGCAATAATCCTGCCATCCCTGAACTTGCTGACCGCATCGCTTTCCATGTTGTCCCTCCGATCGGGCATCATCGACGCCCGTATATCGGTATTTATCTTAACAACTACTAATTGAGCCGCAAGCTATAAAAAGGTTTGGTATTGGTAGTTTTATGAAAAACTACCAATCAGACATGATGGCCTGGCTTGTGCTGCTCCGGGTAAACGAGGGGCATACGCTCCCAGAACGTCTGGAAAGCCGTCTGCGCGAGCATGTTGACGAGGGGGCTGCCGGTGGTGATCCCGGACCTGTTCTGCACGGGCAGCGGCGGCACGTACATGAACGTGTCGTCGTCTACGACCACCAGGAGGAGCCGGGTAATGTTAACCGGGGGTATCGGTAGCCTCATGTTCTTCAGGATGGGCTCCAGGTCGGTGAGGTCCACGCCAAAGGCATCCTTCATGGTCAGGTATTTCAGCCCGTACTTTTCCGGGATCGAAAGGTCGGTTCCAAAAGTGATGAGCTCGACGTCGATTTCCCTGCCCGTGAGGAATGCCAGGTAGTGCAGGTAAGCGTCGGGCAGGACCAGCTTGACCGTTTTTTTGGCGTTGGTCAGCATCTCCTCTATGGAGTTGCCAATGTTTCCCTCGCCGTACACGGTCCATATCATGTCCGGCAGGGCCTGCTCGACCCTGCTCTCCTCGAGCTCTTCCAGCTCCTGCAAAGCCATCTCTTCGGCGCTGCGGTGGATCTCGGTGAGGTGCTTGATCGCTATCTTCGGCGGGGTGGCCCGGTACATGGCGGGCTTGGCGTTGACTACCTGGACGAGACCCTTGTCCATCAAGGTCTTTAAGCTCTGGTAGACGCTGGGCTTGGGCGCGTCCAGGTACTCGTAAATCTGCTTGACTTCCGCCCTGTCAAAGAGTACGAGGGCAGAGTAGACCTTGGCTTCGTATTCTGTGAGGCCGAGGGTCTTCAGAGAATCGACAAGATTGCTCGATAAGGGCTTCATGGTAGTTTTCAGTAATACTACCACTCGCCCCCGCATAAAGCTTGTTATGCCACGGGCCTAACCTTTCGCGCTCTCAATAGAGCGCAGCATCAGCCCGATCGAATAGTTCACGAACTCGTCCTGCATGCCGGTTGACGGGGCCGTGCTGATCACGCTGTCGATGGAGGCGGTGAGGAACAGCCCTGCTTTCATCGGGTCGAGATCGCTCTTCAGCGTGCCGTCCCGGATGCCCTCGTCGAAGGCCGCGAGGATCATTCTGTTGTTGTCTCCGTGTATGCTCACCAGTTCGGCTTTATCCGGGAACTCCTTCTTCTCGAAGCCATTCGCCACCATATAGTTCAGGGTCGAGTAGTAGCCGGGATACTTGCTGCCGTAATCGTACGAGGCATACAGCGCATGCCTGATCTTGTCGATGCCTGTCTTGCCCTTGTTGCACGCTTCCCGGTACATCCGGTTCAGGATTTTTATGCCGCGAATGCCGATGGCCGCGATGATGTCGTCCCTGTTCTTGAAGTACAGGTACAGCGTTCCCCGGGCAAGCTCCGTCTCCTTCGCTATGTCATCCATCGTGACTTTCTCGAAGCCTTTCGAGAAGAGCAGCTTTTCGGCCGCGTCGATGATCTCGTTGCGGCGCCTGATCTTTTCCCTTTCTTTTCTCTCAGCTGTCGACATTTCTCTCGCTCCGTTTTATTTCAAGTAGTCTTAATGACATAGCGTCATTCGCTATACTACTTGTCATGATTTTATTTAAGCCTTTACCCATCTGGCCAGCCAGGCCTGGCTTCAGTCTGCCGTGATCAGCAGCGTGCGCCGGTCTTCGACGGACTGAAGCCGGCTGCCAGACAGCTCATAGTGTATGATCTGGCTGTCCTTGCCACAGACGACCTCGTAGCTGCCCGAGCCCAGGCTGGTCCAGGTGCCCGTGGTCTTGAAGATGCCCACGTTCAGCGGCCAGTACTCGTAGGTGCCGTCTGCTCCGAAGATCCACCTTGCGTCAGTCAGGTCGATGGTGTTTTTCTCGCTCTTGACGACGGGGTCTTCCATCTTCCAGGTACCCACCACCGGATCGTTCGCCATCGCCGGATCTACCACTCTGTCAGCCCCCGAATTTACCGGAGCCTCGTTGTTCAGGACGGGGAGGATAGCCCCCGCTCCCACGCATCCGCATACCAGCAGGGAAACCAGAAGCACGCCTGCTGCAAGTATTATGTTGGACTTCATTTCCGCTTCCTCTTTAGATCACGAACGGGATGAACATCTTAGTCTTCTGTTTGTACTCGGCGTAGTCTTTGCCGAACTCCTGCTCCAGCTCCTTCTCTTCTCTCCTGGCGAGGCCGTAGTACAGGAATAGCAGCAGGCCGTACAGCAGGATGAGGGGTATAGTAGCCCACTCGCACATCATGCCGAGCGTGATCAGGAAGAAGCCCGTGTACTGCGGGTGCCTGATGAACCGGTAGATGCCGCCGGTGACCAGCTTGCCCTGGCCGCTTTCCTTGCTCCAGTAGTCCTTGTGGATCTGTTTCCAGCCCAGGATGACGAGAGCGATGCCGAGCAGCATGAAGATGATGCCGATGTACATGCCCCACAGGCCTATGTACTGCCCCAGAGTGTGGCCCCAGAGCACGCCTTCAGGCAGCCAGATGCCGAACAGCCAGCCGATGATGTACATGCTGAAAGGCACGCCGAACATCTCCACTGCCATCGCGACGATGAAGGCCAGGTATGTCCCGGTCGGCTTAAGCTGGCTCTTCTTGTAGAACGGCATAAACAGGATGAATACGCCGAAGATCACTATCCAGGTGAGCACTGCCCACCACATTCCGAATTCAGATGCAGCTTCCCCTATTGTTGACATTTAATATCACCGTTGAGTCGTTAATATGACACTTTTTCACTTTATGGTAACACGTCACTTACTGACGCATTGTCATGTGATGACGACATGTCACTACAAGTATATAAGGGTTTGCACCAGGGCCGCAGTGGCCTGCTTAAGGACAACAATCCCGCTTGACTACGTCGACACTTCCGGCCGGGGTGAAGGCTTAAGGGAAAAAAGATGAGCCTCTAACGGCTCCGGTCGATTATTCTATTTCCTGGAAACCAGGATGTACGCACCGGCCACGGTGACGATTACCGCTAACGTGCCGAGAACGAGCCACGTCAGGAATCCTGAAGCCTGCGGTGTTACTGGAGGGGTGGGTGTCGGGCTCGCCGCGGGCAGCTCGGTGGGTGCTGTCGTGGGCGCCGGCGTAGCCGAAGGCTCCGTGCCCGGAGTGGGTGTCGGGGTAGCCGCCTGCGTAGGTGCAGGTGTTGGTATTACCGTCGGCATTATGGATGGCCTGCCGTACATCTCGTCCATCGAGACGGTGCCGGAAGGCAGTACTATCCTGTCAAAGGAAAGGGCCTTCGCCGTTTCAGCGTTATCCGCAATGTCAACGGATCTGTAATATATCATGCTCAGGCGGTCGAAGGCGACAGGCACTATGTACTGTGTCCACTCATTGTTGTCGATCTTGTACTCGGTGTAATTCACACCAGAAGTAGTATCCGTAGCTGTCAGGGCGAACGTGTTGTCCATGATCGTGGCATCAGTAGTAGGAGCCATAGTATCGATGTTGATCACCCGGCTTCCGGTTCTCGAATTGCCTGCTCTGTCAGTGCAGTTCCAGTATACGGAGCTGGATCCTTCCGCTGCCACAGTAAAGGTTGTACCAGTATGCCAGCTCACGTTGTCCAGGCTGTACTGGACTTGATCGACGCCTGACCCGCCTGGATTATCTGTAACTATGAGAGAGCATGGTACCTCGACATTATACCACCCGTTATTCGGAGAAACCCCTGTAACTAACTGGACCGCAGGAGCAGTATTATCCACAAACAGACTCGCGGAACCCTCCGCTCCCGAGTAAAACACCTGGACCCTATGATTATTAGAATCAACTACGTAGACATTGTCTCTACAATCAGCCACAATACCTGTCGGGGTATCGAACTGGCCATCGCCAGTCCCGGGAGTTCCGAACCGGGTGAGGTAGTGGCCGTTGCAGTCGAACACCTGTACCCTGTCGTTATCTGTGTCGGCTACGTAGACGTGGCCGGTGCTGTTAATCGCAATATCGATAGGGAACTTGAATTGGCCGTCGCCTGTTCCGAAAGCTCCGAACCGGGTGAGGTAATTTCCATCGGAGTCGAACACCTGCACTCTGCGGTTAAATGTATCAACTACGTAGACGTGGCCGGTGCTGTTGATGGCAACCTCATATGGCATATAGAATTGGCCTTCGCCTAATCCAAAGGCTCCGAACTGGTTGACGTAGCTCCCGCTACTGTCGAACACCAGTATCCTGCTACTACTAGTATCGGCAACGTAGACGTAGTCGGTACTGTTGATCGCTATGCCTATCGGGTGCCGGAACCGGTCGTAGCCCGTACCGTTAGTGCCTATTTTAGTGAGGTAGTTGCCGTTGCTGTCGAAGACCTTCACGCTGTGGCTATCTGCGTCGACCACGTAGGCGCGGCCGGTGCTGTTAACCGCGACACCTAACGCGTTCAGGAACTGGCTGTCTCCCGTCCCATAGGTTCCGAACTCGTCGAGGTAGTTGCCGTTGCTGTCGAACACCTGTACCCTGCCGTTATTAGTGTCAGTTACGTAGATGTAGCCTGTACTGTTAATCGTAATGCCGAATGGGTACATTAATTGGCCGTTTTCCCATCCACGGGTTCCGAAGGTCCCGTTGTTTACCGCGAGCTTGACTGTGTACTGGCCTTCAGGGACCTGACTACCGCCGTAGTCCCGGCCGTTCCAGGTTATCGATCCGGGTCCTGCATGCTGGTCTGGCAGGTAAGAGCTCCAGACTGTACTGCCCTCCGCATCGTTTATAGTGATAACGAGGTTACCGTTGATGATGTCGGGCAACGTGTAACTGATCATAGTAGTCGCGCCCGATCTGAAGGCGTCAGGACCTGGTGAGACTGTGATCGCCTGACCTGGTGCTGCCTGCGCCTCTGCTATCGAGTAGAGTGATAAGATCAAAATGGCTGCTATTACCGTATTTGACACGCTGCGAAACCCGCTAATACACATACCCCTGGATACTCTGGCTGACGGTAGACGAGAACAAGCCCATGTACTGAGTTTCCAGTCTATACCCCACCATTTTATTTGTATGCCGGCAGGGTATAAATACCTGCTTGAGTTGTCGCTCGTTATAAAAAAGGCCATAGCCGGGGCGTTGTAGCTCATAAGTTGCCAGGCTCCGGAAACTTTTTTAATGGGTACACACTATACTCTCTCCAGAGCAACCATCACAATAAACTTTATATAACTGCGATATAGTATTGATGTTGCTTTTGCCGGGATGGGGTAGTTGGTCATCCTACGGGACTGTGGATCCCATGAGCCGGGTTCAAATCCCGGTCCCGGCCCTTAAACAAACAAACTATTTAAACCATTTTTCGGTAAGGATTTTCGCACAATGACGATCGAGGAAGAGATTAAGGCAATCCAGGACGAGATTGACAAAACCCAGAAAAATAAGGCCACCGAGCACCACATCGGCCGTTTAAAGGCTAAGATGGCGCGCCTCAAGGACGACCTGATCAAGCAGGCCATGTCCAAGGGCGGCGGCGTGGGCGGGTACAGCGTCAAGAAGAGCGGAGACGCTACCGTCACCTTAGTCGGCTTTCCCTCGGTAGGCAAGTCCACCCTTATCAACAAGCTGACCGACGCCAAGTCCGAGGTCGGCGCCTACGAGTTCACCACTCTCGATGTCGTTCCGGGCTCCATGGAGTACAGGGACGCGAAAATTCAAATTCTCGACCTGCCCGGCCTGGTCAAGGGTGCGGCAGCAGGCCGTGGCCGCGGCCGTGAAGTCATCTCGGTCATCCGCGGGTGCGATCTCATCCTCATGATCCTCGACGTGTTCAACTTCGAGCACATCGCAGTCTTAGAGAAGGAACTATACGACGCCGGCATCCGCATCAACCAGAGCAAGCCTGACGTCACCGTCACGAGAACGCTGAAGGGCGGTGTCATCGTCACCTCCACTGTCGAGACCACCATCGACCACGAGACCATTAAAACCATCCTCGGCGAGTACAAGATGCACAACGCATTAGTGAACATCCGCGAGGATATCACCGCCGATCAGCTGATTGACGTGGTCCGGGACAACCGGGTCTACATCCCGGCTGTCATAGTCCTCAACAAGATCGACCTGGTCGACAAAGAGCACTTGAAGAAGTTCCCGAAGGAATCAGTCAAAATTTCGGCTGACAGGGAGCTCAACCTCGACCTGCTCAAGGACACTATCTACGACCATCTCGGGTTCATCAACATCTACCTGAAGCCCCAGGGCGAGCAGGCCGACCTCGAAGAGCCCATGATCATGCGGGGCGGCGCCACCGTAGGCGACGTGTGCGACAGGCTCCACAAAGACTTCCGCCGCAAGTTCAGGTACGCCAAAGTCTGGGGCGACTCGGCCAAGCACGCCGGCCAGAGAGTGGGCGTCGACCACAGCCTGTGCGACGGGGATATCCTAACAGTAATCATTCAGAAATAACCGGGCCGGGCTACCCTGTTTTAAAGCCTGCATAGCTGCACCGAGCCCGACTGCTCTTTTTGATAAAAACCCGGCACATCATTTTTGTCACGGTCAACCTGTAGTTGATGGGGATGATTATGGGTATCAAAAAAATGGTCAAATACTCAGTCGGGGCGGCAGTCGCAGGCATCGCCGCTTACGAGCTCGCCAGGATGATGAAGAAGCCGGGCAGCAGCCGGGAAGAGCGGATGCAGACAAGGGAGTATGCTCCCTCACGAGAAGAGCGTATGCAGACCAGGGAATACGTGCCTCCGCAGGAGCGCATCGAGAGGATGGAAACCCCTGAATACAGGCCAGAAGAGCCGAGGGATCCCAGGGACTACCGCTCAATCTACAACCTCTAAGTGAGCCGTGACAATTCCGCCCCGGTTGAGGGGCGAGAACTCGCCTTCCAGCGCGCCCGGCATGTCCGTCAGAGCCGGCGCGCAGCCTTTTATTAGCAGAGCCAGACCTTGTACCTATGGAACAGAATGTAGGCGAAGTTGATAGAATCATCCGGTTCCTGATCGGCCTGTTTCTCGTAGGCACAGGGCTCTTCCTGCTCTTCGAGGCGGCGACCGGCTGGTGCGCGACGTACGAGCTGTTAGGGATCAATACCAGAGAGACGCCTTATCTGAAATAGATAGTTTATCCGTGGTTTCCCTAAACAGGGGCTATCAGAATGCTATTAGCTTACGTTATCTCTAATTAACGGATTGTGACAGAAAAACGGATTTCTTTTTTCAATACACTATGCCATACCATCCTTCTCGAAACAAGTCCGGGTGGTACCACCCATGTCGCACTCGCTGATGCGAGATTTCCTGCATAGTCTTTATTCTCTGGACCGCGAAGGCTCAGTCATGAAGAAGAACATCGGCGCCGCAGATCGCATGATCCGGCTGGGCATCGGCACCCTGCTGGTCGCCGTCAGCATCTACGTAGCCTGGCAGATCAACCCGTGGCTGGGGCTCATCCCGCTAATCATCGGGGCCTTCCTGGTCTACGAGGCCGCCCTCGGATGGTGCGCGCTGTACGCCCTGCTGGGAAAAAACACCTGCCCGATCAGCGAGCGGTGAGCCGGGGCTAAAGCCCCCGGTATTCCGCTTTCTCCACGGGCACAGGCCGTCAAACGCGGGGACATCACCCCATTATTTCGCCGGGACCGGGCCCAATGAATTTGACGGCGAAGCCGGAAATCGTTGTCTGATGAGACCGAACATCGGCGTCAAGGACCAGTTTATACGCATGAGCCTCGGGCTGACCCTCGCCGCCCTGGGCGCCCTCGTAGCCATGAATATAAACACACTATCTGGCCTTTTCCTGCTGTCTGTCGGCACCTTCTCTGCCTATGAGGCCACTGTCAGGTGGTGCGTCGTGTACGAGCTGCTGGGCAAGAACACCTGTAAAACATCTGAACAGTAAAACCACGGCGGCTCGGCTTTTTACCCTGACTACTGGAAAGCAAATGTTCTAACCACGGCGGCTCGGCTTTTTACCCTGACTACTGGAAAGCAAATGTTCTAACCACGGCGGCACGGCGGCACGGAGACAATTGCGAGTAACGATAGCAGGATGGTTATTTGAACCACGGCGGCACGGCGACACAAAGACAGTGGTGAACCATTAAATGTGAACTCCTTTTTAGGTCCACGGCGACACAAAGACAGAGCATTAACCATAAGCTTACTATCCAATCGTTTCAGCTCGACTTTTGATCAATAGCCTGAAGTAAGGAAAACTTATTTGTCGCCGTGCAGTCAGCCCGCCGTGCCGCCGTGGATCAATATAAGGAAGCCTTGCTATTCTGGTACAGGTTGTCTCCGTGCCGCCGTGCCGCCGTGGTTCTATTTACCATCCGACTTGTCGTGGATCGCCCTGTCTTTGTGTCGCCGTGCCGCCGTGGTTCAAACAACTGATTTCCGATTGTCCGGATAAAGAGCGGTGCCGCCATGGTTTTCACCGGCGGCAGGCGTAAAACGGTTACTTGTGCTTCTCGGCGAGGTCGGCGACCTTCTGGGCGATGGGCTTCATGGCGGTGACGATCAGCGATCTGCCGTCGGCCGGCAGCTCGTCGACGCCGCTGTTGAGCGGGTCGAGGGGTATTTCGCCGATCATGCGGAGGCCGTACTGCTTGGCGAGCTTTTCGACCTTGCTCTCTCCGAACAGCCGGATCTTCTTGTCGCAGTCAGGGCACTGCATGTAGGACATGTTCTCGATCAGGCCGAGGACGGGCACGTTGATGGTCTTCGCCATGTTGATGATCTTGCTCACGTCCAGCACTGATAAGTTCGAGGAGGTGCTGACGATGACGATGCCGTCCAGCGGGATCTGCTGCATGACGCTCATGGGCTCGTCCCCGGTGCCGGGGGGCAGGTCGATGAGCAGGTAGTCCAGCTCGCCCCAGTTGGTGTCTGTGACGAACTGGGTGACCAGTGTAGTCCTCATGGGGCCGCGCCACAGCATGGGGGTGTCGCTCGTGGTCAGGACGAACTCGGAGGAGATGACCTTGATGCCGTTGCGGTTCATGATCGGCTCCAGGCCCTCCGTCGAGGCCTCGAGCTTCCGACCCTCTAAACCGAGTAAGTGGGGCATGTTGGGTCCGCTCACGTCCGCGTCCAGCACGCCGACCTTCCTGCCCAGCATCGACAGGCTCAGCGCCATGCTGGCGGTGACAGTGCTCTTGCCCACGCCGCCCTTGCCGCTCACGATGGCGATGCAGTGCTTGACTCTGGAAAGCCTCTGCTCGATCTGCTGTTCGGTCTCGGACTTTTTGGCCTTCTGCTCAGGAGAGGCAGACGGGCAGGATGCGCACTTGCTGGAGCCCTTGCCGTCCTTGCAGGACGAGCACTCGGGGGCTGATAAGGAATTAGCGTTAGTGTCGGACATGATAAGTCGACCTGATTTTATACTTGTAGCTAAAAATATTTTCCCATCCGGTCGGCCTTCGGTCGGCTGGCGGGTGGCTGCGGCATCGCCGCCAGAGCATTCCGGAATAACGTAGGAAGCACAGGCCTGTTCAATCTTCATTGCTTCCGGACGATCTGCTTCATTTTCAGAGCGAACTCGTCGGCGATCAGGTATCCTTTCGCCTGCAGTTTTTCCCTGAGCGTAGCGTGGTCTTTGGCGACTTTCTCAGTATTCATGTGATGATACGAAAAGACGACCAGAAGAAATTTCGCTGGTTGCCGATCCTCGAGATTATTTCCGTTCTGCACCATTCTTTCTCCTCTTGCTACGCTTCCTGCAGCCGTTAACTTATCGTCGTCAGCGGGTTAGGATTTTTTGTCGGTCCCCGGCCCTTCACGCCCTTCACCAGCAACCACAGGCCGAACGGGATCTCCAGGAGCGCGGGCAGATCGGCGAACGCTTCGAAGCCCGGGAGCAGGAAGGCAGAGAAAAATCCGAACAGGTGGCCGAGCGCGGCGATGATCAGGAAGATGCCCAGTATCCTCGGGAGGAAACCTGACCTGAGCACCAGATACCCGAGAGGAACTAGCCAGAGGCCAAATGAAATCTGGGCTATGTAATATCCATAGTAGTGCAGATCAGCGAACAGCATCACCATGGCGTTCAGCTGGGCGGCCCCGAACGCTGTCAGGTAGCTGGCATCGTTCAATAAGATAAGGATAGCAAACTGGTTGAGCATGTTGAGGCTAAGAACCGCTGCGCTGGTCGTGGTCAGCAGCACGAACAATAATGCTATGTTTTTGTTGACTGGCTTGAGCAGTACATATAACGCCCAGGCAAACAATAGGTAGCTCGTCGCCATGGCCAGATCGCCGATGAAGGCGACACGGAATAACGCCTCGGAAGCCATGATGTTACTGGCCGTTGCCACGCCATTTCCGTGCACTATAAGGCCGCCACGGATCAACTGAGCGGCCATTCCGCACACGATCATTATCAAGTACAGGAATCCTGCTACTCTGGCGAGGTTCCTGTTAGGGTTCGAAACGACACCAGTTTCCAAATCCCCCATTTTTCTCTTCATGAAATCATTAGCAGTACTTGTATCGGAGTTCATTGTATCACCATATAGTACGCAAACGTACTGTACGTGTAATTACAGTACGTATACGTACTATATGGTAAGAAAGTACAAGCTATTTATACTTTACTGATTAAAAATGACTACCTTGCCGTTAAAGATACTTACTCAAGATCTTTTTTAACTCGTTATTTTCGTTGTCTTCGGGGAAAAAACGCTCGTCCATCCGTACCATTTCCCTGACTGCCTTTTCCAGCAGGTCGTATCCTTTGTCGGTGGGGAGGATGTACTTCGCCCGCAGGTCGTTCTCGCTTACCGACCGGGTGATGTAGCCTTTCTTCTCCATAGACCTCATGACCTCGGAAACCGTGTTTTTATCCCTGCGGAGGAACTCGGCTATGTCTTTCTGGGTAACGGGGTTTCCACCTTTCATAAGCTTCACAAGACACGACAGAAGCTCTATCTGAGTACAGGTAGTGCCGAAACCGTCGAGGACCTTATCAACTTCCCGCTCCCATTTTTGGGCCACCAGCAGCAGGTAACCCCCGGGACTTTCCTCCAGCTTTTTTAAGTTTATTGACAGGGTATCCCGATCGACTTTTTCAACCATACAAGAATAGAATAACAGGAACTAAATGAAAAACATTTTGTCGTACGGCCAGCCGGAGGGCATCACTGCCGGCAAGATCTAGCTTGTATTATTTTTACAGCACAGTTCACGCAGGCCTTTTTATTACAGTACCTTTTCCCGTGCTCGACTATCAGGGCATGGTAGTGCTGATACGTCCAAACGTCCCGGGGCAGTCCATCCTCGAAGAGCTTATGGAGCTCTGCGTAATTACCCTGGATCCCCATGCACCCGCACAGCTTCTTCGTGTATGCGTCGATGACGAACGAGGGCTTGCCTGCCACGTAGAGCAGTATGACATCGGCTGTCTCGTTGCCGATGCCCCGGAGGCCGAGCAGCTCTTCACGCAGCTTCTGCTGGGGCTTGTCCGCCATACCCTCGATCGGGTTGGCCGTGAAGTACTCTGCCACAGCTTTCAGGCTCTTCGCCTTGTTGCGATAGAACCCTGTGGGTCGGACAATTTCTTCCAGCTCTTCCAGTGGCAGGGTGACGATCGCCTCCGGGGCCATGAGGTTTCGATTATTAAGTGCGGAGAGCACCCGGTCCACGTTCTCCCACCGGGTCTGCTGGACCAGGATGGCGCCGGCGATGCGCTCGAAGGGTGAGCCGGCGACCCACCATTCTGAGAGGGGGCCGAACTCGGCCGATAAAATATAGTATAGCGTTTTTAGGTCATTCATTTTTTATTACCCCGATCCTGGGCCGGGGCTTGCCGCGCAGAGCCTTAGCACTGAGCCGAAGGCTCTTTGGCTGCCCCAATGATTTGTTAGGCCGGGACATGCTCTTAGTCTTTCAGGCTCGCACCAGCCCAAGCCGCAGGCTTACCACAAAATCCGGGCCTTCGGCTCACACAAATTTCAGCGACAGCGGCTTCGTCTTGTTCTTTATAGCCAGGTTGATCAGCAGCGGTGTCAGCGATTCTACGAGCTTCGCCTCCTCCAGGCTCCCGCCGTCCAGCGCCCTGATGCCTCCCAGGTCTTCGGCCAGCTTCATGGCGACCAGCTTGGCCTCATCGTCGTCGGCGCAGACTATCAGGTCGAACCCGAGGGGATCCTTCAGGTCGGCGAGCCTCGGGGCCGGGAGCGTGTGGAAGGTGGAGACGATGCGGATGCCCTGGGGTAGTACAGCGCAGAGCTGCCGGGACGCGCTGCCCGGCTCCGGGGGCGTGTAGGCGCACAACTTGGACTTGGACATCGGGACGATGGGCGTGATCACGATCTTGCTGTCCAGCTCGTCGAAGACGCTCTCGATGGTAGGAATCATGAACTGGTACTTCACGGCCAGGACGACCACCTGGGCGTTCTTCGTCGCCTCGGGATTGGACATGCCCTTGATGGTGCCTCTGGCGCCGTACTCCGTAAGTACTTTGTTATAGTTCTCCGCGGCCTCCTTGGCTTTGGCCTCCTCGCGCGACCCTACGATCACATCGTGCTTCAGGGCCAGGCGCAGCGCCAGCCCTTCTCCGATGTCACCGGTTCCTCCCAGAATTGCGATCCTCATGATAATCACCTGTGGGCTTTGCTTCGAGCATGCAGGTATGACGCGTACGCTCTTCGAATGCCCTGACGTACATACTACTTTCTTGCGCAATTATAAAACGGTATCGTGCTGAACACGGCGTGAGTATTGTCTACGCTCACTTTTAATTCAACAGGGAAATGGTCGGAGTAGCGTTCTGCTACGTATAAAAAAATTGCAGGGCTGGGAGGTACCTGAGGTCAGAGAGAACACGTTCAAGCTGGGAGGTCAGAGAGGTCAGGAGGTCTGAGAGGAGGTTATGTGAGGTACCCGGAGGTTCGAGAGAATTAACTTAAGAAAATCCTCCCTGACCTTTCCACACTCCCCGACCTCCTCTCTGACCTCTGACCCTCTCTAACCTCCCAGCTTGAAAATCCTCCCCGGCCTCCCGGGAACTCCCTGACCTCCGGGTGTTTCCAGGGGATTTTTACCCGGCCAATTCCTTTTAGGGCTGGTTCGTTGAGTCTCCGATCTTCACAGCAAATTTATATACCATCATAGGAACTTCTCTCACAGACAGGCCGATACACAAATAATAAATATCATGCGCTGTTACCAGCCAGCAAAGTTAATACGCACCGCTGCGTTATTACACTCATTACAATCAATATCCTTCGGAGGACTAAATTTGGAGTACAAGACACCGACCCGGGAAGAGAAGGTCGCCGCCCACGTCCGGGGCATCAAAGTCGTGCTGCTGTCGTCCATCATGGGCGCGGTGGCCGGGTTCCTGTCGAGCCCGTATTTCCTGAGCCAGCCGATCTACGTGAACCACGAGCTGATCAACGCTCTGGCCCCTAACCACGCGTCCTTTGGCTTCCTGATTCTGGCTCTTGCTATCTATGCGCAGAAGTTCCTCTTCCCGCTGATAGGGGTCAAGTCTTCCGAGTTCGCTTTCAAGGACTGGTTCTTCATCTCGTTCATGACCTTCAGCTTCTGGTACGTGACGTGGACGATCATCCTTAATGGTCCAGCACCATTTTTCGGCCCGTTCTTCTAGCTTAGAGAGCCTTCGGCTCCGGCTTTACAAAAATTTTTAAGATAGGCTGCCCGTATGCATGCCATGATAAAAACAATGTGACCAAAGGTGCTTTAAAATGCGAATAGCCATCGTACAGAAGGACCGCTGCCAGCCCCGTAAGTGTGCCTCCGAGTGCATCAAGTACTGTCCCAAGGTGCGGAGCGGTGACGAGACCGTCATCATGGGCGAGGACGGCAAGCCTATCATCTCTGAAGAGCTTTGCGTCGGCTGCGGCATCTGCATCAAAAAATGCCCTAACCAGGCGATCATGATCATCGGCCTGCCCGATAAGCTGGCAGACCAGTTAACTCACCGCTACGGCCAGAACGGATTCTCTTTATATGGATTGCCCCAGCCGTCTCCGGGCAAGGTCAGCGGTATTCTGGGCCCTAACGGCGTGGGCAAGAGCACCGCGATTAAAATTTTGTCCGGCCAGATGATGCCCAACCTGGGCGGGAAGGACACCACCTGGGAGGACGTGTTCAAGTTCTATTCAGGCTCCGAGCTGCAGGATTACCTGCGCAACGTGGCCGGCAAAAAGGTGAAGACTTCGCAGAAGCCCCAGTACGTCGACCTCATCCCCAAAGCATTCAAGGGTAAGGTCAGCGATCTGCTGAAGAAGGCGGACGAGCGCGACATGCTCGGGCAGATCTCGGAGCAGCTCGGCCTTGCCGGCATCATCGACCGGCAGATCGGCGATCTCTCCGGCGGCGAGCTGCAGCGTGTCGCCATCGCGGCGTGCATCGTCCGGGACGCCGGCTTCTACTTCTTCGACGAGGTCACCCCGTACCTGGATATTTACCAGCGTATCCGCGTCGCCAAGCTCATCAAAAAGATGGGCGAGGAGCACAACGTCATGGTCGTCGAGCACGACCTCGCGATTCTGGACCTGCTGGCAGACGTGGTCCACGTGGGCTACGGCGAGCCGGGCGGCTACGGTGTCATCACCCACCCCAAGGGCGTGCGGGTCGGCATCAACGAGTACCTGAAAGGGTACCTGCCCGAGGAGAACATCCGCATCAGGCCGTACCCGATCGAGTTCGAGGTCAAGGCGCCCCGAGACCAGAAGGTCGTGGAGAACCTCATCGAGTTCGGCAACTTCAGCAAGACCCTCGGCACGTTCAGGCTGGACGTCAAGGGCGGCCAGCTCAGAAAGAGGGAGGTCGTCGGCGTGGTGGGCCAGAACGGCATCGGCAAGAGCACCTTCGCCAAGCTCCTTGCAGGCGAGATCGAGCCAGACCAGGGCAAGCTCGACTACAAGGTGAAGATCTCCTACAAGCCGCAGTACATCAAGGCCGACGAGGCGGAGATGAGCGTGCGGCTCTACCTGCGCAGCATTACCCCGCAGTTCGACTCCAGCTACTTCCGCTCCGAGATCGTCACCCCGCTGGCGCTGGAAAGGCTCATGGACTGCAACCTCAACGACCTGTCCGGCGGCGAATTGCAGCGCGTAGCAATAGCGGCCTGCCTCGGCCGGGACGCGCAGATCTTCATCCTCGACGAGCCGTCCGCTCACCTCGACGTAGAGCAGCGCACCCTGGCCACGAAGGTCATCAAGCGGTTCGCGGAGAACAACGACGTCACCGTCTGCGTGATCGACCACGACATCTACATGATCGATCTATTGTCGGACCGGCTCCTCGTGTTCGACGGAGAGCCCGGAGTCCACGGCGAAGTCCACGGACCGTTCGACATGCGGGATGGCATGAACAGGTTCCTGTCCAGCCTGGACGTGACCTTCAGAAGGGATGAGGAGACTCACCGGCCTCGTGTGAACAAGCCCGACTCGAATCTGGACCGGGAGCAGAAAAAGCTGGGCGAGTACTACTATCTGCCGCAGGCGGAGTAGTATTCTCGCGTTTTTCTTTTAAGCAGCTCCTGCGGAGCTGGCAGTTCGGCATTATCGGTCACTGCCGGATCGATATCCAGCAAAATTCTGACGGAGTCTGCCGTAGGTATGTTGAAATCGATGTGGCAGTATTTCATCATCGACGCCTCCAAACTACGCCTTTTAAAATCTTTCAGCCCCACTCCATCAGCTCGTAGATTATCGGCCCCGTGATCTTTGCTGGGGGGCGTCCGAAGTAAAAGTCGGGTTGCTCATAGCTGACGATGATCTTGGGAGGTAGCGGCAGTGAGGCGTTCCACCATACTCTAAAGTTATCGTTGTCCACTTTCACGTCGTACCCGGTACAGTTGTACAGGTCGCCCTTGTACCGGATGTTTTCGTAGCCAGCGAACTGCATCTTTCTATCCGTATCTGAGTCGAACCTCGTCGAGATGTCCCTTTTCTTTTCCCAGGCCGCATGCTCCGAATCAAGGCCCAGCGACCTAAATGTCCCAGGCATATCCGTGCGCCCGCCCCAGACGGAGCCGCCGGCAAAAGCGCCTGACCCATCTTCGTAAATGACTGCCTGGGAAACGGTATCTTCGCCTACCCGGATCTGCTCAATGGCGATCATGTTCTCCCGCACTTCGAGCATCGTGCCGTTACGGAACTCCGCCCCGAAGGAGTTAAAGCCGTACTCCACTTTCAGCTTCTGGTGTCTCACCGTGTCGTTCATCGGGACGGTTACCGCATACTGGTGCCATGAGACATTGTCCATGTCGAACAGCATGGAAGGCCCTGGCTTCGATGTTGGCGAAATGACCATTGCCGGTGACGGGGTCGGAGTCAGAATGCCGGATCTTTGCTCCTTATCCCATCCAGTCAGCCTGTATGTACCAGCAAAGCTCGTTCTGTTATACTTGACAGTCACCTTCAGGGGCAGAGGCATCGATGCGTTGTACCAGATCGCATACTCTGCCTTCTCTGTTTGCGTGTGATACCTGTCGCAAACGTACTGATGGCCTGCATATTCAACCGTTTCAGTGCCGGCGTGCTCCAGGCCTTTCTCATCCTCAGCGTTGAACAGGGCTAAAACATCGTAGTAGCCTGCCATGTCTTCATAGTAGTTTCCCGGGTAGACGCCCGGGCCAATGAGGGTGTTGACGACCGGTCTTCCGAAGTTGTAGGTGGTTTTGTTCCCGAAGAGGATCCTGCCGTCGGCTTTCCTCTCGTAAAGCTCCATGCTTTCCCCGTAGTCCCCGTTCAGCTGCAGGCTGCTGATATTCGTGTACCTGGCCGGTATGCCCTCATATGTGGCATCCCTGTGCTCAATTCTCATCGCCATGCTCCCGGGCCCGCCCTCTCCAAAGAGGTAACTGTACCAGGTCAGGTTAGCTATATTGAATAGCTTTGACGGGCCGGGCTTTTCCTTGATACTCGGGATACCGGTGCCTGCGCTGGTCGTATCCTTCCACCCGGCCAGTACGTAGGCCCGCAGCACTGTCTCTTCGGGGCTTGCAGGATGGGCGACAATCCTGGCAGGCCCGGGCAGAGATGCGTTGATCCAGATGGTGTATACGGTGTTGTCGTACGTCCTGTTGTATAGCGTACATTGATAGGGCTCGCCTTCGAACAGGATGGTCTCGCAGCCCACAAATACGGGAGCTCCCGCCTTTCCGGAGCTGAGCCGGGCGGGGACGTCCAGGTAGCCCAGGGTCGAGGCGTAGTCTGCCCCCGGAGGTACGAGGCTGGTGTGAGGCACGCCCATGTTTACGCTGGTGTAGTTGCCGGACAGAATCTTCCCGCTCGACGAGTCTACTAAAATGTCGTAAGAATGCGTGTCCCCATACCTAGGGGTTATCTTGATCAGTTTGTGCATGAACTGCAAGCCATCAATAGTCTTGTTTTCGCTACCAACCCTCACCCTCAGGTTTTCGACGTAGTTCTGGCCGCTCGAAAGGTACTGCTCGGCTACATCGTACTCAAACCAGGGGGCCTCTTCAGCCTCGAACGCCTCGGGCAGGGGTATGCCGGGCACGGCAGTAACGTCGATGCTGATAGTAACAGTGCTATTATTGCTCGTATTATCGTTCGTGCTGTTGCTCATTACGCCCTGTTCCGCGCAGCCGGAAACCAGTGCCGAGAGAATCATCAAGCCGACGATCGCCGCCAGGTAGCCTGTTTTCACCCTGAGTACACCACCAATTACTATACAATTTATTCGATAGTAATTGTTGTATATAGTATTATAGTTTCACTTACCAGTAAACTAAGTTGTTTATATTATACTCCGGCAGGAAGTCGATAAAAACGAGGCAGGGCAGTTGTTTAGCCCCAGTCCCACAACTGGTACAGCAGCGAGTTCCCCTGCATGTCGTTGTACTTGATCTGGACAGCCATCGGCTTGTCCTCAACAGTGGCCGGCCAGATCGACGTGCCGCCGTACACGCTGTTGACCGAGTATTTCTTACAGATGTGAGTCTTGCCGTTGATCGTCAGGGTGTCCGGCACTGCGTTGGACAGATCGTAGTCATAGCTGGCCCAGATGGCGCCGACGTCGTAGGCGTCGAAGGCCTGTGCCATGTGGGGTGGTACATAATTTTTCCGACTGCTGCCTGCTGCAGGCGATAGTCATAGTCGGGTTTTTAAAAAAAGGAAAGGTTGGAGCGTTTAGCTCCAGCTAACAAGTTCTGTGGTTATGGTGCTACCTTCGCTCGTACCCTCGTACTTCACCGGGAGCGGTGCCTGGGGAGAAGCCCAGAACGTGGTGGTCTGGCCATCCTCGGTGACCGTGTACTTGGTGCAGGTGAACGTGCCCGCAGGTACGGTGATGGTCTCGACGCCCACGTTGACCAGGGATGCGTCCGACGTCATGTAGTCTGCTCCGCTGCTGCTGTCATCAGAATCCTCTGCCTCGGGGTCGAGGTAGAAGTCCATCGAGTTGGTCTGGGAGCCCATGCCCGGGATGTCCATGGTCGTGGTGACCTTCATGTGATCCTTGGTCTTTCCGTCCTTGGGGTCGACGCCCTGGCCGAGCATCTCCGTCTTCATGTTCATGACCATGCTCTCGCCTTCGACGCTCGTGGTCATCCTGTACTCAAAAGAGTGGAGCTGGCCGAGGCTGTACAGCGAGCCCAGCGTGTCGCTGACGCTGGTGCCCGGGGTGGTCGTGGGCTCGGTGACCGGTGCGTCGGTCGCGCCCGGCTCGGTGGTGCCCGGGGTGGCCGTAGGTACCGGAGTAGCCTGGCCGCCGTTGTTGTTGCCGCCCAGAACAGTGCATCCTGAAACCGATAGTGCTGCCACTACCAGCAATACTAATAAGATACTGACGTATTTTTTCATGTCATACCCTCCTATTTCCCGGCCCTAAAAGCTGGACAACTCAAGCCCACCCGTAGTGCCCGGAATATATTGATACTATTCACTATGCCTCAAACAATAAATAATTAATGACAGCAGAGATAAGCGTTCAAGCCCCAGATCGTTGCCCGTCAGGCATCAATTCTAATACCGATCGGACAGTGGTCGGAGCCCATGATCTCAGGCATGATGTACGCTCTTTTCAGCTGCCCTTTCAAGTTGTCAGAAACAAAAAAGTAGTCGATCCGCCACCCGACGTTGCGCTCCCGGGCTTTCGTGATCACGTCCCAGAACGTGTACTGGCCCGGCTGATCGTTGAACAGCCGGAACGTATCGACGTACCCGTGGGCAAAAAACTTGTCCATCCACGCCCTCTCCACCGGGAGGAAGCCCGAAATTTTAGAGTTCTCCCGGGGCCTGGCGATGTCGATCTCCCTGTGCGCCGTATTCACGTCCCCGCACACCACGATCTTCCTGCCCCGGGCCTTCAGCCGGTCGACGTACTCCAGAAACGCGTCGTAGAACCGCATCTTGTAGTCGAGCCGCTCCGGGCTGGCCTTACCGTTGGGGAAGTAGATGTTCAGCAGCACGAAACTCCCGTAGTCCGCAACTAAAACCCGCCCCTCCCGGTCGAACTCCTCGATGCCGAAGCCCGCAGACACCGAGAGAGGCTTCACCTTCGACAGTATCGCAACACCGCTGTACCCTTTCTTCTCCCCCGAGGCGAAGTATACGTGGTAGCCCCAGGCCGTCCGTATCTCCGGCGGCAGCTGATCCTCGGAAGCCTTGGTTTCCTGTAAACAAAGAATGTCCGGGTTCTTCTCCTGCAGGAAGTCGATGAAGCCTTTCTTCAATATTGCTCTTAGGCCGTTCACGTTCCAGGAGAGGATTTCCAGCTCGGTCATGACAAGAGAGTAGGCTTATTATGTGAAAAAGGTTGCTTATGCGCCGGTGAACGTACACGATCGCTGCGCTGTGCTTGATACTGATTCCTCGGATGGTATCAAAAGTGTTATCTCTGCGACCGTGAACGTACACGATCGCTGCGCTGTGCCAGATCACAGATTACGCAGAATCATCAGATTCTGCGTAATCTGTGATCTGGCACAGCGCAGCGATCGTATTGCTGTCTCACGTCGTCCGTGCAATCTGGTATGCACAGCGCAGCGTTCGTCATGCTGTCTCACCCCACTTAAGCTGCAGGAGCAGACATAGCGTGCTCCTATGCCGGAGGCAGCGGCGGTCCCTGTTTGTAGTCGGTAAGCATCATAGTGATGTTGAAGTCCCTGGTCGACATCAGGATCTTGGCGGGCACGGGCACTGCGGGGTGGACCCAGTAGGCCACGGTGAAGCCCTGGTTATCCGTCGCCGCGTACACTGTGAGGTTCGCCATGGTGCCGTCGGGGCCTCTGGCGTTGACAGTGCGGATCGGCTGGAAGGGCACGAAGTAGTAGTTCAGCCCGGTGTCGGGGAGCGTGAGGATTTGCAGGGGGGAGACGTCGTGGTCCTGGTAGTAGTCGCCGATGCTGCCGTTCGCGTGCATGCGCTCCACCTGGTACGTGGTCTGGTTCCACCAGATATCGTAGACGATGTCCATGCCATTGCCTACGGTGTACACGACCATGTGCCTCGGGCTTCCGTCATAATTAAACACGCTCATGTTCCACCCGGAGGCCGTGTCGTTAGCAGTCATGTTGACCGCGTAGGTCCACTGGCTGGCATTGCCTAAATCGTACAGTTTCTTGCCCGGGGTGGAGTTCGCGTAGGGCGAAGCCGGCACGCCGCTCACGCACCCGGACGCGAGCATGACCAGCAGTAAGAGAATCAGGATAGCATGTTCACGCTTCACAGGCGGACACCAGAGCAATATATAAAAAACCAACTATAAAACGTTAACAGGCGGTTATAACGGGTTATCTGAGCGTGATAGTGGTAGAAGAATCTTACGCCGTCCTGTGCCGGCCACCATTTCTAGTATTCTCGCAAGATGTTGTCTCTGTAACAATCTGTGATCTGTATACAAGGGACTGCTTCCAGTCGGTCACAGCGCAGCGTTCGTGTTGCTGTCTCACGCCACACGAGCTACCAGAAACGCCAGCGCAGCCTTCACGTCAAATGGTTAAAAATTAGCGCCCTCCAGGCGCAGCAGCTTCCTTTTGACTTCCAGCCCGCCGGTAAAGCCGCCCAGCCCGTTCGTTGCGATTACCCTGTGGCAGGGCACCAGCACCGGTACCGGGTTCCTGGCCATGACGTTGCCTACTGCCCGGGCGCCACCAGGGCATCCGGCGGCCGATGCGAGCTCGCCGTAGGTCATGGTTTCGCCCGCGGGCACCCGGCGCAGTGCCTCCATAATTTTGACCCGGAAGGGCGTCAGCCCGGAGCGATCGAAGTCGAACTTGAGG
The DNA here is from genome assembly GCF_049676595.1 of Methanocella sp. MCL-LM. Lineage (GTDB taxonomy): Archaea > Halobacteriota > Methanocellia > Methanocellales > Methanocellaceae > Methanocella_A. The sequence continues at coordinate 394,180 of NZ_CP187259.1, forward strand.
AGGCCGGAGTCTGAGCCGGTGGCGAAGTAGTCCTCGAGCGCCCGTATGATCGGCGTTCTCGTCTGCCTTAGCGCCGGCTTCTCCCGGGTCATCGCAAGCGTTTTTATCGTGTTGCCGTCCGTCTCCACGACTATGTACAAGCCTATGGGCTCCGCATACATCCAGTCCGCTGCCATACCAATCCTACGATAAAGTTAATATGAGGTAATGTATACTTTGTCGTTCCGGAGACGCCGTAAAAATGCTCGTCAGAAATGTGTTCGAGAGTGATTTTCTCGGGATAGTGGATAAGTCGAAAGAATGGGGAGACCTCGTCATCGAGAGGGAGGCCATATACCATGTCATGTGCGTGCACTTCCGCGGCACCTGCTTCGTGGCCGAGGACCAGGGTAAGATGATAGGCTACCTGCTGGGCTTCAGGTCTCAGGCGTCGCCCGACCAGGCTTACATGCACCTGATGCAGGTCGACCCCTCCTACCGGGGGCTCGGAGTAGGCCAGCGGCTCTTCAGCCAGTTCCAGCAGGCGGCCATCGCGATGGGCTGCAAGAAGGTCACCGCCGTCTCGAGGCCCCAGAACAAGGCGGGCATGGCCTTTTACAAAAGCATGGGCCTAAAGCAGGAAGCATCGGGCAACCTGATTGAGGTAGAGGGAGTCCCGGCTACCAAAGACTACAACGGGCCTGGTAAACACATGGTCCTGTGGAGCAAAGAAATATAAGGTATAATTTATCTAACCTTTTCTAGATAAGCCGGCGATGTGCCAGCTTATTCTTTGCGTCTCGCAGGTGTGGGGGTTATGGGTCGCTCTAAGAGGGCCGGGAAAGTAAAGTCGGGTATTGCTGCTTCTGTTGATGTAGTCGGGGAGGCCGCGAGCATAGAGTCTACTGTCCGGCTGGCGGAGCGGATCGCCCTGGAGACCGGCATCGATGCAGCGGACTGGCCGACGAAGAAAGCGCTTTTAAAAAACATCCGCGCTGCGGACGGGCAGGGAACCCCGGAAGAGAAACCTGTAGCACCATGGGAAGCTGTCGATGATCTCGCCGCAGAGGCGGCGAGCATAGAAGCCTCCGTCAGGCTGGCGGAGCAGATCGCCAGAGAAACCGGCTTCGAGGAAGGCTGGTCGCCAAAGAAATCATTTTTGGGTATCCCCGAGACACCCGAGAGCCAGATCTGGCCGAGGCTGAAAGGCCGGACCGGCAGGGAACTGCGGCGGGAAGCCAAGTACCAGATGTACTATGTCTACGAGCACTACCCGGACGAGATCAAGAGCCTGGCCTTACAGGTCATCGCCAGGGGCTGCCCGGAGCTGGACGAAAAAGGCGCGAGGAACTTCGTGAACAAGATCTGGGCTGACGAGAGGCTCCAGGAAAATCTCCAGGGAGCCCTGAACGCTACCTACTACCGGGAGCTGTTCGACGCCGAAGAGAAGCTCATCCGCAAACGATCGATCCCCGAGATCTACCTCGACGGGGAAAACCCGCAGATCATCTTCGGCAGGATGAGGCTGATGCTGTTCAAAAACATGGATGCGCCGAACCGGATCTACCTGGTCAAAACCCGGAAAGGCTATAACAAGCCTCTGCCAAAGCAGCTGTACGAGCTGTTCGAGGCCGAGAAATCGAAGGCTGCAAGGCGGATGAGAAACAGGCAGCGGTTCTACCGATAAAAAATCAACGCCAGTTCCCCTATCTTTTCCTTGATCATAACTATCAGCATCTGCAAACGCCGGCCATACAGGTAATATGTTACCTGATAGAAAAGCTTAAATATGAACAGGTAACATGTTACCAGTGCAGGTAATATGTTACCTGTAGATGATTTAATATGGACAGCAAACTCATCCTCATCGCATCGGCCCTGATCGCCCTGCTCGCGGTCTTTTCGGCAGGCTCGGGCCTGTTCCTCCCGGACACGTACAAGAACGACACCATCTCGGGCGCCGCCCAGCAAGTAGGCAACGACTTAGTCGTGCTGGTGCTCTGCGTGCCTCTCCTGCTTGTCTCGGCGTACTACGCAGCAAAGGGCTCGCTCCGCGGCCGGCTAATCTGGACGGGCACCGTGTTCTTCTTCCTCTATACCTACGCGTCCCAGTCGTTCCTGACTGCCTACAACCACATGTTCCTGGTCTACGTGGCAGCGTTCTCGATATCGCTCTACACGTTCGCAGCCAGCATCCTCACCCTCGACGTGCGCAGGGTCAAGGAGAGCCTCCCTCACGCGCCGGTTAAGATGACCGCGGCGTTCATGTTCTTCATCAGCGCCATCCTGGCCCTGATGTGGCTGGGCGGCATCATCCTCCCTTCGCTCCTGACCGGCGAGCGGCCCCCCGCCCTGGAAACGTACACCACGCTGGTCATCCAGGCGCTGGACCTCGGCGTCGTCATACCTATGACGCTGCTTACCGGAGTACTGCTGCTGAAGAGAGACGCATGGGGCTATACCCTGGCATCGCTCGTCCTCATCAAAGTGCTGACTCTGGGCACGGGCATTCTCTCCATGGTCCTGTTCATGGCCCTGAGGGGCGTTGAAATCGTCATACCCCAGGTCATCATCTTCGCCCTGCTGGTAGTGTGCGCCCTGGCGCTCGCCGTGGCCTTCTACGGCAAGATGAAGCCTGCTGCCGCAGGCCGGTCAAAAGCATAACGGGGGAAACAGCATGAGCCACGTACTCTACTATTCCCTGACCGGGAACACCAAAAAGCTGGCAGCGGCCATCGCACAAGAGTTCGGCGTCGCACCTACGCCCGTCAAGTCTCTGGCCGCTGTCCCGGGGGAGGGGCTCCTGTTCATCGGATCAGGCAGTTACGGAGACAGGCCGGGGGAAGAGATAATGAAGTTCATCGCAAACCATAGTTTCTCTGGCCGAAAGGTCGCCCTGTTCGGCACCTCCGGGAGCGGGCAGGGGAAAGAGGTGCAGGGGATGGCGGAGGCTTTAAAGCAGAAAGGAGCGATAGTCATAGGTAGTTATCACTGCAAGGGGCGAGCGTTCGCTGTAGTCAACATCGGCCGCCCCGGCAGGGATGATCTAACAGCCGTCAGGCTGTTCGCGCGGGAGATGGCAAAGCTTGGCTGATGCATCAGAGGTAAAGGACGCTTTCGCCTCCAGCCGCATCGACATGGCGAGGTACACCCTGATCATGGTGTTCCTCATCGAGCAGCGGTGGAGGTACTACATAGAAAAGGAGCTGGAGCCGGACGGCATCACGGCCAAGCAGTGGCTCATGCTCATCGTCATCGGCGCCGGGTTCAGGCACGCTCCGTCGATCCAGGAGGTGGCGGACGCGATGAGCACCACTCACCAGAACGTCAAGCAGGTCGCCGCCGCCATGGAGCGGCAGGGCTTCATGACGCTGGAGCGGGACCCGGAAAACCGCCGCATAATCCGCCTCAAGGTCACCCCCAAATGTCACGACCTGTTCCGCACCCGGGACGAGCACGATAAAAAGGCCATGCTGAGCATGTTCGAGAACCTCACCGACGAGGAGATGGGGGCGCTGTTCAACATCGTCGCGAAGCTGGAGGCCCGGGCCAGCCAGCTCTACGGTAGCGCAAAGGCTAACCGGCTCGAGAACGGAAAAGGGGCCGGCTCCGAATAAGGCGGGGTCTGGCTCACTCTATTTTTTTTCAATCAGCGCCTTCGCCAGCCGGGCGTTACTGTAGCTCTGCATGGCAATCATCCGGGCGAACTTCATGTAGAAGCCTATGGTTTTCAGGACCTTGTCCCTGCCTACCCGGGGGACCCTGTCCAGCGCTGCCAGGTACTCCTCTTTATCAAACCCGTACTTCTCCGCCTGCCTCTCGAAAAACGCGCGGTCGATCTCCTCGTCGTCGTAGAAGAACTGGCCGGAGTTTAAGTTTGCCATATGCTTACCGCAGATGATGATGGGCGTCCTCAGGTCCCACAAGCCATTCTTACACCTGTGCACGGCATACTCTCCCTCGGCCAGAGGTTTCCCGGCCAGGCACAGATCGCTCTCTATGCAGTTCCTGGAGGCCTCCGGGTGGCACCGGTGGAACTTAGCGCAGATGTCCTGCCAGCCTTTTCCCGCCAGGATTTTTCCATCCAGCCCCAGAATCCAGATCCCTATCCCGGTAGCATCGTACAGGGAGTCTATACTCTCCTGCAGCGCCGGCAAATCCAGGACCTCCTCCAGCGTCTTCTCACATATATCGCCTTCGGGGGCGAGCAGGGCGTTCAGCCGCAGCTTCAGGTACTCTTCCCGGTCCTTCAGCGCGTCCTCCATCCGCTTGCGCTCGGTGATATCGTGGACCATTCCCACGGACCTGACGATGCGGCCGGAAGCATCCCGGTAGTGCTCGCACTTTTCGTGGACGAACCGGACTTCTCCGGTCGACTTCCTCACTATCCGGTGGACGATCTCGTAGGTGTCCCTGCCCTCGCTTATCGAGACTGTGTACGCGGCGTCCACCGCCTTCCTGTCGTCCGGGTGGACCACCTCCAGAAAGTCTGCGTAAGTGGCTTTGAACTGCCGGGGCTGCAGGCCGAAGATCCGGAACACTTCGTCCGACCAGGTCAGGGTGCCGTTCACCAGATCGAGCTCCCAGCTGCCCAGGTGGGCGATCTCCTGGGCTTTCTGCAGCCTTCTCTCGTTCTCCCGGAGCGCCTCTTCGGCCAGCTTGCGGTCCGTGATATCGTAATATGTGCAGATCAGCTTGTCGACCCGGCCGTCGTGAGTCTTCTGCGGCTCCGCGTTGACAAGGGCCCAGGTGATCCTGGTGTCTGTCCGGCGGCGGAAGCCTACTAGCATGTTTTTGACAGGGCTGCCGGTCCGGAAGGCTTTGATCGAGGGGCGTTCTTCGACCGGCAGCGGGTTGCCGTCCTTGTCGAACGATTCGATGGAGCTCCACTCCGGGCTGTCGATGTTCAGGCTCTGCATGTCCTGGTCTGTAAACCCGAAGATCTGGAGGTACGCCGGGTTATAGATCGAAAACCTGCCGTCCGCCTCCACGAGCACGACTCCCGACCGCAAGTTCTGGAGGAGAGACCTGAACTGCTGATCGCTCTCCTTCAGCCTGGCCAGAATCGTCTCTCTCTCCTGTTCCGCTCTCCTCTGCCCCGTCACATCTTCGAGGATGACAGTGGCACCTGGCTGCCCGTCGTCGAACACCACCGGCAGGAGCTTCACGTCGAAGAACTGCTCTCTACCTCTCTTCTTATAGACTGCCTCTATCCGGGACTCTTTGCCCAGGATGGCATCGGCGATGTAAGGGATGATAGAAGGCTGGAATTCGAGGGGGAAGTATTCGGAGCCTATGACTTTATTTAAAATCTCCTCTCTTGCCGCGTTCATCCTCGACAGGAAGGCGTCGTTCGCGTTGATGATTCTCAGGTCCCTGTCGAGCAGCAGGATCATGTCAGACGAGATGCTGAGCATGGCCGACAGCGGCAGCCGCTGGGACAGATAGTATACTTTTGCAGGGCCGAAGGTCCTCATCTCGACCTGCCCCGAGATCACCAGCATCTCCAGGTACTTGGTCACCGACTGCCGGTGCATGTCGATCGCCGCGGCGATCTCGATCACGTTCATGCCCCTGGGATTTTTCTTCAGGGCCTCCCTGATTAGGGCGAACTCTTCCCGGTCGGTTGCCATATTATCGATCTTTTTGCGTAATCGGTGATAAACTCTTCGGTGTTAAGTAACGTACACAAGTTTTGTTGATAACTTATGTCGAACACAGAGCGTAACTTTTATATAGTATTGTTTAGTAAGCTCTTATTACGCGCTGTCGGAGTAATAAGCACTTATTACGCGCTGTCGGAGTAATAAGCACTTATTACGCGCTGTCGGAAAAAGTCGAAAAACTGGGGCTGGCGAAACATCCGGGTAAGGCACATGGCCCGGAGCCCTATCACCCGCCTTATGGCTCAACCGAGAGGATGTAATCAGACCATGTTTGACAAAATACCGCTAAAGGAATCGTATAACCGAAGCCAGGAAGCGATTCTCGAATACCTTAAAAACGGCCTCAAGGACGGCAAGTGCTACTTCAAGTCCAAGTACATCGCCCGGGACCTGGGCATGACCTCCAAAGAAGTGGGCACCAACATGAAGATGCTGTCCGACGACTGCACCGACCTGCGGATCGAAAAGTGGAGCTACTCCAAGAGCACCACCTGGCGGGTGGAGTCCCGGCCCGGGACCTCGGCGTACCGCAACGCGCCGGCCAACGTCCGGGCCTGATCAGACTCACCACCTGGTAAATGACATTTACCTCCCAACGCAATCCCATAGCCAATAACGCTTGCTGAGAAACAAGCTCTATCCAATCCGACCTCCTATGCCAGAGGCCGCCTGCCACTGCTTGCAGGCGGCCTGCGGCAGGGGAACCTGCTTTTACGCAAAATTCTGTCAGCCCGGAAAGATTTTTAGCATCCGGCGTCGATTGGTTATCCCATGAGTAAAAACAGCCCGATCAGAGAAGTGGCAGCCAGAATCGTAGACGATACCTGCGGCTCGCTGGCTTACTGCGTTTCAGGCTGGCTGCAGCTGTTTATCGGCGGACTGTTCGTGGTCCTGTGCTACGTAGCAGCCGGCATACCGCTACTGCTGGGCTATATGCACGAGTGCCTCACCTCAGTTATGGCAGGAAACGAGCGTCTGCCTGAGCTCCGGGGGATCCGGGCGATGTTCGGGAACGGCCTTCGTGTTCTGGCTATCGGGCTCGTCTACGGGGCGCTGATCATACTCCCGTTCGCGGCACTGCTCCTCGCGGAAATCTTCACCCTTCCCGGGATGGCGATCACCAGGCCCCCCGGGGCCGGCGATTTCATGGGGTACAACGTTCGCTACTCCGGCTTTTCCTCGACCGCCGTGATCATCACTGTGACCAGTATGGCGATGACCTTCACTTTCATGACGCTCTTCAGCAACGCGTGGCTCCGGTACGCGATCTACGGCAGCCTTCGGTCGGCCCTGAACCCCGTGAAGACGCTCAGGTGGACCGTAGCGAACCCGGAGCTGCTGCTGAGCAAGATGTTCTCATTCGGCATCATCGGCCTCATCTTCGCCATCCCCGGGCTGCTGATCGCCGCCGTGCCCGGCATCGACCGGACTTACTCTCTGCCCTTCATACTGTTCACGGCAATATCCCCCTGGCTCTTCTTCGCCGGGCTGGCCTCGAACACTTTCCTCCGGGGCAGGCAGATCCGCTACCTGCGGAAAGACGGGAAACTAAAAAGCGCGGATTAGCTCTTCTCCCGCTTTTCCACATCCGGGACCGGCGACAGTGCCTGATACGCCTGGGCCGCCCTTACCTGTGCCCTGGTGTAAGCTCTCAGTGCCCTGGACAGCCTGTACACCGGGGAGTCTCCGCTTTCCGTTTCCCGGCACAAGCGCTCTCCAGCCTCGAACTCCCGCTCCGCGAGGCTTACCAGCTCGTGAAGCGGCTGATATGCAGGAGACGTTTTCTCGATGCGTCCGACGGCTTCCTTCGCTGCCCTGATGAATTCTGCCGCCCTGCCCCTCGAATACGCGACGACCTCCCCGGGCGTCGAAGCCAGCTTTATTTCCCAGAACGCGTTGGTCTCCCGGAAAATCGGGATGGCTGCGCTTGGCATCATGGGGGCAAGGCCTCTTGTTGCAGGGCCCGTGCACATGCAGTAGAGGCCTTCGCCCGGCTTTGCAACTACGGTCATAGCATTGGAGGCGTGGCCAGTGGAGATCTCGCCCCACGTGCCTTCCTGCTCGTACGCTTTCACGATCTTTTCCCACTGCCCCTCCGGGATGGTGCCCCCGTTCCTGAAGACCGTCTTCATGTACTCCAGGTCTATCCTGCCGAACCCCTCGGTCATCATGCGGTAGAAGTACCTGTTCCTGCTGCAGCTGTTCGTATATGTGAACATCATCGCCTTTCTCAGCGTATCGCTGGCGCTGAACCGGCCGCTGAACCAGGCTAACAAGAAGCCTATGGACTTAGTCATCCCCGTGGGCTTTTTTGGCCTCCACCCGCCGTGCTCGTCCCAGAGCCAATCGTCCCTGTGTTCCCTCATCCACTCCGACTCAATCGCTGCGGGATGGGCTGCGCTGTTGTTGGCGTAGATGAAGTCTGTTTCGCCGAGCATGCCCGCTTCCCTTATGGCTGCAGGATCTTTCCTCCCCTCGATCACGTACCCGTAGGTGTCGTCCGCGTAAAACCCTCCGACCGTGGCGTAGTCTCCCAGGCCGACGTCCCCGATCGGCCAGGCTTCCTCCATCGACCGGGCTTCTCTGGCGCCGTCGCAAAACCGGAGGATATGCATGACCGATGCTGCCCTTCTTATGCCGTACCCCCAGTGTTTTCTCGAGTCGAGGTACTTCGGGCCTCCGCCGTGGTGCACGTAGGCCAGGCCCTTACTGTTGATCGCCGGGTGCCCGAAGAAGTACAGGTCTCCTAGCCCGGCAATATCTCCCGTAGCGCCGAACGGGGAATAGATGAAGCTGTTCCCCTGGTCCGGAAAGGCGACAATCGTGATCTGGTAGCTCAGGTCGTGGTCGCCCGTAGAGCCGGTGACCAGCTTACCGTCTCTCGTCGCCCTGCCCCAGGCCGCGACCCCTGAACAGGCCAGGCGAGGGAGCTCCGGCAGGCCTCCTGTGTCCAGGTAATCTGCTGCCGGACGCTTATGCCCCACCCACAGGTCGAGGACCTCGTCGTACGACATGCCGATTCCCAGTGCACTGGCACCGTCAGCCCATCCCCTGCAGAAATCTGCCAGCCAGGGTGTATGTTCAGCGTGCTGCTTCTCCCAGGTCCGCAGCTCCTCTATCTCCTGCTCCTCCTGCGCTTTGCCGGCGTGCCTCTCCAGGATCCATTTTCCGAAGACCTGGACCAGCTGCTGCGCATACTGGTAACCCATCTCATAATCCGAGCCCTGCAGAATGACCACCGGGGTGATTTCCGGGACCATCGGGACGCCGTCGGCAAACTTTATCTCTGTCCCTCCGGCCTCTACCAGGGATTCTTTGAACTGCACCGGCGTTGCCCTGCCCTCTTTCAGGCGCCAGGACAGCTCACCTGCGATCCTGTCCGCGTTTTTAAAACCTTCGAAAGCCCTCTGCCAGTCATCCTTCCGGCGGGTCCGGGACGCGAGCGTCGCATACCATTTGCCCTTGTAGTACTCGATCATGGCCTGGTCGTATTCCCTGACTCTCTGCACGTACGCCGGGTCCTCGTAGCTCATTTTACCGATCGCCATGTTGGTGAGATACAGCCTGGCCCGGGTCCGGTCCCTGGTCCTGACGGCCCTGAAAACGTTCATGTTCTTGACGGCATATCTGACGAACTCTAAGATGCCGGGCTTATACTGGCTGTCGCTGCTCATCTTAAGGCCTCCTGCTGTCCTTCCACTTTTCGATCAGCACCGGGATCTCGGCCTCTAAGAAGGCGTACAGTCCATCCAGATCTTCGATCCTGGCCGCCAGCTCCGGGTCTTTCCCGTCCAGCACAACCTTCCCCTCTTTCAGGAGGCTCCGGATGGCGGTCATGCTCTGCAGCTTCAGCAGGAACATCTCTTCCCAGCCGCCCTTTTTCAGCCTGTAGTACACCGGGCGCTCTCCCGGCCTGGTCAGTTCTTCCACCACGTGTCCCCTGACCAGCAGGCTCATCATGGTGCTCACCGAACTTTTCGCGATCAGCAGCCTCTCGCAGATCTGCCCGGCCGTCTGCTCCGGCGGATCGGAGATCAAAAGAAAGGCGAAGATCTTCCCGGCGATCCTGGGGAACCTGCTGCTCTTCTCAAAAAACAGGCCCATCTTCTCGATAAACTCGTCTTCACTGTGTCTGTCGCTCATATCGTTCACTTAGTTCAGTAATTACTGAACATACTGAACTGTATTTATTTAAGCCTTTCGCAAGGGCTGACACTAGCAATGGCGGATAATGCGAACAGACAGGTCGGAGCCAGGTAGAAAAGGGATGTCTAAACAAACGCTTGAGCCACCTACAGGCATTTAGGCGTACGTACGGCTACGCCCCGCCCACAAATAGATTTATATATTTGCGGTATCACATAGTACCTATGCTTAAGATGTATATCAAGTCACTATGTATATCTTAGCTCTATATAAATTGATACCGCGGCCGGGATGTCAAAGGGACGGAGATCGACGCCATGGCAGTAACCCTGAAACAAAAGGGAGCGAGCGTCATCGGCAGCTTTACCTGTAAGGGCCAGTTCATACAATCCGTGAGCAGGGGCCATTCGGACCAGGCGGACATGGACACAGCCGCCCGATTTGCCAGAGAAATGATCAAGTCGGGCTGAGGCCGGAGTAAACGGCTACCCCGGGATAGGAGGCGTAAACTATGAAAATACTAAAGCTAGTCATAATCGCAATTGCGGCCATAGTCGTGTTCGGCGTGCTGGCAGTAGCTGGCCTCGTAGCCTTCATGGGCTACGTCGGAACGGACACACTGAGCAGCCGGGCCACAGATTCTCAAATGCTGGCGCCGGATGGCACTGTCGCTGGAAAAGCGCTGGTCGTCTACAACCCGGGCCTGTCGGGCAACCCTGAGACCGCCGCGAAGCTCATCGCCGGCGACCTGAGAGATAAGGGCTATGAGGTTTGCCTCGCCGGCATCAACAGCACGGCGGCAGCCGACGTTTCCAGCTATAACGTCATCGTCGTCGGCGGCCCCATCTACGGCGGAGTCGTCAGCAGCAGTGTGCAGTCGTACCTGACGACCATGGTTCCCCCGGAAGGCGCCGTGATAGGCGCTTTCGCCATAGGGAACAACTACTCGGAACAGCCGTTTCCCACAGAGGCCGGACTGAAAACTAGCGCCGTTATCTCTCAGAACCGGGATATGGACAGCCAGTGCGCCGGGTTCACGGCGAAGCTTCTGGACTGAAAAGGCCCCATAGCAAGAGGCTTGCTGTACCCTTATTTTTTTAGATCAGGTACCAGTCGGTGTCGTTGATCGACTGCTCGGTCACGCCCACGGTGCGGCGTGGCACTTTTTTAAGATCGCACAGCACATCGCTCAGGTCCTGTAAATACGGCCGGCGTGACAGAGACCCGTACTTGAACGACTTCTCAGGCTGCACATTGTTTTCCAGCGTCTCGTCCTTCGGGGCGATCGTGACCGGGACGTCGGTCAACGTCAGCGCCTTCTGCATCGCCTTGCGGAAATCGCCCAGACAGTAGGCGACCCGGTGCTTGTAGTTGTGCCTGGTCTTCTCCAGGTAAGCGGCCAGCTTCCTGCTCTCATTCCTGACGAACTCGTCTTTGACAGAAACCACGTCGCACCGGCCCAGCATGAACTCGTAGTTCATGAACGGGTACTCGGTGTCGAGTTCCCGGGGGGTGACGCCGCACGTCCCAAAAACCACGATGTGCGTCTCCTCAGGTTTAAGGACAGAGAAGATGATCCGGTCGTACATCTGGTGCGACGGGCTCAGGTGATAGGGCTTGGCTTTCGCGCAAGGCACGAACACGCAGTACTCCTTTTCTGGCGCCTGGTACTCGTGGAGGATCCACTCGTTGGCCCGGATCATATCAGGGTGGTTGAGGACCCTCTCGCCTTTCATAGGCTCTCTGCTGCGCTCGTGCTCGGGGATGATCATTGTCGATAATACCAGCTACGAGAGATAAAATAGTTTCTTTCAAAAGGTGAAAAAGGAGATGATGGGGAAGCCTTAGATTAAGGCTAATCCCTCAAGTTCTCTTACGATTCTGTCCACTGCCTCTTCGGCGTCCTTCGGCTTCTTGCCGCCGGTGACGACCAGCTTGCCAGAGCCGAACAGCAGAACGACCACTTTAGGCGTGTCGATCCTGTATACTAAGCCCGGGAACTGCTCGGGCTCGTACTCGATGTTCTCGAGGCCGAGGCCGATGGCGATGGCGTTCAGGTTGAGCACGGAGCCCAGGTCAGCCGAGGCGACGATGTTCTGGACGGTGATCTCCGGGTTGTCGGCGACCTTGATGCCGACGCTGTCCATCTTCTTGAACACTTTCTTGAGGCCGCGGTCCACGTCTTCGATGCTCTTGGCACCGGTGCAGACAATCTTGCCGCTGCGGAAGATGAGGGCGGCGGTCTTGGGGTCCTTGGTGCGGTAGACCAGGCCGGGGAATTGCTCGGGGTCGTAGTCGGCGCCATCGAGGGCCAGCGTAACGGACTTGAGGTCGATCTCCTGCCCGATAGCGGTGGACGCTACGACGTTCTCGATTGTAATCGTCTTCTTGGCTTCGTCAGCTTTGCTCATTGTAAGGCCTCTTTCTTTAAGCTCGTTTATAACGAGTATTTAAACTATATATATGTTGTTAGTATTACCGGCCATCTAGTAAGCGGCTAAACCTGCCGCCGGTAAAAAGCCAATAATCGTTATCGCGATATTTAAATATGTATTAAAGTCACACGGGGTATATATACTTTATATACTACCTTCCCGCTGGTATGAAAAAGTCATAATTCCTTATCAGACGCTGATCGGCCCCGCTGCCACTATCGTCCCGTCGTCTCCGACCACGAAATACCTGACGTGGGAGAGCATCACTTCCCTGCCGCCGTAGGTGAAAACGACGATCCATGCCGGCCGGCCCTCGTAAGTCGCCCGCACCGCCAGGCAAGGTAACATGGTCTCGTCATCCTGCATTCCCGTGGCGTTGATCGCAGCCCTGAGGGATGCGGGGTCAAGCTTGTGCGCCCAGGCCTTGAACATCATTTCGCTGGCAATGTCCCTGCGGAGCTGCTCGCTGTACGGGGCCGGGGGATATGCGGTGGTCAGAGAGCCCGCCTGGGGCGGGGAGACGAACCTGTCTTCGGCACTTTCTCTTGTGAAGTCCTGCTGCGTCCGCTCTACCGAGGGCGTGTCCGCCGATATGCTGAAGCTTGTGACGTACCTGTCGGCGATCACCGCCCGGTACTCCCCGAAAGGCGCCAGGCTGCCGTCGTCCAGCCGCTGATTCCACTGCCACTCCCGGAAGGTGCCGTTCTCCATGGGCACGATCACCTGCGCCGCAACGGGGGCGAAAACAGTGACCCAGTTAGTACCCTCCTTTCTCTGGATCTCGTAGGGCGCCGCGTTCCTCAGCTCCATGCTCCCGCCGGCGTCGTTGGCCAGCCCGAACCCTACCGTCTCGTTCGTGTTGTAGGCCCCGCAGAGCGTGTACGCGTACACTGGCGGCCTGTCGGCGATAGCATACCTGGTAAAGTTGCCGCCGGCCTGCAGGTAGATCGCCTCGGGCACCCTCGCCTTTCTCGGGTCCGCGGCCGACACGTACACCCGCCTGCCGTCAAATGACTCGCCCGTATAGTAGAATTCCCCTGTCGTATATGGCGCCCCTGCCGAAGCCGTGTAGTTGAATCCGAGATATGCTGCCTGTCCTGTCACGTCTGTCTGTCCCCTCGCGATAAAGTCCCGCCAGTTACTGCTCAGCCTGCCCGGCCCGGACTCCTTCGTGGCGTTCTTCAGGTAGTCGACGCTGATCAGGCACACTTTCGGGCTGATCGTGGGCACGCTTCTCTGGCCGGGGTCCCCCGTCCAGTCCAGCGAAGGCGGGGTAAAGTGGAAGCTTGCCAGCGTGATGGCCAGCACTGCTGTCAGAGCGATAGCGATAATGACGATATACCTCATAGGAACGCCATCGAATCCTACTACCGCCATATTTATATTCTTATCATAAAATAAAACTGATTTCCACCGCCCGGCGGCGCGACAGCGCACGAACGCAAACCGTACGGCGTACGCTCTTGCGTCCGTCATCCTCCGAGGACCGGGAAGGCGTTCAGCAGGCCGGAGATCACCATCTCCGTGGCGATGGCCGCCAGGACGATGCCCATGACCTTGGTCAGGACCCTCGTCCCATCCCGGTGGAGGATGCTGAAAAGCAGGTCGCTGTTCACCACGATGATCCAGGAGCCCAGCATCGCTACCAGCACGGCAGCGAGAACGAGTACCTGATCAAGGATTCCGGTCGCCCGGTTCATGAACACCACCGTCGCCGCCATCACCCCGGGCCCCACGATAAGCGGCGTAGCCATGGGGGTGATGGCCACAGAATCACTCTCCTCTTCCTGGGCCCCGCTCTCGGTAGTTTCCGTCCTCTTGGCGTGCATGCCCGTGCTCATGAGCATGTCCAGCGCGATTAACAGCAATAACATGCCGCCCGCAATGCTCAGCGAGTTCAGCGATATGCCCAGGATGGTCATGGCGGGCTGCCCCACGATGGCGAAGATGAAGAGGATGATTGTGGCGACTACCGACGCCTTCGTGATCACGTACCGGCGCTCGGAGCCGCTCATGCCACCCGTGAGCGAGAGAAAGATCGGTATGTTGCCGAACGGGTCGGACATGACGAAAATGGATATGACGGCGCTGATGAACAGCTCGAAGTTCACGTGACCCCCTCTCGCTCATAAGGTGGGGCAGAGCGATGATAACAGTATTCAAAAAGGGGGGCGGGCGGCCAACGCTGGCGGCTGCGACCGCAAGCCCGGGAACTGGCGTGGGATCTGGCAATAGCTATTTCATCCTGCGGGTGCACTTATCAATTGTTAACCGGGCCCATTATTACCAGCAATTATAAATAGTGCCGGTTGTTATTACACTATGTAGTATGTAACGTATCAGGTGGAACCATGGTACTCAGGACCATCGAAGAAATCAACCAGAAGATCAGGGAGGGCTCTGTCAACGTAGTGACGGCAGAGGAGATGACTACCCTGGTACAGGAACTGGGCGTCAGGGAAGCGGCGCGCCAGGTGGACGTGGTAACAACAGGCACGTTCGGAGCCATGTGTTCCACAGGCGTCTTCCTCAACTTCGGCCACTCCGACCCGCCCATCAAGATGCAGCGCGTCTTCATGAACGACGTGGAAGCGTACACCGGCATCGCCGCTGTCGACGCATACCTGGGCGCAACCCAGCTGTCGGAGTCAAGAGGCATGGAATACGGCGGGTCCCACGTCATCGAGGACCTGCTCGCCGGCAAGGAGGTCACGCTCAAAGCGACCGCCTACGGAACGGACTGCTACCCGAGGAAGCAGATCGAAACCCGGATCACGCTGGACGACGTCAACCAGGCTACCATGGTCAACCCCCGGAACGGGTACCAGCGGTACAACGCGGCGACCAACGGCTCTCCCAAGCCCATCTACACGTACATGGGCACGCTGCTGCCGAACAACGGCAATGTCACCTACTCCGGCGCCGGCGTTCTGTCGCCGCTGTCGAACGACCCCGAGTACCGGACCGTAGGCCCGGGCACCCGGATCTTCCTGGGCGGCGCCCCGGGCTACATCGTCTCGGAAGGCACCCAGCACAGCCCCACTGGCGGCTTCGGCACGCTGATGGTGACCGGCGACCTCAAGAAGATGAGCCGGGACTACCTGAGGGCGGCCTCGTTCTACCGGTACGGCACCACCATGTTCCTGGGCCTGGGCATACCCATCCCCATCCTCGACGAGGACATGGCCCGGTTTACCGCGGTATCCGACGCGGACATCACGACCACGATCTACGACTACTCGGTGCCCCGCCGCAGCAGGCCGGCCTTCAGGGACGTGACCTACGAGCAGCTGAAGAGCGGGTCCGTGGAGATCAACGGCAAGGACGTCAAGACCTCCTCGCTGTCCAGCTTCTACAACGCCCGGAAAGTGGCCTTCGAGCTGAAAGCCTGGATCAAGGAAGGCAAGTTCTTCCTCAACGGCCCTGCCGAGACTATTAGCCGCACCACGATCGCCCGGCCGATGAAAGAGACGGTGGCTCTGCCGCTGGTGAAGGACATCATGGTCAGGAAAGTGGCGACCACCAGAGCCGGCGTCAGCGTGGACGACGCTGCCCGGACTATCATCAAGGACCGGTTTAACCACCTGCCCGTGGTGGACGATGAAAAGCGCCTCGTGGGCATCATCACCGCGTGGGACGTGTCCAAGGCCGTCGCCCTGTCTAAGCGGGACCGGCTCGACCTGGTGATGACCAAGAACGTGATCACCGTAGGTCCCGACGACCCGGTAGACCTGGCGGTCAGGCTGCTGGAGAAGCACAACATCTCCGCCCTGCCGGTCATCGACCACGACCGCAAGGTACTGGGCATCGTCACCGCAGAATGTCTGAGCAAGCTGCTCGCAAGGGGGTCAGGCCAGTGAAACTACGACTGAAGTTCAACCCGGAGATCATCCGCCAGCCCATCCTCGCCGAAACCATCCTCGAAACCGGCGCGAAGATCGACATCGAGCTGGCCAGGGTGGACGGCTCCAGCGGCGAGATCGTGATCAGCGTGCCCGAAGAGAGCTGCCGCTCCATCGTCAGCGTGCTGAGGAAAAAGAAGGTAGACGTGACCAAGCTAGGCGAGGCCATCGTCAAGGACGAGAACCAGTGCGTCCACTGCGGCGCCTGCGTTTCCGTCTGCCCCGTCGACGCCATCTCGTACGAGCACGACTGGCGGGTCACCATCGACAAGGCCGCCTGCGTCCAGTGCGGCACCTGCACCCACGCCTGCCCGACCAGTGCCATCAGACTGTCGGACAAACAGTAAAAGTACCGGGGTGCAAACCCCCATTCTTTTTTATGAGAAAGACGGCGAAGTACCAGATTCGAGAGACTATTATCACGGTGATAGCGGACGAGGCCTACCACCCGGTCTGCCTGGACACTATTTACCAAGTCCGGGGTGAGCTGGAGGCTTTCATCGCCCGGAACCCGTATTTCCGGAGCACGCTGGAGCCCTATGAGTGCCCTGTCGCTGCTCCGGAAGTTGTACGCCGGATGTGCGTGGCTACGGCAAAAGTGGGCGTCGGCCCGATGGCGGCGGTGGCGGGCACCATCGGGTGCCTGGCGGTGGAGGCGATGGCAGCGGCCGGGGCGAAATATGCGTTAGTGGACAACGGCGGGGACATCGCGCTGATCAACGACGAGCCCGTGGTCGTGGGCATCTACGCCGGAGAATCGCCCATCAAAGGCCTGGCCCTCGAAATTCCGCCCCGGGACACCATCCTCGGCGTCTGCACATCTTCGGCCACCGTCGGCCCGTCCATCAGCTTCGGCAACTCCGACGCGGCCCTCGTCATTTCAGATGATGTCTCGCTGTCAGACGCGGCCGCCACCGCCCTCGGCAACCGCATCGTCGACGAAGCCTCGCTGGCCATGGCCTTCGACTTTTTGAAAAGCGTGCCGGAGGTTACCGGCGCCCTCGGCATCATCGGCGACAAGATGGCCACTTACGGAAAGCTGCCCCGGATAGTGCGTGCCCACGTCGACTACGAGAAGATCACCAAAGGCGACTGAAGCTTATGCAGGTGAGCTAACCACGACGGCACGGCTCGTTATTCTGACAACTGGAAATCAGATGTTCTAACCACGGCGGCACAGCGACACAGAGACAGAGCGAGAAACGACAAGCCGGATGGTTACTGGAACCACGGCGGCACGGCGACACGGAGATGACCGTACTAGAATAGCAAGGCCCTCTTTTTAGATCCACGGCGGCACGGCGGGCTGACGGCACGGAGACAGATATGTTTCGCTTCCTTCAGGCTATTGATCGAAAGTCAGGCTGAAACGATTGGATAGTAAGGTTATGGGTAATGCTCTGTCTTGGTGTCGCCGTGGTTTGAATATTTGATCTCAGTTGTCAGGATACTGAGCTGTGCCGTTGCGGTTTAGAAAAAGCTTAACGTTTCCAGCCTTCCGATTCTCCGGCTACCGAACCGGCTCGTACTCTATCTCCCCGCTCCCGAAGGCGTGGAGCCTGAGGGTGTTGGAGATGTGGAAAGAAACGGTTTTCATGTAGCCCCACTTGCGGATGCGCCTGGTCGAAACGTAGACGATGGCATCCGGATTAAAGCGGATGGGGCCGATGGACTTGACCCGGTTGCAGAGTTCCACGTCCTCCCCTGTGGAGAGGCGGACGTTGAAGCCGCCGACCTTCTTGAAGGCCTCTCGCCTGACGGCGAAGTTGGCCCCGGGGACCGAGGGCTTGTTGATCTTGACCATCAGACTGGAGTAAGGGGGCAGGACGTACCTGCAGAAGTGGTTTTCGAGGCGGGTGCCGTCCAGCGGCATCAGGTTCCCGTGCACCCCGGCGGCCTGCTCGTCTCCGAGGCTGGAGGCGAGGCTGGAAAGCCAGTTGGGCGGGATGAACGTATCTGCATCGGTAAAAGCGATGACCTCGTACTTCGCGGCGTCGGCGCCGATCTGGCGGCCATGTGATATGGTGCTCTTGGGGTGGGTGATCACCTTGTCCGCGAGCTTGTCCGCGAGCTTTGCCGTCCCGTCGGTGCTGCTGTCGTCCGAGACGATGACCTCGTAGTTCCCGCCGAACTGCTGGCGCTGAAGAGACTTCAGACACCTCTCCAGATATTTTTCCTCGTTATACGCGGGAATGACGACAGATATGTCCATTTTTTCACCTTACGGAGACGCTATGGCGCACTGTGATCGAACGGTGCGCAGGTCATTCCGATAATGCTTCTCATGGGTTATAAGCCTTATCAATCTTTCGGGCTGCGCCCGTAAATTGATATATTTGCCCCGACCATTTAGGATACGAGAGTAAAGCGCGGGCACGATCATGGTAAGCAGGAAACAGCTTTTGTACGCGGCGATCACCGCCGTCTTTCTGGTGCTGCTGGTAGCCTGCGCGCTGAACTACCTCGCGCTGCAGTCCGCTAACCAGGAGCTCGACCACTACAAGCAGCAGCACCGGGAAATCTCGAAGGCTGTCATGGCCGACTACCTGCCCGACATGCAGGCGGCCAAAATGGCCTGGGTCGAGGCCCACCAGGCCGAGTACCGGGCGCTCAACAACGAAGGCATCATCGTAGAGGCCGACTACGTGTCCACGCCGTACTACTCGGCCGCCATCGACCCCGCCGACCCGTACCACATGATCCTCGGGCCGCCCGGGGACGTAGAGGCCGGGGACGTGAAGATCGGGCTGGGCCAGTACTACGACGGCAACTATACCCGCGCTTCCGGCTGGTCGGTCACCTACGTCGTCAACCGCTCCTCGCACTCGGTCGCCGGGTTCACCTCGGTGCTGGTGCAGAACGTCGCCTACAAAAACTACGTGGACAACGTCCGGCCGGACATCCACGTCCAGCTCGGAGTCTCCGAAGGCAGCGTCACCGGAGACAGCGCTGTTACCCTGGATACCAGCTACATCGCCGAGAGCAACACGTGGATCGACGTCACCGAGCACAAGTACTGGCTGAAAAATACCGACGTGAACCCGTACCTGCTGGTAAAAACGTATGTCGACGGAGATACCGAACAGGTTACCGGCGTCGACATCTCCCGGCCTTATTACACCAGCCAGGCCAGAATAATGCACTAAGTCCCGTGGACACTTTTAGGTCCTGGAGGTACCAGGAGGATAGAGAGGATTTTCAAGCTGGGAGGTTCGGGAGGTCAGGAGATCTGGGAGGAGGTTATAAGAGGAGCCAGAGGTTAGAGAGAATAATATTTGATGATCATATCTGACCTTTCTTGGACTGTCAGGTACCGTTTACACGAAGTACGCAAAGTACGCGAAGTTTAACTATAAGATCGGATTACAGTCAGCCCTTTTATCGTACTTCGCGTACTTCGTGTACCTTGTGTACTTCGTGTAACTGGTACGGGCGCTCATCAGAAAAGTCAAGAATAATACCCCATTATCCTCTCAGACCTTTCCACACTCCCCAACCTCCTCTCCGACCTCTGACCTTCTCTGACCTCCCTGCTTGAAATCCTGCCCGACCTCCCGGGAACTCCCCGGCCTCCCACCTTTTAACTTGTTATTGCGGGACACCGGTTTCGACAGGGAACTTACGGGTGGCAGCCGGCTACCCTTATTCTTCGTCCGGGTAGTCGCTATACTGGTTCACGCTCTGCCGCTGCTCTTTCCGGTACTCCCGCCGGCGCTCGGACTTGTAGTCCGCGATGATGCCGTTGAACCACTCGGCGTTCTTCTCCTTCTCGTTCTTCGCCAGCGACTGTTTCCACCGCTCGATGGCGGCGTCCAGCTTGTGGCTGTCCAGTATGGCGAAGTCGTCCACTAACTTGAGGCCGACGTCCTCTTTTGATACGACGGGCATCTTCGCCTCCAGGAACTTCTCCTCCGCCAGGTGGGACATGAAGGTGCCCCGGATGACGACGCGCACGCCCTTTTCGATGAGCATCGAGGCCGCCTGGGGGCCGCCGCCGGCGTCCCGGACGAAGACGATGTCCCCGGGCTTGAGGCCCAGTTTCTTGTCGCAGGCGAGAATGGCATCCTTGCTCAGATTCTCTATGATCTTTACCGGGGACTTGTCGCCCCTGAACTCGAGCACCCGGATCTGCTTGAGCCGGTCGATATTGGACCTGAGCTCCGCGTTGCGCTTGCGCTCGTCGTAGACCTCCTTCTTGAGCCGGTCGATCTCCTTGTCCCGGATGGTGATCTCCTTGCTTTTCCTGAGGTCGTCGAGACCTTGCTGTTGCAGGCTGTTCAGCTTGCGCTCTCTGGCCTCCAGCCGCTGTCTGGTGTCCCGGGATTCCCTCTTCAGCTCGGATACGTAGGAACGCAGGTTCTCTATCTGCTCGTCCTTCTTGCGGAGCTGCTCCCGGAGCTCTGCCAGCCTCTCTCCGGCCTCGCCTTCGGCCGGCTCCGGGGCCGGAGCTGAGGCCCTGGGCTTCGGACTCTGCTTCGGTGTCAGCTGGCCGATCGCAGCCTCGATCGCCGTGCCGCCGATGGCCATGGCCTTCACGTCGTTGGCCAGATGAGACGGCGCCTTTCGGTCGATCTGCGCGAACTTGTTCTTGTAAGTGTTAAACGCCTTGACGGCGGCAGACAGTGCGTCTCTCTCGTGGTCGTTGTTGTACCCGTACGGCCTGCCGAGCCTGACTTTCTCGTCGACTGAAATGCGCTCGTCGGGAGCGAACAGCGTGGCCTTGAACGATCTCTTGATCTTCTCCACCGTGTCGGGAGGGGGCACCACGTCCGTAGCGACGATCACTGGCTTGCCGAACTCCCGGATGTACTCGACCACGTCCGGGATGGACATCACCCGGGAGCTGATCAGGCCTCTGAGCTCGCCCTTCAGGTTCAGGACGGCGACGCCGATCGTAGTCCCCGGATCGACGCCTACGATCAGGTGCTCTCTGCTCTTCTTTTCCAGGGGTATGAACTCGATAGTATCTTTCTCTACGCTGGTGACGGTCACCTGCACGTCCTCCTCCCGGGAGTTGTGGATTAAAGCGCCTAGCTCCGACCGCTTTTTGTTGACCACGAAGGTGCCGTTGACCAGGCCTCCGAAGCCCTGGGTCACGCTGGCCTCGTGATCTACAGCCTTCAGCTTCGCCTCTATGTCTCTCACCTTTTCCCTCACCTTGCCCTGCACTTTGCGGCGGTACCGGTTCTGGCTCCACCCGCCTCTGCCCGGCGACCTGGCCCGGCTGACCTTGATGATCGTCTTGTCCTCGAACACTGATACTATGTAACCGACTCCCATGGCGGCAAGGCAGGCGCACGCGAACGCTTCCTCCACCGGGATGAGCGGATTGAACACGATGCCTTTCTCCTTACCCAGCCGGGTTAACGGCTCCTGGTGCTCGTTGCCGGTCACCTGGACTAACTTGACGTCCGATGGCAGGCGCTTCAGCAGGGCGATGAGCTCTTTCCGGTTCGGGGCAAGCTCGGTAATGCTGTCCACTGCGAGTATGTCCGGGCGGTACTGGCGGATCATCCGTAAAAGCTTAAAAAGGCTGATGTCCGGGAAGCGTTCGACTTCGCCGTTCAGGATCACGAGAGCGTACCGGGGCGTTTCCCGAGACCGGCTGGACCCGTGCACGATGTCGACGCCGAATATGACGTTAGGGGAATGGGATGGCATTGTCGTGTGTGAATCTGTGGTTTTCAGATTTGTGCTGCACAAATGTGCACCACGGCGGTTCAAAAAGTTTTTCATGCCTCGAGTGCGGCGTACCAGACGGCGTTCGGCGCGGCCTGCCTTCGCCTCACTCCCCGATTACTGTCAATATCTGGTTGGGCGGGGACAGTATTAAAATTATCTATATAAAATACATATTCTGGACGCTACCACAATCCCGGCATTATCGTATTCGCTGTACGTACCCGGCAAGGAGCCGAAAAATTGCCATGGGGAGGCTGCCGTATTCCCTCGACCGGCCCTCCTGAAGATGACAAATTGCTCCGGCATTCCATCGATTTTGCCGGATAATTCAAGCATTCACGCGTTTTAACCCACAATTTTCATCCGATTATCTGTTTAGCCTGCAAATACGCCGTTTTAACCTTAAAAAACTTGCAATAACAGCTTTTATTGTAAAATTGGGGGTCTGTCTTTTTATTAATGGCCCGATTGATCTATTATTGTAGGGGATGAACACATGACACATGTAAGCAAAATCGCGACATTCGCATTTGTAGCACTGGCCATCGTCAGCATGCTGGCGGTGCCGGTTGCTGCGCAGGCCTCTGCAGCTGCCAGTAGTTCAGCTGCCGCAGGCGGAGGTTTCGGCGGCGCCAGCGCTGCCAGCAGTGCCAGCGCCAGCAGCCTCGGTCTCGGCGGCTTCGGTGGCTGGGGTGGCTGGGGCGGTCTCGGTCTCGGCGGCTGGGGTTTCGGCGGCTGGGGCGGCCGAAGCTTCGGCGGCTGGAACCCGTGGTTTAACAAGTGGGGCGGTTTCGGCTGGAACAACTGGGGCATGTACAATCCCTGGTGGCAGCAGCGGGTGTTCTGGTAAGCTTCGCTTAAGACCGCAGATCATCACGGACCGGCGTTCCGGCTCTGCCCGGAGCGCTTCGGCTTTTTTCAGATTAGTCACGGCTAAGCTTATCTGGTCTGAGGTATAACGGGCGCTATCTTTGCGGGGGTTGCTTTTGGCAAAGTATCACATGAACAAGGCAGAGCGTGAGATCACCGATCCGGGCATTATAGCCGACATCCTTAAAGCCGGCAAATATGCGGTCATAGCCATGTGTCGGGAGAACGAGCCGAACGTGGTCACCCTGAGCTACGGGTACGACGCCGGCCAGAGCTGCCTGTACTTCCACACCGCGCCGACAGGCCTCAAGCTGGACTTTGTCCGGGAGACGACTGGAAAGGCCGGCTGGTAATTCCTCACTACATCTTGCCCTGTACGACGAAAGCCCGGGCGGTCTCCGACCGTCCTTATTATCTGTAACACACCTGTTCCAATCGCCGCTTTTGTGATTTTCCGGCCCAGCCTTTTTATCGTCAGTGGCAGTGATCACTTTTTGTAGGGGGAAAACTTCTGACAAACCTAAGTAGAATCGCTATGTATG
Source organism: Methanocella sp. MCL-LM (assembly GCF_049676595.1). Classification (GTDB taxonomy): domain Archaea; phylum Halobacteriota; class Methanocellia; order Methanocellales; family Methanocellaceae; genus Methanocella_A. The sequence goes on from NZ_CP187259.1 coordinate 417,402, forward strand.
CCTTCGCGGCATTAGTAATCGGCTTCCTGGTCGCAGCACCGGCCTCGGCACAATTAGGGAGTGCATCTGCACTTTCGAGCGCAGGAGCTGGCTTCGGCGGCGCCAGCGCAGCCAGCAGTGCATCGGCTCTGAGTTCCGGCTTTGGCACTGGCTTTGGCACCGGCCTCGGGTTCGGCAACCTCGGCTTCGGTGGTCTCGGCGGATTTAACCGCTTCGGCGGATTTAACCGCTTCGGCTTCGGTGGTCTCGGCCTTGGTGGGCTTGGCTTCGGTGGCCTCGGTCTCGGCGGCTTTGGTCTCGGCGGCTTTGGCAGTCCGTTCCTGGGCGGCTATGGTCTCGGCGGCTACGGTCTCGGCGGCTACGGTCTCGGCGGCCTTGGCGGCTGCGGCATCAGCAGCTGCGGCGTCTGCTGAGCCTGGCTGGTATAGAAAAGAAGTCTGGCGACACCTTCCCGTGCTCATGGAGAGGTGTCGGCACTTATTTTTTACTTATTCTTCAGTTTAGCGATCAGCGCCGCCGTGGCGCCCGCGTTGAACCCGTTGTCGATGTTGACGACCACGAGGCCGGGTGAGCAGGACTGGAGCATCGTCGTCAGCGCGCCGACACCGCCGGCGCCCAGGCCATAGCCTATGCTGGTGGGCACGCCGATCACCGGTACTGGTGCGATGCCTGCCACGACTGACGGGAGAGCTCCTTCCATGCCCGCCACCACTATTATACAGGCGACGCCCTCGGAGATCATCAGCTTGAGCGGGTCGAGCAGCCTGTGGATTCCTGCGACTCCGACATCGTAGCCCCTGATCACGTCGCAGCCCATGACCTCGGCGATGATGGCCGCTTCTTCCGCGACCGGGATGTCCGACGTGCCCGCGGTGAGGACACCTATCTTCCCGGTCTTCGCCGGCTTCTCCGTCCGTCTGTCCACCACGATCATCCTGGCCTCGGGCTTGTGGACGACTCCCTCGCTGCCGATGCGCCTGACGATCTCCCCGTGGTCTGCCTCGGAAGCCCGGGACACGGTCACCATGCCCTTCTTCTTCATGACGGCATCCACGATCTCCCCGACCTTCGCCGGGGTCTTGCCCTCGGCGTAGATCACTTCAGGTATGCCCGACCGGGCCTCCCGGGACATGTCGAAGACCGTGTGGTTGCCGATTCTCTCCACGTAGTCGATCTTCAGCAGCCGCTCGGCCTCTTCGATGCCGATCTCTCCCCGCTTCACTTTCTCCAGGACATCATGGACGCTCATCGTTTTCCCTCCGGGAAACTAGTATTTAGACTCATGAGGCCAGTGTTATTAAAGCTTTTCCGGTAGGCTGCTCCGAAGCTCCCGGAAAATGTAAGAAAAGTTTTCAGTAGTCCCTGTCAACCAGGAACCGGCCTATGGCGACGAGGTCTTCCATGGCCTTGCTGCCGGGGCACAGGCCTTCAAGCTCTGCAAGGGCTTCGTCCCTGTACCTGTGAGCCGTCTTCATGGTGTACTCGTAGGCGCCGGCTTCGGTGAGGATCTGGAAGACGCGGTCGATGTCCGCTTCGGAGAAGTGCTCTTTGGCGTACAGCTGCTTCATTTCTTCCCTGTCCTTCGAGTACTGGAGGGCGTATAACACGGGGAGCGTCTTCTTCTTATTCCTGATGTCGTTCCTCGCGGACTTGCCCGTCAGCGCCGGGTCACCCCAGATGCCCAGCAGGTCGTCCTGGATCTGGAAGCCGATGCCGATCTTGTGGCCGAAGGACTTGAAGTGGCCGATGACCTTCTGGTCGTCGGTGGCCGCCATGGCGCCGATGGCCGTGGACGCCTCGATGAGCGCTGCGGTCTTCCCGGTGATCATCTCGATGTACTCTTCTACGGTAACCGTTTTCCGGGTCTGGAAGTCCATGTCCAGGTACTGGCCTTCGCAGAGCTGCATGATCGTGTCGTTGAAGACTTTCAGCACCGGTATCATGGTCTCGGGCTTGACTTTCAGCTCGAGAATGGCCATGTACGAGACGACATCCATGGCATCGCCGGTGTTGATGGCCTGGGGTACGCCCCAGAGCTTCCACACGGTGGGCCGGTGGCGGCGCTTTTCGTCCCCGTCCTCGATGTCGTCGTGAATGAGAGAGAAGTTGTGGACCAGCTCGACTGCCGCAGCGCCAGGCAGCGCGTTGTCAAACTTGCCGCAGACCGCCTCGCAGGCCAGCAGGCACATGGTCGACCTGAGCTGTTTTCCGCCCTTGGACTCGCAAGGGTTCAGCTGCTCGTCCCGCCACCCCAGGTGGTACATCATCATGTCCCCGAGCAGCCCTACCTTTTTGCGGCTGTCGAGGATTCGTTTTATTTCCTGGTTCGTGTAAACGGAATAGCTTTCGAGGATAGCGGTGACCGGGATTACCATAGTGTTCAAGTGCCTATTGACTTTTACATATTAAAACCCTTCGTAGCCCGCCCTTATATAAAAATCCCGGAGAACGGTGCACTGTAAGCCACTGCAAGCAATCCACTGGTACCAGATCGTAATCTCGGCGCCTTTGAGCTTTTTCTTACGAGGTAGGAAAATGTTATATGCAACAAATTGTAAATAATTATGTGGTGCCTCTATGGAGCAGTCAGGTGTCGAGGTCAGGAAGTACTGGGACGCGGCGGGCGGCCGCATGGTGATCATCCTGAGGAACGGCGGCCAGTTCGTCAGCCAGGCCACGGTCGAGGACGCTTACCCGGAGGATATCTCCGGCATGCTGTGCTTTGCGAGATCGGGGGGAGTTGCGCCCGCTGCCTCGGCGTCCGCCGGAAAGATCATCTGGCGCGTGGCGGGGGTGAAGCCGGGGGAAGTCCGGGAGCTGGTCTACACTTCGCTTACTTCCCGGGTTCTCCGGGACCCGGCATCTAAAAAGCGGCCGGACGACCGGGATGCAGCCCTGCTCTCCGGCATGAGCAGCCTTCCTCCGCGGCTGATCTTCGAGGACACGGCTACTGATCCCATCGCTAAGATTCCCCCGCCGGAAGTCCCGTCTCCTCCTGTCGAGATACCTCAAGCGCCTGAGATGCCTGTAGTAAAACCTGCCGTGGCAGGGAAATCAGGCACAGTCATCTCCGTAGGCGCGGGCAAGGGCGGGACAGGCAAGACCACCTTTTCCATCAACCTCGGCATAGCGCTGGCCGAGATGGGCTTCGACACCGTCCTGCTCGACGCCGACACCAGCATGAGCAACATGGCCTCGTACATGGGCATCGACGTCCAGAGCATGAAGGCCACGCTGCACGAAGTTCTCTCGGGCAAAGCCGAGCCGGACAAAGCGGTCTACCGGGCGTTCAGCGACCGGCTCCGCATCGTACCGAGCGGGCTGTCCATCGCCGGTTTCCTCGGCATAGACCGCAACCTGCTGGGCGACGTCATAGGCCACTTTTCTAAGGACGCCGACTTCATCGTGATCGACACCCCGGCCGGCTACAACAAAGAAGTAGCGCTCTCCCTGTACGCCTCCGACTACCTGCTTCTCGTGCTGAATCCGGACGAGGGAAGCATGATCGACGGTCTGAAAGTCCAGGAGATGGCCCGCATCCTCGACGTCCGGGTGCCCGGCATCGTCCTGAACCGGTATGATATGACTGGCCACCAGTACAGCCGGTCCCAGATCGAGCAGTACTTTGGCACCCCGGTGATCGCCATGGTGCCCGAGGACGGGGAGATGAGGCGCAAGGACAAAGTGCCCGCCATCCTCGCCAACCCCTGCTCTAAAACGGCGAAGGAGATCTACCACGTCGCCGAGACCATCTCCGGCCGCAAGCGAGACATGCAGCCGGCTGCGAGGCCTTTCGCAACGAGGCTCATGGAAGCCCTGTTCAAGTCCTGATCCTGCCGCAGGCACATTTTTTAACCAGTCTGTCCGCAGTCGTCAGCTATATATTTACGCATGCCAATATTGTCAGGTGACAATATGATGCCAGTGTCGAACGCCGAAGCCGCGCTGCTGAGCCTGCTGTGCGAAAAGCCGATGCACGGCTACGAGATCGAAAAGACGATCGAAGACCGGAACATGCGCTACTGGACGGAGATCTCCTTTTATTCCATCTATCGGGTACTGCGGAAGCTGGAAGAAAAGGGGCTGGTCGAAAGTCAGCTGAAGCTCTCGAAAAACAACGTATCCCAGAAGGTCTACACAGTGACAGAGCCGGGACGAGTTACCACCAGGGAAAAGATACTGCACAACCTCTCGATTGCAGAGCGGCCGATCTCGCCGGTCGACCTTGCGGTAGCGAACATAAGTTTGCTCAGCAACAGCGAAGCGATCGCCTGCCTCGAGCGCTACACCTCTTCAGTCGACGGGATGATCGCCGACTACCGGGCGCTCGACGACTTTTTCCAGGCAAACGGCTATCCTGACACCGACCGGGCCCTCGCACTGCGGCCACTGGCACACATGAAGGCCGAGAAAGCCTGGGCGATCGAGTTTCTCGATATGTTAAGGAAAAGGATTGATGACGATGGCGACAAAAGCATCAAAGGCATATAACCTCGCCCCTGTCGGGCGAGTCAAGCGGGCAAAGTACGGGGTTCAGCTCAGGATAGACGAGCAGTTCAGGCCCGGGCTGAAGCATCTCGACAAGTTCAGCCACGTTGTCGTCATCTGGTGGGCAGACCGGTTTGATACTGAAGAATACCGGTCAAAACTCCAGGTGAAGCCTTTCTATGCGGACAAAGTGCTGACCGGCATCTTTGCCACCCGATCACCTTACAGGCCCAACCCTATCGCGGTCACCGTCTGCCGCATCGTGGACGTCGACGAGGAAGAAGGCGTCGTGGTAGTGTCCAACATCGACGCGTACGACGGCACGGAAATCCTCGATCTGAAAGGGTACTTCCCCATTTCTGACCAGGTCGCAGACCCCCGGATACCCGGGTGGCTGCCCGAAGAGTTCGCCAGGCCGGTCCCCGATGAGGGGGAAGGCCCGGACTAAGCAGAGGCATACCTATGGGAGACATCGTAGTCACCGGGGCCCGCATCCACAACCTCAGGGACGTGAGCGCGCGCATCCCCAAAAACCAGATCGTCGCTGTCACCGGCGTTTCCGGCTCGGGAAAAAGCTCCTTCGCCTTCGACACGCTGGCCGAGGAAGGGCGGAAGCGCTACCTGCAGGCACTGGGCTTTCCCGACCACTCCGAACAGGAGCGCCACTTCGACCAGATCACCGGCCTGTCCCCGGCAGTCGCGGTCGAGCAGCGGACCGCACTCTACTCCAACCCCCGCTCGACCGTCGGCACCCGGACCGGCCTCTACAGCCTCCTCCGTCAGCTGTTTATCCTGGAAGGCGATAGCGGGCAGGGCCTCGAAACCGGGAACCTGTCTTTTAACGAGCCTGCCGGGTGGTGCCCGCACTGTAAAGGTATGGGCTACGTCCGGGAGTTCCACGAGCGGAAGATCGTCCCCGACCCCTCCCGGAACCTGTTCCAGATCTGCGAGGACGGCGCCTTCGGCGGCATCAAGAACCTGATGCCCGCCCTGGCGGAAGCGTACGGCTTCGACATCAACACGCAGTACCGCGACCTGCCACCGGAGATCAGGCACGTGTTCCTCCACGGGTGCGACAAAAAGTTCCAGATCCAGTGGAACTCGGAGCGGTTCAGCGGTGTCATCGAGTCGGGCTTCGAAGGCATCATCCCCCACCTGCACAAAACGCTCGCGAAGACCTCCAGCGCCTACAGGATCAGCAAGATCGAGCGGGAGTTCATGACCCGGATCACCTGCCCGGCATGCGAGGGGCACCGGATCGGTAAAAAAGCCCGGTCCATAATGGTTAATGGAAAGCACATCGGGGAACTGGCAGCCCAGCCCATGGGCGTGCTGCTCGACTTCCTGAACCGCCTCGATCGGGACCGCTTCCGTACTTCCGAGGGGCTGGCACTACGGGCAACCCTCGCCAGGAGGCTGGAGCAGTCCCGGCTGGCAGGCATAGCCTACCTCAGCCTGAACCGCAGCATGACCACCCTGTCTGGGGGCGAGGTACAGCGGCTGAACCTGATGACACATTTGAGCGCTGACCTGGACTCCCTCCTGCTGGTCCTGGACGAGCCTTCGCAGGGGCTGCACGAACTGGAGAAAGCCAGCCTCCTGACGCTGCTAAACGAGCTGAAAGCCCGGGGCAACACGGTGCTCGTCGTCGATCACGACCGAAAGCTCATCGAGCACTCTGACTACATTATCGACTTCGGACCCGGCGCGGGCAGGCTCGGGGGCCAGGTAGTATACCAGGGGCCTGTGGACAGTATAGCCGATGCGGCAGAGTCTGTGACCGGGAAATACCTGGCTGGTGAACTCCAGGTCCCTGGTAAAGCGCCAGGCGAGAGAAGGAGGCTCGGGACTGGTACGAGGTATCTCTCGTTGCGGGGAGCGTCCACGAATAACCTGAAAAACGTCGAGATCTCGATTCCGCTGGGCATGCTGGTCGGCATAGCCGGCGTATCCGGGTGCGGCAAAAGCTCGCTGATCAGCGACACGCTGGTGCCTCTGGTCCGGGAAAAGATGAGTAAGCCGGAAGTTGTCGAAGGCGAAGAAGAGGTGGCAGTCAGTGAGGTAAGCGGCCGTGTCGACGGCAGCGAAGGTCTGTCGGGCTGCGTCGTGATCACCCAGTCCCCCATCGGCCGGATGAAGACTTCTAATCCGGCAAGCTACATAGGTATCTGGGATCCGATCCGCCGGATGTTCGCAGAGCAGGGCCTGGCTGTGGAAAGGGGCTACGATGCCGGGCATTTCTCCTACAACAGCGACAAGGGCTCCTGCCCCCGGTGTGGCGGAACGGGTACAGTGGAAATCGAGCTATCCTTTTTCGACCGGGCAGAGGTACGCTGCGCCGACTGTTCGGGAACCGGCTACCGGCAGGAGATACTGGAGATCAAGTACCGGGAGAGGAACATCAGGGAGGTGCTGGACCTGACCGTCTCGGAGGCCCTGCAGGTCTTCGACGGCGAGCCCCGCCTCCGTCGTTTCCTGGAAATCCTGGAAGAGCTCGGCATGGGCTATATCACGCTTGGGCAGCCTGCTACTACGCTATCGGGGGGCGAAGCCCAGCGCATCAAGCTGGCCAAAGAGCTGGGCAAGTCCAGAAAGGGACATACGCTGTACGTCATGGACGAGCCGACGGCCGGGCTGCACGACCACGACGTTTCCCGGCTGCTGGCCATCATGGACCGGCTGGCAGACAGAGGCAACTCAGTCATAGTAATCGAGCATAACCTGGACGTCCTCTCTTACATGGACTACCTGATCGAGCTGGGTCCCGGAGGCGGCCCGGACGGAGGCAGGATCATTGCAACCGGAACGCCTGAAGACCTCGCTGCAAGCCCCGGATCAGTGCTGGGGCCGTTCCTGAAAAGCCGACGGCTTCAACCTGCCCGAAACCCGAAATAAGCTAATATGCGCGCGGGCCGATACCTGCTTCAGAACTTTAACGTAGGGGATGTTCATGAAAATCAAAGACGTGATGACTAGCGAGATCGCGTGCGTGGACACGAAGTCCACGGCAGCGGACGCCGCCGCGAAGATGAAGAACCAGAACACCGGCACAGTAATCGTCGTAGACGGGAACAGCGTCAAAGGCATCGTGACCGACCGGCAGATCACCATCCGGGCGGTAGCCGAGCAAAAGGACCCGAGGAACACGCCCATATCCGACATCATGACCAAAGACATCGTCGGGTGCAGCGAGAACGACGACATCTTCGACGCCCTCAAAACCATGGGCGATAACAAGGTCCGCCGACTGCCGGTAGTCAACGACAACTCCCAGCTGGTAGGCATCGTCTCGGTCTCCGACATCGCCCGGGAGATGCGGACGGGCATGGACAGCATGTTCGACGAGATCACCAAGTCGTCTATGTAAAAAGCCAGAGGAGTAGTCAGGGGTGTTTTCCAGAGCCCCTGACTCTCGACTATCTATTAGCTATCCGGGAGCGGCGATACGACTTTAACCGCAGGATGCGTATAGCATCTCATGATCCGCGTCGGCACCTCCGGCTGGTCCTACGACGACTGGGCGGGCGCCTTCTACCCGCCGGGCCTGCCGAAACAGGCATGGCTGAGCTACTACGGCAGGTACTTCCACACCACGGAGATCAACAGCTCTTTCTACACGTTTCCCGCTCCCTTTGTGGTACAGGAGTGGATCAGGAAAGCTTCAGGTCTCAACGGCTTCGAGTTCTCCCTTAAGATGCCGGGCAAAGTGACCCACGACTCGCTCATGGCAGACCTCCAGACCGCGCTGGACTTCGAGGCAAAAGTGCTCTCCCCGCTGAAGGCTGCCGGAGCACTCGGAGCTGTCCTCCTGCAGGCATCACCCTACTTCCGCTACCCTGACCACACCGGGCGGCTGGAAGCAATGCTGGAGGCGCTGAACACAAAAGACATCGACTACGCGATCGAGCTGCGCCACAGCTCATGGCTGAAAAGCGAAACCGAGCTCGTCCCTGATGCGCTCGACATCCTCCGGAAGCACGAAGTAGCGCTCTGCGCCGTGGACGGGCCCTCTATGCCCGCAATACTGGAGAACACCGGCCGGCACTCCTACCTGCGGCTCCACGGGCGGAACGAGGATATGTGGTTCTCCAAAAAGGCAGACCCCGCAGGCAGGATGAACCGCTACGACTACTCGTACTCCAGAGAACAGCTCGAGCCGTGGACATCCGCAGTAAAGGCCATGCCCGGAACTATACGGGCCTACTTCAACAACCACCCCCGGGCCAACGCCGTCAAGAACGCCCGGCTCTTCGAAACCATGCTCGGGCTCGAGCCCGAAGAAACCATGCCTCTGCCAACGCAGCGACAGACTGGATTGTCCCGGTTCTTCGACGAATAAGCGCTTCTTCGACCTTAAACCCCAGTCTTTTCCGCTGCAGGAGGCTGGTTGTCGGGCGCGGTGAATTTGAGGATGAGCAGGCTGAGCTCGTAGAAAATGATGAGCGGGACGCCGACCATGACCTGGGTGAGGACGTCGGGGCTGGTGACGAGCGCTGCCACGATCAGGATGACGATGTACATGTGGCGCCGGTATTTTCTGAACATCCACGCCGGGACTATCCGGGCCCGGGCGAGGAGGGTCATGGCGAGCGGCAGCTCGAAGACCAGGCCGAAGACGGCGGTGGTCATCATGGCGAAGTTGACGAAGTCCGAGACCTTCCAGCTGTTGGCCACTCCTGCCGCGAGAGAGCTTTCCAGTAAATATTTAAAAACCAGCGGCAGCATCAGCAGGTACGAGTATGCGCAGCCTACTATGAACAGACATAGTCCGATTATTGTGGCCAGGAGCAGCTTAGGTCCGCTGATCTTGAAGCGGTCTCCGAACTGCCTGCCGGCAAGGAACTTGTAAGCGTAGAAGAAGACGATGGGCAGGGCAGCGATGACTCCGGCGATGACGGACAGTTTCAGCTCCAGCATCATGAGCTCCAGCGGCTGGGTCTGGATCAGCTGGTAAATCTCACCCGCGTACTTTTGTTGCGGTAACAGGTCTCTGCTCATGCGCATGATGACTTCGCCGGTGAACGGAAAAGCGACTACCGAGACCAGCAGGATATAGATGCCTAAGATGAGGAGGTTTTTCCTGAACCTGACGAACAGGGCGGCGAAGTCTTGTATCAAAGGCAAAGCTATCGACTATCCCTTTTCGCTTTTAAAATAAATACTTAGAGGCTGCGACCTTTCTGCCTCAGCAGGTCCTCGTAGACTTTCTTCGTCTTCGCCGCGATGAGCTTCCAGTCGAACTCCGCCTCCGCGATGGCCCGGCTCTGCCGGCCCATCTCCGCCATCTTCTTTCTATCGGAGAGCAGCTCGTTGATCTTTGTGGCAAGGGTCCCGGGATCGCGCATGGGCACCACGTAGCCGTTGACTCCATCCCTCACTAACTCCCTGTTTCCGCCCGCAGTGGTGCAGACCACGGCCTTGGCTGACGACATGGCCTCCAGGATAGCAATAGGAAGTACCTCCCATACCGACGGGAGCACGAACAGATCGCAGGTGCCGTACGTCTCTTTCAGCTGCTCTTCGCTCAGGTAGCCGGAGAATAGAACGCTCTTCTCCAGGCCCATCTGTGCCACTTTCTTCTTCAGCCCCGGCAGGGCGCTGCCCCTGCCGACGAGGAACAGCCTGGCATTCGGGTGCTTTTCCAGTACGGCGGGCATGGAGTCGATTAGGTATGGTATTCCTTTCTGGGTGATCATCCTGCCCACGAACAGCAGCATTGGGTCGGCGCCGATCCCGTACTGCGTCCGGACGCCGGTGGCGTCGGTGGGCTTGAAGTCCTTGACGTTGATGCCGTTGTGGACCGGGATGATCTTGTCCTGGTTGATCCAGTACTTCGCAATGTCGTACTTGACCCACTCCGACACTGCAATTATCCGGTCGGCCAGCGCGAACGGCCACCGGCCGATCAGCCAGTCGTACGCGAGGCCGAAGACAGTGATCTGAGGGGCTATACCCACCGGCCTGGCGTTGTGGATGGTCATCATAAATGGCTTTTTGGCAAGTTTGGCGTAGATGGCCGCGGTGTCGAAGTCCGGGAAGAACCGGTTCTGCAGGTGGATAATATCAAAGTGATACTGTTTGTCCAGCTTCCTCAGGTAAAAAGAAAAGAGCGGCGACACGATGTACGGGGGCGGGTACAGGCCCGGCACCTTGATCTCCAGGCAGGGGACCCTGTGGACCTTCACTCCGTCCATCTCCTCGAAGGCCGGCAGCCCGCTCAGCCTCGCCGTCACGATCGTCACGTCCACGCCCTGCTTCACGAGCTCCCTCGAGAGCTCATACATGTGCTTCTCCACTCCCCCGGAGAAGGGGTGGAACAAGGCGTTGACCAGGCATATGCGCATGGAATACACTACATGCCCGAACCGTAAAAGCTTTTTCGGCGGGCCGGCCGGCGTTCGGCCGCCCAGAGAGCGGATGTATAGTGCGAGACAGGCGCTTACAGCGCAGGTAGGCAGCGCACACCTGGAAACAAAGCACTCGTCTCATGAAAACAGGTTTTTCGAATTAAGCCGGTGAAAAGCTCCCGGAGGTCGGGGAGGTCCCGGAGGTCGGGGGAGGTCCCGGGAGGCAGGGGAGGATTTTCAAGCTGGGAGGTCAGAGAGGAGGATAGGGAGTGTGGAAAGGTCAGAGAGGATAATTTTATGTTAATTCTCTCTAACCTCCGGGTACCTCACATAACCTCCTCTCAGACCTCCTGACCTCTCTAACCTCCCAGCTTGAACGTATCCTCCCTAAACTCCGTGAACCTCTCCGACCTCCTCTCCGACCTCTCAACACCTCCCGGACCCAGATTTTTTATGGAACACTTTCAAAGACAGATCTAAGCGCACAATATCGTGGAATATTCGGCAAATTTCGCCGCCTCCGCAGACCAAACCTTTAATTCCATGCGAAGCAACATACGGTTGTTATGGTCCTGTCCCCGCAAGGCTACACGCTGGAGACCGGCAGCGAGCTGACTGACGATGCAGAGCGCCTGCTCATCGAGTCGGCAGTACGCATCCCCTCCACGGGCGAGATCGATCGCCTGTACGTCCTCGGCCTGCCCGACCGGGTCCGCCGGGGAGAGCTCAGCGTAATCACGCTCCTGAAGGGCATCGAGCCGATCGGCATCTTTTGCTACCGCAGCGTCGACCTGGAAGCGGAGCTGGTGTACGGGTGCCTTAAACCCGGTAATGAAGGCCTGGAACGGATTTTCATGCTCCAGATTCTCGATGAACTGTCTACACAGGGCATCAACGCCGTGCGCAGCAGCTTCTCGGGACCGGGGGCGGACAGGTTTGCCGTTGCAGCGCTGGAAATGGGCTTCCGGAAAGTGTCCCGCATGAGCATGACCCGCAGAGTGGACGAGTCCCATACCTTCACGTACAAGCCCGAGCCGGGCCTCAACATTACGCCGTGGAGCACGAATCATTTCGAGGACATCTGCCGGCTCATGTACGAGGCATCGGAGGCCTTCGACCGGGCGGTCTATCCCCTGTTCGCCTCCCCCGAAGGATGCAGGACTCTGCTGCTGAGCATCATGCAGGACCGCCACGGAATTTTCATCCCCGAGCTGTCCCTCGTGGCGACCATCGACGACCGCGTCGTCGGCTTCCTGCTTTCGTCCCTGATAGTGGACGGCAGCGTGCTCATCCTCGACATCGCGGTCGACAGCCAGCACAGGGGAAACGGGATAGGGGGCAAACTACTGGAAAGCCTGATCAGCAAGAGCGCCATGCTCGGCCGCAGGCAGATCGTGCTCGCGGTAACTTTAGATAACGAGCCTGCCATCGGGCTGTACAGGAAAATGGGCTTCAAACAGGCCTCGATCTTCGACCAGTACGTGCTGGAGCTAAAAGAGCGGGACGTAAGCCGATTTCCGTAGCGTAGATCGTGTGAGATAACAATACGAACGCTGCGCTATGCCAGGCTTGATTGCACGGGATCCCCAAAATAGCAATACGAACGCTGCGCTGTGCCAGGATCACAGATTACGACAGATACCACAGATTGCACAGATGCTAATCGATAATACCAAAAGGAAATGCTTCGCTGTATTCCTTATTTTAAAAGTAATCTGTGCAATCTGTTAAATCTGTCGTAATCTGTGATCTGGCACAGCGCAGCGTTCGTATTGCTGTCTCACGCCACATTAGCAACCAGAACGCACCGAGCAGCGTTCCTCTTCCTTCCCGGGCTCAGAAACAACGCTCATTCCCGGGGCCTGTACTCGGCGTCCATGATCTCCCGGATGCGGGCGGCGGTCTTGGGCCCGACGCGCTCGACTTCGGTCAGCTCTTCGAGCGAGGCGTCGGCAATCTTTTTCACGCTGCCGAAGTGCCGCAGCAGGTTTTTAGCGATGACCGGGCCTACCTCTGAGATGGCGGAAACGAGGTACTCCTGCCGCTCGGGCAAAGTCTGGCTGGCTTTGGTGGCATGGGGGTGGATGCTCCTCTTCCGGTCCAACTGCTCCCGCCGGGCGATGCTGAAGATGTAGGATGCCGTCTCCGCCTCGTCGGCGGTGAACAGGACCGGGACGCCGTAGTCGATGGTGATGGAGGCGATGATGCCCTGGATCGCGGCGGGGCTGATCCGTCGCTTGGTGTAGAGGCCGGAGCCTTCGATGATCAGCATGGGCCGCAGGAACTCGTGCTTCATGTTGATGATCTGCTCGAACATGTTCCGGTTGGCGTCGAATATCGTGCTTAAGAAATCGTCTGTCGTCTTTCGCTCGATGCAGACCCTGTCTGACAGTACGTAGTCTCCGACCTCCAGCGCCCTGAAGTCGAACTTAGCTCCCAGCTCCTCCAGCTTTTTGACGACCTGGGAGCGCATCTCCCTGGTGTCCGTCAGCACGGTAACGCCATTATCCCGGGAGGTGAACAGCTCCAGCTTCGCCTGGCCTGCAGCCGCAGGCGACGGGGACTCGGGCTCCGGCCCGGATGAGGGCTGCAGGCTGACCGTGTTGCTGCCTCCTGTCACCACGGCGGCATCCTCCGCGGGCGGCTCGTCCACGCTCTCGTCCGCGGGGAATTCCAGGGGCTGCTGTTGCTGCGCCTGCTGCTTTCCCTCGAGCATGCCGGCCATGGCCTCTCCGTCCTTCATGTTCTGCATGGTCTTGTACATCTTCCGCTCCTTGCTCTGGCTCGACCTGTAGGCAGCCTCGTCTCTCGTGCCTTTGGAGATCAGTACGACCACCCGCCCTACCGTATTCCTGCCTGTCCTGCCCCTGCGCTGGATGCTCCTGATCTCCGAGGGCACCGGCTCGTAGAACAGGACCATATCCGTAGACGGGATGTCCAGGCCCTCCTCGGCGACTGATGTCGCGATAAGGGTGTTGTATTCTCCCGCCCGGAACTTGTCGAGGATCTCCACCTGCTTCTTCTGAGACAGGCCCTTATCGTTCAGCTTCGAGGCCTGGCCCACGAACCGTACGGGTTTTATGCCGTCGACTTCTGCCAGCCTCTGCACTACGACCTCCGCGGTGTCCCTGAAGTTGGTGAATACAATGACCTTAGAGGCCGGGTTTTCCTTGAGCTGCTCCAGCACGATCTCCGCGACCTTTTCAGTCTTGGGGTTCACCTCGTCGGTCTCGTTGGTGACCCGCATCGCGTGCTGCAGCCGGGCGTCCTCGAACAGCCGCCTCGTCGCCTTGCTCCCGCCCTTAGTGTTGGCCTCTTCCTTCATCCGGTCGAAGTACCGGCGCAGCGGGAGCACGCCCTGTGTCTGGATGAGGTCGACCGCGTGCCCCACCTTCATGATCTCCGCCACGACGGAGATCGCCTTGTAGCTCTCGGGGCTGTTGCCCCGGGCAATGGAGGCCTGAAGCCGCTGCTGCAGCAGTAGTAGTTCCTTCTTGTTCAGGACGATGTTCTTCGAGTAGATCACGCCCATCTCGAACAGCTTCTTAGCTCTGTCCTCCACGATCGCCTCCAGCAGAATCCTGATCTCGTTAGCCTTGTCCGGCACGTTGACCCGAATCCACTCCACGTCCTTGTCGTAGATATAAGGGGCCACGTCGGGGTCGTTCTCGGTCTTGACCTCGACCCGCTCGATGGACAGGTTCTCCCTGACCTCGGTGATCTTCTCCGGCGTGCTGCCCGGAGAAGCGGTGATTCCTAAAACGAGCGGGCTCTTCGCCTGCTCCATGTACCTCTTGGCAATGTAGACGTAGGCATAGTTGCCCGAAGCCCGGTGGGCCTCGTCGAACACGACCGCCGCCACGTCCTCCAGGGTAAAACGCCTGCAGAGCAGGTCGTTCTCGATCACCTGCGGAGTGGACACGATCACAGTTGCCTGATTCCAGAGTTCGGCCCGCTCGTCGGGGGGCGTGCTGCCGGTGAAGACGACGATCTTCTCCGGGTCGATGGCCATGACCCTGCGGAAAAAGGAGGCGTGCTGCTCTACCAGCGGCTTGGTCGGGGAGAGCATGAGTACTTTTGCTCCCGGCCCTCCGGCCTGCAGTCTGTTAAGGATGACCAGCAGGGCTATGATCGTCTTCCCCAGGCCTGTAGGCAGGACGATCAGGCTCGACTTTTCCAGCGCCTTCTGCGACAGAGTCTCCTGGTAGGAGCGGCTCGAAACCGTGTTCGGCACCAGCAGCGGATGACTAACGAAGTCCCCGGACATTCTCGTGGAAGTTTGAAGGGCGAGGTGATATATAAGTTGCTAGAGCAGCGTGAAAATATTGACTATCAGGTTCTGAGGCTAATAAATATTGATCTTGCCACTGTGCCCGTGTACGTAGACGAACGCTGCGCTGTGCCAGGATCACAGATTCTTACAGATTACACGGATTTCACAGATGGCATTGGAATATAAGTGATAGACAGATACTCGATTCACCATCGATTAGTATCTGTGCAATCTGTGGTATCTGTCGTAATCTGTGATCCTGGCACAGCGCAGCGATCGTATTGCTGTTTCCCGCCACCTTTATTGCTTTCTGGCCCAGTACAGCCCTGATCCAAGATAGCGCAGCATACGGGGAGCGGTCAGGTTGCTTTTCTTCCACCTCGCCTTCCTGATCTGCGGATCTGTCACGCTTCTCACCAGTGCCCTAAGGTACCTCCTGATACCATACGCCTGGAGCGGGGCGAACACCGCTATGTCCAGCCAGTCGAGAGGCCTCGCTTCAGAGACGATATCGGAGAATCCCGCAGCCTTGAAGGCGGCAATCCACTCGTCCTCGGCAGCCACGACGGGCCTGAACCCGAAGTACTCTCTCAGCTTCTCCTTCTTATCCGGCGGGATCGGCCGCAGGGCTGTCACCTCGTTGCACCCGAGCCTGCCGCCGGGCTTCAGCACCCGGTACAATTCTCCGACGGCCCGGGGCACGTCGCAGAACACGAGGACTGACTCTACAATAACCGCGTCGAAAGTATTGTCCTTAAATGGCAGCCTCTGGGCGTCACCGGCCACGAGGCACACTGAGTCCGTCACGCCATCTTCGGCCGCCCTCTGCCTCGTCAGTGCCAGCATTCCGGGCCTGAGGTCTGTCGCTACGACCTCGGCATCGTGCTTACTGGCGATCAGCGTAGCCGTGTATCCGGTGCCGCAGCCGAGGTCCAGAATCCGCTCACCCTGCCGGACATCGAGCCGGCTGAGCAACTTTCTCGTGCCCCTGAGGCCTCCCGGATGCCCGGTCATGCCCATGCGCTCCAGGGACTCAAGGTACTGGTCGCTGCCGCCGCCTGCCATGTATATGCTTTTGGCGCTACAGAATGATATTATAAAGCAGCGAACTCAGCGACATTAAAATCCCGGCCACCAGGGGTATGGAGAGGTTGTCGTCGATCACGAAGCCCAGGAAACGCCAGGGGAAGCAGTCGGCGATCACTGCCCCGAGGGCGCCGGCTGCGATGACTACCAGAGGTAGCGCCGGGTAAAACAGCAGGCCTATGGCGGAGCATATCGCGAACATAAAGATCATAAGTACCGGGGTCTTAGGATGGCTCAGCGCATATGCCGTGTCACTGATGATCCTCGATATGACGCCCTTTTTAGCCGTGTCCTCCTGCCTGACGTCAGCAGTCCTCCGGCCCATGTACATGGACAGCACAACTCCGGCCAGCCCGGTCAGCGCGTCTCCGATGACCAGGCACAGCATCGCCGCAACGGCGATCGTCTTCTCGAAAAGGAGCACGGCCAGGAATAGCGATACAGCGGCGTAGAAGTATCCTCCGAGACGCTTGCTCTCCGACTCCCGCATGTACTCAGAACGGAACAGGTCCCGGCCTGTCAGCCGCATATACTCGAGAATCCCGGCTCCGAGAATGCATAGAAAGAGAGCGCCGAGCATCCACTCTCTGGGTATGAATAAGAAATAGGCGGCAGGTATTATGCATCCACCTATGTGGAATGCTTTCCTGCCGAGCTCCTTGAAAAATAAGGCACGGTCGAAGGGCATTCGACTATACCCTTGTACCGTAGCCTTCGAGCGGCTTGCCGGTGCAGAGCAGCTCGCTGATGAGGCTGGCCAGGCCATCGGCCGGGTACCTGATCTGAGCCATGCTGTCCCTGTCCCTGATAGTGACGGTGCCGTCCTCGATGGTCTGGTGATCGACAGTCACGCAGAACGGTGTGCCGGCCTCGTCATTGCGGCGGTACCTCTTGCCGATGGTGCCCGACTCGTCGTACTCGACGAAGTATCCTGCCGACTTAAGGCCGCGGGCGATGTCCGCAGCCTTGCTGGCCAGCGGGTCTTTGCTGAGCAGCGGCAGCACGGCCACCGTGATCGGGGCCACGGTGCGGTCGAAGCGCATGACGACGCGCTCTTCGTTGTCGACGATCTCCTCGTCGTAGGCGTGCTCCAGCACCGAATAGAGAATCCGGTCCACACCATAGGAGGGCTCGACCACGTGGGGGATCACGTTCTCGCCATTGATCTCGACGTCGGCGGTCTTGTGCTCGAACAGGTCGCTGCCGATGACGATCTCCTCGCCGTCGATATTCAGGCGTACCTCGGGTACGTCCAGCTGCTCGGGCTTCATGGACTTCAAAGCTGCCATGATCTTGCCCGCCTTGCCCTTGAACTTCGGCCCGATGACGCCCATGTTCGGGGTGACGACAGTCTTCTTGATCTTCATCGGCGTGTCGAACGGGATGAACACGGACAGGTCGACTTCGCTGCGCTTCTGGTGGGCGGTCAGGTCGTAGCTTGTCCTGTCGGCGATGCCCACTATCTCGACCCACTTGAACCGGTCCAGCAGGACCTCCGCGTCCCAGCAGTCCGTGGCGTAGTGGGCGCGCTCGGTCGTCATGTGCTGGCGGAACCTCAGGCGCTTGCCGTCGATGCCCACGTTCACCAGGAACTGGTATGTCAGCGCCACGTAGTACGCGAGGTACTCGTTGGCGATGGTGCCCTTAGCGACTGCCTCTCCAACTGTCATGGGCTTGGGCTCGCCGCCGTTGAGCTGAGCGTCCTCGTCGTACAGCGGGAGGACCAGGTTCTTAACAGCTGCGAAGTTGGGGTGCCGGTTCTTGAACTGGGGATTGACGAACACCTCGGCCTCGGCCTGGGTGAACTCCCTGAGGCGGATGACGCCCTGCCTCGGGGAGATCTCGTTCCGGTACGACTTGCCGATCTGGGTGACGCCGAAGGGGAGCTTCTCCCTGTAGAACCGCAGTAAGCGAGGGAAGTCCACGAACATGCCCTGCGCGGTCTCGGGGCGCATGTAGCCTTTCTTCTTCTGGCCGGGGCCGATCCAGGTGGAGAACATCAGGTTGAAGTCGTAGACGTCGCCCAGGTCTCCGCCGCATTCGGGGCACTTGATGTGGTGCTGGTGGATGATCTCGGTCATCTGCTCCTTCTTGAGGCCGTCCGGAATCTCCATCTCGCCCTTGATCACGTGATCTGCGCGGAAGGACTCCTTGCACTTCTGGCAGGTGGTCATCGGGTCTGCGAAGCCGCCCACGTGGCCCGACGCCTCGAAGATCGCCTCGACGCCGATCGTCGGCGCCTCGATCTCGTAGAACCCTTCGCCCACGCAGTAGAACTTCCGCCACGCGTCCTCGATCTTCCGCTTCAGCGTGGCACCGAGCGGGCCGTAGTCGTAGAAGCCCGAGGCTCCGCCGTAGATCTCGAACGACGGCCAGATGAAGCCGCGGTTCTTGGCGAGCTCAAACACCTTGTCATACTTGTCCATTTAGTTACCTCGATGAATGTTAACGCACAACAAAAGAGCGTATAATGGGATATATTTTGTTATGACTGACGCCGCAAGGCGGCTGGTCTCAAAACGATATAAAAAGGGAAGGATCGCTGCCGGCCGGAACGAAGGTTATCGGTATTATCGCCTATCAGCGGCTACTGGTATCACAATCACGGCATGTTGGCCTGTACAGGCACCCGGGTCGAGAGTGCCTGAACAGGTGTCAGCGTAACCTTCTCAGATCATCTTGGTAAGACGGTTCTGAAACTTAGATGACTACTTTGCTCTCTTCGGTCTGGCCGCCGGAGAGCATGGTGCTCGGGTCGACGTTGAACATGTCCTTGAAGGCGTTCGGGTTGAACCTGAGCCTGAGCTTCGGCCTGCCCGGGCCTTTGTTGTGCATGGACTCGGTGTAGATGAGGCCGGCCCTGCGCATCTCGTAGATCCGCCTGGAGAAGGTCTCGACGCTGGCGATGCCGAGCTTCAGGCCGTCCTCGCGGAGGTCCTTGTACAGCATGTTGCTGTTCGCGCAGGCCAGGATGAACACCGAGGTAGAATCGCGGAACGTGTTTTTAATCGCGCTGAACCGGGGCTGGTTCACCTGGTTCATCATACTCACGAAGTTGTTGGCTATCTCGTCGCCACACAACTTCCTGATGTTATCTACCAATTCCTGAGAAGTGGAATTTTTGGTCATAGTTAATATGCTGATTTTTTTGGATTTAAATATTCCGGCGATAGTAATATTTTTCAAACTAAACCGGAACGGATTAAAAAAACTTGAGTTTTATAAGAGTAATAAGTATATTATATTCGGGCCAGTCGCTTATAAAAATATAAGTCGGCCATCTGTGCCTTATCGACCGGTCCCGGTGTATTTAAAGCATGGCCTGGTTTTTCAGACGTTTATGCGCCGGAGTAATAAAGGAAAGCTATTTATGGGAGCAACCTCGCAACGCGTTCTAGATTACCATGAACGCACCTCTCGACGTGAAGCTCTTCGGTTACTACCCGGGCGCAAACTGTACGAAATGCGAGCATTCCCAGACCTGCGGCGGCCAGGCCCACGAGTGGGACTTCCACGACATCAAAGCCTCGCTGCTCTCGACGTACGGCGACCGCATCCAGGTATCCCTGATCAATGTCTTCTCCGAGGAAGTCAAAGCCTACCCTGAAGTCGTCGAGCACCTGAAAAAGTTCGGGCTGCGCATCCCCATCCTGATGATCGAAGGCGAGATCGTCGCCTGCGGCGGAGAGGCGAACGAGGACATAGTCCGAAAGGTCATCGATTTCCTGCTGGCTGAAAGGGAGCAGGAAACGGGCAAAGCCTGAGCTTGGGCCATCTGTTTTTTGTCCGCTTTTTGGTATGTGCTAATTTATTATACTACGGGCTCGTGCCTTTGACGACCCCTGTTTATCTTGTAAAAACACAAAGCGTAAATAGTTTCACAAGTATAGCAGCATCAGCATGGATGGTACTAAAAGGCTCGTCGATATGGGCTTTCTGCCGCTCCGCTACCGCACCAGCGGAGGCAACTACAAGCCGCACTTCTCGATAGCGTTTAAGAGTGGCGGAGAGCGCAGGACCTTCGGCATCGACACCACCCGCAACGGCAAAAAGGACGACCGGTACTTTCTGATTACCCACGCTCACACGGATCATTATGGTAAGTCTGCCATGCTCTCCGAGCGCTCGATCGCCTCGGACAAGACAACCGTGACGCTGCAGCTCAGGCACGACCAGTACTTTAACGGTACTACCTTCAAGGTAGGGGATACCCTCGACGTAGACGGTGTCAAGATCAAGACCTACGATACTTGCCACTCCATCGGTGCCTCTGCCTTCTACTGGGAGAACGACCAGGGCGTCAGAATCCTCGTTACCGGCGACGTGAAGGACTTCCGGGGGCTGCCTAAGTGTGACGTCCTCGTCACCGAGGCTACCTACGGCAATCCTGTCGATCCCGGGTGCGCTTTCTGCGACGACCTCGACTCGTTCGCCGCGGCGCTGACCCACAAGAGGGTAGGCTTCGGGGCCTACGCCTTCGGCAAAGCACAAAGGGCCGTTTCTATGATCAGAGAGCTCGGCTACGACGACCCCATCGAGATGGATAAGAGCTCGCTCCGCATCACCAGGCACCTGCTCGGCGAAGCCGCAGGCGAGCTGGCCGAGATCGGCGAATACAATGGGCGGATGTGTATCACTTCGCCGTGGCACCTGGACCGGCTGCCTGCCGGCATCAAGAAGTTCGTCCTCACCGGGCAGAAATACTACGAGCACCCGACCATCTGCATCAGCGACCACCTCGACTTCGGCGGCCTGCGGGACATGGTATACGCTGTCGACCCCGAGCTGACGCTGGTCTACCACCCCGAGGAAGGCAACTCCACGCACTTCTCGGCCTTTTTAAACAAGAACGGGAAAGAGTCGATCACGCTGTCCCAGTTATCGGGCGCGGTCAACGACGACTCCCTGTAGCCCCGTTGGCTCTAATTCTCTCCTGTTGGGGCTCTTTACATAAACTTATATAAAAGATACGTAATTGATAATGATCACGCGATTGTGAGATAAGCTTTATATGGCCTTTCCTCACATATGCGCATAATCCTGGAAAATGGAAGGGGATATAACTTGAAATTAACTAGGCTAATACTGATCGCCTGCGTATTCTTCGCAATCATCGTGCCGCTCCAGGCATCTGCACAGAGCAGTGGCATGTACTTCGAAAACATCCAGGGCAAAGTCTACAACAAGGCTTTCCCTGCATCGGGAGCAAAAGTCACCCTGTACTCGTTCGACGGCAAGAAGCCCGGCTCCGAATACAGCAGCCTGACAACCACCGGCGACGGCACGTTCACCTTCAGGAACGTAGTGTTCGACCCGGCCAACCCGGTCTCCTACATCATCAAGGCCGAACGTGAAGGCAACGCTGCCTGGGCCCTGGTACTCTACTACCCGCCCGGCGTCGGCCCGGATCAGCCCGCAGAGGTCCAGTGGATCAACATAGACGTAGCCTCTGACGTACCGCCCATGAGGGGAGACACCACCGTCACCGTCTGGAGCACCGTAGGCGCCGGCCTGCCCGTCGGCGAGAACCTCGCCCGCGTGCTCGGGGCAACCCTCTCGCTGTACAACGTGGACCCCCAGAGCGGCAACCTGACCCAGGTCAGCTTCGCCAGCGTCCCGTCCACCGGCAGCGACGGCCAGTACACCTTCCATGCCCTGCCCTACGGCAAATACTACCTGAGGGCCGAAAAGAGCGGCAAGTACGGCGACCAGTATTTCTGGGTATCTCAGCAGGAGAACGCCCTGAACGTCATCTCCAACATCGACGTACCCAAGGCAACCCCCACCCCGAACGTGGTCCCGACCGCTAACGCGACCGCTACCGGCACCGGCGGCTTCCTCGGCATACCCGGTTTCGAGGCCATCGTCGCCCTGATAGCCCTCGCAGGCGCAGTCCTGTACCTGAGAAGAGAGTAAAAACGCTCTCTTCCATTTTCTAATTTTAAAAAACTGAACTTTTTTATAGTTATCCTGCTTAGAGCACTGCAGAACTGTTTTTCAATACGAACGCGTCCGTAGTTATAGAAAAGGCCTTTAATAAGCCCGTATTACATCTACTTGATGCCCGAAGACGACAAGATGCTCATAGTCCCCCTGGGCGAGGAATCGAAGATCATCACCCAGACCATCGCCAACGACACGGCGAGGAAGATTCTGGAGCTGCTGGCGGAGACCCCGATGTCGACCTCCAACATAGCGAAGAGGCTCGATATCCCCCTGACCACGGCCCAGTACAACATCGAGAAGCTCATGGAGGCGGGGCTGGTCGTCATCGAGAAGACGAAGTACAGCGAGAAAGGCCGGGAAGTCAAGCTCTACGCGCCGGCAAAGCGCATGATCGTGCTGGTGCCCAAGACTGCTACCAGCCAGTCGCTTATCGACGCGCTGAAGAAGTACTTTGTGTTGCTCCCCATTGCCCTGGTCGCATCGCTGTTCGTCGAGGTTGCCATGCAGTTGCAGAACGGCGCGGGCTTCCTGCTGGGCAGCAAGCTCCAGTCCGACGGAGTCGGCGAAGCTGGCGACCCGCTGCTGATGGCGACGATGAACAACACCTACAACAACGCCGGCACAAACGCCCAGGTGCCCGTCAGCGCACCCATGCCGCCCCTGCCCGAGGCGACAGCGATGGCCACCGACATGGCCCGGGAGCCGACCGTCTTCTTCGCGGCGGCCGGGAACACCACCTCAGGCTTCGACAAAGCCGCGGGCGCAACAGGCGACGCCGTGGGCCGGGCCGGCGACAGCCTCACGGGATTGCCAGCAGTACCACCTGCGGACACAGGCGCCGCCCAATCTCTAATTCCGTTCGACCTGCTCAACCACTGGGGCCTGTGGTTCCTGACCGGGTGCCTGCTCATCATCGGCGTCATGGTCGTCTACGACCTGTACATCAGGCGCAAAGTAAGTAAAAAATAACCTATTATTTTTAACCACGGCGGCACGGCGACACTAAGACAATGGCAAACTACGATACGAAGAGCAACTGTTTGAACCACGGCGGCACGGCGACACGGAGACAATCCGTGCCCGAATAGCAAGGCATTCTTTTTTTATTGATCCACGGTGGCACGGCAGGCTGACGGCATGGAGACAACCAGATTTCCCTTCCTTCAGGCGATTGATCGAAAGTCCGGCTGAAGCGATTGGATAGTAAGGGTATGGTTAATGCTCTGTCTTTGTGTCGCCGTGGACATAAAAAGCGTTCATTTTTACCGGTTCATGAATGTCTTTGTGTCGCCGTGCCGCCGTGGTTCAAATATTTGATCTACAGTTGCCAGGGTAAGTAGCCGTGTCGCCGTGGTTAGAAAAATCGAAGGTTTAAGCCGGCTCTTCGTCGACCCCGACTGTGGTGAGGAAGCGGCGCCTGACGGCTTCGTCGGCCAGCTTCAGGAGCAGGTTCTTATCTTTGACACCCATGAAGATGCCGAGGGGTATCTGGGCGGCTGCGGTGCGCTGGTGGCCGCCGGCGGAGCCGATGTCGCTGAAAGCCCGGCTGATGATGTCGCCGATGTTGACCCGGATGTCCTTGCTCCTGGCGGACAGGTGGATCTTGTCATCGGTCATGCCAAAGACGAGCACCGTGGAGATGCCCTCCAGCTTTAAGAGGTGATCGGCGGCCTGGGGGAGGGTGTCCCGGTCGTGGACGAAGCCCACGTTGGAGATCAGGTAGCTGCCCTCTATCTTCTTATTCCGGATGGCTTCGCCCAGCACGTCCATAGTCTCCGCGGACATGGACGGGGTTTCGATCTGCGCCAGCAGGTCCTGCTCCGCGAGCGCATGGAGGAACGCCGCGCTGGTCAGGTCGACGGCGGAGGTGTTACGCTTGAACTCGCTGGTGTCCGTCCTGATGCCGTACAGCAGTGCCGTCGCCAGGTTACTGGTGATCTCGAAGTCGAGCTCCTGCACGTACCGGGTCATGATCGTCGACGTGGCGCCCACGTCCGGGCGGATGTCGACAAAGTCCACGTTCACGTCGAAGGCCTCCTGGGGTATGTGGTGGTCAATGATGACGTTGATCTTCGTGTCCACTGGCAGCGAGTTGTTCCTGCCCGGGGTGTTGCAGTCGACCATGGCGAGCACATTGTATTCCGACAACATCGCGCTGGTGATCTGCCTGATGGGCACGCTGAGCAGGTTGATGAAAGCCCGGGTTTCCTGGTGTCCGATGGAGCCGAAGTACAGGATCTCGGCCACTTTACCGACGGATTCCGCCAGGTTCTTCAGGGCGAGCGCACTGGCAATTGAGTCGGGATCAGGGTTGTCGTGGACGACGATGCCGAGCCTGCTGTCGGGGCCGAGCGACTTCAGGTAGGTCATCAGCTGCCAGGCAGCGCCCCTGAGCTCGATCTTTTGCAGCTCCGTCAGCGCCTTGTCCGCCACGATGCTGGGCGGGTGCAGCAGGATATCTGCGCCGTTAGAGTAGAGTTCCTCTACGGTGACCAGGTCGATGGCCCTGACCATGGCGAAGGACCGGGGCGCCTTTTCCTTGACAAACCTCAGCGCCTTGAGGTTCGCCTGGAAGTTGGAGCTGAGGACAAAAATGCCGTCCGCGCCTTCCAGGGGTATCTCTTCTAGTGTTTTGTCAGTAGAGATATCGCCCTCCAGCGCCTCGTAGTTCTGGTCCCGCAGCGCCTCCACCCGGGATTTGTCTTTATCGATGATCAGGAACACTTTCTTCAGCTTGGCCAGCTCTTTTGCGACCGCGAGGCCGACGCTCCCGCCGCCAAGGATAACATACGAGTACTTCTGCCGCTTCGGCACCCTGCTCCGGACTTCTTTCTGCTGCTCTTCCATAAGGAACAAATATAGATCAGTTCTGCCTGTTAATTAAGTTATCAGCATGCTGCAAGGTCACCAGGCATATAATAATCAGCGAATCAGATGTAAAGTATCAGCGGGTACCGTAATCTATATATGGTAGACGTGACTTATACAAGGTTCGCAGCGGCGTGATGTGTTGCAAGACACAATCATCGCAGGCGCAAACAAGATTGTATTCGGCGTGGGCCCGTGGCTCAGTCAGGCAGAGCGGCGGACTCTTAATCCGCATGCCATGGGTTCAAATCCCATCGGGCCCGCCAACTTATAATTTTATAGTATCATCGCAACTCTGAAAGAGCTGCGCTTCTAAAACTTTTAAAGCAGCGGAAGGCCGTTACTTAGTTAGTGTACCGTATCTGGCTTACACTTCGGTCCGTTCTACTCTGCCTCCAGTATGTCTTTAGATGAGCCTTTTTCCCGGATCGTTTACTGATTTCAAGTATGAAAACATATTTCGGACATTAATCGCTTACATTATTATTTGTGGGTATTTGTGAGCACTGTCAACGCTGATCCTGAAAAAGGGCCAGGCGTACCTGCCTGGCTGTCTGATTCTGAAAGAAGCCTGATCATGGACAGCATCGACGATCACGTCCTGTACCACGGTCTGGACATGAAAATCCTCTGGGCTAACCGCGCTGCGGAGCTTTCAGTTAACCGGGAGCCCGGCTCTCTCGTAGGCGAAGCCTGCTGGCAAGTCTGGCACCAGCGAGATACCCCGTGCCCTGGCTGTCCGGTTGTACAGGCCTTGCATACGGGAGAGGTACGCCGGGCCGAGATCACGACGCCCGACGGCAGAGCGTGGCTGATCCGGGGCTACCCGATAAAAACCCCCGATGGTTTGATCAAAGGCGTGGTCGAGATCAACCAGGACATCACCGAGCGCAAGCGGGCAGAGGCGGCGCTGCGGGAGAGCGAGCATATGTTCCGGGTGCTGGCTGATACAGTCCCTGCTGCAATCTGTATCCTGCAGGACAGCCGGTTCAAGTACATCAACCCGGCCATGGAGGCGATCAGCGGGTACGCGGGGCCAAATCTTTCTTCTCTGTGTTTCACCGATCTGGTGCACCCCGATGTGATGGGGTATGTCAAAGGGCAGTACTCTAACTGGAAGAACGGCATCAGCGATGAGAGCCGTTATGAGCTGAAGGGCATCGACGGCAGCGGCCAGATCCGCTGGGCCGACGTCAGCCGGAAGACCATCAGCTACAAGGGCAAACCGGCGATCCTGCTGACGGGAGTCGACATCACCGACCACAAGAAATTCGATGAAGAGCTGTTAAAAGCCAAGGTTCAGGCCGAGCTGTACCTGGACCTGATGGGCCACGACATCAACAACATGCACCAGATCGCCCTCGGCTGCCTGGAGCTGGCCCGCACGTCATATCCCGATGCAGGGCCGAAGGAGCTCCTGGACAAGTCTATCGAAGTGCTGCAGCGAAGCACCCAGCTCATCAGGAACGTGCGGAAGCTACAGAAGCTGCACAAAGGCGAACTGCAGGTCAGCGACGTGGACGTCCCTCAGGTGCTCGCCGAAGTGCAGAGTGAGTACAGAGCCGTCCCCGGCAGGACGGTCACGCTGAACCTCAACGGCCACCAGCACTGCTACGCCCGGGCCAACGAGCTGCTGCACGACGTCTTCGCCAACCTCGTCGGCAACGCGGTCAAGTACGCCGGCGAAGGGGCAGAAATCGTCGTAGACCTCGATCGTATAGAGGAAAACGGAAAACAGTACTGCCGCGTAATCGTCGAGGACGACGGCCCGGGCATACCGGACGACGCCAAGGTCACGATCTTCTACCGCATGGGGAAAAGTGCAGTCCACGGCATGGGCCTCGGCCTGTATCTGGTGAAGTCGCTGGTAGACAGCTACGGCGGCAAGGTCTGGGTAGGGGACCGGGTGATGGGGGATCACACCAGAGGGGCCCGGTTCGTAGTCATGCTGCCGGCTGCCGAGAACGATCCCGGGACCCAACGCTGCTCCCGGCCATAGCCCTTTTTTTAAGCTTCAGCTCAATCAGCTTCTCATCGTAGTCCTGTACTGCGAGCTTCTTGCCCTTCTGCACGACTATGTGGCCCTCTTTCTCCAGCATCTCCTTTTGCCCCTCGAGGCCTCCCGGGTACTTCTCGTTGATCACCCCGCCTTCCTTCAGCGTCCGCCAGTATGGCGTGACATCCTTCTCTCCTGCCTCTGCCGTCTCGGCAGCAGCCCTCGCCGCGATGCTCGCGAAGATGCCCGTGCACATCGGGCACCCGATTGTGGCGCCATGCTTCTTCGCCAGCGCCGACCGTATCCCGTTGATCGTTATCAGCCTGCCCTCGGGCACTTTCCTCATAATCTCGTCCACTTCCAGCGGAGCCGGAATTACCACTGTACCCCCGCCCCACTTCTTTACCATGCCATCCTCGATGGCCATCACCTTGGGGAGGTCTTTGCTGTCTTCCAGCTTCTCCCGCCACGACCTCTTCGCTTTTGCCGCCATATCTACCACTTACCACCAATCGACGCCCGGGCATATAAAGGTAAAGATAGCGCTTGGGCTGAAATTACTTTCAGGGCACGCTGGCGACAACGATAATAGCTGGAGGCGCTCGATTATACTGTAGAGGTATACCTGAGATGGCCGGACAATACCACCTGGATATGGAGCAGTACAGCCTCGAGAAGTTTCGACGGCTGATCGAGTCGCAGGAACTATCGCCGGGCAGGCGTATCCTGAAAGAGAAGCTCCGGGAGCGTTTCTCGGTGCTGGAGTCCATGGGCGTTTCCAATCTCGGGACGCTGATCGACAGGCTGAAAACTGCCGACCGGCTGAAGAAGTTCGCCGCAGAGTCCGGGTTGCCCGTCGACTACCTGACGGTGCTCTCCCGCCACGCCCGGAGCCTGACCTCGCTGCCGCTGTCGCTGAAGGACATCCCGGGCGTTGATCCGTCCCACGTTAACGAGCTGGCTGCGCTCGGAGTTAAAAATGCGAAGCAGCTCTTCGAGCGGTCGGTGACTCCTGCCGATCGGACGGCCCTTTCCTCGCAGGCGAACGTGCCTGAGAACGTATTACTGGAGCTCGTCCGCATGTCCGACATCGCCCGGGTCGGCTACGTGGGCCCGATCTTCGCCCGGCTGATGCTCGAGGCAGGGGTGGACAGCCTGAAAACGCTGGCCGCAAGTCAGCCCGAAGATCTCTACGCGAGGCTGGTGGCGGCGAACAGCCGGCTAAAGCTGACCAAGGGATCTTTTACTGTCCGGGACGTAGCCTACTGTGTCGAGGCCGCGAAGGAGCATGACGAGGTCATAGAATACTGATTCCGGGCTTGCAGTACCCGGTATCATAACATCTTCACCATCGTGCAGGTGCCAATTTTGCCCCAGCCCGGTATCAGTGGCCTTTTTCCCACGCACTCGAAGCCCAGGCGCTCGTAAAACTTCTTCGCCCGCGGGTTCTCGAAAGAGACGTCCAGCACCAGACTATTGCAGCCTTTCTCCCGGGCTATCCGGGTTATACCCTCTATGGCGAACGTCCCGATGCCGCCGCTCCTGCGATCGGGGTCTACCGCGAGGATACCGAGGTAAAAATCATCTGCCTCGAAGCGGTTCGTCAGAACCCTGTTCACGATCGGCAGGGCGGCCAGCAGCCTCAGCGTGCCCGTGATCGAGAGGCACCGGTATAATAAGCCAAATCCCGCCCCATCTGCTTTCTCGTATTCGGAGCCGGTGTCGCCGATGGCGATGCCCACCACTTTGCCATCGTCGATCGCTACGTAGATGTGCTCGTAGCCGAACACGTTCCCACCAGCCCTGATCAGGCAGGCTATTCGCCTTGTAGCCGTCGCTTTCCCGCCGAACATCAGCGGCAGCAGGGTTTCGTCTGCGCCGTACGCCAGCTCAGCCGCCTTTTCGACGTCGTGCCGGCGCAGGTCCAGCTTTTCAAGCACGAGGCTCATATGAAGTCAATATCTATGGACAGAATTATAATTGCTCCTCTAGAGTATCCTGCCATCGGAAAATGCCGGAGGTCCGGGAGGTACCTGGAGGTCAGAGAGACTTTTCAAGCTGGGAGGTCAGGGAGGTTCGGAGTTTTGGGAGAAGGTTGCTAGAGGCACTAGAGGTTAGAGAGGATTTTTTTGATAATCACATTCGACCTTTCTGGGGCTGTCAGGTAACGTTTACACGAAGTACTCAAAGTACGCTAAGTACGCGAAGTTAAACTATACGATCGGATTACAGTCAGCCCTTTTATCGAACTTCGCGTACTTCGTGTACCTCGCGTACTTCGTGTAAATGGTACGGGCGCTCATAAGAAAAGTGCAGAATAATACCCCGTTATCCTCTCTGACCTTTCCACACTCCCAAACCTCCTCTCCGACCTCTGACCCTCCCTGACCTCCCAGCTTGAAAATCCTCCCCCGCCTCCCGGGAACTCCCCGACCTCCGAGGGCTTTCCGTGATATTTCCAAGGAAAAAGTATCATAGCAAGTCTCGGTCAGCTCAGCTCTTTCAGCGCCTTGACCAGATCTGTCACTGCCTTCTCTCGCTGTGCCAGCGCCTCCAGTGCAGTCTCCCGCTGTACCGGGTCCTTGAAGTAGTTCTTCGCGTTCTCCGCGGACGACTGGATATACTTCTCCAGCTTCACCGCCCGGGAGATGATCACCGGAAACTTGGTCTTGATCGCTCCAGCCTTCGCTGCATCCGAAGTTCGGGCCAGCTCTTCGAGATCTGCAATCAGGTCTGCGGCGGTCTTCTGCCAGTCCTTAATGCTCATCCCGTTTCGCCGGCCGAAGTCGTTCTTCACCCACGTCCGCTTGAACAGGTCAAGCTCTTCCGTCTCCTTGTTGATCGCCTCGATGACATTTTGCATGCCTTTGCTAAGCTCGACAGCCCCCGCCGGGGTCATCTTCGCCTCGGCAACAGCGGCAGCCACCGAGGGCTTTTCCTTCTCCTTCTCTTTCGCCGGAGCCGTCTCGCCAGGGACATGCATGCCGCCCGCGTTGATCAGGCCCGCCCGCATCAGCGGCAGGAACGCGTCGGCGCCCTGGCCATGGTACTCCTTCGCGTGAACGATGGCGTAGGCGAAGCCCGCGGCGCAGTCCTCCGCGGGCATCAGCCCCTCGTACCCGGGGTTGACGCCCATGTGGGTGAACTGCTCGAACGTCATGCCCAGCCTCGGCGCTACCTGGGGAATGTGGGAGTTGGCACCGGGGGTATCGACCATGCCCGGGGCAAAGGTGAATACAGACACTCCCGAATTCTCGCCCAGCTCTGCGACGAGGGACGTGGTCATGGACTGTAGCGCGGCTTTTGAGGCGGCGTACGGCGCCAGGTAAGGCATCCCCTCGGCTGAGAGGACGTTGACGAGGACGCCTCCCTTCCTCTGCAGCATCCCGGGCAGGAACGCCTTGATCAGGCGCAGCGGCCCGATCGTGTTCACTGCGTAAGCCCTTTCCCACGCGATGACCGGCTGCTCCAGCACCGAGCCCGTGTACTCGACGGCGGCGTTGTTGATCACGACGTCGACCTTGCCGAACTCCTTCACGGCCTTGTCCGCCAGCGCCTTGACGCTGCCATCGTCCGAAACGTCGATCCTGACGAACAGGGCGGACCCGCCCTCGGACTTGATCTGCGCCTCGACTTTGGCGCCGTAGTCCTTGATCTCCGCGATCACCACCGAGGCCCCCAGCCTCGACATAGCGAGCGCGAGCTCTTTGCCGATGCCCTGGCCGGCCCCGGTTATGAGCACCACTTTCCCCTTCATGTCCTCGGACGACAATCCCAGCTTCTGCAATTTTTCAGTCAACATGCCACCAGCCCTCTTACATATTCCGAATAAATAAACAAGTCGCAGGCGTTATTAATAGTTAACCGACGTGCAGTGATATCGTGACGCATATTTCGTCCGTATCGTTTTTCCTCCCGCACCCGGACACTCTAATATTACACGTCATGCGGGAGATGATTCAAGATGGTGATGCTGGGATGGAAAGCAGGCCCTGAGCAGTACGATCCGGTCGAGCTGCTCAGCCAGGCGGTAGCAGCGGAGAAGGCGGGTTTCGAGAGCATCAACATGTCTGATCACTTTCACCCGTGGGACGAGGCGGGCCAGGCGTGCTACACCTGGTCGTGGCTGGGCGCTGCGGCGGCGAGGCTGAACGGCATCGAGGTCGGCACGGGAGTCACCTGTCCTATCCTGCGGTACAATCCCTCCATCATCGCGCAGGCGGCGGCCACCATCGAGCGGCTGAACAAGGGCAACGTATACCTGGGCGTGGGCACCGGCGAGGCGCTGAACGAGTACCCGGTCACCGGCGTGTGGCCCGACTACCGGATGCGGCAGGACATGATGCGGGAGTCCATAGAGCTTATGCGGGCGCTGTGGACCAGCGACACGATCACGTTCGACGGGGAGTACTACACGGCGAAAAAAGCTAAGCTGTATACCGCCCCGGAACGGCCCATCCCGATCTACGTATCGTCCCTCGTGCCGGAGAGCGCCTTCTTCGCCGGCTACTACGGCGACGGCCTGATCACCGGAGCAAACCCGCCGGAGGTCATGCACCAGATCCTGAAGAACTTCGAAGAAGGCGCCAGAGAGTCGGGCAAAGACCCCTGGCAGATGCCGAAACAGGTGGAATTTTTCGTCGCCTGGACCGACGACGAGGACGCTGCCATCGACGCCTACAAGCAGTACTGGGCAGGGACCATGGTCTTCGCCATGTACACCCAGAACCTGTACACCCCGGCCATGTCCGCAGCCAACGGTGCGATCGCCGGCAGGGACACCATCCGGAGCCACATGTGCATCTCGAAGGATCCCGAAGAGCACGCCCGGTACGCCCAGCGGTTCATCGATGCAGGCTTCAACCGGCTCAGCTTCCACTCTCCGGGTCCCGACCAGTACGAGTTCATCGACGGGTACGGGCGGGAAGTGCTGCCGCTGGTAAGGGAAAGAAACAAGCCCCGGGCAGAGGCAGTAGCGTAGAAGCGCTCGGTGTCAGCATGGCAGGCTCCCTGCCCGGTTCCCTCATGCGGTGCCACCTATCGGCCCAGTCTTTAATATCTGGTGAGACCAATACTTGCATGGTGAGGTATGTGGCTAACCGGAAGATTGTCCTCCTGGGCATCGTTATCGCAGCCGTGGCGGCAGTGATCTGGCTCCTCTACTACGCGTTGATCTTCATAGTTCCCCCGATGGCAGGGGGCATCTTCGCGTGGAGCCCGAACGAGTCGCTGCTCATCATCTTCCTCATCGGCCTGGCAGTAGCCGCTGCGGGTTACTTTCTGCCAGGGTAAAATGTGAGTATAGTCACTTCTGAAGCTTTTCGGATAGTCTGGAATGGTTAACACGACGGCCACAACGTACACGACGGACACGAAGTTACCCGAAAATTGTCAGGGTTATCAGCCTTTTAAGAAAACGTTGTGTACGTCGTGGCCGTCGTGTACGTAGTGTTAACAGATCCCTGGCGACCGGACTGGCATCATTCAGCGTAGTATAATATCTTGTAGCCCTGGCTGATGTACACGGCTACGTCTTTCCACGCCTCTTGCGTGTCGGGGTAAATCTTGATAATCTCGGCCGGGCTCATGGCCTGGCCGGCGCCGGGGCGGGACAGGACTGCCCGCCAGGTGCCGTCCTCCCGCTCGAACTCCAGCTTCTCCACTCTGTTTCTGACCGATCGCCTGAGTACGACTTCCTTTGCCGCCATGCTATCCGCTCTCTCGATCATAGTAATAGTGAGCCGGCCGCATAATACCTCGCCGCCGTTTGGTTAGCTGAACCTGATCTCGAACCTGCTGCCCCTGGCCCTGTACAAGACCAGTTCCCCGTCGAGCTGTCCGACCAGGGCATTCACCAGCTGGAGCCCCATGGTGGGCGTGTTCGTGGTATCTATTCCCGGGGGCAGCCCGGGCCCGTCGTCCGAAACTACGAGGAGTATCCCGTTTTCCTCCTTTCGCATGCTGATCTCCAGGATTCCCTGCCTGCCGTCAGGGAAAGCGTACTTGAACGCGTTGGACACCAGCTCGTTGACGATGAGGCCGCAGGGTATGGCTCGATCGATGTCCAGCATGATGTTCTGTACGTCGATCTGTACTTCGGCGGCCGGGGGCTGGTACGACGACTTCAGGTAGCTGGTCAGGTTCCGCAGGTACTCCCCGAAGTCTACCCGGGCGATGTCCCTGGCCCTGTACAGCCTTTCGTGGATCATGGCCATCGATCTGATGCGGTCCTGGCTTTCCCTGAACGCCGCGGCGACATTCTCAGGAATGGTGACTCCTGACTGGAGGCTGATGAGGCTGGAGACGATCTGGAGGTTGTTCTTCACCCGGTGGTGGATCTCTTTTAAAAGCACCTCTTTCTCTGCCAGGGACATCTTCAGCTGGTCTTCGGACTGCTTGCGCTGCAGCAGCCTCCACATACCCTCCATGAGCAGGACCAGCTCTCTGACGTCCCGGATGTCGTAGGGCTCGGGCTTGTTGCCCACCCCGGCGACGACTACTATGCGCCCGTCATCCATGATCGGCACGTTCATGTGCCTGTCTATCCGGACGTGACCGGCGGGCAGGCCTTTCTTATGCGGGCCGGGGGCGTGGTAGTCGTTGGTGATCACAGGCCTGCGCTGCCTGACCGCCTCGCCCCAGAGGCCCGTGCTTTTCAGAGGGTACTCGATGGTCCGGTTGGTGATCCTGCAATCCTCCATTCCCTGGACCGACCACGCGTGCATGGTCAGCTTTTCCTGCTCTTCGTCGTAGAAGGCGAGGTAGCCGATCCTGCTCCCGGTGAGCCTGACCGCCTCCTCGAGCGCGAAGTCGCAGATCCGGTTGATCGACTCGCCGGTCATCTGGTTGAGCCTGAGCAGCGCCTCCAGCCGGGACTCCTCCAGCCTCAGCGCATCCTCGATCTTCCTGTGCCGGCTCATGTTCCTGACCGTAACAACTATGATCTGTTCCTCGTTCAGGCTTTTCACGTGGAAGGACACTTCGGCGTGAAATATGAACCCGTCCGTAGCCCTGCATATCGTGGTGTCGAAGCTCAGCGGCCCGCTGCCCTTTACCGCCTGCGAAAAAAAGCGCCTCCACTGGGCCGAGTTTTCAGGTCCTGTCAGGCTCTCCAGCTTCATATCTCCGGCCGGCTCTCCCGCTGTCCCGCACATCTGTCGCAGGGTCACATTCGTGTGGATGACCGACCCGTCGAGGCTCACCAGGGCGATACCGTCAGGTACGCCGTCGAGAATCTCGAGATCGATTAGTCTACTTTTTAAACCTTGCACAGGAATTCCAGAAAAACTGGTCAGTTTCTATATACTTATCTTTTGTGTTATATAATTGAAAGGAGGATAAGCGGGCACTCTATATTGTGAAGCCAGATCGCTACAAACATGCTATTATACCTACCCGATAAAGTATTGTACACCAAAACTTTTATATTCTCAGTTGCACTCTGTACCTATGCATAATATGTACATATAAGAATTATGTGTATATTCAACAAAAGTGCATAAACTCTAGAGGTATTATGCAGGAAGATATCGACAAGTGGCTGAAAGAACTCAAGAAGGGAAGCACCAAGCTCTCCATACTGTCCCTGCTCAGGTCTGGCGACAAGTACGGCTACGAGCTGATCCACGAGCTCGAGGTGCGAAGCGGTGGCGTCATCATCATCAAAGAGAGCAACGCGTATCCCGCCCTACATACCATGGAAAGCGACGGGCTTGTAGAAAGCTACTGGAAAGAGACCGGGGAAGGCATACCGCCCCGCAAGTACTACCGGATTACATCCCGGGGGTCAGAGTTCCTCGAAGGGATGATCAGGGAGTGGAAACGGTATGTGAAAGCTATGGACGACATCTGGGGGGACGGCCGTGGATATCAGTAAGGATGCAAAGGCGAGGCTCGAGAACAGGGTTACCCGTATCGTCGGGGACATCGACATCTATGAAGCAGACAAGCAGGATATCGTTCGCGAGCTCACCTCTCACTTCTACGACTCCTCCATGATGCGTGCCCAGTCCCGGGGATCGAAGACGATCGAGAAGGACGATGTAGAGGCAACGCTGGCCGACTCCGAAGATCCGAAAGAGATCGCCGCGGCGTACATGAAGACCTATGTGGACTCGCTGGGCCGGGCAGGCATAATCAGCCGGTCAGTGGCGTTCATCATCGATCTGATCCTGGCGCTGGTGGCGACCGTTATCGTGGTCGCGCTCCTGAGCCTGCCGTTGCTGCCGTTCTTCCCCGGCGCAATCGTGGTGGAAACCCTCGCCAACGGCGAGCTGAACCTGACCTTCGCCAGCGATCTGGCCGGCATGGTCTTCACGATCATCTGGGGCCTCGGGTCTCTCGTGACCATGATCTGTTACTTCGTGGTGCTGGAGGGCCGGTTCGGGTACACGCCCGGCAAGTGGCTGCTCGGGCTGCGCGTGCTGAAGGATGACGGCACCCGGATAGGCTATGTCGAATCCCTCCTCCGGAACCTGCCGAAGCTGCTGGGCAGCTTTTCGCTCCTCGTGCTGGACGCGCTGCTGATGATCATCCTGTTCAGGAAGGACCGCCAGAGGGGCTTCGACAAGATCGCCAGGACCATCGTGGTCCACAAGAACAAGAAGGAGGAAAAATAATGGAATCCGTTGTAGATATTACCGGCGTCCGCAAGTCCTACGTGATGGGCAAAAACGAGCTCGAGGTGCTCAAGGGTGTCGACGTCCGCATCAACCGCGGCGAGTTCGTCAGCATCATGGGCCCGTCCGGCTCCGGCAAGTCGACCCTGATGAACCTGATCGGGCTCCTCGACCGCCCGACGGCCGGCGAGATCGCCATCAACGGGCACCCGATCAGCAAGCTCAATGACGTGGAGCTGTCCGCTCTGCGGGGCAAAGAGATCGGCTTCATCTTCCAGTCGTTCAACCTGGTCGCCAGGCTGAGCGCGCTGAAAAACGTAGAGCTGCCCATGATCTTCCAGGAGACCGCGAAGCAGAAGCGCACCGAGACCGCGAAGAGGTACCTCGAAGAGGTCGGCCTCACCGACCGCATGTCCCACAAGCCCAACGAGCTGTCGGGCGGCCAGCGGCAAAGAGTGGCCATCGCCAGGGCGCTGGTCAACGACCCGGCCATCCTCCTCGCGGACGAGCCCACGGGTAACCTGGACACGAAGACCGGCGAGGAGATCATGCAGCTGTTCCTGGACCTGAACAAGAAGGGCAGGACCATCGTGATGGTCACCCACGAGCCCGACCTCGCCGAGTACGGCGACCGCATCATCCGGATCAGGGACGGCCTCATCGTAGGCGAAGACGAAAAGTAACGATTGACAATCACCAACTGACTTACCATATTACCATACTATACAAGGAGAACCAGAAATGAGAACATCCGTAAAACTGGCCAGCATATGTGTGATGCTGGTACTGCTGTTAACCTTATCGACGCCGGCGTTCGCCGCCAAGACGAACCCCGTGCTCTCCGTGACCGGCACCACGGTCGCCCCGGTGGCCGCCGTGACCGCGACCACCGCATCCGCTCCGCTGATGCCCGGCGACACAGGCACCGTCGTCGTGACCATCACCAACACGCTCAAGTCGCCGGGAGCCGGCAACACGACCACCGTCACCGAATCCTCTCAGAACCAGTATTACCTTCCGCAGGCTCAGACTCCTGACATGAGCACGACCAGGACTACCCAGACTACGTCCACTGATGGCTCCTCCGGCGCCTGCGAGCTCAAGTTCGTGAACCTGCTCTCCGAAGGCCCCATCCAGGTGCAGAACGCCGCGTACACTGACGTCGGCTACCTTGGCCTCGGCGACAGCGCCCAGTTCCAGTTCACCATCAAGGTCGACGGCTCCGCCGCAGACGGCAAGTACTACCTGCCCCTGAAAGTGAAGACCGACAGCGACGGCTGCTACATCAACCAGGTCGTGCCTGTCGTGATCGACAGCACCCAGCCGAAGATGGTCCTCAACGACGCCCCGGCCAAGCTGGGCACCTCCAAGGGTAACATCATCATAGACGTGGTCAACTACCGGGCGAGCGGCATCACCTCTGCCAGCGTAGTTCCCTCGGGCGACGAATTCTCGTTTAAGCCCCGGGCAGAGTACACCGTCGGCAACATCGGCGCCGGCGAAATGTACACCGTGACCTTCGAGACTGCGAGCAAGAACGCCACGTACACCGGTTCCCCGTCCTTCGTGCTCAAGTACAAGAACGGCGACAACTGGCACCAGACCGCCCCCTACGTAGTAGCCATGGAGCCGAAGACTGACGCGGCTGCGGCAAACAACGGCGGCGACAACAGCACCCTGCTCATCCTGGGCGGCGTCCTGGTCGTCGTCGTGCTTCTGATCGGCGGCGTATACCTGTTCATGAGAAGCCAGAGGTCTAAAAAGTGAAGTTCTCTGATGTGCTGGAGTACGTGGTCATAGACTTTACTAGCAACAAGTTCAAGACCCTGCTCTCCAGCCTGGGCATCATCATCGGCGTCCTGGCCATCGTAGCCATGCTCACGTTCGGCGATGCCCTGTACAGCGGCGTCAGTTCGCAGTTCGGCACCCTGGAGCTCGACACCATGATCCTGCTCCCCATGGGCATCGACATGAACACGGGCATGCAGGTCCAGAAAGCCCCCGCCAAGTTCACCGACAGGGACGTCAACATCATCAGGAGCACCTCGGGCGTCAAAGAGGTCTACCCGGAGATCAGCACGGGCGCCATGGCCCGGTACAAGGACGAAAACCGGACGCTGGGAGTCAGCGGAATAGTACCCCAGTACATGGGATCGTACGCGTCTCAGGTCGACAAGGGCCGGTACCTGACCCAGTCGGACACCTACTCGGTAGTGATCGGCAGCAAGGTTGCTAACGGCACCTTCGGGCGGAAGATTCCCACGGGCTCCTACATTACCCTGTCCAACCCGTACACGGGCAAGTCCCAGGACTACGTGGTCGTAGGCATCATGAAGGAGCGGAACGGCTCCATCCTCGCCGGCGACCCCAACACCGCGGTCTACATGACCAAGGCGGGCATCAAAGCGCTGACAGACCAGGATACCTACAGCTACATAGCGATCAGGTCAGACAGCGTCGAGGGAGCGGACCAGACAGCGACCAACGTGGACAAAGCGCTGAAGTACATCCACAGGAACGAAGCCTACATGGTGCTGACGCAGAAGATGTTCGTGGACGCGATCAACCAGGTCTTCAGCATCATCAAGACTGCGCTCGCCGGCATCGGAGCGATCTCCCTCGTCGTCGGCGGCATCGGCATCGCCAACGTCATGATGCTGACCGTCCGGGAGCGGGTCAAAGAGATCGGCCTGATGAAGGCCGTCGGGGCGACCTCGACCGACGTGAGGGTGATCTTCCTCACCGAAGCCCTGCTGCTGGGCCTTTTCAGCGGCATCGCGGGCGTGGTAGTCACGATGATAGCTGCCTGGGCGATAGGTGAGTATATCAACATGTCTCTCAGCGTCTCGCTGAACAACGCACTGATCGGCATCGCGTTCGGGGTAATCCTCACGGTCGTCGCGGGCGTCTACCCGGCCAGCCAGGCGTCGAAGCTCGACCCGATTGACGCGCTGAGGACGGAGTAAACATGAAAGCTACAGACGTAGTCGAGTACGCGCTCGCCGACTTCAACAGCAACAAGTTCAAGACGCTGATGTCCAGCCTGGGCATCATCATAGGCGTCATGGCTATCGTGGCCATGATGAGCATCAGCGACGGCGTGTTCAGCGGCGTGTCCGCGGAGTTCGGCGACCTCGACCTGAACCAGATCATCCTGCTCCCCCAGAGCCTGGAAGACCAGAGCGGCGGCATGGGCATGAGCTACGGCATAGCCCAGACCAGCAAGCCTCCCGCCAGGTTCACCGAGCGAGACATAGGGACCATTCTGAACACCCCCGGCGTAGCCGAGGTGAACCCCAAGATCGAGGTGTCCGGCACCGTCCAGTACCTGGGCGATAACCGGAGCCTGTCGATCCAGGGCGTCAGCCCCCAGAACGAGAAAAAGCTGTCGACGACGCTCGACAAAGGCCGGTTCCTGTCACCCTCTGACAGGTACTCCGTGGTGATCGGCAGCAAGATCGCGAACGGCACGTTCGAAAAGAACCTGCGCACAGGGTCCACGATCACCATCTATAACCAGATGACCGGCAAGTCTCAGGACTACACGGTCGTGGGCATCCTCAAGGAAAGCAACGGCTCGATCGTCACCGGCAACCCCAACAGCTACATCTACATGACCCGGGCGGGCATCAACGGGTTCTCCAACGAGGAGTACTACAACGTGATTTACATCACCTCCGACTCCCCGGACACCGTAGACGAGACCGCAGCGGCAGTCAAGGAGAACCTCGCCAGGACCCACCGTAACGAAGCCTACGACCTCGTCACGATGAAGTCGTTCTCCCAGGCGATTACCGCCATCTTCGACTACATCAAGTACCTGCTGGGCGGCATCGCCGGCATTTCCCTCGTCGTCGGCGGCATCGGCATCATGAACGTCATGCTGCTGACCGTCAAAGAGCGCACCAAGGAGATCGGCCTCATGAAGGCGGTCGGGGCGACCACGGCAAACGTGCGGAACCTCTTCCTGATCGAATCCGTATCCCTCGGCTTCATCAGCGGGCTAATCGGCCTGGCGCTGGCCGTCGTCATCATGATGATCGTCAGCAACGCCATCGGCATGAACATGGGTGTATCCCTGTCCAACGCCGTCATCGGCATCGCCTTCGGCTGCCTGGCCACCACCATCGCGGGCGTCTACCCCGCCAACCAGGCCGCCAAGCTGGACCCCATCGAGGCGCTGCGCACGGAATAATAGCGCAGTGTCTCGCCTTTTCTTTTCTCTTTTTACCGCATGAGCCCGGAAGCCCGGCGTATGTACTAGTGAAATTTTCCGGATAGTCTGTCAGCTGAAAATTTTAGACTTATAGTAATAAATCCATATATATCCACATTTTGCTATTTAACTGCTTATTATGGTTAAATACACTCAAAAAATGCAATTATCCCTATATATCCACATTCTCAAATTTCTAGATACTTATGTCCCAAAAAGAGGAGGGC
Source organism: Methanocella sp. MCL-LM (assembly GCF_049676595.1). GTDB lineage: Archaea > Halobacteriota > Methanocellia > Methanocellales > Methanocellaceae > Methanocella_A. The sequence goes on from NZ_CP187259.1 coordinate 457,467, forward strand.
GACCCGCTCGAGGACTGCGAGGCCATGTACCACATGGTGGTCGCAGAGGTGCTGCGGGAGATGGGATACCATGACCGGGCAGAAGAGTCCTTTATGAAGGCCGTGTCCATGGACCCGTGGAACATGGCCATCAGGGTCAGGTACGGTGCTTTTCTCGCTCACACCGGCCGGCTCGAAGCGGCGATCGAGGAGTTCGGCCGCATCCTCGACCTGGAGCCGGGCAACATGACCGCCCGGCTGAACCTGTCCCAGGCCCTCGAGCGGTACGGGCTGTACGAAAAAGCCATGGCCGAAGTGCTCCACTGCCTGCACCGCGATCCGGAGAGCCCTGTGCTACTTCACTCTTATGGCAGGCTCCAGGAGCGATGTGGCCGCATACCTGAAGCCGCAGCCTGCTATGCCGAGGCCATCCGCGCGGACGACGACAACCACGCCGTACACTATGATCTGGGCATCCTGCTCCTGGAAACCGGCGACCTGGACGGCGCGGAAGAGGAGCTCCTGAAAGCGGCCATCCAGGACCCTGCGGACCTCGCCGCGGCCTGCACCTACGGGAGAATCCTCGAAGATCGAGGCCGCTATTCGGGCACCGAAGACGGGCTAAGGGAACTCGTCAGCCTGGAGCCATCGCTCCCTACCGCCCGCTACCGGTACGGGATACTGCTCGAGCGCACCGGCCGCTTCGACGAAGCCCTCGTCCAGTACTCCCGGGCGGTCCGGCTCTGCCCCCATGACCGGGAGGCCTGCCTCGCCTACGCCGGCCTGCTGAGCAGACTGGGCAGCAAAGACATCGACACCCGGCTGGCCGAGCTCCTCGACATGACCCCCGACGACGGCATCGTCACCGAGATGGTCGCCGAGGCCGGCGAGCCCGAGAACATGCAACGGGCTTACTACTACCATTTCGAGTAGCTCGATTGGTGTGAGACAGCAATACGAACGCTGCGCTGTGCATACCTGGTTGCTCATACTGCGTGAGACAGCAATACGAACGCTGCGCTGTGCCAGATCACAGATTACGACAGATTGCTCAGATTACACAGATTTTATTTAAAATAAGGAGTACCGCGAACCACTTCCTTTTTTATTATTGATTAGCATCTGTGCAATCTGTAATATCTGTCGTAATCTGTGATCCTGTATACAAGGGACTGCTTCCAGTCGGTCACAGCGCAGCGTTCGTGTACGTTCACGAGCACAGGGATAACACTTTTAATGTTTTCCGAGAAATCTGTATCAAGCACAGCGCAGCGTTCGTCATCGTTCACGATAGCCTTTGTAACTTGCATTGCCGGTATTCTTTTACACTATCACCCACAAATCAACAGGTTTAATACTCTTTCAGTAGTACAACAGGCTTATGTGTCCCGGAATGGCCGACGAAAACGGTGAGGAGCTGCCGACGATCATCGAGGCCCAGCTGAACTACTCGATGACCGACGAGAGGGGAGAGCCGCTGGCTGGCGGAGAGGCGAGCGGTATGGTTAACGCGGAGAGCCTGTCAGTCTTCCCGAAGCTGGGGGAGACGCTGCTGCTGTCGCTGCGGGAGATCACGGGGCTGAACGCCGCCGACTACCGGCTGGAGATCGTGCTCTCCTCCGGGGAGAAGCTGGCGTTTTTTAACCTGGGCAGGCGGTTCGACGACTTCGTCCGGGAGCTGGTGAAGGCCCGCAACGAGGTGCTGCTCAAGGACATGCTCATGCAGGAAAAGGTCCTGAAGCAGAACGTCAAGGCCACTTACTCGTTTTTCGAGGGCGAGCAGGCCTCTCGCTCCGGCCCCTGCGAGGTCAGGGTGTACGAAACGGGGCTGCTGGTGCTGCCCGAGACTTCCGACCCCTTCAGGCTGCCGTTCAGCTACGTCTCGGGCGTGCAGGATCAGGACTACCGGCTGACGCTGGCCACCGAGCAGGGCCGGAAGCTGGTGCTGTCGATGATGGGCCGGGAGTTCGACCCGCTGAAGAAAGCGCTCGGCGACGCCATGAATGCCCTGTCGCTGAAGGCGCAGGCCACCTTCAAGGAGCTGGTGCCGCTGGCTGATCCAGCCATGGTGCGGAAAGCGTCGCGCTATGTCAGGGATGGCCGGGCGGCCATGAAGAAAGACCTGGACGCAGTTTCGCCCAAGATCTGGCCCGACATGGAGAAGAAGCTCCAGGCGGCGGGGGTCTTCGACGAATACAGCCACCTCAAGACCGTGGGCCAGGCCGATCGCATGTGCATCGGCGTCAAGAAGGGCCTGCCCGCCGACCCCACCGTGGAGTATGTCTGGTACCTGACCCCCGTCTACGGTGAGGGAGGCAAGCCCGGCAACGCGCTGATCATGGAGGCGGTATCCGTCACCCCGGGCGAAACCCCCGAGGGGGAAGAAGAGCCGGAGGCGGCGGAGACTGAAGCTCCGGCAGAGCCGGTTCCTGAAGTGGAGGATGCGGACGCACAGAAGTCCATCGGCAAGGCGACCTACGTGTTCAGGATCGTCAGCAGGAAGGACTATCCGGGCATGAGCAAGGCTGACCTCGACCGGGCCGCGGAGGAGGCGGTGCGAACGCTGAACGACTGCATGATCGCCATCAACTTCCGCCGGGAGCCGATCTTCCTGTCGGACGAGAAGCTCAGGGAGCCGGCCAACCTGCAGTACCTGTACTCTGTACAGCGGCTGCCTGAACTGAGATACCTGCGGGAACGGTTTGTCGGCAGGGTCGCCCATGCGGGCAAGGAAAAATGGAAGAAGGACCTGAGCGCGCTGCTGGCCTTCAACGTCGGCACAGCCGACGATAGTGTAAGGTGGACCAAGGCTTAAAGTTTTAATAGTTTAGGCGTATAAAACAGACAATTATGGCTGGATATAAGCAACCGTGCAGGTACTGCGGCAAGCTCGTGCCCCCGGATTCCAACGTATGCCCGTACTGTGCCCGGGCCGATCCGAACGGGCCCATGAAGTGCCCCAAATGCCGGGCCACGGTAGAGCCGGGGTTCAAGGTCTGCCCCCACTGCGGACTACAGTTACAGCTCACCTGTCCTAAGTGTGGAAAGCCCACGTTCTTCGGGGCCCAGTGCGATGCCTGCGGTGGCTCGCTCAAAGTCAAGTGCCCCAATCCGAAATGCGGGTTCGAGCAGCCTCCCACCGGAGACAACTGCGTGAAATGCGGGAAACCGCTCAACGCTACCAAGAAGTAATAAAAAATGAGTGGATATTATGGAAATGCAAGCTTTTACCAAGAACTATGAAGACCTGTGTACCGAGGCAGGGTTTCAGTTCGTGTTCAACTGCGACCTCTGCGGCGACGGGTACAAGACTAAGTTCATCGAGTCGAAAACCTACCGGAAAAAGGGGCTTTTCGACACCATTGGCCGGGGAATAGGCCTGGCCGCCGACGTGGCCGGCATGAGCCGCATCGGCGATGCCTTCGAGCGCGGCACCGACATCATCAACCGCCGCCACGAGGGCATGACCCCCGAATGGCACAAGGAGTACGAGCAGGCGTTCAAGCTCGCCCAGAACGAGGCCATGGGCCACTTCCACCGCTGCCCCAGCTGCCGGAACTACGTCTGCGACGCAGACTGGAACGAAGAGGACAGCATGTGCGTGGAATGCGCCCCGAGGGAGAACGTCGAAGTCACCAAGGCACGCGCCCAGCGCATGAAGAGCGAGATCGAGGAGAAAGCCCAGCAGGCCAGCGTCTTCAGCGGCCAGATCGAGCGCCGGACCACCGTCTGCCCCCAGTGCGGCAAGCCCACGGGCGAAGGCAAGTTCTGCAACAACTGCGGTGCTCCCCTGGGTCTCAACCAGTGCCCGAAATGCGGCGCCAAGGTCGCCCTCGGCACCAGGTTCTGCGGCGAGTGCGGGAACAAGATGGGCTAACTTTACAAGATCGGATCGCACTGTCCTAACATAGGATGGGGACCCGGCCTAAGAACGGGACGGGACAGCCTAAGCCTCCCGGCAAGGCATAGGCCCCCCGTATACCTTTTTATCTTTCTGCCATACCATGTTGTCTCTGTGCTCGTGAACGTGGACGAACGCTGCGCTGTGCCGGCTTCTGATTACTCCGGTACTCGATAATATGTTGTCTCTGTGCTCGTGAACGTGGACGAACGCTGCGCTGTGCCGGCTTCTGATTACTCCGGTACTCGATAATATGTTGTCTCTGTGCTCGTGAACGTGGACTAACGCTGCGCTGTGCCGGCTTCTGATTACTCCGGTACTCGATAATATGTTGTCTCTGTGCTCGTGAACGTGGACTAACGCTGCGCTGTGCCAGATCACAGATTCTAACAGATTGCTCAGATTGCACAGATAGCTAATAGATCAGTTATATATCGGGTAAACCATTTCCCCTCTTACCGAATCGTATCTGTGAAATCCGTGCAATCTGTCGTAATCTGTGATCCTGGCACAGCGCAGCGTTCGTATAGCTGTCTCACGTCATCAGAGTAATCAGAAACGCACAGCGCAGCGTTCGTATAGCTGTCTCACGCCATATGAACAACAAGAAACGCACAGCGTTAGTATTGTCATCACATACGGCATTTTGCCCACCTTAATCCAGCGTTTGCCCGGCAATTTATCTTCCATCCGGCTATCGGGCCGTAATTATTCCTTGTTTTAATGTACTGCAACGCAAGCGTAAAGCTAATATGTTAACGGAGTAATTTGTAACGAAGCGCTAAGTGACGGTGGTAAATTGTCTCATGCAGAAATCGAGGAATTTTTCAGGCAGAACCCCGGCATATACGCGGCCGCCTGCGAAGACGACTTAGATCAGCTGCGCAGGATCTACGAGCTGTACCCGGATCAGGTACGCCTCCTCAAAGAGGGGGAAGCCGTAGAGGCGAGCCGGTTCGAGTGCCGGCGGTGCGGAGCCTGCTGTGCCACGGTCAGATTTATCCCCGTCTGCCACGCGGACGTGGTGCGCTGGGTAATCCAGAAGCGGTGGGACATCCTCGGGCAGGTCGTAGTAGACCGCACTAAGACCCCGCTGATGGCCATATGGGGCAAAGAATCCATCGCCAAAGCCCGGGCCAACGCCGCGGCCGTCCTGGAAGGCCAGGAACTCGACGAAAATGTCAGGCGCCACGTCACCCAGGTGCTGTACGTTACGGACCTCGTGGAGAGCGCCGTATATACTGCAAGGGAAGACAACCGGTGCATCTTCTTCTCCGTGGAAAGCAACTGCTGCATCATCCACGACACCAAGCCCCGGGTGTGCGACAAGTTCCCCTATTACATAGGTAAGTTCACCGACCCTAAATTACTGGAGTACGACTTCTGCCCGGGTCTGAAAGATCTGAAGGGGTCTCAGGCCTAAGCTACTCTCTTCGCGCCAGGAACCTAGGCGATGACTCATAAGGTTGCCTACATGCGAAACTAAACTTCTTTCTGTAGCGTGAAAAAGGTCTAATGTAAAATCTAAGTGATTTGACTACTCTTAGAAACGTCTTCACGTGTGGCCTCTGCTATCACCGAGGCGAGAGAGCCATGTTTTTAAAAAAGTGGAAGCCTGTATTATGCTACAGGCTCCTGTCTTCCGAAAGTACGCACAGCCGATCTTATTTATTCAGGATCTCGCTGATGATCTTGCCGTACGCGGGCCGGGTGATTAATATCCCTATGGCCACGCCGACGATGGTCGTCAGGGCGAAGCCTCTGAGGGCTCCGAAGCCCATGAAGTACAGCGGGATCATGGCCACTACGACGGTCGCTGCGGAGGCGAAGATGATCTTGAACGCCTGGGTCATCTTCTGCAGGATCTTCTTAGTGGTCGGGGCTCTGCCGGTGGTCATCACTTCGTCGGTGATGATGATCAGCTGGTCGATGCCGGTACCGATGACCGCGATGATGGCAGCCACGGAGGGCAGGTCGATCTCCCACCGGACGAAGGGCATAGTTGCGAAGCCGAGCAGGATGAAGACTTCGAACAGCGAGGTCAGGAACATCGGGACGATGATCCTCGGCTCCCTGTACCGGATGTACATGATGGCGCCGATGGCCAGCTGGGCCAGTACCATGGCGATGATGGCCATGGTCTTGAACTGGGCGCCCTGCTCTGCGGGCACCTGGCCGGAGCTGACGACTTCGACTCCGAAGGGCAGCGCGCCGGCGCTCATGTGGACGTAGACCTTCTTGGCTTCTTCGATGCCTTCCTCGCCGGTGCCGGTAGACGCTACCGCCTGGTCGACCGGGCCTGCCAGCAGGGTCTGGGCCAGGCTCGGGGCGATGGGTGCCCGGTGGAACTCTTTACCGTCGAGCAGCATCATGACCTGGTGGTTGTTCGGGTCCCTCAGAATGTCGTACTTGCTGGCCACGTCGTGGAACTTCTGAGCTCCTTCGGGCTTGAGCGAGAACGATACGCCGTGCGATCCGTCGGTCTGGCTGATCACGGACACGCCCAGCACGCTGTCACCGTAGAGGATGTGCTCGGACTCGTTGCCGGGCCCGGTCTGGATCCGCATCTCGAACTGGCCGGGGGTGCCCAATATTTCCATGGCTTCGCTGTAATTTATGCCGGCGAAGTCGATGAGCATGTAGGCGTTGTTATCCCCGTCCCGCACCGTGGCGATGGGGATGTTCTTGAGGCCGAAGGCGTTGACCTTGGTCTCCATGATGCCCTTGGTCAGCTCGAGCTGCTCGTCGGTGATGGTGTTGTTGCTGCCGCTCTGGTTGATCAGTTTCAGCTTGAGCTGGGAGCCGCCCTCGAAGTCCAGCCCGAACTTGAGGTTCGTGACGAGCTGGCCGTTAGAGATGGTCGGCCCGATGAAGATGGCCGACAGCAGCAGGCATATGATCAACGCGATGACCCTGTAGTCGGTGAGGATCTTCACCCAGATGTTTTCGCCTTTCTCAGCCATATTTCGCCCTCCCGGCAGGAGATTCCATGTACCATTTGAGCAGCCCTGCGTTAAAGAGCCAGGTGTTGATGATGTCGGCGAGCAGCCCGAAGATCATGACTATAGCGATGGCTGACAGCATCGGAATAGGGGCGAAGCCGACCAGGTACGAGAAAGTCGAGAAGATATATAGTATGATGAAGGCGATGATGGCCGTGATCGTCATCGTCAGCCCTGTCACCCTGCACGAGCTGATCTTCTTGTCAATATATTTCCTCTCGCCCAGCACCTTGGTGGTCAGGAGAATATCCGTGTCCACCGAGTAGCCGATGAGCATGAGCAGCGCGGCAAAAGTGCCGAACGTCAGCTCGACGTGGAATAGGTTCATCATGGCTACCGCGAACATGATGTCCGAGAAGGCCGCAGCGATGATCGCCACGGAAGGCACAATGTTCCGGAAGATGACGAACACGGTGATCGCCATGCCAACGAAGGCCACCAGCACGGCCAGGACTGCCTGGCTCTGGTTAGCCTCGCTGAAGACTCCGCCAACCTGCTCGATCGGCGGGTTGTTATAGTTCGCGTTCACATATCCGGTCAGCTCTCGCAGCTGGTTGCTGTCCATAGTGGCGAACTGCATGGACTTAGTCCCGGCGTTGCCCGTGGTGATCAGCTTGAGCGGGTACTTCGCGAACTCGGTTTGCAGCTGTTCGTCAGACTTGTCGGTCTTGATCGTGATCAGCGTGCCGCCTTTGAAATCCAGCCCCAGGTGGAGCGGGCTTCCGGTCGTCGCGAACGTGTATCCGATGATGAGTAATGATACTAACAGGATAGCCACTGGCAGGCCAATCGCCTGCTTTAAGGGAAGCTCCGGGAATCGAAGCTTCGATAACAGCCCCGTTGGCGGCGGGGAGAACTCCTCGTCCTCCTTTTTCTGCGCGGGGGCCTTAGGCTTGTTTATGTTATCCGCCTTCATCTAAATCATCTATCTCTTACACGTTAGTGCTTGAAAAAGCTTTTGTGCGACTGTCGCGCCCTGGACAGGCTTCCAATTAATCCTAGTAATTTAAATATCACGGGATATGATAATTCCTTACAGCTTAAGGAAAGTTGAAAAAATGTTGCGAGAGCCGAAGTCTTTAAATACTTGATGGTGCATATAGTGTATTCAGAGGGGAAGTATATTATGTTGAAGAAAATAACGCTGAAGGATCAGTATAACCACAGCCAGGAAGCCATCATTGAGTACCTCAAGAACGGCATCAAGGAAGGCAAGCGCTTCTTCAAGTCCAAGTACATCGCCCGGGACCTGGGCATGAGCCCCAAAGAGGTGGGCACCAACATGAAGATCCTGTCGGACGAGTGCCAGGACCTGCGGATCGAGAAGTGGAGCTACTCCAAGAGCACCACCTGGAGCGTCGAGCATACGGCTTAAGTCGTAGGCAGACGACTCAGGCCATCGGCAGACGACTGAGGTCGTCGGCAGACGACTGAGGTCGTCTGATACAATTTCCCGAACGTCTTTTTTCACTCTTTTCTCCTATTTCTTCACAGACCCGGCGAGCATGGCGTCCGCCGGTGCGCCGCCCGATCGGCAGCCCGGTAAGTATATTTAGTCCCTGTGCCTATCGTAGCCTTCGAGGTCACAGCTGTGGACGAAGTAGTGATCGGGAAAGCGAAGGAGCGAACGCGGTTCAGTTTCGAGTACCTTGACTGGAGGCCTTTCGCGCTCGCCGGCCTGAACGTGCTTTCCATCCTGCTCGTATGGGCACCTTTCCTGGGCGACATGCGCACGATCTGCCGCTACCTGGACGGGCCTATGTATATGTACGTGGCCGCCACGCTCTATTCTATCCCGGCCGACTCACCTCTGCACGCAATGCCCCTACCCGACTTCTACTATGCCTGCCACCTGGTGGTCTTCCCGCTGCTGATCAGGGCATTCTCTTTCCTCGGGTACGACTGGTCCATGCTGTTCGTCTCCGCGGCGGCTTCCACGCTCGCCACGGTGATCTTCTACTACCTGGTAAAAGAATTCAAGTACTCCGTCAACCCCTTCTGGGCTTCGATCGTCTTCATCTTCTTCCCGTGCCGGTGGCTGCTCTACCACAGCGTGGGAGCCACCGAGCCAGTGTTCATCCTTCTGGTCGTCGCCTCGCTCTACTGCTACAAAAAGGACAGCTACGTCCTGGCGTTCCTGCTCGCGGGGCTGGCCAGCGCGACCCGGATTTTCGGCATACTGCTCTTCGTGTCGTACGCTGTCACGCTGATCTCGCAGCGCAAATACCGTTACCTCCCGCTAACTCTGCTCATCCCGGCGTTTCTGGTCGCGAACTTCCTCAACTATCAGGTCATCTATGGGGACTTCTTTGCCTATTTTAAATACAACGGCTCGTTCGTCAGCATCGCCCACATAGCCCTCCCGTACCTGTCCTGGAGCGTGCCGGTGCCAGTGCCCCTGCCCATGTTCCTGACCAACGTGCTCCCGGGCAACACGAACAATATGGAGCTGTTCATAGCGATCTACGTCCTGTACATCCTGGGCACGCTGAGGCTGTGGAAACACAAGGAACTGTTCTTCTACTCCGCCTTCTTCGTAGGGGCTATCATGTTCATCGGCCACCCTGACATCAGCCGGTACCTCCTCCCGGCCGCGCCTTTCGCCCTCATCCTCGCGTTCGACGACATCATCTCGAGGAAAGAGTTCATGCTGGTCTTCCCCCTGATCATCGTCCTCGGGTACCTGTACTGCTGGGGGCTGGTGCCGTCGAACCTGATGGACGCCGGTATCTACGGGGACATGATCAACTCTATCAACCGCTGATTAAAAAACCGGTAGAAAATCCTGTTATTTTTACATTTTTTACTAATACCAAATTTACCATCTTACTTACTGTACAAGCGACTGCAAGACGTGGTTGTCGGAAGTTCATTTCTGAAATTACATTCGAATATTTTCTAAAATAATCGAAATATTTTATATAACATCTTTACCAACCTTTGCTAACTCAGTAATCGCCGACAAACAACAGGTTCGTCTGAGGAGATCGAGATGTTGGAAAAACCAGGTAGTTCTAGACCGGCTCCACGATGGGGCGGGCATATTTTGGGAAGTAAAACAATCATGCGAATAAGTAATCTGCTGGCCATCAGCTGGCTGCTTATGGGCGTGTTCAGCATATCTGCGCCAGCGGCGCTCGCCAGTCCTGGCGACGTCTCCCTCAACCTGGAGAACAGCTGGAACAACGCGTTTCTCGGGGCAGCACACCCCATGGGGCTTGCCATAGATCAAGACGACAACGTCTATTTCGTGGATTCCGAACAGAGTATTGTCTTCAAGATGACCGGAAGCAGCGCTCCTGTCCACTTGATCACCGACATCCTGACGCCGCAGGGAGTGGCCGTCGATGCGGCTGGCAACCTCTACGTTGCAGGCTGGTCCGATTTTGCGGTCTACCGGGTGGACCCGTCGGGAACTGATGAGACGGTATACGCCAGTGAAATCTGGGATCCTACCTCCGTGGCGCTCGACAGTGCTGGCAACGTCTACGTCACCGACTACTCCAGCAATGTCGTATACAAGATCACCGGTGTCGAAACAAAAGAGACCATCGGCAGCGGATTCCTCAACCCCTACGGAATCGCGGTCGATCCGGCCAGCAACGTCTACGTCACGAACTCTGGTGGCGACACCGTTTCCAGGATCACTCCCGGGGGGTCGACCAGCACCATCTTAAGCGAGCTGTCCTCTCCCGCCGGCATAGCCGTCCATCCTGCCGGCCACATCTTCGTTGCTGACTCGGCTACGGGGCAAATCCACGTCATTACCCCTGATGAGCGACACCTGACCTTAAATGAGGGGCTTAACGGTCCAAAAGGTCTGGCTTTCGATTCTTCGAACAATCTCTATGTCCTCGACAACACCGGGCTGCGGAAGTATACCGTAACTGTCGAGTCTTCTGCACCCCCGACACTGCCTGTGGCCTACTTCTCGGCCGACAAGACCAGCGGTATAACACCCCTGAGTGTCCAGTTCACCGATGCCAGCACTGGCTATGCATCCTCGTGGCAGTGGAACTTCGGCGACGGCTCCGAGAACAGTACCTCGCAGAATCCCGCTCATACGTTCAGTGCTCCTGGCACCTATACTGTGACTTTGACCGCCATCAACGCGAACGGCACCAGTACGATGCAGAAGAGCAACTATATCACGACGATAGCTCCCACTCTTCCGGCGGCCGATTTCTCGGCTAACCCGACCGTTGGCCTGGCTCCGTTAAACGTGCAGTTCACCGACGCCTCTACTGGCTACGCTTCTTCGTGGCAGTGGAACTTCGGCGACGGCAGCCCGAACAGCACCTCGCAGAGTCCCCTTCATCAGTATGTCAGCCCAGGCACCTATACGGTGACGCTGACGGCCATCAACGCGAACGGCAGCAGTACTCTGGAGAGGCCAGTATATGTAAACGTGATCGCTCCGACGCTGCCTGTGGCCGATTTCTCGGCTGACAAGACCAGTGGCCTGGCTCCGCTCGATGTCCAGTTTACTGATGCTTCTACCGGGTACGCTTCCTCATGGCAGTGGAACTTCGGCGACGGCAGCCCGAACAGCACCTCCCAGAATCCCGAGCACACGTTCAGCGCTCCTGGCACCTATACTGTGACTTTGACCGCCATCAACGCGAACGGCTCGAGTACACTGCACCGAGCCGGGTATGTGACAGCGATCGCTCCGACGCTGCCTGTAGCGGACTTCTCGGCTAACCCGACCGTTGGCCTGGCTCCGTTAAACGTGCAGTTCACCGACGCCTCTACTGGCTACGCTTCCTCGTGGCAGTGGAACTTCGGCGACGGCTCTTCTAATAGTACCGAGCAGAGTCCCCTGCATCAGTACGCAAGCGCAGGCTCCTACGCGGTGACGTTGACCGCTATCAACGCGAACGGCAGCAGTACTCTGCAGAGGCCGGCTTACGTGACCGCAGGCACCCCGGTCGTACCTGCCGTCTCAGCCAGCGCCGCCCAGGTGTACGAGGGCCCGGACACCAGAGTAGACATCTCGTATACGCTCACTAACATCCGCGGGGGTAACGCTCTGATCACGGTCACCGATTCCCTCGACCAGGCTGTGTGGAGCAAGTACAACGGCGCCCAGGCCGCAGGGCATCACAGCGAGACCTGGGGCGGCACATATCTCGACGGCACGAGCGTGCCCGATGGGCAGTACACGGTGAAGGTCAGCGTCGACAACGAAACCTGGGGTGTAACAGGGATTGCCGGAACCGACAACAGCCACTTCGATTATCCGTACTGCGCCGAGGTAGACGGCTTCGGGAACGTGTACGTATCCGACTTCGGCAACCAGCGGGTACAGGTCTTTGATCAGGCCGGCGCTTATGTCAGAACTCTCGGCACTACCGGAAGCACCGGCAGCGACAACAGCCACTTTAACGGCCCGCGGGGGCTCGCGGTGAACGGCAGCGGCTACCTGTACGTCGCAGACGTTTATAACTACCGCGTGCAGGTGTTCGATCCGGCCGGCGCTTACGTGAAGACCGTCGGGACGACGGGCGTCTCCGGAACCGGAAACGATGCCTTTACGAATCCTTACGCAGTGGCAGTGAACGGCAGCGGCTACCTCTACGTAGCTGACACTTTCAACCATCGCGTGCAGGTGTTCGATCCGGCCGGCGCTTACCTCCGCACCCTCGGCGTCACCGGCACCGCTGGGGCAGATAACGGCCACTTCAACTACCCGGTAGACATTGCGATAGATGCGGACGACAATCTCTACGTATCTGACAATTATAACCGGCGGGTGCAGGTGTTCGATCCGGCCGGCGCTTACGTGATGACGATGGGCACGACCGGCGTTTCCGGGAGCGACGACAGCCACTTCGCGGACCCCGCCGGCATAGCGTTGGACGGCAGCGGCAACGTCTACGTGGTCGAGAAAGCCAACAATCGGGTACAGGTCTTCGATGCTGCCGGCGCATATCTTTCCACTATGGGCACGACCGGCAGCGCAGGGAGCGACGACAGCCGCTTTAACGCCCCCTCGGGCGTGGCGGCCACCGGCAGCGGCCGTATATACGTAACGGACAGCGGAAATAACCGCTTACGGGTTTTCCATCCGGGCCCGGTGTTCTCGGCCACCGATGTGCTTGTGGTGGCGCCGGTCCAGCCGGTAGCCTCGTTCTCCGGCGCTCCGACGACCGGGTTGGCCCCGCTCGCTGTCACCTTCGCAGATAGCTCGACAGGCCACGCGTCCTCGTGGCAGTGGGACTTCGGCGATTCTGCCTTCGGCTCTGCCAACTCCACGGAGCAAAACCCTGCCCACGTGTATGCCAGCGCAGGCACCTATACGGTGACGCTGACGGCCATCAACGCGAACGGCACCAGCACCGTCCAGAGAAGTAATTATGTTACCGTGGTGGCTCCGACGCTGCCTGTTGCTGACTTCAGCGGTAATCCGACCGTTGGCCTGGCTCCGCTCGATGTCCAGTTTACCGACGCCTCTACTGGCTACGCGTCCTCGTGGGAGTGGGACTTCGGGGACGGCACTCCTAATAGTACCGAGCAGAGCCCTGTGCATCAGTATGTCAGCGCAGGCACCTATGCGGTGACATTGACGGCCATCAACGCGAACGGCACCAGTACCGTGTACCGCGCCGGATATGTCACTGTGAACGCCCCCGAAGCCCTGGTAGCCGGCTTCACGGCGGACAGGATCAGCGGCGACGCCCCGCTCACCGTGAACTTCACTGACACGAGCTCGGGCTCTCCTGCTTCGTGGCAGTGGAACTTCGGAGACGGCAGCCCGAACAGCACGGAACAGAACCCTGCCCACACGTACACTACTCCGGGCCAGTATACGGTCAGGCTGGCCGTCACGAACAGCACAGGCGCCACAGCGGGCAACAGCACCCAGATCGAGGTGCGGGGGCCCGAAGAAGAGCCGACGTCATATACGCTCAGCCTGAGGCAGGGCTGGAACCTCGTCTCGTTCCCCGTGGTGAATACATCTCTCCAGGCAAGCAGCCTCCAGGAATCCGGGGTATTGATCGTGGCCTCGTACAACCGGACCACGGGAGATTACGACTCGTTCAACACCCAGGTCAGCCCGCTGACCTACGATATAACCCTGAGGACCGACGTCGGCTACTTCCTGTACTGTACCCGGGACACGTCCATCGAGGTCCTGGGTGAGACTCCCTCCCGGCGGAGTACGACGCTCTATCCCGGGTGGAACCTCGTGGGCTGGAGCTCCCTGACCAGTTCGGACGCTAAATCCGTCGTTGAAGAGCCTTCGCTCACCGGCCGGCAGATCGTGGCAAAGTTCAACGCCACCACCGGCGACTACGACGCGTACGCCGAGGGTATCAGCCTCGACTCGTACAACTTCCCCATGGATCATGGCACGAGCTACTTCGTGTACACTGATTCGGCGACATCGCAGACACTGTACTTCGAAACATTACACGATTAAGGTGAAAACAATGAAAAATACCATATTTAGGCTGGCAGCAGTTCTACCAGCATTGATAATTTGTGCCATACTCTTAACGTCGGCAGCTTATGCTCAATCGGTGCCCCTCTTCATCTCCGGGCACGTGACAGTCAACGGCCAGGCCGTTCAAGGAGCCAGCGTCTCGGCAGGCAACTCGCACACCACCACGGACGGCAGCGGTTTCTACCAGCTGTCCCCCTCCGTTGCGAACGGTTCGGGCATCACCGTGACCGCCAGCTACGATGGCCACCAGCAGTCCAGCTCTGTCACCCAGAACATGCAGGGCAGCGCCACAGCGGACTTTGCCATAACGTACTCCACTGCCACCCCGACTCCGACGCCGGCTCCGACCGCCACCCCCACCGCTACCCCTGCCCCGACACCTGCCCCTACTTCGGCTCCGTCGGGCGGCGGAGGGACCTCCGGGGTGACAGTGCCCACTATAATACCGACCGTGGCCACAAACCTGACCAAAAACATGACCGGCAACACGTCCGCGAACGCGCCGGTGAATACGACCTTACCTTCGGCAGGCACTAACGTCACGGCGACACCGGAGCCGAGCCAGATCGTACACCCGGCACCTGATCAGACCGCGACGGCTGCTCCGGCGCCTGGACCTGGCCTGCCCGGCTGGTTCGGCCAGGCGCTGCCCTACTTATTAGTGCTCCTGCTGATGATCGCGGCCGGCACTACCGGGTACTACCTGGGCAAGAGGGCCAGAAAGTAAACTGGCACGGGGCCCTTGGGCCCCGCCTTACCATTATATTGCCGTTTCCTGGCTTACCTGCGAAGCTAATCCGGGCACCCTCTCTTTTCGTGTTACCGAAGGATTTTATAATCTCCCCGTCGTTAAATAAGCAGGTAGCTTAACGCTGATCACCCATGACGATCGTTTCTCTCGTTAAAAACGCCGACCCGGCCAGAGCTCTCAAGGACGCGCTGGAGCTCATCGGCGGCCTGGACCTAAGCGGCACCGTACTCATAAAACCTAATCTTAGCTGTGCCCGCCCCTCCGGCAGCGGCCTGGTCACCAACGTGGAAGTCGTCAAGGCGGTGGTCGAGATGGTGGCGGCCAAGGGCGCGAAGCCGATCGTGGGCGACCTGCCCATCCTCGGGTGGGATGCGGAAACGGTCTTCGACGAGACCGGCATCAGGGCCATCGAGAAGGCGGGCGGAGAGCTGGTCGACTGGCGGAACAACCACGTGGAAATCCAGCTCCAGGAAGCCGGAGTCCTGAAGAAGGTCCGGATCGCCAGGCCCGCCATCGAGGCCGACTACATCATCAACGTGCCCGTGCTCAAGCACCACTTCTTCACTCACGTCTCCGGGGCCATGAAGAACCTGTTCGGCCTGGTCGAGCCCGACTTCCGGCCCCTGGTCCACGTGCTCGGGCTGGACGAGCCGCTGGTTGATTTGTACGAGTTCCTCCGCCCCAAAGTAGTGCTCAACGTCTTAGATGCGACTTACATAGCCCAGTCCGTCAGGCCTTCGGGACCATATTACGGGCCTACCGCGGCCCGGTCGGTCACAAAGCTCAACATGATGGCCGTCAGCCGGGACGCGGTGGCGCTGGATGCCACTGCGGCGAGGATGATCCGGGTAGACCCGGAGGCGGTCGAGATGGTCCGCCTGGCGGCAGGCCGGGGCCTCGGCACCCTGAACCCCCAGACCATCGGCAACGCCCGGGGCGCCACCCTCCGCATAAAGAGATCGCCCCTGGGCCGCATCCTGCCCTACGCCCAGAACGCCTGGTCCAGCGAGCGCTTTAACCGCATCTCCCACCCTCTCGTGAGGCGCATGTACGGCGACGACGTGGTCACCTTAAAAGACGCCCGCCAGGAAATGGACCGCGCCGACCCGACGAACATCGTCGTGGCCGGGGCCTGCAAACGCTGCGGCCTGTGCACCAGCGCCTGTCCCGTCAAAAACATCACACTATCCGGCAGCCGCCCCATCATGGGGGACAAGTGCATCAAGTGCTTCATCTGCGTGGAGATATGCCCGGACGGGGCTTTAGCAATTGAGCGGAAGTAGCGCCTTCGGCGCATAGTTTAACTATCCGGTGTAAGTAGCGCCTTCGGCGAGTGCTACCATTAAATAAAAAGCTACTAACCTATAACCAACCTGCAAAGACTAACCAGCGTAACAGAGATAATCGTCATAAAGTAGTTTAGGTGGCACAAATGCGCTTCATCGTCATCGACGGGCTGGACGGCTCGGGCAAGGATACCCAGGCCAGGCTGCTAAAAGAGTACTTTTCCAGGAACGGCAATGGCGTTATCATCCGGGCTCACCCTGCACAGGACAACCGCCTCGGCAGGATCTCCAAAAAGGCGCTGATGCGGCAAGGCCAGCTCATGCGCATGGTCGCCACTCTGTTCTATGGCTTCGACGTCATCCGGTCGATCCTGCTCTACTGCAAAAAGGACAATACCGTGATCTTCGTCCGGTACATCATGGCCTCCGCCTACCTGCCCCGGCCGATCATCAGGCCTGTCTACGCTATCGTCAGCAGACTGCTGCCCACCTCGGACGAGATGTTCTTTTTAGACGTCGCCCCCGAAGAGGCGCTGCGCAGAGTCAAGGCCCGGGGCGAAGCAGAGGAGATGTTCGAGACCCTGCCCCACATGGAAAAAGTGCGCGGGAGAGCCATGCTTATTACAAAAGACTGGAAAGTCGTCGACGGCAACGGGCCGCCAGAGCAGGTCTTCCAGCGCATCCTTGACGGGCTGCAGCGATGAGTTCGGCGCCAGGCCGCCTTGTTCTTAGTTCGCAATATGCAAGGATTCCACCCTTCGGTCGCGTCGGCCCAAAGACGCAAGGACGCAAAGATTTTTCAGATAATTCTTTGCGCCCTTGCGCCCTTGCGTCTTTGCGATTTAACACCGAGGCCTCCCGGGGCCGGGCACTGCGCTTGCCTTTCTACTCCTTTCCAGCCTAAAAAGCGTGCAGCCCGGCCTTTTTTATCATCACATTTATCAGCCTTCAACCCTAACCTTTAAGCATATGATGACTATCTACGGCGTCGTCGGATACCCGGTCGAGCACAGTCTTTCCCCTGTGATGCACAACGCTGCGTTCAAGGCGCTGGACATGGACTGCGCTTACCACAAGTTCGAGGTGAAGGGCGAGCACCTGCAGGACGCTATCCTGGGGGCGAGGCACCTGGGCTTCGGGGGCCTGAACGTGACCATCCCCCACAAGGAGGCGGCCATCAGGATCATCGAGCCGGACCGTACCGCGCTGGAGATCGGCGCCGCCAACACCCTGGACTTCAGGCAGATGAAGGCCTTCAACACCGACGCTGCCGGGGCGATCGATGCCCTGCGGGACAGCGGAGTGGAGCTCGATAACAAGGGCGTGCTGGTGCTGGGCGCGGGCGGGGCTGCGAGGGCGGTGGTCTACGGGCTGGCTAAGGCCGGGGCTACGGTGACCATCGCCAACCGCACTACCGCGAAGGCAGCGGACCTGGCCGCCTACATGCGCAGCTTCGGCTCCGTCTTCGGCACCAGCCTGGACAGCCTGGGAGAAAAGGTGAGAGCCGTGGACGTCATCATCAACACCACCCCGGTGGGCATGGGCTGGGAAGACAAGCCCATGGTGACAAGGGACATGCTCGACCGCAGCCAGACTGTGTTTGACCTGGTCTACAAGCCGCTGGAGACCCCCTTGCTCCGGGAAGCCCGGGCTGCCGGCGCCCGGACCGTCGATGGCCTCTCGATGCTGGCGAGACAGGGCGCCAGGTCCTTCGAGATATGGACGGGTGTCAAGCCCCCGGTGGACATTATGGAGCGGAGCGCCAGGGATGCCCTTTAAAGCGCTGGTAGTCGGGGGCGGCGGTGACATGGGGCGGTGGTGCGCCCGCCTGCTGAAGCATGCCGGCTTCGAGGTCTGCATCAGCTCCCGGAGGGACGTCCGGCCGGTGGCGGAGGCCATGGGTGCAGGCGTCGCCAGTATCGAAGATGCAGGCCTGTTCGACGTGGTCATCCTCTCGGTACCCATCGACGCAGTCGAAGCTATGGCGGCGCAGGCCGGCCCGAAGATGAAGCCCGGCTCGCTGCTGATGGACCTTTCGTCCCTGAAAAAAGGGCCGGTGGAGGCGATGCTCAGGCACGCCTCCGAGAGCGTCGAGGTCCTCGGCGCCCACCCCCTCTTCGGCCCCGGGCTGGAAACGCTGGAAGGCCGGACTATCGTGGTGGTGCCCACCGGCAGATCGGGCCGGTGGCTGCCGATCATCCGGGACGTGTTCGAGACTGCCGGCGCCAGCGTCGAGGTCTCCACCCCGGAGGAGCACGATCGCAGGATGGCCATCGTCCAGGGCCTCACCCACTTTTTGTACCTCGGCTGGGGCAGGGCAATCCAGCGCCTGGGCATCGATCTCCGGGACCTGGAAGCTTACCGTACTCCGGTTTACGGGATCACCGAGACCATAGCGGGCCGGGTGCTCTCCCAGAATCCCGAGCTGTATGCGCTCATCCAGTCGGGCCCGGACGTGGCGCCGGTCCGAAGGGCGTTCATCGAAGCCTGCTCGGAGCTTGCAGCCACGGTTGAAAAGGGAGACCTCCAGGCCTTCCGCGACGCGTTCTCGGCGGCCGCCCATCATTACGGAGACCTGGAAGGCTCCAGGACCCGGTCGGAGCGTATCATCCGCATCGAGCAGGGCGAGCCGGCCGTGATCAAAAAGTCCGCCGGCCTCGAGCGTGCCTTCGTCCTCCCGGGAGGGCGGAAGATCTACGGCGTGATCAAAGACGTCCGCAGGGAGGACTTCACCCTCGAGACGCCCTCCGAAACGCTGGTGCTGCGCTACGATGCCGTTTCCCTGCTGGGCCCGGAAGGGCTGAGCAGCCTCAAAGACGGATCGCCGGCGATCGGCCGGGATATCCTCGTAAAGCTGCCCATCGGCGCCGACGCGAGGGTGCTGGGCTGGGTGCTCTCCCGGATCGACGGCGTCACCGGCGTCAGCCACGAAACCCACAACGCCATGAGTCCCGACCACGTGGTGTACCGGCTCACCGTAGACGTCCGTCCCGAAAGATCCGAGGACACCCTGCAGCGGGTGCTGGCTACTATTTGGGGTCTCGGGTACGAGGTAAAATAAGCACAGAAAATTTTCGGCGACTGGTCGCCTTGTTCTTAAATCGCAAAGGCGCAAAGGCGCAAAGACGCAAAGGAATAACAGGAAAAACTTGGCGCCTTTGCGCCTTTGCGCCTTTGCGATTTAAAACCGAGTCTTCCGGGGACGGGCGTTACGATAGCGTGACATTTTTAAGCCGCGGGCAACTCCACCACGAACTTGGCGCCCTGCCGGTAGTTCTCCGGCACCCGGTTTTCCACCCATACCTGGCCGTTGAAGTGCTCGACCAGGGTCTTCACCAGGCACAGCCCGAGGCCTCTGCGCCCGGGTTTTGCCTGGTGCCCCTGCATGAAGGTGAAGACCCGGCGCTTTTGCTCGTCGGGTATGCCCGGCCCGTTGTCAGAGATCGAGGTCCGGTAGTACCTCCGGCCACCTGAGATCAGCGGCTCTACGGATATGTCGATGGTGACCGCGCCGCTCGTGTGCCTGATGGCGTTGTCCACGATATTGCTGAAAACGTCCCTGAGGATGTCGTCCGCGATGACCCGGCACGACTCAGGGACGCAGGAGTTGAGCGTCACAGGCCTGTCTTTTACCGTGCAGAACTCGTCCACGACACTGCTGATGAGCGCGCACATGTCTATCTCTTTCTCCACGTACTTTCCCTGGTGGATTCGCTCCAGCTTTCGGACGTTGTCGATCATCCGGGCGGTATGGTTGACGATCTCGATGGGCTTCTCGATCAGCTCCCTCTGCCCGGGCTCCATAGGGATGGCCAGCTCGGCCAGCTCCAGGAACCCCATGATGGCCTGGTTCATGTTGCTTATGTCGTGGCCCATCAGGTCCACGTACAGCTCTGCCTGTGCCTTGGCGTGCTCCAGCGCTCTTTCTGCCCGCTTGCGCTCGGTGATGTCCTGGTTCACCCCGTACAGCTTGACGGTCCTGCCGGTGGTATCCTTCTCGGCGCGGAACCAGACTATCACGTCCCGGGGCTCGCCGTCTGCCCGCAGAATGCGGCTTTCCATCTGGTACACGAAGTTGGGATCGGTCGTCTTCACTGCCTTTTCTAGCGTTTCTCCGACCATGTACGCGTAATCCGGGGCCATGTACTTCCGCACGAACTGATCCACCGGCATCAGGTATCCTCCGGCCTCTTTTGCAGTCGTGCCATGCAGCGTGTAATACTGGTCATTGAAAACGAACACGCCGCTGCGCACGTCGTATTCCCAGTGCCCCATGTGGGCTACCCGTAACGCTTCTTCGTCCTTCCTGGTCAGCTGCCGGACCGCCTCCTCCGCTCGCTTGCGCTCGGTGATGTCCAGCGCGGTAAACGTGACTCCGGCAGAGATGTTCCCGGGGTCGATCGGCGTCGAGCTCAGGAGTATGTCCAGGCAGTGCCCGTCTTTGTGGCACCACCTGGTCTCGACGGTGCCCGTGCCCCTGTCGCTGATCTGACGGTACTTCTCCCGGCCCACGAATTCGTACTCCTCCTGCGTCGGATACAGGATGCGGGCGCTCTGCCCGATCAGCTCCTCCCGCTCGTAGCCTACCATCTCGCACAGCCGGGCGTTGACCTCGACGATCCTGCGGTTCACGGTCAGGCCGATACCGGTAGGCGCCGCCCTGAAGATGCTGTGGAGCCGGGCCTCGCTATCTCGCAGAGCTTCCTCTGCTTTCCTCTGCTTCCCGATTTCCATCCGGAGCCGCTCGTTAGACTCCCGTAGTTCCCGGGTGCGCTCCAGAACTCTCGTCTCAAGCTCATCCCTTGCCCTGCGCAGCTCCTTTTCCATCCGCTTCCTTTCAGTGATGTCCTGGTAGGTGCCTATCACGCCCCCGAAGCTCCCGTCCTCGTTGTACAGGGGCGCTTTCGTGATGACGACGTCCCGCTCAGGGCGGCTATCGTACTTCATGATGCTCTCGTAGCCATACGTCCCGGGCCTGGCCCGCATCTCCTCGTCAGCCCGGTGGTACTCATCGGCGAGAGCCTGCGGCAGCAGGTCGAAAACCGTCTTACCCACGATCCTGTCCCGCCTCAGCCCCATGAACTCCTCGAAAGCCCGGTTACAGCCCGTGTAAACGCCAGAGGCGTCCTTGTAGAACACGGGCACGGGTATAGCGTCGATGAGCATCTGCGTCTTATCCAGCTGGTACTTCAGTGCGTCCCTGGCCTTCTTCAGCGGGGTGATATCGTTGCCGATGGATATGATCTCCCCGACTCGGCCCTCGTCGTCGATCACCGCCCGGTTGGTCCACGATACCCATACACGACTCCTGTCCTTCCGCAGGTTCTCGTTCTCGTTGTTCACGTACCTCTCAGGGTGGCGGAAGATGCTCCGCATATTCTCCACCATATCCAGGTCTTCGCCACTGGTGGGCGGGACGATGGTGCCGATGACGCTCCGGCCGATCAGCTCTCCCCGCCCGTAGCCGAAAAAGCGCTCTCCGTAGTCGTTCATGTAGGTGATGATAAAATCGGAGTTCCAGCGGAGGACTATGCTATTGACGCTTTCGACTAGCTCCACGCAGGACTTCTCGTCTATCCTGTCGGAGCTGACACGCCTGCTCGCCTCATCTTGCGTATCTGCCCGCATGTTCACACCGGCCGGCTGGCGCAATAACTGTCGTCCTAACGACAGTTGTCCGCCATAGCTAGATTATCCGTTTGCCGTCAAAATGATACTCTGAAAGTATAGCGTGATGTCTGGCGTGGGCGTCGAAAAATTGCGGAGATTACCCTTGCGAAGCTACAGATTGCCTTCTCCCGACATCTCGTGCTGCCGGTCGATGCTCATCCTGATCAGGATCGAAAAAATTTCCCTGACAGCGGCAGTGTCGATATTTAGCTCGGTAGCCTTTTCCATCGCCCTCTTGAGCACCAGCGCATTCTGCCTGTCGTCGTTGATGGGCAGGCCCAGCCTCTTCTTCTCCTCCAGCACCAGCTCGGCAAGCTCCATACGCCTGGCCAGCAACCGTATGATATCATCGTCGACCCTCGCGATGTCCATCCTGATATGTTCCAGCGACATCTTTTACAGCCTCACAGTAAAAACGCACCCTCATTGATCACTTCAGTCACAAATACCCTTCCCGGGTAAGCCGACCACGTCTTTACCAGCCCGTCCGCCTGCTCCTCCGAGACCAGCGCCACATACGACGGCCCGGTACCGGACAGGCTGACGCCGGTGACGCCCAGCTCCAGAGCGGCCAGCATCGGCTCCGTGGGAAAGCCAAGGGCGCCGCAGTAGAGGAAACCGTTAAGGGTCATAGCCTTCCTGTAATCGCCTTGCAGGGCGATGTCAAACGCGGTCTCCGCCCACGGGGCGATGAGCCTGGACTTCTTCACGTCGGTCTGCGCTGAGAAAGCCTTCCTGTCGGGCGCGTAGACCACGACCGTGGATTCGAGAGTTTCTCTCTTCAGCAGCGCTTTTTCTTTGTTATCGGTAAGTACCACCCCGCCCAGCATCGAGGCGCACGCATCGTCGAACGCCCCCGTGACCGAGACGCCCACGTCCAGCGCCGCCTGCACGCCGATCCGGACCATCTCCAGCGGGTCAACGCTCTGCCTGGCCGCCCTGCAAGTGGCGATGATCGTGGCGTTGGCCGCCGCGCTCGACGACTTCAGGCCGCTGGCGATCGGGACCTCGCTGGTGGTTTTGATTTTGGCGCCCGTGTCGAAACCCAGCTGGTCTAACGTCAGCTCGCAGGCCCGCTCTATCAGGCGTGTATCGCCGCCTCCCTCGATCTCGCCCTCGATGAGGTCGCCTTTTAGTATTACCTCGGCGTGGGTCTTGAGGTCGATGGCGAAGGCCGAGCCTTTCCAGGCCGCGATAGCGTTGATGACAGTGCCTGCGCCGTAGGCGGTGCCGCGGGATTTCATGTGCGAGTCTCCGGTGTGATGAGCATTAAAGGTGTGTGTGCTATATGATAGCACATTGCATATAAGCGTTACGTTCGAGTATTCTATTAAAACAAAGGGTGCGGGCAGTATTAAAAGTATGGTCGAGGCAGCGATCAAAGCGTTTGCAGGACCCTAAAGGTCATCGTACAGGCTTACCCCGGACATGAGCCGGTGCAGTACACGCTGAGGTACGCCCGGGCAAAGGAGATCGCCCTTTCACGCCACTCCGATTTATATCCGGAAGGTATATTATAATTAACATTGTTGAAAAAATACGAAGGTAAGTAACCGGTTAACGCTCGCATTAAGGTATCACGTACGATTACAGTCTCCGGGTAAACGCCCCGGAATAGCACCATAAAGGCTGCACAGACATGAAAAGCCAGAAAATGTTCAGACAACCGCTACCGAAGCTATCGACGCTCAAGATTGTCCTCATCTACACGTTCTTCGGCGCACTATGGATCCTGTTCTCCGACGTGGTGCTCCAGCTGTTCTCGAATCATTCCTCCGCTTACACAGCGCTCAGCATCCTCAAAGGCTGGCTATATGTCGCCGTGACCTCGCTACTGTTGTTTTTGCTCATCTACCGCTACGTATCGGAGCGTAAGCGCGTCGAAGAGAGCCTGGCGGACGAAAAGGCCCAGGCAGAGCTGTACCTCGACGTGATGGGCCACGATATCACGAACATCAACCAGATCGGCATCGGCTATCTGGAACTGGCCCAGGAAACGCTGCGGCTCGACGACGAGGGCAGGGACCTCCTGCAGAAGCCTCTCGACGCTCTTAAAAACAGTTCCAGGCTAATCGAGAACGTCCGCAAGCTCAAGCGCGCAAGGCAGGGTAAGCCGTCCCTCGCCAAAGTCAACGTAGCCCGGGTCATGCAGGACGTCATAGCTGCCGGTTCCCATCACCCGGGCCGGGACATCCAGATCAGCTACGACGGCTGCGACTGCTACACGATGGCAGATGACCTGCTCCCCGACGTCTTCAGCAGCATCATCGAGAGTGCCGTGAACAACTCCACGGGCCCGCTTCACATAGGCATCCGGGTGGCGGGCGCCTGCATGGACACCGGCGAGTACTGCTTCGTCTCGCTGGAGGACGACGGCCCCGGCATCCCCGACACCGTGAAAAAGGACCTCTTCGTCCGGATTCCGGGAGTCGCCCAGATCAGCGGCGGAGTTTTAGGGTTATATCTGGCGTGGACCCTGATAAAAGGGTACGAGGGCAAACTATGGGTGGAAGATCGCGTGCCCGGGGATTATCATAAGGGCAGCAGGTTTGTGGTGATATTGCCGGCTGTTAGATGATCATCGGAGAATGCATAGCTGAAAACGGGATCGTGTAAACTCAATTTTTACTGGTCGCGGGTCGACGTCCGACCTTCGGGTCGGCCTACTCCGGTTTTTCGGGTGCTGCACCGTCAGGGCCGGTGGGAGGGGTGCCAAGCCCTTCGGCCCGATGATCGCACCCTCGCAATGAAAACCTGGCGGGCGCTACGCTGCCGCCAGTTTACACTGCTTCGCAAGTCCTAAGCACCGCCACCTGTCGGTAGGCGGTCATTACCCTGCCGCCTCCGCATCCTGCCTGATGGCATGACAAGCCCGAAAAACCTACGTCGACCGCTTTTTAATACGTTAATAACAATAAAATAGCTTCAGTACTAACTACCTGGGGAGGAATATGAATGAGCGGTTTACCGGATGTACTGGATAATAATCTAAATGTTATATTCTGCGGAACTGGTGCAGGTAAGCGTTCTGGTGAGATTGGTCAATATTATGCCGGTAAAGGAAACTTGTTCTGGCAAACGCTTTATGATATCAAATTGACTCCTCGTAAGCTGGACCCTTCCGAGTTCGAGGAAATTAAGAATTATGGTGTCGGGCTGACAGACATGACGAAGGTTAAACCAGGCCCTGACTCCGGCCGGAAGAAGCAGGACTACGACCGGGAGCGGTTTGAACAAGTTATCATTGAATTAAAACCTAAGTGCATAGCCTTCAATGGTAAAAAGGCTGCCGAGCTGGCATTTGAGAATAAGGTGGCATACGGAAAAACTACCCTCCATGGAATCCCAGCGTTTATCTTACCGTCTACATCTGCGATGGCAAGATCGTACTGGGATATTAACTATTGGAAAGAGCTTGCAGACTTTTTAAAAAAGTAAACGTTTTATTTTCCGTTTAGTTCTTCTTCGATACCCCTGAACTGCTCCAGCGCCGCCTCTAAATTCTCCACGATCTCCCTCGCTATTACTTCCGGAGCCGGGAGGTTCTCGGAATCTTCGAGGCTCTCGTCCTTCAGCCAGAATATGTCCAGGCTCACTTTGTCCCGCTGCATGAGCTGCTCGTAGGTGAAAGCCTTGAACCTCTCCGTTTCTTTCCGATCGTGGCGGTTCTGGGGGTTATAGCACTGGATGAAGTCTTGTAAATCCTCGTACTTCAGCGGGTTTGTCTTGAGCGTAAAGTGCATGTTTGTCCGCAGGTCGTAAATCCAGAGCTTCTGCGTCTGGGGGTCCTTGCTGGCTGGCCTCTTGTCAAAAAACAGTACGTTTGCTTTGACGCCCTGAGCGTAGAATATACCTGTCGGCAGTCTCAGCAGGGTGTGGACGTCGCACTCCATGAGGAGCTTGCGTCTCACAGTTTCTTCTGCGCCGCCCTCGAAGAGCACGTTGTCCGGGATGACGATGGCACATTTGCCGTTTATCTTTAGTATGGTTTTGACGTGCTGGAGGAAGTTGAGCTGCTTGTTGGAAGTGGTGGCCCAGAAGTCCTGCCTTTGAAAGTGTTGAGCTTGAGGAACTTTTTCTGATCTCGGTCAAGCGGGTACTTCTTAGAGATGTACTCCTGAGCAGAGGGCAGGAAGCCTCCGGTGCCACAGGCGGGGTCGCAGATGGTCTCGCCGGGCTGGGGCTTGATCACGTCGACCATCTTCAGGAAGACCATGTAGGTGAGCTGCTCGACGTAGTCGCCGTAGCTGACGCCGTCGTCCCGTAGGACGTTGCAGTAGTTCCGGAGACGCTGGATGATTGTTGAAGATTCTGTGGCCACTCTAAGATCCATTCTGGTTAATTTAATCCAATCAGAGTAAACAGTCTATGGCAAACCTCTGAAGCGGTTTTTTCATCCATTCTGCCGTAATTACTTATGATTGTTCTGTCGTGGCAAATCTCTTCTAAGTGAGCTTTTAAAAAGCTGAACTGCCTGAAGGCTCCACCGAGAAATTGAAGATCGAGATCTGTCCCACCATTTTGCGGATCAATAAGAGCAAGGACATCAGCTCCATCCTTTATCGCCTTGTCTTCTTCCCACTGTTGCCTTACCGATTTTCCATCCCGGCACCTTCTTGTTCGATCCCAGGAGGCCTTCAACTTGTAGATCAACAGGAGTGACCTGCTTGGTATGATTACCTCAGCACCGCCAATCTTTTGGAGAGCTGTCAGATCGGGGGCTTCAAGGTGGTCAAATCCAAGGTTGACGCCGGTTCCAAAAAACTCCCAGGGGTCCGATGTAGTTACGAAGTCGATTATGATATCACCCCTGGCTGTCTTTTTCGTCAGGAATTTTATCCCGTCTTCTTCTCTGCGCACAAAGCTTCGTTCAGCCACGAGGTACTGACTCAAGCTGTTTCTCAATCTGCTACCTGCCACCAGATCTATATCAATCGATCCGAGCCAGGGGTTGTAGAAATATACCGCCCAGCCGCCGATTAGAAACAACTTTTGATCCGGATGCCTGGACTGCCTCTGTTGCACCCAGTCTCCGATTGCCCCAATTTCTGCGATAGACAGGCGGATGATTTCCTGGTCTTCCCTACTGGGTCTCATGGTATTCCGCCATCGCCTTTGTTAACTCTAAACTGCCATATCCAATGCCTGCCAGATCTAGCAGCGTCTGCTCCGGGGATGTGATAATAACCGTTTCTACCTCTCGGGACGTACTGTAGACATCCCTGTCAGGGGTATACACCTTTACCTTAATACTGTTTTTAGCGTTTACAGAAAATGTGTCCTTAAACGCCTCCAGTTGATCCCTTTTTAGGTAGAGGTAAGCAGTATCGTGTCTGATGACTCTGCCTGTGTATAATCCTCCTGCTGTAAGGCCGCCAAAGGCAAATTTCACACCGTATTCCTTCAGATTCCTCGAAATCTCCCTGGCCGCGATGTACGGCGTATCATACTCGACTGGCACCTCGTCGATCTTCAGGGACTCCAGCGGTCTCTCCCACGCTACACCGTTAAACAGCTTATTCTGGTCTGTGATCTTCGCGTAATCGTACTCTTTCACAGCCAGCCCTTGATCTGCCAGGCCGGTGATAACGGCGTGAGCCCAACCATAAGAAACTCCGGTTTTTTTCGAAACTTGCTTTATTGATGCCGGACCATGCCTGATGAGGTAGTAAATAACTGTCCAGGACCTCTCTGTGGTCATTTTAACTTTAGAGACAGCGCCGGAGCGCTCGAATGCAGAGAGCTTAAGGCCTAATGGGGCCCTGACAGGGGTGATATCGACCTTCTCCGCAATGTTCTCAACTTTATCAGAGATGGTTTTGTAGAGTAATATGAACCGGTCGTCCGGAGAGTACTTACCCTCAGCCTTAAGGAGTTCCCTATAAAGAGCTAACTGGGAGACTTTATTAAGCCCTGATTTTGGGGCGACTTCAACGTAGTATCGCCGTCGTCCGTCGTCAAGGATCAGATCGGGAAGTACTGGCCCTGCAATACCATCGATCTCCTGTTCTCTAATCGATATGGTATTGTCACTAAGCCCATACTTATACAAGATGAAATTTCTTATTTCCTGGTACAACTGATCATCGCCAGTCATATATCAATTATCAGTATATACTGATACTATTAAAACTTATCACTGATATGTATCACTATATAGTGATATATCTTGAGTATATCGGTGATAAGTCATGGTTTTCTCAGTCTGATTCTCTCTGTATTTTGCTTCCATCATTCTCCAGTTACCGCTATTTATACAGGTAATAACTATACTCCGAAACAGCCTCCACTCTTACAGGTGATATATCATGGTCGACAAACGGGATGTCCTGATCTCCATCCAGCCCCAATACGTCGAAAAGATCCTGAACGGCACCAAGAGGTACGAGTTCAGAAAGATCGCCCCCGCCAAAACCGCAGTCAGGGACTTCTACATATATACCAGCGCCCCGGTCCAGCGCATCGTCGCCAGGTTTCCGACGACCGAGATACATG
Source organism: Methanocella sp. MCL-LM (assembly GCF_049676595.1). Lineage (GTDB taxonomy): Archaea > Halobacteriota > Methanocellia > Methanocellales > Methanocellaceae > Methanocella_A. Next base: position 486,001 of record NZ_CP187259.1, read on the forward strand.
CCGGATCGCCCGAGGCAATATGGGCTAAATGCGGTGAACACTCGGGAGGATCCTCCGAAGGCTTCTTCGAGTACTTCGCTGGCAGGGAAAAGGCGTATGCCATCGAGATTCGAGGGCTGGAAACGTTCGACGAGCCGATCAACCCGTATAAGTCGAACAAAAAGTTCTGGCCGCCGCAGTCTTACTGCTTTCTGAATGAGGGCATTCTATCCTAATTAGCCAGCGTCACCTGCTTCCGGGGCCTTTTAGGGCCATGGTTTTGGGGTTTGTCGGTTGCCTGATTCAGACGCTCTGCCCTGATGCGCTCTAAGAGTTCCTCCGCGGGCTCGTCGTTCGGGTCCGGGGGACGAGCTGACCGGTGTAGGCTTGTTTATTAGCGGTCGGCGAGGGATTTTCTGGCGAAGCCCCGAGAGTTAGCGAGGGGTGCGGAGGCGTCGGGGTAATGGACGCCTGCTGAAAGCGGCGTCGCTTAGGACTTGCGAAGCAATGGAAACCGGCGGCAGCGTAGCGCCTGCCGGGTTTTCATTGCGAGGGTGCGATCATCGGGCCGAAGGGCTTGGCACCCCTCCCACCGGCCCCGACGGCGGAGCACTGGAAAATCCCGAGTAGCACGTACGGCGAAGCAAGTACGGGCGTCGACCCGCAAAGGGCTTTGTTGTTATTGGCAATTTTGCCAGAAAATCCTCTGCTTATTTTGAAAAGTTTTATTCAACGCCCATGCTTATCTACTCAATATGAACGAGCTACGCCGGGACTACTTTACCGATCGCCGGGTGATCATCGCCACCGAGAGGGCAAAGCGGCCGACCGATTTCGTCAAGCCCAAAGCCCCGGAGCAGCCCCAGAACCTCGAGTCCTGCCCCTTCTGCGGGGGCCACGAGAACCTGACCCCGCCCAGCAAGGCGACCTACTTCTACGAAAACGACGTGCTCAGGCACGAGCCTGACGTTGAAGGCCAGGCACGCCGTTCCGTGTGGGTGTCCCGCATAATCCCCAACCTGTTCCCGGCAGCGCAGCCCCAGCCCCTGCACGTCACTTCAGAACAGCTCATGACCGCCTCCGGCGTCCACGAGGTGCTGGTCGAGTCGCCTGATCACTACAAGCAGCCACAGGCGATGTCCGACGAGGAGATCAAGCTGCTGTTCCGCGTCTACAAAGACCGGTTCGAGGATATCTCCAGCCTGCCCTTCGTGGAATACATCTCGGAGTTCCGCAACTACGGCAAGGACGCCGGCGCCTCCCTCGCGCACCCCCACTCCCAGATCATCGCGGTGCCAATCGTGCCCCGGGCCATCAAAGAGCAGTACGGCAAGAACTATTCCCACATAGTGGCCAGGGAGGAAAAGTCCGACCGCCTGGTGCAGGCGTCAAAGCACACGGTCGCTTTCGCCCCTTACGCCTCGGCGTACTCGTACGAGACCTGGGTCTTTCCCCGGCGGCAGTGCAAGAACATCCTGGAACTGACCGACGAGGAGCGGGACGACCTCGCGGTCGTAACCCGGGACATGCTGAAGCGCGTCAAAGCGCTGCTCGCAGACCCGCCCTACAATTACGGCTTCATCCAGTCCCTCTCCGACCCGCTGCACATGCACCTCAGGGTATACCCCAAGCTCGGCATCGAGGCAGGCTTCGAGCTCAACACGGGGATAAACATCAACTCCGTGCCGCCGGAGGCGGCGGCGAAGAGCCTGCGGGAAGTATCAATTTAAATGCCAGTGACGAGGTACTGCGAGCTATTAAAACCACAGAGACGCACAGAGATGCACAGAGGCTCACAGAGACTCCGTCTATCCTTATATCAAAAATCTCTGTGCGTCTCTGTGAGTCTCTGTGCCCTCTGTGGTGAACCGTTTCTCTGTGAGCCTCTGTGCGTCTCCGTGTCCTCTGTGGTGAACCATTCTATGTAGCTCTGCCGGCCTCAGCCGGCCAAACCTCGCTTTATTCAGGCCCTGCCTGCGGAAAAAATCGCTGCTTTCCGTCCCTGTGTTTTTTATTTTGCCCAGATTTTATTGAGATGGTGAGTATACCTCACATTATATAATACGCGACCGCGCTCAGGGAGCGCCTATGGCGCCGGGGATGGCCGCCGTGTGTTCTGTTCAGTTGTGATTACGATGACCAGGCTTTGCATTGGATTTGAGGTCCACCAGCCGTACAGGCTGAACCCGGGGTTCCGGCCGGGGGATTACGGGGGTAAAAGCCCCGAGGAGGCTTACTTTAGCGGCATCAACAAGGAGATACTTGAGCGGGTCTGCCGAAAGTGCTATAACCCCGCTACGACGCTGGTGCTGGAGCTGCTGGACCAGGGCTTTAAGTGTGCGTTCAGCCTTTCGGGCACGCTGGTAGAGCAGCTTGAGAAGTGGGAGCCGGAGACGCTCGGGCTGTTCGAGGAGGTCGCCCGCCACAAGAACGCCGAGTTGCTGTGCCAGACGTACTACCACAGCGTCGCGAGCCTGTTCGACGATCCCTCGGAGTTCGAGGAGCAGGTGCGGCTGCACAGGCAGCTGATGCGGGACGCTTTCGGGGTCACGCCTACGGTGATGGAGAACACCGAGTTCCTGTTCAACAACGCCATCGCCGAGTCAGCGAAACGCCTGGGCTTCAAAGGGATCTATACTGAGGGCGTGGAGCGGCTGCTGGGCTGGCGGAGCCCGAACTACGTGTATTCCTGCCGGGGCATCAACCTGCTGTTGAGAAATTACCAGCTGTCCGATGACATCGCGTTTCGATTTACTAACCGGCAGTGGCCGGAGTGGCCGTTGACCGCGGACAAGTACGCCGCGTGGCTCGCCGCGACCCCGGGAGATTACGTGAACGTGTTCATCGATTACGAGACCTTTGGGGAGCACCAGTGGGAGGATACGGGCATCTTCGAGTTCCTCCGGTGGCTGCCTAGGGAGTGCAAAGCCCGGGGTGTCGAGTTCGCGAAGCCGTCGGAGATCGCCTCCATGCAGGCGGTAGAGGCGCTAAACGTAGAGGAGACCGTATCCTGGGCGGACGTGGAGAAGGACATCTCGGCGTGGCTGGGCAACACGATGCAGCACATGGCGATCAAAGAAGTCCAGCGTGGCCAGGCATTCGCCAGCGATGTCAAGACCTGGCGATACTTGCAGACCAGCGATCACTTCTACTACATGGCCTCCAAGTTCGGATCGTGCGGGGACGTGCACTCGTATTTCAGCCCGGAGGCGTGCACCAACATCGAGGCGTTCGACATGTACATGCGGGCGCTGTCCGACTACGAGCTGCGGGCGGCGCAGAAGATGAAGCCAAAGCAGGTCGCGCTGGAGCTGCGGTGCCTGCCTCCCGAGCAGGCTTTCAGGTTCCGCACTCCCAGGGCGTACACGGGCTTCTCCGCTTACAGCCTGGACGACTTCGCCGATCTGCTGAACTTCGTGCCCGAGGATTCCCTGCAGTACCACCTGAGCCGGGACGACTACTCCGTCTGGGTCCGGGACGTGCTGAACGACGGGAAGCTGGCCGAAGAAGTGGCGAAGTGCGGCAACCGGATCGAGCTGCTGGAAGTGACGGACAGAAGGAGAAAAGAGCTGTGGAGCCGCCTGAAAGGGGCTGAAGCGCCCGAACGCCGGAGGGAGGAAGTGTGGAGCCCCTCAAAATAGCCTTCTTCTGCTGGGAGTCCATCTATTCCGAGCGCATCGGCGGGCTTTCCCCCGGGGCTACCTACCTGGCGGAGTCCCTGGCGGCGAAGGGCCACGAGCTGCACTTCTTCACCCGGGGCGGGGCCGACCGGACGATCAAGGGCGTGCAGTACCACTACGTGCAGCCGTACGCTAACAACATCGTGGACTACGCGAAGAGCATGAGCGACCTGATGGTCCAGCGGTTCCGGGACTTCGACACGCCGGCCTTCGACATCCTGCACTTCCACGACTGGCACGTGACCGAGGCGCTGCACCAGCTCAAAGACCGGAACACCATCTTTACTTTTCATTCCACGGAGTACGGCCGGGCGGGGAACCAGATCGGCCAGTGGTGGGAAGCGAAGGAAATATCGGGCAAGGAGTGGTACGCCGCGCTGACCGCCAGGCGGATTACCGCTGTTTCCCACGTCCTCAAGAACGAGATCATGTGGCTGTACAACATACCCTTCGAGAAGATCGACGTGGTGAGCAACGGGATATACCCGGAGGTCTACGAGGCGGTGATCGACCCGGGCCGGGTGAAAGAAACCTACGGCATTCATCCCTACGCGCCGCTGGTGCTGTTCGTCGGGAGGATGGAGTACCAGAAGGGCCCCGACTTGCTGGCGAAGGCCATCCCTCTCGTCTTGCGCCACCGGTGGGATACCAGGTTCATCATGGCCGGCCAGGGCACCATGAAGTACGAATTACAGCAGATGCTGGCCGGCCTCCCGGTCCACTTCCCCGGCTACATCCCGGACTCGGAGTACGTGAGATTACTTAATGCCTCCGACGTGGTCGTAATTCCGAGCAGAAACGAGCCTTTCGGCTTAGTGTTGCTGGAAGCGTGGAGCGCCAGGAGGTGCCCGGTCGTCGCGGACGTGGGCGGCCTTTCGGAGAACGTCACCAACTTTACCGATGGAGTGAAAGTGTATCTGGATCCGGCCTCCATCGCCTGGGGTATCAACTACGTGCTGAGCGATCCCTCCAGGGCCGGTGCGTACGGCAGGAATGGCCGGAGAAAGGTCGAGCGCCATTTCCTGTGGAGCGTTGTGGCAGGCAGGATGCTGGACGTCTACAGTAAAGTGCTACTTTAGGATATACACATCTCCTGCCGGGATTAATTTTTTCCACAAAAGGGGTTTCGTGCGAAGTCCATGAAAACTCTTGGAGGTCGGGGAGTTCCCAGGAGGTCGGGGAGGATTTTCAAGCTGGGAGGTCAGGGAGGGTCAGAGGTCAGAGAGGAGGTCTGTGAGTGTGGAACGGTTAGAGAGGATATTTTAAGTTAATCCTCTCGAACCTCCTGGTACTCTAATACCTTCTCTCAGACCTCCCAACCTCCCGGACCTCCCAGCTTGAACGTCCTCTCAAAACTCCGGTACCTCCCGGACCTCCTCCCGGACCTCTCAAGACCTCCCGGACCCACTATTATTCATGGAGTGCACACGCTATTTCCCGACGTTTATGGTACCTCATGGTGTAACCCATTACTATAAGGTTTCCAGCCGGCCCCGGCTCATGCGGTATTTCGGAGAACGTCAGCCGCATTATCTAGCGTGAAAGTATATTTAGATTCGGTTTCTAAAGCTTGGTGTATCAACTGTATAGCACTTAGCCGTCCAGAGCCGGTGAGTACGGCAGGAATGGCCGGAGGAAAGTCGAGCGCCATTTCCTGTGGAGCGTTGTAGCCGGCCGAATGCTGGACGTCTACAGACAGGGAAGTGGTAATGTGAAGATTGCATATATCGTCGATGAGTTCCCGCCCTTCTTCAGGGGAGGCCTGGGCACCTACGCAATGGAAATTACCCGCGAATACGTGAAAAACGGCCAGGAGATTACCGCTTTCTCACGTAACAGTGGCAAGGATAAGACCAGCGACATCTGGAACGGCATCCGGGTCCACCGGCCGATGCTGATGAACATGGCAGACGTGCTGCCGTTCTTCAGCCCGGGCGACGTGGCCCGGTGGAACCACGGGGACCAGGTCCAGTTCTCCGAGACCATGCTCTATAATATCCTTTCATCGTCCAAGATGATCAGCGACCTGGTGGCCCGGGAGGGCCAGAGCTTCGACCTCGTGGCGGCCCACGACTGGCTGGGGTTCCCCGCGGGCATGATCGCCCGCGCGAACCTGCCGGTACCTCTGGTGGTCCACTACCATTCCACAGAGCAGGGCCGGTCTAACGGCGGCGGCTCCGCGACCATCCAGGAGATCGAGCGGCAGGCAGCCATGAAGGCCGACCTCATCATAACGGTCAGCTACGCTATGCGGGACGAGCTGGTGAGGCTGGGCTACCCCGAGAGCAAGATCCGGGTCGTCTACAACGGTGTAGACACTAAGAAGTACGCCCCTGACTCCTTCAGCCAGAGGGAGATCAAAGCCTTCAGGGCGAAGATCGGCGTGGGCGACGCGCCGATGATCTTCTTCGTCGGCCGCCTGACCTGGGTCAAGGGAGCAGACACCCTGACTGCAGCCATGGCGCAGATCGCCCGGGAAGTGCCCGAAGCGAAGCTGGTCATCGTCGGCAAGGGCGAGCAGGAAGACATGCTCAGGCAGATCGTCAGATCGAACGGCCTGGAGAACAACGTGATCTTCAACTTCAACTACATCACGGAAGACGAGCGCAGGCTCTACTACGCGGCCTCGGACATCTGCATCTTCCCGTCCAAGTACGAGCCGTTCGGCATCGTCAGCCTGGAAGCCATGTCCATGGGCAAGCCCACCATCGTCGGCGCCACGGGAACTTCGGGCTTCAGGGAGCAGATCATCCCCTGTGGCGAAGACATCTGCGGGTTCCACATCAACCCCCACGATCCTTCGGATATCGCCAAGTTCGCCGTCCTCCTGCTGAAGGACAAGGAGCTGCGCAAGACCATCAGCGTCAACTCCCGCAAGCGCGTCCTGGAGCAGTTCACCTGGGAGAAGGCGGCGAGGGACACGCTCCTCGTTTACGAGGAAGCCGTCCGGATGTACAAGAAGAGGGTTGTTGCCGAGTGCGAGCAGCGGGCCATCTCCTGCGAGCTCAAGGCGCCCTCGAACTAAGGCTGCAAGATCGTCGACAGGGGCATCATTAATATGTCCCTGCAAACTTTTTATCGTGCGGTCAGGCGATCAGGTCAAAATCCTGTGCCTTCAGGCCGTCAAGTATATACTGGCCGGCTATCTCCCGGACCGACGGCTCTTTTTCGTTTTTCAGGTACAGGGTGACTGTCGCCGTAAAGGGCACGCCTTTGTAGACGTCGTCGATGCTGTAATTGCCCGACATGTCGATCAGCCCGCCGGTAGACGTGGTGCCGACGGTGAGCGGAGCGTACTTTTGTTCCTGGGAATAGTTGAGCCTGACCACGCCGCCGTAGGCTGTGCCGTCCGCCAGCGTTCTTCTCTCCGTGGCCGGCGGCTGCCCGTTCACGGTAATCCTGCCGTACATCTGTGTCTTCTCTGCCTCTTGTGTCCTGTCCGGCGTCGGGAAAAGGCCTGCGATGCCGGTGCTGGCTGTGGTAGTTGCACTACTGTTATCACCGTGCGGCGAACCCGTATCCTGGTGCCCGATCCACCAGGCTGCGGTGCCCACGAGCGTCACGATGAATAAAGCGACTGCTACAGTGAGCACTATCTCGATCTTCTTCTCTTCCATGCTATATAAACCCCCGAATGTGCTGGAATTATATAAAGCACAGAATGGTCATCAGGCACTTAAAGCTTATGATACTGCGGTGAGAGCGCCGGAAAAAAGAGAGGCGGCAGGGACGTTTTACGTGATTGTCTTTAGTTTGTCGGCGATGAGCCCTGAGACGTCCACGATGCCGAACTCGTTGTTGATCGTGTTGGTGGATACGAACTCGTCCATGCCCGCCCGGAACAGCCCTGTGAGAGAGTCGATGTCGCTGAGTACAGCGTGGGTGCAGGCTACGTTGACCCGCATGGCTCCCTGGGCTCGCAGCGACTTGATCACATCCATTATTGTGCCGCCCGTGCTCACTATGTCATCGATGATCAGCACGTCCCTTCCTTTGGCATCCAGGCTCCGGGGCCGGTGCTCGATCTCCCTGGCGGATAGCCTGTGCTTTTCCAGCACGTCGTAGTCGGTGCTCAGCACTTGTGCTGCCGCTGCCGCCCACCGTTCAGACTCCGAGTCAGGCCCCACGACCAGGGGCTTCGTCAGGCCTTGCCCCGCCTTGCCCGCCAGCAGCTCTGCGGCGCCTACCTCGTGGATTTTGATGCGGCTGAAGCTGGCGAGCTCTTCCATGCCGAGGCGGTGCAGGTGCATGTCCACGCCGACGATGTCGTTGATCCCCGCGAAGTCCAGCATCTTGAGCATAGACCTGATGGCGATGGCCTCACCTTTCACGTGCCTGGTGTCCTGCCTCATGTAGCCGACGTACGGGATCACTGCGATCACCCGCTCCGCGCCCAGCTCCTTCAACAGGTCGACAGTAAACTCCATCTCGACCAGCATGTCGTTCGGGTGGGGGTGCATGGTCTGGACGTAGGCGACGGTTTGGGACGGCGTGTAGTCGCCCTCTACCACGTGTATCTCGCCGTCCGGGAACTTCTCGATGCGGGGAAAATGGGCGGTGGTGCCCAGCCGTCTGGCGATCCCCCTGGCGAGCCCCGGCACGGACGAGCCGGCGATGATGTCTAAGGTCATAAGCTGTTGCTCCTTCATTGATAGTTGGGCGGGCTGGTTAATAATCGTTCTCGATAACTATGATTGGGATGCCATATATCCGCCTACCAGCCGCTGTTTCTGTGCCCGTGAATGTACACGAACGCTGCGCTGTGCTCGATACTGATTACTCGGATAGCATCAAAAGTGTTATCTCTGTGCCCGTGAACGTACACGAACGCTGCGCTGTGCTTGATACTGATTACTCGGATAGCATCAAAAGTGTTATCTCTGTGCCCGTGAACGTACACGAACGCTGCGCTGTGCCAGGATCACAGATTACGACAGATACCACAGATTGCACAGATGCTAATCGATAACAACAAGGGAAATGCTTCTCTGTACTCCTTATTTTAAAAGAAATCTGTGCAATCTGAGCAATCTGTAACAATCTGTGATCCTGGCGCAGCGCAGCGTTCGTCTTGCTGTCACACGACATCGCGATAGCGCTGATTTAGACCTCGCTGCCGGTAAAACACGCCATCCATTTTAATATTTCAAGCGAATAAAAATACTGATGGCATGAGAATAGGCTTTTTCGTCTGGGAATACCCCCCGAGGCTGATCGGAGGGCTGGGGACGTATGCGGAGTACATCACCCGGGACCTGGTGAAGATGGGGAGCGACGTGGTGGTGTTTACCCTGAACCCGGGGCAGCTCAAGACGAGCGAGGTCATCCACGGCGTCGAGGTCCACCGGCCTCTCAACGTGGACGCGTCGAGCGTGCTCCGGCTCTTCGTGGGCAACGAGCTCCAGTCCTGGGGAGATCAGCTTCGATTCTTCAGCTCCATCTTTACCAACGACATCCTCTGCACATCCAAGATGCTCAACAGCCTCATCCGCAAGGATGGCGTCCGGTTCGACATGATCTGCGTTCACGACTGGCTGGGGGGCATGGCCGCATCGATCGTGAAGGCCGAGGAGGATCTGCCCGTCGTGTTCCACGTCCACTCGACGGAGTGGGGGCGAAGCAAGGGCATGGGCAGCAAAGTCGTCAACGATATCGAGTACCAGACCTCTGTCGTGGCCGATCGCATCATCACCGTCAGCTACGCCATGAAAGAGGACCTGGTCAACCACGGGTGGCCCAGCGAGAAGATCTTCGTCGTCTGGAACGGGGTGGACCCGGAAGTCTACAGTTCCAAAACGGTGAGCCCCTCGGAGATCAGGTCGCTGCGGGCGAAGTACGGCATCAAAGACGGGGAAACGATGATCCTGTTCGTGGGCCGGCTGAACTGGGTAAAGGGAATCATCAACCTGGTCCAGGCCATGCCGGCCATTGCGAAGGAATACCCGAAGGCAAAGCTGGTCATCCTGGGCACCGGGGACGAGGAGGCGAACATCCGCAACCTGATCAAGCGGCTTGGCATCGAGAAGAACGTGATCTGCCGGTTCGAGTTCGTGCCCGAGCACGAGCGGATCGTCCACTACGCCGCCTGCGACATCGGGGCGTTCCCGTCTGTCTACGAGCCCTTCGGCATTGTCAGCCTCGAAGCCATGGCGCTGGAGAAGCCCATCCTCGTAGGCGCCCGGGGCGTCTCCGGGCTGCGGGAGCAGGTCGTCAGCAGCGAGCCCGGGCAGACCGGGATACACGTGGACGGCAGCAGCGCCACCGACATCGCGTGGGGCCTCCGCCAGATCCTCTCCAGCCCCGAAAAAGCGAAGGAGTGGGGCCGCAACGCCCGGCAGCGGGTGATAGACTACTTCACCTGGGAAAAGGCAGCCAGGCAGACCATGGACGTTTACGAAGGCCTGGTAGAGTCCTACCAGCGCGGCAGCAGGAAGTGACTTAATGAGCAGCAAAGCATCCCGCAGTAAAAAGAGGCCGGCAGCGCCGGCAAGATCCGAAAAACCCGGGCCGGACCAGGCCATCGCAGAGGCACTCTTCAACCCGAAGGACAAAAATCCCTATTACTTCAACGACAAGCCGTTAATGAACTTACAGGAGCTCGTCGACTACCTCGTGGCCTTCACCGGCGAAGAAGGCCTGTGGGTCGCCTCGTGGCTGGAGTATCTGGGAGATGGGGAAGTGGCGGAGCGGATCAGGGAGAACCCCGTCGACTTCAAACACATAGTGCGAGAGCGGTATGACGAGCTGAAAGCCGTTGTGGAGAACGCCCCCATGCCCCGATGATATGTGTGGTAATTGAAACCACGGCGGCACGGCGACACAGAGACAGAGCGAGAAACGATGGCTGGAGGGTTATTTGAACCACGGCGGTACGGCAACACAGAGACAACCGTACCCGAATAGCAAGAAACCTTTTTATTGATCCACGGCGGCACGGCGTGCTGACTGCGTGGAGACGACTATGTTTAGCTTCCTTCAGGCTATCGATCGAAAGTCAGGCTGAAACGATTGGTTAGTAAGCTTATGGTTAATGCTCTGTCTTTGTGTCGCCGTGGACTGAAAAAGAGTTAACTTTTACCGGTTCACCATAGTCTTGGTGTCGCCGTGCCGCCGTGGTTCTAGTTACCACTGGCTTGTAGTGGATCGCCATTGTCTTGGTGTCGCCGTGCCGCCGTGGTTCCAGTTACCATCCGGCTTATCGCGAGTCGCACGGTCTCTGTGTCGCCGTGCCGCCGTGGTTCAAATATTTGATCTACAGTTGTCAGGATAAAGAGCTGTGCTGCAATGTTAGAAACGGTTATTGCTATTGTGATTTATTTCAACGGTGGCCGGTGTAGTGCGCCTTTTTCCTCTGCTTTGCCAGGGCGACGATGAGGCCCATGACGGTGCTGCCGAAGACTTTGGACTGTTCGGGCCCGGTGGTGGTGACGACGGTGTCGGAGACGACTACCGGATCGCTCACGTAGGGCACGCCGTAGCGCTTGTACTCGTTGACCACGGCCACCTGCTGGGTGGCGGCGACTTTTCGGCCCTGGAGCACGCCGGCATGGGCGAGGACGACGCCCGAGAGCCCGGTGGCGCCGATCACCTTGCCTTTGACGTAGGCCTGCCGGATCTTCCGCTGCAGCGTATCGTCTGCCCAGAGGTACCTTGGCGAGCCGTTGCCGCCTAAAATGAGTAAGGCGTCGATGCCTGTGACGCTGATGCTGGCGATGGTGTTGTCCGGGGTGACCATCCTGTTCTGCATGCCTCTCATGGGGGACATCTCGGTGCCCGCGACCAGCACCAGGGCTCCGGCGGCCGCAAAATAACTTTTAAGATAAGCGAGCTCCTCGTCGTGGAAGCTCTGCTGGGGGACCACGATCTGGACGAAGGACATGCCGGAAGCCATGCTAATTGCAGGGTTATGCCGCTTCACATGTAAATAGCTGTTCCCCTTCCCGGTAAACGTTATAACGGTTGCAGGCGAACAGTACTGATAATGTTCACAGGTTCGCTCGCCGACCCCCGCGGAAACATAGGGCAGGAGATCACCTACGCCGGAGACGCCGGCTTCGACTACGTAGAGATCAGCCTCGAAGGGCCTAATAGCACGCTGGAGAAACTTAACCCCGGCGCGGCCAGCCTGAAAACGCTCAAGGACGAGCTCGGGCTGTTCTACACCTGCCACACGCCCTGGGGCTGGAACATCGGCAACCCGTACCCGAAAATCCGGGAGGCCACCGTACAGCAGGTCCTCGACGTGATCGAGTTCGCCGAAGCCGTGGAAGCGAAGCTGGTCACCGTGCACATGCACACCAGGTTCGGCCTGTTCGACCGGCGGGAACTGATCAGGAACATGGCCTCCTCGCTGACGATCCTGTGCGACCGGGCGGAGAAGAGCGGCATGGCCATCACCGTGGAAAACGTCGACCAGACCCCCGATGACTTCAAAAAGCTGTTCGAGCTCGAGCCCCGGGCCAAATTCCACCTCGACATCGGCCACGCCAACATCTCCTGCGCCGGCGGCAACAACATCGTCGCCTTCATCGAGACCTTCAAGGACCGCTTATACCACTTACACGCCCACGACAACAAAGGCGGCCACAACGTCGAAGCCGACCTCCACTTAGCACTGGGCATGGGCAACATCGACTGGCCCCGGGTCGTCAGAGCCCTGAAAGCGGCCGGGTACAACCGCACCGTCACCTTCGAAGTCTTCACCCACAACCGACAGTACCTCGAGATCAGCAAAGACCTGTTCAAAGACCTGTGGGACAACGTTTGAATCTAATGTTCTAACCACGGCGACAGTGCGACTTGCATCAACATGGTGGTAAATAGAACCACGGCGGCACGGCGGCACGGAGACAACTGCGTAATGCATTGGCCAGATGGTGATTGTAACCACGGCGGCACGGCGGCACGGAGACAACTGCGACGCCGAACAGGTTACTCTTTTTAAATCCACGACGACACGGAGACAGCGCATTACCCAAAATCATTTTACAGGCTATTTCGATATTTACAAGTGACCGCATAGTCAGTAAACTAAGTATATGGGGATTCCCGGTTTCTCCAGCATAGTAACTAAAAAAGGATTGTCTCCGTGCCGTCAGCCCGCCGTGCCGCCGTGGATCAATAAAAAAAGGAGCCTTGCTATTCAGGTACGGGTTGTCTCTGTGTCGCCGTGCCGCCGTGGTTCAAATAACCAACTTGCTATCGTTTCTCGCGCTGTCTCTGTGCCGCCGTGCCGCCGTGGTTAGAACCTCCGCCCTTCAGTTGTCAGGATACAGAGCAGTGTCGCCGTGGTTTATTCCCGAGGTGCCTTTGGTATGACGATCACGCCTTCGTCGTCGCCGAGCTCTTCGGCCTGCCCTTCATCGTACAGTTTCGCCACGATTGCAGCCGCGCAGGCGTCTCGCTCATGCTCTGTTTTAGGCGAAGCCCCGAAGTCGACGGTTGTGCCGAGGATGCGGATGCTGGTCCTGGGGTGGACTTCTATGAGGCGATAGCCCTCGGCCTCGAGGATTTTTCGCAGGGCGACGCCTCTGAGGGTGAGCTGTTTCATGAAGGAGAAGCCGGGCGGGAAGACCCTGTGCCCCCGGCTGATTAGCATGCGGTCGCATTCCCGGATTTTGCGGGTGCCGCAGCAGGCGTCGTCGAAGCAGCACCGGCCCCGGGGGAGGGTGAGGGGGGCGTCGATGGCGATGACGGCCGGCTTTGCGTCCCTGATGAACTGCAGGATGTCCTCGTCGGACCGGAGGGTAGCGCAGCGATACTCGCCGTTAGAAAGAACGCAGGCGCCGGTCTGGTTTTTGGGGAGCGCCGCGAGGTCTATGCCCGCGTAGCTAATAGCTGAAGGCCCGCAGGTTTTTCTGGTAATTCTGCGGCGAGTAGTATTCGCCGTTTTCACCCCAGGTCACCTTGAACTTGACTATCATGAAGTCTGCATCCTTGTGCTCTTCGGTCACCAGCCAGACCTGCCGCTGCTCGCCCCGGGCGAAGTCGCCGACGTCGAAGATCTGGTAGTGGACGCTGCCCCCTGCGTTATCCCCGATGGTCACGATGATGCGGACGTTTTTCACATCCTTGCTGTCGTGGTTCCACACGAACATGGTGAAGTTCTCGAACTGGCCGTTGAGGCCCCTCTCGGTGGTGAAGACTCTGCTGTCCACAGGGGCAAGAATAAGCTCTACCGCGTCGCTGGGCTGCGAATTGGTGACGACCACACTGGGGGTAGCTGTTACCTGGACGACGGGCGTCGGGGTCGGAGTGGGGGATACCGGGCCGTAGATCACGTACGGGGTCGGGCTCGGCCTGCTCAGCGGATTGATGATGTCCGTGCAGCCGCCTGCTGAAACAGCCAGCGCCGCGATTCCCAGAACCAGTGCGATTAACAGTGCCTTCTTCACTACATAGCCCCCGTCTATATAGGAAAACCCCGCCTGACATATAAACATTACGTAGAAATGAGCGAGGGCTGTCCCAGCATCCGATTGCACATGTATCGTACGCTGCACTGTGATGGCGTAATAATTCCGGAGATGGGTATAAGAGTTGTCTCTGTGCCCGTGGACGTGGACTAACGCTGCGCTGTGCTATCTTTTGATTACTCTGGTACTCGATAAGATGTTGTCCCTGTACTCGTGAACGTGGACTAACGCTGCGCTGTGCTATCTTTTGATTACTCTGGTACTCGATAAGATGTTGTCCCTGTATTCGTGAACGTGGACTAACGCTGCGCTGTGCCAGATCACAGATTACGACAGATGACACAGATTGCACAGATAGTTAATAGATCATTCATATTAGAGTAAACCATTTCCCCTCTTACCGAGTCGTATCTGTGCAATCTGTGTCATCTGTCGTAATTTGTGATCTGGCTCAGCGCAGCGTTCGTGTTGCTGTCTCACGTCCTCAGAGTAATCTGAAACGTACAGCGCAGCGTTCGTGTTGCTGTCTCACGTCCTCAGAGCAATCAGAAACGCACAGCGCAGCGTTCGTGTTACTATCCTGAGCGGCTACCGATACGTATAATAACTTACAACAGCGAGTATTACAGTACGAGATACAGGGGTTTTTATGACCGAGATCAAGAACCGCGCCAGCTTCGGCATCGCTGACCTGGACAACGCTCTCGACGGCGGCATACCGCGGGGCTCGCTGATCCTGCTGGAAGAGGACACGGGCGCCAAGTCGGGCATTCTGCAGACGAAGTTCGTCGCGGAGGGCCTGCTGAATAACGAGTACTGTTACCTGTTCAACATGGAGCACCCGCCCCAGGCGATCATCAATTCTCTGAGCACCTTCGGGCTGGAGCCGGAGGAGAACATCACCAACGGGCAGCTGATCGTCATCGACGGCTTCACCGACGCCTTCGGGTGGGGGGAGTTCGTCTCCAAGTGGAAGTACGTCTGCCACGACCTCTCGAACATCAACGAGGTCAGGGACGCGGTCAAGCAGGCGACCGCGGAGGTCGAGCCGTACAACAACCTGCGCGGCATCGTGGACTCGCTGACGACGCTGCTGCTGTCGAGCGACTCGGAGCGGGCTATCCTGCACTACATCCACCACCAGATGGCCACCCAGAAGAACAACGGCACCACTTCTCTGTTCACCATCCACATGGGCGCGCACAGGCCCGAGCTGGTCAAGGCGCTGGAGCACATCGTGGACGGCGTGATCTGGGTCTCCAAGGTGGACATGGAGGACAATCCCCGGGACGTGCTGCAGATCCGCAAGCTCCGGGACTCCAACTACTCGCCTCGCATGTACTACTTCAACGTGGATGACCACGACGCGACCTTAGAGGAGATGCACCCGGGCAGAAAGTAGCCGGGGCATCTGTACTTCTTTTAACGAATTCCGGGGCCTACAGATCTTCAGGCAGGCCGTGACGACGGAAATTTTGAGAGGTATCCTGCGGTAGCTGCACACCGTTCCCATCGATGGCATGCCCTTCAAAGTATCCCTTGACGAGCTGCCGGCGGGCACCCGGCAACCACCGCCAAGGATGCTGCATAGGCCTCGGAGCAGACGGCGGCTGACTATTTGTTATATCGCTCCCGTAAGGTGTTTTTATGTTGACTGCCCTGACATTTTTTCATTTTCTCGTCCGTATGAGAATTACTATGCCGAGGAGAACCGTGACAATAAATACGGCCATACCTGCAAGGCCAAGGTTCAAATCTGGCTGTGACTGACTACTTCCATCGTTACTGTCTACAGATAGTTTATCCTCAGTCACGGGGAGTTCCGTAGTATTAGAATCCTGTGAATCGACTGTGCCTTTGATTACTATCAAAGGCTTGACGACAGTTTCTGATCTTTCACCGTTACCGACAGCGCCGAAAATGTTCTTTCCCCATCCATATACCGTCCCATCATCTGACAGTGCAAGCATATACGAAGCTCCTGCCTTGACCGATACTATATTGTTTAAACCAGGTACTATCACGGGCCGGATACTATCCCGGCCGAATTTCAGCCCGTTGCCAAAGCGGCCCTCCTGGTTCTCACCCCATACCCAGAGCGTACCATCATCTTTCACGGCCAGCGAGTTCCGGGCACCTGCAGAGACTGAGGTGACGTTGTACAGGCCACCCGTTTTCCCGGGGACAAGCCTCTCGCTGCCTAAGTTTGATACGGGCAACATCATGCTTAAGGTGTCTTCCGCAGGATCTCCGAGCTGACCCTGCCCATTGTTACCCCATGTCCACACGGATCCATCGCTTTTCAAAGCTATCGAAGTGCCGTATTCCCCGGTATCTATCGCAGATACGTTATTGATGGATATCCTGACTGGCAGGCTCCTGATCTCTTTAGTCCCGTCCCCGATCTGACCGTATTCGTTTATGCCCCAGGCCCATACGGTGCCGTCACCTGTAATGGCTTTAGAGCCCATGTAGCCTGCAGAAATTTCTTTGACGCCGGACAGTCCTGGGACTTGTACCGGTGTCAATTCGTCATGGCCGACATTATCGTTACCAATCTGCCCGAAAAGATTACACCCCCAGGCCCATACGGTCCCGTCTCTCTTCAGCGCCAGGTTGTGGCAATCGCCTGCGGAAATGGCAACCACCTCGCTCAGGCACTGTACTTGAACCGCTTTCGAACTGTCGACTCTCGTCCCGTCTCCTAGCTGGCCGTATTCGTTGTCACCAATCGCCCACACGGTTCCGTCGTCCTTGAGGAACAACGCGTTAAAAACGCCTGCAGAAGCCGCAGTTATGTTAGTGATGTCGACTAAGACCGGTTCATCAGACCGGAACGTGCCATCCCTGGTATCGCCCCACATGAACACCGTACCATTGTCATTCAGGGCGACAGAAACATCCGCTTGTGCATCGATCGACACCACCTTTGAAAATGCCGTGGCAGGCATCAGGATGACGAATGCAGATAGCAATACTGTGATGCATAGTATTTTTCCGATAACACAAAGATATGTCTTACTCATGGTCTTACACCTCGTCTGATCTGGAGAAGATGATGCAATTTAACGCTACGATGGCGATGATCTCCAGCAGCATGAATAAAATATACGGGGCTGCAGCGCTGAGCCAGACATAGTACGGCACCGTCGTATCGATAAGCAGCTTAGCTTTGTCGACGTGAAAAATCGTAAAATACAGCTCGTGCGGGCTCAGTATCTTAAACGACCCCAGGTACCTGGTCAGGCTCCCTTCCCATTCGACGAATAAGAACGTTATCGTAACGGCAACTCCCTCGAGCAAATTTTTACACGCCAGCCCGAACAGCATGGTGATCCCGGACACCAGAGCACACTCCATCGAAAGTATCGCGATCAACGATACAGCCCTGATCAATAATTCGTCCATCAAGCCGGGTATCCCGTTGAATAGCATATGCATTAATAACGAGCCTGCCAGAGTGACAGTGATTAGAATAATCGAAAATAGGTTGATGCCGACGAATTTTCCAATCAGGACGTCTCGGCGATATACCGGTTTGGAGAGTAATACGTTCAAAGCGTGCGAATTTTTATCGTCAAGCACTGATAATACACCAAAAAACATGGCGGTGATGGCGCAAAATAACGATGTGTAATAAAATACGTCTCCGATAGCAATGCGTATAAACACATCCCCTTCTCCTGGCTGGCTTACCCATGCTTGATCAAAAAATTGGCTTCCGTAACCAGTTAAAAAAATGTTAACAATAAATATTATGTATATAATGATCACAAATGGGCTCTTATATATCCTGCCAAGCTCGTTGAGGGCTATTTTTGCTATGATGCCCGTTACATTTTGATTGCCCGTCATACTATATCCCTCCTCATAAATACCATGTAGCATACTATGACCGATAAAAAGAGGTAAAGGCATAGCCTGATGACGTAACTGCTCAACGATCCGATAACATCACAGGCGCCGTAAATCGGGCTGAAAATGTTACTGTTATTAATTATTAAGCCTATAACTCCTTTCGGTGATAACAGGACGATGAAGTATTCAATTGCATCCATGTTTACTGGCATAATTGAATTTATTATGTGAGATATGGTTTGAGTTACGTTAACACCGACTATGAAATCGAACATCTCAACTATCAATGTGGATATGATTAACGCAATCGCCTGTTTGTCTACGATGATCGCGACGGTCATCGAAAGCGTGACAAAGATGAGATCGTAGATCAGCGACAGCAGGTAGACAAAAGCGATCTTTGCCGCGAAGTCGAGGATGAAGGTAGAGATATATTCCCCGGAAAGCATGAGCAGCCCCGATACGTATATGAGCAGGGCGAACCCGAAAACGAGAGACATAAAGCAGCAGGCCCCGAGGAGCTTTCCGTTTATGATCGTGTCTCTGTACAGCGGCTTGACGATTAGAGTATTTAGGGCGTGATTTTTCTTTTCGTTAGCTATGCTGGAGAACCCGATGATAACGGAGAAAAAGCTGCCATAAAGCGTCAGCGTGCACATGGCTGAAAGAACGGAACTACTGAACTCTATGTTTTTTATCAGGCCGCTCGAAAGGGCATGATGATATTCGTACAGGTTTACGCCGACGTAAAGTAGCAACACCGCAGCGCCCAGCAGTACAATTTTACTGTTGATAAGGTCAACGCACTCTTTTTTTGCGATACTACCCAAGTTGCTCACGTTTAGCCTCCGAAAAAAGAAAAAAGAAAAAATATTAAGATCTGGTCATACGCTGCGCTGTGTTGAAGTCGGTACCCTTCCAGTACGGGTTATCGTCTTTATACAGGTGGTTGTTGTTTAACGTATCAGTGTATCCCGAGTAGGGCATATTCACTGCACCGGAATACATAGACACCGTACTACTTACACCGTAATACGCTGGCAATGTGCCTGAAGATTCGAAGGAGCCGCCACCTGCACATCCAGAACTCCACTGGCATTTGTAAAACAGTGGAGCGGAGTAGTCATTCTTCCATTCGTTTCCCCACGACAGGGTTACGCCGTTGCTGACGGAGATCGTCTGACTGATGGTACTTCTCCACTGCGGACTGTTGAAGTCGTTTGCTCTTGATTTTTCTATTCCGTCATTACTACTCCAGGAGTATGCAAACGCGTTTCCGCTTGCAATCACCGAAAGTAATAATGCTGATATGATCACTAATGGTAGTTTGTACTTAAGCATTGAATTCCTCCTTTGGGGGTATTCAGTCTTTTGTCTCGGATGGCTTACGCCTGCCAGGCCGATATTGGACCTCTGTCTGGCGGCCTGAGCCTTCCGGCCTATTCGTAGCATCTCAAATGCACTCACATCGCTTTTATGTCTCTTTAATCCCCTCCTTTTGATGTGCAACTCTCGTGGCAAGCATTACATCATGCGCTCGGGTTGCATGTACTTGTTATGGCTTCTCTGGTATTTATATCGGGGAGGGCAGATACTTTTGCAATTGTTAAAAGCCGTAAAATAGTATGCCGTCGTTTTCCTCCAAGGGCTGAAAATGCCGCTTTTAAAATAATTATTTAATCGTTAACGTTTTGTGACATAAATTATATGGCTACCTACTTTTATACACCAAACTGATGCCAATGGGTGAAGAAAGAGATTATGAGGACTACTGCCAGATCATGCACGCGATGCGAAAGAGCGTCATTCGCATGAAAATTCTCGTCTACCTGTTCGTCTGCGGCGAGCCTCGCAATATTCAGCAGATCATGAATGTAGTAGGCACGTGGCCCTCCCATGTCAGGGGGGCTATGTGGGGCATGGGAAAGCGGTATAAGGCTGAGAGCTCGCTGCTTGCCAGAGGCCTGGTCGCCCGGCTGTCCGGAGATATTAATTCTAATGTCACGACCTATACTTTAACTGAAAAGGGCAGGGGATATGTCCTCCTCATATGTACCATACCTGAGTTTAACCGGCGTGTAAGAGCGATTATCGAGCAGTTCACCTGACTGCCGACAGAAGAGCTAATATCCCGGGGGAACAACTTTATACAAGGTCAATGCACATGAAGGTCATTTTCCTCGGCACCAACGGCTGGTACGATAACGAGACCGGCAACACCGTCTGCGTGCTGATCGACGCCCCGGAGGGCTACATCATTCTGGACGCGGGCAACGGCATCCACAAGCTGGACCGGTACATGACCGAGGATAAGCCCGCCTATCTTTTCCTGAGCCATTTCCACCTCGACCACATCGGCGGCCTCCACACCATCGTCCGGCTGAGCTTCCCCCGGGGCCTGCAAATCTTCGGCCAGGAAGGCACCCGGAAAATTCTCGGCGATATCCTGCGGCAGCCGTACACCGTGCCGATCGACGGCATGCCCTTCAAAGTGGACATCCGGGAACTGCCGGAAAACCGGGAGGCAGTGCCATTCCTCGAGGACTTCCGGCCGCTGGTGCACGTTTCCCCTTGCATCGGCTTCCGGTTCAGGCTCGGGGGCAAGGTCATCTCGTACTGTACTGATACGGGCCTGTGCGACAACCTGGTAGAACTGGGCAGAGGTGCAGACAGTCTCATTACGGAGTGCTCGGCGCTCTCCGGCCAGCAGCGATCCTCCTGGCCCCACCTGGCGCCGGAGGATGCGGTCGTCGTCTCGAAGAAGTCGGGCGCAAAAAGGGTGGTGCTGGTGCACTTCAACGCGGCGCTTTACCCGACGGTGGAGAGCCGGCGGCAGGTGCAGGCTTTCGTCGATCGGGAGGCGGGCAACATCACGGTCAGCTTCGACGACATGTTCCTCGATTTGTAGCCTCATTTTCGGACGGTCACGTAGATCAGGAAGCAGATGAACGCAATGCAGACCGCTCCGCTGATTAAGATGATGGCCCCGGAGATGTCAAACGGCCGGCCATGATCTGCGATCTGGGCTGCATCGACAGTGCCTATGGGGGCCGGGACCCGGGTCCACACTTTTGGGGTTGTCTGCACGTCCGAGTTTGCCGTTACTGTGCCTGCCACAGTGTACGGAATCTGGATATCCAGATCTTTGGCCCTGATCAGCGGGCCGGAGGGGATGACTATCAGGCCGCTGCTCGCATGGTGGCCGTCGTAGGTGGCGTTGATGACCCCTGCGCCGGCGGATTCGAACTTGAGGGCGTACTGGCCGTCAGGCCCGGTACGATCAGTAGTGCCGAAGCCTGAGACCGCGACGTTTTCCTGGGGGTGGCCGTTTACCGTGATCCGCCCCACAATCATGCTGACCTGCTCTGCCGTGGCTACCTGCGATACCATGCTGCATATCATCATTAACAGTAATATTACCGGGGCTATTTTGTGTATCTTTATCAACTCACGCCTCCGCTAGCCTTTCCATATCATGGAGTAGGCCGTGTAGCTCACCAGGGCTCCGCAGACCAGGAACAGCAGGATGATGGCTCCTGCCGGCAGGTCTAATCCTCGCGGCGTCCCGGATGTTGCGCTCACGTTAGCCTTCCAGTGAGGGAGGTTCACCGCATCTATCAGGGCAGCGCCTGGCAGTGCCGTGTCCATCTTTATCGCAGAGCCATTTTGCGTCGAATTACCCGGGTTGTGTGCCTGGATTCTCTCAACCAGAGGGGGAGGGTTCAGCTCCAAATACGAGATGCTCAGCGGGGGCGTATAGACAGCCCGTGAAAAGACTGAATCCTGTGTCGGAGTTGGAGCGGGAGTGGCTGTCGGAGCTGGTTCTGTTACTGGTATCGGTGTAGCTACTGGTGTAGATGCAGGTGTAGATGCAGGTGTAGGTGTAGGTGTAGGTTTGAGCGTTGGCGCCGGAGGGGCAGGCGTGGGTGTTACTTTCGGCTTTTTCTTATCGCCCTCATCTTCATCCTCGTCCTTATCTTCGTTCTCGTTCTCATTTCTGTCATCGTCCTTGTCTTCCCTGTCCTTCTCCCCGGTCTCTTCCTTATCGTCCGACTCATGGCCGGTGATCAGCGAAACGAGGACGTTTACAAGCCGGCTGTCGTCGTTGTCGTGGCCGGAGTGTTTGGCGATAGCCGTGGGCAGGGCCAGTGTGCCGAGAAGAAGTGCCCCGACGATAAGTAATGCCACATATCTTGCCCTGATCATAGTGAACCTCTCTATGCACATGGATCGATGAAGCAGTCATAGATCAGCATGCGCTGTCGCAGACATACTTTAGATAACGAACATTTAGTATAAAACAACTTTATATATGTTATTAAATAAAAAACCAACTTATTTCCTATTGGCCGGTAGAAGGGGTATCTCTACCCCTTTCTTATCACGGAGTACGCTACGAACCCGACGTAGGCTGCGCAGGCGACGATCAGCGCGAACAGCGGGATATCTACCGGAAGGCCCGGTAAACCGGCTGTAGCGCCGGAGCTGGTATTAGGCCTCCACGAGGGTGTATTGATGTCCTGGGTCAGCGCAGAAGCGCCGCCGGGCAGCCCGGCGTCTATTACATTAGCCGAAAGGGTGGCATTGGACTGATTATTGGGCTGGGCTGATGTCCGGTTTCCGTCTACATTATGCGATGTCATGGCCCACGAGACGTCCGAGGGCGGCCACGCCACCGTTCCGACGGGCAACGAGTAGCCGCCGGCAGGTGCCGGAGCCGGAGTGGGGGTGGGCGTAACGGTAGGGGTAGGTGTGACCGTCGGTGTAGGTGTAATCGTGGGGGTGGGTGTGATAGTTGGGGTAGGTGTGATTGTCGGAGTTGGTGTAACGGTGGGAGTAGGTGTGGGGGTGGGGGTAGGGGTAATGGTTGGGGTGGGTGTAATATGAGGCGTGGGAGTGGGCGTTATTACCGGCATGGCGATGTTCAGGTTCACGTCGGGGTAGGGCGGGTTTTGTAATGTCAGCTCCCCGCTGTCTGCCGAGTATTCGTTAAACGTAGCTGTGATGGTGCCTCTGCTGCCATTGGTAATGGCCGGCAGCTCGTATCTGCCCTGATCATCCGTGACATCGGAAAGGCCGAATCCGCTGACGTATACACCGTGCTGCGGAACGCCGTTCACGGTGATGCAGCCTTTGACGCTGCCCGAAGTTTCCTGGGCGAACCCGTATGGCATAAAACTGCCGCATATAGTAACAATTATCAACGCTGTAATGAGGATGATATTACTCGCCTTGCTCATCGTAAGCCTCCGCTTATCCGACAAGCTACTCTACTCCATATATTTATATAATAATTACGTGATATTTAACAGGATGGCGCCGTCGTTTCCCGAAAAGCGTGGAGTAGGGGGGATGGCGTCAAAAAAAGAGCGGCTGGCAGTGGTTTGATACGAGCCGATATGCAGCAAGAGGATGCGTCAACCCCAAGAAAAAGCGTCGGCTACGCCGGCCTATTTCCTCCTGAATACCTGCCAGTACACCGCTATGCAGAGGAGCATAGCCAGCGTAACTATAAGCACACCCCCAAGCAGGATGGGGACACTCATGCCACCGCTCGTCCCGGCCGGAGATACGGCCGATGGTTGAGCAGCCACTACTACCAGCGTGAAGGTCGAGAAGCCTCCGGGTGAAACGATCTCAAAGGTCAGCGTCTCCACATCCGGGCTGCCGATCAGCCGGGCATCCAGCAAAGAGTACTGGCCGTCGCTTTCCCGGATCACTTTATAGCTGCCGTCAGTGTCGAAATCGGCAGGCCTGGGGATGGTGATGGTCAGGCTTCCGGATTTGATGTCCCTCCCGTTCTCGAGGTTCTCCTTGATCACTTCGACCACGGCGAGCACCTTGCTGCTATTGTTATTGAGGCCTGCATGGCTCAACGCTTCAGGGACCCTACTCTCGTTAATATCCTCCGGGGCGGTGACTTTGATCCCGAGCGTGGCGTTCGAAGGTATGCCGTTGAGATCAGCGCTTGCGTACACAGTCACGTTTCGACCGTTGAGCGAAGCCTCTTTTCTGGACACCAGGCTTGCATCTGTGACTGTTGCCGTCGAATTGTTTACAGGGCTGACCCGAAGCACCATAAAGCTGTCAGTTTCATTTTCAGGCGACCGCATCTGCATCGCAATCCGGCCATCCCTGACGAGGCTATCCATGCGAGTTCCTTCCGGGGCGTAAACCGTGTTCCCGGTCAGGTTCAGGAATTGGGCATCGACAGTGCCATTGATATCCTCAAAGTACCTGGGTGTGGGAACGGCTGCTGGTGTCGGTGTGGTGACAGGCGACGCTGTTGCCACGGGTGTCGGAGGGGTGGGTGTAGCTGTAATAGCCGGTGTCGGAGCGGGCCAAATCTTGACGTTGGCAGGAGCGGTCGAACGGGCTTCCACCGCGAAGGCGTTAGAGTATCCTTCGCCGAACATGGGATGGCTTGCGTATATCTTGTAGCCGGCCTCATACCTGCCCAGCGTACTGTTCCAGGTGTCCTGCACCCGGGGGAACTGATAAAATCCGTTTGCGTCGGTAGACGTAGTATATATCCTGTGGTTGGTGTTAGACGCGTAGACAATGGCTACGTAAGCGTTCGGAACTCCTTCTTCCGGGCTGCCGGCGGTAACTCTGCCGCTGACCGAACCCGCATGATCTGCAGGTATCGGCACTGGCGTGGCAGCTGGCGAGGGGGTCGGAGTTGAAACCGGGGTAGCGGTTGCCGTGGGGGAAGGCATAGATGCCGGCGTGACAGTCGGAGTCGGTGAGGCTACCTGTATATCTGAATATATTACGACATTTGCGGGAGCAGTTGATCTCTGCTCTACGGCGAAGCTGCCTGAATACCCATCGCCGAACAGGCTGCTGCTGGCGTGGATTTTATAGCTCTGCGCGTACTGGCCTGTGCTAGTGTCCCAGGTATTGGCAACCCCCGGAAACTGGAAGAACCCCATGCCGTCGGTCTCCCCGACGTACAGCTCCTGGCCGGATGCTGCATTGACGATCGCCACACGTGCGTGGGGGATGTAGACGTTCGCATCCTGGGTCGTGACTCTGCCGCTGACCGCCCCATCGTACGGGTGATCAGGTGAGCTTGCCAATACCGGCTGCATTGTGATAGTGACCGGGATGGTGATCAGGATGATCATCAACATAACCAGTATAGTTCTGTTAGCTATTCTCATTGCTGTCTCCTCGCTTCTGAGAGCATCGTTGCTACGGGCTACTTTACGATGGACATAAGGCCTGCACTATTAATGATGTTATATATAATACTTTTATATAAATAGTTTGCCAGGCAAGCGGTTATGGATCTTCCAGCTGCTTGCCATTCCCCGGAACGGACTTCTATTTTTTCCTGAACGCCAGTATATACACTGTAAAGCCGGCCACTGCAACCAGCAGTATCAGCAAGGCAGGGTACAAAATTCCCGTCGTCGATGATGGTGCAGGTCCAGGCGCCGCGGGCACCCCCGTTTCCGCGGAGTTTTCTGGCACGTGGGCGAGCGTCACGTTCTCGTAACTACCATTCGCTACTTCAGGGGTGTTAGAGGCTTCCGTACTGTTCATATCGATAACCGTACTCTGCCAGCATGTAGTGCTTTCTATGCAGGCAGTGCAGGAGCCTGTAATATTTCGGCTGATGCCAATAATGCAGAACCCGGTCACGTTGACCTGGCCGGAGATATTGCCCGATGTCAGATTGATCATGGCCCGGCCGCCCGAGTCGGTCGCTATCATCTTTTCCGCCGGCAGGTACCCGATGGTATCGTTATCGGTGAAAAACGTGATTGTGACTCCCGACCGTGAGTATGGTACACTGTTCAGGTACAGCTGGGCAGTGATCACAGACACGTTCCCTCCTGCCATGATGGTGTCCGGATGCGCGCTCAGCCTGACCTCGTCCGGCATGGGGACGTGCTCGACAATGAAGCCCGACGAGGTCCTCGTAGTATCCGGAGTAGGGTCGACGCCGTGTGGGAAGCCCGGGACGACGATGTTTACGGTGGCGGTCGTATTTTCCCAGACGGCAAACGGGTTAGAGACACCCTCGCGGAACCTGGTATCGTTGGCATAGACGCAGTAGGAAAGGCATGGGCCAGCCCCGGTCATAGTGTTGTTGACAGCCGTAAAGGTGTAGTAGCCGTTTTCGTCTGCCTGTCCCTCGTAGAACGCCTGAGAAAAGTCGGCGGCGTTCACGATCGCCACGTACGCCCCGGGTATGCCCTGGCTGGCATTCTGCGTCGTCACCCGCCCGGTGACCGAACCGGGGTTCGGGTATGCCGGATCCATGGGCGGAGGGCTGACCAGTTCAATCGAGTTTATGGCAAATACCGGGGTCAGCCCGGACAGGGCCAGAAGCAGCATTATGGTAATGGGAATAATTTTCGACAGGCCAGTCATACTTATCGTCACAAGCCTGTAAATAATTCTGTATATATAAGGCTTCTATCATAATCGGTTAATTTATAGCGGCATATATACAGGTGTCCGGAACTACGGACGGACAAAAAAGTTGAGGCAGGTGATTATATCAAGCTCATAATCACCGGCACCAGCTGCGCTATCAGGCCGCTGACGATCAGCGCGAGGATGACTGTCAGGATGGTGATCCAGGTGGTGTCCTTCCAGCCGAGCACTCTTTTCAGCATGGCGATCGAGGCGATGCAGGGCATGTAGATCGTGGTGAAGACCGCGAACACGTACATCTGCAGCGGCGTCATCGCCAGGCTGAAGTTCGCGGTGCCCGCCATGATGGCCAGCGTCTCCAGCGCCATCTCTTTCCTGAGGATGCCGAAGATCAGCGCGGTTGCAGTGAAGTCCGGCAGGCCCAGCCAGCCGGTGGTGATCGGGGAGAGCAGGCTGTTCATCAGGCCCAGGAAGCCGACGTACTGGAGCACGCCGAGCACTGCGCTGCCCACGATGAGCAGCGGGAAGGCCACGTAGATGAACTCCTTCATCTGCATCCAGGTCTTGTCGACGACGTCCTTGACGCCAGGCACCCGGAGAGGCACCATTTCCAGCACCAGCCCCATTTCTTCGCCTTTGACCATCCTCCCGAGAATCCACGCCACGACGACCGCGATGATCAGCATGAGGACGTAGATCGACAGCCCCGCCCATATCGAGACGAAGCTGGCGACCAGGCCGAGGATGACGATGCTCCTGGCCGAGCAGGGCACCAGGCAGACCAGCGTCGCGGTGATAATCCGTTCCCTGCGGGTCTGCAGCGCCTTGGTCGACATGATGGCCGGCACGCTGCACCCGAAGCCGAGGATCATGGGGATCATGGCCCGGCCGTGCAGCTTGAACTTGTGCATGATCTCGTCCAGCAGGAACGCCGCTCGGGTCAGGTAGCCGGAGTTCTCCAGCAGCGCCATGAGCACGTAGAACGTCATGATGTACGGCACCACGATGCCGAGGCCCGCCTGTACGCCGATGAGCGTATACTCGACGATGACCTGGATCAGCGGGTGTGCCGCCAGCGCGGACGTAACGGGTTGAAGAATGTATTGATCGAAGGTGCCGACGATCAGCTCTTCCAGGAAGCCGCCCACGAAGAAGACCGTCAGGAGCATGGCCAGCATGGCTGCTGTCAGGATGATGAAGCCCCAGATCGGGCTGACCAGCAGGTCGTCGATGCGCTCCCGCAGCGACATCTGCGAGGCCGGCTTGTGGTGCATGACGCTCCGGGAGATGAGCCCGGCTTCGCTGTACCGGTTGCCCGCGAGGATTTCCAGCACCGGCGCTTCGTGGGAGCTGGTGATCTCGTCCCTCATGATGGCTACGGCTGTAGCTACTTCATCCGACCGGCCTTCCACTTTGCCGTGGGATAGCAGGAGGACTGCCTCGTTCCGCCGCAGGCCCATGGCCTTAAGCTGCGAGATGTAGTTTTCCACGTGGCGGTCGTACCGCACGTGGCGCTGCGCGCCTGCTTCCCGGGGCTCCCGGAAGGCGTGCATCAGCTCTTCCAGGCCCATACCTTTCTGGGCGGAGGTCGGTATGACGACCGTGCCCAGCAGGCCGGCGAGCTGCTCGTGATCGATCTGCATGCCCAGTATGGCTGCCTCGTCTACCATGTTGAGGGCCACGATGACCGGGATGTCCAGCTCTAGCAGCTCCAGCGTCAGGTACAAGTTGCGCTCCAGCCGCGTCGAGTCGATCACGTTGAGAATGATGTCGGGCTTTTCCTCTTTCAGGTAGTTAATGACCGTCTTCTCTTCCGGGTTCAGGGTGTCCAGCGAGTAGATGCCCGGCAAATCTGTGAGGTCGAGCCCTATTTCGTCGTGCATCACCCGGCCGTGGGCCACCTCCATGGTGGTGCCCGGGTAGTTCGAAATGAGGACGCCGATGCCGGTGAGCCTGGAAAACAGCGTGCTCTTGCCCACGCTGGGGTTGCCAATGAGCGCTACCTTGAGCGCTTTTTCGGGCCTCATGTTACCACTTTCGGGGCTGTCTTCGAGACCAGAATCTTGCAGGCGATGTCCCGGCCGATGGCGATCTCCGAACCCTTGATCCTGATCAGCAGGCTGTTTGAGGGAAGCTTTTTCTTGACGTAGACCGGCACGTCGGGCAGAAACCCTAACGAAAGCATGTAGTCCCGGGTGTTGTTGTCGAGGGTGATCACCCTGATGATGCCTTCCTCGCCTTCTTTCAGGTCGAACAGGGGCATGGTAACGTCTGCCTTGTCGCAGCACTCGCCCCTGGTGATGGGGTGATCGTCAGGGCAGTAGCGGGGATGCCCGAGGTAGGAGCAGATCTTCTCCATCGTGTCATCCGACACGGAGTGCTCCAGCTCGCACGCCTCGTCGTGGGCGGTGTCGGTGTCCACGCCGAGCGTGCCGACCAGAAACGTTTCCAGCAGCTGGTGTTTGCGCTCCATCCTGATCGCTTCGGCGCGACCTTCTTCGGTGAGAGCGGCGCCTTCGTAAGGCATGTAGTCGATGTACCCCTGGTCTCGCAGCTTCAGCAGCATCTCGCTGACGCTGGGAGGCTTGATGCCCATGGCCTGCGCGATGTCCCGAGTCTTAGCCCGGGCTCCGCCCCTCGTGAGGTATAAGATCGTCTCCAGGTACTCTTCTGTGATGTTTTTTCTCATAGTGATCAGACACAATTAGGTATGCCTAATTGTTAGGCCTGCCTAATATTAATACTTTCCTATGCGAGATGGGGGCATGCACACCGAGCAGCATATGGTCCGATTGGCGAAATAATACACATATATATTTATTTTAATAAAATAAAGTAGGGAGGCTGGTGGCTGGTCAACATGGAAAAAGAGGCAACAGCTGAAGAAGCGACAGTAGAAGTCACTTATAGCCCGGCATCAGCCGGGCTGAGCAGCGCGGAGGCGGCCCGGAGGCTGCAGACCTACGGGAGGAACATCTTCTCGAAGGTCGAGAAAATCTCCTTTCTCAAGATAGCGATAAAGGAGATAAAGGAGCCGCTGATGCTGCTGTTGCTCGGCGTAGGCATCCTGTACAGCCTGTGGGGCGACCTGGGAGATGCGGCCACCATCGTCATTGTGATCGTGCTGCTGCTGTCCGTGGAGATCGGCAACGAGTTCCGGGCCAAGAAGGCGATTCACTCGCTGGCTAAGCTGGCCTCCCCGGTAACCCGGGTGGTGCGCGATGGCAAAGTCCGGACCATCGAGACTGAAACGGTAGTACCCGGAGATCACCTCGTGCTGACGCCGGGCACGCTGGTGACCGCAGACGGTAAAGTTATCCGGTCATACGGCCTGCAGGCTGACGAATCCGCCCTGACCGGGGAATCGATGCCCCTGGACAAGGCTGATGGAGACCCTGTATTTGCCGGTACCATGATCATCGGGGGAGAAGGCAAAGCCGAAGCCCTCGCCACGGGGAAAGAAACCCGCATAGGCCAGATATCCAGCTCTGCGAAGACCATCGAGCAGCCTAAGACCCCGCTCCAGAAATCCATGAAGTCGCTCGCCCAGAAGCTGGTCGTCATCGCCGTGTTCTTCAGCGTCACCATCCCGCTGCTGGGCTTCCTGCGAGGGCAGGAGCCCCGGCAGATGATCCTGACCGCGCTGTCCCTCGTGTTCGCCACCGTGCCGGAAGAGCTTCCGCTCATCATCACCATCGTGCTGGGAGTAGGCGCTTTCACCCTGTCCCGGAAAAACCTGCTGGTGAAGAAGATCAAGGCCGCGGAAGTGCTCGGCAACGCCACGGTGATCCTGACGGACAAGACGGGCACCATCACGTACAACCAGATGAGCGTCGCGAGCATTTACCCGGCCGATGGCAGGAAGGAAGTACTGGAGGCGGCTATGGGGGCGCAGACCGAGACTTCCACGTCTCCGACAGACCGGGCCATCCGGGAGAAGTGCCAGCAGGAAGGAGTACAGCCCGTCGGAGGCGTGGTGATCAGGCAGCGGGGCCTGGGAACCGGAAAGAAGTCACGCGCAGTCCTCCGGGAGATCGACGGCACTTTCGAGCTCTTCGTATCCGGGGCGCCCGAAGAGATTTTGC
Source organism: Methanocella sp. MCL-LM (assembly GCF_049676595.1). Taxonomy (GTDB): domain Archaea; phylum Halobacteriota; class Methanocellia; order Methanocellales; family Methanocellaceae; genus Methanocella_A. Next base: position 516,409 of record NZ_CP187259.1, read on the forward strand.
GGTCGACGAGGGGCACCTCCGGCCCCGGGGAATGGGACGCCATAGCGAAGGAGACCGGCGAAGGCAGGCGAGTCATCGCCGTAGCCAGGCGCGCGGTGCCCGCCGCGGATCAGTCCCTGCCGTTCCCGGAGCTGGAGCGGGACCTCACCCTTGCCGGGCTCATCTCGATCGAAGACCCGCCCCGGAAAGAGGCCGGCGATGCCATCGCCCAGGCTATGAGAGCCGGGGTACGGACCATCATGGTAACGGGGGACCACCCTCTTACCGCCCGGCAGATCGCCGGAGCCGTTGGCATCCCCGCAGACAGGGTAGTCACCGGCGAAGAGCTGGACTCGATGTCAGACGGGCAGCTCAGGGACGCAATAAAGACCGTGTCCGTGTTCGCCCGCACAACCCCGGAGCACAAGTACCGCCTGGTCAGGGCGCTGCACGAGAACGGCGAAGTCGTGGCCGTCACGGGCGACGGGGTGAACGATGCGCTCGCGCTGAAAGGCGCCGACATCGGCATCGCCATGGGAGTCCGGGGCACGGACGCCGCCAAAGAGGCGGCCGACATCATCGTCGCGGACGACAACTACCGCACCATAGGAGACGGTATCTTCGAGGGCCGGAAGTTCTTCGACAACCTCAGCAAGGGTGTGAAATATTACCTCTCGGTCAAATCAGCCCTCATCCTGATCTTCCTGATCTCCGTCCTCTTCAACGCGCCGTTCCCGTTCTCTCCGATCAACATCATCATCCTGGAGCTGACCCTGGACCTGATGGCGACCAGCACCTTCGTAGTGGAGCCCGCGGAGAAGACCATCTTCACCAGGCCTCCCAGGGACCCGAAAAAGACGCTCGTGGACCGGCCCATGATGAAACGCATCGCCTTCTCCGGCATCAGCCTGTTCCTGGCGGTCATGGTGCCCTATTCCCTGGCGCTGGCCGCCGGTGTAGAGCTCCAGACCGCCCGGAGCATCGCCTTCTTCGCGTGGCTGGCCGGCCAGGTTTCCCTCGCCTACGTCGCGAGATCCGATCACGAGCCGCTATTAAGTTTAGGCGTCTTCTCGAACCGGATGCTGAACCTGATGCTCATCCTGGTGGCCGGCATCACTCTCGCAGTCCTCGGCCTGCCCGGCATCGCGGAGAGCATCAAGCTCGCCCCGATAACGATAGTCCAGCTCGCCGGGGTGATCGCATTCGCCTTCTGCCTGATCTTCTGGCAGGAGCTGGTGAAGATGTGGAAGTTTAGAAAGGAGCTGGTGCCCAAATAGTAATACGAACGCTGCGCTGTGCCAGATCACAGATTGATACAGATTGAACGGATTTCACAGATGGCTATCGTATAAAGTCATAGGATTACAGCCACATATTTCAATTCAAGCCGTATCTGTGCAATCTGCGGCATCTGTCGTAATCTGTGATCCTGGCACAGCGCAGCGATCGTGTGCAGGATCGCATTTTTAAGTTACCTGTGTTATGAGTCGAAGTTTTTTCAGTATCCAAAAGGTTTATCCAGTGTAACGCCTGTAACGGTATCACTGATAGTATGGACTTTTCCATCATCGTGCCGGCGCTGAACGAAGAGAAGCGGATTCGCCAGTGCCTCGATTCGATCAAGGGTCAGAAGACCTCCCGGACCTGGGAGCTGATCGTCTCTGACTCGGGCAGCACCGACAGGACCGTGGAGATCGCCCGGGAGTACACGGCCAAAGTCCAGGCGTGCACGGAGCGGGGTACCGCCCGCGCCCGCAACGAGGGTGCCAGGCTCGCCGAAGGCGACATCCTGATTTTCATCGACTCTGACACTATCCTGCTTCCCGGCTACCTCGAAACGATCGGGAAAGCCTTCGAGAACAAGGACCTGATCGCCTGCTCGTGCGCGTTCAAGTTCACCCGGAGAAGCCCGAAGCTGCTGTTCGCAGAGTATGTGACCAACTCCTACTATACCCTGAGAAGCGTGCTCCGAGGCGCCACCCTGCCCGGGTTCAACGTGTGCATCCGCAGGGATGTCTTCGAGAAGCTGGGCGGCTTCCGTTTATGTCATCTGGAAGACCTGGACATGAGCATCAAGCTCCGGCGGATCGGCAGGACCAGGTACATCGCCCGGCGGAAAACGATCACCTCGTCCAGGCGCCTGGAAAAGGACGGCCTCTACGGGACATTGAAATATTACATGGACCTGTTCGAGCAGACGCAGAACCGGAGGCTCGGGTTCCAGATCTTCAAGTTCCACAAGACCGAGTACGAGGACTACGTCCAGCGTGACTGAAAAAATAAAAAACCGTTTTTCTTATCTGCTTCAGAATCCGGCGCCGCTGTCGCTGACCCTGGTGCCGTACCAGCCGCCGCCGTAGTCGTCCATGCCGTACCACCATTCTCCCTCGATCGTGTTGCCGTCTTCGGAGAGGGTGAAGGTGAACCTGCCAGCGTCATTGGGGGGCAGCCTGGTCGGCTCCTCGTACCACATGCCGTCCATGGTCTTGCCGTCGTCGGAGAGCGTGGCCTCGACTGTGCCGTTCTGCCACGTGTACACGCCGCTGGCGTGGTTTCCTTTGACCGTGAAGGTCATCATGCCGTAGGTTGTGTCCCAGGTACCCTTGTACTTCGCGACCTCGGGGTCGGTGGTCTCATTCTGGCCGCTTGGGGCAGCTGTGGGAGCTACTGTGGCGGTTAGCGTGGGCTTCAGAGTAGCCGTCGCCGTGGCAGTCGCAGTTGCTTTAGGCGTCGCTGTCGGGGCCGAAGCAGGGGTTGCAGTTGGGTTGCTCTGGCCTGGAACTACTTTGTTGATCCCGGGGATGGTGCAGCCGGACATGGCCAGAACCAGGCCGGCTATGAAGATCAGCGCAATGACTTTTTTCATAACCGGTAAATTAAGCATGATTTCCTTAAAGAGCTTACGCACCGGTTGGGGAGTAACCTGCACGGTGCCCGGCTAAAGAATATACTAATGTTTTTAACTGGCGCTCGCATCGTTGACCCTGGCGCCATCCCATATATCGCCATACTCGTTTTCGCCGTACCACCACTTCCCGTGGAGGATGTTACCGTCGTCGGAGAGGGTGAAGGCGATCTTGCCCGAGTCTCTGGGCGGCAGCCGGGTGGGCTCCTCGTACCACTTACCCACCATCGACTTGCCATCTGCGGAAAGCGCCATTTCCATCGTTCCGTTCGCGTAGGCATATTCGCCATGCACATGTTTTCCGCTGGCGGTCAGGGTCAGGAGACCGTATGGCGTGTCCCAGGTGCCCTGGTACCTGGCCGCTTCCGGATCAGCCTCATTCACTGTTACGGTGCCCGGAAAAGGCGTAGCCCTGGCGGGGGGCTCAACCGTGGGGTTTGCTATAGCCGTCGCTACTGGGGTAGTTACTATCGGAGCAGCAGCTGTTGGAGTCACAGTGGCTTTGGGCATCGTCGTGATGGGGGGTTGAGCAGTTGTCGGGCTCGCCGGCATTCCTTCCTTTTTTTCAAAGCCCTGCTCTGCGTACCCTGCGATGGGAATCGCCAGGGCCAGGCAGACGAGACAGATCAGAGCCACCTTTTTCTTCATCAGTGCCGATACTGTCTTCATGCCAGAAGAAGTTTTGCCAACAGTAGTGAGACAGCGTTACACAGGCCCGATTAGGTTAAATATGTGTACCTCCAAATCCTTTTATTACGATTCCATGGAGTTGGTCCTATGGTAACAGGGAGCAAAAAGTCTGAGGCACCTGCTGCTAAGGCGAAAGCAGCTGCAAAGCCAAAGACTTCAGTGAAGTCTTCGACGTCTAAGAAGACTACCGCTAAGGCGCCGGCCGCGAAGAAGTCAGCCGCGAAGCCTAAGGCTTCGGCGAAGTCTTCGGCAAAGCCGAAGGCGACAGGAAAGTCCAAAACCACTAAAGTTGTCGTGGCTCCGATCTCTCCCCGGCGGGTGGGCGAGATGGTCTACAACGACGAGCTGCTCGAGTCGATGGCCGAAATGATCCTGAGTGGCGGCAAAGCTGACCTGACCCCGGCTCTGCCCGAGATCAAAAAGCAGCTGTTCGACTACGACATCTACCTGGTGTCCTTCCTGAGCGACGGCGAGATCGGCGAGATCGGCGCGAAGGTGGCGGAGCTGAGCAAGGCGAACGCGAAGGACCTGACGGCGAGGCTTCTCACGGTACGGGAGAGCGCCAGAGCCTTCGTGGGCATCGCGGTAAAACACAACTCGGTGAGGGCATACATCGACAGCGTGATTCAGGCGGAAGGCAGGGAGGCAGGTCTAAGCCGCGTCAGGGAAGCCTTCCTGGCAGGCGAATACTGCATAGCCGACGTCGATTCGGCGACCTGTGAGAGCTTCCTGTTGAGCTTCTGAGCGCGGACCGCCCGCGCTCTTTTATGTGGTAAAGCTGTTTACCTCAGTCTTAGCGGCAGCGATGAGTGTGTATAGTCCTTTGTGAAACTTTTAGTACGGTCCGGCAGGTCTGGTTGACTGCCGGACCGTACTATTAGTTTCAAGAATGACTATACACTCGGAGCCATCACATATTTGTATCTGGATGCCCTCTTTTACATTGAATGGTCACGACATCGAAGCTGTTCTGCCCCAGGTGCGGTAAGGAGACGGAAGCGGAAGGCCTCTGTAACGCATGTTTTGCAGATAAATATGTAGTATTCCAGGTGCCTCAGACGCTGGACGTAAAGCTCTGCGCCAAATGTCCCTCCTATAAGATCGGGGAGCTATGGATAGAGACCAACATCGACAATTACGAAGACCTCGCTAAGAAGGCGGCCGTCAAGACAGTCCGCACAGCCCTGTCGGTCAGCAAAGAGGTAGAGCAGCCCCAGATCACCGTCGTCCCGGAATTCACCGGACCCTACATGCTGGTCATCCACGTGACCGTTACCGGCGCGATCGAGGGCAGGCCGGTCTCGACTTCGGCGGATATCGAGGGTCGCGTGAGAAAAGAGACCTGCGACATCTGCTCCCGCATGGCTGGCGGCTACTACGAGGCGGTCATCCAGGTCCGGGCCGAGGGCAGGCTCCCGACGAAGCCGGAAATCGACCGGTGCTTAAAAATTATAGAAAACGTGTTCGTCCGGTCTGCCAAGGCCGGAGACAGGCTCGCTTTCATCACCGACATCTTCCCGCTATCGGAGGGCGCGGACCTCTACGTGGGCTCCACTGCCTGCGCCAGGCAGGCGTCGCGCACGATCGTCGACGAGTTCGGCGGAGCGCTCATCGAGTCCCCCAAGCTGGTCGGCGCCGTTGGCGGTAAAGGGGTCTACCGTGTCACCTTTTCCGTGAGGCTGCCCGAGATCGTCGCAGGCGATATCGTCCGCATGAGAAACCAGATCGTGCTCGTGGAAAAGGTGGGCAAGCGCACTTCCGGCGTCGATCTTGCCACCGGCCAGAACACTTCCGGGCCGGAAGACCTGAAGCTGGAGAAGATCGCGAACCGCTCGGAAGCCACCCGTGTGGTGATCGTGTCCGAGGAGGGCGACTCAGTCCAGATCCTCGACCCGGAGACGTACCAGGCGGTCACCATCCGGAGGCCGGTCTTCCTGAAGGCGGGGCCGGGTGAGGAAGTGCCGGTCATCAAGACCAGAGAGGGACTTTTCATACTGCCCGGAGGCGGCCGTGGGAAAGAATAACTCCAAGCTTTTTAATCCGCACCGGGGAAAGCCTATCCCCGCAAATCCTCTGAAGTCTGTTCTCAAAGATCTATCCCCCGAAGAAGAGGCGGCGCTGCCCAGAGGCTGGCAGCTGATCGGCGAAGTCCTGCTCGTCCACGTACCCGAAGTCCTCAGGCCCCGCAGGGCGGAACTGGGCGAAGCGCTGCTGCTGTTGTACCCGCGCTGCAAGACTGTGGTCGAGACAAAGCGGATCGCCGGGGAGTACCGGGAGCCCATTATCGACATTATTGCCGGCAACGGCACCGAGACCATCCACAAGGAGAACTACGTTCTGTTCAAGCTCGACGTGGCCCGGATCATGTACAGCCAGGGCAACTTCTACGAGCGCAGGCGCATGGCCACCGTCGGCAAAGGTGAATACGTGGACGACGAATACGTCGTCGACATGTTCGCAGGCATCGGGTACTTCACCCTGCCCATGGCCGTCCACTCGAAGCCCCGGAGAATCGACGCCATAGAGCTCAACCCCGTATCGTACGGGTACTTATGCGAGAACGTCCGCCTCAACAAGGTCGAAGGCATCGTCCACCCGATCAACGGCGACTGCAGGGAAAAGGCGCCTGTCGGCGTCGCAGACCGGGTCCTCATGGGCTACGTGGGCACCACCCACGAATTCCTGCCCTGGGGCATCAGAGCACTAAGGTCCGGCGGCATTCTCCACTACCACGAGACCGTGCCGGAGAAGATCATGTACGAGCGGCCGGGCCAGTACATCACCGCTGCCGCCGCAGACCAGGGCCGGAAGGCGGAAATATTGGAGACCATCAAGATCAAGAAGTACTCGCCGGGCGTGTGGCACGTGGTGGTCGACGCCAGAATATCGTGATTTGATATAGGCGTTTACTATATCCTCCGATTTCCGGTATTGTTCGATGTTCGCCATATAACTGTTAAATATCGTGACTCCGACGATCTACAGGTATGCACGTAACTCTTGCCGAGTTTTACCTGTACCTGACCTATCTACTGATCATTCTGGGCGTTGCCGCCTGCCTGTACGGCATCTTCGTACTCCCTGTCCTGATCGGGCTTCTGGCAGCGAACATCTTCTGTCTCATGCTCGTGCAGGCCATGGCCCGGGAAGACTGTCCGTCCGGCATCTCAGCAAAATTCCTGCGCCTTACCGGCTTTTAATGAAAATTACAGCAAGCAGTGAAAAGGTTGCTATCAGGAACTCGAACCCGGGAGCCGGCGCTGGTGTACCGGTCGGCGTTGACGTCGGAAGAGGCGTCGACGTGGGCGTCGGGGCTGGTGTCGGCGTGGCCACTCCGAAGCCCTCCAGGATTTCCAGAGAAGCAAGCTTTTTACTGCTTGCTTCGTACGTCCACAGAACACCCTCGCTGTCTGCCTCCAGCAGGGTCGGCACGGTGCCGTTACCGAGCTCTGCGGCGGAGAACCTGCCTTCATCGGGGTAGAACTTGAGCACCCGACCGTTGGCCGAGTCAGTCACCCAGACGCTGTCTCCGATAGTGACTACGTCTGAGAACACCGGCATTTTACCGTCTACCGGGGTCATGTTGTACTCGGCGAAGCTGAACAGGTCCGTGTCGAACATGCCCAGCTTGTTCGGGCCCGACTCGATGAACCACAACCTACCCTTGCCATCTATGGAGAGGCAGGTAGGATACGCATCGGGAGTGGGGATATCGAACTCAGGGTTGGTATCATATGCGCGGTAGTAGGTGCCGACCTTGTTCGCCCGGTTCTCGACAAACCACACGTTGCCCAGCCTGTCGATCTCGATGTCGTACAGGTAGGAGTCCATCTTGTAGACGAAGTGATCGGAGAACTCATCGGTTACCAGGTTCAGTTCGCCTACCTCTTCCTTGCACCCTATCCACAGCGTGTTGCCCTCCCTGATAACGCTGGAAGGCGCCATGGGGCCGGGAAAGCTGAAGGTGGAAGTATGGTTTGTGGACGGCGTGTATGCGCCCACCCGGTTGCCCTTCAGGTCCGCGAACCAGGCGTTGCCCTCGGCGTCGACGCTCATGCCCGCAAAGCCCGCGTTATCGAAGCCCTCAAGTACATAACGGCTGAAGCTCCCATTGTCCCGGGATAAGCGGTAGATCGCCGCAGGGCTGTCCTGGATCAGCCACACGTCGCCGCTGCTGTCGATCGCCATGGCCGAGGCGCCGGTGCTATCGGCCGGCAGCGGGTACTCGGTGACAGAATACGTCTGATCGGCGCAGGCTGCGGCAGAAAATAAGGTGGCGAGCACAGCCATGAGTATGATCAGTACGAGCAGGCGGCGTCCGGCCATAGAACAAAATCGAGCCGTCTTCTATATATAGATTATTTCGTAGCCCTCTGCAGTCGCGGGCCTTTCCGTAGCATAGGGCAGGAAAACTTCCGGGTCCGGGAGGTACCGGAGTTTTAAGAGGACTTTTCAAACTGGGAGGTCAGGGAGGTCAGGAGGTCCGAGAGGGAGGTATGTGAGGTACTAGGTGGAGGTCAGAGAGAATCTTAAAAATTATCCTCTCTGACCTTTCCACACTCCCTAACCTTCTCTCTGACCTCTGACCCTCCCTGACCTCCCAGCTTGAAAATCCTCCCTATCCTCCCGGAAACTCCCGAACCTCGAGGAGTTTTTCGGGCTTTGCCTGACAATTCCTTAGAGCTATTCCTGCAGCTTCTTAAAGCACAGGTACCAGTCTATGCACCGGTAGTCTTTCCCCGCGCCTTTGACCCGCTCTTTCGCGGTGCCGCAGGAGCCCGGGGGCGGAACGATGACCTCGTCGCCGGGCCGCCAGTCGGCGGGCGTGGCTATGTTGTGCTTGTCCGCCGTCTGCATGGCGATTAGCAGCCGCTTGATCTCGTCGAAGTTCCTCCCGTTGGAGAGCGGGTAATAAATCAGGGCTCTGATCTTGGACTCCGGGTCGATGTAGAACACGGCCCGGACCGCCTTGGTGTCGCTGGCCGCAGGCTGGAGCATGCCGTACTTCTTCGAGACCTCCATCTTGATGTCGGCGATCACCGGGAAGTTAACCTCAAGGTTCTTCATGCCCCTGAACTCTACTTTCTCCTTGATGTTCCGGAGCCAGGCGATGTGGCTGTACGTGCTGTCGATGGAGAGGCCGATCAGCTCGCAGTTCAGCTTTTTCAACTCCTCCTGCATGCTCGCGAAGGTGGCGAACTCGGTAGTGCAAACCGGTGTGAAGTCAGCGGGATGGCTGAAGAGGATTACCCATTTTCCCTTGTAGTCGTCGGGGAACTTTATGGGGCCCTGTGTGGTTTCGGCTGTGAACGCCGGCGCAGACTCGCCGATTGTCGGAATTCGGGCTGTCTCCTGGCAGCACCCGGATACATCGTGGTGACTCATAGTAACGCCTCAAATAAAAATATAAATGCGATATTTATATAATAGGTGGCCAATCGATCATCGGCTCCTCTCTAAAAAGGGCCTGCAATGATACTGATAAAAAAAGCAGAAGCGGGAGCTGTCCCGCGCTTGATTTTAGTTAAAGAACGTCCTGGAAACCTTGTAGTAGCCTTCCGGAACTGTCTTCAGCTCTTTGACCGCTTCTTCGATGGGCACGGCCTCGATCTTCTCTCCTCTCAGAGAGGCCATCATCGCGAACTGGCCGGCCTTGACCATCTCGACGGCCTTGTAGCCCAGCCTGGTGCCGAGGACCCGGTCGTAGGCTAACGGAGAGCCGCCCCTCTGCGTATGGCCGAGCACGACTTCTCTAGTCTCTAAGCCGGTGCGCTTCTCGATCTCCTTGGCGAGCGCCTTGCCGACGCCGCCGAGCTTCACGTGGCCGAAGGCGTCCGTTTCCTTGGATGCCGCCTCCACGTCGAAGTCGGAGAACAGCGCGCCCTCGGAAACTGCGACGATGCCGTACCTGTCGCCTCTGGCATACCTCTCCTTGAGGAGCTTGCAGCACTCGTCGAGATTGCCCTTGACTTCCGGGATGAAGATCCAGTGGGCGCTGGCCGACATGCCGGCATCGGTGGTCATCCACCCTGCATGCCTGCCCATGACTTCGCAGACGATGACTCTGTCGTGGCTCTTCGCGGTGGTGTGCAGCCTGTCCATTGCGTCGGATGCGATCTGCACCGCGGTCTGGTAGCCGAACGTATAATCCGTGGCGCCGAGGTCGTTGTCGATGGTCTTGGGCACGCCCACGCAGGCGAAGCCCATCTTGGTCAGCTTGTTAGCCACGCCGAGGGTATCCTCGCCGCCGACCGCCACTAAACAGTCGATGCCCATCTTCTTCGCGTTCTCGATGACCTTCTCCGCTCCGCCCTCGACCTTGAACGGGTTGGTCCTCGAAGTCTTCAGGATGGTGCCGCCCAGCGGCAGGATGCCTTCGACGTCCTTCTTGGTGAGGGGCACCGCGTCGGCGTTGATCATGCCCTTCCAGCCGTACTTCACGCCTGCTACTTCCCAGCCGTTGTCGATCGCCTTGAACACGACCGCCCTGATAACTGCATTCAGGCCGGGGCAGTCGCCACCGCCCGTGAGAATTCCGATCTTTTTGATATTTGCCATGAAAATCACCCTGTGATCAAGCTTTGCCTGAGCTGCCGAAGAGCCTCATCTTGCTCTTGGCCACTTCTTTCATCTCCTCTTCCGCCGGGCCGAAGAGCTTCCTCGGGTCGAACTCCTCGGGGTGCTCGGTGAGCACCTGGCGAAGTGCGGCGGTCATGGTGAGCCTGATATCGGTGTCGATGTTAATTTTAGCGACGCCGAGGCTGATGGCCTTCTGGATGGCGTCGTTAGGGACGCCTGCGGCGCCTGGAAGTTTCGCTCCATATTTAGCGGCCTTGTCCAGCACTTCCTTCGGGACGCCCGATGCTCCGTGAAGCACGATGGGGATGCCGACCAGCTTCTCGATCTTCTGGAGCCTCTCGAAGTCCAGGTTGGCCTCGCCCTTGAACTTGAAGGCGCCGTGCGAGGTGCCGATGGCGACGGCCAGCGCGTCCACGCCGGTCTGCTCGACGAAGATCTTCGCCTCTTCGGGGTTGGTGAAGATGGCGTCCTTCTCCGATACCGAGACGTGGCCCTCTACCCCGGCCAGCTTGCCCAGCTCTGCCTCGACGGAGACTCCTGCAGCGTGGGCAAACTCGACGATCTTCTTCGTCATCGCGATATTTTCCTGGAAAGGCAGCTTGGAGCCGTCGTACATGACCGAGGACCAGCCGTGCCTGATGCACTGGACGCAGTCTTTGAATTCGGTACCGTGGTCTAAATGGAGAACTGTGGGTACCCCGGACTTGAGCGCAGTTATCCGGGCGATCTCGTAGATGTATTCGATGCCCGCGTACTTGATCGCACTTGGAGATACTGCCAGGATTACCGGGGACTTTTCTTCTTTTGCGGCTCCGCCGATCGCCTTGGCGATCTCCATGTTGTTGATGTTAAAAGCGCCAACACCGTACTTGCCGGCCTTGGCCGTGTCCAGCACTTCCTTTAAAGTAGCAAATGTCATGGGGTTATTCTCCGTGGATTGGTTGATACATATATATGAAAGTCGAATGTATTAATCGTTTTGAGGCCAGGCGACTGGTCTCCAGGCTACTATGGCAGTTTTTTTCAATATTAAGTTTACTGCGCGGGCATTTAAAACCTGATCTAAGAATGTGGGGCTTAAATCTAAATTAGGTGTGAAATCGCCAGCTTAAATATCAATTCCCTACTTTATGCTACCGGGCGGTATACCTGCGGGCAACCAGTCTTCAATCCATCGCAGAGCATTGGCTTTGTCTGTAATCAGAGTCAACACTATCGCACTTATCGTCAATTGCAAGCAAATTATCGTATTTTTCAGTATGCGGAAGAAAATATGCGCCTTAATACCCTTCCGGTGCCTAAATTCAGTTGTACGTAACTGTCTGGCCCTGTATTACTGTCCAGCATCAGCTTAAATCGGCTTTATGCATGCCATTTCTTTAAATTTCGCCATTCAGCGGTTATATGCCTGAATCGGACCTGTTATTTCGCGCTGCGAATCGCAAAATATATAACCAAAATGCTGATATCTACCACAGGTACACTACAATGAAGGCAGTATTAGGACTGGAAGATGGGACTTATGTGGTCGGTGATGGTTTCGGAAAAGAAGGCGTGACGTGCGGCGAATTGGTCTTCGCTACGCCAATCACGGGCTACGAGGAAGCGCTAACCGATCCTTCGTATAAAGGTCAGATACTGCTGTTTACTTATCCGCTCATCGGCAATTACGGTGTTAATAACGCTAATTTTCAGTCTTCGGGCATCAAGGCCGAAGGCCTCGTCATCAGAGAGCGGTGCGATCATCCTTCTCACAACCTTTCTACCCGCAATCTCAGCCAGTTCCTCGACGACGAGAACTCCTCGGGCATCTCCGAAGTCGACACCCGCATGCTGACCATCAGGACCAGGAAGGTCGGCACCATGCGCTCCGCCATGATCGTCGGCAGCGACGATGGCGAGAAAGCCTGCGAACTGGCCAGAAAGTGGCAGTTCCCCAAAGACATCATCAACCAGGTCACCTGCAAGCAGCCCTACGAAATCCGGGGCAAGGGGCCCAGGGTCGTGGTCATGGACTTCGGCGTCAAGCGGAAGATCGTCGACAACCTGGCCCGCAGAGGCGCCCACGTCATCGTAGTACCTGCCACCACTTCCTCTGAACAGATCATGAGCTACCAGCCCGACGCCATACTGCTTTCCAACGGCCCGGGCGACCCGCAGGACGCGACCAACGGCATAGCGGTCACGAAGAAGCTGGCGGGACAGCTCCCGATCTTCGGCATCTGCCTCGGCCACCAGATCGCCTCGCTGGCGCTGGGAGCCAGCACCTACAAGCTCAAGTTCGGCCACAGGGGCGCCAACCAGCCGGTCATCGACGTCGAGACCGGCAAAGTCTACATCACCAGCCAGAACCACGGCTACGCGGTGGACCCCGCGAGCATCGATGGCAAGGACATCAAAGTCACCCAGGTCAACGCCAACGACGGCACCGTCGAGGGGATGAAGAACGACGCGCTCAAGGTCTGGAGCGTCCAGTACCACCCGGAGGCCAACCCGGGGCCGCACGATACGAACTGGTTCTTCGACTCACTGTTACAGAGGATCGGTGGTCACCATGCCTAAGAGAACGGACATCAAAAAAGTACTATTAATAGGCTCGGGGCCCATCCTCATCGGCCAGGCCGCCGAGTTCGACTTTTCCGGCAGCCAGGCCTGCCGGAGCCTGAGGGAAGAGGGCATCCAGGTCGTCCTGGTCAACTCCAACCCCGCGACGATCATGACCGACCCGGAGATGGCCGACGCCGTCTACGTAGAACCCATTACGCCTCAGGTCGTGGCCCAGATCATCGAGAAAGAGCGCCCGGACGGCATCATCGCCGGCCTTGGCGGCCAGACCGGCCTAAATATTACTAGCGAGCTGGCGGAGATGGGCGTGCTGGAGAAGTACGGCGTCAAGCTGCTCGGCACGCCGCTCAAGGCGATCTACGATACCGAGGACCGGGACCGGTTCAAGCACGCGATGGAGAGCATCGGCGAGAAAGTGCCGAGGTCCATCCCCTGCCACACCGTAGAAGAGGCGGTCAAGGCGGTCGAAACCCTGGGCCTGCCGATGATCATCCGCTCCGCCTTCACGTTAGGCGGTACGGGCAGCGGCGTCGCCCGCTCCATCGAAGAAGTAAAGCAGATCGCGGAGATCGGCATCAAGCGCTCCAGGATTCACCAGATCCTCGTCGAGGAGAGCATCCTCGGGTGGAAGGAGTTCGAGTACGAGGTCATGAGGGATGCCAGCGACACCTGCATCACCATCTGTAACATGGAGAACATCGACCCGATGGGCATCCACACCGGCGAATCCATCGTCGTCACCCCGTCCCAGACGCTCTCCGACGCGGACCACCAGACCCTCAGGTCTGCCGCTATCAAGATCATCCGCGCCCTCGGCATAGAGGGCGGCTGCAACATCCAGTTCGCCTGGAAAGAGGGCGAATACCGGATCGTCGAAGTTAACCCGAGAGTATCGAGGTCTTCCGCGCTGGCCAGCAAGGCTACTGGCTATCCCATCGCCAGAATAGCAGCCAAGATTGCGATTGGCTTGAGGCTGGACGAGATCAAGAACAAGGTCACCATGGAGACTCCGGCCTCCTTCGAGCCGACCATCGACTACGTCGTCGTAAAGATCCCGAGGTGGCCCTTTGACAAGTTCAAGACCGCGGACAAGCACATCACCACGTCCATGAAGTCCACGGGCGAAGTCATGGCCATCGGCCGCTCCTACGAGGAGGCTCTCCAGAAGGCCCTGAACTCTTTAGACATCAGCGAGTTCTGGGGCTACGGCAACTGGTCCAAGGACGAGATGGCCGACATCCTCCAGCGGCCGACGCACGAGCGCATGTTCGTCATCTTTAAAGCGCTGCGCACCGGGGCGTTCACCGTGGAGGAGATCTCTAAGCTGTCCAGCATCGACCCGTGGTTCATCCTCAAGATCAAGAACATCGTGGACATGGCGGACAAGGTCAAGGCCGCGCTACTCGACCGGGACCTCCTGCTGAAAGCGAAGCGGTTAGGGTTTACGGACGAGTGGATCGCCGAGCTGCGGGGCGTCACGCTCGAGGAGATCAGCGACCTGCGGCACAAGCTCAACGTCATCCCCACGTACAAGATGGTCGACACCTGCGCCGCCGAGTTCGCCGCGAAGACTCCCTATTACTATTCCTCGTACGAGCAGGAGTGCGAGCTGCAGCCTTCCGACCGGAAGAAAGTGCTCATCATCGGCGCGGGCCCGATCAGGATCGGCCAGGGCATCGAGTTCGACTACTGTACCGTACACGCAGTTCAGGCGCTCAGGGAGTCGGGTATCGAGGCGCACATCATCAACAACAACCCAGAGACCGTGTCGACTGACTTCGACACGTCGGACAAGCTCTTCTTCGAGCCGATCACGCTGGAGCACGTGATGAACATCATCGAGAAGGAGAGGCCTTACGGCGTCATGGTCCAGTTCGGCGGCCAGACCTCGGTCAACATGGCAATCCCCCTCCAGATGGAGCTAAACCGCCGCAAAGACCTGAACACTATCATCATCGGCACCAGCCCGGACGACATGAACATCGCCGAGGACCGGGACCTGTGGAGCCGGATGATGAAAGAGCAGGGCATCCTCCAGCCGGACAGCGGCATCGCCTACTCCATCGACGAGGCCAAGACCGTCGCCCGCAGAATCGGCTTCCCCATCCTCGTCAGGCCGTCGTACGTACTGGGCGGCAGGGCCATGGAAGTCGTGTACGACGAAACAGACCTCGAACGGTACATGACTGAGGCCGTCAAGGTCAGCCGGAAGCACCCGGTGCTCATCGACGACTTCCTGGAAAATGCGGTCGAGATCGACGTGGACGCGGTGTGCGACGGCAGGGACGTCTTCATCGGCGCCATCATGGAGCACATCGAAGAAGCCGGCATCCACTCCGGCGACTCCGCCTGCGTCATCCCGCCCCAGTCGCTGTCTAACGAAGTGCAGGATCAGGTCCGGGCTATCGTCCGGAAGATCGCGCTGGCGCTAAACGTCATCGGCTGCGTCAACCTGCAGATGGCCTACAAGGACGGCAAGGTCTTTGTGCTCGAAGCTAACCCGAGGTCTTCGAGGACTATCCCGTTCGTCAGCAAGGCTACCGGAGCGCCTCTGGCCAAGCTGGCTGCAAAAGCCATTATCGGCTGTTCGCTGAAGGACATGGGCTACACTGAAGAGCCCCGGCCTAGGCACGTCTCCGTCAAGGAAGTCGTGCTACCCTTCGACAAGCTGCCCGGCGCAGACCCGCTGCTAGGCCCGGAGATGAAGTCCACGGGCGAAGTCATGGGCATCGACCTGGACTATGGCAGGGCGTTCTTCAAGGCTGAGATCTCCGCGTTCAACTCGCTGCCCCAGGAGGGCACAGTCTTCCTGTCCATCCGGGACACAGACAAGGAGCCCATGGTGAAGATCGCCCGGATGCTCCACGAGAACGGCTTACAGCTGATAGGCACCGCCGGCACCAAGGAGTTCCTCGAATCCCACGGCCTGCCCATCCGGCACATACTTAAAGTATCCGAGGGCAGCCCCAACGTCATCGACCTGATGCGGGAAGGCAAGGTTCAGCTGGTCATCAACACTCCAACGTCCAAGCAGACCGCGAGGACGGACGGCTTCCAGATTCGCCGCGCAGCAGTCGACTACGAGGTACCATACGCGACCACGCTCCAGGCGGCGAAGGCGTCTGCGGATGCGATCAATGCCATGGGCAGGCGCAAGCTGACCATCAGGTCTCTCAACGAGTACCTGGCCATGGACAAGCCCGTCGCCCCGGTCATCGACGTCGCCAAAGAGTAAACAAGAGGGGCTAATAGCCCCTCGCATTCTTTTTTCGTACCTTAAACTGACCATCCGGTCCGTGCAGTCTCCGTCCGGCATCCCGCCAGGCGACTTGTGCCCTGGCAGGTATTCTTCGCCGTAAAGTCATCCGATATAAAAAATTTCCATGCGCTGCCGATCAATTAGAAAAAATCCGGCCCGAAAACGATAAAAGCTTTGTACTACCTATTATAATGTCTACATAGCGGCCATATATCCGGCCCAGGTAGTAACAATCATGATATCATGGATACGAGTGCCACTGGCCACAGTTTTGTTCATAGGATCGGCAGCTTTGCTAATATCCCCCCAGTCTCCCATCCTCGGCCTGGGCGGCTACCTTGGCGGCGTCGCCGCAGTGGCATGCATCGGGTGCCTGGTGTACTCGTTCACGCTGTACTCCAATCTCGATATCGTCAAGAAGTAACTTACTTCGAACAATGCGGCTACGACAGATGGCCGCCATCTGCTTTTTACCAGCTTTCGGCCACAGGCCGGCAGCCTCTACATATCCTTACTCTTACTTAAAAAAAGAAGGAGATAAGCTCAGTAGCTTATCTCTATGTCGCCGCCCATGGTTTTGAGGTCGATGTCGAGGGAGCCTACTCCGCCCTCGGTGGAGCCGCTCAGCCTGGTCTTGCTCTTCTCTGCCGCATCGGCCATGTTGATGGACCCGTGGGTGACTCTGCCGCCCATGGTCGAGGCATCGATGGTGAACCTGGTGTCGTCGGGCAGGGTGACCCTGATGTCGCCGCCCGCGGTGCTGGCGTTCATTGTCCCGGTAGCCTGCTTCGTGTTCAGGACTATTCTGCCGCCCATGGTTTCGAAGACAGCCTTCCCGGCATCGTATTCTGCGGTGATGTCTCCGCCTGCCGTGGTGGCAGTGATACTGTCGTAGCTCACATTATCGAGGTCGATGTCGCCGCCCATGGTCGATATCTTCAGGTTGCTTCCCTGCAGGTCGGGCACGATTACCCGGCCGCCCAGAGTATTCAGATTGAGGTCGTAGGTGGCATTTTTAGGTACCTTGATGTGCAGGTTGGCGCCCCTGGTCCCGACCATGCTCAACGAGCCCATGTTATCGGGGAATTTAGCGGTCGCCTTGATCTTCAGAGTGTCGCCCTCCATGGAGTAGTTCGTGCCTGTCACAATATCGTCCAGGTGGCCCTGAGGGGCGTACACGTCATAGATTACTTCTATGTTGCCGGTGGTCGATTCGGATACTTCGACGTCGCCGCCGAGGGTGTAGCCCTCGATGCTGACCTTCTGCGCCGGGGCATGGATGGTTTTGTCTTCCCTGTGCTCTACCAGGCCGTTGAACCCGGTGTTGTTTTCGACGTTGTTGACGAACATGCATAGTCCGCAGAATCCTATGCCTGCAAACAGCAGCACGAGGATGGCGATGATCGCCAGAATGGCGACGATGATCTTATCTATCATTTTATTTCCTCTTTCTTAATCTCGTAATGTTCTCAGATGAGCTCGATCCCGCTGTTGGACGTGCGGAGGTAGACCGAGAAGCCCTCGGTATTGTTGCCCGCGGTATGTCCGGCGATGCGGTTCTTCTCTTCGGTGGTCAGCACCATAGGGAAGGCGCTGTAACTGATGCGGCCGTTCGAGGTCGAAGCCTCGATCGTGTAGGCTGCGGTGTCAGGGAGGTCGGCGGATATCCTGCCGTTCGAGGTGATCGCCCTGAGGCTGCCGAGCGACTGTCCAGTGTTCAGGTTGACAGCGCTGTTAGACGTTTCGAAGGTGGCATCCGTAGCATTGTACGTGGCGGTAATCCTGCCGTTGCTGGTCCTTGCTTCGATGCGGCTGTACTGGCCGCCGTCCACGGTGATGCCTCCGTTGCTGGTCGAGAGCTTCAGGGTCCTGCCGTCGAAATCGCCCACGTGGACCAGGCCGTTCGAGGTCTGGATGTCGATGTTGTAGGCGGACTCCTCAGGGACGTAAAGGTAGACGTTGGCGCCGAAGTTACCCGGTATCATATTACCCGGGAGGCGCTGGACTGCCACGTCGACGTTAAGATCGTCCTGGCTTCCGCTCATGCCGATATTCGCGCTGATCTGGTCCAGCTTTCCCTGCGGGGCGCGCGCTACGACCTTGACGTCGACATTGTTGCTGCTGGCTGGCAGCACCTCTACGGCGCCGTTGAAGGTGCTCACATCTATAGTGATGTTCTTCGCCGCCTCGTGGCTGGAGTTATACTCCTTCTGCTCGGTCACGAAGCTGATTCCTCCATTCTGCACCGGGGCCAGCGACAGGAAAGCGCAAGCGCCCGCAGCTGCTGCCAGGACTGTCACGACTGCAAGGATCAGGACGATGGCGATAATGCCACCGATCACTAGCATGAACCTGTCACTGAGGATGCCTCCCTTCTTCACCGGGTAGCCTGCCGCCATCTTTTCAGCCGGCCCCATCCTCGCGAGGACTTCCCGGATGACGGACTCGTTCACCGTCGTATTCCGCTCCGCCGCAAGGGCATCCGCGCTGTCCAGAATATGGGACCGCAGCTCGTTCCTTACATCATCCCGCTGCTTGTGTCCCATGTCTCTGGTCACTTTGTTTAGATAATCGTCAATTATTTTATTGTACATCTACGCATCACCTGCCGTCGTCATTTGCGATTCGAGAGTATCCAGCGCCTGGGTAACCGACTTCAGCGACTCCAGCAGCTTTTCCCTGATACTCTTGCCATTTTCCGTTATCACGTAGTACTTCCTCGGCCTCGGGCCGCTGGTCTCCCACCGGCTGGTGAGGATCTTCTCGTCGTCGAGCCTCCGCAGAATCGGGTACAGCGTACCCTCCTCCACCGCCAGGCCGACGTCCTTGAGGTGCTTGATGATATCGTAGCCATACAGCTCTTTTTCCAGAAGGCACATCACGGCCACCTGAATGACGCCTCTTTTTACTTCGGTTTCAAACCGATCCATTATATCGGCCATTGTACATCACTCTTAATGATACTAATATATATTACACATCTAATTGTGTGACGTATCATACTGTGTGACTCTAAGTATAAATAAATTGCTAGGGTTTGGAGCCTTCGGCTAACGATCGAGTGGTGGTGAAAAGTTCGAAATAGCCCGAGCCGAAGTCTCGTAATATAAGAAAAAATTCCCGTACTAGCTTTACCATTGCAGGTGGCTCGTGATTGAGTCAGTGGATGATGGCTAAGTCCGTTTTTGAGGTGAGGTATAATTATGACGGACATGAGTGTCCGTGTCGGACTTGTGTGTCGGTGCTTGCGTGTTTGGCGTTTTTGGCGGACGGCGCCGGCAAACGGGAGGAGGGTTTGGCCACCGCGATAGTTTAGCTTTCGGCGACCAGCCTGCGCACATCAGCTGGTAAGAGTAGGCATCCACCTGCATTTATGGAGCCAGTACCGGAGGATAGCGTAATCGGGATACGATCGTTACGATCGTCCCTCATACGTTTTCCTTGGGGTATATATGGTTGCGGTATATATTGGGTAGGGGTTCTTGTTTCCCGTTTTTAGTTTTTCGTTTTTACTTCGGAGTTGGTATTGTATGGAGTTCTGAAATGGTCCTTGAAGCACTGACCCTGCGGCTTCACGGATGATGCTAAATACAAGCCTTAGTATTTATAGTTTTCGTTATACGCTGGAAAAGTCATTCCAATGGCGGATTATATCATCATTTTTATCCGTTGCCGAAGAAAAACGCCGTACTTATAGCCCTTTTGTGCGAAAGCATTTTATACGGTACATCCTATAAGTAAGCCTTTTTCTGGGCGTGCAACGTCTTTACCTGTACTTCTGGTACGTGCTCATAGAATCTCTGCGGCGAAGCCGCGGCGTATGCCGTACAAAGCTTTATCTCCTCCGACATTATTTACGGTGTCGAAGGAAGACTATGGTCAAGAAGGTCGTTTTAGCGTATTCCGGAGGCCTGGATACCTCCGTGTGCATCCCCCTGCTGAAGGAGAACTATGGCTTTGACAAGGTCATCACGGTCACCGTCGACGTGGGCCAGCCCCCCGAAGAGATCGAGACCGCGACGAAGAAGGCCAAGCTGATCTCTGACAAGCACTATACTATAGATGCCAAGGACGAGTTCGTCAGCGACTACATCTTCCCGATGATCAAGGCCAACGCCATGTACGAGGGCTACGTTATCGGCACAAGCATGGCACGCCCCCTCATCGCGAAGAAGTGCGTCGAGGTCGCCAAAAAGGAAAAGGCCGACGCCTTCGGCCACGGCTGCACCGGCAAGGGCAACGACCAGCTCCGCTTCGAGGCAGTCTTCCGCCAGACCGACCTTCCAGTGGTCGCTCCCATGAGAGAGATGAACCTCACCAGGGAATGGGAGATCGAGTACGCGAAGAAGCACAAGATCCCCGTCGCAGCGACCAAGGCCAAGCCCTGGAGCGTGGACGAGAACATCTGGTCCCGCAGCATCGAGGGCGGCAAGCTGGAAGACCCGGCCTTTATTCCGCCCGAGGACATCTACGAGTGGACCCAGGACCCCCTGAAGGCACCCGAGAAGCCGGAGATCGTCTCGATCGGCTTCTCCAAAGGCGTGCCTGTCTCCCTCAACGGCAAGAAGATGGGCGGCGTGGCGCTCATCCAGGCCCTGCACAAAATCGCGGGCAAGCACGGCGTCGGCAGGACCGACATGATGGAAGACCGGGTTCTCGGCCTGAAAGCGAGAGAGAACTACGAGCATCCCGCAGCCACCGTACTGCTCACCGCCCACAAGGACCTCGAAAAGTTCTGCCTCACCAGGGCCGAGCTCAAGTTCAAGGAAGGCGTGGACTCCGCCTGGGCCGAGCTCGGCTACATGGGCCTCGTCGACGAGCCGCTGTTCCACGACCTGAACGCGTTCATCGACCTCACCCAGGAGCGGGTGAACGGCACCGTGAAGGTGAAGCTCTACAAGGGCAGCTGCATGGTAGTCGCCAGAGAATCCAAGACGGCCTTATACAGCGAAGAGCTGGTCTCCTTCGACGGCAAGTCGCTGGACCAGAAGGACGCGGAAGGCTACTGCAAGTTCCACGGCTTCCAGGCCCGGCTGTACAACAAGCTGGCAAAAAAATAACGTAGAACCATCGTAAAGTGGCGCGTAAGCACAGTAATGCTTATAATAGAGTGTGTACTATACGCAAGTCGCATCATGATTATATAAAGGAGATACGAACATGGCAGAAGGTAAACAGGTAAGCAAGTGCGTCTCCTGCAAGGTCAACCTGACCGGCGAAGGCGCAGCTCAATTCAAGTGCCCCGTATGCGGGGAAGACATGGGCCGGTGCGGAAAGTGCAGGCAGCAGTCCAACCCGTACGTATGCCCGAAGTGCGGTTTCCAGGGGCCGTGAGCCAGCATGGCAGACGTAGTAGCGTCTATCAGAGTCATGCCGGACAGCGCAGACCGTGACTTAAACAAGCTCATGGAAGCTCTCAAGGCAGCCATGCCCGCCAGCGGCAAGCTTCAGGGCATGAACCTCAAGCCCATCGCGTTCGGCTTAAAGGCCATCATGGTCACCGTCACCGTCGACGACAACGCAGGCGGCACTGAGCCCGTCGAAGAAGCCTTCTCTAAAGTAGAGGGCGTCGAGAGCGTCAACGTCGAAGCAACCGGCAGGGCATTCTAAGGCAGAAAGGGCGCCTGAGGGCCACAGACAGGTCCTACAGGCTTCGCCTTTTATGGGCTCGCTTCGCTCGCAGAGAGCGTATATGCCCGCGAATAGTATTTATAGTACAAATGTTATCTTATGTTGAAATCGGGCTCTTAACTCAGGGGTAGAGTGCTACGTTCGCAACGTAGATGCCGCGGGTTCAATTCCCGCAGGGTCCATTAAGATTTTTGAGGGGCTGTCGGGGAACTTTCTAAAAAAGTTCCCTTGACTTTCGACATGATCTCACGCCCGAAGGGCGCTTTTAAAAGCGATGTTTTTGAGGGGGTGACGAGGGGGGCTTTTTACAAAAAGCCCCCCTAACACCAGCTGATATAACTTTTAGGGGTTCACTAAAAGCCCCCCTAACACCGCACAGAGTTAACTTTTAGTGGTTCACTAAAAAGCTCCCCCGTATGCTGATCATAGGAATGTCTTGTATTCCATGAAAAATTCGTGTGTGGGGGTGCTGAGAGGGTAAGCGAGGAGGCCGGAGAGGATTAAATCAATGGTAATTCCTGAAGCCTGTTATACGAGTGCCCGTACCATTTACACGAAGTACTCGAAGTACACGAAGTACTCAAAGTCTGATAAACAGGCTGACTGCAAGCCAATTTATAGTAAAACTTCGCGTACTTCGCGTACCTTGTGTACTTCGTGTAAACGGTACCTGACCCTCCTAAAAACCGGGAAATCACCATAAAAAAGTATCCTCTCTAACCGTTCCATACTCTCCGACCTCCTCTCCGACCTCCTTATCCTCTCAAACCTCCCACTTTGAAAATCCTCCCCGGACTCCCGGGAACTCTCCGACCTCCCGAAGATTTTTTCACGGGCTTTACTTGAAAACCCCCTTTTCATGACCGAATCAATCTCCATGCAGGCGTATTCTTCGATAGCCCTTGCTTAATGAAGCACAGATAGCAAGGTGTTTCTTGATTGAGGGTTTACAGTCTCTCCCAACCCTAAAAGTTAGCTCTGTGTGGTGTTAGGGGGTTTTTGCGTAAACCCTAAAAGTTATCCCTGTGTGGTGTTAGGGGGGTTTTTTAGTAAAAATCTGAGTGGTGGCACCCTTCGGTGCCGCCACCCCCTCGCCACCCCCTCAAAAACATCGCTTTTCCTGTGCCCTCCGGACTTTTTCTCGTGTCGTGAGTCAGGGGAACCTTTTTCAAAAAGGTTCCCCCGACACCCCTTCTAAAACTTTATCTATAATGCCGTTCCTGATACTCCCGTTGCAATCGAGGCGACGACTATGGCATCAAAAGGCGGCAAAAAGGCACCCCAGAAGGGCGCAGGGAAAAAGAACTGGATGAAAGTTGCCATCCCGATCTTTCTCATACTGATCATGGTATTGTCCATCTTCGCGATACTTACTAATACCAACCCGACGACGCCAGACGATTCTGGCACCGACGAGATCAGGTTCAACTCCATCGTGGACGGGCTTGTGATTGTCCCGCCGGGAGCGGACTACGTCAGGTTTGCGGACCTTAAGTCGGACGAGGATATCGGCAACTGGGCGATGGCCAACCTGAACGGCAGCATCCCCAACCCGGCGGCGTTCGGCGGCCAGCCCGAGAAAGACGTGCTGGTCAACTACCCTGAGGGGTACTTCGGCTCTTTCGCGGAGCAGTGGGTCTCGATCACCGATTTCGGGCCTAAGTACACCATCACCAACCCCAACCAGACTTCCTACAACGGCGTCCCCATGAGGGCTATCAACTCGCTGTACACCTACTCCGAGACGAGGCCTACCGTGAGCGGCAGGATCCAGAACGTAGCCGACATGCTCCTGTACTGGTCCAATCCGGGCAACAGGACCTCCTACGATAACTACTTCGATCTCATCACGCAGCTGAAGGGCTACCCGGTCAACGCCACCAGCGCTCGTCTGTCCGTAGTAGGCACCACGTCGCTGCTCAACGCCTCTGACCGGTATTACGCAGGCATCACCCCGGCCGCCGAAGAGGGCAAGTACGACTACCTGGCTGTGATCCACCTGAACCGGACGCTCAACGAGACCGAGAAGCAGCAGTACAAGAGCCAGTATGAGCAGCTCGGCATCTACGTCATGAAGTTCGACGCCTACAATATCAAATATCAGGACGACTACATGATCGTGCAGGCAAAGGGCAACCTGACCACCTGCGTCAACGACATGACTTACTCGTGGAGATTCCTGAAGGCCTGATGGCCTTCAAAATATGCCAGAACAGGGGCCTCCTCACCGGGGCTCCTCTCGACTCTTTTTCTGTGAATTTTATAGTCCCGGGCGCCGGGCCCTGAACTAATGCTGTAAACACAATAAGTCTCTAGCTATCGCGTAGCGTCCGCTCTTTGCCGACAAATGATGTAAAAAGAGATACGGAGCGAGCCCTTTCAGGGGCTCGCCGGAGCTGTCTTGACTATTTTATGCGCCTTGCCGTAGGTGTACCAGATGCGGCACGCGCCTTCGCTGGAGACCATACAGGCGCCCACCGGCTTCAGCGGGGTGCAGGCCTTGCCGAACAGCTTGCAGTCGGTCGGCTCTTTGATGCCTCTCAGCAGTTCGTTGCACAGGCACCCGGTGGTGCACTTGACGTCCTTGAGCTCGATGCCGAACTTTTTGATGGCGTCGTACTTCTCGAACTGGGACTTGAGTTTGTAGCCCGAGTCGGGGATGACCGGGAAGCCTCTCCACATGATGTCGCAGGGCTCGAAAACCTCGGCCATCATCTTCTGGGCCTTGAGGTTGCCTTCGGGCTTGACGGCGCTGGCATACGCGTTCTCGACGACAGCGCGGCCTTCGACGATCTGTTTTACCAGTAAATATAGTCCGTACAGGACTTCCATGGCGTCGAACCCGGCGATGACCTGGGGAACGGGGAAGGCCTCGTACTCGTGGATGCCCATGATGGTGCACACGTGGCCCGGCAACAGGAAGCCGTTCAGGTTGGCCTCGCCCTGCTGCATCAGCCACTTCATGGCGGGCGGGACGAGCCTGTGGGAGACTATGATCGAGAAGTTTTCGGGCGGGTTCAGCAATAACACGGCGGCAGTGGTCGGCGCGGTGGTCTCGAAGCCCACGGCCATGAACACGACTTCCTTCTCAGGAGTCTGCTTTGCGATGTCGACCGCCTGGGCGATGCTCTGGACGATGCGGATGTCGCCTACTGTATCATATAACGAGGACTTGGTGCCGGGCACCCTTAAAAGGTCGCCGTAGGTGCAGATGATCTTGCCTTGCTCAGCTAATTCCACGCAGGCGTCGATCTCGCTCTGGGGGGTGACGCACACCGGGCACCCGGGGCCCATGACTACCTTAACATTAGGGGGAAGTAATGAGCGGATGCCGCTCTTGGTTATCGTGTACTCGTGGGTGCCGCACACGTGCATGATCTTGATCTCTCTCCCGGCCGCGAGCTTCTCGATCTGCTCGGCGAGGGCTTTTGCCGCCTGCTCCTGTCCTGTCATAAGTATCTCTAACCTCTGCCGATTTCCAGCATTCTGTCCAGTGCTTTTTTCGCGTCAATACGAATAGTTTCCGGTATCCTGATCTCGGTCTTCATGTCCCGGAGGCTGTCCCTGATCGTCTCGAGGGTGTTCATCTTCATGTTAGGGCAGACCACATAATTGGAGACGGGGTAGAAGTTCTTGCCCGGGTTCTCCTTCTTGAGCCGGTGGATGATGCCTACCTCGGTGCCGATGACCAGGTCCTTCGTAGTCGTTTTCGCATACTTGAGCATGCCGTCCGTGGAGTAGACGCCGTCCGCGAGGGCGATGACTTCCTGCCGGCACTCCGGATGCACGATGATCTCCGCCCCGGGGTGGTCCATCTTAGAGATCAGGATGTCCCCGGCGGTGATCTGGTGGTGGGTCGGACAGAAGCCGTTCCACGGGTAAATCTTCTTCTTGGTGAAGCGCTGCGTATACGTGGCCAGGTTGTAGTCCGGCACGTGCAGGACCTCGTCCTGCTCCAGCGCGTTGACGATTTTAATGGAGTTGGAGGACGTGCAGCACACGTCGCTCTCCGCCTTGACCGCCGCGGAAGAATTAACATAACAGACCACGGCCGCGTCGGGGTGCTCTTTCTTGAAGAGCTGCAGCTGCAGCGGCGTAATCATCGCCGACATCGGGCAGCCCGCCTCCGGCTTAGGGTTGAGGACAATCTTGTCCGGGTTCAGGATGGCGGCGGACTCTGCCATGAAGTCCACGCCGCAAAACACGATAACCTCGGCGTCGACCTCCACGGCCTTCTGGCTCAAGCCAAAAGAATCGCCGCAGTAGTCGGCGATGTCCTGCACCTCCCCACGCTGGTAGTTGTGGGCGAGGATGACCGCCTTCCGCTCTTTTTTAAGTTGTAAGATTTCTTCTGCGAGGCTCATAAGACACTACTCATCAGAATTTTTGAGTAAAATGGATGTGCTTCGCATTAAATGTATGCTTCGTAATGCTTGCCTAACAAAAGCTATTCTCATAAATCCTAATAAACGAATGGTATACAACTGTGCGGGCGGATAAGCCACTATATACGCCTATCCTGTAACCTGTCCCCGGCCGCTAGATAGCGATCATCGGGCTTCTTCTTCTCGTGTCTGCGGCGGCCGTGGCCGTATCAGGATGTGCCGTGACGGGTTGTAATTTTCTCGCGCCCTCTACTCTAAATATAAATCTCTGCGCTCTCAGGTGTTCCCGTGCTTGTTCAGCTTGGGGTTGGTAAGCTGCCCGGTGCTCTGGCCTTGTATAGGCTCTCGTGGGTAGCACGAAGACATAAAATCTTTTTTAGAGTGACACGAAATGCTCGAATGCTCAAAGTTCACGGTTAAAACACGAATTGCACTAAGACACCGGTTAAAGCTCGAAGGACACGAACGGCACGGTCTAATAACACGAACAAGTTCCGCGAAAACCCTAAGACACCAAGTTAAGACAAACAACCGTTTCGCCTTACACTTGCCACGACTACTGCGCCCATGAGGCCGCATAATAATCCTGATGCCGGTCTTCGATGACAACCGCTTGTTCAGCTGTGTTTTAGTTTGGTGTCTTTGAGTATTCGCGGAACTTGTTCGTGTTTTAAGGCCGTGCCCTTCGTGCTTTTTTTCGATTAGTAGTGCCTTCGTGCAGTTCGTGTTTTAGCCGTGTACCTTAGAGTCTTAGTCTTTTAGTGTCCCTCTAAAAAAGTAGTTTCGTGTTTTTGTGCTACCCACGATAGCTTAAACAAGGCGGTAACACTGGACCACAGGTTACATCCCGGGCACTGGGATACGGGGAATCTGTGATTAAGCATTCTCTGTGCATCTCTGTGCCCTCTATGGTGAGTAATCGCCGTGCCGTTGTGGTTCTTTCTTAACGCTAAGGTAGTCTTTATGCAGTGAGCAAGTATAGCAGCGTCCCGGTCACGAAGGTCTCCAGGAACGCGGCGATGAGCAGCAGCGGCGCGATCCAGAAGATGAACACCAGCAACGCCTCCCGAAGGTCCTTCCAGATGTACTTCGCCCCGCTGTCCAGCTTCGTCAGCGCGTCGATCTTGAACACCGAGCCCGTCGCCGACAGGATCGCCCTCATCATGTCCGTCCCCAGCTTGAGGCCGATGGCCGCCGATATGAGGACCATGGGCATCTCGACGACCCCGTGGGGCACGATGCCGACGATCACGTAGAGTATGCCGGTCTTGACGAACGTCGCCCCTACCACGATGCCGATGACGAACCCGTTGGCGATGATGAAGATGATCGGCGCTATGCCCAGCGCCAGGCCGAGCACGACGGTTAAAAAGCACTTGATGGCGTTGTTCTCGAAGATGGCCAGCGTCAGGCCCAGCGGCGACATTTCCTTGAGCGGCCCTACTTCTTCCTTGAAGCCCGAGATTGTGCTCTCGGTGAAAGCCGGGTAAGCAGTGGCCACCACAAAGCCCATGGCCATGAATATCGCGAACAGCAGGATGACCGCCCCGAGGTGCCACCTCAGCCTGTACACGTACCCGGCGAAATCCCCCGGACCAGGTATCCGGTTCTCGAACGTCACTGCGCCCCCTCCGTGAAAATTAGGAGCCGGTTGCCTCTGTCCATGCCGACCATACGAACTTAAATTAAAATATTAATATATATAATGTTGACGTGCATAAAAGGCTGGAAGAAGGGCAGGCGATACGGCAAAAATGGGTTGATTTTAAATCGCAAAGGCGCAAAGAAGGTTATATGATCAACTTTGCGCCTTTGCGTCCTTGCGTCTTTGCGATTCAAGAACGAGGCCTCCCGGGGCCGGGCAATGCGGGTTACAGCTTTTAAGATTATTAACCCATAAGGAAGTAGACCAGCGCCAGCGTCACGTAGCTCTCGACGAACGCGGCCACGAACAGAAGTGGCACCAGCCAGACGACGAAGACCGACACGCCGTCGATCAGCTCCTTTTTGAGGTCCACTGCCTGCCGGAGGAGGGCCATGAGGATGCAGTGCCCGAACCGGAGGCCGATGGCGGCGGAGATAGCGACCACGGGTACCTCGATGATGCCGTGGGGGAGCAGGGCCACTATGATGAACAGCGGGCCTGCGTTTATGACGGAGAGCGCGATGACCAGGCCCATGGCGAGGCCGTTGACGAATATGATGAGTAATGGCAGCAGGCCGAGCCCGAGGCCGAGCGCCACCGAGAGCAGGCAGGCCCGGGTGTTGTTCAGGAAGATGCCGATCATCAGATCGAACTGCGATGCGGAGAGCAGAGGCTTCATCTGGTTACTGATGACCTCCACAAACTGCCGGCTCTCCTCGGGCAAGGCCACGGCCATAGTGGCGCCGATGATGGTCGAGAAGAGCCAGAGCGCGGCTATCACTAAGATGTAGGCCCTGATCTGGTAAAGGTAGGCCACGAAGGTCCGCGGCCCCGGAAGTAGCGTTTTTACTGTCATGCTGATACGAACGTCATGTGGAGCGTGTTCCGGATGCCGGGGCCTGCGCCGAGGACCAGGAGCACGAACTTGATGCCGTAGTACATCTGCGGGTCATCTTTGAAATACTTCTCTATGATGTAGATGACCGGGATGAACACTGCCAGCTTCAGCGCGTACATGACGAACGAGGTGCCGAACAGGCCAATGAAGAATACCGGGACGACGTGCTCCTCGTACCACCCGCCGACGAGGTCGATCGCGGTGAAGGTGGAGCTGGCGTCGAACATGTGGGCGGCGAGGATGGCGATGTTGAGCTTGTTGGTGAGGAAGTCAATTTTCAGGTGCCTGGCGATCACGTAGATCGAGGCGGTGAAGGTGGCCGCCAGCAGGATGATGACGATCGGGGCCCACCACAGCCGAACCTCTTTGGTGAACAGGAGGCCTAGAACGATAACTATGCCGACGACTCCGGTCCAGAAATACGGCTTGGAGTAGTCCTTGACGATGCCCGCCCGCTGCAGGCCGAGGCATGTCAGCAGCACGGCGGCGGTGATGACGAAGGCGAGGACGTAGACGAACGGGGTGATGAACATGTAGCTGAGGGGCGGCTGCACGAGCTGTACGTCCTGCACGACCCGGAGCGAGGCGCCTACCAGGATGAACGGTACTGTGGAGACGACGAACTTCTCGTCGATCTTGACTTTCAGCATGTCCATTAACTTTAATATTGCGAAGAGGCTTATACCAAGGATAATGGCATAGGTGACGGTGTTTACCGGGTTGTAGCCCTCACCGGCATACACGATGGGGTGGATGTAATACTTGTAGACGAACTCGCCAATGTCAAACGACAACATGTTCACCTTGGGGTGTTAATACGAGCAACAGTGACATAAATGTATCCAAAGGGGAAACAAACGTCTCCAAGCACAGCGAGCGGTGGATGCAGCTTCCCCGGAACGTCATCGCGGGGCCGGGAGCTGTCCGGAGCGTAGGCGACCTGTGCAGGAGCATGCGCCTCAAGGGCAGGGGGCTTATCGTTACAGGTAAGACCACCAAACAGATCGCCGGTGATGCGGTTGCCGATTCGCTCAGGGAAGCGGGCTATGGCGCGGACTTTTTGCTCGTAGAGAACGCGACCATGGAGAACGTGGAGCTGGCAAAAGCCACCGCCAGGGAACTGAAAGCCGACTTTCTGCTGGGCGTGGGCGGGGGCAAGACCATCGATATCGCCAAGCTGGCCTCGACCCGGCTCAACATGTACTACCTGAGCATCCCCACGGCAGCGTCCCACGACGGCATAGCGTCGTCCAGAGCCTCCATCCGCCACGACGGCGAGACCGTCTCCATCCAGGCAGAGGCACCCCTCTGCGTCCTGGCCGATACCAGCATCATCGTGAAATCGCCTTACAGGCTGCTGGCCGCGGGCTGCGGCGACGTCATCTCCAACTATACCGCCGTCCTGGACTGGAAGCTCGCGTCCCGCCTCAGGAACGTCTACTTCTCCGAGTACGCAGCGGCTCTGTCCCAGATGACCGCCCAGATCGTCGTCGACTCGGCGCACATGATCCGGCCTGGCCTGGAGGAGTCCGCCCAGGAAATCGTCAAGGCGCTGGTCTCGTCCAGCGTGGCCATGAGCATAGCAGGCTCCTCCGCGCCTGCCAGCGGCAGCGAGCACAAGTTCTCCCACGTGCTGGACAAGATCGCCCCGAAGCCCGCCCTCCACGGCGAGCAGTGCGGCCTGGGGACCATCCTGATGATGTACCTCCACGGGGGCGACTGGCAGAACATCCGCAACGCCTTAAAGACGATTGGCGCCCCGGTCACCGCCCGGGAGATGGGCATCGAGGACCGGTACATCCTCCAGGCGATGACCGAAGCCCACAAGATCCGGCCCGAGCGGTACACGATCCTCGGCGACACTGGTATCACCCTCGAGGCGGCGGAGAAAGTGGCCAGGGCTACCGGGGTCATAGAGTAAGCAGCGAATAGAAAAAAGGGGCATCCGGGTGTCCGGACGTATTCCGCACCTGGCCCGGCAGCTCTAGTTTTTTTTAATACGAAGTCAGCTTGCTGATGACGTCCATGCGGGTGATCATGCCCTTGGGCCTGCCCTCTTCTGTGACCAGCAGCCTGCCGATCTTGTTCCGGTTCATGAGGGACACTGCCTCGTACATGGGCTTGTCAGACTCAATTGCGACTACTTTGGGCGTCATGAACTCCGTGACCTTACTGCTACCCTTGTCTGCAGAGATGGCCCGGCCTATGTCCGTATAGGTGATGATGCCAACAATCTTGCCTCCCTCCTCTACCGGGACCCCGTGGATGTCGTTCCTGGCAAGCGTGACCAGAGCTTCCTTGATCGTAGCGGTGGTGGGTATGGTAATCAGCCGGTGATTAATGTAGTCCTTCACAGGCTTTTTAGGCAGGGAGATCATTTCCGTGATGCTCAGCAGCACAATGCCGCTGATATCATCCCGGCCTACTACGTCGCCTCTGACCATCAGCTTGTTGACCGGGGTAGGGCCGATCTGGATGGTGTCTCCCACGTCGAAGTTCCGGATGTCCCCCAGGATCTTGATGCTGGCACGGCACATGTCCGGATGCCTGACGGTGTTAAGGTCAATGTCAGCTACGTTGGTGTTTAGCACACGTTCCCCGTTACGGTATATTGGTACTTCCGCCTCTTTGTCCATGGGCGAGAGGTTCAGCGCCTGGTAGGCGGAGCTGGTCGCCTTGTAGCCGCCCTTGGGGCCCGGTACGCCTTCCACAAGGCCCAGTGCTTTCAGCGACTGCATCTGGTTCCGGACGGTGCCGGGATTGCGGTCGATCCGCTCCGAGATTTCCTCTCCCTTGATGGCCCGGCCCTTCTCCCTGAATAAGTTGATTAGCGCAGATAAAATTTCTCTCTGGATTACCGTCAGTTCAACCATCGTCATCACGTCAATTGCCGAATTTAATCGTTTCTCTAACCTTCCAGATTATAATGTTTTTTCATTATATACTTTGCTAAGTAACCATCTCCGGCGATCATCAATGCCGGGAACACTGGCCGGCCGGCATGGTTCCGGCGGTGCCTGTTATGCTGCCGCTCACAGAGATAAAATTGTCGATGATCTCTCCGTCCGCACTAAGTGTTTATAATATGACAGCGTACTGGATTTCGATCGACCATGGGCTACCAGATCGACCCCGAATCGCACGGCTTCATTCTCCCGTTTTCCAGCGCGGTACAGTTTCACGGGCACATATGCCCCGGCCTTGCTATCGGCTACTACGCCTCGCACATCGGCATGCGCTGGCTGCACACCCACATCAGCGACAACAGCGAGATCCTGGTGATGGTAGAGAACGCCGGGTGCGGAGTGGACGCGGTCCAGACGGTCACCGGCAGGACAGTCGGTAACGGGAACCTGATCCTCTGCGACTACGGAAAGCAGGTCTATACTTTTTTGATTAAAGGTACCGGCAGAGGCTTACGCGTCTCGCTGAAGTCCGAGTTCACGGTTGATCGGCTCGACCCGGGGCTCGCCAGCCTGCAGGCGAGAGTCTCCGGCGATGAGGCGACTCCCGAGGAGGTTGTCGACCTCCCGCACCGCATCGAGCGGATCTGCCGGGCCATACTCGAGACGCCCGGCGATGTAGTGTTTGATATCCGGGAAGTGAACGAGGAGCACCGGGGCAGAGGACCCCGTGCGGGGGACGTAGTTTGCGCCCGCTGCGGCGAGCCGGTGAGCACGGACCGGGCGAAAAAGGAGAAAGATGGCTACTACTGTCAGCCCTGCCAGCGAAATGGCTGACCTTTTCTCGACAGCTTATCCCGCGAGCCCGGCCGAACAGCTCTTATCATGCACAGGGATTTCGGAAGGTAACCCTGAAGGTTACGCCGGTTTCCCTGGATACCTCCACCCTGCCCTCCAGCTGAGAAGCCAGCGCATAGACCAGCTGCAGGCCAAGCGTCTTAGCGTTGGCAACGTCCAGCCCTTCGCGCAGCCCGACGCCATCGTCACCCACCCTCAGCTCGATCAAGCTGTCGGGTAACACCTGGAGCCCGATGGTTACCTGTCCCCTGCGGTCGCCGGGGAACGCGTGTTTCAGGCTGTTGGTCACAAGCTCGTTCACGATCAGGCCGCACGGTATCGCAGCGTCGATGCACAGGGGCACTCTCTCCACCTGCAAGTCAATTCGAATCTTGTCCTGGTCCTTCACATACGTCTGGAACAGGTACATGCTCAAGCTCTGAATGTAGTCTGCGAAATCGATGCGGGAGAGGTCCTTAGACTGGTAGAGCTTCTCGTGGATGAGGGCCATGGACTTGATCCTGTTCTGGCTCTCCTGGTACACCAGAACCGAGGCATCGTCGCCGAGCGCCGAGGACTGGAGATTGAGCAGGCTGGAGATGATCTGCAGGTTGTTCTTGACCCTGTGGTGGATCTCCTTCAGCAGCACTTCCTTCTCTTCGAGAGACCTCTTTATCGTATCCTCTGCCTGCTTCCGCCCGGTGATGTCCCGTATCTCTGCCACTATGTAGTCCGTCTTGTCGTCCCGCCCTTTCACGGGCATCAGGCCGATGTCCAGGGTGGCCCGGCTCCCCGCGGAGCCCAAGGTTTCCTCGTACTGCACCGCTTCCCCGTGCCCGGCCCTCTCCAGGCATGCGGCGAGGCGGGACCGGGCTTCAGCAGGCAGGTCCCAGCATGCCTCTTCGCCTAATCTGAGGCCGATCAGGTCCCCGTCCCGCATGCCCGCAGGCCTGGGAGTGGCCCTGTTGATGATCTCGATCACCCCGTCCCGGGACAGCTTTGCGCTAAAGGTCAGCAGGTGGTCCACGTACTCCTGCAAATCCCGCTCTCTTCTGGACAGGTCAGCGATCAGCCCGGATATCCGATAGCTCATGCTATTGAACTCTCCTACGAGCTCGGCGAACTCGTCGTCGCCCCGGGTGCTGATTCGGGCAGGCGCCTGGTCATCCCTGAACTTCCTGGTCGCGCGGACCAGGACGTCGATAGGCCGGTATACGTGGCTGAAAAAGCTGTAAATGAACAGCAGCATTGACACCAGTATCGTGAGGCTGATGCCGGCGATCACCAGCCTGTACTGGGTCTTCATCGCGTCCACCCGGCTCATGGAGAGCCCTATGTTAACCGCTCCTGCCGGGTTACCGCTCTCATCGATGATGGGGTAAAGGATGTCTATGATGCGCTCGTCGTGGTAGGGAGAGCTTAGGTTGTCATGGTCCCGGAGGTACGACTGCCGTACGAACTCTCCGTCCCGCGCTGCGGCCAGGGTACCCGTGTCATTGAAGACCATACCCACCCGCTGAGGATTACTGTGCGCTATCGCCCTGCCGTCGCGATCCACGATCAGCAGATAGCTCAGGTCGGGATTGTCCAGGATCAGGTGCTCGCATAGATCCTGCTGCTGCGACCGGTTAAGCCAGGGTGCGGTATCCTTCAAAAAATCGGCGGTGTTGGCAGACAGCCGGATCATCGACTCCTCGTGCCACGGTATGACGAGCCCCTCGAAGGTCACGATGATGGACGCTATGAGCAGGGCGGAAATAACTGCGGTGATAATGGCAAATCGAACGCTGACCTTCGTAGTTCCACCCCGGAGGAAATATCTCGCAAGAAAGTTAGCGTTTAACGTTATATCTTTTCGGGATATGGCACAATTGAACTCCTACCTTAGCCATGCCGGCATTTAGACGCCTCCGCATCTCCGGCATAAATATATATGTCTGAGCAAGCCTATCATAAGATGCCTCCGCGGTCGTCACCGTAGAGGTGACTCTGCTCATGAAGATCGATACTCACGTTCACACTACCTGTTCTGACGGCCGCAAGACCGTCGCCGAGGTATTTCAGCTGGCTTCAGAGCTCGACATCCGGCTGATATCCATCACCGATCACGACACTGTCGACGGCTACCCGGCCGCCCTCGAGGAAGCCGGGAAGGCCGGGATCCGGCTGGTCCCTGGGGTAGAGCTTTCAACCAGGGACGAAGACGACCACGTCGACGTCCATGTAGTCGGGCTGCGCATCGATCCGGACAACGGCCCGCTCCGGAGCGAGCTCAAGCTCCTCGCAGACGCCCGGGTGGATGCAAGGCGGCGGCTGCTCGACCGGATCAACGACTACTTATCTGACCGGTACGACGTCTGGGAGCCCGTCAGCTTTGAAAACGTCCGGAAGCGGGTATCAGGGACGATAGTGGGCAAGCCCCACATCGCCGCCGAAGTGCTCGAAGCCGCCCGAAAAACGGGCATCGAGATTCCCGAGGAGGAGCTGTACAGAATCTTCAAGCTCCCTGAAGTGGAGACGAAAAAAGCCTACGAGCTCACCATGGCCGAATGCATTCGGCTGATCAAAGCCTCCGGAGGCCTGCCCGTCCTGGCCCATCCCTTCGAGTACGCCCGGCCCGACGCTGTCATGAAAAAGTTCAAAAAGCTCGGTGGCGTGGGAGTCGAGCTCTGCAAGTACCGGCAGAAGACCAAGATGCGGTCGATTAGAGCGATAGAGCCTTTTGAGCGGATCATGATCGAGCGCCAGCTCAACATGAAGACCGTCGAAATGGCCCGCCGCTACGGGCTCAAGCTCACGGCCTGCTCCGACTACCACGCCAAAAACGGCGAGCCGGGGATGGAGACCGATGAGTACAGCATTGATATAAGCTGGCTTCTAGAATAAGATCACCGTGAGCGCTGGGACGATACATCACAGCGGCACGGCTCCTTATCCCAACAACTGTAGATCAAATATTTGAACCACGGCGGCACGGCGACACCAAGACAAGGCGATCCACAACAGGCCAGATGGTAACTAGAACCACGGCGGCACGGCGACACCAAGACAAGGCGATCCACAACAGGCCAGATGGTAACTAGAACCACGGCGGCACGGCGACACCAAGACAGTGGTGAACTGGTATAAGTGAACCCTTTTTTAGTCCACGGCGACACAAAGACAGTGCATTAATCATAAGCTTACTATCCAAGGGTTTCAGCCTGACTTTCGATCAATAGCCTGAAGGAAGGAAAAATGGTTGTCTCAGTGTCGTCAGCCCGCCGTGCCGCCGTGGTTCAATAATAAAGCGTCTTGCTATTCGGGTACGGGTTGTCTCTGTGTCGCCGTGCCGCCGTGGTTCAACTAACTATCCTGCCATAGTTTCTCGATTTGTCTCTGTGTCGCCGTGCCGCCGTGGTTCAACTAACTATCCTGCCATAGTTTCTCGATTTGTCTCTGTGTCGCCGTGCCGCCGTGGTTCAACTAACTATCCTGCCATAGTTTCTCGATTTGTCTCTGTGTCGCCGTGCCGCCGTGGTTCAACTAACTATCCTGCCATAGTTTCTCGATTTGTCTCTGTGTCGCCGTGCCGCCGTGGTTCAACTAACTATCCTGCCATAGTTTCTCGATTTGTCTCTGTGTCGCCGTGCCGCCGTGGTTCAACTAACTATCCTGCCATAGTTTCTCGATTTGTCTCTGTGTCGCCGTGCCGCCGTGGTTCAACTAACTATCCTGCCATAGTTTCTCGATTTGTCTCTGTGTCGCCGTGCCGCCGTGGTGAGAACGCTGATATATCGAGGTTTTATTTTACACGTTCCTGAGCAGCGAGGCGATAGCGGACAGCAGGCAGATGACGCCGCCGACGGCTATGGTTACCGCGATGACGGGGATGAGGAGGCTGTGGTCGGCTTCGAGGACCTGGCCGTGGTAGCCGGCGAGGCTGAACTGTGCGGTGAGGAGCAGGACGCCGAACGACGCGCCCAGGGTAAAGCTGAGGTTTCTCACGGTGCTGGAGACGCTGGAGGCGATGCCGATCTTCTGGCGGGGCAGGGCGCTCATCAGCTCGGTGTTGTTGGGGCTCTGGAATAAGGCGCCGCCTATGCCAAGGAGGACCATGCCGGCGATGATGGCCGGGATGCTCGTTATGTAGGCTGCGTAGGCGTAGGTAAACATCGCCACCGTGATGATCAGCATGCCCGCAGTGCTGTAGTACTTCGAGTGGTGCTTGTCGTAGAGCCACCCGCTGATCGGCGCTCCTATCACCATGATGACGGGGTTGATCAGGAAAAACATGCCTACCTGTGCCGGAGTGAAGCCCATGACGCCCTCGAAGTAGAACGGGCCCACCACGATCACGGTAAAGCTGCCGATGAAGAAGAGGAGCATGCTGAGGCAGGGCAGGGTGAAGTTCTTGATGCGGAACACTTCCAGGTCGAGCAGGGGCGATTTTGCCCGGCTCTCGATCACCACGAAGGCGGCGAGGGACACGACGAACACCGCGGCTAGCGCGACGATGGGCAGCGTGAGGGCTGCAGTATCGGACAGCTGTCCCAGGCACAGGACCAGCGAGGCCATCGCGGCGATGAGGGCTCCGGTGCCCGCCCAGTCGAACCCGGCCTTCTCGTACTTCATCTCGGGCATCCGCAGGTACGCCAGCGAGGCCAGGAGCACGACAGCGCCGATGGGCACGTTGATCAGGAAGATGTACTGCCAGCCCAGGGTGCTGACCAGGAACCCGCCGAGCACCGGTCCCAGGATGCCGCCCACCGCTACCGTCGAGCCGATGTAGCCCATAGCCCTGCCCCTCTCTTTGGCGGGGAATGCCTGGAAGAGGATGGCGCCGCTGATGCTGAACACCATGGCTCCGCCGACGGCCTGCAGAATGCGGCAGCCGATGAGCACCGGGAGGTTAGGCGCCAGGCCGCAGGCCAGAGAACTGGCTGTGAAGATCGCGAAGCCTGCGATGAAGAGCGGTATTTTGCCGGTTCGCTCCGAGATCTTGCCGAATACGAGCAACAAACTGGTGATGGTGAGCAGGTAAGACGTGATCACCCACTGAGACAGCGCGACGTCCACGTTGAAGTAGGCAGTGATAGTGGGGAGCGCAATGTTGGTTACAGTGCCATCGAGGACTGCCATGAGGATGCTGGGGAGCACCACCGCCATGATCTTGTACCTGTTCCTGTACACCTGTTCCGGGATCTGCTCCTGCTGCGCCTGCTGCATACTGTCTCTCCGAGACAGCAAATGGCACTATACAGTAAATAGTTTCGTGTTAACCGGGCTCTCCGGGGACCCAGGAGCTTACAGGGCCGATTCTAAGCTTGTTTCCTTGAAATGCGGTCCTCGATCGCCCTCAGCAGCGGTTCCAGCTCCGGCGGCCCGTCGTACCGCTCCCCGTCGATGAAGAATGCCGGAGTGCCATTCACCCCGCTGCGCACGCCCTCCATGAACTGCCTGCGGATGCCGTCTACGTACACGTGGCCGTCCAGCTCGCCGTTGAACTTGCCCGTATCAAGTTGCAGGTCGGCAGCGTAGCGCTTGAGATCCTCCATGGCGAGGGCGTCCTGGTGCTCGTACAGCGTGTCGTGCATCTCCCAGAACCTGCCCTGCGACGCAGCAGCCTCCGCTGCCTCGGCCGCCTGCATGGAGTGCGGGTGCACCCTCGTCAGGGGAAAGTGGCGGAAGGCAAAGCAGAGCCGATCGCCGAGCCTGCGCTGGACCTGCTGTATCATGGGGTAAGCCTCCCCACAGTAGGGGCACTCGAAATCCCCGTACTCTACCAGTACGGCGGGAGCGTTCGCAGGCCCCTGGGTATGGTCCTCCCGGTCTACCGGGCGGGTGAGCTTCGGGGCCTCATACTGTTGCGGCAACCCTGCCTCCCCGGGCTTTCAGGTCTTCCAGCGCCTTCAGAATGCCCTCAGCCCCCGGGTTGACGTGCACCGGCGACACGTAGCTCCACCGGATGACCCCGTCCGCATCGATCACGAACAGCGCCCGCTCGCTCATCCCGTCCTTCTCCCGGTACACCCCGTAGGCCCGGGCGATTTCGCCCTTGGGCTCAAAATCGGACAACAGCGGAAAGTTAAGGTTCCGGCTTTTCGAGAAAGCCTGGTGGCTCCAGATGCCATCTACCGAAATGGCAATAACGGCCGCATCATACCGCTGAAACTCCTGGAGGACCTCGCTGTACAGGGCCAGCTGATCAGTACAGACCGGGCTGAAGTCTGCCGGGTAAAAAGCGATGACCACAGGCCTTCCTCTGAAATCGCTCAGCTTCACAGTCTTATCCTTACCCGCCCTCAGGGTAAAGTCCGGCGCCTGAGTGCCGGGGCTTAGCGGCTTCGATACCTTTTGCGACGGGTCCTTCCTGACTGCAGAACTGTCAATGTTTTCCATAATTAAGACCTCCCGAATATCTGTGATGGTGATAAAGATCATTCGGACGCCGCGCCAACAAAATATAGCCTATTTTTTCACGGCTTTCCTTGCCTCGTCAACCGTGGGCACACGACACCAGTTAAGGCCTGGATAATATGTTCGATGATTATCAGAGATTTTTTTAATACTATCTTACCCTTGCTGGTAATAGGACTGAGTTAGTTCTCCCAGGTCCCGGACGGCGATTGCCCTGGAGGCTATATACCCCCCAAGCCTTCTCAAGCAACTCTTTTACCAGGGCATCTGCCGCCATACAGGGAGTATGTGGCATGAAATTCCGACCGAAGGTGCGACAGAAGAAGGTACCAACGTTTAGTATCCAGGATCACCGGACGACGGTAGGGCTGCAACCCGGTGACAGGTTTGTCATCCGGCTACCCGTTAACCTGGAGCTGGGGTACCGCTGGAATCCTGACCTGCCACCCGGCCTTAAGGTTGTCGACAGCTGGTTCGGGCCGACGGATTTAGCCAGGCCCTTCGCCGGAGGCTTTCACTACTGGAAAATCAGGGCCATAGCGCCCGGCATGCACTTCTACCGGGCGAATTACAGGGGCCAGAACAAGACGGGCGACATCCTGCCGATCACCTTCCAGCTTCAAGTTGACGTTTCGCCAGAATGAGGCGGCCGGTACACTCGATAATGCCGATCGTTTACGCGCACCCCGCATGCTATTAATAGCTTATCTGACGATCATCGAACTATCGGCCAGGGTATGCCGAAATTACAGGCCATGATAAGGTAACCTATATGTACCTGGAGCTTTTAAATAGCAAATGGTTACCATGCAAGCCGTGAGAATCTGGGTATTTGCCACGCTTATAGCGTTAGTACTACTGATAGGCGCGACTGGTTCGGCCTATGCCCGCGAGGACGTCTTCACCCTCACTCCTGGCGTTAATAATATCGTATACCCTTACACCGGTGCCACGATCGCCAAAGTAAGCATAACCATGCTGGAAACGAATCTCCTGGCCACCCCCATAAGAATAGTGGTATACCTGAGCAATACCGGCGTGCCTCCCGGCTCTGCTTACCTGGGCTATCACGACTTTACCGGCGCAGGCGACACTCACGATTACTACCCCACAAATTCCTCGCCGGGCAACATCAGCCTGACCGTGACCAACAGCGCGAACACGAACGTCGTGATAAAACTGGAGGTCGAGGCGTATGGAGGTTAATAGGCTAAAAAGCATGGAGCTGTCCCGGATCATATCCTTAGCCTGCTTCACCCTGGGCATAGCCGGGATATGCCTTACATACGTGTTTTACCCCATGATCTTCCCCGGCAGCCCCGGAGACGGGGGTCAGGCTTACCAGCCGATCGACCTCGGCGAACCGCGGCAGGTCAGCGCGGCGGAAGTGCCGCCAATCATTAGCATCCACTACTACCTGCTGTCCCTCTGCCTGCTCGCAGCCTCCCTGATTTCGCTGCACTGGACGCTTATCGCTTCGAAATCGAAGGGCTTGCTCAATAGCGGGCTCTGCTGGATCACCGCCGTAGTACCATTATACAGCAGGTTTAACAACAACAACGTGCTGGACGGCCGCACCAGGAAGCTGGTGTACGAGTACGCGGTCAGCCATCCCGGCAGCACCCGCCCGCAGATCGCCCACGAGCTGGGCCTGAACGAAGGGACGGTCACATACCACCTCGACGTCCTCGAAAAGGCGAACGGCCTCCTGACTGTGAAAGTCGATAAGGCTATCCATTACTTCGCCAGGAACCGGCTCTGGGACAAAATGGAGCTACGGCTGCACGCGAGGCTCAATAACGAGACCGGCAAACTCCTGCTCAACAGCATCCTGGAACGGCCCCACATTACCAGCATCGAGCTGTGCCGCCTTTCCAATCGGAGCAAAAGCACCATCAGCTGGCATATCAAGCGGCTGGAGCAGGACGGCATTATCCGGGTGCAGAAGGCCGGCAGGAATAGCTATAACTGTATCTCGGAAGTGGCAGCTCCGCTCCTGGCCAGGCTGTCAGCCGGACACGAGCACCTGGGCAACACTGCACTGGCGAACGCCTCCATGCCCGATCCTTCGGCCGCGTGAGGGGCCATCTAAACCTGCTGCTGACTTTATCCTCTCTGACCGAGCACAGGTTCTGCGTCTGTCTAAAAAGTTGTCCCTGCGTGGTGTTAGGGGGGCTTTTTGTAGCATGTTTAATGCTGCTATGGCTGGTGTTAGGGGGGCTTTTTGTGAATGTCTAAAAAGTTGTCCCAGTGTGGTGTTAGGGGGGCTTTTTGTAAAAAGCCCCCCTCGCCACCCCTTCAAAAACATCGCTATAAAAGTGCCCTTCGGGCTTAATCCGGTGTCGAGACTCAGGGGGACTTTTGAAAAAGTCCCCCGAGAGCCCCTTCAAAACTTTTAGCGCCCCCACGGGGATTCGAACCCCGGTCTAGAGCTCCGGAGGCTCCAAGGATATCCACTACCCTATAGGGGCGTTTTGACGATCACTAATGCACGCACTATGATATAAACTTTGAGTTCCGTTTTGCCCGGGCGACCGGCTCCTCAAAAATTATATCTGCGGTAAAACCCTGTACTAGTAAAGATCGGCAGGTGGTATTATGGGGTTACCCGCTTCAGGTAAAAAAGACGCGGTAAACTGGGAACTGCTGTTCCGGGCAGCTCTGATAATCTTCATTCTTCAGGGTCTGGCTGTGAAGCTCTACCAGTCGGTAAACATGTGGCTGAACAGCGATACAGTAGGCATGGGCATGCTGTCCATGGAGATCTGGAAGCACCACAACTACCTGCTGACCGGCTACCACGTGACCGCCGCGGACACGTTCTTCTTCACGGAGCTTCCGCTCCAGCTGATCCCGCAGATACTGACCAACTATGATCCTCTGGCGCTCAAATTGGTCACCTTCGGGATATTCATCCTGGGGGTGGCCGTCCTCTCGGCGGTAATCTACCTGGTAAGCCGCCAGCTCAACGCCGCGCTGGTGTTTGCAGCGCTGGCCGCTAACATCCCTCCGGCCGGGTACTGGGCGTTTGCGCAGCCGACTACCCACAACGCGACCATCGTCTTCGGCGGGATCATACTACTGCTACTGCTGTACATCAACAGGATCGGGAAAGCGGAGGCTACCCCTCAGCCCACAGCCCGGAGGAAGAAAGCGCAGGCCCCGCAGCCGGCTGAAATGCCGTGGCCGTACCTCGCATGCCTCGCAGCGGTGGCGTTCTTTACCGCCTTCTCCGACACCATCGTGCTCGCATGGATCGTCGTCCCGTACGTGCTGGCGTACCTGCTGGTATATCGAGAGAAGACCCGGGCCTCGAACGTGGCGATCGTCTCCGTGGTGGCCGTGTCTGCGCTGGCTTACGTCATTAAAATGTACCTGGTGGCTGACTGGCTTAAGCGGCCTCTGGGCATCAACCCGCTCTCCCAGATCATCGCTAACCTGCCCATGTTCTTCGAAGCCATGGGGAGCTTCCTGCTGAAAGGCCTGTCAGAGGCCGGGAACTGGCCTGGCATTGCCGGGCTGGCGGGGCTGGTGTCTACCCTCGGCTTGCTCGCGGTCCTCGGCTACGCAGGCTGGACCCTCGTTCAGAGAAAAGGCGACCGGCTGCTGCCCGCTGTCCTGCTAGCGTCCGTCGCCATGATGTTCGGCTACTTCCTGCTGTCGGACTATGTGTTCGACTTGGGCGCAGCCCGGTACATTACATTTACGGCGCTGGCCATTGTCATGCTCGTAGCCCTCTTCTACCCGGAAAACGAGAAGCTGTTCGGAGGACTGGTATTAGCGCTGCTGGTCCTGTCTGCCGCCGGTAACGTAATCTTCGTGAGCACCTCGAACTTCACGCCCAACGCGCAGGAGCACGCGCTCATTCAATACTTAGTCGATAACGGGCAGACGCACGGCTACAGCACCTACGAGAACTCCAATGTTATCACCTATCTCTCCGGCGAGAAAGTGACCGTCAGGTGTGTCACCTTCGCCACAAACGGCATCGAGCCGAACAGGCTACTCTCGTGCGAGAGATGGTATCAGGTTACTCCCAGCCAGGGTTTCCTGTTGTTGGACAACACGACGCTCAACGCCGATTCGAGGTTCATTATCGATACGCTGACCTCCGGTATCAACGCGTCGCTGACCAAAAACCAGAATTACCTGATCTACAGCTATAACCTGACGGAGGATCAAAAATAATATCGTCGACAGGCCTCAGGACGCCTGCCGGCAGTCATCCCCGCTGAGGTCATCCAGTATCGACCTGGCCCACGCCCGGATATCCCTGACGTAGACTTCGGCATTGTCGGCCCTGACGTCCATGACGGTCATCGACCAGCGGCTTCTTCGGGGCACTTCTGCGGGGGCAGTCCGGCGCCTGACCTTCATGCCCTCCCCGGTTCTTTTTCCGGCGCTTTTCCGAAGCTCTGCCGGGGAGAGCCCTTCCTCGATGATTTTCCGAAGGGACGTCTCCATCCACTCTATTGCCTCATCTGAAAAAAAGTCGGGGTGCTGGAGGTTGTAGCAGGTCACAGTAATGTGGTGCACCGCCCCGAAAACCGCCGGCTCCTGGAACTCCAGGGCCAGGATCTCACCATACTTGTCCTTGCAGGTCTTACCATCCAGCGGAGCGGCACCGCATTGCGGGCATGGGGAAAGATCGTCCGGGCTCACGGCACATCACCCGCCGCTCGCGTATTTGACCGTTGCGGCAAGCTCGAAGAGCCGTCCGACATCCCCGGCCTCTTCCTCGATGAGGTCTTTAGTCTTCATGTCAAGCCGCCCGAACGGGTGCACCTCGATCCTGATCGACCTGCTCTGGCGCTCGTATCTCCAGACCCCGGCGGCTGCGCCATTTACCAGGACAACAGGCACCGTCTGGCCGCCGTGATACACTTCGGCCTGGTACTTTTGAGGGACCACGAGGCTCCGGTCGGAATACCCGAGGACTAAGGTGTCGAAGGCCGGCAGAAGATTGACGATCAAATCAGTAGAATCATCGTAAGTAGCCGATTTCAGCTGCTGTTCCAGCGCACCAAGCACACGCTTGTCGACGGTGACGTCTGCCAGCGATCCCTCTGCCCTCAACAGTTCCCAGCCCGTCTTCGCATCTGCCATGGTTAGCCCGGACCAGGCGGCAAAGTCTGCCGCGCTTGCCGGGCCGTATCCTTCGAGATAGCGGCCTGCGAGCATGGCCAGCGCCTGTTCCCTTGACAGGGCTTTGCCGGTCGTTTTTGAGAGCGAGTAGGTTTCCTCCCCGTCCGGGCGATCCGGCTCCATGACGATGAGGCCCTTGAGGCCGG
Organism: Methanocella sp. MCL-LM; assembly: GCF_049676595.1. Classification (GTDB taxonomy): domain Archaea; phylum Halobacteriota; class Methanocellia; order Methanocellales; family Methanocellaceae; genus Methanocella_A. The sequence continues at coordinate 560,375 of NZ_CP187259.1, forward strand.
CATATGCGAGCAGATGGTACAGCGCCTGGCTTTTTCGCTCGATATCGACGCCCCGGCCGATCAGACGGTCTGCCAGTTCGCCTCTGGTCAGCGGCCCTTCCTGTGCGAGGACGGCATGCATCTCCCGCAGGCCTCTCTTCAGCTTTTCCTCGTCCAGACCCAGCTCCAGGCGCCTCCGTCGGGTCCTTGCCGTCAGCCTCGGACTGATCAGCGGGAGGATCCAGCCAAGGTCATCCCTCGACAGAAGGTGGAGAGTCCCGCGCATAGCCCAGGTTCTAACGAGCTCTTGTCTTTGGCCTGCCAGGTGCCCGGGCCGGAAACCTCTGGCACGGGCCCGCAGAGATAACAGCATCGCAGGCTTTAGCTGGGCGTTAACACCGCACAGCGCCCGTACTACTTGCAGCATATTATCTGGAGTGACCCCCGGGTGGAGGTACTGGGCACGAAGGCGCATCGCCCGGACTTGATCCGCAGACAGCTCTGTCAACACAGGAATCCACCCTCTGATCCAGGCGTAAAAAATTAGTTAGCTCTGGCGAACGACTCCAGCATGTTCCGCACGCCGAGCGCGACGCCTTCGACTTCGATGCCGCCTTTGCCCTTGGCGCCGTCGCCGACGACATACAGTCCCTTCACCGGGGTCAGGTTGCCGAGGTCGAAGCCGGAGGAGATGCGGTTGACCGGCCAGTCGTCCTTGTAAGACTGGACCATCAGCACCGAGTACTTCTTGCCGGGGAAAATCTTCTTCAGGTCTTCCAGCCCGAGCTTGATCTCCTGCTGGACGTCGGCGGTCCGCATCGTCTGGTGGGACATGGTCAGGTGCTTGCCCTTCGGGGCTAAAGAAGGATCGGTGTGGGTGACCTCGTTGATGCCGTTGACCCTCTGGGTGTAAGGGGTGAACAGCACGCCGGGGTGGCCGACGAGGGGCTCTTCGGCTGCGAGGCAGATCTTGATGCCGGCCGAAGGCTTTACCTTCGTCAGCACATCTGCATACTTACCCTCGAGATGCTTAGGATCGTACAGCTTAGCGGTCAGCTGGTGCCCGATGTCGGACACGACCGCGTCGAACGGGACCGTCTGTCCGCCTACGGATACGCCGGTCGCCTTGCCGTCCTCGACCTTGACCGCATCCACTTTAGTGCTCAGGTTAATGCGACCGCCGTTATCCTCCACGACTCCCGCGAGGGCGTCTACGACGCCGCTGCAGCCGCCCATGGGTACGCCGGGCATCCCGTACTTCTGCATGTTCTTCAGGATGGCGGCGACTTCGGCCATCGGAGTGTTGGCCGCCGTCGTAGACAGTGACCAGCCGCAGAAGCTGTCAGCGAGCGGCAGTATATCCGGGAAGCCTTTGAGGAAATCGGCTGCGGTGCCCGTTTTCTGGCCGAGGGCCTTCATCGCCAGCAGGGGCACTTTCAGCTTTGTCGCCGGCGAGAGCACGTCGACAAAGTTCATGGCGCTGACGAGCTTACCGTCCTGCATCAGGACCGTGCCCTCCGGCTTCGACCTGACGATCTCGACGCTGGCGCCCACGTCTTTCAGCAGAAGAGCCAGCGGGCCGGTGGGGCCGTGGGGTATCATATGGAAAGCGCCTGTGGTCAGCTGGAAACCCTTGTAAGGCAGGTTAGTGAACCGGCCTCCGTACATGTCCAGCTGCTCGTATACGGTGACGTCGTGCTCTTTGGAGAGCGCTGCCGCAGAGAGCAGGCCGCCCAGTCCGGCGCCGATGACTGCTATCTTCAAATTCAGTCCTCCCTGATGGCGCCTATCGGGCAGTATCCCTTGCATGTGCCGCACTCAGTGCAGCTTTCAGTTATCCTGCTGATGCCGCAGGTTTTTATGGCGTCGACTGGGCAGAAGACTTTGCACTGCCCGCAGCCGACACAAGTTTCAGCGATCCTCATGAAACCATCTGTCGTTTTTATTGCCCATTCTACTTATAATGCTTTTCCGTTATTTCCTGCCCGGCCCACTTATCATTGGCGGACACTTTCACCGTGTGAGCGCACTTCTGCGCCTTCTTCTTCGCGTCCTCTACGTTGTTGGCGGTGGCCAGGACCACGCCCAGGCGGCGCTCCTCGTAGGCCTCCGGCTTGCCGAAGATCAGCACGTTGGTATCGGGGGCGTAGGCGCCTTCGACCTTGAACTGGGGGTACCAGCCTTCGGTGTGGGACAGGATAACGTGGGACGCCGCCGTGGAGCGGGGCTCGATAACCTTGCCCTCCCATGCGATGGGGATGCCGAGCACTGCCTTCGCGTGCAGGGCGAACTCCGAGTACCCGAAAGGCATGCTGGCGATGGTCACCAGGCCGGTATCGTGTGGCCGGCAGGCCGTCTCGTTGGCGTAGACTTTGCCGTTTTTTGTGTCCACGAACATCTCGTGGGCAAACAGGCCGCACCCGCCGAGCTTGTTCATGATCCGGTCGGCGTAGTCGTAGATCTCCTTTTCGAGCTTGTCGATCTTCTTGTCCGTGACATCCGTCCACGGGTGCCACGAGGCATGGTAGTCGCCCTCGATCTGATAGTGGCCCAGGGGCTTGACAAACTTGCTCTCGGGCTTGCCCTTATCGTTCAGGTACCGGACTGAGAGGACGGTGATCTCGATGTCGAAGTCGATGAACTCCTCGACGATGATCTTGTCCGAGGAGCCCCGGGCCTTGGCCGCTTCCTTAAAAGCCTTCTCGACGTCTTTCGAGGATTTCAGCACGTAAGAGCCCTTGCCGCTCGACGACATGATCGGCTTGGACACGCAGGGGAAGCCGATCTTCTTGCACGCCGCCTTAAAAGATTCAAGGTCGGTCGCATACTCGTACTTCGAAGTCCTGGCGCCCGTGGAAGCGATCGCTTCTCTGAGGCGCTCCCTGTGCATGGCGGTCCAAACGGCGTTTGCGCAGGGCGCCACGAAGAAGCCCTCCTTCTCCAGCTTAAACAGCGTGTCGGTGTTGATGGCCTCGATCTCCGGAATGATAGCGTCCGGCCGCTCCTTCTCGACGATGGCCAGCAGCGCCCGCTCGCTCTTCATGTTGGTCACGTACGACCTGTGCGCCACCTGCATGCCCGGCGAATTGGCGTACCGGTCGACCGCGACGATCTCGATGCCCATCCGCTGCGCCTCGATCATCGTCTCCTTGCCCAGTTCCCCGGCCCCGAGGAACATCAGCTTGGCCCCGTTTGCGTATGGAGTCCCTAAAACTTTCCGTGCTGTGATACCCATGGCAGCTACCTCTTGACTAAATCATATGAAGGGCGGGAAAGATAAAAGCTTTAGCTGTCCCTCTATACTACCCGGCCGGATGCTCCCGGGCGATGTGAGACAATAAGACGAACGCTCGGTGTGTATACCTGATTTCTTATGTGGCGTGAGACAGCAATACTAACGCTGCGCTGTGCCGGCCCCAATTTCCTGGATTATACTACAGCGGTTGTCTCTGTGCTCGTGAACGTACACGAACGCTGCGCTGTGCCAGACCCTCACAGATTCCACAGATGACGCTCGATTCCACAGATATTATAACACGTTAAAGGTTATGCTTCTCGTGTCTACCTGATCGATGAATGTTATCTGTGGAATCGCTTTTCATCTGTGCAATCGGTCGTAATTCGTGGATTCTGTATGCATCCGTGGAATCTGTGAGGGTCTGGCACAGCGCAGCGTTCGTCTTCCTTCACGTGAGACCATGCAACCGCTGTGCATTACCAATAGACCTCTCTATCGCCAAAATCTAAATGATTTTATAAAATTACGTACATCTCTCAATTATGCCGGGAAAGCCTAATCCGCTCGCTGAATACGATCTGTACAAGAAAAAGAGTATGGAACTGAATAACAAGCTGATGGAAAAAGTCCTCGACAGAGATGGGCTCGGTAAAGCCGCAGAGCAGCTTGGCATAGTCAAGGATGGCGTCATGGTCTTCAAAAGCGATCAGGAGCCTGACATTCTCATGGACTTCGCCCTCTACGAATGCCGAACGGATGGGAGAACGCCGGTCCAGCGTTATGTCGAACAGTACGGCGGGGCTGACGAGATCGAAAAAGAGGTGCTTGCAGGCTTATTGGCCTCGTACACCTCGCTGTTCAGGGTGACGGCGATCTCCAAGGAGGACGGCACGGTCGATCTCGAAGATGTGATGAGGAATCACGGTCACGTGCAGATCACCGACAGGGGCCTGAGTATGTCCTTTCCTAAACAAACGCTGCTGTTCCTGAGGATCGTTCCGCTTAAGGGCTTCAACAAGGCCTCCGGGTTCTTCTTCGCCTTCCGGGAAGACGTTAAAAGCCGGATGATGAGGGCATACGAGAACTTTTATCAGCGGGCGAAAGCAGATAGTGATGATACCCGTAGATACGTGGCTTTCTTCAAAGCCAACCGAGTTTTCGGGAAGCAGGGCATGCTGATATGACCAGATGTAGTGACTTAGCAAGCCTCGACAGGCTGGCCGGGCGTAAGGAAGACGAGAACTGGCGGTTCCGGGAATTCCTGAAAGGCTGCGCCATCGATGGCGCCGAGATCGACCGGATAGTCCACGAGCTCTACCGCCAGGAATTGGCGCAGTTCGACTGCAAGACCTGCGCGAACTGCTGTAAAGGCCTGTCTCCGAAGCTGGGCGCCGAAGACGTCGAAAGGCTCTCAAAAGGTACGGGCATATCTGTCGATCAGCTTGCCGCGGAATATGTGGTAAAAGACGAGGAGTACGGCGGGCTCAGGTTCAGCAAAAGCCCCTGCGCCTTCCTGAAGGACGACATCTGCACGTGCTACGAAAGCCGGCCCGCGGACTGCGCCTCATATCCCCACCTGCACAAGGGCAGGTTTACCAGCCGGCTGGCCAACATGGTCGCCAACTGCTCCGTCTGCCCCATCGTGTTCAACGTCTTCGAGCGGCTGAAAGACGAGATGAAGCCCCACGGGTGGAACCGGCACACCTCCGGGCGAGGCCGGAACAGGTGAGCTGTTTAATATTTCAGGTCCGGGAGGTACTGAGAGGATCAGCGAGGGGGGCATGGGAGGTTACTGGAGGTCAGAGAGACTTTTCAAGCTGGGAGGTCAGGGAGGTACTGAGGTCAGGGAGAAGGTTATGAGAGGTACCCTGAGGATAGTGAGGATCTGTTTTAATGATGATCACATGCGCCCTTCATCGGATCGTCAGGTACCGTTTACACGAAGTACTCAAAGTGCACGAAGTATAGTCATTTCTGAAACTTTTTGGGCATCTGTCCGATCAGATCGTGGGGCGTATAGCCCTTGCTTATTCTCGTGTGAACGATGACGATCGCTGCGCTGTGCCTGGACACAGATTGTACAGATGATACAGATTGGACAGATACGATATAAAAAAAATGGTTAGACGATATTGGATTGCAGGTAGTATCTGTACAATCTGTCAAATCTGTACAATCTGTGTCCCGGCACAGCGCAGCGATCGTGTACGAATCGCCTTATAGAACGCCTGCGGATGCAGGCGTTCAAAAGGCGAACACCCAGGCACAGGAATGTCCAAAAGGTTTCCAGAAAGACTATACACAAGTTAGACTATAAGATCAGCTTACAGTCAGCCCTTTTATCGAACTTCGTGTACTTCGTCTACCTTGTGTACTTCACGTAAATGGTACGAGCGCTCATAAGAAAAGTTCAGAATAATATTGTGTTATCCTCTCTGACCTTTCCACACTCCCGGACCTCCTCTCTGACCTCTGACCCTCCCTGACCTCCCAGCTTGAAAATCCTCCCGAGCCTCCCGGGCCCTCCCCGGCCTCCCGATGATTTTTCTTGGGCCTCACGTGTAAAACTTAGGAGATCGGTATGCCGTGGGCCTTGTGCTTCTCCGTCACCGGCAGGGTGATCTCCAGCACGCCGTTGTTGTAGGTCGCCTTTGCCTTGCTCCTGTCTACGTCCGATGGCAGGGATATGGAGCGGTAGAACTTCGAGTAGCCCCGCTCGTGGCGGATGTAGCCTTTCTCCTCCTTCTGGCTCTCCATTTTCTTCCGGGCCGAGATTTCCAGCACGTTGCCCTCCTTAACGTCGATGCTGATATCGTCCTTGCTGACGCCGGGCATGTCGGCGGTGACGATGATCTCGTTCCCATGCTCCCTGATGTCCACGTGGGGCACCTGCACCCCGCGCTCTCCTGCCGCCATGGGCATGTTCATCTCGCCCATGATCCTGCTCAGCCTCTCCTGCATGCTCCGCAGCTCGTCCATCGGGTCCAGTGAATGCTCTCTCATCCGCGCTCCTCCTTCCTGATTGTGTGCAGAAATATCTGTGCGGAAATGCACAAAACTTGCCCGCGGGAAAACCGGCTCCTGTGTTAACCACGGCGGCACGGCGGGCACAACGACTGGTAACCACAACGGCACAAAGGCACAACGTTTTCTAACCACGGCGGCACAACGACACGGAGACAATGGTGAACTACATGTGTAGGAACCCTTTTTTAGTCCACGGCGGCACGGAGACAGTGCAGTAACCAGGAGGTGTGCACCGGGGAACAGCAGGGTGCTCCCCGGTGCCTTGTATGGTGGGCTCTGGCAGGGGTTGAGAAACCTGCCATTGCTTGCAGTGCTGGTATTGGAGTTACCAGGTGGTTTTGATAATCTTTACTTTAGTCAGATCAGCGTCGGCCGTATTTCCAGACGATGAAGCCGAAGGCCAGAATCGCTAACAGGGCTATGCCGATGCCTATGCCGAGCCAGGAGTTGCTTCTGCTCACGCTGACTTCGACGTACTTCTGCTCCGTCTTCGCCTCGTTACTCACCGCCCGCATGTACAGCCTTTCCGTGCCCTCGGAAGCGTCCGCCTTCGCGGTGATCTTGACTACGAACCGCTTCGACTCGCCGGGGGCAAGCTCGCTCGCTTCGCGAGTCACTACCTCTGAGTTCAGCGATTCCGGCACATCGTCGCTCCCGATGTCAATCCTTACGCTGGAAAGTTTACCTGAGCCATTATTTTTAACGTAAACGTCCACGTTCTTACTCGTCCCGGCAGCGAGGCTAAGGTTCTCCGGCACTGAGAATTCTAACTTGTAATCGGTATCTGTCGTGGAGTCCACGTACAACTGGACCTGGCCAGTGTCGCTTTCGCTGCCAGCCACAACTGTAATCACGTAGCTGCCTGCCGATAATGGTGTAGTCTTAACCTGGAAGGTCTTCGAAGAGCCCTTCTCTACGAAGATCCGGCTGATCACGTCCGAGCCGGACAGCAGTTGAACGTTCCACCCGGCTGGAGCATCCTTCACGCTGACAGCGTACGACTTATCCACGATACCATTGTTAGTCAACGTGACGTCGAAGGTGACAGTCTGGTTTACTTTGACGACTTTGCCCGGGTAATCCGTAGTCAGCTTGACTCCGTTCAAACTAGTAATATTATTGTCCGTGGCGATGGGCAGGTACCCGATGTACAGGCTGCTGTCCAGCACGTGGTAACCTGCACCCTTGTCATCCATGACGGTTTGCTGGTAGAAGGGAGCCCTGACAGTCACGCTGTAATACCCGTTGGGCACCGGGATGCTGAACACTCCGTTGTCGTTCGTGCCGCCGGTGTACGACTTATCAGTCTCTTTGTTAGTGATCGTGATTGCAGCATCCTTCTTCGGCTGGCCGGTGGCCGAGTCGATCACAGTGCCGCTTAACGTGTAAAGGTTGGTGAGAGTGATAGTAACGGTGGAATTGTCGCCGACGGTTGCGGTTCCACTTCCCTGAGCGTACCCTGTTTTTGAGGCGGTGAAGTAGTACTGGCCCGGAGGCAACGAGAAATTGCCGATTCCATTCAGGTCGGTCTGCGTAGAGTATGTGGCGCCGTTGACCTGTACGGATACGACTGCTCCGCCGACCGCTCCGTTCTTATCTTTTACCATTACGATGACGGGAGAGTCGGCGACGGCAGAGGTGGTGGAGGTAACCAATAATAAGGATAGGAGGATTGGGACTAGGAGGATTCTGGTTGGGAGCTTCATTCTTTCACCGCTACGGGACGGGTGACTTCGAGGAAGATCTCGTTCAACGTAGGCCGGTACACATCGAGCTCGGTGATCAGGCCGCCGGTCCTGCAAACCGCCCGGGATACATCTTCCGAGACATCCTGCGAGGCGTTGATCACGTAGAAACCGTTATTCCTGGCGATTGCAGAAATGCCTGTGATATTATTTAGTGAGCTTCTAACTAGGGGCTCGTCGATTTCTTTCACTCTTAGCCGGAGCTGGTAGCCCTTCCTTATAGAAAACTGTTCTACCAGTTGGTCGACGTTGCCGCAGATCTTCATTTCGCCGTTGACGATGATGCCGATTCGATCGCAGATCGCCTCTACTTCGGGCATGACGTGGCTGGTCAGGAAGATGGTCTTACCTCTGGCTTTCATCTCCAGCATTAGGTTGCGGAAGTCCTCGGCTCCCTGGGGATCTATGCCGGCGGTGGGCTCGTCGAACATCATCACCTGTGGGTCGTGTACGATGACCTGGGCTACGCCGAGCCTTTGCTTCATGCCTTTGCTGAACTTGTGTACCTTCTTGTGCTTCGCATCGTGCAAGCCCACTTTATCCAGCGTTTTGTCGACCTTCTCTTCCAGTTCCTTGCCGCGGATGCCGTACAATTTGCAGTAGAATTCGAGGTTCTGCCACGCAGTCTGGTTCTCGTAGAAACCATAGGGATCCGGGAGGACACCGCAGGCCTTTCTCACCTCTAAAACGTCGTGGATGATGTCATGCCCGGCGACTTTGCCGGTACCGCTGGTGGGCTGCACCAGTCCGAGAAGCATCTTCATGGTCGTGCTCTTGCCCGCGCCGTTCGGCCCCAGGAAGCCGAAGACCTCACCAGTCCCGACACTGAAACTCAGGTTGTTGACCACTGCTTTCTGATCATACAGTCTGGTTAAGTTTTCAGTTAATATTACTGCGTCTCCCATGTTTACACCTTCACGCTGCTCCCCACCCGGGCTTCGGCGCCCGTCGGGCCCAGGCGTTGCCTGTAGTCCATCATGCGGTACTTGATCTCCAGCCCGTACTCCGTGGCCCGGAACAGGTCCAAGGTCTTGCCATCGACGATTGCTGGGATCCGTACAGCCAGCCCCAGGCCGACCAGCGATTTCTCAGTCTGGTAGTCCCCATTGCCCACCAGCGCCCCGAAGGCGTTCGCCAGAGTCAGATTACCATACCTCGCCAGCTCTTTCCCGCTCACTTCGAGCGGGTAGACGTCGCAGAGGCGGTGGTACAGGTCCATACGAGCCCTGCTGTACTTCAAAGACCGGTAAACCAGCCCTATGTCCGCTTGATTCGCGCAATTCTCAACCATTTTTGGGTACACCTCCAATCGAATACCCCCGAAACTGCTTTTTTACAAGGTATTTATATAGGTTCTGTCAGAAAACGTTAAAAAAGCAAGCAGCGCCCAGATTTTTGTTAAAAAGGACGTACGCTGGCTACATTGTGATTACAGTCCTGTAATTAAAAGTAATTATGATGGATCGATTAAGTGCCATATAAAAATCAACCGTATATTTTGTAATCCTGGCATAATCTTGATATGTGAGTATCATTTGCTCATTTTATAATTTAAAAATCATTTAATACTGATCACCGGACGCATAGCAAAATAATGGCAGTATTCGTCGATTTTGTCTATAGTATCTAATTGCTCAGATAAGTATCCGTTTTATTTCACGGACAGCAATAATACTTAAATAGTCATCTGAGCAACGGACGTTTGGAAGCACAGCGCCCGGTGCACGGGGGCGGGCAAACAGTGATAAACCCAGTAATGACGTTTGCCGTTCTCTTGTGCTGTCTGACGCATTGCTTACTAAACCTAAGTGTGTGTAATGACGCCCGGTCGGGGCGGGATCAGGGCTTTCACCCAGACTGCCCTGATTCATCCTGGCTGGGTTTGCTGTGCTTACTAAACCTTGAAAGGTGAAATATGATGAAGAAGAGTAGAATCATGACTATAGTAGTAGCTGCTGCAGTTCTTGCGGTATTCGCCAGCGGATACGCATCTGCAAGTGAAGCTCTGTTTGGTTTGATGGCTTCGCGTGACTATGGGTCGTACGCCACGAAAAATTACGATGCATCCGGTGAAAAATATGTATCTCGGTATGATCAAGTCGGATGGAATAATGACTGGGGTAACTGTTGGAGCAGCTCAAGTACAGGTTATGTAGTTGAATATTGTTCTGAGCTTAATTTACCCTCAGGCGGGCAATCACTGTATGCAGGACAGCCGAGTACCAACGTAAAAATTACAGGTTCATTAAATGGTAACGTGGGCGACTATTACGTCACCGCAAGACATACGTATCAGGGAAATGCTCCAGCCCGTTCCGCTCCGTTAAATGGAGGGACTATACTGTTTCATGAACAGTTCTGATCAGAGCAGGTATCCAATCTAATACGAATTATTGTGCACATGGGGCCCATGTGCACGATTTTTAATTGATGGTAGGGTAATATGGGTAACTTTGTTAATATCGCGCGGAAAGAATTCGCAGATCTTGTAAGCAGTCCTATGGTGCTTGTTGTATTGGCCGGGTACTTTGTTGTCCTGATGCTGAACTTTTTCATGTGGTGCGAGGGGGTACCAAATATGGATCTGTCTATCGGTTTCAGTCATAGTTACGGTATGGTATTTGCCGATAACCTGTTCGCAGTGCTTTCTTCGTCCTACGGCCCGATCGTTGGCGTCATGATTGGCTGCGCTTCCATCGCCAGCGAGAGGCATAACAACGCGCTGAGTATTCTATTGACAAAACCGGTATACAGAGATACTATTATTAATGGAAAATTACTGGGGTCTCTCCTATTCCTAATGTTGATCTTAGGCTTTTCTATCATCCTGTACACATCCTGCCTGTTCGTTTTTTGCGGCGGTGCTATCTCCTCTTCGACAGGGGATTATGTTTCCCGGTTACCTATCATCTTCGCATTTTCCATAATACTGGTTGCAATATACTGGATGGTGGCTGTACTTCTTTCGCTGCTGGTAAAAAACACTGCATTCGCGTTGATCACTGGATCGTTACTGGTGTTTATAGCCGAGTTTGTATCGATGTCCAGCTTTGCCGATATGGTTTCAAACCTTTTCCCCGGGCAGGAATTCGCTATTAGTAGCTTTATTGTCAGTTTAACTCCGGGCGGTTTTTTATGGCCGATAAGGGAGATCTTGTTTAACAGCGCATACGATCTGTCTCAGTCATTACTGCTTATCCTGCCAGATATGGCAAAGTTTTCCTTATATGCTCTAACAATATGCGTGGTAAGCTACATTGTATTTGTTCGGAGGGATGAAGCATGACTTCCCCTGCTGTCAGTATTGCTAAGAATGAATTTTACCGGGTGGCGGCAAATCCAGTATCAATTGTCGTCGGTCTCATACTGATTACTATTTATGTTCTTAACGCTGCCGGAGGAGCACAGAACCTGGCCAATCTTTCGATATCCCGGAATGCAGACGGATTTTTCTTTGGCTACCAGATGATGAGTTATATTACAAACGAAGTGTGCAGTATCATGGCGGTTTTTCTCGGAGTTATGGCCATTTCGGACGACAGATCAAAAGGACTATTTAGCATCCTTGCCGGTAAACCTTTGTACCGGAGGGATATACTTATTGGTAAATTTGCCGGTCTGAGTCTGTTCCTGCTTACTTTTCTCACGGTCCTGACCTTATTCAATGCATCTGTTTTAACATGTTTCTACGGGTCGCCGGTGTATACGGGAGATTTTGTCGTCAGGACTATCTCCTATATCATTATCCTGGCGTTAACCCTGATGATCGACCTGGGGGCGGCGATGCTTATAGGGGTGCTGTTTAAGCATTTTTTAGTCGCTGTATCTGTAGCAGTCACTTACCTTTCATTCCAGTGGTTCTGGAACTCTGGAATTAGCTTCCTATATCTCAAATCGAACTTACAGATCCCAGTGGCGCCTTACATGCTAACAGGCATGATTTTCGGCATCATAGGGCCTGATAAGGGCTATAATCTCTTCGATACCAATACCTCGTTCTTTTTCTGGATGAACTCCGTACGTCCGGAGATCGGCTTGATGCTGTTGATTATCATTACTATACTACTGGCCAATTGCCTTGCATTTTCAAAAGAGGACGTGTAAGTCAGATGATGAAAATTAACGCCACGATAACCATACCGTTACTCTTCATTACACTAGTCATGCTATCCGGGCCGGCCATGGCTTCAGATAAAATCGTAGCCGTCTCGGCAGATCGGCTTCATACTCTCGCTCTCGGAGATGACGGAAGCGTGTGGGAATGGGGAGATAACCGTGGGGGACAGCTGGGCATTCCGGGAAAAACGCCCCAGTATACTCCCATCAGGGTGCCGATTACTAATGTAACTGCAATATCTGCAGGGAGCTTCGTAAATCTGGCTTTGAAAGACGATGGCACTGTCTGGGCCTGGGGAAGACTGGATTTTATCGTAGCGAATACCCCGGATAATTTTACGCTATATAAGATTCCTATCCAGGATGTAAAAGCCGTATATGCAGGCCCAGGGTGGTGGTACACGGTTAAAACGGATGGTACCGTATGGGCGTGGGGCGCTAACTCTGCAGGACATGTTGGCGATGGCACGTATACGGACAAACTAACTCCGGTGTTGATAAATATCACCGACGTTGGGTTTATCGATGGAAGAGGGACGTTTGCAGTAAAAAATGACGGGACCGTGTGGGCCTGGGGTGATAATACTTACACGTGTTTGGATAGCTATGCAATCACTGGTGCACTTGGTGATTTCTCAGAAAACAAATCAAGGCCTTTTCCCTTTAAAGTAGACATGCTGTCGAATGTCAAGTCCATAGCGAAAGGCGGCGAAGCTACACTGGTCCTAAAAAACGATGGAAGCGTGTGGGCATGGGGTTCAGATTATTACGGTCAGCTTGGAGACGGGAATAAAACCTATGAAACAATGATTATCAAAGGCGATCAGTGCTCGGTATACAATGATTTTCTGGTAAAGTCAAAAATTGACAGGGTAAAAGCGATCTCAACAGGCCATTGTCTGGGAATGGCGTTAAAAGAGGACCACACAGTATGGGTGTGGGGAAGTTATGCAGGAGTTAACGGCATGTCCACTCCTGCTAAAGTCCAGGGCCTGAATGATATTATCCAGATTAGCGCAGGAGCCTATCATTGCGTCGCTTTGAAACAGGACGGTAGCGTATGGTCATGGGGTAATAACGAGTTCGGGCAAATCGGGGGCGGTCCCGCAATCTACAAACTCACCCCGGTCAAAGTCGAATTCGACGAGGGCAACGTGATCGAGTACCCGGTGATCATTACGTCGAACACATCTGCTAACAATGTAGGAAGTAACACTTCATCTGCCGTCACACCGATCAAGAATTCGGGAGGCACTGGCTATAACCTCTCTATACCGTCCTCGACTTTAAAACCCGCGAGTGAGCAACAAACTGGTCAACCTACCGACGATACGATTTTGAAAATCATTGGAATAATAGGATTGATACTATTTACCGCCGGGGCCGCCTACCTGCTTATAAAAAAATGACAGATAGTCTGGCAAGTTCACGATTAACCGATTATGATAGAAACTTAATATAATTCCAGGGCGAATCAAACGAGTAATCATATAATTGCCAGTAATCAGTCGAGCCGGCGCTTGTAAGCACAGCGCCCGGTGCACGGGGGCGGGCAGACTTTAACGAATAAACCCAGTAATGATGTTTGCCGTTCCCGGGTATTGGTGCCGCATGCATTCCTTACTAAACTTAAGATAAGTGTGTATATTCGGCGTCCGGCTGGGGTGGGATCAGGGCTTTCACCCAGACTGCCCTGGTTAGCTCATGCAAACCATTTGTTTATTTTTTGAGAAAGTGTAGACTTTCGTGAGCACAATCCTGAAGAAGAGCTTGCATCGGGAAGCGCAGCGCCGGGTTCACGGAGGCAGACAGGCCTAAACCCAGACAGCCTGTTGCCAGAACTTGCGGCGCTGCACTTACTAAACCTTTAAGGTGAGACGATATTCCCGAGGACTATCGCCATGTCTATATAATGATGCCTGGTATTATAATACTATCGATTGCTGTCGTTAAGCGGTATCGAAAGATATACGATACAAGGCGTTGATCAGCGATTATGCGCCTAAAACATGCGCTAAACACACTAATCGTAATCCTGCTTTTCATCGTAGTTTTTACTCTGCCCGCTTCCGCCGGAGGAGATACGATAGGCTTCTCGCCGATCCCTGGTCCCAGAGACACCAGCGGCGCCGACGCTACGATCACTTTCTGGCAGGTGCCCCTGCGGATACAAATCGAGCAGATCACCTGGATAGCCGCTGTCACAGCAACCGCGCTGGCCGTTGTCCTCAAGCTCTGGCCCATCGTCCTCGGCAAGCTGAAAAACCGGCGGGACAACGAGATCAGGGACCAGATCTACGCGCACATCAGGGACAACCCCGGCACCACCATGGCCGACATCTCCCGTAAAGAAGGCCTCAACCTAGGCACCATCCGGTACCACGTCAGCCAGCTCCAGTCCGACCACCGGATTACATTAGTCAAGTCCGACAAGTTCGTCAGGCTCTTCCGGAACTCCGGCGCCTACACCGACCGGGAAAAGGCGATCATATCCTCGATAAGCCGGCCCGCCGCCCTGTCCATCGTCACATACCTGAAAGAAACCCCCGGGGCGACCATCGACGAAATCGCCGGCCACCTGCAGATCACCAGCAGCGGAGCCTACGTCCAGCTGAAAAAGCTGGCGAGAGACGAGGTCGTCCGCAGAGAGCCCGCCGGGAGGCTTCTGAAGTATTACCTGAACGAAGATGTGCGGGCACTCATCGACCGGCAGTTGCCGGTGAGCGTGTAAACGTACACGAACGCTGCGCTGTGCCAGACCCACACAGATTCCACAGATTTATACAGAATCCACAGATTCCGACCGATAGCACAGATGATGGCCGATTCCACAGATGCCGGACAAATATGTGCTATCGACTATACGTTACATGTATGTCAATCTATGATCGAATCTGTGGTATCCACTTCATCTGTGAAATCGAGCAATAATCTGTGGATTCTGTCGTAATCTGTGGCATCTGTGTGGGTCTGGCACAGCGCAGCGTTCGTATTGCTATCTCACGCCATATAAGCAACCAGAAACATACAGCGCAGCTATTTCGACGACAGTCCCTGTTTGACGTTGATCACGTTGACGTACTTCTCCAGCCCGGCCTTGCGCAATCGTTCCCGGAGTAATTTGCCCAGCACGTTGATCTCGCCCTTCTTGGCGACGATGGGGGCGACCTTGTCGGTCCACTGGTTCCAGGGGGGCAGCATGTGGAGCCGGTCGCAGATGCCGTCGAGGAACTCGTCCCACGCCGAGGGGTGGATCTTGTCCATCTTGTTGACCGCCACGATCACGTCCAGGTCTAAATCGTATAAGAAGTCGTTCAGCTCGATGTCGATGGGGATTTCGCCTCTGCCGTCCCACCGGTCCACGATATCGGCGAATGCCTTGGCGTCGACCACCTGCACGGCGCATAAGATGCGGCTCGCGTTATCCTCGAAATACTTGACGATGAGGTCTTTGATCCGCTCCTGCTTGGCCCGGTCCACGCCCTTCATGTACCCATAGCCGGGCATGTCTGTAATTAAGAGATCGCCAAACTGGTAGTAATTAGGCTTCTGGGTGACGCCCGGACGGCGGCCTACCTTGACCTTCGCGCCGATGAGCTCCCTCATGATCGTGGACTTGCCCACGTTAGACCGGCCGATGAAGACGATCTCGTGCTTTGCTTTCACGGGCTCGAATGACTTGTAGTCCTGCAGCGACATCAAATCAATAAGTTCTCTATATACATGTATACCTATCGCATTAACACGATAAGTATTATATATCGAACTTACGATCTATTAAATGAACGGTGGATCGATTGATCGAACTATTTGAGAAGTACGCCGATATGAAGATACTCGCGTATTTTCTGTCTCGCCCGGGCAGGCAATTCTATAAGAAGGAGATCGCGAGAGCATTGAATGTCAGCCCGTCTACCGTAATCAAGGCCGTCGACTCATTCCACGAAGAAGGTTTACTGCTAAAGGAAATTCGTGGGAGAGAACATTTCTACTCTCTCAACACTGAAAATTGCGTCGTGCCTCCTCTGAAGAAAGCGTATGGCCTTGCCTTCGTGCTTTCCGCTAAGCCTGTAGCCCTGTTCCAGGAAGCAGACCCGGGCATCATATCCCTCGTGCTCTACGGCAGCTATGCTCGTGGCGACTTCGACGATCTCAGCGACATCGACTTCTTAGCAATTACTCACTCGGATAAACTGAAACTAATACCCCCCGTGAAAGCGATTGAAGACCGGCTTGATAAAGAAGCCAACATCACTACTTTACGCCTTTCCGACTGTAAGTCTATGCTGGATAGAGGGGACGCTTTTTATAAAAGCGTCCTTAAAGATCATGTGCTCTTATTCGGGAGTGGTTTGATTGAAGCTTGACGACTGTTTTCAGAAACGACTACTAATCCGCACGCATCCTGATATTGAGAACGCAAAGCGTTCATTAACCCTTGCCCGGGAAAATTTGACAGGAGCTCAAAAGAACGTCGATATCGGCTTGTACCGTATGGCTATCGTATTCTCTTATACAGCCATGTTCCACGCTGCGAGAGCGATCTTATATGTGGATGGCGTTAAGGAGCGCAGTCACGAATGTATCCCGCTGTATCTCAGGGAAAAGCATCCGTCCCTTAAGCGTTATGCAGTAGTTCTGGACTCCTACAGGAAAAATCGTCACGATGCAATTTATTCGCTAGAGTACGAGGCTGGAAAACAGGATGCTATCACTGCAGTAATGTTGGGGAATGACCTCCTGGCAGCTATCGAAAAAGTGCTTGAAGCCCAGTGATTCACGGCGCTTCTTTCCACTATAACCCGGAATCTCTTTTAACCGTCCGTAAGCCCACTATCGATCATGGCCAGGGGTAAGAAGCGAGACGAGCCCATCCAGTACGTCCCGCCGGAGGAGAAGAAAACAGTGATCGAGTTCCCGCCCCGGGAGGAGCCCCGGGAAGGCAAGGAAGGCGGGGAGCCGGAAGAGGTCCGGGAAGAGTAGCCCTCTTTTAGACATGGGGCAAGCTCAGGAAACTTAAAGTTTAAAAAAGGTTTTTAGTGACGGTCCCGCTTACCAGAAGCGGCCGTAGGTAAAGTTAAGGATCCAGATGAAAGCGCCCGTTGCGACTGCTGCAATAATCACAGTCTTGGGGTCGATCTTGATAGCGGACTCCTCGGCCTCGAAATAGCGCATCAGGCCTGCGGAAGACATCAAACCGCCGCTGCCACTGCTCGATTCTCTTTTCGCCATATTAGCCTCCAGTTCGTATATCTAACACGATAAAGTAGTTAAGTCTTTCCCCGCTTTGCTGTTAAAAAGAGTTCTGGGGTTGCGACTCAAAAGGTTGTCTCTGTGCCCGTGAACGTGGACTAACGCTGCGCTGTGCCAGATCACAGATTGCTACAGATAACGCAGATTGCACAGATGATAATCAATAGGGTGACATATGGTCAATCCTTC
This sequence comes from Methanocella sp. MCL-LM, assembly GCF_049676595.1. Lineage (GTDB taxonomy): Archaea > Halobacteriota > Methanocellia > Methanocellales > Methanocellaceae > Methanocella_A. The sequence goes on from NZ_CP187259.1 coordinate 577,922, forward strand.
AGGTTTTCAATAGCCATCTGTGTAATCCGTGCAATCAGTCGTAATCTGTGATCTGGCACAGCGCAGCGTTCGTATTGTTGTCTCACTATCTTCCGCTCCAGATTCGAATATTCTCCCGGCCCGAGCACAAAGGTATTTTTTGTCAGGGCACCTATTAGCCTTGCTATGCCCGAAGAATACGTCGTCTCAGGTACTCTGCTCTACGGGGACGACTTTGAGGCCCGGGAGGGCTACCTGGTCATCCGGGACGGCAAGATACGGGAGGCCGGCTTCGACCGGACCCGGGGGAGCATCCAGGGTATCGTGTGCCCGGCGTTCGTCAACTCGCACACCCACCTTGGGGACTCGGTTGCTAAGGACCTGCCGTACATGCCGCTGGCAGAGCTGGTGGCCCCGCCGGACGGGCTGAAGCACCGGATACTGCGGGAGACGCCGCCTGAAGAGATCACTTCGGGAATGACTTCGGCGCTCGCCGATATGGCGGCCACGGGTACCTGTCACTGCATCGATTTCAGGGAGAACGGTGTGGCGGGCGTAAGGATGCTGCGAGGCGTCGCCGGGGGCAGGGCGACGATCCTGGGCCGGCTGGCCGGCACCGACACGGTCGCCGACGTGCTGCAGGTCGCCGACGGGCTGGGCCTCAGCGGGGCTAACGATATGCCCCGCGACATCCTTCACAGCCTGGGGGCCAGCGCGAAAAAGGCGGGCAAGCTGCTCGGCATCCACGCGGGGGAGCTGAACGCCACCGATATCCCGGGGGCGATGGAGATCTCGCCCGATTTTATCGTGCACATGACCCACGCCAGCGCCGCCGATATCAGGAAGACGGCAGACCTCGGCATCCCGGTGGTAGTCTGCCCGAGGTCTAACGTACTCACTGGCGTCGGGCTTCCTCCGCTCCGGGCGATGGCGGACGCCGGCGTACAACTCGCGCTCGGCACGGACAATGTCATGCTGAACGGGCCGGACATGTTCAGGGAGATGGAGTGGGTATCAAAAGCATTTTTACATAACGATGCATATACATATAAAATGGCAACGTTAAATGGTGCCAGGCTCATGGGCTGCGGTGGAAGCAGAGGCTCGATTCTCCCCGGGAAGGACGCGGACCTGATGGTGCTGAGGCAGGAATCGGACAACCTGAAGTATTCCAGGAACCTGCTGGGCACGATCGTCAGGCGGGCCCGCCCGGACGACATAAGCTATACGATTATAGGAGGTAAAATATGGCAGAACTCTTCAAGAAAATCCTGATAGCGACAGACGGCTCAAAGAGGACGCAGAGCGCGGTAGAAACCGGCCTGCAGCTCGCGCAGCAGCACAAGTCTAAAGTATACGCAGTATACGTTGTGGATACCGTCACTTTTACGTCCATCCCCATGGACGTCACCTGGGAAAATATGTACCAGCTCTTAAAGGACGAAGGCGAGGCAGCCGTGAACCGGGTGAAAGAGGCCTCTCCGGAGGCGGACATCGAGACCCACGTGCTGGAAGGCAACCCTGCGGTCGAGATCACCAAGTTCGCCAAGGACAACGGAGTCGACCTCATCATAGTCGGCACCCTGGGTAAGAGCGGCATAGACAGGATACTCCTGGGCAGCGTCGCGGAAAAAGTAGTACGTATCGCTCCATGCCCGGTTCTGGTAATCAAGAGCTATAAAGAAGCTGGCAAATAAATAAGTATGTATATTATAAGAGCCATTCGAGGTATGCTATGAAGCAGGCAGTTACAGTAGACGACATTATGATCAAGAACGTAAAGAGCATCGAGATTCCGGGGACAAGGGATGAGATCCTCGACCTCATGCAGAAAGAGCGTATCTCCGCAGTACCCGTAGTCAAGGAGGGCACTTTACTGGGTATCGTCACCCGTATCGACCTCCTGAAGCACCCGGAAGAAGAGCAGATTGCAATGCTCATGACCCGGGAGCCAGTCACGATCACCCCGGATGCGTCGCTCTCCAAGGCTGCCGCCATCCTCATCCAGACCGGCCTGCGCAGGCTGCCCGTCGTGGTCAGGGGTAAGCTGGTCGGCATCGTCACCGTCAGCGACATCATCGGCGCCATCGGCCAGATGGACATCCACGACCAGATCAAGAATTTCATCCGGGACGGAGTCGTGGCCGTGTGGGAAGAAACCCCCGTGCCCGTGGCCGCAGAGATCATCCGGCTGAGCAAGAGGGACGCACTGCCCGTCCTGAACACCAAGCGCGAGCTGGCCGGCATCATCAGCATCACCGATATCATCAACCTGAGCCGCATCGAGGACTCCGTGGAGCGCTCCGACATGTCCGCCGCCTCCGACGAGGACAAGTGGACCTGGGAAAGCATGCGCGACACCATGAGCCTGTATTACGGTGTATCGAGGATCTCGCTGCCTGACGTGCCCGTCAAGAGCGTCATGGTCAAGACTGTCATCACCGCCTTCCACAAGACACCTGTCTCGGAAGTCGCCAAGAAGATGCGCCGCAACAGGATCGAGCAGGTGCCCGTCATCACCGCCGACAACAAGCTCGACGGTCTCCTGCTAGACAGAGAACTCCTCGCGGTCATCGCTGCGAAAGAACAGTAATAAAACAAACCGGGCTTATGGTATAAACACCATAACCCTCCACTATTTTTCTTCTTACCATGAGGGCACGGCTCTTTATCCTACAACTGGAAATTGGATATTTTAACCACGGCGGCACTGCTCCTTATCCTGTCAACCGTAGATCAAATGTTTGAACCACGGCGGCACGGCGGCACGGAGACAAGGCGGTCCACGACAGGCCGGTGGTAACTGAAACCACGGCGGCACTGCTCCTTATCATGACAACTTAAAATCAAATGATTGAACCACGGCGGCACTGCTCCTTATCCTGACAACTGTAGATTAAATGTTTGAACCACGGCGGCACTGCTCCTTATCCTGACAACTGTAGATTAAATGTTTGAACCACGGCGGCACGGCGGCACGGAGACATATGCGATCTGCTACAACCAGATGGTAACTGAAACCACGGCGGCACGGCGACACCAAGACAGTGGCGAACCGGTAAAAGTTAACTCTTTTTCAGTCCACGGCGACACAGAGACAGAGCATTAACCATAAGCTTACTACCAAATCGTTTCAGCCTGACTTTCGATCGATAGCCTGAAGGAAGCTAAACATAGTTGTCTCCGTGCTGTCAGCCCGCCGTGCCGCCGTGGATCAATAAAAAAGAGTGCCTTGCTATTCGGGTACGGGTTGTCTCCGTGTCGCCGTGCCGCCGTGGTTAAAATAACCATCCAGCCATCGCTTCTCGCATTGTCTCCGTGTCGCCGTGCCGCCGTGGTTAAAATAACCAGCGGGCTTATCGCTTCTCGCATTGTCTCTGTGCCGCCGTGCCGCCGTGGTTAAAATAACCATCCAGCCATCGCTTCTCGCATTGTCTCCGCGTCGCCGTGCCGCCGTGGTTAAAATAACCATCCAGCCATCGCTTCTCGCATTGTCTCCGTGTCGCCGTGCCGCCGTGGTAAAAACATTTAGTCTTGCCACCGCTTCTCGCTATGTTTCCGTGCCGCCGTGGTATTACCCTACGGGTTTTAATTTACCTGCTGGGATGCATAACGCACCAGGGCTCTGTAATCCTGATGATCTGTTTAGCGAGGTGCCTTCTGGCTGTGGGCGGGACTTCGTAGAGCCCGGGCTCGAGATCTCGCTTCACCTCTTCGGTGATCAGCGAGGGCGCCTTTGTCTTGCACTTCCTGCACCTGTAACCCTGGCCTGCGCCTGCGGACTCCATGTGCCGGCTGCACTGGGGGCAGGTCGGCGATACTGTCCGGGTCAGGGACGCGAGGGCGATGACTTCCAGCTTTTCGAGGTTGACCGTCCTGTCCTTGACGCTGCCGTAGACCTTCACCTCGTCGCCGGGCACCAGCTTGCGCACTATGTCCCGGAAGTTCTTGGTCGGCTCAAAGGCGGAGCACTTCAGGCTGCCGGAGGCGTCGCCGATCTCGAAGAAGACGTGGCCGCCCTCTTTAGTAACGGGGGCTTGGGTTACGTTGCCCCTGAGGATGTAAGAACGGTCGTCTTTAGCGTCTGCGATCTGCGCTGCCTGCAGCAGGTGCATGTCGGTGCCCTGGTTGGTGATGAAGATCTGGCTGCGTTCGACGGGCTCTGTCGTCAGCATACGCTGCGCTTTTGACAAAATTTCAGGGCTGTTGCCCCTGATGCCATACAGGACCGGGTCAGGGGTATGCGGGGAGAACACGATCACCTTGTTATGGAGGTCCACGTTATCCCAGGTGTCGGGGTAGGTGGCCGCGTCCATGGCGTACACAGAGGGCCGGTCCAGCTGCCGGGGCTTCTCGTAATTTTCGGGCATCCTGTATGCCAGAAGCTCGTAAGTGTGATCGTAGAGATCGAGACAGATGGCTCCGAGGGCGCCGATGATGCCTCTTCCGATCTTGAACTTGTGGACGCGCATGCCGTACTTTTCTGCCAGCGCCTCGGCCTCGGAGATCTCCACTACGTCCCGCACGACCCTGAGGGCATAGTCTTTGAGTTCCTGAGTGATTTCGCCGTGATAGAGGACCACTCCGGGGTTCGTGTTCTCGTCTTCCATGCGGGCCTGCTCTCTGACGGCGGCCAGCATGATCTGCTCTACCTCGTCCATCGCCTCAGGGCCTGCGTTCAGCACCAGGGCGAGGCCTGCGTTGCCCCTGGTCTTGTACTTAATGTTGGGGTTGAACCGGATCAGCCGAGGGTAGCCCACGAGCTTGAACCTGGCCAGGCGCTCCGCTAAAACTGCGGCCAGATATGTGGTGCACATGCCGAGCTTGGAGTCGGTGTCGTCGATCCCTACGTAGAGCATACTTTTGTTTACCTTCCAGGCCTTTGTTTCTCGAGAGTTACCTTGCCTGTTTCTTGTTTCTCCATACAAAACGTATTAATATTTGAAATATGACACTAACATGTTAAGCATATAACTCTTTCGGATTATGACACGGGAAACGCTGCTGGACAGAGTCATTGCTCTGCTGTGGAAGGCAGAATTCATCCTCTCGGAGAAGTGCGATATCCGGCCTCGAAGTTTTGACGTGGCGGCTCGAAGGGGTAAAACCCTGCTCCTTCTCAAAGTCCTGTCGAACATCGAAGGCCTGGGCGAAGACACTTCCCAGGAAATGAGACGGCTGTCCGTGCTCTTCAACGGCTCGCCTATGGTCGTAGGCGAACACACCAACGACCACCCCCTGGAGACCGGGGCAGTGTACCTCAGGTACGGCATACCCTGCGTCAACATCGAGACGCTCCACGACTTCTTCATCGAGGAAGTGCCGCCTTTAGTATACGCGGCGCCCGGCGGCCTGTACGTGGAGATCGACGGGGAGACCCTGCGGTCGTTGAGAGAGTCCAAGAATATTTCGCTCGGCGAATTAGCCATGGCGCTCGGCGTGTCCCGCCGGACCATCAGCAAGTACGAGAGCGGCATGAACGCCACCATCGAAGCGGCGCTAAAGCTGGAAGAGATCCTGGATTCGCCCATAGCCTGCCCCGTCAACATGATCGTCAAGTTCGAGAAGGCCCGGGATGCGGATACCTCCCCCAACGACCTGCGCAATGCCAGCGACATGGAAAAGGAAGCCCTCGGCACGCTAATGCACATCGGCTTCGAGGTGTTCCACACTACCAGGGCGCCTTTCAACGCACTATCCCAGGACGACGTGACCAAGATGCTCACCGGCGTCAGCGACTACAGCGAAGCCATGCTGAAGAAGGCCAAATTCATGTCCAGCCTGGCCGACGTAACGGGCACCTACTCGCTGTTCATCGTCAAAGGGCCCCACCGCTCCAAAGCGATCGGTAACACGATGCTGATCAAGAGCGAGGAGCTGAAGCAGTTCGACGATCGTGACGACTTGTTTGACTTATTATTATCCAGAGAATTGAAAAAGGCCGATACCGGTAAGTAATATTTCTCCTATCACTTCTTCTCTGAGTCCATCCACCAGGCAACATTATTTCTAATCGCGGGTCGACGCCTGCCTGATGGCAGGCTACTCGGCGTTTCGGGTGCTCCGATGCCGGGGCCGGACTCGCACCCTCGGAGGTACGACCTGGCTGCGCCTTCGGCTGCGCCAGTCGACCCTCCTTCGCAAGTCCTAAGCGACGTCGCCTTCGGCGGACGTCCATTGCCCCGTCATCTCCGCATCCCCCGCTGATGCGGGGGCAGACCCGAAACGCCTCGCCGACCGCTACGTTATTGCTGTCGTTTGAGAGCAGTATTTATACGCTGCATTCTGACCATTTTCCGACTACGGCAATGTATATATCCTCTTGACAGACATACACAAATCCGGTATGTCAAAGGTGGAGATCCCGGACAAGGTCCACAAGGAAGTCAAGAAGTTCGCCGTCGATCACGACATGACGATTAAGGATGCCTATGCGTCGCTGATCGGGTTCGCGCTGGAGCAGAAGCACGATAAGCTGGCCCTGAAGAAAATGCTCAAGGACAAGTCCGGGCAGGACGACATTATCGTAGGCTCCTGAGTGGGCAGGATTCAAGTAACCCTTTACTTCTCTTTACTTTGGACGACTTTTACAGAAAAAGGCCTTCTCTTGACAGCTGTCGCTATCCAGGGCTAATAGTACATTAAAAAACAATCTGTAGTTTCGTTTTAGAACTGGCTAATAAAATGGTCAGCACCGTGACCGCCTCGGGGTTAACGTTACGGGCACCCCAGTATGGCCACCGTGCCAGCTATGATTATTTCTTCAGCTCTTTCTTCTTGGGCCTGAGACCTTCGTAACCGCATTTTCTGCAGCGCGTTGCCTTTAACGCATTTCTGGCGTTGCATTTGCGGCAGATCTGGAGGTTCAGGGTCCGGGCCTCTGCTTCGGGGAATCTCGCCATGATAAATACCTCTGTTATTTTAAGATGTTCCATCTAAAAGTGCTGGAAGCATATAACTATTTTGGTCAGGAACGGATATAATAATTATCGGATACCACGGAAATGCCGGGAAAATTCCGGTTATTCGGCTATTAATTCTATATATTCTACACCTTTACCCATTGAAAAGCTTAAAATACTCGTAGCCGCTATCTTACCTAACGATAATTACAATAATATAACTATTACAACTTTAAGAGGATGTTTCTACTATGAAGGCAGTCGTTCTTGCCGCTGGCGAGGGTAGCAGGTTAAAGCCTTTTACCGCAACCCGTCCCAAAGTAATGATCCCGGTCGGCAACAAGCCTATTCTCGAGTACGTGATCAACGCCCTCCAGGAGAGCGGCATCATCGACATCGTCATGGTGGTGGGGTACAAGCGGGAAAAGATCATGGACTACTTCGGCGACGGCCACAAGTGGGGCGTGAACATCAACTACATCGAGCAGTTCCAGCAGCTCGGCACGGCGCACGCGCTCCGGCAGGCCTCCCACCTGATCAAAGACCACTTTTTGGTGATTAACGGCGACACCGTGATCGACGCGTCCGCGATTAAAGAAATAATCAAGTACAAGGTCGGGGACGCGACGATGCTGACTGTCAGCGTGGACAAGGCCCAGGCCTACGGCGTGGTAGAGACGCAGAACAACCTCGTCAAAGGCATCGAGGAGAAGCCGAAGTACAAAGAGGCGGGCAACATCGTCAACGCGGGCGTATACTGTTTCTCCCCCAAGGTGTTCGACTTCCTGGAGTACATGGACATCTCCGAGCGGGGCGAATACGAGATCACCGACGCCATCCGCAAGATGATCGAGAGCAACTACTCGGTCAGGGCCGTACACACGAACGCGATCTGGATGGACGCGGTCTACCTCTGGAACCTCATCGACCTCAACGCGGCAACGCTTGCAGGCCGGAAGCCTGAGAACCACGGCACTGTCGAAGAGGGCGCCCGCCTCATCGGCCCCGTCTACATCGGGGAAAACACGGTGATCAGGTCCGGCTCGTACATCGTCGGCCCTGTATCGATTGGCGACAGCTGCGACGTCGGCCCGAATACGGTTATCCTGCCGAGCACCAGCATCGGCAGCAACTCCACGATCGAGCCGTTCGCCAGAATTTCCAACAGCATACTCATGAAAAACGTCCGGGTCTCGTCCTTCAGCAACATATCGACCTCTTTGATAGGCGAAGGCGCGACCATCGGCTCCTCGTTCATCGCCGAGGCGGAAACGACCAGAGTCGAGGTAGAGAACTCCCTGATGCGCGCTACCATAGGCGCCATCGTCGGAGATAACACGGATATCGGTGGCAGGGTGTTAGTCAAGCCTGGCAAGATCATCGGAGTCAGGTGCAAGATCGGCTCCGGAGCGATGATCGGGTCGAGCGTGGCAGACAATACGAAGGTCCTGTAAACAGGGGAATACCCAACATGTGTGGAATCGTCGGATATATCGGATGCGGAAAAACGACTGAAGTGCTTCTCGACTCACTGGGCCGGCTCGAATACCGGGGCTACGACTCGGCAGGCATTGCCGTAGTCAACGGCAGCGGCCTGGAAATCATCAAGTCGGCGGAACGGATCGCCCAGCTCAAGCTGGAGGTGCCCGAGACGCTCCTGTCCAGCGTAGGCATCGGCCATACCAGGTGGGCCACTCACGGCAAGCCCTCCAAGGCCAACGCCCACCCCCATCGTGATTGTACAGGCAGGATCGCCGTCGTCCACAACGGCATCATCGAGAACTACCAGGAACTAAAGCAGGACCTGCAGGCCAAAGGCCACGTCTTCGCCTCCGAGACCGACACCGAGGTCATCAGCCACCTCGTAGAAGAATACTATACGGGGAACACCCTCCGCGCCATCCTCGAGGCAGTCCAGCACCTCAGAGGCTCCTTCGCCTTCGCGCTCATCAACAAGGACGAGCCCGACCAGATCATCGCGGCCCGCAAAGAGAGCCCGCTGGTCATCGGCATCGGGGACGACCAGTTCTTCCTGGCCTCCGACGTCACCGCCTTCCTCCGGTATACGAGGAGAGCCGTCTTCCTCGACGACGGCGACATCGCCATTCTCACTTCTCACGGCCTTTCGATCAAGGACTTCAACGGCAACAGTGTGCTGAGGGAAGTCCGCACCATCGAGTGGGACCTGGAGGCTGCGGAGAAGTCCGGCTACGAGCACTTCATGCTCAAGGAGATCCACGAGCAGCCGAAGTCGTTAAAAGACGTCCTCTCCGGCCGCATCAACGAGCTCACCGGCGACGTGGAGCTGCCCGAGATCAAGATGACCCAGGAGCAGCTCGACGACATCCGCCGCATCGTGATCGTCGCATGCGGCACCTCCTACCACGCGGGCCTCGCCGGCAAATACGTTCTGGAAATGCTGACCGACTTACCGGTCAGCGTGGAGATCGGCTCGGAATTCAGGTACTCCTCCAGCCGCACCGACCACCACACGCTCATCATCGCGCTCTCCCAGTCCGGCGAAACCGCCGACACCGCCGCCTCCGTCAAAGACGCGGTCAAGAAGGGCGCCTACGTGATCGCGATAACGAATACAGTCGGCAGCACCATCGCCCGGGAATCCCAGAGCACGATCTACATGCGCTGCGGCCCGGAGATCGGCGTAGCCGCGACCAAGACGTTCACCTCCCAGCTGGCCGTCATGTACCTGCTCTCCATCTTCCTCGGCCGCAGGAGAGGCAGCATCAACGCCTTCAACGCCATGACGCTGCTGTCGCAGCTCAAAAATTTACCCAGGGACGCCCAGGCAGTCCTGGACCAGAGCGACATGATCGCTAACTACGCTAAGCTGTTCGCGAAGGCTAACCTGTTCATCTTCGTGGGCCGCCACCTGAACTACCCGGTGGCACTGGAAGGCGCTCTAAAGCTGAAAGAGATCTCCTACATCTTCTCCGAAGGCTTTGCCGCCGGCGAGCTGAAGCATGGCCCGCTGGCTCTGCTGACGACTGGAGTGCCCGTCATCGCAGTCACAACGAAGTCCCCCACATACGAGAAGATGGTCAGCAACATCAAGGAGATCAAGGCCAGGGACGCCTCGGTCATCGCCATCGCCAGCGAGGGCGACGAAGCCATATCCCAGCTGGTCGACGTGGTCATCAGGGTGCCGGACGTCGGCGAGATCATCTCGCCCATCCTGTCATCTATCGTGCTCCAGATGTTCGCCTACCACGTGGCGGTGTGCACCGGCTGCCCGATCGACAAGCCCAGGAACCTCGCCAAATCCGTAACGGTGGAGTAACTAAATGGCATTATTCGGCTCATCAGGCATCAGGGGCGTCATCGGCACCGGGATGACCCCGGAGCTGGCGCTCAAAGCCGGCAAAGCTCTTGGCTTACTGCACAAGAAGATCGTTATCGGCCACGACCCGAGGACGTCCAGCCACATGATCGAGGACGCTATGGTGGCAGGCATGCTCTGCTCCGGCGCCAGGGTGACCCGCATAGGACTGGTATCCACGCCTACGCTGGCCTACGCCGCCCGCAACTACGACTGCGGTATCATGATCACCGCTTCGCATAACCCGCCCGAGTACAACGGCATCAAGTTCTGGAACCCGGACGGCATGGCCTTCTCGCTCAAACAGCAGGACGAGCTGGAAAGGCTGATCGAGAGCGACATCAAAGGCGTCGGCTGGGAGTACATCGGCCCCGAAAGCCACGCCAGCAACGCTATTCTGGATCACATCGACGTTATCCTCAGGAATGTCGAGAAGTGCAACCTGAAAGTCGTAGTGGACTGCGGTTGCGGCGCAGCCACGACGATCACGCCCTACGTGCTACGGGAGATGGGCTGTAAGGTAATTTCGCTCAACGCCCAGCCCGACGGCTTCTTCCCGGCTCGCGACCCCGAGCCGATCGACGAGAACCTATCTGCGCTTAAAGAGGCAGTGAAAGCGTTCGGCGCAGATATCGGGATTGCGCATGATGGCGACGCAGATCGCATGATGGCTGTGGACGACCAGGGCAGGCTCGTAACTGGTGACGAATTGCTGGCATACTTCTGCCGGTTCGAGGTGAAGGACTCGGTAGTATGCCCGGTGGATGCCTCCATGGTGGTCGACCGATGCAAGCCCGGGGTCAAGGTATATCGCACTAAGATCGGGGATGCGTTCGTCTCCGAGGAAGTCCGTAAGGTCAACGCCGACTTTGGCGGGGAGACCAGCGGCACCTGGATTTTCCCGAGGATTTCCTACTGCCCCGACGGCATCTACGCCGCGGCCAAGCTCGTGGAGCTGGTGAGTAAAAATGGCCCGCTGTCTAAGGCGATCGCTGATTTGCCGAGGTATCCGCTAAAGAGGGGCGGCATGAAGTTCTCTCACGGCAACAAGGCCGACATCATGGGCGGCATCCGGGCGGAGATCGAGCAGGTGACTTCCAGAATCAACACACTGGACGGCGTGCGGGTCGAGTACCCCGAAGGCTGGGTGCTGATCAGGCCCTCCGGCACGGAGCCCAAGATCAGGATCACCGCAGAGGCCGTGGACAAGGACGCGGCCGAAAAGCTTTACTCTCAGGCCGAGTCTATCGTTAAAAGGTGCATCGACTCATGCGCGCAGTAATCCTGGCAGCGGGCGAAGGCACCCGCATGCGCCCGCTCACCGAAAACAAGCCCAAAGTGATGCTTCCAGTGGCCAACAAGCCCATGCTGGAGTACACCATCCTCGAGGCCAAAGCGGCGGGCATCACAGACTTTGTTCTCATCGTAGGCTACCGGAAGGAAGCGATCACGAACTACTTCGGCGACGGCTCCCGGCTCGGCGTTCACATAGATTATATTACTCAGGAGAAGCAGAACGGCACCGGCCACGCGTTCGGCATGGCGGCGCAGGCATGTGACGACCGGTTTATAGCGTTAAACGGCGACGTTACGGTAAGTGCGGCACACCTGAAGAAGCTGATCAGCAGAAAGGACGACGCCATCATCACCGTAAAAGAGGTCGCCGATCCCCGGGCATACGGCGTGATTGAGACTAACGGCGCCAGCGTCACCCGCATTGTGGAGAAGTCCCCCGAGCCGCCGACGAACCTGGCGAACGCGGGCATCTACTTATTCGACACCTGCATCTTCGACGCCATAGAGAAGACACCATTGTCTCCGAGGGGCGAGATCGAGATCACCGACTCTCTACAGTACTTAATTGACGGCGGCCGCTCCGTAGGCTACGAGGTCATGGACAGCGACTGGCTGGACATCGGCAGGCCGTGGCAACTTTTAACGGCGAACGAACTGACTCTTAAAGAGCTCAAGCCAACGATCGAGGGAGAAGTAGAGCCGAACGCCACGCTGAAAGGCCCCGTATCCGTGGGCAAAGGCACTCTCATCAGGAATGGCGCCTACATCGTCGGCCCCTGCGTCATCGGCGAAAACTGCGACATCGGCCCCAACTGCTTCATCCGGGCTTCCACGAGTATAGGGAATAATGTTCACATCGGCAACGCCGTGGAGATCAAGAACTCTATTATAATGAACGACACCAAGATCGGGCACCTCAGCTACGTCGGCGACAGCGTCATCGGCGAAAGGTGCAACTTCGGCGCCGGCACCAAGGTCGCCAACCTCCGGCTGGACGAGAAGACCATCCCCGTGACGGTCAACGGCAAAAAGACCGACAGCGGCCGGCGCAAGCTCGGCTGCATCATGGGCGACGACGTCCACACCGGCATCGGCAGCCTCATCAACGTCGGCACCTCCATCGGACCTGGAGCGTTCATCGGTCCCGGCGAGCTCGCGAAGGGCGAGATCAAGAAAGGCGAACGTTTAATTACCAGGTGAAAACCCTTCAAAGGCGTAATCATTTACCACGGCGGCACGGCTCTTTATCCTGACCACCGGAAATCAAATATTTTTACCACGGCGGCACAGCGGCACGGCGGCAAATGGGGAAACGGCAACAGTATCAAATATTTTTACCACGGCGGCACAGCGACACGGAGACAACCCGTACCTGAATAGCAAGGCATTCTTTTTTATTGATCCACGGCGGCACGGCGGGCTGACGGCACGGAGATAATCCTTCTTTTTATTACTATTGTGGAGAACCCGGGAATCACTATTAAGAGCAGTTTAACGGTGATGTGATCATAAATCTATTCTGAAACACCTGGCCAGTAAACCGTTTTTAGTTAATGGTCTGTCTCCGTGTCGCCGTGAATCTAAAAAGAGTTCGGTATTACCGGTTCGCCATTGTCTCCGTGTCGCTGTGCCGCCGTGGTTCCAGTTACCACCCGGTTATAGTAAGTCGTACTGTCTTCGTGTCGCTGTGCCGCCGTGGTTCCAGTTACCACCCGGTTATTGCAGGTCGCATTATCGCCGTGTCGCTGTGCCGCCGTGGTTATAGTTTTTCTTTCGGCTATACTGATACCAATATGTCTCTGTGTCGCTGTGCCGCCGTGGTTTGAACATTTAATTTCCAGCTGGTATAATGCAAAGCCGTGCCGTTGTGGTTGGATAACAGATATCGCCAGTGTCATCTTCCACGATCATTTCCAGTATTTGTTTATCAGAACCAGGAGAGTAAGTAGTCCTCCAGAACATGCGAGACCACCGAGGCCGACCAGGAAAAGAAGAGAATGGAGATGGCGGCTATGATCGAAGCCCAGGACGTTGAGCGGGTAGTAGTCGGGGTAGACGCCGAAGAGCCAGTCCGGTATGTGATCCGCATCAACGAGTACGCCAGCAACCCCGCCGCCAAGGCAGAGAAGGATCCAAAAAGGAAGTGAGCTGATTCGCTTAAGAGGATTACGAGAATTGTCAAGAAATCGATCATGCGCCATATTCCTGCCTTGCCATTGTACGAGAAACTCTTGAAAACATAGTGTCGGTTAAATGGGGATGGGGGCGGCATAGCGCCGCCCTCCAATGGTGGAGTCGAAACTCGAGCCGCTTCAGAAGCAATAGTTACTCTCGCGCACAGGGATTTTAAACTAAGCGTCGATTGTAGCGGCTTTCTATGGGTTATGCCACAGTATCGCCGGGGCCGGAGCTTTAATGCGTCACGTAGCCGACATCCGTTGTTTATTCGTATTTTCCTACAAATTATTGGCTCAACGATCAGGGGTACGCCACATTATCGGATAGTTTTCCTGTCATATTATATATATTTGTTTTATTATAATTAATTTCACGGGCTGCCTTACTACAGCAGCCGATCATGAAAAGAGGTTTGCCATGTCCAAAATATCCACAGCTACCCTTGTTACTTTATCAGGCCTGGTGGCTGCCTGCCTGCTCCTCATCGCCCTGACGGGAGAAAATGTCAGCTCCAGCATGGATGCGTTCCCGAGCATCTCTCTGCCGCCGGGCATTCCTGCTGCGATACCGTCTGTACCGTCAGTGCCTGCGATCCTCCCATCGCAATCGCTGCAGCCTACGGCCGCTCCCACGCCACAGGCTACACCACAGCCGGATGCGGGACCTGTCGAGTATGGGCCGCCGGAGAGCATTCCGGGGCTGGTGAGGGTGACTGAAGTACCGTCGCCGACGCCAGTGCCCAGCCCGACCAGCATGCCGGAGGAGATTATCGCAACCTCCACGCCTGTGGCTACTATGGTCCCTAACACGACTGTTGCTACTGATGCGATGCCGGTGACGGTGGATAGTACCTCGCCATCTGACTGGCTCGTCCCTGGCTTGATTGCCTTAGTGGGGGTCATCTTCGTGGTCTTCGGGATTTATCGCATGATCAGGCGCAGGAAATGAGGTCCAGCCTCTTCATCCGCTCGGAGCTGGGATGTTATAGCCGCTCTGGCGATAACCTCCTAGAAAATTGTTGGAGGTTCGGGAGGTACCCGGAGGTTCGAGAGGATCTCCATTGTGGGAGGTCAGGGAGGTGGGGGAGGTCTGAGAGGAGGTTGGAGAGTGTAGAAAGGTCAGAGAGGGTTCTTTTATTGGAATTTCTTAGTTAGCCAGTGTTAATCTGTATGATTGTTAGTCTCTGATATCTCTACATAATACTTGTTTTTAATTCTCTGCAAACCATCTCTCAAATGCACCGTATTGTAGTTTAGTAGAAGTCCTACTGGCATATTGCTGAATTTCAAATATGTTTTAACCTGATTTCGGTGAACTGGTAATAGCTTTTCGACACTTTTCAACTCGATGATCAATTTTTTATCGACCAGCAGATCGATTATGTATGCTTTATCCAGCCGGCGGCCATTGTAGACTAATGGCATCGAGACCTCGGATTCGACTTCGAATCCAGCCTGTTTTAGTTCCGCCATCAGGCACTCCTGATAAGCGCTTTCCAGCAAGCCTGGACCTAGAAAAGTATGGACTTTAAAAGCAATTTTTAGGACCTGATCCGTTAATGCATAATACTTATCGTGGACATCTAGTTCATCATCTCCGTGCATAACTCTAACACCTATAATACTTATTTTCATATATATGATAATTAGTTATTTAATAGTTACCGATAGAACAAGAAATCCGTATTCAAAAACGCAATCCTCTCTAACCTTTCCACACTCCCAGACCTCCTCTCGAGCCTCCCCCACCTCCCTGACCTCCCAGTTTGAAAATCCTCCCCGGCCTCCCGGGGACTCCCGAACCTCTCAAAGGCCTACCTTCCATCCCTTCTCGAGTAGAACTTTATAACACCAATTAACTCTAAACAACAATGTTAAATACGGATAGGTTATATTAATTCATATAACTCACGAGGTAAGGGGAATGTTGGAAATTCCGGACACGCCCGTCCCAGATAAGCAGTATCAGCCTAATCTTAGCACTATCAGGATGGTTGAAGCTTTTATAAAAGAAAATAGCGGAGAGTACAAGAAAAAAGCGCTCTGGCAGAATCTCCCGAAAAAGATGATGTACCAGACGTACTGTAATGTCTTCGATTATCTCCTGGAATCCAATAAAATAGCGACAGATAAGAAAGGGTACGTTGTCTGGATCTGGGATCCGGAAATCGCTAAGAAATACCTGCTTAGAGACGACCTCGTAATAAAATAACTACTATTTCCTTTTTGAGCGTGCCTGAAATGCAGTACGAGCTGAGGTGGGTTGATTAACAGACCAAGGACCGGTTCCTATCTTTAAAAGATTCCACTAAAGAAGACCATAAGTTCTACAGAAGCATCGAGCGAACCTTTGAAAAATATTACATTTTGGATTTGCACTCGACAATTTCCTTGAGCCCTTCTTCCAGCACCACTTTAGGATTATACCCAAGCAGCTCCTTTGCCCTGGAAATGTCCGCATAGCTATACTTGATATCCCCCGGCCTCTCTGCACGCAGCTCTGGCTTCAATTTCTTGTTGTCATAGAGATCGATGATCGTCTGCGCGAGATGGCCGACGGTCGTGGACTGGCCGGTGCCGCAGTTGAAGACTTTGCCAACGGCTGCCTCTTTCTCCAGCATGAGCCTGACCATGTCCACTACGTCGTGCACTGAGACGAAGTCCCTGGTCGCAGTGCCGTCGCCGAAGATGACGGGCGGCTGCCCGGCGCTGACCCGGTCGATGAACTTCGAGATAACGCCACTATACGGGTTGGACGGATCCTGGCGTGGGCTGTATATGTTGAAGGGCCGGATCGCCGTTGTGGGAATGCCGTAGATCTTCTGGAAAGCGAGCGCATACTTCTCGCCCGAGAGCTTGCTGACACCGTACGGTGACATGGGATTCTGAGGGTGGTCCTCGTCTACCGGGAGACGGACCGGATCGCCGTAGACTGCGGCAGAGCTGAAATAGACAAAACGCTTGATGTTAGCGTCCCGGACAGCGTTGAGCAGGTTGAGGGTGCCAAAGATGTTGTTGTCCGCGTCGAAAGACGGATCCTCCACGGAGCGGGCGACGAAGATCTGGGCGGCGCAGTGGACGATTGCATCGACATCTTTCACCAACTCTTTAACTAGGGCTTTGTCACGAATGTCACCCTTTACCAGTTTAGCGCCGGGAATGCTATCCCTGCCATTTGATGACATGTCGTCTAGGATGATGACTTCTGCTCCCGATGCTAAAAGAGACTCTGTGATGTACGAGCCTACCTGGCCCAGGCCACCAGTGACTAAGTACCGTCCGGATGATCGCATATGGGATAATAATAGTTACAAGGAGTATATAGCCTGTTTTATCTCAGGTGCGCAATGGTTTACACTCTATCAAAACCTAGGGTCAGGGAGGTACTGAGAGGATCGGCGAGGAGGCATGGGAGGTGCCGGGAGGTCTGAGAGACTATTCATTGTGGGAGGTCGGGGAGGATTGGGAGGTCGGAGAGAGGTTATGAGAGGTATCCTGAGGATAGGGAGGATTTTTTATATGGTAGTCACCTGAGCCATTCATAGGGCTGTCAGGTATCGTTTACACGAAGTACTCAAGGTACACGAAGTACACGAAGTTTTACTATATGATCAGCTTGCAGTCAGCCTTTTATCGTACTTCGTGTACCTTGTGTACTTAGTGTAAAAGGTTCGGGCGCTCATCAGAAAAGTTCAGAATAATACAATGTTATCCTCTCAGACCTTTCCACACTCCCCGACCTCCTCCCAGACCTCTCCACCCTCCCGAACCTCCCAGCTTGAAAATCCTCCCTGGCCTCCCGGGAACTCCCGAACCTCCGAGAGCTTTCCGTATGCGTAGATTATCTATTGCTTAACAAGCGACAAAGGCTTGACCTTGGTCCTGTCGGCAAAGCGGCCGGTGAGGATAAACGCCCTGGCGTTTTCCGGCCGGTAGAGCCTGAACCGGGCAATAAACGCTACTACAATAACGGCGCCGGCGAGCTCTGGCGCGAATATGTCCAGCCGGCTCAGGAGGTTGCTCAACAGGTACATGATGTAGTTATCAATCTCGTGCTGGGGGAAACCCCATCCGAACAACGGCCAGAACCACGTCGAGGCGGCGTTCCACATCTGGTCCTCTACCTGGTGGAAGACCGCGCCGACGGTCAGGATGCCGAAGCCCCAGTACCTGTACTTCTTCGCCACGAGCAGGGCTATGATAACAAGGACAGCAATAAACAGCAATGTATGGGCGAAAATTCTGCCGTTATGGAAGATGCTGCTGAAGATATACTCGCCGAGGGGCTTGTCGATGAGGTCCGGCAACAGCGACCCTACGATCACGAGCCGGTAGTCGACGCCGATCTTGAGCGCGAGGGCGATGAGGAAGACTACCAGCAGAGTCAGCCCGATGTGGCCGAAGAATAACATCTGGCTATAGCTTGCTGATATGGTATAATTATTTTTTGTATATGGTCATCAGAAAAACGATAATTCATGCACTGAATTGACAATGGCTTAACCAAAAAATATTAATTTCAATAAAATGTAAATTAGTAGTCTGTTGACCTCGTATTTCCTCTTTAGCCATAGAAACCAGTTGATAGACATACAGGAAATCGCCATACAGCGTAATCATAGTGAAGCAGATGACGGGCTTGAGGGGGCTGTCCGTGAAGGCGCCATCGGGGTACTTGATTACATCATTGAACAGCCTGAATGGGTGCCAGAACTTTCCGCGGATGTGAAAAAATATGCTGCATTCGTATTATATACGATTGCGACGCAGCATCCCTTCTCGCAGGCTAATAAAAGGACAGCGTTCGCCGCTGCCGAGAACTGCATCCTTCTTTGTGGGATGGGGATCAGCGCAAAGGATGAAACGATAGATATGTTTATGCGAAGCGTGGCCAATGGCGATCAGACCCTCGAGGATGTCGAAAAATGGATAACAATTCACATTGTGGATAAAACTGATTAATGCTTACTCAGGAGGTCGAAAGCTCCCTTGTGTCTTCTCAGGGTGTCTTCCAGTAGTTTCTTTCTGGTATCTGAGAGGCCGTTTTCTCTCTTTTTCTTATCTGGTTCGCACCGTGAATTCTTCTGCTCCATACGCTACACCTTTAGCAATATGATTTATAAATCTCGTATATAAATAGACTTTGCGTCCTATACTGTTCTTTTAAAAAAATCTCACACAATGCTGAAGTAGTAATCTTCCAGCACGTGGGATAACACACCCACAGATACGGCCATCAGGAAGATCAAAGTCCCCGAATGGCTCATGATCGCCCGGGTAACTGGGCCCGGGCTGGTGTCTGTCTGGGTGAGGTGCACTGTGGAATATAGCCAGTTGTAAACTGCCGTCATCAGGAGCCAGGCGATCATTCCTGTGAAGAACGCCAGCAGGAAGTGCCCCAGCTCGCACATCAGGACATACAGTATTGTCACTGCCATCTCAATTATTCCCCCTCAAACTTCCCGGTCGGTACACCGATTACTCTGTGGCTGGTACGGGGTTGATCACATTCCGGACAGCCGTGACCACGCTTCTCGCCACTGTCCTGGCCGTGCTTCTCACGCTATACTGGAGCAGCAGCCCGGCGATGCATGCGAATGCAGCGAGGCTGATGTAGAGCACAAGCGGATGAATCGGCCTTCCGATGCCGGAAAACATCGGCCCGTCGAAGAACCCCGGGATCATGAATACGGGCCCCAATGCTATGTTGAAGATGTAACCCGGTATGTGGTCGATATCGACCAGCACGCCCGCTAACCCGCAAATGATGCCTGTGATAAGTGCTTTAGCCCCCATTCCGGGGCGTATGTCAAAGCCCATGACGTAGTCTCCTAACCCCCCACTACATGCTCATAGGACCTGAGCAATATATTCTGCCCAAATTAATCATATATTTGAAATTTGGCAATAAATATGTTCCCTACTCAATATGCAATTGCAGAAAAGTAACAAACGCTTGCTGTCAGAATAATGGCACGACATACGCCTTTTTTTAAAAAATTGTGTGAGGGCTAAGAATGGAGTTCTTCAATACGGGCGCAGTGCTGTGTGTTTCTTGTTGCTTATGTGGCGTGAGACAGCAATACGAACGCTGCGCTGTGCCAGACCCACACAGATTCCACAGATTGAAACAGAATCCACAGATTTCTATGGATTGCACAGATGACGCTCGATTCCACAGATTCGATCATCTGTCAGCAGGCATGAATGTAAAGTCGATAATGTTTCACTTTTTAATATCTGTGGAATCGGCCATCATCTGTGCTATCGGTCGGAATCTGTGGATTCTGTATAAATCTGTGGAATCTGTGAGGGTCTGGCACAGCGCAGCGTTCGTGTACGTTCACGGGCACAGGCGCAACATCCACGAATATCTGGCCAGTCAGTAACGAGCGCAATGCAGCGCAACGGAAACAGACAGGCAGCAGTATTCTTTTTCCATCACAGGCTCAACAACAGCTTAACCGTGCTATTATAAAATTGACTGGTATCTACTGTGAATCTTTCATGGTATGCTAATTCAATTTATTTTCTCCTCAAATGGCCGAATAGCCGGTTTTCAACCGATCAATGACGAAAAGCGTACGGGACAGAAAAGTTTAATTATCAAGCCATTCATGATATAACCATAAATCATTTATTTGGTTTATATGGGGGAATATAGCAATGGCGAAAAAGACAGGTGGGCGAGGCTATCTTGCCATACCGATCGAGCAGGTGGGTTTCGACCAGGGGTACCTGCGTAAGACTCAGGCTGACCTTTCTCAGCTGAAGAACACGATTTCCGATGTTGGCTTACTGCAGCCGATCATCGTGCGGAAATCTTCTGAAGGGTACTCTGTCATCGACGGGCAGCGCCGATTGCAGGCGCTGAAAGAACTGGGTGTGCCAGAGCTCATCGTGGGCCGTGATGTTATTATCGATGCCGACGAGACCGAGGCGGACGCCAGGTTCAAGCGGATCATCGCCAACGTCCAGCGGGAAGATATCAACGACATCGAGCTGGGCCACGCGTTCGTGGAGCTGAAAGAGCAGTACGGGTACCAGTACAACGAGATATCGGAGATCATCGGCAAGACGCCGCATTACGTTTCCGCCAAAGTAGGACTTGCAAAGAGGCTTACCACTGAATTGCAGGATATCATCATCAGCGACTGGAACTCGGCCAAATGTATTCGGAATAACTTCTCTCCGGAAGAAAGCGCCGACTTGATCTACGAGATGAACGTTAACATCATCGAAGAGATCGCCCGTCTGGATGCGGAGCTGCAGCGGCCTGCCTACGACACGATTCGTGCCCGGGAGATGGACAAGAAAGGGGCCCTGGAGTATCTGCGGTCCATCAAGCGGGACGCCGAGGTCATGAAGCTGGCCAGCGATGTCAAGGGGCTCATGGAAACCTACGCTTCGGACGAGCCCGGGCGCATGGAGCCGCTCTCGGACAGGCAGCTGAGAGGGTGTTTCAAGAAGATCAACCGGGACCTCGACAAGCTCGTGGAGGCCACGAAGACCTCCGGCCCTGGGGAACGAGAGCAGGTGATCCCGGTCCTGGAGACGTTAATTGAGAGGCTGACCTCTTTGTGTACGGAGATCAAGGCCGGTGAGAAGGTGGCTGGCAGGGCTGAGGCTGAGTAAAAAGCTTCGTGCTATGGCACAGTTTTCAATTTTTTTATACTGACTTTTTGGTCTCTCGTCTCAGAAGACTCTTTTAATACTATTGCTTTTTCGAACTGACGCTTCAATGTCTTCCGGTAGTCCTGACTCGAAGGCTGGACTAGTTTTTAGAACTGCCGTTATATCGGAGATTTTACAGTTAATCAGCCAATTAAAACTTAATAATTGTAAAAAAGTAATTGCTAAACCATAAGTTTAATATAGAATACTCTGCATAGGATTGGTAGGGTTTAAATTAATCCCATATAAAAACGGCTTGTAGAAAACGTTTCATGCTATTACCGGGGGGTATGTGGCTGTGGCATCATCTGTTATCATAAGGAAGACTGACGACTATCAATTTCCAGTTGCGAAGCTGGTAGACAAACCGGCGTGTGTTGAGGACATACAGAAAAGCATTGGCCTGCTTGTGGCGATACCGGCATACAACGAAGAGATCGCTATCGGCAGCGTCGTAGCCCGTGCTAAAGTGTACGCTGACAAAGTCGTGGTCGTCGATGACGGGTCGAAAGATAAGACTGCTGAAGTCGCCAGGCTTGTAGGGGCCGAAGTCATCACCCACGAGAAGAACGGCGGCTACGGTGCGGCCATCAGGACCTGTTTTAACGTTGCTAAGAAGTATGATGCTGATGTAATGATCATCCTCGATGCTGACGGCCAGCACAGCCCTAGCGATATCCCCCGGCTACTCGAAGAGATGGAGATGAGCGGCTCCGACATCGTCATCGGCTCCAGGTTCTTGAACGGCAACTCGGCTAAGGGGAATATTCCGGCTTACAGGAAAGTTGGGATGAAAGTCCTCGATACTGCTACGGCTGTCGGGTCCGGTGTGAATGTTTCGGATACGCAGAGCGGGTTCAGGGCATACTCGAGGAATGCTGTACGGAAGATCAATCTTGGCGATACTGGTATGGGTGCCGGGTCTGAGATCCTGATGAAGGCTGCGGAGGCGAAACTGAAGATCTCCGAAGCGCCTATAACTGTCCGCTATGATATCAAAGGGACGTCCAGTAAAGGCCCGATCGAACATGGGGTTAGCGTACTGGCTTCAATAATAAAGCTCGTGTCGCAGAAAAGACCGATGCTCTTCTTCTGTGTACCAGGGGCACTAGTATTGACTTGTGGTATGGTCTTACTCTTCCTTGTATTAACTATCTTTAATACTACTCATAATTTCGCGATTGGCTATACAATGGCAGGTATGCTAGCGACGATACTCGGCACTTTTAGTATTTATACCGGTCTTACACTTGCATCGATTCAGTCAATAAAGCAAAACCTATAATTTTTTATCATAATATAGTAAAATACTTTAATGATTACTAAATAAGATTAAACGGCGGTGTATCTGGTGGATATTTTCATAATAGTTGCTTATTTACTATCATTGTTATTAATTTGGCAATTTGTTGGTTATCCTCTTTTTATGGCTATAATGTCGATAGTAAAGAAACCATCTCTAAAAAAATATGATTTCCAACCGTTTGTTTCAATTATTGTTCCTACGTTTAACGAAGAGACTGTTATTAAAAATAGGATAGACAACCTGCTAACCTTGAATTATCCGCAAGAAAAATATGAGATCATTATTGTTGATTCGGGCTCAAAAGATAAAACGGTTGAAATTGTCCAGGACAAAATCGCAAGTTATCCAAATAGTTGCCCCGCCATAAGGCTATTAAAAGAAGAACAGCGAAATGGAAAAGCATCAGCAATAAATTTCGGAAAAAAGGAAGCCATTGGGGACATAATTTTGGTTACAGATGCTAACTGCATTTTTGATTCCAATGTACTGAAAGAACTTATGCCGCACTTTGATAATCCTCAAGTAGGGGCAGTCGGTGGCCAATATGGTGTACTAAACCCTAATAATAACATTACAGCATCTACACAATTTTATTGGGATATAGAGTACCTCATGAGAAAGGGTGAATCAATAATCGATTCTGCCTGTACCTTTCATGGAGAAATCAATGCGTGGCGTAAAAATATCGTCGAAGCAGACCCAAGAATGTTAACCGAAGACCTGGAAATGGCGATAACAATCCGGAAAAAAGGATACAAGATCGTTTATGAGCCTGGTGCAAAAGTGTACGAACCAGCGCCATCTACTGCGGCTGATCAGATCAAGCAGAGAAAAAGAACTAGTATTGGTACTATCCAGAGCTTATTCAAACACATGGGTTATTTTTTACTTCCCAGGGACATCTACAGTTTAGTTATCTTCCATTCGCATAAAACTCTGGTGATGTTTTCTCCATTTATTATGATATCTATAATTGTGCTATATCTATTAAGCAGGAACATCTATGGCATTGTCTTGCATGCATTTGTTACTATCCTCATATTTTCTTCTCTACTTGTGATCTTAATGTACATCAGATCAAAGCTACGAGTAAAGGAAACTACAGGTAATTTTAAAGTTACATCAATCCTAAACATTATCCAGTATGTGCTGCTGAATGAGTATCTTATCATGCTAGCATGGAAGGATTTCTTATTCGGAAAATATTCTGTATTATGGGAAAAAGCAACTACCACCAGATAGGGATTATATGAAAATTGTCATGATTAGATCTACTGATCTGTATACCAACAGACTTCATAAATCTGCTTTAGCCCTCACTAAAAATGGGCATGATGTGAAAATTTTAGAATGGGATCGAGACTGTAAACTCTCAAAAGACGAAACAAAAAATGGTTATAATATTCACCGGTTAAGGTTTAAAGCTACATACGGTGTGAAAAATGTAATCTTTCTTCCTTTCTTTTGGATCTATGAGTTTTTCTGGCTGCTGAATGAAAAATTTGATGCTGTACATGCAGCGGATTTTGATACCTATTTTGTATCGCTCATAGTATGTAAACTTAAAAGAAAACCCATCATCTACGATATATTTGATTTTTATGCAGATATGTTACAGCCATCAATAATTAGCGATTCGATAGCGGTAGCTGATAAATTCCTTATGAAATTTGCAAATTGCGTTATTATCGCAGATGAGTCTAGAATTGACCAAATTGGAAAAGGCTCAAATAAAAATGTTGTAGTAATTACAAACTCTCCTAATGATCTTGTGAAAAGTACGTATAATGGTGAATCAGTTAACAAAAATTTCATCATTTTCTTTGCGGCGACCCTACAAAAAGACAGGTTTTTAAACCTCGATACAATGATAAATGCTATTTCTGGGTTAGACGATGTTAAATTATTCATTGTAGGTGACGGCGATGAAAAAGATCATTTAATTGAATTATCTAAAAATAATACTAATATTAAATTTTTTGGATATAAGCCGTATCATGAAGTTCTATCGATGACGGGTGAATCACACCTGTTGTTTAGTCTTTATGATCCATGCAATAAAAATAATAGATTTGCCAGTCCAAATAAACTATTCGAAGCGATGATGTTTTCAAAACCTATCCTTGTAAGCGACAATACTTCGATGGCTCTAATCGTTAAAAAATATAATTGCGGCGTAGTCGTAAACTGCAGAAATGCAGATGAAATTCGAAGTGTAATCTTGAGGTTAAAAAATAATCTTGATCTTTGCAATGAATTGGGGAATAATGGGAGAAAGGCATACGTAAACCAATTTAGTTGGGAAATAATGGAAGATCGGTTATTATCGATTTATAAAAATTTGTAACTTAATCAGTTACAATTAATATTTGAATATAATTATAGTGCGCTTAATATATAACTTAAAAGGTATGGCTATGCGACAGGACCGAACTATCTGTATCCTCACGACAATGAATCCTACGGGCAGCTACTATAACCTTTTATTGAATCTGGTAAAAATCTTATCGCCGTCGGCAAGTAAAATTTATATTATCGCCAATAACGTCGATTTAACTAATATCGATGTTGACAATATATACTTAATAAGATATAATGTTGTTGATTCTAATGGCAGTTTTATGGGTAACATCATTAAGTCCCTATCCATGCAAATAAACATTGCTGCCACTTTAATAAAAATGAGATCTATGTATGGCAATGATATTTTTATTTTATCAGGTACACAACTAGTACCTACATTTGTTAGTAGGGTTTTAAATAAAAACGTATTATTAACCGCCGTTGCATCTGAGTCTACTAATTCGAAGTTAATCCACTCGAACAAAAATATAATAGTTAAATATTTATATTACTATATGTTATTGATGCTTGAGATAGCGACATTTAACCTATCTACTGCCATTATAGTAGAAGCACCTAACGTAGCCAAATTTTTAAACATAAAAAATAAACTTATATATAACGGCGGTACTTTCGTCGATCTTGAGACGTTCAAAATAACGAATAAAATTTCTAACAGGGATAATATTATTGGGTATGTTGGTCGCCTCAGTCGAGAAAAAGGTATTCTTAACTTTATAGAAGCTGTAGCTAGAATACTACAAAATAATGATCAACTAAAGTTTATAATCATTGGTGACGGCCCTTTAAAAAAAGAGGTATCGGAATATTCCATAAAATATCAATTATTTAACAAAGTGGAATTTTGTGGATGGGTTGATCATAAATTACTTCCAGAATATTTGAATAAAATGAAGTTATTAGTATTGCCCTCCTACGCAGAAGGCTTACCTAATATTGTCTTAGAATCTATGGGCTGCGGTACTCCAGTTTTAGGAGCTAATGTCGGCGGTGTACCTGATGTAGTGATAGACGGTAAAACTGGTTATATTTTAAAAGAAAATACACCAGATTGTATTGCTGATAGTATACTCGAAATATTCCAGTCAAATAGTATTGAGCTGCTATCAGATAATGCAAGGTCTTATATTGAAAAAGAATATGCGCTGAATTCTGCAATATCACGTTATGAACATATAATAAATGATATCCACCGCTAAAACTATACTATCGGATACATTTGATAGTTCATAAAAATATTCATAACTAATGCACACTAATTAGATGGTAAGCTATGAAAATTTTGTTTGTTTTAGAATCGTTTACTCCCGATATCAATGTCGTAGTTGTCAGGATGCAAAACATTGTCAATACGTTTTCATGTCAAAAAGATATCGATATTAGAGTAATTGTATATAATCCTCTAAAAAATATTAGCAGTAAGGACAATACCTATAAAATCAACGATAATGTTACTATAGTTAGATATGAAACAAGAATATTGCCTAAAATTTTTTACGTTATAGACTTTATTAATCCTTTTAAACTGTTTTCTTTAATTGCTATACTAATGAAGGATAGCTATCATTATAAACCTGATATCATATTTACTTCAGTTCCGAATGTACCTCCGACAATTGCGGCATATATCACATCAATTTTCCTTAAAAATAAATGTGTAATTGATATGAGGGATAATTGGATAAACGATGATATTTGGGCATATGCAGTTTCATACTATCCGGCATTTTTAAGACCATTTTGTATGGTCTTATGTAAACTATTTAAACAACTCTACCTGCGGTCATGTAAAAATGCCTTACTAATTAGCACAGTATATGACTCGATGATTCCATCTTTAAAGGGGATAACCAAATCTCAAGTACCTATTGTTCATATACCCAATGGAATTGATGTTACAGAGCTGGAAACGATCAAGAAACGAGATTGTATAAACACAATACTCAATCAATATGGTTTTAATCCTAAAACTGATAAAATAATTATATACGTTGGAATGATTGGTACTTACTATAGGCCTGAGATACTTATCAATCCTATCAAAAATTTAATAGATAAAGGGCACGACATAAAGTATCTTATCGTAGGCGATGGAAATTCCCTTGAACTCATTCAAAATATGATTACATCTAAGGGATTAAGTAAGAATGTTTTCGCCATCGGGACAAAAAAACATGATGAAGTAATAGAGTTATTACTATCATCAAACATGGCATTTTATGCTATAGATAATAGTTTCCCAAACCCCGAGTTTGCACTGGGTACTAAAGTTCTAGAATATATAGCATGCAAGTTACCGATATTATCTGTAGCCGGCCGTAATTCAGCAGTAAATGCATTAGTATCAACTCATGGCATAGGGATTGCTCTAAACTGGAATGAACTTGATAGGCTTGAAGCATCTATTGAATCTATATTGTATGACTCAGAGTACTCCCAACGTATTAGTAATTATTATCCTGCTTTCTTAAAAAAATATGATCGAATGGTAAATAGTAAAGAACTTTATGATTCAATAATTAAATATTGTTAATCCAATTTATTGTTCCGCAGTGCCCAGACATCAAACTCTCCGTTTGAGTAAACACTATCTATCAGTGGATCCTTTTCTAACAACTCAAAGTCGTCCGGGTAAAATCTATATTTGGCAATCTTGGGAAATATATCTGTGTATATCGTTTTATCTTTTTCAGTTGTAATCAAGTAATAGCTATTCAGATTAATTACGTCCCTAATTATAGTTGTATTTAGAGAGTATATATTATAATCATTACATTTAGTAGTATCATTATATGTGTAATATCCGAAATGGTACGGCGCATACGCCTCATATACATACTCTTTAGTACCTGGCTTCACTTTATTGGGGCCTATGAAAAGATCATTATACCTTTTACTTTGTCCAACTGAGTAGACATTCACCGTGATAGAATGATCTGACTTTTTGTCAAGGAACCACATCATACCTTTCTCATCGTAATGCGTTGTTTGGTAATTCGTGTTACCAGTATATGGTGAAGGATATAATATAAATATGCCATTTACAAATATTGATATCAGTAAGAGGCTTATTAATCCAATCACAACGAATGAATTCCATCCCCATGATTTTGCTTTTAAATATCTGAGTACAGACCATATGCCATATCCTGTAATCACAATACATAATAACAATATATAATATATAATTCTCAACGGCCCGAATGCCATGTTAAAAAAATATAGACTAATGAACAACATCGATAATATTACAATTGGTCCGTACAGTGATGAAAAGACATATATTTTTTTATTTTTATACATGTCTATAAAAACTATCGGAGCAAATATCAATGCGCCAACCATAATAATTAGGGCTCCGCCATAGAGTTTAAAAGCAAACTCTAATGGGTTATAACCAAGACTACTAGCATAGGATACTTTTTCACTCAAAGTAGAAATCTGTGACAACTGTGACGTCTGTGACATCTGTGATGACTCGCTTTCTACGTCAACAACTTTTTCGTAAATATCTGATATTGGGTCATTCCAAAGATTGAAAGAGCTAATCCATACAATTGTTATTATGCTTAGTAATATGATTGCAACTATCTCTAACCTAACCGGACTTTTAATATTTAATTTATTTACGTATATAAATGCTTGATTTGTGATCCCAATGGTAATAAGAATTAATATTAGCACTAATGTCGGTATTATATGTAGTGGGGGGTATATCAGCAATAGTATTATTGATATTGCGCCCCAACTTAATTTTTTATTTATTATATATTTAAATATTGTAAATAGTACGATGGGGAAAAGCATATTGGATTGTATAATTGGTGCCAGGTTGAGGTAGCTATTAAATATAAATGCACATGAAAGGGTGCTGACAATAATTGCTTGACCTTTGTTATATAATATATACCTTGATAATATGTAGACAAATGGTACGAATAGTACTCCAAAAATATATGGTATAAACTTATGTAAAAAAATTATATCCATATTTGATACATGAGTAACTTCTGTCAAGAAAATGTGGAGTATCGGATAGTATAGTTCATTTGCAAAGACACCATTATTAAAAATTTCCTTAACATATCCAATATGTGTTCCTGAATCGCCTCCCATATTCCATATGTAGTAGCCCTTTATCATAAATACTGAAAGAGATAATACATATGCAAAGAATACAAGATAGAATCCAATTGCCCAGCTTTTATTAATTAAATACTCGTTTTTGTGAATCTCAATAAGTACAATTATAAGGCCAATTATAATTAAGGCTATAATTGAAAACCATAACAATTGATTTATAGAACTATATATCGATGATTCGTACCCGGCAGAAGGTGAGTTATAAACTATTACTATAGAAATTATCGCCAGAATTATTGATAAGATTGCACAAATTTTTGTAATTATTTTCATTTTAATATTCCTTTTTTCAATAATCATGAATATATTATATTCTTATTAGAGATAATTTTTATTACATGTATTTTATATTATGTAAATATGATTCAAATGTTAATATCACTTATTTTATAATTATGATATAAGGGTATTGAAACATTTCGATCTTTTAAAGCAAGTTAGATTCTTATAGATTTAAAATTGTTGGTATAAACAAAAATAATGGGTATTCCCCCTTATGTCCATTAAAATATGATGTTTTAGCCTTATTTTTTTATAAAGCAGTTGGGGTAGGCAGCAACAATTGTCCAGATTGTTATACTAAGTTAATATTTGCATATCCGCCCATAATTTATTTTTTTATCGTTTTATTAATCGTTTTCGCCTTAAGATATTCTGAAGGTAATAATCTATAGTGTAAATAATAAATGATAATGTTGTTATTATTATTAGTGCTATAATTGTATATACTAATACGTTTATTATTGAATGCTCCATATTAATAGAATTAATTATCTGTCCATCAAAAAAACTTGCATGGATTAAGTAAACTGGAAAGCTAAGATTGCTGAGTAAAATTATGTATTTCTCTAAATTTTTGCCGACGTCAATGGTATTTATATATAAACCAGATTTAACTAGGTACATTCCAAATCCAAATTCGAAAACCCTGCATAGTGGTACCCAATCGATAAGTCTATTTCCAATACCTATAGATTGTAGTTGACCACATATAAGCCTAGATACAATGCTAATAAATAGTAATAGTAATAGCGTAAAAATTGCATTTTTATTGAATAAGTAATTAAGAAGTGGATATATTAAGTATAAACTTAAGATCAATCCAATAAACCAACTTACTGCCATTATCGGGCCGCCCCATTGGTTCAGATATACATATAAACCGCTAAATGTTAAAAATAGATTAATAAACGATAGTTTGTGGATATATCCCGGAATTACCATTAGGGATATTACTACTACAGTAATAATCGAAATCCAATAAGTTGGGTATATCCTAATTATTCTATTAGCAAAAAATCGCTTTATTTCATTAAGTGGTATTGTGTTACTGTGGTTATATGCCAGGGCAGATCCGCTCACTATTAAGAATAATGTGACTCCAAAACCTGCTATTGATACCCAATAAAAATTTGGGATTCCATAAAACTTGTTTAGATATGGTATTCCTGTTGCCTGTGCCAAATGTCCAAGTACTACTAAAAAAATTGCAAATATCCTTAGAATATCAAAAAATACTATCCTTTTATTACTATTATTGGACATCTTTTAACCTCTTACCTTACTATAAAAAACAACTTTTTACAACTTACTTTTAACTTTAATTCACAAATCTTATCTGTCTTTAATTATTATAACTTATCCTTAACATCAACTAAGTTATTTATTTGAAATGTATAAACTATTAAAACATCAACACCATAACATCTTTATTATCCTATCTATTGTAAAAATTTGCCTGATACATAATTTACAAAATGATCCAATTCATTTTTTATCTCTCCCGTAGCAAATAACAATACCGCATATAATATAGATCCGATACCAATCAATAATAGTAAATTAATAATTGATTGATCAAAATATGGTTTTATTATCATTAGGGCTAATCCCATACATGCAGCACATAATGATGCTTTTATCACAGTGTAAATTGGGATCTTCCACGGTAGATATCTTTTAGACACTATGACTGATAATATAAATAAAACTAAATATGATATACTGTTTGTAATTCCGGCACCTATATATCCGTATTGTGGGATGAGTAGGAAATTTAATACTATGTTTACGATAGCGACCATTCCTACAAGTAAGGCAAATACACGTGTGTTTTTTGTTAGCTCCAAACCTTTGTTGACAAAGAGACACAAGCCAAACATCAGCCCTCCGAAGCAGACCCATGGAAGAACTGCATAGCCTTCTGAGTATCCACTACCTGTGATCCACATAATCTGGCTCGGTATGCAGAAGATGCCTACAAATGCTGGTATGGCAAATAATATGTAATAGCGTGATATCTTTGATATTAACTCTACAGTACTTTTTTTCCCATGCTTTTCATATGTCTCGATAAAAATTGGCACAGCCGCCGTTAGTATCAGCTGTGCTACTAATGATAACGGATCTGCGATCTGGTAAGCGATCGTATAAATGCCGACTTCACTATTCCCCCGAAAATATTCGATTATATATCTACTTGACATTATGATAATCCATGAGGATAATAGCATGGCAATCATTGGGATGCCGTAGCTGAGAAAGTCTTTGTATAGTTTCAAAGAAAAGTTGTTCAAATGCATATATCTATACAATTTAAATATTAAAATCATAGAGGCTGAAAATACTATATTTGTAAGTACTACACTAATCAGCAGGGCTGATATGCCCCACTGAAAAATAAAGATCAACGATATACTAAGAATAAACGATGTTACCGTTGTCAAGCATTTGGCTATCGAATATACCCAAGCTTTTCTACTCGCTCTGAATATTCCATTAATAAGCTCAAAGATAGCGTTTGATATGATCATTCCAACTGTTAGAAAAAAATAATTTTGAATATTACTATGAAAAAGGCCGCAATAATTTAGAATAGAGTATATTAAAGTTGCAATCGCTAAAATAATAAATAGCCCAACGAATGACGTCGAGAAAAAATTATCTAGTTTATCATTATTCTTATAGCTGTTGTAATACCTAATGTTGGCTGTGTTAAACCATGTGTATGTTAAAACCCCAAAAATACCTACAGTAGTTAAGATTAGGGAATACTCCCCATATTCAGAGGGAGAAAATTGCCTGGTATATACTGATAGACCAATAAATCCAACAATAATTGGCACAAGCTGTGATGGGACGTATATAATAACGTCTCTGATTAATGCAAGTAAAGCGTCTGATGTTGAATTCTTTTCTACCATGCTTTCCCTGTCAGTATAGTGTAAAAGACACTTACGTTATTAATGATTTCCTATATCCTTTTGGTATAACCTGTGATCCTATTACCTTAGAATAAGAAACTAATGCAAGCACCTGGATACATGTTAATTAACCACATAAATATAATAAATTTTTCACATTAGCAAAAGTTTTCTACCAGCATCATTGATCTTATGTAGTTCTAAAAGCAGGACTATAGATAACTTATTAATAACCAGCCACACAAAATAGAATCGACTGCCTAAATGCATAATATTATAAAAGCTCAGGTTAAAAATGTACTTTGCTTACCTAGAAGCACTGCCGGTAAACTATTCCAGGCTGCTAGTAAAACTGCTTTTAAAAATCTACTTCTCAGGGCAAGTAAAAAAAGTGTTTACCAATTAACGGGCTTTCGAAGAATGGCGAGTACTTATAACGAAGAGCAATTTAAATTTTTCATCAATTACCAGGATAAAGATGATATTATCAACTTTGTCAGACAGCGTTATCCCGATTCAATCGCTCACACATTAAAAGATGCGGATGACCTGTTAGATCATCAATTCAACTTGCTTGGTGCTGATAAAAAATCCATCGGGAAGGGTATCGACTGGAACTACGACTTTAAGCATAATTTCAGGTGGGATCCTTTAACTTGTTATTTAAAAACTGATGATCATATTAAACTGTATTTAAAAAATGGAATTCGTGCCGACGTGAAAGTGCCCTGGGAACTTAGCCGTTTTCAGCACCTGACCACTATTGGCAAGGCTTACTGGTACACCGGCGACGAGAAATATGCAGTAGAATTCAAAGATCAAATCACTGATTGGATTCAAAAAAATCAAATTGGATTTGGTGTGAATTGGACTTGTACAATGGACGTCGCTATCCGGGCTGTCAACTGGTTATGGGGATTTTTCTTTTTCTACGATTCAGAGACTATCGACGAACAATTTAAGGAACATTTCCTTAAACAGCTTTTTTTACATGGAGTATATATTTTCAATAATTTAGAGAACGGGCGTATACGCGGAAACCACTATCTATCTGATATTGTTGGTTTGATCTACCTCGGATTCTTTTTCAAAAATACTATTGATGGTAACCGATGGCTGGATTATGGCATCCAAGCTTTGATGAATGAGATGAAGCACCAGGTATACGATGATGGCGTTGACTTTGAAGGCACAGTACATTACCACTGCCTGGTCACAGAACTTTTTATCTCTCCAACGTTACTCTGTCTAAAAAACGGTGTTATGTTTCCTGAATGGTATATGAAAAAGCTGGAAAGGATGATCGACTTTATTATGTATTCGGCGAAACCTAACGGGGAATCTCCAGTAATCGGAGATCAGGATGACGGTAGGCTGCATATCCTGGAAACTTATTATGGTTGGAGTCGTCTCAATCGGCAATATCTACTATCGATTGGGACTATTCTATTCGATAATGGGGATTTTAAATCTGCATCTAACTTCCTCTCTGAGGAAGGTTTCTGGTTAACCGGTTTGAAAGGAGTTCAACAGTTTGACAACATAAAGGATAAAAATACAATTCTCGGATCTAAAGCATACTCCCATGGTGGGTATTATGTAATGAGGGATGGGGATCTTTTCATGTTAGTCGATGCTATACCACCTGATCACCAGGCGCCATCCGGACATAAACATAATAGCAGGCTTAGCTTTGAACTATATGCTTATGGAAAATCATTGATTGTTGACCCCGGAGCATATACGTATACATCAAATAGAGAAGAACGTAACTTATTCCGCAGTACAAAATATCATAACACCGTTGTAGTTGATGACCAAGAACAATGCTCTTATGCGAATGATCTTTTTACCCTTGATAAAAGCCCTAACGTCAAAGTTAACATGTGGGAAACTACGTCCGATCATGATCTTTTAGATATTGAGCACGACGGTTTCGCTCGGCTGGATGACCCTATCATTCACCGGCGAAAAATCATTTTCGATAAACGAAATCGGTTTTGGGTTATCCGGGATTTACTGACCGGAAGTGGCAGGCATAAATTTGATATGTACTTCCATGTTTCAGCTACCTCAAAAGTTTCATCTTTAGATCGACATATAATTCGGATAAATAATGGTAAAACAGGTATTCTCATAATTCCCTTAGAAGTAGATAAAGTAAAAGATAGCATAGAAAATGGGTACGTGTCATCTGGCTATGGGCAGAAAGAACCTGCGTATATTGTCCGGTACTCTGGAGTAACCTGTGGATCGGTTGACCTTACGACGATATTATATCCATTCCAGATGGACGGTGAGGATACCGACTTTCTAAATAGGTTCGAAGAATTCGGTCTACGTGATATTCTTCGAATATTAAGCGACTAATCGGTTAGCCTTTCAGTATTTTTATCTACATATTTTAATCAAAATATTTCCCTTTACCCAGCGTCACCAGGTTAAACATCCCATTCTGCGCCACAACATTCCTGGTATCTAGAACATTCTTATGTCTGGCCGTGCTAAGTAACCTGTTGTAGTCAAAGTGTTTGAATTCATTGTGATCAGTGATAATAACCACACAATCCGTGTCTTTAACTGCATCGTCAAGGCCGGTCAGAGGATACTCAAAGTGCTTGACTAGCGGGTCATAGATGCTGACGTTGAACCCTTCTTTTTCAGCGAGTTTAATAAACTTAAGAGCCGGCGTTTCTCGCGCATCGTCAACATTGCCTTTGTAAGCCACGCCAAACACAGTGATCTTGGGACTTTCGATACCCTTCGTGATCTCTTTTACCTTATGCAAAACATAAGCAGGCATACAGTCGTTTATTTCTCTGGCAGTGTTAATGATCTTGCACTTGGTCGAGTTTTCCGTCAAGAACCAAGGATCGACAGCTATGCAATGGCCGCCAACTCCCGGGCCCGGGCGTAATATGTTTACTCTTGGGTGGCGGTTTGCCAGTGATATTGCTTCCCAAATATCAATACCGACGTCCTCTGCGATAATCGCGAACTCATTAGCAAGAGCAATGTTGATGTCCCTGTACGTGTTTTCCATCAGCTTAACGAATTCTGCCGTCGTAATGTCGGTCGTAAAGATGTTGCCCTTGACAAACGTCGAGTAGAGGTCCTTAGTCATCTTCGTCGATGCTTCGTCGATACCGCCGATGATCCTGTCGTTGTTCACCATTTCATTAAGGGTGTTACCCGGGATGGCTCTTTCAGGGCAATGGGCAAGGTAAAAGTCTTTCTTGACCTTTAGCTCTGATTTCTCCAGAATTGGCACTACTACTTTTGCACATGCGCCTGGCGAAACAGTCGATTCTATTACTACCAGGTTACCCTTTTTAATAACGGGAACTATGGATTCAGCTGCCGATTTTACGAACCTCAGGTCGGCCATTCTCACTTCTTTATCGAACGGCGTTGGTACGCAAATAATGAAAACATCTGCTGGTACAGGCTTGCAGTTTGCAGTGATGCCAGATCCTTTTAATATATTATCGAGGCCTGGCTCTTCAAAGGGCATCGTTTTTTTATTGATCTTATCTACAGTATCCTTTTTCAGATCTACACCGATTACTTCATTTTTCTCAGATAATAGTAAGGCTGTCGGCAATCCGATATACCCTAAACCTATAACACACACTTTCATAGTTTTCCCTTCGCCTCGATCGATGATATCTAACTCTATCTACA
Source organism: Methanocella sp. MCL-LM (assembly GCF_049676595.1). GTDB lineage: Archaea > Halobacteriota > Methanocellia > Methanocellales > Methanocellaceae > Methanocella_A. The sequence goes on from NZ_CP187259.1 coordinate 613,987, forward strand.
ATAATAACTTTTAGCTTAATCTATTGATGATTATATCCGTTTTTTAAACAGTCGGTGATAATAAATTAAATAAGTAATCATTGTCGTTAGCTGTTCATAAGTGTATTCTGAATACATTTCTCTAAGAATTACTCATTTATTATCGATCTGCCATACTTACCATGTATTAGGTTCTCTCTTCTGGCTGATTAATGGATAGATATTTAAAAATCCTCTATAATCTAATGCTGATGAGTATTTCCAGTTTAACTCTTGAGGACCAACTTTTACTATGCTGCGCAAGAGTTAACCTCAGTGAGGAGAACAAATTAAAAACTATCCAGCTATTGGAAGGTAACCTGGACTGGGAATATATCGTTCAAACCGCTATTCAGAATAATCTCGTTCCACTATTATATCATAATTTAAAAACGTTTAAGTTTCATTGTGTGCCTTCAGCGTTAAGGGAAAAATTGCACGATTTATATTATCTGAATGTTAAGCGTAACATTACTTTATTTGGTGAACTCGGTAAATTACTGAAGGCTTTTAATGGCTCTGGTATTCCTGTAATCCCTTTTAAGGGGGCATTTTTAGCTGAGAAGGTCTATGCAAACATTGCTTTAAGGCCAATGGAAGACCTGGATCTGTTAATTAAAACTGAAGACTATTATCGTGTGAAAGACCTGTTAGCGAGCCTGGGATACAAGGGACAAGTTTTCCGTACACCATTTCATGAATATGTCTTTCACACAGTCCCTATCTACGGGGAAATCAGTTTTGCTAAGGGTAGTACAATAATTGATGTTCACTGGGACATCAGGCCAATTGAAAAGGCTGTCACTTTAAACGCCAGCCATTTCTGGTGCAATGCCCGCTTAACTGAACTATCTAATAGCACAGTCTATACCTTTTCCCCTGAAGATCTTATCATTCACTTATGTCTCCACTCATATAAGCATTTAATAATGGCAGGGGAATCAAAATTTAAATTTGCGTTCTTCTGTGATATCGCAGAAGCGGTTAGGTTCTATGGTGGAGAAATCAACTGGGAACGTTTTGTGGCCACAGTGGAAAATGATGTAGTGGGAGACATCATATTTTACTGCCTTAATCAAGCCTATATGTACTTAGACGCCCCGATCCCCGTCTTCGTTTTAAATCACCTGAGTAACTCTGCAGAAAATGCTGATCAGGACTTTTCCGATAGCCCCTTTGCCGTAAAAAATCGTAATATGATCAATGTTAAAAAATATGACTTGTTAAGAATAAATTTCTCTAATAAGATCGACACGTTCAGTAAATTTAAAATTATTTACGGGTTTCTTATTCCGGGCAAAGAGTACGTATCAGCACATACGACTGGCAATCATCACATGTTTATTAAGTACATATTGTATTACTTTGGAATTTTATCTCGCGCTCCGGGAGTACTCATCCATAATCGTCTCTAATCCAATCATCTATGCCGTACTCTTGTAAAGAAAATGCGAGCACTTTAATACATTTTACAAATTTCAAAGATTTTACATAAACTATTAATAAGCCTGTCAATACATGAGTTAATGATTAATCTCGTACTCATGTTTAATAGGTGAGCACAAGTTTTTACGTGACAATAGTACTCCCCCTGTGCCTGAAAAATTGATGGGTTATCATGATCAAAACAATCGTCAGAACATTAGTCCCCCGCATTCCACGCGAAGGCTACCTCGACCTTACGTACAGGTGCAATAACAACTGCCGCCACTGCTGGCTCTGGACGCCCGACAACGAAAAGACCCGAAAGGACGAGCTATCTTTCCAGGAACTCAAAGACATCGTCGACGAGGCCCGGTCCATGGGCTGCAACCGGTGGCTGATCTCCGGCGGCGAGCCCATGCTGCGGGAAGACTTCCCGGAAATTTTCGATTATATCACCAGTAAGTCAGTCTCCTATTCACTCAATACTAACGGCACGCTGATCACCTCGGAGATCGCCCAACTTCTAAAGCGTAAAGGCTCCAAGATGATCGCCCTCTACGGCGCTACTGCGGAAGTCCACGACTACGTGACCAGGAACCCCGGCTCGTTCGACGCTACCATGAGAGGCTTCGCCAACATGAAAGGGGCTGGCGCAGGCTTCATCGTGCAGCTGGTGCCGATGCAGGCGAACTATCACCAGTTCGACGACATGGTGCGGCTGGCGGCTTCGCTGAGCAAGACTTACCGGGTGGGTGCTCCCTGGCTCTACCTTTCGGCGTGCAGGTCGGCGGCCCGGAATAAAGAGATCATCGGGCAGCGGCTCGACCCGAAGGACGTCCTCGCGATAGACAGCCCGAGCAGGCCGGGCGAAGAGACTGCTGCTGAAGACCCAGGGTGCGGCAAGGTTGGGGCTGATGGCAGGCTCTTTGCAGGGTGCATCGAGGGCAAGCGAGACTTTCACGTAGATCCATACGGGCAGCTGTCTTTCTGCTGCTATGTCAAGGACCCTACTCTCAGGTATGACCTTCGCCGGGGCAGCTTTGCCGATGGGTGGGAGAAGTTCATACCGTCCCTCGCCGACAAAGTAGTGGCAGACGAGGAGTATTTCCGGGGCTGCGGGTCGTGCTATCACAGGGCTGACTGCCAGTGGTGCCCGGTGTACGGCTACCTGGAGCACGGGCGCTTCGGTGCGAAGGTTGAATATCTATGCGGTGTTGCTAGAGAGACAGAGAAGTATAAGGGGGGCTGGCGAACGAATCATCGTCGGTATTACGGGGTAGGCGGCATGACCATCTGTGTAGAGAGCGATCTGCCGCTTAAGGATAACACTTTTAACGAAAAGCTGGATCTTTTCCGGGTCGAAGGGCCCGGGGCTGACAACGTCGGGTTGCGGCATCACTTCTCGCTTCCGGACATAGGCGGCAAAGACCTGGGTAAAGAGATATACCGCAAAGTGCCATGGGCGATATACAAGAAGGGAAACTCCTTGATCTACCTGGAGATCTCAGTGGATAAAGATAATACGACGCCTAACAAGGTGGCGGTCTTTAGCCAGGACCATGCAAAAGGGGACGTCTACCATCGAGACGCAAAGGTCTTCGAGTCGGGCGATTTAATGGCCCTGACTACGTTCCCCACTGATCAGATTTTATTAGCCCCGCTGCTGGCCGATCGCCGGGGCTTGATCATGCATTCCGCAGGGATGGTGATCAACGGGCACGGGCTGCTGTTCATCGGGCACTCCGGCGCCGGCAAGTCTACGACTGTGACCATGCTGCAGGACGAAGGCGAGATCCTGTGCGACGACCGGATCATTGTTCGCCGGCAGGATGACGGGTTCCGCATCTACGGCACCTGGAGCCATGGCACTGTGCCCATCATCTCTCCCGATTCTGCCCCGCTGCGGGCGATTCTACTGATCGAGCAGTCTGCCGAGAACCGGCTGGTGCCGGTAGGCCGAGGAGAGATCGTGCGGGCGCTGCCGAAGTTCGTCGTCAAGACCGTGGGCACCGAGAGCTGGTGGGATCATGCGTTTTCCATGATCGGGCAGCTTGCCCGGGAAGTACCGGTCTACCGGCTCAGGCTGGATAAGAGCGGTGCTGTGAAGAGCGTGATCCGGGAGCTGGTCGAGCCGCCGGCATCGATAGGCTCGGGCGCGGCGAAGGAGCGAGTATGACGGGTGATTCGCCGTTTATTGTCAGGCATAGCTCCAGCGACTATCATCTCTTCAAAAGTATCGCTCCGCTCCTCGGCAAGCTTGACATCGAGCTCACAGAACGGTGTAATAACGCGTGCATGCACTGCAGTATCAACCTGCCCGAGCACGATGAGGCTGCGAAGGTCCGGGAGCTGAGTACTGACGAGTGGAAGCGCATCCTGAAAGAGGCTGCCGATCTGGGGGCTATGTCAATCCGCTTCACCGGTGGAGAGCCGCTGCTGCGGGAGGACTTTCAGGAGTTATACTTATTTGCCCGGCGACTGGGGCTCAGCGTCATGCTGTTTACCAATGCCCGGCTCATCACCCCGGAGCTGGCCGATCTCTTCGCGCGGGTCCCGCCCCGGGAACTGATCGAAATCACCGTATACGGTATGCACCCCGAGTCCTACGATATGGCAGCCTGTTCCCCGGGCGCTTTCGAGGAGTTCCGCCGGGGCGTGGACCTGCTGATGGAGAGGAAGATCCCCTTCGTCGTCAAGGGCGCGCTGCTGCCTCCGAACAAGGGGGAGATGGACGAGCTCCGCGGGTGGGCGAAGTCCATTCCGTGGATGGAGGGCCATCCGCCTTCTTATTCGATGTTCTTCAACCTGCGGGGCCGGTGGGACTCTGCGGCGAAAAACCGGCTGATTGCCAGTGTAAGAATATCTCCTGCAGAGGGCCTGGAAGTGCTGACCCGGGATTCTGCCGCGTACCGGAAAGAGATGGGCCAGTTTTGCCGGAGGTTCATGAGCGTTCCCGGCGACAGGCTGTTCCCCTGCGGTGCGGGGCACGGCGGATGTGTCGATGCCTATGGTATGTTCCAGGTATGCATGGGCTTGAGAAGTTCCGAATACGTATACGACCTGCGCAAGGGCTCGCTGAAAGAGGCGCTGACTACATTTGTCCCGAAGATCATCGGGATGAAGTCGGTAAACCCGGCCTATCTCTCCCGCTGTGCACGGTGCTTTATCCATGGCCTGTGCGAGCAGTGTCCGACGAAGTCCTGGGCAGAGCATGGCACGCTGGATACCCCTGTCGATTACCTGTGCGAGGTAGCCCATGCCCAGGCCCGGTATCTGGGCCTGCTGGCCGAGGGCGAGCGCGCGTGGGAAGTGGCGGATGGAAAAGAGCGGGTTGAAAAGATGAGTTTATATTAACAAGGTGATTCTTTATGAGTACTGTGAGTCTTGAGAAAGTGTACAAGCCGTCGGACGAGATCGTCGCGAGGAAGATCGAGGGTGAGTTCATCATCGTTCCCCTGACGGCAGGCATCGGAGATATGGAAGACGATCTGTTCTCGCTGGACGAAGTCGGGCTAGTCATCTGGGAACGGCTCGATGGTAAAACCACACTGGCGCAGATCGTGGAGTACATCGCGTCGGAATACGATGCCGAGAAAGAGGTTATTGAAAAAGATGTGCAGGGATTCGTCGGAGAGCTCGTCGCCAGGCGAATGCTGGTTGAAGTATAAGCCAGCCATCGCAGCCGAAAAGAGCGGTAGCGACGGGTTGAGCCTGACAGGCGGCACGCTCGTCGGCCTCCTCCGGGCCGTCCACGAGAAGGGGGCCGACTTTCGGATGACTGCCCGGGGATGGAGTATGTACCCCTCTATTCGTGACGGGGACGTCATCACCATCTCGCCTTTCAGAAATCGGCCGCCGCATATCGGAGAGGTCGTAGCCTTTACCAGGCCCGATGCGGAGAAGTTGGTCGTCCACCGGGTCATGAAGAAGGTGCAGGGCGCTTACCTGATTAAGGGTGACAATACGTTCGATCCTGACGGCACCATACCTGAAGCATGCCTTTTGGGTGTGGTTACCCGGGTAGAGCGAGGAACTAAAAGGATATTCTGGCCGGACCGGTTCCGTCACAGAACGTTAGCCCGGCTGTATTTTACGATTGTACCGCCGCTCAGCCGGTGGCTGATGCCGATCAGGGCCGGATTATCAGGCCTGGGGGCGAGAGTAATTCACTCCCGGCCGTATCGCCGGTTCATGAAAGTCATTTACGGGCGACTTTTAAACAAGCTAGAAATCGAGGTCGAGCCCTCGCCGTCGATACATAGCAAACAAAAGTTTGGCAGGGGCGGATACATTGCCGAAGGGCAGACTACCGGTATAGCAGCGGCACAACAACATCTATTCATTGTAGCCCGGGCTAAGCGCAGGCAGATAGGTTATATGGAGCTATTTCAAAGTCCCGAAGAATGCCCTTTTTCGGGATGGTGGATTGTCGACTATGGCATTGATCTGCCTTACAAGGGAAGCGGCCTCGAGGAGTGCATGCTTACTAAAGCAGTGAAAGTCCTGGCGGACCGGGGCGTAGCCTCTATCATGATCAACCTGCCGGAGCATTCGGAGTGTATCGGCTCGTGGTGTTGGGATGCAGGGCTCAGGCAGCTACCGGCCGGAAACTGTGGCAGGATCGGTAGATTAAAACGTGTTGTTATGGGAAAATCCACTGGATGTACTTCGGGTAAATATTGATGCGGATTACTTGGGCCACCAATGGCCTATAACAATATACAAAGAAAATGTTTTTATAGGTCTAACGCAGCTATAATAATTATTAATATATACAATATTTTTACGAAGTAGAGTAGTCGCTGCACTGGACGCAGTTCAGGTAGCTCTTGTGGTTTCCGCATCCGAAGAACGTCGAAGTTTCGGTCGCTCCGGCACCGGCCTTGCACATCGCCAGTACGTTTTCTTCGTTAAACCTTGTCATTACTATCAGCTTTGGGCTGGAATACTTCTTGCGGGACATCATAGTAATTACAATTGTGAAAGTAATATAAGTAATTTTTGTGGCATGAAAAAATGTGTTATTATAATTTATGCCTTATTTAATTTCCTATCACAAAAAAATCATTTTATATTGAAAGAATATTTATAAAAATATTAGTTTCGATGAAAAATATCTATTATTACGAGTTAGATGGATCACTGCAGTTATGATTGCAATTTGTACTATTACCGCTCCGGCGACCGCATCCATTGTATAAGGAATTATCAATGGTTCCTGCTACTCTGGATTTACATATGGCTAGCACATTTTCTTCGCTGAACCTTGTCAGCACGATTAATTTAGGGCTGGAATACTGCTTGAGGGACATCATAGTAATTACATATCTGTAAGTACTATAAGAAGCTTTTGTACTAGAAATAAACCGCTATTACGACAATCTAATAATTAATTCTATTTTTTTGCGGATAACCAAAAATTTGATATTTTCATGGAGTAAAATGTAACCAAATTTACAATTAATTTTTTGCGTTCGAAAAATTTGTCCAACGTTAACTTTATACGTTTCTATAGGATAAAAGTTCAATCAGTTTAAACAGTGACGAAACCTGTGGTGACAGTTGGTATGGATGACAATTATGTGGGCTATTCCCGGGTGCCGGATTTTCCGCTCTGGAGTAAGATAGGTCAAAAAAAGATGCTGTTTACGTTTGACCTGGAGCTGACCGCCCGGTGTAATAACGCCTGTCGTCACTGCTATATTAATCTCCCCGCCGGCGATAAAGCGGCAATGAGCAAAGAGCTGTCGATAGAAGAGATCGAGAATATCGCCGACCAGGCAGTGGCAATGGGGGCGGTCTGGTGCCTGATCACCGGCGGCGAGCCCCTGCTGCGGAAGGATTTCGAGGAAATCTACCTGATGCTTAAAAAGAAGGGCCTTCTGTTGTCAGTTTTCACGAATGCATGCCTCATCACCGAAAAGCACGTGGAGCTCTTCAGGAAGTACCCTCCCAGAGACCTCGAAGTGACCGTGTATGGTATTACGGCGGAGACTTACGAGAAGGTGAGTGGAAAGCCCGGGTCATATGCGGCTTTCCGGCGGGGGCTCGATCTGTTGCTCGGTGCGGGTATTCCGGTCCGGCTCAAGGCGGTGGCCCTCCGGTCGAACGTCCACGAGCTTCCAGCTATTGCCGCGTTTTGCAGAGCACATACCAAGGATTACTTCCGGTTCGACCCGCTGCTACACCTGCGCTTCGATGGCGATCCGGCGAGGAACGCCGAAATACGCGAGGAAAGGCTGTCCCCCGCGGAGATCGTCGCCATAGAGCAGGCTGACGCTGAACGATCTGATAGTCTGGCTAAAAAGTGCGACTCGCTGGTCGAGTTGGGCGACGCATGTCCTGGAGGCGACCACCTGTTCAACTGCGGTGCCGGCAAGGGCAGTTTTAGCGTGAGCTACGACGGGCGTTTCCGCTTATGCTCGTCACTGTGGCACCCGGACTGCGTCTACGACCTGCGTAAGGGCTCTCTTAAGGCAGCGATGGAGACGTTCGTACCTAAAGTGCTGGACATGCGCTCGACTGACCCGGTCTTTCTCGAGAAGTGCAGGCAATGCCAGATAATCGATTTTTGCCTTTGGTGCCCTGCCCATGCCCACCTTGAGAGCGGGCGTATGGACGCCTGGTGTGATTATTTCTGCCAGGTGGCCCACGCGAGAGTGGCTGCTATCCGGGGTAAATGATGAAAGCGGATGTCATTGTTCAGATGGGGAAAGAGCTCGCGTCGATGAGGAAAACGATACCCGGCGCGCTGCGCCTCGTCTGGGAAAGCGCTCCCGGCTGGACTGTTGCCAATTTCGGCATCACGTTCGTACAGGGGTTGCTCCCTCTGGCATCCATCTACCTGATGAAGCTGATCGTGGACTCGTTCCTGCCCGGCTTATACGGGACCGGGTCAGCTGCACCCTATTCTTATGTGCTGTTGCTGATTGTCGCTGCCGGAGCTATCGCTTTATTGACCGTGGCCTGTCGCCTGCTCCTGGAGATGTCCTCGGAAGCTCAGTCGATGATCATGACTGACAAAGTCACCGAGAAGCTTCATAGCCAGTCTGTTGCTCTCGACCTGCGGTTTTACGAAGACAGCGAATACCATAATATGCTTCACCGGGCCCTGAGAGAGGCTCCGATGCGCCCGACCCAGATCATGAACGATCTGGTACAGCTCTCCCAGAGCCTGATTTCTATCGTTGCGATCGCCGCGGTGCTGTTCACGTTCAACTGGGTGATCGGCCTGCTGTTGTTCGCCGCGGCATCCCCTGCCGCAATCGTCCGCTTGATCTACTCCCGCAAAAAGTACGGTTTCGAGCGGGAGAAGACCGAGAACGAGAGGCAGGCGTGGTATTATCACATGACTTTGACCGAGCCAGAGTATGCCAAGGAGGTGCGCCTGTATAACCTCGGTCCCCTGTTCATCGGCCGCTACCGGAAAATCAGGGCGGACCTGTTCCGGGGTAGGCTGGCGCTGACTCGCATGCGCATTTCCGGAGAGATGCTTACCCAGGCATTCACCACTATAGCCATTTTTGGAGCCTTTGCCTTCATCGCTCATCAGACCTATCTCGGCCGCAGCACCGTGGGCGATCTGGTCATGTACTTCACGGGCTTCCAGATGTGTATGGGCTTCCTGAATACAATTTTACGCAGCATGACGGGGCTCTACGAAAGCAACCTGTTCCTGAACGACTACCTCCGCTTCGAGAAGCTGAAGCCGTCCATAGTAGCGCCGGAAAAGCCAGTAGCCCTGCCATCGACAATAAGCCGCGGCATCGAGTTCAAGTCGGTAAGCTTTGCATATCCCGGCAGCAGTAAAAATTCTCTGGACAACGTTGACCTGTCTATTAAGCCCGGCCAGGTGATCGCCATCGTGGGCGAGAACGGGTCGGGTAAGACGACTCTGATCAAGCTGTTATGCCGGTTGTATGACCCGGTTGCAGGAAAGATTACCGTCGATGGGATAGACCTCACGCAAACTGATCCGGCGAAGTGGAGAAACAAGATTACCGTCGTCTTCCAGGATTATATGTGCTATTATATGCGGGTCTGGGAGAACATCTGGATCGGGAACGTGAACCGGGCGCCGGACCGGGATGAAGTGGCCAAAGCGGCGCACATGTCGGGCGCTGATAAGGTTATCGGACGCCTTCCTGAGGGCTACGACAGCCTTCTTGGCAGGATGTTCGGGGACGGGTCTGACCTCAGCGGGGGCGAATGGCAAAAAGTCGCCCTTGCCAGGGCGTTTTTCCGCGATGCTGACATCATGGTGCTGGACGAGCCTACCAGCTCCCTGGACCCGGTGGCCGAGGCCGAGGTGTTCGATCAGTTCCGAAACCTCATCCGGGGGAAAATGGCAATCTTAATAAGCCACCGTTTCTCCACGGTCCAGATGGCCGACTATATCTACGTGATGAAAAATGGTAAGATCGTTGAACGGGGTACTCATCGCGAGCTGATAGATCAAAACGGCGTATACGCTCGTCTCTACACGGTGCAGGCAACACCTTACAGGGATGCTGCGGGCGTTCCTCAGGCCGGGGCCGGCGTGGAGAAACGGGTGACCGGTAAAGTGTGAAGTATAGTCGCATGAAAATTGTGGGTCCGGGAGGAGTCCCGGGAGATACCCGGATGCCATGGAGAGATTATTATAAAAGTATCCTCTTTAACCTCTATATCCTCTCCTACCTTCTCCCTGACCTCTTAACCTCCCAAACCTCCCAGATTGAAAGTCCTCTCACGCCTCCAGGAAACTCTCCCACCTACAATTTTTAACGGGTTTTACTTTACTCCGAATACATCGTTCTTGCTACTCCGACTGAGCCGCTTTTACCTTAATCCCGTCCACATAATCCGGTATTCTGGCAGAACTGTTTTCCAGAATATCTTCCTCATTTACAACCAGTACTCTGTCCGCAATCTCGGTCATCGACATCCGGTGCGAGATGATAAACACCGTTCTTCCCTTCACGAGCTTTCCCAGCGCCTCTTTGACCATGTCCTCCGTCTCCATGTCCAGCGCCGACGTCGGCTCATCCATCACCAGTATCGGGGTGTTTCGGAGAAATGCCCTGGCTATCGAGACCCGCTGTCTCTGCCCTGTCGATAGCTTCGCTCCTCGTTCTCCCACAATAGTCTCATATCCCTCCGGGAATTTTTCAACAGACTCGTGGATGCCTGCTGCTTTCGCAGCCCGGATGACTTCTTCGAACGAAGCCGAAGGCTTGCCGTACCTTATGTTGTTCGCTATCGTATCGTCGAACAGGAAGATATCCTGGGACACGAACCCGATCTGCTCCCTTAGCCAGAGCGTGTCGATATCCTTCAGGTCGTGTCCATCGAGATAGATCGCCCCTTCCTGCGGGGTATAAAACTTCAGGAGCAGGCTGGCGATAGTCGTTTTTCCCAGGCCGCTCTGCCCGATTAGCGTTACGGTTTCGCCGGCTTTTATCGTGAAGCTGGCGTCTTTGACTACCGGCTTATTCGCTTCGTAGGCGAAGCTGACGTGCTCGAACCGGATCTCTCCGTTCACCTTGTCCGGCCTCAGCTTCGAGCTGTCGTCCTGTCTATACTCAGGCACAATATCGAACATCTCTTTCAGCCTGTCCATCGACGTCAGGGTGGGTTGAATGTTGATGAGCGTCGAGAACAGGCCGTTGATCGAGCCCGAGAGCAGGTATGCGTAGGTGCAGAACGCCGCAAAGTCGCCAACGGTAATGATGCCATTCTGGACTTCCCTGGTGCCCAGCCAGAGTATGACCAGCACGACGACGAACTGTACTGCCCTCAGCATCGTTGAGGAAGCAGTCATGATCGTGTAGCTAATCATCCGGTCATGTACCATTGTCCTCATCTTTTGGGATACTTTCTCTAGCTCTCTGTCCTCCGCCGTATTCGTCTTGACTACCTCGGCTCCAGAGAGGGTTTCCTGCATGTGTTTGTAAACCTGAGAGCTTGTCTCGTATAATCTATAGCTGACAGATCTGATCCTGCTGGAAAAGAGGTAATTGACAACTCCATACAGGGGTGCTATCAGCAGGATGATTAAAGTTATCTTTGGGCTTATCAGGTACAGGATTACGGTGCCCATTAAGATGAAGAATACGTTCGACATGACCTGAGTCACTGTGCCGGAAAAGAACGCCTGGATCGAACCCACGTCGCTTGAAATCCTGGCCACCAGGTAGCCAGTTTGCTTTTCCTTGAGCTGTGCCATGGGGAACCTGAGGACCCGATCGAAGAGCGTTTTTTGGAGGCTGAATGTCAGCTCCTGTCCATATTTCATAGATATGTAGCTTCGAATTAGCTCCAGGGAACCGAATATGATACTAAAAATGATCATCGACAGGATGATCATATCTATCGAGCCCAGGTACCTGATTACCTCCGGCGTTACGGACTGCAGGCCGGCCTGTGCCAGCACTTGCTCGATCTGTCCGTACCCCTGTTTCAGGAGGATGAAGTCGATGAGTACTTTACCTCCCAGCGGGGCCATCGATTTCACTACCATGGCGATAAACGCGAGAATGAGGCTGAGCGCCGCCATCGTCCACAGAGGCTTGAGAAACTGGAAGAAGAATACTAAATCCTTGAGCGTAATGTTAGTTTTCCTGCGGCCTGTGCGGAAAAGAGCCTCTTTTAAATAATTGTATGCTTCTTTTACAGTTTTCATGTGAACCTCGTTCAGGCCATAGGATAACCGGCGGGCACCCGTCGATAAGAATGTAATGATCATATCGGGGAACGATTAATAAAGATTCTGATGGAGCCTGTTGAAATCTGATCGGTGATCGATAATCCTTTTTCACTTTTCATTTTGGATTACCATACGACAAGTATAAGCAATATTATCAATCTGTGATTACTGCAAAAAGAGGGCTTGTATTTATATTACGACCCTACATATCGTTCAGAAGTGGGAATATGGTTGAGAAGCCTGTTGCAAATCCGTCCATCGTATTCAGGGAAGAGTTCGACGACTGGGCCCTGCTCTTCGACCCCGACAGCGGCGAAGCCTACGGACTTAATCCCGTCAGCGTCTTTATCTGGAAGCACCTGGACGGTAAACACACCATCGATGACATTCTGCTCGAGCTGAGGGAAAACTGCGAGGAAGTTCCCGATACTGCCGGCAGCGATATCGGTCAGTTCGTCGATGAGCTGGTAAAACGTGGGTTTGCAGGGTCTGAGTTATAGCATGATCGACAACTCCCGGCTGATGAAGACCCCTAAGTCCGTGGAAATCGAGATCACCAACTACTGTAACCTGCGATGTTTGTATTGTTCACACTTCTCGAGCCCGGGAGAGGTCAACCGGGATTTATCCCTTGATGAGTGGCTCCAGTTTTTCGGAGAGCTGAAGGACTGTGCAGTCATGGACGTCACTCTCAGTGGCGGGGAACCCTTCCTTCGGAAGGACATCAGAGAGATCATTGACGGCATTGTCAGGAATCGGATGAGGTACTCGATCTTGACGAACGGCACGCTGATCACCGATGAGCTGGCCAGTTTTATTGCGTCCACCGGCCGTTGCAACATGATCCAGATTTCTGTGGACGGGTCAAACTCAGAAGTACATGATTCGTGCCGTGGTGAAGGCAGCTTTCAGAAGGCGATCGAGGGCATCCTTCACCTGACCCGACATTCCATTCCCGTATTCCCCCGGGTCACGATCCACAAAGATAACGTTAAGGACCTCGAAGCTATCGCGAAATTATTGCTGGATGACCTGGGGCTGCCTGGCTTTTCGACTAACTCCGCTTCGCACCTCGGGATGTGCAGGAACAACCGTAGCATCCAGCTGAGCGTCGAAGATCGCATGGAGGCGATGGAAACTCTGGTCCGCCTCACTGAAAAGTATGGTGACCGAATCTCTGCCCTTGCCGGGCCTCTGGCGGATGCCCGCATTTGGTCTATGATGGAGAACGCCCGGCTCAAAGGCGTTAAGGAAATTGCAGGCAGGGGAGCTCTTACCGGGTGCAGGTGCTACATGGAGAAGATCGCAGTCCGCGCAGACGGCGTAATTATTCCCTGTCCTCACCTGGGCCACATCGCTCTCGGCCGCATCAACCAGGATTCCTTAAGAGACGTGTGGCAGTATCACCCCGAGCTTGCTACGCTCAGGAGCCGGATCAATATCCCTCTCAAGGATTTCGAATTTTGCAGAGGCTGCGACTATGTTCAATATTGTACCGGTAATTGTCCCGGGCTTGCATACACTTTGCTGGGTAAGGTCAACCATCCCAGCCCGGATGCTTGTTTCAGGTGTTTCCTCAGCGAGGGCGGTAAATTACCTGTTGCTGCCCTATCTCATAATAATCGATGATCTGGCAGGTGTACTATGAAAGAACCCTCGGAAAAAGACGTCAGGCGCATATACCCGCTCAGGCAGATCTATTTTTACCTGACCAGCGATTGTAACCTACGCTGCAGGCACTGCTGGATCTCTCCGGACTTTCAGTCGGCGACTACCTCTAGCGCGTATCTACCTGTTGATCTTTTCAAAAAGATCGTTTCCGATGCGAAGGGTCTTGGGCTGACGGACGTGAAACTGACCGGCGGCGAACCTCTGCTTCACCCGCAGATACTCGATATCCTCGAGTTTATCCGATCGCAAGGGTTGTCAGTTAACATCGAGACAAACGGCGTCCTGTGTACGCCTGAAATCGCCCGGGCGATCGCCTCATGCAAGGCCTACCATGTAGCAGTCAGCCTGGACGGGGTGAACGCAGAAACCCACGAATGGGTCCGGGGTGTGGATGGTTGTTTCGACGATGCGGTGCAGGGCATTAAAAATTTGGTCGAGGCAGGGGTCAGACCGCAGATTATCATGACCCTCATGCGCCGTAATCAGGATCAGGCGGAAGCTATGATCGATCTGGCAGCGTCTCTGAAGGCCAGCACGGTTAAGTTTAACATAGTGATGCCAACCCTGCGCGGCGAAGCAATGCATGCAGCCGGAGAAACTTTGACGATCGAAGAGCTGGTCGAACTGGGCTCCAGGATGGAACGCACTATCGCCCCTGGATCGCCGCTGCCTCTTAACTACGGGCACCCGCTGGCCTTCAGGCCTTTAGGCAACATGTTTCATAACATCGGTGGTGGTTGTGCTGCCTGCGGTGTTTTGCGAATCCTGGGTGTTTTAGCGGACGGAACTTATGCACTGTGCGGCATAGGAGAAGCGATTCCTGAGCTTACCTATGGCAATGCTCACGTCGATAACGTTTTTGACGTCTGGGAAAATGCTCCTTTCCTGCAAGAATTAAGGGCAGGGCTGCCCGGCCGCCTGGAGGGCATCTGCGGCGACTGCATCATTAAAAATTTGTGTCTCGGCAGCTGTATCGCCCAGAACTACTACCGAAAAGGGTCGCTGTGGGCGCCTTTCTGGTTCTGTGAAGAAGCTCGAAATAGTGGCATCTTCCCAAAATCTCGGCTTTATCAGAAAAATTTATAACTAACCCGATCGTAAAATGATATACTTGAGACTTAAATGATTACGATAATATCATATACTCATTAATTGATTACTATACATACATGGGGGCAAGACATGAAGTTATTAAAATACGAAAAACCCGGTTTAATCGATATCAATAATTCATTATATGTTACAGCTCACACCTATTGTAATCCCGGAAACAGTGATGTTGATACCTGCTGGGCCGGGAATGCGAACACCACCTTCATCTGCCAGGATGGCAGCGGTAACAATACTAATATCCAGTGCTGGTCTGGTGGATTAAACAAGAACATCTGCAATACCGGATCAGTTGCCTCCAAGCCCTATTGTGGTACGGGCGATGGCACATAAGCCCAAAAACTATCTTTTCTTATTTTCTCGAAGCATTTTCCACAAGCATCCAATGTATTTATACGGCAAGTGATTCTTAACTCATATCTGACCATGAACAGTATGGAGCACACTGCGGTAAAAAAGCTGAAGCTGGCAAACGGCAGCGAGTGGAACTTTGTTCCAACCGGGGATACGGTTGGGGTCGTAGAAAAAGCCGCTTCGCTCCTGGGGCTTTCGAATGGCTCTCCGCGCTCCGGCACAAACATCATATTCGTTCTGGGCGACCCCAGAGTCCAAAACAAGGCCGCCCCTGGAATCGATCAGTATCCCGAGCTTCATCATCTGCCTGCAAATGGGTGGAAACCGCTCTACTTGGGCGAAATACGGCTGTGGACCCATTCTGTAGTATCGGATGTTCTATGCGAGGTCAACGGTCTGGCCGGAAATATCCACGAAGTAACTCGCTTATATTTGTCGCTCTTACCGTTGTACAATCAGGTCGTCTACTCTGGAGGGCTTCCGTTTCATGCTGCGATGATCGAACATGCCGGCAAGTGTGTGCTGATCACGGCCACTTCCGGAACGGGCAAGTCGACTTGCTGCCGCCGCGTTCCTGACCCCTGGAAACCCCTCTGCGATGACGAGACTGTACTCGTGCGAACCGGGCGGGAGTATCGTGCTCACCCGTTTCCTACCTGGAGCAATTATCTATCTGGGCGCACGGAGATACCCTGTAACGTGCAGCAGAGCCTGCCCCCGGCAGGAATTTTTTTCCTCGAGCAGGCACAGATCGATCAGGTGCTCCCGGTAAAAAATAGCATGGCAGCACATGCCCTTTTTAACTCTGCAAAGCACGTGTATTATAAATTTAACATCTACTTAACCAAAGATGAGCTTTACAACTTAAATAGAAAATTATTCGAAAACGCGTGCGAGCTTTCACAATCAGTCCCAATTTTTAAATTACAAGCCAGCCTGGGCGGCCAGTTCTGGGAAGAAATGGACAAGGTGCTACAATAGCTATCCATGAAAAAGTGATTGCGGTAATCCTATGAATGATGCGGCTGCGGAATCTTCCATCAACGAAACCATGCTTTGCGTCGGGAATAGCATGTACCCTACCTTGAAGGTTCTCGATACTCTCTTCATAGCGCCGTATCATGATACTGAGGTCAAACGAGGGGATATCATTGTATTTATCGCTCCCGGGGGCCGGAAAGTGACACACCGGATCGTATCGATCGGTAATGAGGGAATAATGACCCGGGGAGATAATAATTACGATGTCGACAGCTGGCTGCTTAAAAAAAGCGACATCATCGGCCGTGTCATCTACGTACGGCGAGGGAGCCGGAAGTTTAAAATTTCCGGTGGGCATGCCGGGACTCTTACTGGCTTTAGACATCATCTGGTTTGCGCAGTTAAAGTCCGTGCTTCCCGGCTCTTAAAGCCCGTCTATCATCTGATGGTCCGATCGGGGCTCTTTCGGATATGGCTTCCGGAACGCCTGAAGCCACGAGTATTATCCTTCAAACGCGCTGAAGGCCTGGAGCTACAATTGATGATGGGCAGGAAAATTATCGGGTCCTTCGATCGGACTACGGGGAGGTGGGTGATAAAGCCGCCTTTCAGGCTTTTCATCGATGAGAAGGCGTTGCGGGATCACGCTGCTATCTCATGCCACTCCTTCCTTGAAACGGCTGACAGTGAGGCTTACCATGAGTGATCAGGCACAACCGGCCACTAGTGCTGCCTTACTGGAAAACGTCCGCAAGCTTAACCGTGAATTTACGCTCGCAGGAGAGCCAGTTAATGCAATTCTAAAACTACCTGATGACCAGTTGCTCTATCTTCTTTCAGTATTCCGAAATGAGCCGACCCCACGTATAGATATCACTCAGCCTCAGTGGCGACATTTAATCTCGACCTTGGACAGTCACATGATCCTGCCTGTCTTTTATGAAAAACTGCGTTTACTACCCATCGACATGCGTCCTCCATGCGAAGTGATGGACGCTCTAAGATCGGCTTACATGTCGAGTGATTTAAAGTCGGCGATGAGGAGCAGGCAGTTAACAAGCGTCCTGGTAGCGTTCAATAAGCGTGGTATCCGATCCATACTTCTAAAGGGCAGCGCCTTATCTTTATATTTATACGATCGTCCTGCTTCGAGGCCCTGTCTCGACATCGATCTGCTCGTCATGCCGCAGGATGCCCTCGCGGCTCGTGAGATACTGGAGAATATGGGCTATAAGTGTATGGAAAACCGGGTTGATGTCTCAGAAGCCGGATATTGCGAAGAAGTATTTTTCCCGAGACTGCCGGGGATCGGTCATCATATGGTCGAGATCCACTGGAATCTTTTCTCGTTTAGCCTGCTCAGCCAGAAAATTGATATCAGGCAGCTTTTTTCGAGGGCGAGAAAAGTCGAGTGGAACGGCATGACTGTGGAAGTGCTTGATCCGATCGATTCCCTTCTACATGCCGCGGCACACCTGATCTATCATCACAGCCAGAGTATCCGGCTGAACTGGGTTTACGATATTTACCTTCTGTGCAATATGCTAAAAGAGCCTTCCGAGTGGGAGATTTTATTAGCAAGAAGCGTTGAATGTGGAGCTCGTTTAGCGCTGGAAGAATCGATCAAGATGGCACAGTGCTGGACAGGTTTACAAATCCCTCCTGGCTTTTCGGACTTTTCGAAGTGGCCATCGCCCGACGACCATGAAATTATTGCTTTTTCCCACGCTATGGACGGCAGGACTGTAAACCTGTTCAGGATGGTCTTACCTCAGAACGCCAGTGCGTGCGAAAAAATTAAGTTAATCTTTCGTCTTATCTTTCCTGCTCCGGAGCAAATGCACAATTTTTACCCCAGGTCCAGGGGAAAGCCCTTATACCAGGCTTACCTTATCCGGTGGTGGCAGTTATTGAAAAAACTATAAACCATCGTTTGCTTATACAATATGCCCCATATTAACAAAGGTTATATATTCTATCTTCTATCAGAGATGAATGTGCTCTTATGTGGACTAAAAGTCAGAGACTGATCGCCACTTTCGGCGTACTGGTTATGATCATATTAGCGCTGTTAGTTCTCTTCAAGAGCCTTAATCCCGAGTACTTCTTCGTTCTCAGCCTGATCAGTTTCCTGATCATCATCGAGCTGGCAGGCCCCTTCATGACAAAGCCGAAGTGGAGGTCGAGGGTGAATATTGTTATAGTAGTTGGTGTAATCATATTTGGCATAATGGTATATTCGAAAGTGATGGAAATCATCGGGTTCTAATCGGTTCATAAAACGGTTGAGCAGGTTCGTGTCGGGGGTGTTAATGTGCAGCTTAAGGAGTCTCTTGTCATAATCTCGGGCATATCCTTCTTGTTACTGCTAGTTTTTGCCTCTCCGGTGCCGGCGCAGGCATCTGACACGCTAGTTATACACGAAGACCCGAGTAACCTGACTGCCTGGAACAATCCTCCCTTTGACTATAAGTTAAATATGCTGATGCAATACATGCTGTTAAGCACTTATGATATCGCCATAGACCTCAACAATTCCGATTACAACAGCTCGGTAATGCACTTAAACGAACTCTTGTCGACTTATGAAGATTACCGCGTGCTACTATTCTACTATAATCGTTCAGATCCGCTGGTCTGGGAGCGGTTTTTGAGTTCCGACGTATTGATACGCAGCATCACGATGATCGTAAATGATTCTTACGAATATAACCAGAATTATAAGTTATATTCCTCGTACGTCGCTGAAGGCGATATGGTCAATGCTACGATATATGGTAAAAAACTTCAGGGCTCTTACCAGAACCTCACCAGATCGAATGAAGCTATCGTTTCTAACATGCCTTATCTGCTTAACGCTCACAACGACACGCAGATTTTTACTCACCCTCTGGAACAGGCAATAATGCTTTTCGACAGTTACGCCAAAACCGTGAATGATCAAGAGCAGACTATCGATGAATTGCTGCGTACTACCAACCTCACGATAGAGCTAAACAAAAATCAGGTTGCGGTCGGCGATACTCTGATTCTGAGCTCCTCTTTGACCGATAGTGCCGGCAATCCTCTGGGCAACTCTAAGGTATCGTATTACTTCGACGAGCGCCGGGTAGGCGATGCCCTGACCGATGAAAGTGGCCACTGTTCATTAATTTATAACGTTACCGGGGATTCTAGAAATAACCAGTCCGTGCACGCAGAATACCTCCCGGGCAGCAGGAACATAGTACCTGGCATAAGCAGTCGTGTCTGGTTTGAAGTGATCGAGGAAAGTACCTCGATGAACATGACTGCAGAATTCACCGATGCCGCATATGGAAAAAGCATTAACGTTAGCGGAACGCTGAAGACGATCAACGGCGCTCCGGTATCAAATAGATCCATCAACGTCAGTCTTGGAAATAACCTTACAGGCAGCTGCTATACTGATAACGATGGATATTACAGTTATTTATTAATTGTTGGCGAAAACACGACCAGTGGTATCTCGTCGCTACAATCGAAGTTCAAGCCTGCGGCAGAGTCTAAGGATGTGTTCTTACCATCCGTATCGGAACCTATCCCGGTCGAAATTCACAGAGAAAACACTCTTCTGACCTTCAGTGCCCTGAATAGCCGATATTACGGCGGAGATATCATAGAAACCTATGGCTATCTTACTACTGATGGTGGCCTGCCGGTAAGGAATGTCAGCATCGGGATATTTTCAGATGACCGGCATCTGGCTTCATGTTATACTGATGAGGCTGGTTACTATGCAGCTTCCGTACCAATTCCCTACAATATTTCCCAGGGCAGCCATGACCTGTATGCAGCGTATTCTCAGGAGAACGGGTCTTTATATCCCTCGGAAAGTGACAGGATTACTGCCTCGTTCGATTCTTCGACGCCTGAAATCCTGCTTAATAGTACTCCTTTGATCTTGTTTGCCGGAGATACTCTTGATCTTAACGGCACAGTTACCATACTAGACCAACGGCCTGTTCCCGGCCAGAGGTTGAACGTTACCCGGTCCGATATTCCATTCGGGGAGGTTATAACCGATGCCAACGGCAGCTTCGTGTTTTCTCAGAGGATCGGATACAATGAGTCACCCGGCCTGTTCACCGTTTCCCTGGTCACGGATGACGACGGCCTGATCACAAAAACGACTACTTCCGCCGGGACGGTTTTGATAATACCTGCGGATAAGGGGTCGATCGCGCTATTATTCGTACTGGTGGCCGGAGTATCCTTTATACTGGTATTAGTGGCCACCAGCATTGATAGAAAAATATTATCCTTTATTCAGAGAAGGATTAAACAATTCACAGAGGTTGAACCAGTCGTTCTTGTCGAAAACAAAGACGGAGTAATTGCTGATAAATTCCGGCCCTCTGTCGAGGTATTTAACCTTGATGCCGAGATCGCCTGGCTGAAAGAATCCATCGCTTCAAATGACTATCGGGAAGCGGTTACCCGTATTTACATGGCTTCGAGGCAAATCTTCATCGCTCGCGGGAATCGTTTACCCTCATCGGCTACGCATAGGGAATTTCATGATCTCTTTATCCAAAAATACTCGCTGCTATCAAAGCCGATTAGTCTCATCATAAACAAATATGAATCCATTCGTTTCGCCCGGCAGAATGTTGATACGAAAGACCTGGCCGAATCCATCGACAAGCTTCAGGAGATATACGAGTCTTTGTATTCTAATAAGCAAAACCCGGGAGATCGAGAGTTATGAAAAAAACCTCCGTCATCGTACTTCTCGCTGTGCTGGTAGTTATTGTACTACTTATTGGCAGGTTTAATTTCTCCGAAGCCGACTTCAGCATGTCAAATCCGGCATGGAATGGCATGACACAGTTCTCCGGAAACGGCACTGTAAATTACTTGTATGCGATATCTGACCTCTCCGGAGTCGGGGAAAATAACACAGTACTAATCGTAGGTCCCACCCTCAATTATACCCCGGAAGAATCTGCGCAGGCGCGTATGTTCGCCGAGCGGGGAGGTACGATCATCGTGATGGACGATTTTGGTACTTCGAATACTTTGCTGAACTATATGGAGTCTCCGATTACGCTACATCAGGCACCGGTTTGCGATTACGAGAATTATTATAAGCGCCCGTCTTTTCCGGTAATCGTCGACATAAAGAACACGAGTGTGACTACTGGCGTAAGTTCGCTGGTACTAAATCACCCTGCATCGTTAAACATATCCGGAAACGCAATTATCCTCGCAAACACCTCTCGTCTGAGCTGGGTCGATGAGAACGCCAACATACTCATCGACGGTAACGAAAATTTTAACGCTTCTCCGATCATAGCCCGCGCCAAATATGGCAAGGGCGAAGTGATCGTTGTCAGCGATCCTGATGTCATAGTCAACGTTATGGTGGATCAGGGTGAGAACAGCGTCTTCGCATCAAATATCATGAAAAAAGGCACAGTCTATCTGGACATTTCCCATGGCCAGAAGATTCCGCCCTTAGAGTCCATATTCTTTATCCTTAAAAACGATCTAGTCGCTCAGCTACTATGCTCTCTGCTCATCATGTTAACCGGCTACGTTGTATACCGGCGTGCCAGTATAAAAAAGGCGATTCTCGGCCCCGAGCCCGAGATGCAGGAGCCAGCATCCAAAAAACGCTCAATTGTAGATTTCATAAAAGCAAAGCTTCCGGCCAAGGAAAGCGATATAAAAGAGTTAGATAAAAAGCTATAGGGGATACGATGGTGGATATTCAAGCTAAAGCAATCGAACAGGAATTGTACGACATGGGCGTTTTCAAGTCCCTGTCGACCTGCATCACAGGCGAAGTTAAGAAGGTTATTGTGGGCAAAGATACGCTCATACAGGACATTCTCATCGCTCTGTTGTCAGAAGGCAACATCATGCTCGACGGAGTGCCCGGCCTGGCAAAAACATCGATCGCCAAAGCGTTTGCCGCTACGCTGGATCTGGACTTCAAGCGTCTCCAGTTTGTGCCGGACATCCTCCCGTCGGATATCACCGGCACTTACGTGTACAACCAGAATGATTCGTCCTTCTCCCTGAAGAAGGGCCCGATTTTCACCAACATCCTCCTGGTCGACGAAGTGAACCGGGCGTCCCCTAAGACACAATCCTCTCTACTGGAAGCCATGGAAGAGAAGCAGGTCTCGATCGATGGCACAACTATGCCGCTCCCATATCCCTTCATGGTTATCACCACCCAGAACCCCATCGATATCATAGGTACCTTCCCTCTCCCGGAAGCGCAGATCGACCGTTTCATGTTCAAGCTCAACGTCGATTATCCCACTCCTGAGGAAGAGCTCGATATCCTCAAAGCGAAGAACGAGAACGCATGCGGTGCGGTGGAAAGGGTACTGGCCGCCGACGACGTGGTGAACTTGATCAATATTGTCCGGCAAGTCCATGTCGATGACAAGGTCATCGAATACATCAGGGACTTAATCCTGGCTTCCCGCTCTCATGAGAAAATTCTCCTGGGCGGCAGCCCCCGGGCTTCGATTGCCTTGCTGAAAGCCTCTAAGGCCGTTGCCGCTATTGATGGCAGGGACTACGTCATCCCGGACGATATTAAGTATCTTGCGCCGAGGATCCTGAACCACCGGCTCATCATCAAGCCTGAGTACGAGTTCGAAAACATCACCACCTTCGATATCATCGAAGAGCTGCTGAACACGGTAAAAATCCCCGCTTAATCGGCTGGCCGGTAAGATGCAGGTAAAGGATTATACCGTCTTCATTGTCGGGCTGACATTCTTAGTACTGGGCCTGCTCACCGGGGGTATCATCTTTTACCTCGGGTTGATCTTGGCGATCTTAGCTGTCTTTGTGGATGGCTTCCTGCTGATGTACCGGCGGTTCAGTATTTCTCGCAGTCTCATTGTTCGCCGGGGTTTCTCCCGGCGAGACCTGCTCCTCGGCACAGCTACTCAGCTGGTGACTTCACTGGAATATGCTGGCAGGACGAAGCATCGTGCACTTGTACGTCAGCCTGTTCACCCTACCATGATTGTCATAAAACCTATCCCGGAGCAAATCGAACTATCCCGGGATGTGCCAGTCTACTTTAACCTGGAGCTTAAGCCTGGACAGGCGGGCGAGGTTTATCTCGAGCCGATGAGCCTTGTGATATCGTCGGCCTTCTTCAGGGAGTCTATACAGTTAGGTAGTCGTGAGAAGATTAACGTACACGTGGGGGTTGGCTCTGCGGACGTCCGATCAAGCGCATCAAACTCGGACAAACAATATTCAGACTTTCTCCTCAGTAAGCTCATCGAAACCCGTGGCGGTACTGACTTTTCGACCATCCGCAACTATGCGGCAGGGGACGACATCAAGAACATCGACTGGGCTCGTTCGGCCAGAGCCGGGATTCTAGTTATAAGGGAGTACGAAGAGGATCGCCCGCTCCCTGTATTCTTCCTGATCGACGTGGACAGCAGCATGGGTACAGGTGATGTGTCTTCAGAACTTTACTCCGCTGTCAATCTGACTGCTCTGCTCATCAAAAGGCTGACCACTGATAGCAACATGTTCGGGCTTGCCTGTTTTTCCAGAGAAGGCGTAGTCAAGTACCAATGGCTTGGCATCGGCAGGGACCACCTGTCAAAGATCAGGGAGATCCTGACATGGCTCGAGCCAGAGAAGTCTTCCTCGTTAACGATCAAGAACGACCTTTCGCTGACTGACGCAAACATTGCCAGAAGCGCTCTTCGAACTTCCCCTGGCCTTGAAGTGCTCAGTACTGTGATGGACGAGACCATCAAGGAGCACTCTGCCAACGTCAAAGCTGACGGCTTCATGAAAGCTGTATCCAAAGTCTCCCGGTCGATCGACACGCCCTGCCAGATCGTGGTGCTGACCAACCTGTCGATGGGCCTCGCAAGCCTGATGAATGGCATCCGCATGGCGAAATACTACGGGCATTCTGTCTCTGTGGTGCTGACACCTCACATCTGGTATACTGACAAAGAGCAGATCGACGCCGAGACGTGCTATGAGAAGTACCAGCAGGTAAAAAATACGTTAGCCCGCATACGGGGCTCAGGCAGCGTCAAAGTCATCGATCTATGCTTGACCGACCGGCCGGAAGATTCTATATATAGAAGTAGCACGTATCGCCAGCTTACTGCGGGCTTAAGAAGGTGGTGAACAGGTGGACCAGCGTAGCACGATGATTTTATTAAGGAACCAGCGGGACTCCCTGAAAAAGAAGCTCGATAAGCAGAATAAATGGGGCATGAAGCCGACTGCCATCTCGCTTGCTATTCTTGGCGTTACGGTGCTTCTGCTCTGGGTCCTTACCAACGACAACACCACTATGTCCATGTTGCTGATGCTTACCAGTGTAAGCCTCCTGGCTATCGCTATCCTTCTCTATTTCCTGTCTCCGTCCAGGTACCTCCGCAGCGAGGTCTGTGATGCAATAGCAGTCTCTGACGTACTAACTATCCGCAAAATACTGGCATCGCTGCTGGTCGACTCGAGGGGCATATACCTCCCTGCCAGCCAGGCCGGGACTACAAAACTCTACATTCCTCTGAAGGAAGTAAGTCTCGATGAAGCCAAGACAGTCTCGCCGAAGGCTGATCAGGTATTCCATGTCGCAGACAAGACTTCTAAAGGCATACTCATCATTCCTCCCGGCTATGGATTATTCCTGTATATCCAGAGGATCGGCGCTCTCTTTACCGAAGAAGGCCTGGAGAACGAGATCAAGGACGTGCTGGAAAACAGCCTCGAGATGGCCTCCGACGTCAGCGTAAAGCTGGAAAACGGCAAGGCTATCGTGAAGATGTCAAAGATCGCCAGCGCAGGTATGTGCAAGTCCTTAAGGGCCGAAGACCCAGGTATTTGCCTCCAGATGGGATGTCCCATCTGCAGCCTCGTCGGCTGCATGATCGTCGACGGTACTGGCAAAAGGGCACGGGTCGAGAGCGTCAGCGTCGAGGGAAAGACTATATCTTTGACGTTCGAGCTGATAGGTGAATAAAAATGGCGGTCAAAGACGCAGATGACAGCATCCCGGCAGAGCTGAGCATAAGCCTCGACATCAGGAGCTTCTTCGTAGACATGGCGATCGACCTCAAGCTCATCGCAGCTTTCGCCATCGCCACCGTAGCGCTCATCTACGTCCCGTACCTCAACGAAACCTTCATCCGATCGGCCTTCGGCTTGGTGATGGTGCTATTCGTACCCGGCTACTCGCTAATCGCGGCGCTCTTCCCAAAAAAGAAAGACATCGACGGCATCGAGCGGGCGGCGCTCTCCTTCGGCCTGAGCATCGCGGTCACGCCACTCATCGGCCTGGGCTTAAACTATACTCCATGGGGCATCCGGCTCGATCCGATCGTCGTCTGCCTTACCATATTCACCATCATCTGTGTCTTGGTTGCAAACAAACGCAGACACAGCATAGGCATGGAAGACCGGTTCCACATCGACTTCGCCAAAGTCTTCGAGGATGCGAGGAAAGAGGCCTTCCCCGAATCCGAGGGCCGCCTCGACAAAATCCTGACAGTCATCCTGATCTTGTCTATCATCGCATCCATCCTCGTCCTCGCCTACGTAGTAGTCGTCCCAAAGCAGGGCGAGAAGTTCACCGAGTTCTACATCCTCGGCCCCAACGGTAAGGCCGAAAACTATCCAACTATGTTCGCCTTAGGTGACCAGCAGCCTGTCATCGTCGGCGTCGTCAACCACGAGTACCGCAACGTCACTTACGACCTGGTCGTAGTGCTCAACGATAGCAAGATCGTCACCCAGATATACACCGACCGCCTCACCCTCGCCGACAACCAGACCTGGGAAAAGACCGTTCAGCTCAAGCCCGATCGCACAGGCGACAAGATGAAGCTGGAGTTTGACCTGTATGCCGACGGCAACATGACCGCACCCTATCGAGAAGTCCACCTTTGGGTCGACGTAACCTGAACTCTTTGATCACATATTTTTGGATTAATAAGAAGTGCCTTGCACAAAAAATTTATTAATCTGCAGGCGTTTAAAGAAACAATACTAACTTATCCTGTGAATACGCTCGACTACGGGGGTAGTTGCGGCTTATCTCACTTACCTTAAATTTTAAAGCCGTTACAAACGGGGGTTAAACATGAAGAAAAAAATGCGATACGATCAGCCAGGGCTAATTTCTTTGAACGATGCATTGTATGTATCGGCTATGTGTAATAATGGAAGCAGTGATACTCAGACTTGTATAAACGGTATGTCCAATGCAAGCGGCACTCTATGTAACAACGGAACTAACAACGATGGCGGACAGTTTTCCCGTTGTAACAACGGTAATTCTAACCACGTAGGGGTTTACTGTAATAACGGGTCTGGAAATATTCAACATTGCATCAACGGATCTTCCGCGACGCGTAAGTACTGGTAATAATCACCTGACTGGTTTATATTCACACTAATATGCTCGAGGAAGGAAGTTCCAGAAACTTTTCTTTTAAGCTAGCTGATGGTATATCCTGGCAATTTTTCGCAACACCTGAAACCGAAAGTATCGTAGCGCATATGAATCAGGTGATGTGGCCAACACAGCGCCCATTAACAGGCTCTAACAAACTTTACTTTTTCACTGGAGATCTCAATGATAACTCTCTACCAGACATTGCTTTTACCGACAGTCCTGAATCGTTCTCTCTACCCGAAAATGGCTGGTCGGTAACTCGGCTGAAGCACGTTCATATCTGGCGCCACGAGCATTTTCCAGACATTATATGCAAAGTGGACAAAACGAAAGGGAAAACTCTCGATATACGACGAATCTATCAATCACTATATCCCGCTTACCAGGGCATAATCCTTTCAGGCGGCAGCCCGTTACACGCCGCATTGATAGAATATAATGGCAATGGCGTCCTAATCGCCGGTACATCCGGAACTGGAAAATCAACCTGTTGTCGTCGAATAAAAGCCCCCTGGCGCGCTGTTTGCGATGACGAGACTCTTGTTGTACGAACTGGAAATTCCTATCGAGTGCACCCGTTTCCTACCTGGAACGACTACATTGCCCGGCACTCGAAGAAGACTTACAACGTACAGCAACATTTGCCCTTGTCTGCGATCTTCTTTTTACGACAATCTATGTCTGATAAAGTCGAGATCGCAGGCAAAGGCATGGCTGCATATTCCCTTTACCGTTCGTCTCTGCAGATCTACAGCAGGTATAAACCAGACCTCAGCGAGGCTGAAATAGCGATCGCTAACAAGCAACTCTTCGAGAATGCCTGTAAAATATCTAACGAAGTGCCCTCATATGTTTTATATGCCAGCCTACGCGGCCGGTTCTGGGATGAGATGGAAAAAGTTCTAAATACCGGATAAAAAAGCAGGGGTTGAACCCCTGTCACTCTCTCTTACTTCGGCGCGGCCGGCTTGTTCGATTTATCCTCTTTGCCCTTCGTCAGCAGTTGTACGATCGCCGGGATGACGAGGATTACACCGAGTACAATAATCGCTGCCATGTAGACCGTGTACCATTCCTTGATCATCTGAGCGATGATAGGCAGGCCTTCCTTGTAGATCCGCTGGTCCGTCTCCACCCAGGTGCTCACCAGTAACGTATATACCGCGATCATCGATACCAGCGAGATGGCGCCGGATATGATGAACGATATGCCGATCTGCTTGGAGAAGTCCACGAGCTTCTCGCGCAGGTACATGCTGCGCATGAGCAGGAGAGCGATGATACCTACGAGTACCATGATACCGCCGTACAGGTCATGAGTCCTCGTTCCGGCCACCCAGTTGATGTCTCCTCTGACTCCCGGCAAGCTGCTCGAAGTATAGAGCGCCGACGTGTAGACGTCCAGCACTGCGTTGATGTAGCCGTCCTTGGTCTTGTCCTGCACCATGTACTGGTTGATGGCACAGGAGATGTTGGCTATCTCATAAGTGTAGCTGTACTTGCCTGCACTAAAGGCTGCTTCCATCTGCTTGTACTGCTCTTCTACGCCAGCCCAGTCATCGGTCTTGGTGTAGCAGCCCCACGTGTAGCCACGCATGCTGTCCCAGCTAGACAGATTCCAGAGACCCGAAAAGACAATAAAGACCATCATTATGATCGTCAACAGCGCGACCGCAACTTCCCAGCGGAGATTCAACCCGCCCTTCTTTTTATCAGTGTTAGCTATAATATACCCCTCCTGTCACCCTCGCCATCTTCGAAATCAGATACTGCTGCCCGATGGTAAGGAAGTGGTTCTAGCTGAATCGTACACTGCTTAAACGTAAATATATTGCTATACATGGCAAATCAATAGCAGTGGTCGCGGTCGACGGAGGTTTTTCGGGCTTGTCCTCGCATCAGCGAGGATGCGGAGGCGGCAGGGCAATGGACGTCTGCCGAAGGCGGCGTCGCTTAGGGCTTGCGAAGCAATGTAAGGGCGGCGGCCGCGTAGCGCCAGCCGGCCTGGCATTGCGAGGGTGCGAGCCCGGCCCTGACGGTGCAGCACCCGAAAAACCGGAGTAGGGCGCCATCAGGCGACCGTCGACCCGCGTGATGACTTAGAACCTGCATGGGTCGTCAGTCTCGACCTATCATCTAAATACTCTGGATCCTGTCGATATCGAACCAATTTTTAAATAGTCGCCCGCCAATACCTCTCTAACTAACCAACCATACCAATAACAGGGGCGGGTACATCATAGCTGAAACTTCTAAAACAACCTGGATCATAGCATTAGTAATCATTGCATTGCTAATCATCGGAATAGGCTACTTCGTCGCGCAGTACATCAACAAGCCCGACGAGATGGAAGGCATGTGGAACGGGACTGTCTCGTACCAGAACACTTACTACGAGTCCAGATTCGTCTTCTACAACAACACCACCTGCGAGCTGTGGCTCTTCCCCAAGCCTAACATGACCTTCAACTACACCCAGATCCGCACGGAATCCGTGTACCACGAGAAGGTAACCTGGGAGCAGGAAGGCGACCACTATAACCTCGTTTACCCGGCAGGCTACAAGGTCCGGCTCGACTATCCTGGAGTCGCTCACACTCTGAGATTCAACGAGACAGAAGCACAGGGCTACGACAGGCCGTTCAAGGGGTACATCTCCAAGAATTACAATAATATCAAGGACTTCGGTGTCTTATACAACGGAGATGCTTAACGGCCTATGAAACACGCGATTATCCTCGGCACCCGGCCGGAAATAATAAAGATGAGCCCGGTCATCCGGGAGTGCGCCCGGAGAAACCTCGATTATTTTATCGTGCACACCGGGCAGCACTACTCGTACGAGATGGACCGGGTCTTCTTCGAGGACCTGAAACTGCCTCTGCCCTCGTATAATCTGGACGTCGGCTCAGGCAGCCACGGTCGGCAGACCGGGAAGATGCTGGCAGGCATCGAGGATATCCTGGTCAAAGAAAAGCCCGACATCGTTTACGTGCAGGGCGATACGAACACAGTCCTGGCCGGGGCTCTGGCAGCGTCAAAGCTTCAGATCGCTATCGGCCACGTGGAAGCCGGCCTGAGGTCTTTCGACAGGGCGATGCCAGAGGAGACCAACCGTATCGTAGCCGATCATGTCTCCGATTTGCTTTTTGCCCCGACAGCGGATTCCAGGAAACTCCTCTTACAGGAGGGCATACCGGAGGATAGGATCTTCGTTACCGGCAATACGATCGTGGACGCGGTCAAATCCAACCTCGAGATCGCCAGGGGCTCGGATATTCTAGAGCGGCTCCACCTCACACCTAAGGGGTACATGCTCTCCACTCTGCACCGGCAGGAGAATGTCGATGATCGCGGCCGCCTGGGCAGCATTCTCGTCGGGCTCTCGAAAGTTTATTCCGAGTATAGACTACCGATCGTTCTTCCCATTCACCCGAGGACGAAGAAAAACATCGGAGAGTTCGGGCTGGTAATCCCGGATGGCATAAGGCTGATCGACCCGGCCGGTTTCATGGACTTCCTGATGCTGGAGGCCAATGCCTGCATGGCACTTACCGACTCTGGCGGCGTCCAGGAGGAATGCTGCATTCTGGGTGTGCCCTGCGTAACGCTGCGGGAAAACACTGAGCGGCCTGAAACCGTTCAGGTCGGCGCTAACGTACTTGCTGGCTACAAGTCAGACGACATCCTGGCTGCTGCCCGGGCGATGACAGGTAAAAAGAGCGATTGGGTCAACCCCTTCGGCGACGGCCACGCCAGCGGCAAAATCCTCGACGCGGCCATCGACAGGTACGGTAAATAAGCCTTTATCCTATTTTTTCTCCCACTTATACAGGTCCATAACCTCGGCGAGCGTATGCCCTCTCTCGATCTCCACCCGCACCCGCTCCTCGTTCTTCTTGACTTCCATCGCCCGACGGGCCACTTCGTAAGCCCTCTCTTTGGGCACGACCATCACTCCATTATCGTCGCCGATAATCCAGTCCCCAGGCCTAACCGTTAAGCCGCCACACGTGATCTCGGCGTTGATCTCCCCGAAGCCCTTCGGGTCGCCGGCATTGGGCACGATAGCCGACGCAAACGATGGGAACTTGATCCGCCTGATCTCGTCCACATCTCTTATAGCCCCCTCTATCACGACGCCCTGGATCCCCTTCTGCATGGCACCGTGCGACGCTAATTCCCCCCACGGAGCGACGTAATTGGAGAAGTTGTTGATGACAATGATCTCCCCCGGCCCGGCAACATCCGAGGCCTCCACCGGCCTGGCCCAGTCCCCCGGGAAGTTCTGCACCGTCACCGCCTTACCGGCAATCTTGATGCCCTCATAGACCGGCCTGATATCCCGCATAGCCGGTGCCCGGTGCATGGCGTCCGATATATTAGGAGTCGAGACCTGCATGAACAGCTCTCGGATCTCCTCGTCCAGTGACTTCTTGACGACCTCGACGGGCCCCATACTATCCAGAGCCTGCCGGACCGTCCGGGCAGCGCCAGTCACATCCTTCGACCGGATGATGTTGCCGCCCACGATCACGATGTCGGCACCCAGCGCCGCAGCCGCAGCCGCAGACCTGGCGTCCAGCCCCCCGGCAGCAGCGATCGGAATGCTCACAGCCTCCCTGATGGCTTTCAGCACCTCAATCGGATCCTGCCCGACCATCTGCTGGTCGATGCCCACGTGAACGCCCAGAATATCAACGCCGATCTCCTGCAGCCGTGCCGCCCGCTCTGCCGGGTTTGGCACGTTAATCAAATCAGCGGCGAGCTTCACCCCATACTTCCTCGCCGATCGCAGCGCATCCTCGATGGTCGAGTCGTGAGAAGCACCTAAAATAGACACGATGCCCGCCCCGGCCTTCGCCGCCATCTCCACTTCCGCCGCTCCGGTATCCATCGTCTTCATGTCTGCAACGATCACGTGGTCCCGGAATTCCTTCTTGAGCGTGCGCACCGCGTTCATGCCCTCGCTCTTGATCAGCGGAGTGCCTGCCTCCAGATAGTCAGCGCCGCCGGCGATCGCCTCCCGGGCGATCTCGACAGCCCTGCGCAACTCGATTTCATCCAGGGCCACCTGCAAGATCGGTCTCATAAATGGTCAGACTATCATAGACGGCATAGAGCAATAAGGTTTCTAATTTTTATCAGATTGAACATAGTCCTTCTTAGGTAATCGCGACAACAAAACGAACGCTGCGCTGTGCCAGATCACAGATTACGACAGATGCCACAGATTCCACAGATACGATTTGATAAGAAGGCAAATATCAATCGACCTTTCATTATTATCCAGTAACCATCTGTGTAATCAGTGCAATCTGTCGCAATCTGTGATCCTGGCACAGCGCAGCGTTCGTCCACGTTCACGAGCACAGAGATAACTGTTTGCGACAAAACTTAGAATGGGGGATAGCACAGCACAGCGTTAGTATTGCTGAGTCGCCCGGCTTCAAAAAGTACAGTCAAGCACAGCGCACGCTCTATGTAGTAAGTAATGAAAAGTAGGGTGGTGTGGCAGGCAGGGGCCTGGGTGAGTGTATGGGCCCGTGCCTGCCATAGCCATTGTGTTTACATGTTTTTTAGGACAGGCAAACCAATGGTAGAGATATGATAATCGTGAGGCGTCTAGCCGGGTGGCCTGCGGACCATGACGTAGTAGGCGCCGATTATGCCGAAGGCCATGACGCCGACCAGCATTACCACCGGTGTGAGGTAGCCCGGCGCTGTCTGGGCGGTCGTCGTCTGGCTTCCGGCCATGGCTTGAGCGAGCCCCGTAGGGGATTGTGCTCCGCTAAGCTGCATTGTGGATAAGAGTAATGAGATTACTAAAACTGAAATGACCAGTGCGGCTAAAATGCCGGCATCGATGACGGGTTCAAGCTTCCGTGTATCGGTAAGCCTGTCCCTGATCGATAGCGCTGTCTTTTTCACTACTATATACCCCCGAATCTCGTGGAAATCTCCTGTGTATCGCCCGGAACGCAGGTTACCTGCCTTCCGCAGCAACAGGCTGTGTACACTTCCACTATGTACCTATTGACAGATACATTAACGTTTTACTACCATATAAATCTTTTCTATGCGATTATTTGGCTTAATTATAAGCTAATCCTAAAACCGGCCGATAATGTGGCAGTAGCGGTACAACTTGAAACAGCGTGTTTCGAACGGCCCTATACCTAAAGATCTGCTGATCGCCGATGTCAGTTTTAACTTGCGGAGCGGCAACTGCTTATCATGAAGTCCGCCAGCGCCGGCATCACGGGCAGAAACCTGACCGCTCTCAGCGACCGGCTGGCCAGAAGGCTGCCGGGCTCTCTCCGCTACGCTTTCGGCCAGGTCCACGTAGTCGTGGCTGAAAACTCCGGCGAGTCTGCCAGCTCAGGGCTGATGACCGTGCTCCTGCTGGACCTCGCCATGCCTGGCCAGTGCGTGGTGGACATCATCACCGGGGGCTGCGGCCGGGCGCCATCCGATGCCACAACGGACCCCGAATCCGATACCATCAGGCATGTGATCGATCTTCTGCAGGACATCTGCACTGCCGAAGGCTGGAAGTTCAGCGAGGGAGAGCCCCCAGAGCTGGACGAGGACCTGATCGGGTGCGATGATTGAGCAGCTGCCAGACTGTTTACAAGTTTCAAGAATGACTCCTGGATGAAAATGGTTTTTCAAGTAGGGGGATGAAAAATCTGGGGCAGAGAAAACGCCAAACCGCCAAAGACGATGCGACCGATGGTCGCATCCTTCGCTAAAACGCCATACGTTTAAGCGATTGGCGGTTTGGCGTAATTTGGCGTTTTGGCGTTTTATCCCCGTCCAGACGTACTTCATGTGATGATTTTTTATAGGGCTTTACGCTCTTCGCGCCAGCTCAACGCTGGCCATGGCGCAGCTCTTAAACCGGGCAATGGCCGCAGCTTCCGCCTCGATCTCCTCCACGGCCCCCGGTGACAGGCTTTCGATGAGCTCGACTGTCAGGGCCAGCTGTTTGCCTTTCTTCCGGCTCCGCCAGGTGCCGGCGAACTGCCCGTCGGCGATGACTGCGCCCGGGTTGCCCGTCGGCCTCCAGATGTCGCGTTGCATCTTCTTATCCGGGACGAGCGTCGCCCTGTCCCGCAGCTGCAGGTACGGGTCGTGCGGAGGCAGCAAACGGACGCCCTCCGATGCCGGTGGCTTTGCGAGAAGGGGGATGTCAGTACTGAGCAGCCAGGCTCTTCTTCCCTCGAACACAACTTCTGTCAGCTCCCTCTCTACCAGCTTCCATGTCCCGGCCGCCTGGGCAGGCGAGATGCCGGCCCACTCTGCATAGTGACCTGCTGTGGACGGGCCGTAGCAGTGCAGGTAGCGCCTGACCAGATCTGCGGCAACCAATGCTCGATCGGCCTCGGGCAGCGGCGCTCCCAGCCACCGATCAGTGCGGAGGAAGGTCGCTACGTCGTCGTGCCGGGGGGCATAGCAGAACAGGCCCTGCAGGGAAATTGCGTAGAACGCAAACCGCACGACCGACTCGCCGAGGCTCTGCCCTGGGGCATACCAGGATTCCGACTGCCAGGCCTGTTGCTGCTCCTGTGTCAGCCTGTCAAGCAGCAGTTCTGCTACCTCTACGCCCATCTGGTCCTTGGTCATCTCCCTGCCATCCAGCACCTCGTACAGCGCGGCAGATGCGAGGCTGACAACACCCGTAACGCTGATCCCGATGCGATCTAAAGCCTGCCCGACGCCCTGGATGAAAAAGCATAGGGATTCCTCGTCGTCGGGTAGCAGTCCGGCAGTAAAAGCCCCGGCATCAGCTGTCGGAAAGATGTACGGCGCCCCGCGCAGGCTCATCATCTGCAGCAGAGTCTTATCGACTGCGAGAGCCCGGTCGAGGTCTCCCGGAGAGAAACCATCCACACGGGCATGTAACGAAAGGGCTGCCGACCCCGGCGGGCTGTTCTGGATGCCACAAGTACCAGCAGCCTTTAGCAGAGAGCCGGGCGGAAGCCGCCTCGAAAGATTATGGCCGGCCAGGCGGAAAGCTAAGGCCTGGTCACGGGTGACCGATAGTAGATCGGATGTCGGCGCACGCCTGGTCATTACCTGTACTATCTTTATCAGCCCTTAGATACCTGCCGGTGCGGTCAGGCGGATATATGGTTGGATAGCAACTGACTGTAAATATGGTTTTTACGTGGAAAAACTAAATTATATTTGGATTATTTTTAACTTTAAATCATTGTTTCTACTATCTTGCACCGGCAGACGTCTGCATAATATTTTCAGATTAGTTAGTTTGTATAAATGGTAATCAAATCAAAAGACTTATAAATTTGTAATTACAATTGCTTAATAGGCATGTGATCACCCGGCCGGGCGCCGGGTAATGATGGGAGAGCTTTCGATGGCAGACTATGCTGAAGCGCTTAAGACCTTTAATGAGACTGTGGCCAACCTGAACCAGATCGCCGACGTGCAGCGCATGAGCACGATCAGCGAGCTCAACGCCATCCAGGCGCAGTCGATGGATCCTTCGGACATGGAAGCGTATAACATGACGATGTACGGGGTGAACCAGATCCACGGGGTCAAGACGCACATCGTGAGCACAGTCGGGGACGTGAACAACTACAACCTGCCGGTAGATCCGACTCCAGTAGCCACCTCGGTGCCCTACGTGACTGAGCACACCTCCATCTCATCCTCAATAGTCTCCTTAACCGGCGGCGGCTCAGAACACATCTTCTCCCACTTCCTCGCCGACCCTGCCAGTATTCTACCTACGGAGAACCCCGCACTCTGGCTTATCTACGGCGCCTTCGGGCTGATCCTGGGCAAGTTCCTGATCTTGAGGAGATGACTTCAGGCATCAGCGTCATACTAATCAGGATTTCTTCAACGCCCACTTTTCAAGCCGCTGCTGCACCGCTTCGCCTTCCAGCTCTTTCAGCGCATCCCTGGCTATCCACCGGGCACTCGAAAGATCCGACCCGAGCATCTCCCTCGAGACGGCAATTGCTTCTTTGTTCAGCGTAGTATTCCTCTTCCCGATCTGCCGCAGCGCCCAGTTCGCCGCCTTCTTGACCATGTTACGGCCGTCGACGGACTCTCTGACTATCACGGGGAAGAACTGCCTGAACTTCCCGTCCGGCGCCTTCTTGTCGTGCAGCGCCAGCGATGCTATCAGCGCAAACGCCGTCCGTTTCACGAACTCCCGCTCGTCCCGGGACCACTCGAAGCACTTCTCATAGGCAAGCGAAGTCCGGTGAAACAGTTTCAGGCAGCACTGGTCGCACATGTCCCAGGAGTAGAAGTCCGCACTCCAGCGGTCCATCTGCTCACCGGTAACCAGCGCAGGATCGTCGATGATGGGCGCAATCAGCCGTGCCTCGTGGATCCCCGTGTCCCAGAGCTCCAGGGCGAGGGTATGATCGGTGCCTATCCTGCCGGCGATCTCGTTGATGTGGGAAGTCGATACCCCGAGCGCACGGTCTGTGACAATGCCGTACCGGGGCATGCCGGCGATGATCGCGGGGTCGGAGAACGAGCGCAGCAGGCTGACTATGTCTTCGCAGGTTAGCTTCTCGGGATTCAGGCGCTTCGAGGGCATAATGTCCCATGGGTGTGGGTGATGATAAGCCTGTGCAGAGGCGACTGAAAGTAACCGGACAGGTAATTTTTATTAGCCGGGCCATCAGGATATAAGCAGATGACAGACATCCGGTTTTCCAGCGTCACCCAGTGCCCTGACCTGCACGACCAGATCGCCACCTGGCTCTGGGGCTTCTGGGGCAACCCACATAATTATCAGTTCTACCGCAGCCTGGTGGTGCACGCCAGGGACGACGATTTTCCGCTGATCTATGTGGCCTTTATCGGCGACACACCCGTCGGCACAGTCGCTCTATGGCGGGCTGACCTGCTCTCGAGGCAGGATCTCTTCCCGTGGATGGCCGACCTCTACGTGCCACCGGAGCACAGGTCGAAAGGTATCGGCTCCGCACTGCAGGAGTACGCTTTAACCAGGGCAAAGGAGCTTGGCTATACTGCGTTGTACCTGTACACGCCTCTGTCTGGCTATTACGAGAAGACCGGCTGGGAATACGTGTGCGACGAAGTCGATAAAGAAGGGGAGAAAGTGCGGGTGTATAAAAAAGCAACAGGCTGTCACTTCGGCTGAGGCGCGCACAGTTAAGGCGGCCTTCGACTGCAGTTACGCGCCGGTACGTGGGGCAGGCTGACAATTCCCCAACCTGCCCCGCTGACCTTGTCCGCCTATTTACGCTCTTATTTTTTCCCCTATCCATCCGCCGACCGTGGCGGTCAGGTTGTCCTCGTCGAGCTGGAATAGCTCTAATACTAATTACCGCCCTTACTAGAAGATAACGATCAATTACCGGGTGATGGTGAATCAACATGACAGGGGCTCTTAGTGGTATCGATAAGTGGTGCGTATCAGTAGTGCTCATTCTCGTCATCGCATGCATGCTTATTATTTCATGTCAGTCAGCGCTGGCGGCATCCAATGGCTTTCCCAGGGTATCTGCCCTCCCGGCGCTGAGTCCGACTGTGACTCCCACGCCAGTCACGCTGAACCCCGCCCTGTCTTCAGGCGTGATGCCCCGGGCTACAGTGGATCCGGCTATCATCGGCAACGTGATCAACTCGTACTATACCAGATCGCCTCTGTTGTACGTAGTGGGCAATAACACCGTTTCCGTCATCGAAGTCAACACGAACAAGGTTATCGACGTCATCTATTTCAACCCGGATATCGTGCTGGCGGACGCCGCGGTGAACGGGGACTATACGAGGCTGTATGTCTTGTACTATAATAACACGGAATGGGAGGCCAGCCCGGAATACGAATACATGCACTCAGCACCTGATTACTACATCGATACTATCGACCTCTCGGATAAGCAGGTCGTCGCCTCTACGAGGCAGAAAGGTAACGGCCGGTATGCTCTCTATGGTGATCCGGTTGAGGTGCTGCTGTCTAAAGACGGCAATTACCTGTACGTGATGTTCGTCCATTACGGGCTCGGCCAGCCCGAAAGCTGGCTTTACCGGTACGACACAGCCGCTAACGCATATACCGCTGCAGTCCATGACCTCAATGCAGACAGGAGTCTCGTCTGGGTCACCGACATGGAGCTGGGCGATGACGGGTACCTGTACATCGCGGACCGGCAGGGGCATGCAGTCTATCGCATTACGGAGCCTGCCCTGGACAAGTTTTACCGGTACTTCCTCTGGGACTATCACTCGAAGGAAAAGCTGCTCTGGGGCCTCGATGTGAACCCTAAGACCGGGCGCATCTTCATCGCGGATACTGACAACGAGCATAAAGCGCTGAAGTCAGTCACCACCGTCGATATGGCCGCCTTCGACTGGTCCAGCTGGGCCGGCATCTCGTCCTTCGGGACGACCAGCGCCCCCAGCCTGGTGACGCTGTCGCCGGGCGGGGGCGTGCTATACGTGCTCGAGCCAACCGCCAAAATGGTAGAGGCGTTCTCTGCGCCTGCTTACAAAACGGCAGGTAGCTACAGCACCGGCAACCTCCCGGCCGACATCGCGCTGAGCCCGGACGGCTCCCGGCTGTACGTGTCGAATACCGGCGACAATACTGTCACGGCCATCGATTTGACCACGGGCACCCCCTTTGCCGGATCGCCGATCAAGGCCGGAAACCGCCCGTCAGGGCTCATGATGGGCGTGCAGCCGCAGGGTAACATCAGCATCAACAACTCCGAGCTGCGCTCCCGCATCTCGACCAACCTCAAAGCTAACACCCGGCTGGTTAATGTACTGCCGAAGAGCACTGGTAACGCCAGTAACGGCAGTATGAGCGGGGGCATGGTGCTAATCGACCCTGACAGGGGGACGTTTACCAGAGTCGTCCTCACAGATATGACCCCACAGGCCAATGCCTCCGACATAGAGCCAGCGTCGACCGTTACTCCGACGCCCGGAGCCACTCCTCCGGGGGATAACAAAACCGGCCCGGAAAACCAGCAGCAGGCCACCCCTGCCACAACGATGGCAACACCTACCGGATCGGCCACGCCCCCGGGAGCCTCGGCGGTGCCGGGGTTCGGGTGGATCATGGCGATATCCGGGATCACAGTAGTGGCGCTTATCGGCCTGCGAAGAAGCTAAAAAGCTACAGGCTGTAATACAGAATTCTCTGCGCCTTTCTGGCCATCGAAAACAACCCCGCCAGCCTGAACGAGAGCCTGTACACCAGCCCCAGCTTATCGATGTCTTCCGAGTCGGTAAAATACCACTCTTCTTTGAGCCGGATTCCGTCCGCCCACTTTTCGATATCCTGGGCGTCATCGATGCCCCAGTAAATGGTGGCCCCGGTCGACTTTATTGACGGGTGCTGGCTCATCCTTCTGACCGTCTGCATGCTGAACGCGTCGAAGGCCATCTCACATCCCGGGAAGGCTTCTCTGAGCTTGAGGATCAGCGCCTTGACTTCTTCAGCTTTCAGGTACATCAGCAGGCCTTCGGCGATCACGAGCACCGGGCGGCCCTGCGCCTTGACGGAATCGACCCACTGCAGGTCGGTGACTGAGGACGGTATCAGGTGGTACCTACCGCTCTCCTCGTAGAACTTCCTCCGCAAGGCGATGACGTCGGGCATGTCCAGGTCGTACCACTCCGACTCTCCTCTGTCTACCCTGACGCACCGGCTGTCCAGGCCGCAGCCAAGGTGCAGCACGACAGCCTCCGGATTGCGGGCCAAAAACTCTCTGGCATAGGCGTCGAGCTTTTTAGCCCTCATGCACATCATCACGTTCGTCTTCTCGGGGATCTTGAGCCTGGAGAAGTCGTATTCGACCCGGCCAAGGATCTCCTCCGCCTTGGGGTCGGAGAAAATGGAGTTATGCCGCTTACCCATGACTGCTTTAGAGTACAGCGGTATCAACAGTGTTTCCTGCGCTTCTGCCAGCCTGACCTTTTCTTTCGAGGTTACCATTATGAGAGCTCCTGACAGCTACAATATCTGGTCGCACGTATCTGGATCAATATACTATCGGTATCAGTCTTCTAAGTCATTATTCTATCGTGGGGAACATTTTCTAGTGATCGGCTTCTCAGCAGCCCCGCCTGAACATGGCTTCTGCCTCCGATATCCGGGGCATCGACCGGCGAACCCATTCTATCGCAGAGTCGTATTCCACAGGCCGTACAGTTCCCTTAGTAGCCGGCTCCTGCCTCTCTACCCACCGTCTCAGGTGCCAGAGCGCCCTGCTTTCTCCCAGCGAATAATACTTGTGGCCGTTGACCGTGCGGCTCTTGATGGCGTTCAGGTCCTCGAGCATCATCAGGTCGTAAGATACCCAGGTGCGGGGAATCCCCATAGCCTCTTTCAGGTCGCAGATGCATTTTTCGCCGTCGGAGAGGGCTTTGAATATGGCAGCGGTTATGGGGTCGGCTTTTATCGTAGTGGTCTGAGTGGTCATTGTGTCACCGATACCATATAGACGCAATAACATATTTAAATATTTTGATGCGTTAGTATGTGCTATATAAGATCAAGCGTCAGGGCATACGAGTAAAAAACAAGGATAGGGAAACTTTCCATCTCACTCTTTCTTGAAAAACCGGTCAGCCAGGCGGCGGATCTGAGATTTTTGAGACTGAGCTTTCCGAAGAGCTATGGTATCTGCGTTCACCGCCCCTGGACTTTCTCCAGCTTCGAACGCCCGGTCCCGGGCGGCGCGGTAGCACCTGAAGCAGAGCGTCACGCCTTGAAACTCCTGGTAGCTGCAGCCATCGGTTCTGCCGCAGTGTTCGCAGTAGACCATGTTTGAAAGTCGGACTGGTATGTGGAAATATCTAGCGATAGAGTATTGTCGTATAGAATAAGCTATCGTAGAAGAATAGACGAAAATTTTAAAATTCAGAAAAACTTAGTAGCGGGGAATGGATTTGAACCATTGGTCTACGGGTTATGAGCCCGTCGGGATCTCCTGACTACCCCACCCCGCTATCATGCAAAATCTTAGCAGCCTTATAACGCTGTTCGCCATATATATAGTTTACTGACTGCGATGACAGACTAAGTATCATTATACTATTCTCTAATCGGACTTATCCAGCGGTCGACGGAGGTTTTTCGGGCTTGTCCTGCCCTCAGGCAGGATGCGGAGATGGCCGGGTAATGGACACCTGCCGAAGGCGGTGTCGCTTAGCGCTTGCGAAGGAGGTTCGACTGGCGCTGCCGAAGGCGCAGCCAGGTCGTACCGACGAGGGTGCGAGCGCGGCCCGGACGTCGAAGCACCCGAAAAACCGGAGTAGGGCGCCATCAGGCGACCGTCGACCCGCTAGCTGGAGTAGATATGGCTTATACCGGCCCATGGAAATTAAGATTATTAAAAGAATATGCAGGCCGTACTCTCATACAGCCCTGAGATGCGCA
Organism: Methanocella sp. MCL-LM; assembly: GCF_049676595.1. Classification (GTDB taxonomy): domain Archaea; phylum Halobacteriota; class Methanocellia; order Methanocellales; family Methanocellaceae; genus Methanocella_A. The sequence continues at coordinate 655,078 of NZ_CP187259.1, forward strand.
CTATACTGAAAAACGTGCGCTTATTTCTTTTCCAGCTTCTTCTCTATTTCCGCCAGCAGCTGGTCATCCGTCTTACCGACAATATCGATGCCCATCTTCTTGGCCATGCCCTGAGTCCTGGTCAGCGCGATGTCTGCTCCGGGCTGAGCGGTCAGAGCGTTCTTTTCCGCATGCAGCTCCCGCTCGATGTCCTGCTGGCCTCTCTTAAATTCGCCCATGGACCGGCCCATGGACCTGGCCAGCTCCGGGAGCTTGGTCGCGCCGAAGAGCAGCACGATGGCTAGAAAGATGAGAAGTATTTCCTGAGTACCTAGCATTGCCATGACGATAACCTTCCAATTACACCGGAACCTGTCCTGGTTAATCAACTACTTGTTATCCGGCATAATAAACTTTGTGCGGAACGCTATGCTATCGCCGGACGATATATACTTTACTTCGGCGGCAGTGCACATCTGTACACCGGGCGCAAAATATTATCCTCCTAAGGACAGGCAGCTATCCTCCTTGTGCTCTCGATGAAAAACTACGCTATCTTAATTTTTAAACCACAGCGGCACGGCTCCTTATCCTGACAACTGGGACGCAGAGGTTCTAACCACGGCGGCACAGCGACACGGCGACAGTGCGAGAAATGATGGCTGGATGGTTATTTGAACCACAGCGGCACGGCGACACGGCGACAACCTGTACCAGAATGGTAAGGCTCCTTTTTTTATTGATCCACGGCGGCACGGCGGATTGACTGTGCGGAGACAAATATGTTTTCCTTCCTTCAGGTTATTGAACGAAAGTCAGACTGAACCCCTTGGATAGTAAGCATGTGGTTAATGCTCTGTCTCTGTGTCGCTGTGGACTAAAAAAGAGTTCATTTTTACCGGTTCGCCAATGTCTTTGTGCCGCCGTGCCGCCGTGGTTTTATTTACCATCTGGCTTGCCGTGGATCGCCTTGTCTTTGTGCCGCCGTGCCGCCGTGGTTCAAACATCTGATTTCCTGTCGTCTGGGTAAATGGCCGTGCCGTCGTGGTTACTTCTCGGGGCCGGCCGTTTTCCGCTCTTTTCGCGAGTAGTAATACCACACAGCGGCAAGGGTAGCAGCGACGACGATGAGCCCGGGTACGGATGCCTCGGGCCCGAAGATGCCGCCGTTTAGCAAAGTGAACCCGGTCTTGGTGATCTCCAGGGCGGCGTCCATGTGGCTGAAGCCGAAGACGTGGTACTGTAAAAAGTTCCACGCGAAGTGGAAGCCGATGGCGGCGAGGATGCCGGCTTTTATGAACAGCACGGTCATCACTATGCTGGCTGTAAATATCGTAATCAGCGCTATGCCGGCTTCAACCGGCCCGGCGTTCAGGAAGTACAGCGAGGGTAAGTGCATGACGGCAAAGCCCAGGGACGATATCACGGCCGCCGCTTTCCTCCCGGCCGTCTTGTCTAAGTCCGCGAAGAGGTAGTTGCGGAAGGAGAGCTCTTCTCCCGTGGCGACGAACAATTGCAATACGGCTCCCCACAGGAGGGCGTTTGCGAAGTCGGGCCGCAGCCCGTCGATGTAGAAGCCGCCGGCGGCGTAGATGATCATAAACAATGCGATCATGGCCAGCGTCGCGGCCGTAGTGCCGACAACGGGGTTGCCGGGCCTGATCTCGATCCCGGAGACTAGCATGAAGATCAGGGACAGCACGATGATGAGGAAGTACGAAGGCAGGGGCCCGAGGGGTGAGAACAGGACGACGGAGCCGATGAGGATGTAGAAAAAGATGATTCTGGCAACGTCGAGGGCTCTGATCACTTGAAGCTCACCACTAGCTCGCACTGGCTGTTGCCAGCGCAGCACTTTCTGAGCACTTTGACCTGGGCGTCCTTGGTGACGGCCTGGACCAGGCCCATCGTGTAGCTTTCGCAGATGTGCTCCCGAATGTCTGGATCGATGCCTTCGAAGACCTTGCCCAGGATGCAGCCTCCTGACTTGATGGTCAGGTGGGGGAACTGCCGGGCTTTGTTGTCTCCGGTGACCTCGTAGTCTACGCCGGACAGGAGAGACACGGTTTCCAGGGGGATAAGGCTTGCCCGGGGTGACTCCGGGTCTATGCGCAGGTTCTCGCAGATCTTCCGGCCGTCTTCCAGCCCGATCTGGAGGGCTACCTCCGCCAGTGCCGCTTTCGCCTCGTTACCGAAGCGCTCTATGAGCTTGCGGGCGAGGCCGGTGCTCAGGCGCTCGTCAACGCTGCGCTGCTGCCACCGCACTTTGGAGGAAACCCCCACGGTCTTCCAGGCGTTGGCAAACTTCGTGTACCTGTCCATTTTTTACCCCCGACCACCGCTCACTTTTTCAGACGCTTCGGCTCGAACGGGCCGAGCACCGAGTAGAGGAGCAGCAGTATGCCTATCAGCTGAATTGCGATCGACGCCGTCCGGATGCCCGAATCATCCAGGGCCGGCGTAATGGCCAGGAATTCCTGGATCGCCGCGCTGAGGGTGCCCAGGTTACCGCCGAAGATGAGGATGAAGAAGCCCAGCGCGAGGAAAATCAGGCTGGTCTGCTTCGTCTTCTTGTATGCCTCGTAGATGAACAGCACGAGCGCGCCTCCGAAGAGGTACATCAGGATCGCCGCGAAGCCTTCGATCAACGTTACAGTCATGTCATTCCTTCCCGGGTATCACGCATGTGTTCTCCTTGTGCCTCCTGGTCGTCAGGATGCTGCTGGTGTTGAGGACGCCGCTGGTGCCGTTGATGACTTTGAGCACCTTCTCCTTGAGCTCCCGGATGTCCTGGGTCCGGGCTTTGACGAAGATGTCGTAGGGCTCCAGCAGCTCGTACACCTCGAGCACGTTGTCGATGGACTTGAGGACTTTGAGCACCTCGTCCTTTTTCTCGGCGTCCACGTTGATGCCTATGAACGTGGTCATGTTGCCGCCCGACTTATCCGGGTTCAGGACGATGGTGAACTGCTCTATGACCCCTTCGTTGAACAGCTGGTTGACCCGCTTGTGCACGGTCGAAGTGGCCACGCCCAGGTCTCCGGCGATATCCGTACAGTGAGTGCGGCTGTCTCTCGATAACTTTTCGAGGATGATGTAGTCCGTTTTATCCATCGGCATCTAAAAATTAGCTTTTGCCTGTGAGATGATAAATATTACGATAAATACAAAAATATAAGCTAAAAATTTCACAGGCGGGCAAACCTTTTAATCTTCCTGACCCAGCCCCGGCCTATCTGGTACAAGTAAATCCGCACAGGGGTCTTGCGCACTTCTATTCTGGTCTTGCCTTCCCGTATGCCCCGCAGTACGCTTTCCATGTTGCGGTCCGCCTCTATCTCGGTGACGGCGTTGCCCACCATCTCCGCCGAGTGGGCGTCGCTGCCGGCGACGGCGGACATCTTGCGCCTGCTGACCCTCCGCCCGGCCATGAAGTTGTGCAGGCCCAGCAAATACCGGGAGTTGTAGACCTCGGCCGCATCCGCGTCGTGGGGAATGCGCATGCCGTGCCGCATCCGCTGGTCCGGGTGGGGCACGATGACGGTGCCGCCGAGCCGGCGGGCAGCGTGAATCGTATCCTTGACCGACATTCCCTTCGGGATGTCCTCGGTGATGCCCAGCACGATCAGGTGCCCTGCCTTCGTCGATATCTCCACGCCCGGGAGCACGACCAGCCCTGGCGCTACTTTGTCGACGACCTCCAGCGCATATCGGCCGCCCGCCGTCGTGTCGTGATCGGTGATGGCGACGCCGTCCAGGCCCCTGGCGGCTGCCGCTTTCAGGATTTCCTCGACGCTGCTGTGGCCGTCCGGGGAGTAGTTCGAGTGGACGTGGAGATCGAAGCGTAGCATAACAGTTATTTATTTTGTCTGGCGCAATATAACACTTCTGTATGCGTGTACTGCTGGTCACCGGAAGGCTTGCCTACCCCGTGGTAAAAGAGGCCGCGGGAGCCATGGCCGACGTCCTCATGGCCGACGTGGGAGTCGCCGCCTTCGTGACGCCGAAGCTGCTCGAGCCCTTGCTAGCCGACAAAAAGGACAACTACGACCTCATCTTAGTGACCGGCCTGTGCGGCTCCGATTTTTCTAAGCTGGAGGAGAAGCTGGGCGTCAAAATCCGGCTCGGCCCCAAGCACGCCTATGACATTCCCCTGGCCCTAAAATATGCGGACAAGATCGAGTTCTCCCACAAGGTCTCCGCCTGCCAGCTCTTATCGGACGTCAAGCGGGATTCTGCTATGCGTGACTTCGAGCAGATCGAGGCGAACGCAGAGCCGGCCTTCCTGCTAAAGGGCGTCAAGGTCGGGGGCGGCTCGACCATGAAGGTCATGGCCGAAGTAGTGGACGCCACCCGGCTGTCTGACGTGGACCTCATAAAGAAGATCGATTCCTATGCCTCGGCGGACATCATCGACCTCGGCATCCCGTTAGAGTCCAGCCCGGACGCCGTCAGGCACGCGGTAAAAGTCGCCAGGTCTGCGACCTTCAAGCCCATCAGCGTAGATACGCTCATCCCCGAGTACATCGAGGCGGGCATCGAGGCCGGCGCCAACCTCGTCCTCAGCCTCGAAGGCTCCAACATGGAGCGGATCGGACCACTCGTGGCTAAAAAGGACGTCCCCGTCGTGGTCATCCCCGACGACGAGTCGCTGGGCAGCCTCATCAGGAACGTAGAGAGGGCCAGAGAGCTAGGCGTCAAACACATTCTCGCTGACCCCGTCCTGTCCCCGATCGGCCACGGTGTCGCAGAGGCAGTCTGCAGGTACCGCGACTTCCACGGGCTCTACCCTGACGTGCCCATCTTCTTCGGCGCGGGCAACGTGACCGAGCTCATGGACGCAGACTCCATAGGAGTCAACGCCATGCTTGCGGGCATCGCGATGGAAGTGGGCGCCAGCGTGCTCTTCACCACCGAGGCCAGCCAGAAATCGGCAGGCGGAGCGGAAGAGCTCAAGAAAGCGTGCATGATGATGGCGCTGGCCAGGCACCGCAAAGGCTCGCCTAAAGACCTGGGCATTGATCTCTTAGTCATCAAGGAAAAGCGCCCCCGCCGGGACATCGTCGAGCCGACCATGATCGTCGAGGCTAAGCGCCACAAGCTTCAGCTCGACCCCAAAGGCAGCTTCAACATCTGGATCGACGGCGGCAAGATCTACGCCAAGAACGGCGACACCACCGTCGTGGGTACCGACGCCGAATCCATCCTTCATACCATCGTCGATCGGGAGCTCGTCTCCCTCCTCGACCACGCCGGATATTTGCAGGCTGAATTCAAGAGGGCCGAGCTGGCGATCAGGTTCCACCGTACCTACCTCCAGGACGACCACTTCTGAAATTGATATTGGTGCTGCTACTGCTTATTCACATATGGGGGTGGCTTTTACTCTTCAGGCGCCTCTTCGGACTCCGACTTGTCAGTAGCTTTGAGGTCTTTGCGGGTCCGGCTGATTTCCTTTTCGGTCTCTGCCACGCGCTTTTCCGTCTCTTCCAGGGCTCTGTCCGTCGACTGCCGTTCCTTTTCCGCTTGCTCCACCTGTTTTTCTGCGACGATCAGCTTTTTCGTCGCATCGATGGTATGCTCCCGGCTTTTATCGATCTTCCTGAAGATCTCTTCGCTGTGTTTCTTCTCTTCCCTGTGCCGCTTTATCTCGTCTTCCACTGCCGGTCCTCCAGCCTTATCTATCACTTCTGCGTTCCCGGGCCGACTCTGTCTCCTCGATGCTTTCTTCTCTGGTCCTCGCCGTCCGCCTGACCTGTTCCCCGGTCTTTTTGGAAATTTCCCGCGACTTCGATACCTCGTCTTTCACGCGTTTTGCCTGCTCTTCGGCCTCTTTGAGCACCGCAACCCCTTCGTCGCCTTCGCCTGAATCTCCCCGGGCTCTCTCCACCGCTTTGTGGGCGTGCTCTGCAGCCCCAGCGGCGTGCTCCAGCGCTTTATCGCTGTGCTCAGCGGCTTTATACGAAGCTTTTTTCGATCGTTCGATAGTCTCCTTCGTCGGTCCGGCCAATCAATACCCCCTGTTGCCCGGGAGCGGTGCGGCACAGCCCGGGCTATCTTCTCCTGTGCCCCATTACGCCTGCACGAGAAAATACATGGGCCAAATAAAGTGCGGCTTCCGGGCATCTGTACCCAGGCCTAAAACAAGATCTGATCACTGAATGTTGCCCCGATCAGATGATCGTTTCAGGGCACAGCCGGTATCATCACGACGAACTTTGCGCCTTTGGTATAGTCGCCGGGCACCCGGTCCTCTACCTGTATGGTGCCGCCGTAAAGGTCGAGCAGTGTCCTGACGAGGTACAGGCCCAGGCCACTGCCTTTGGCTTTCGTCTTGCCCCGGACGTATCGCTTGAAAAGCAGGGACTTCGTCTCGTCCGGGATGCCCTGGCCGTTATCTTCTATGATCGCTCTGCAGTACCTGTCTCCATCATCCTCGACTGTATCTAAGGAGATCTTGATCATCAGGTTCCTTTCGGAACTGGAGTGCTTGATGGCATTTCCGATGATGTTGGTGAAGACGTCCTTCAGCAGCTCGTTAGCCTGGACGCTGCAGCCGGGGCCACGAGAGAAGCTGATCTTCACGTTCCTCTCCCGGCCCGTCCTGAACTTGCCGACGGCGTCCTCCATTACGGCTGCCATATCTACAGTCTGAAGTGCCAGTCCTTCCGCTCTCGCCCGCTGAAGCTTTTGCACGTTACTGATCAGCTCCGAGCTGTTCTTCAGCGATTCCATTGACCTTTCCAGCAGCGCCTTAACCTCAGGCCTGAACCTGCCAGCCTCTTCCAGGTTGCTAATAGCCAGCTCCAGGCTTCCCATGGCTACTGTGTTCAGGTTATTGATATCGTGGCCCATCAGGTCGAGGTAGAGCTCTGTCTGCTCCTTTGACGTGTTGGCCTCGATCCTGGACTTTGCAAGCTCCCTCTCGGCTTCTTTACGCTCCGATACATCTCTTGCCGACACGGTATAGTAGTCGTGGCTATAGAGCTGGATGTAGTTGGCGTAGACGTCCACGGGGAACTCCCGGCCGCTTCTGGCCTTTAGCCTGGATTCAAAGGCTATCATTCCCTTCTGCCTGATTCTGTCCAGGACATCGTGCCACTCTTTTACGCATCCTTCCGGCACCAGATCGAAGATAGTCCTGCGAAGTAGCTCTTCGTTTGTGAACCCCAGGGAATCCCGGGTTTCGGGATTCGCATGGAACAGCCTGCCGTCGGCTCTCATTAAAAAGATGTTCTCCTTCAGGTTATGTAACAGGATGAGGCTCAGCCGCTGTATCTCCTCCCGGTGCCAGCTGGTGGTGATGTCCCTGAAGATGATCACCGTGCCGCCTGCATCCGGATATATGGAGACTTCAAACCACCTGTCGATCAGCCGGAACTTTTCCCGGAAGCAGGCCTGCCTGCGATCTACAGTGGCTTTCATATAGGTATTGTAGAAAAGCGTACCCTCTCTCTTAGGATAGACGTCCCAGAGGCTCTTTCCGATAATTCCTTCCCGGCCGGTGCTAAACATGCGGTCTGCCGCAGAGTTCGCATAGATGATCCGTGTCCCTTTGTCCAGGATAAGGATAAGCTCGGGAATCTCGGACAGCAGGCCGATAATGCGATTGAGGTCCTGCTGCTCTTTTTCAGCCTGCTCTCGCCCCACCTGCGCCTCCTCCAGGGCTGCAATCCGCCTGCGCAAGTCCTCGAGCTCGTCAAGAAGCTCTGCTCTGGTCCTGCGTGCATCTTCATCGCGGTCCAAAAGCAGAGGTCCCCGGCTCATAATAGCAACTGTATATTCCAGGTTGTATTTAAGATGTATTTAGATAGTCATTTCAAATTATACCCCCGAAATGATATTCGCTCTGCAGGGAAAATGAGAAGCCGGAGTTAGTACAATTTTAAGGTACGTCTTCCACCATATCGTGGCTTATAAACCTAAGTATATAATCCTGTAAATCAGAGATAGTGATGAGATACCAGGGCTGAAGACGGGGGTTTACTAATTGGCCTATTTTAATACAGTCGCGATCGGCACTTCTGCGGGGGGTTTGAAAGCCCTGACCGAGCTACTTTCTCATCTTCCCGGGGATCTTCCCGCAACTGTCCTGGTGGTGCAGCACCTCGACCCCAAACATAAAAGCCTGATTGTGGAACTGCTCCAGAAGCACTGCCGCCTGAAGATCAAGACTGCAGAGGACGGCGAGCCTGCCGAGCCGTCGGTCGCCTATATCGCCCCTCCTAACAAGCACCTGCTGCTGGCCGACGGGAAGATATCTCTCTCCTCGTCGGCCTTCGTGCACTTTTCCCGCCCGTCGATCGACCTCATGTTCGAGTCCGTCGCCGCAAGCAAGGAAGGCAATGTGATCGGCGTCATCTTGACCGGATCTGGCTCCGACGGGGCGATGGGCATCAAGGCCATCAAGGAGAAAGGCGGCACGACCATCGCGCAGGACCCCGATACGGCAGAACACGGTTCCATGCCGGCAGCTGCCATAGCCACGGGCATGGTCGACTTTGTGCTGCCCCTCGAGGGGATAGCTCCTGCGATCATCACGCTTATCAACGAAGGAGACGGAGTGTAAGCTATGCCGGAAAATGTCCCGCCGCCCGACGCTACTAGAGACCAGACTGACGAGGAGCTTACCCGGCTGTTGCAGAAGATCTACGACGAGCGCGGCTTCGACTTCCGGGAGTACAAGAAAGACAGCGTGAGGCGCCGTATCCAGAAGCGGCTCGACACTAACCACCTCGGCACGTACCCGGAATACCTCGAATTCCTGGACTCGCACCAGGACGAGTACGCCAAGCTCTTCGATACGGTGCTGATCAACGTGACAGAGTTCTTCCGAGACCAGGATGCGTGGAAGATCATCGAAACTGAAGTCCTGCCAGAAATCATCTCCCGGAAGAAGAGCGGAGACTCTATCAGAATCTGGAGCGCCGGCTGCGCCTCAGGCGAGGAACCCTACTCCATCGCTATTCTACTCGCCGAAACGCTGGGGGATGCCATCGCTAACTTTGATATCCGGATCTACGCGACCGATATTGATGATAATGCCTTGACAGAGGCCAGGAGGGGCGTCTATTCCGAGGAGAAGCTCAGGAATGTCCGCCCGGATCGGCTTGAGAAATACTTCGCGAAAGACGGCCACGTATACAAGATCGACCGGCATATCCGCCAGATGGTCGCCTTCGGCCGGCAGGATCTGACGGCGGACGCGCCGATTTCCCACCTGGACCTTCTCATCTGCAGGAACGTGCTTATCTATTTCAACGCCAAGCTGCAGCACAAGCTTCTCTACCGGTTCGATTTCGCGATGAACCGGGGAGGTTACATCTTCTTCGGAAAGTCAGAATCGACCGCTCTCGGCTCAAAGTTCTTCGAAGTGGTGAGCCAGAAGTGGCGCATCTTCCAGAAAACTGCCAACATCACGGAGCTGCGGCCGGCAGAGCGGCGGCTCGCCCTGATCGAAGAGTCGACGATCGGCCAGGCAGTCACCGAATCCCGGAAAGAGATCACCAAGCTGGACTTCTACAACCAGGCGATCATCAACAACATAAGCCTGGCCCTGATAGTCCTGGATCGGAACAACCTGGTCACGACCTGGAACCGCCAGGCCGAAGAGATGTGGCTGATCAAAGCGGACTACGCTCTCGGCCGTAACTTCTACGAGATCGGTATGGGCGATCGGATCCCGGGCATCAACGACGCCTTACGGGAAACCTTGAAGGAAAAGCGGAAGGTCCTGCTTGAAGATAAAGAGATCACTGTCCCGAGGGGCGACAAGAAATACCTCGACCTGACAGTGGTGCCGCTGATCGACCAGAACCGGGAACTGCAGGGTGCTATCCTCCTGATGGACGACGTGACGGAGGACAAGATGCTTCGGGACGAGCTCGGGCGCTCCAACGAAGATCTCAAGGAGCTCAACGCGAAGCTGGAGACTACGAACGAGGAGATGGAGTCGACCAACGAGGAGCTGGAGACCACGGCGGAGGAACTCCAGTCCACCACGGAAGAGCTGGAGACCAGTAACGAAGAGCTCCAGTCCACGAACGAGGAGCTGGAGACGAGCAACGAAGAGCTCCGTTCGACCAACGCAGAGCTGGAAGCCACTAACACCGAGCTGCGGGAGCGGACTGCAGAGCTGAACATCATCAATACCTATAACGGGGCGATCATCAACAATATCGTGGAAAGCCTGATAGTCCTGGACTCGAACTCTCAGGTGACCACCTGGAACCCCGCCGCCGCCCAGATGTGGGGAGCCAGCGGGAAAGACACAATCGGCAGGGACTTTTTTACCCTCGACCTCCCGGGCGGCATACAGTCGAAAGAGCTGAAAAGCATGATCAAGGCCGCCCACGAAAAGAAGGCCCCGGCGAAAGGCAAAGCGATGAAATACCGGACGCCGGAGGGGGAGGAGCATACCGTCATCGTCTCCGTCCTGCCCCTGATCAGCGGCAAGGATTACCTGGGCACGATGCTGTTATGCAGGGATGTCACGGCAGAGATCAAGCGGTACGGGCGTAAGCAGGCGAAGCCTGACAGGACGTGAGACCGGGTAATATTTTATATGCCTGACGGCTTTTTAGTATCAGGTATAGCATGGATTTTCCCCCGAAGGTTGTGGCATCGGTAACGAGCAAGAACGACGCAAAAGAAGCAGTAGCGCTCGGCGCAGACGTCGTCGAGGTCCGGGTCGATCTCGTCGGCGACAATGGTGTGAGCCTCGTCGAGGGGATCTACTATGACATCGGCTGCCCGATCATCGTCACCATCCGCCCGAAGTTCGAGGGCGGGGAATTCGACGGCACCGACGCAGAGCGGGTGCAGCTATTCAAGAAGCTGACTCCTTACGCTGATTTTGCCGACTTCGAGCTCCGGGCGCAGAACCTGGACGAGCTGCTCACCACCATAACGGGCACTGATGCCGTGCCAATCGTCTCTTACCACGACTTCGATCGCACGCCTTCGAACGAAGAGATGCTCTCGATCATCAACCGCTCCGTTGAAAAGGGCGCCATCGGCAAGCTGGCGGTAACGCCAAAAGACATGACCGACGTGCTCCGGCTTTTAGAAGTCACGCTCAAGTCGAAGCGGCCTGTCTGCACCATCTCCATGGGCAGCCTCGGCCAGCACTCCAGACTCGTAGCCCCCGTTTACGGCTCACTCCTGACCTACGGCTATGTCAGGCGGCCCGTTGCCCCAGGGCAAATACGAGTAGACCGGCTCCTCGAAGGGCTCAGGATCCTCGGGCTGCGCTGAAGCTTACAGATTGTTCGGATGACGTGAGACAGCATACGAACGCTGCGCTGTGCCAGGATCACAGATTGTTACAGATTACGCAGATTGCACAGATGACTATTTTTATTTAAAAGGAATACTGTGACTCCTTTTCTTTTCGATTATCGATTAGCATCTGTGCAATCTGTCGAATCTGTCGTAATCTGTGATCCTGGCACAGCGCAGCGTTCGTGTACGTTCACGGGCACAGAGATAACACTTTTATGCTATCCGAGGTATCAGTATCAAGCACAGCGCAGCGTTAGTCTTGTTGAGTCATACCTTAACAGGAGCCTGTATCACCTTACAGTAAACCATCATTTTTCAACACTTTCAGCGCCCTTAACGTAATCCACTTGCTCTCCTTACCCCTCGTCCCGAAGCTGGCGTAGGTCGAGGACCGGTTCAGGGTATAGTCCAGCTTCCACCGGCCGTCGGGCTTTTGCCTGTTTAAGATGTACTGCAGCCCCTCGTCCACGGCCTCGTGCCTGACGCCGAGGCTCTGGAGGGTGTCGACGATCTCTATCACGTCGTCGTAGTGGAGGACCGGGAACGTGAACATCTTGAACTCCGGCCGGATGGGCTCCCAGTCGCTGTGGTTGCGGCGGTACAGGCGGTGCATCAGGACGAAGTCCACGGCCTTCTCTACAAAGGCGTCCACCTCTCCCGTGCGCCGGGCCTCCGGGATGGTCGTCATCGCCTTCAGAGATCGGGTGACGCTGGAAAAGCAGGTGTGCCGTCCATAGCACCTGTCTTTCTTACCTCTGTACGGCCACTCGTCCGGTGCTCTAAAGTCCCCGTCGTCGAACCGCTGGTGCTGGAGTAGCCACTGGATCGAGTCCTGCACCCGGTAGTCGTCGTGGTAGCCCAGCGTCGAAAGCGACCAGATCATGTTGGCGGTGAAACACGGCAGCGGGGCGAACTCTAAGCCCTCTTTCCTCACGAGGTTGATCCCTATGACTTTTCTGTCCGGGTGGTAGTTGTTGGCGAGGACGTGCTCGCATAATCTCTTCACCCGGGCATCCTCCCTGTCGACGCCGAGCTGTGCCAGAGTCAGGAGCTGCCAGATGCTGTTCTTCTTCGGCTGATAGCCGGTCTTCGCCACCTCGTAGCCGTAGGCCTCGACCATCTCCGGCGTGGTGAACCCGCCGTCCGGCTGCTGCTTCGAGAGGATGCTGACCGCCGGCCCCCTGACCATGATGTCGGCCTTCGCCGCCCTGACTTCCGGGTCGTCCTCCGGCCTGTCCAGCAGGTCTCTCAGCGTAAAATAGCGTACTGACGGCTCGGAGAGCTCAAGCAGCCATTCGATGGTCTCGGGGGAAAACATAAGGAGGTTTTAGCGGCGGCTCTTAAAAAGATTCTCGTAGAGCCCGGCCTGCACTCATTTTTTTGTCCCATATGACGCGAATATCCCGGGTCAGAAAGGCGCTGAGAGGGTAAGCGAGTAGGCTCGGGAGGAATGATTGTCATAAATTAATCGCCTGTAGCGTTCATCGGGCTGCCAGGCACCGTTAACACAAAGTATCGTTATTCTTAAAACTTTTAGGGCAGTCAGGTACCGTTTACACGAAGTACGCAAAGTACGCGAAGTACACGAAGTTTTACTTTAAGATCATTTTTAAGCATACCATTTTTACCGTACTTTGAGTACTTCGTGTACTTCGGGTACTTCGTGTAAATGGTACGGGCACTCATCAGAACAGAAAAATTCAGGAGCAATACCCTATTATCCTCTCTGACCTTTCCACACTCCCCGACCTCCTCCCGGACCTCTCTACCCTCTCGAACCTCCCACTTTAAAATTCCTCTCGAACCCCCGGGTACTCCCCGGCCTCCCTGAGCTTTCGGGGAGTTCGTTCGATTAAAAAGCGGCTGGTAGAGGGTAGCTATGATGATCCTGCTCACCCTGAATTTGTATCTTGCCCGAACCGGGGCCGTTTCAGCATCTCCAAAATGTCTTCTTTATCGGTCAGCGGCAGGGTGCAGGTCCGGTCTTTGCAGAAGTAGGCGGTCGGCTTGCCATTGACTGCCATTCTTCCCTCGAAGACGGCCGGCCGCTGCCTGTACTGGCCGTAGTCGAGCATCACGATCTTCTTGATCAGCCTGCTGTTCGCCAGCTCCACCAGTTCCTTTCCCTCTTTCTCATGGCCTACGATGGCGATCACTTCGGGCGGATTGGAGTAGTAGTCCAGCGCCGCGAAGTAGGTGCCGTGCCCGAGCGGGTACTGCCGGCACATGTCGAAGAAGCCCTCTATCAGCGCGAGGGCCCGGTCCATGTATTCCGGCTTATCCCTGTAATGCGAGAGCTTGATCAGGTTGATCGCCATCTGCGGATTGGTGCCGGGGACGGAGAAGTCCGTCACAGGCTTGTCCTGCATCATGGGCGTCCTGTCCTCCGCCTGCACAAAGAAGTAGCCGCCGTGGTCCCGGTCGAAGAACATCGCCTCGCAGTCGGCCAGCAGTTTCTCTGCCCGGTCGAGGTAGGCGGCTTCCTGGGTCACCTCGTAGAGTTCCAGCAGCGCCTCGATCATGCAAGAGTAGTCCTCCAGATAGCCGCTGTAAACGGGCTTGTCCGTGTAGGTCCGGTACAGTGTGCCGTCCTTGTACATCTGGTCCATGACGAAGTGGGCGGTTTCGACTGCGTAGTCCAGGCACCGGCGCTCTTTTAATACTGCATAAGCCCGGGCCAGCGAGGTGATCATCAGCGCCGTCCAGCTGGTATGGATGGACCTGTCTACGTACGGCTTTTCTCTCTTGTTCCGGGCCTCCAGCAGCGCTTTCTTCTCCGCGGCAAACTTTGCCTTGTCGGTCTCGCCTATCGGGTACAGCACGTTCTTCGTGGGCTCGAAGTTGCCGCCCCTTGTCACGTTATAGGCCCGGATGAACGCGTCGGCCCGGTCTCCGAGTATGTCCCTGATCTCCTGCTCTTCCCACACGAAGTAGGCGCCTTCCTCGTGGTGGACATCGGCGTCGATGCTGGAGGCGAACCCTGCCGGCTCTCTCTTCAGGTCGCGGAAGACGAACTCCACGATCTCCGAGGCGACCTGCCTGTAATACGGGGTGCCGGAGAGCTGGTAAGCTCCCAGGTAGGCGTTCAGCAGCAGCGCGTTATCGTTGAGCATCTTCTCGAAGTGGGGCACTTTCCAGCCGGCGTCCACCGAGTAGCGGTGGAACCCGCCGCCGGCCTGGTCGTAGGCGCCGCCTGCGGCCATGTGGCTCAGAGTGGTGTCGACGATCTCCCACGCGGCCCGGTCTCCAGTCGATTCGTAGTACTGCAATAAAAATATCAGCGCCTCTGAGTACGGGAACTTGGGAGCGCCGCCGAAGCCACCGTTCGCCGTATCCAGCGCAGAGCGCATCTGCTTCACCACTTCTTTTAGGTACATGGGGTCCACCGGCTGGCGCAGCGGGGAGACAAACGGGAAGCGCTGGGTCAGGTCGTTCACAATCCGTTCTACGCTGCCCCTGTCGTTAGTGTACAGGTCGCTGATCGCTTCGAGTACTTCTTTGAAAGCGGGCAGCCCGTATTTGGGCTTGCCAGGGAAGTAGGTGCCGCCGTAAAACGGTTGCTTGTCCGGCGTGAGGAACACTGTGAGGGGCCATCCGCCGTTGCCTGTGAGAGCCTGTACCGCTTCCTGGTACGTCCGGTCGATCTCGGGCCGGTCGTCCCGGTCTACCTTCACCGGGATGAACCGCTCGTTGATGATCGCCGCCGTGTCCCGGTCGTGCCACGTTTCCCGGGCCATCACGTGGCACCAGTGGCACCACACCGCTCCGATGGAGAGCAGCACTGGCTTGTCCTCTTCTTTGGCCCGCTCGAAAGCCTCGTCTCCCCACGGGTACCAGTCGATCGGCTCGTCCGCCGCTCTGCGCAGGTAGCTGCTGTCCGCTTCCCCAAGCCTGTTCATAATACTAGAGATCGGGTAATATCGATAAAAAGCGTGCGTGCGCTTTTTTGCCGAAATTCCTCCAGATCAGGTACGAATCTGGCCGATAATGTCCACACCATTATGGGAATATCAGCCTTCTTCCTCATGATATTGCTAATATTGGCCTGCGATGTCCGTGTAGCGTATCAGGTGGCATACCAGCTTCGCGGCGATCGCATGTATGATGGGGGATATATTGTGCAGACTGAAAAGAACGTAGATTCGTGTTTTATGTTACCTGTACAGCATGACCGGCTGGGCAGCCTGAAAAACTTCTGGGACGATGCCGCCGAGAAGTACAGCGCCGACATAGACGGTCACCTCAAGCTTGCGGGAGTCCAGAAAGCTCAGGTGTTCCTGCAGACCATGCCAGATGAGCGAGATTATATGGTTATCTATATGCAGTCGAGGAACAGCCTGGAAAGGACGCTGAAAGGCGTTTTCGGCTCTGATCTGACCTGTTCCAGAAACCTCTCCGGGAGGTTTGCAGAGTTTACGGGGCTAGACCTCTCTAAGGCTGAGAACCTGCCAAAGCTGGAGCTGCTCATGGACTGGTCGGAGCGGCGGGAGTTCCTGGAAGAGCGGCAGATGCTGCAGTTGCCCTGGTGCGTGGCAGTGCCCGTCAACCGGGGAAAGACCGACGACCTCAGAAAATTGATAGACGACGTGAGCAGGTCGAGAGTGGGCGACGTGGAAAAACTGCTCAGAGACCACGACGTACTCCGGGCGCTCAGGTACCTCCAGCGGACTCCTCAGGGAGATTTCATGGTCGGGTACGTGCTTTCTTCCAGCACCTTCGAGGGTCTGGCCGGCTCAATTGCGTCCTGCACGGGCGAGCTGTGCGGTCTGGTCAAGCAAGCCGCCGCTGACTACTTCGGCATCGACCTCTCCGACCCGAAGAGCCTGCCGGATCTGAAGCTGCTGTTCAAGTGGGACGAAACCGTCGGGTTCCAGACGGCGGAGCAGACCATTGCTTACACTGAATAGGAGTCCTGCTCCGGGCAATACCCGGCGTGGCATCGAATGTTTAGCAGCTTCACGTCGGAGCACCCGGCAATGAAAGGCCATTACGACGTCATCGTCGTAGGGGCCGGTCCCGCGGGCTCGGTCGCGGCTAAGACCTCGGCAGAACATGGATTAAGTGTCCTGCTGATCGAGAAGCGACAGGAAATCGGCGAGCCTGTCAGGTGCGCCGAGGCTATCGACGTGAAAGGCCTCTCTGATTTCACGGAGCCCGACCCAAGGTGGATCTGCGCGAAGATTCGCCGGGCGAAGCTGTTTTCTCCATCCGGCAGCTGTCTCGAGTTCCGGGATGACGATAAGGATGTCGCCTATATCCTCGAGAGAAAGCTGTTCGACCGGGAGCTGACGAGAAGGGCTGCGAGGGCAGGCGCAGACGTCTATACCAAGACTCAGGCTACCGGCCTGCTCGTCGAAAGCGGCCAGGTCACCGGCATCAGGGGGAAGCAGCTGGGCGACGATTTCGAGGCGAAGGCCCGGGTGGTGGTAGCCGCCGACGGGGTGGAGTCGAGAGTCGCCCGGTGGGCCGGCCTCAATACTGCGGTGCGGCGGGAGGATATCGGCGCCTGTGCACAGTACCACCTGGTCCATCCCTCCGTCGAAAAGGACTGTTTCGAGTTCTACTTCGGTAGAAAGCACGTCCCGGGGGGCTATGCCTGGGTATTTCCCAAGGGCGACGGTGAAGCGAACGTCGGGCTGGGGACGAGCCTGTCCGGATCTGGGTACGACACTGCCCTGACCTGCCTGAAAAAGTTCGTGGCATGGCGGTTTCCGGGCGCATCGGTGCTTCAGGCAATGGCCGGAGGGGTGACGATCACCGGTAAGCTGCCCCGGTTCTCCTCCGGGGGCATCGTGCTGACGGGGGATGCAGGCAGGCTGTCCGATCCCGTCACCGGGGAAGGCATCATGAACGGCATGATCAGCGGGCGGATTGCGGGAAAGGTGATCGCAGGTGCCGTGGCTTCGGGCGATGTCTCGGCCGGTGCTCTCCGGCGGTACGACGCCGAAGTCTCGAAGTGCCTGGGCCCGGTGCTGGACCGCAACTACCGGCTGAAAAATTTCCTGATGCAGACGAGCGATATCGGGGTAGATCTGGGGTTCAGGGCCGCAAAGGCCCTGAAGGTAGAGCGGATCGCCACCTCCCGGCTGGCGGAAGAAGTATTCAGCTCGACCACGGGCAACGGCATCCTGAAGCTATTATTCCGGCGGGCCTCGGGCAGTCCCACCTGAGGTACATCCTCGTGCGCCAGCAGTCCCCGGTTTCCACCACCGGGCCGGCAATGCGATATATAGCCGCGCCACCAAGACTCAGATCATGGAGAGCATAACAGAGAAAGACCCTGTCTGTGGCAAGGATGTCGACCGGAACCGGGCCATCGTCGTCTTTAAGCTGGGCGAGAACAGGTACCGGTACTTCTGCAGCGAGAAGTGCGCCCAGGTCTTCCAGAAGACTCACCTCGGCCTGTAGCTGCAAGTATATATTTTTACCGCGCATATATAATACCGGTCAGCAACGGCTAACCTGATTCTATGAGAAAGACCGAACTGAAGATCACCGGCATGACTTGTGCCTCCTGTGTGGCCCGGGTAGAGAAGGCTATCAGGGAAACCAAAGGCGTCGAGAGCGCCAACGTGAATCTGGCCACCGAAATCGCCACGTTCGTCTACGACCCGGCTCACATCAGCATCGACGATATCGTGCGGTCGATCAGGGAGGCGGGCTACGGCGTCGAGGAGGAGAAAGTGACGCTGCCCGTCAGAGGTATGACCTGCGCGTCATGTGTCAAGCGTGTCGAGGACGCCCTGAAGGCGAGCGAGGGCGTAGCAGACGCTTCGGTGAATCTGGCTACCGAGCAGGCCACCATCCGGTATTTCCCCTCGATCGTCACGGTCAACGACATCAGGAAGATCGTCAAGGATGCGGGGTACGAGATTCCGGAAGCGCCCTCGGCCGAGGAGTTCGTGGACCGGGAGCGGGCGTCCCGTAAAAAGGAGATGGGAGATCTCACCCTCAAGTTCGCCGTCAGCGGCGCAATTGCTACGGCCATCATGGTCCTGATGTTCTTCGGGAGGTACATCCCGTTTCTTTCTTCGCTCAGCATGGAGCAGGTCAACTGGATAGCCTTCATCCTCGCCACGCCGGTGCAGTTCTGGATCGGCTGGCGGTTCTACAAGGGTGCCTACGCGGCGGTAAGGCACGGGACCGCCGACATGAACGTCCTCATCGCGGTGGGCACCAGCGCCGCGTACATCTACAGCGCGGTGGCGACCGTCTGGCCCCACCTCCTGATGATGGGCGGCGTCATGCCTGAGACCTACTTCGACACCTCGGTCACCATCATCGCGCTGATCCTGCTGGGCCGGCTGCTGGAAGCCAGGGCGAAAGGCCAGACCTCGGAGGCGATCCGCCGGCTCAAGGGCCTGCAGGCGAAGACCGCCCGGGTCGAGCGGGACGGCAAAACCGGGGACATCCCGGTCGAGGATGTACAGGTCGGCGACATCGTCGTGGTCAGGCCGGGCGAGAAGATACCCGTCGACGGAGTCGTGGTCGACGGCTACTCCGCCATAGACGAGTCCATGGTGACCGGGGAATCCATCCCTGTGAGCAAGAAGGTCAGCGACAACGTCATCGGCGCCACGATCAACAAGACGGGCTCCTTCAAGTTCAGGACTACAAAAGTAGGCCGGGACACCGTCTTATCCCAGATCATCCGCATGGTAGAGCAGGCCCAGGGCAGCAAAGCGCCTATCCAGCGGCTGGCAGACCAGGTGGCCGCCATCTTCGTGCCCGTCGTCATCGCGCTCGCTATTCTCACCTTCCTGGCCTGGTATTTCCTCGGCCCGCAGCCCGCTTTCCTCGTCGCGATGCTCAACTTCATCTCGGTCCTGATCATCGCCTGCCCGTGCGCCATGGGCCTGGCTACTCCGACGGCCATCATGGTGGGCACGGGCAAGGGCGCGGAGCACGGCATCCTGATCAAGGGCGGGGAGAGCCTGGAGAACGCCTACAAGATCAACGCGATCGTGCTCGACAAGACCGGCACGATCACCCGGGGCGAGCCCGAGCTGGTGGCCGTGGCGCCGCAGCCCGGCTTCGCAGAGCAGGAGGTCCTCCGGCTGGCGGCTTCCGCAGAGCAGAGCTCGGAGCACCCGCTGGGATCGGCGATCGTCAAAGGCGCAGAAAAGCGGGGCCTGAAGCTATCGAGCCCCTCGAAGTTCGACTCGCTGACCGGCCGAGGTATCGTCGCAGAGATCGATAAGCAGCTGGTCTTCGTGGGCAATGCTACGCTCATGGAGGACGAGGATATCGAGGTCTCCGGCATGCGTCAGGATTTCGACACGCTCTCGGCCGAAGGCAAGACGCCGATGTACGTGGCGATCGGGGAAAAGCCCGCAGGAGTCATCGCGGTGGCCGACACGATCAAAGACGGCTCGGTCGAGGCGATCGCCGGGCTGAAGCGGATGGGCATCGAGCCGATCATGATCACCGGCGACAACCGCCGCACCGCAGAAGCCATCGCGAAGCAGGCGGGCATCACCGCAGTGCTGGCCGAAGTCCTGCCCCAGGACAAGGCTGGCGAAGTGAAGAAGCTGCAGGCGCAGGGCAAAACGGTGGCCATGGTGGGCGACGGCATCAACGACGCCCCGGCTCTCGCCCAGGCCGACGCCGGCATCGCCATCGGCACCGGCACCGACGTGGCCATCGAGTCGAGCGACATCACCCTGATGAGCGGCGACCTGAGAGGTGTGCTAACCGCGATCAAGCTCAGCCGGGCGACCATCAAGACGATAAGGATGAACCTCTTCTGGGCGTTCATCTACAACATCATCGGCATACCCATCGCCGCCGGCATCCTCATCCCCTGGTTCGGCATCCAGCTGAACCCGATCATCGCCGCGGCCGCCATGGCCTTCAGCTCAGTGTCGGTCGTCTCGAACTCGCTGCTGTTGAACCGGTTCAAGCCGTAATATTTTTTTACTTATACGTAAAAATGGGTGCACGCTGCGCTATGCCGGCTATTATTTCCGGGTCTTCGCAAACAGTTGCCCCCGTGCCTGTGAACGTGGACGAACGCTGCGCTGTGCCAGGATCACAGATTACGACAGATTACGCAGATTGCGCAGATGCTAATCGATAACAAAAAAGGAAATGGTTTGCTGTATTCCTTATTATAAAAGAAATCTGTGCAATCTGTCGAATCTGTATTCCATGAAAAATTGTGGGTCGGTGAGGTGTTGAGAGGTCTGCGGGGAGGTAGGGGAGTCACCGGGAGTACGGGAGGATTTTCAAACTGGGAGGTCAGGGAGGTTGGGAGGTCTGAGAGAAGGTGGTAGAGTACCCGGAGGCAAAAGAGAATTAACCTATCATATAATAATCCTCTCAAACCTTTCCACCCTCTCGATCCTCCTCTCGGACCTCTGTGACCGACACGGAGGTGTCCCTTGCCGATCTCTAACCTCCCAGCTTGAAAATCCTCCCCCGCCTCCCGGGACCTCCCCGACCCCCAAGTTTTCATTTCCACTACTTGAAAACCCAGCTTTCACGATCGAATCAATCTGTGATCTGGCACAGCGCAGCGTTCGGCTTGCTGTCTCACGTCCTCAGAGCAATCAGTAAAGCGCAGCGCTGCGTACGATCCATAATAACGTATTGGTACGGCCATAAAAGGATAAATTAATGCCGGATACCTGTCTACCTACTACGGGTTATTAGGATGGACGACAGGATTCCGGCAGTCATCGTAGGCGTGCTATTCAGCGTACTGAACGCCGTCGTCACGGTCTACCTGGCCATGAAGACCGGCATGGCCGACGGCATCGTGCTGCTGCTTCTGTTCCTCTCGTTCTTCGTCTTCGTGGCCACAGGGACGGTGAAGTCCCGCGCCTTCGTGTACGTAATGGCCATCATGATGAGCTCCACCGCAGCGGTCATCGCTTACACGGATGGCTTCGGAGCTATCATCATATCCGGGGAGCCCTTCGTAGTGCCCGATTATGTCATGGCCGTCCTGCTGAGCCTGGCGAGCATCATCGGCCTGCTGCTGTCCTTGTACTTCACGGACTACTTCCTCAGGAGCGGCTTCCCCTGGCCGATGCAGAAGGTGACGGCAGCCATCGTGGCCATGCTGTCCGCGGAGACGAAAGACGCGGCGTTCAAGGCTTCCACCGTACGCATGGGCGTGGCGGGCCTCGCCTCAGGGGGAGTTTCTCTACTGCGGGGCCTCGCGGTCATCCCGGAAACGATCGGCACGACTGTGGCAGGCATCAGCCTGTCGCCTATGATGCTCGGCATCGGGCTATTGATCGGGTTCCAGGCCTGTCTGCAGATAGCACTCGGGGGAATTGTCTCGCTGGCCGTTCTGGTCTTCATCGAAGGCCTTTCAACCGATTACATGGCTCACATGCGCAATCCCTGGATCTTCTCGACGGCCATCTCGATGATGGTGACCACGGCGTTCATTTCGCTCTACGTCATCGTCAAGCCCTACTTCTCCCGGCGCCCGAAGCCGGCCGGCGGGGAAACCGGGGAAAAGCCGGCCACAGCGCCGGACGGCGGCCGTGCTCGCCGTCGCCTGCCGGGCATGAGGAGCCTGCTGTTGGCCGCGATCATCGGGGCGGCCGCGATCATCCTGCAGCTCTTCGTGGATGTGCCTGCCTGGGTCTTCCTCCTCTGCATACCCATCGCCGTGCTCTTCATGATCATCGAGACGAGGGGCCGGGCCGAGATGTCCATGGGCGTGGGGATGTCTTCCTTTGTGGTCATCCTCCTCGTGGGCCTGGCTTTCGACAACATCGTGCCGCTGCTCATCCTGGAAGGCTTCGTCGTGGCGATGGTCATGAGCTTCTCGCTGAGCCTGGCCATGCTCAAGACCGCCGAGTTCAGCAGCGTCGACACCAGGGGTCTGCCCTGGATGCTCGTAATCGGCTCGATCACCGGAAGCATCGCCTGCATTCCCATCATCCGGCTGCTCGACGCCGTCTACGGCATCGGCACGAACGCGCTGCCCGCCCCTTACAGCGTCATGTGGCTGGAGATGGCCACCTCCGCAGTCGCCGGAGTCGCCTCACCCTCGATCGACTTCTACCTGATCCTGGCCGGCATCGTCATTGCACTGGTCCTTTACAAGTACAAGATATCGGCGGTCGCCGTCGCCATCGGCCTGCTGCTGCCCGTATCCGTGACAGCGATGATCCTGGCGGGGGGCATCCTGGCGTGGGCGATCCATAAGAAGGGATGGCTCAAAGACGATAACGGCATCACGGCATCCGGCCTGATCGCGGGGGATATCCTCGTAGGCCTGGCCATATCTCTCCGGTCATTGTTGTAGTGCTTGTCCGCGTTAAGATGAACCAGGCTCATGTAACCTGTTTGAGTAACAGATTTGTTACACAAAATTTTTTGTGTAACATTTTTTAGGATTTTTGTTACACAAATGTTTTTGTGTAACAGATTGTTACCATAAGCTATAGCTTTTCAGTTATGTCAAGCAGCTGTCTGAACGAGTAAACTGTCGGCTGTCTGCCTCTCCCTTCGACCGTGATCTCTATTATCCCGTTTTCTGTCAGCGCATGTAGTATTCTTTGGGCTGCCATTCGATTGCTGCCGGCCACAGGAACAAACTGGGACGTTTTGAATATCGGCCTTGAAAATATAGCGTCTATCACGTATACCGCATGCTTCGAAGGTACGATCTCAGGCACCCTGGTCTTCATTTCTCTGTATAGCTCAAGAATCGACCAGGCTTTGCTGCTGTTCTCATCCGCCTGTTCCTGGATCGCCTGAAGGAAAAATGCTATCCATCCGTTCCAGTCGTCATCCCGGGAAATTCCCAGAAGGCGCTCGTAGTAAATATCCCTGTTGCGCTCCAGATATGCGCTAATGTAGAACATCGGGCTGGACAGCATCTTTTTATTATACAGTATGAGCGGGACGAGCATACGCCCTATGCGGCCGTTTCCATCGCTGAACGGGTGAATCAGCTCGAACTGTGCCTTGAGTAACGATAGCTGTACCAGCGGGTCTTTTTCTTCGCTGTGCAAATATAGTTCCCAGTTAGAGAGCGCGTCGGGCACTGCAGCTGGTGCCGGTGGTATAAAGATCGCTTTTTCTATGGGGTTACCGGGTCTTCCGATGTAGTTCTGTACCCGCCGAATCTCACCCGGCCGCCGGTTGTTCCCCCGTACGTCGGATAGTAAAAGCCGATGTAGGTCCCTGATCATATCGATCGACAGGGGGTGGTCTTTCAACTCATTGACCGCATGCCCCATCGCTTTCCGGTAGTTGAGGACCTCGTGGATGTCCATCTCCCTTTCGGCTTTGAACGGCTCTCTGATATCTGCCTCGTACTGCAGGACGTCCTCAAGCGACACCTGTGTCCCTTCTATTTTCGACGAAAGGACCGCTTCTCTGGTTGTCAGAGGGGAAAGAAGCACCTTCGGGTTCACGATGCCCTGTAGAATCCCGTCATACCTGGCCAGGGCTGCGTTTGCTTTCCCGATCCGGGTCACGTGAGACGCCCAGTCTATGTCATCCAGCGGTAATTTTCGGGGTTCGTACGGTTTCATGGGTAGTCCTGGCTACGATATCAGAATAGACAATATCAAAGGGCGTATTCTGGTAAATCAACCTTTCTCTGATCAAGCCAATAAGGATTATGTGACGGGACCCCGTCTACTATCATGTCAGGTAGTGATGCTATGAAAGTTTTTGACAGGCCGGGACCGGCCAACACGGATGCAGTCATAGATGTAGTAAAGAGCGCCGCTTCCAGCTACGACTACATCGTCGTCGCGTCGATCACCGGCGACAGCGCAGTGAGGGTTGCAGAGCGCATCAAGGATAAGCGGATCATCTGCGTGACCTGCCCGCAGGACATGTGCTGGGAAGTCGACAGGATGGGCACCGGCCCATTTGCCGACGTGCCTGAGCTGAAGGAAATCCGGGACCAGTGGGCAGAGCAGGGCCTTAAAAGAGTCGAGATGAACGTAACACCGGAGAACCGGGCCAGGCTTGAGCAGCTGGGCGTGCCAGTGGTCAGGGGAACCATACCCTTCTTCGGCCCCAGCTTTTCCATCCGGCTCCACCTCAATCAGGTGACTTCGCTGGACATGATCGCTAAAACGCTGGAGCTGATATCGACCGGCACGCTGGTCTGCCTGGAGTGCGTCCTGATGTGCGTGGACGCCGGAGTTATGCCAGAAGGGCAAAAGGTCATCGCCCTGGCAGGGACCGAGCGCGGCCTGGATACGGCGTGGGTCATCAGGGGCAGCGCTTCGGCCAACCTGTTCCACCCTGAGAAAGGAAGCCGGTTCGTAGAGCTGCTGGCAAAGCCGGGAGTATCTCTCCAGCCCGCCATCGATATAGAGTACCTGCGCTAAACTGCCGGGCATATTGCTCCCGGGAGCCACGGTTCTCCGCAGCAACGTTGATGTTCCGGTGCCACGTTATTCCTTACATGGCGCTCACGATCGACGATCGCATCCTGGCCGTGCTTCTGGGCATAATCTTCAGCGTCGTGAACGCCTTCGTCTACATGTACCTGGCCTTGAAGCTCGGCATGGCCACCGGCCTGGATATCCTGCTCCTCTTCTTCGCCTTCTTTGTCTTCGCCGCAGCCCGGAGCGCCAGACCTCGGGCGTTCCTGTACATGGTGGCGGTTATGGCTATGGCCATCGCTGCTGTACTGGCTTATACGGACAGCCTCGGCTCGATCATCATGGCAGGGGAGACGCTGCCCGTTCCGGGCTTTGTGATGGCCGCCATCATCAGCCTCTCGCTTATCCTCGGCATGCTCACCTCTTCTTATTTTACGGGCTACTTCATGAAAAGCGACTTTCCCTGGCCCGGCCCGAAGGTAAGCGTATCGATCATCGGCCTGCTGTCCGCCGAGAAAAAAGGCCCGGAATTCAGGGCTTCAGCAGTGCGAATGGGCATCGCGAGCGTTCTCGGAGGGGCGGTATCCGGGCTGCGAGGCCTCAAGGTCATCCCCGAAACCCTCGGCTCAGCCGTCGCCGGCCTCAGCCTCTCGCCTTTTCTCGCGGGCATCGGCATGATCGTGGGCCTCCGGGGCAGCCAGCAGATAGCCCTGGGTGCTGTGGGTTCATTGCTTGTTTTATATCTGGCCGAAGGCGGCGCCGCCGATTACATTGCCCACATGCGCAGCCCATGGATCTTCTCCACCGCCGTATCCATGATGGTGGCCAGCGCAGGCCTCTCCCTCTTGATGGTACTAAAGCCTCTGCTTGTATCCGCCTGGCACCGGATCCGGCAGCCTCGGCCGAGGGAGCATGGCAGCCCGGACAGCAGAACCGCTTCAGGCAACAAGCTGTCCAGGCTCGCCTATGGCGCTCTCCTGCTGGCAGCCGCAGGTCTCGCCGCAGTGCTGCTGTATGCTTTCGTCGGCGTTCCCGTGTGGCTGTTCGCCCTGTGCATCCCCGTAGCAGTGCTGCTCATGGTCATAGAGACCCGGGGCCGGGCCGAGATGGCCATGAGCGTCGGCATCGCCGCTTTCGTGGTGATCCTGCTGGTGGGGCTCGCGTTCCAGAATCTCGTGTCCCTGCTCCTCTTCCAGGGCTTCGTCCTGGCAACCACGTTAGGGTTCGCTTCCACCCTGTCCCTGCACAAGGTTGCCGACGTCTTTAAAATCGACCAGACCGGCCTGCGCTACATGCTGGTCATAGGCGCCGTCCTCGGCGGCCTCCTTTGCGTCCCTTGCATCAACCTCATCAATAGTATGTACGGCATAGGGACAGTGGCTTTACCAGCCCCTTACAGCGTCATGTGGCTGGAGATGGCCCGGTCCGCCGTAACAAAAGTCCTGTCACCCTCGATCAACCTGTACTTCGTGCTGCTCGGCGCCGTCCTGGCACTGGTGCTATACCGGCTCAAGATTTCGGCAATAAGCGTGGCACTGGGGCTACTACTTCCCGTATCGGCCACCGCCGCTATCCTAGTCGGCGGCGCCATAAGCTGGGGAGCGGAGAAAAAGGGCTGGCTCAAAGACGACGCAGGCATCGTCGCCTCCGGGCTCGTCGCCGGCGACATACTCGTCGGGCTGCTCTTCGCGGTGACAACACTGCTATGATTATCGGTATAACCACAGTAGCTTGGGCTCCTCATCCTGGCTACTTTAGATCAAATGTTTGAACCACGGCGGCACAGCGACACGGAGACATATGCGATCTGCTACAACCAGATGGTAACTGGAACCACGGCGGCACAGCGACACGGAGACATATGCGATCTGCTACAAACAGATGGTAACTGGAACCACGGCGGCACAGCGACACGGAGACAATAGCGTACCGGTAATACTGAACTCTTTTTTATGTCCACGGCGACACAGAGACAGAGCATTGACCTTATGCTTACTATCCAATCGTTTCAGCCTGACTTTCTATCGATAGCCTGACTGAAGGAAACACACTTGTCTCCGTGCCGTCAGCCCGCCGTGCCACCGTGGATCAATAAATAAGTGCCCAGTTATTCAGGTACGGGTTGTCTCCGTGTCGTTGTGCCGCCGTGGTTCAAATAACCATCCTGCTATCGTTTCTCGAACTGTCTCCGTGCCGCTGTGCCGCCGTGGTTAGAATATCTGCTCTCCAGTTGTCTGGGATAAGGTGCCGTGCCGCCGTGGTTCTAGTTTTCCACCAGGGCGTTAACGTCCTCGTCGAACACGACGGTGGAGAAGTGGAACTCCATCGCGACCTCGCCGGACGGGTCTGGCTGTGGAAGCCCTTTGTCGGCGCCGGCCGGCTGCATGACGGCCGCGAGGTAAGTGTGGTGGTAGAGCCTGCGCTCCAGCATGACGACTTCCCCGATGACGTTGCAGTGGCCGCCGAGACTGCGCATCGCTCCTTCCTTGAGGCTGACGAAGGACAGGTCCCAGCCTTTCCTGTGGACGGCGGACGTTTCGAACTCGCCTTCGTATTTAGGCACCAGCAGCCCGACGTCTGCGCCCATGGCCGCGAGGTAAGCCTCGATCTCGTACGCTGGCTGGTACGCTGTCACCGCTTCCAGGCGGAGGTCGGCGATCTCGTGCTCGCTGGCCGGGTCGTCCACGTTCAGCGTCAGATACCTCTCCCGGATGCCTTTCATGGTCTCTTCCAGCCGGGCGTATTCGGCTTTGAGCATGTCGGTGATCATGGCGATCGCCACGTCCTGCGGGTACTTCGCCGAGACGGCTTCCAGGCGGAGCTTCAGGTCTTGCTGTGGCAGGGCTTCGGTCATACTAAAAGTGATTGACCGGGTGGTACAAGAACTTTCTTATAAAAAGAGGCCGCCAGTGCTGGCGGCAATAGCTGGACTTACAGGAACATCAGCAGCAGCGCGCCGTACTGGATGACGATGTAGATGATCGTCGGCACGAGGACCACGATGGCTGCGGACTTGAAGCTCAGCTTCTGGCAGTGCTTCAGCGCGAAGATGCCGATCAGGCAGGACCAGAGCAGGCCCAGCAGGAAGACGACCTGGCTGACGAGCACGAAGATGTTCGAGGTGAACTCTGCGGCGGCGGTCATGCTGGCCATTGGGTTGGACTGGCTCATCTCAATAGTCAGGTACGGGGCCTGGGTGATCAGGATGGCCGCGATGACGACGGCGAAGATCTTGACCAGTTCGGAGAACCCGATACCGGAAAGGAGCGTGGTGAACTTGCCTTCCCCGCCGAACGCCATGGCCAGCAGGAAGAGCACCGCGGTGGAAATGATCCATCCGATCAGCGGCATGACAAGCCCCATGATGATCGTCGTGATCAGGGTGATCTGCTCCAGGCCGGGCACGTCAGAGACGTACGTGATGTGCGAGTTGTACAGGAACATGTACACCGCGGTGAGGATGGCGTACAGGCCTACGATGACCAGCCCTTCCTCCCACCTCGGCTCCTTGCATACGTCTGCCATTGTCTTGTCAGGGCTAGTGATAGTCCCTATAATTCTCTCAATAAAATTCATTCTTTAACCTCTTTTATGTCTTTGATAAACATGAGCGGGTACCCGTCTTTGTATTGTATGCCGACGCTCGCCTCGTATTCGTGGTACTTGATCACGGCGTCGACTTTCAGCATGGGCCCTTTCAGCTCGGTGTACCCGAACGAGCTGAGGTTGTCCTTGATCATCTGCCTGTCTATTGAAACACTGATCGACTTGACGAACGGCTGCACGGAGATGCTCTCCGAAATCGCCTTCTCCAGCGAGTCTGCGGTCTTCAGGCTGACGGGCGACCCCACGAACTGGTGGTATAGCGCGCCCAGCTTGATGCCAGCCTCGAAGGCTGCGTTATCTCTCGGTGTCACGGACATGCGACTTCACCCATACTGATGGTATGTACCTATTATGCATATGCTATATAAAACTTGAGCGTAGAATAAAACTGCCGGCATTTTTTACCGTCGGTCATTCCCCGGCCTGTTCGGCCTCGGCCTCGTCCTCGAAGATGAATAGCTCGTCGATCTTCGCGTTCAGCGCCACCGCCACGTCGTGCGCGAGCTTGAGCGACGGGTTGTACTTCCCCTTCTCGAGGAAGACTATAGTCTCCCGGCGGACGCCGACCTTCTGCGCCAGGTCCTCCTGGGTCATGTCGTACTTCGCCCGGTACTCCTTGATGCGCGTCCTCATGGCGTATCTCCTACAGATCTTTCATATTCGTTTTCAGCTTTTCGGGCGTACGGCTCAAGCCCCAGAGCAGGCCTGCCACTGTGGCCAGGGCGAGGACCGAATACGCCGATTGCCCGAGGATAACGAACGCCAAAATACAGGCGGCAATCATTCTATATCTCCCCGCCGGCTGAACCACACGTGGGTAACCATCATCGAGGCCGTCATGATGAAGACGATCGTCGCCAGCAGCTTCGGCGCCTCGAACGGGCGGCCGCTCCAGATGTCGAAGGCCAGCACCATGCCTGTGAAGAGTAGTGTGATGTACCAGGAGCAGGTGGCCGACAGCGTCCCGATCTTCCGGGCCCTCTCATCCCTGGCAGCCGGGCTGAGCCCGATGTAGGTGAAGAAGGTGGTCGACATCAGCATCGCTCCCATTAGCGCCCCCAGGGCGGTGATGTCGTTCAGCACGTTCCAGACGTAGATGACTATCGATGTGACCACGAGCATTAAGCCTCCTATCCAGAAGCTTAGGGCAGTCCACTTGAAAGGATCGCCGCTCATGCCACGTCACCCCTCGTCCGGAAGTACGCGTTGAAAGCCACCAGTGTAGCCAGTAATGTCAGGAGCACTAATCCAAGCGCCTGGGTCGTATCGGCTTTGACGACTCCGTAGTAGTTCAGCAGGAACAGGGCCGAGGTGACAACGACCCCCGAGAACCACGACCACGAGGCCGCATAGGCGCTGAGCTTTGCCGTACGCTCGTCGCTTACCGGCCTTTTCCGGAACGCTCCTGCGGCGCCTGCCAGCGCCATGATCAGGCCTGCAATGACTCCTGATATAGCCCACTGCTGGCTTCCCTCGCCGGCGAGCACCCAGGCTGCGATACCCAGCACGGCGACGGCCAGGCCGAGGGCCAGAAATGCCATGCTGATCATTATGCTTTTCTTATTATCAGCCATTATTCTCACTCCGTGACTCCTTTCCAGCTCATGTACTCGTAGATGCAGACCATACTGACTACCATGACCAGGATAACGCCTCCCAGCGCCTGGGCAGCGTTCAGGTGAATGTTCCACGATGCGGGCAGGTAGCCCAGGATGACTGCAGCCAGAGCCGCCGTTACCAGCGAGATGTACCAGGCGCTGAGGCCGGCCATTGCGCCGACCCTGGCGGCCCGCTCGTCCTTATATGGCTTCTGCATGCCGATGTACGGCCACAGGTTGGTCGAGATCACGACAATTCCCAGGCCCATACCCACGGCGATGACGAACTCGAACTCACCGATCATTATCAGGCAGATAGAGTCCAGGGCCAGCACAAGGGCGCCAATCCATAGCCCGATCCTCTGTACGTCGATCATGTTAACGTTGCTCTGAGCCTTATCGGCCTTTTTGAGTGGATCCATTTTTTCACCAGATGTTATTCATTCATCACTTTATGTTATTATTTTCTAACATTTAGTGATATGATTATAACATTGAGTAAATAAAGCTTGCGCTCAAGTTAGAAATAGGTAACAAAATTGTATGGGCTGTCGTTACGTGGGTGTCATCGCAATCGTCGATAGACATGACTTCTTCGCTCTCAACAAGGTTATACAGTACAGTTTTTATATGATAATATGATACGATATACTAAAAATGATTATGATATGATGAAATTGATTTCGATATATCGAAAGGTGAACATAATTGTTAGAAGTGTTCGATAAATATGTTGACTGGAAAGTATTGAGCTATTTCTTATCCAGGCCGGGCGAACTTTCATATGCAAACCAAATAGCAAAAGCCCTTAATATCAGCCCTTCAAGTGCAAGTGCCGCAGTCAAAATATTTGCAGAAAAAGGATTTCTTGTCGTTGAGGAAAAAGGCTTTGCCACGCTTTATCGTCTCGACACCGGGAACGAGGTAGTTAAGTCCTTGAAAAGGGCATATGGAATTGATTTTGTAGTCTCGTCGAAACCTGTCGACGTAATCCTGAAAACCGACCCGAACGCCCTTTCTGTCGCTCTCTACGGTAGCTATGCTGGCGGATCCTTCGATGGGGAGAGCGATATAGACTTTCTCGTTGTCACTCCATCTAATAAGGAAATTTATGTAAATATTTTCAGAGAGCTAGAACATACGTTTGATAAGGACGTGAACTTTACTATCTTCAAGCTATCAGAATGGCGTGCGCTGGCCAATAAAAAAGATGCGTTTTACACCAATGTGGTATCCAACCACATATTACTATATGGGGCGGGACTAAAGTGAGAACACTTGACGATTGCTATAAGAAAGGCTTAAAAAGGATAGACAGCGATACTGTCAGTGCTAGAAATTGCCTGATCAGCGCCGCCAGTCACCTCGACGATGCTGAGGCGAGTTTTAGCATCAAACGCTATCGTCTCACGCTCACTTCCAGCTATGAGGCGATATTTCACGCTGCAAAGGCATTACTCTTCAAGGATGGCGTTAAAGAACACAGCCACATCTGCGTTCCAGTCTATCTGCGAGAAGCCCACCCGGAGCTTGAAGAGTATGCAAATACGCTTGACTCATACAGACTTTATCGCGAAAAGGCCACCTACGGCTTCGGCGTCAATGTCAGCGAGGCCGAG
This sequence comes from Methanocella sp. MCL-LM, assembly GCF_049676595.1. GTDB lineage: Archaea > Halobacteriota > Methanocellia > Methanocellales > Methanocellaceae > Methanocella_A. The sequence continues at coordinate 686,479 of NZ_CP187259.1, forward strand.
GCTAAAGCAGCGCTGGAAAATGCGAAGCTTATCATCGAGAAGATGCAGGCTCTGATTTAGCTAATTTTGATATTCAAGTATACGTGTAAAAAGAAGGTTAGGGAGCAATATGCTCCCGGTTTACAATTTTACGTAGCGGGCGTCGTAAAGCTCAGCTTCAGCGATCATCTGCTTCAGCGTGGCTGCCGGGACCTCGTCGTCGACGGTCAGGATCATGACTGCGTCGCCTCTGACGGCGTCCCTGCCGACGACCATGCCGGCGATGTTGATGTTGACCTTGCCGAGGATGGTGCCGACCTTGCCGATGACGCCTGGCCTGTCCTTGTGCCTGGTGACGATCATGGTGCCGGTGGGGGCTGCGTCGACGCGGTAGCCCTGGATCTCGACGATCCTCGCGTCGTTCTTGCCGAAGATGGTGCCGCCGACGGTGACGTCTTCCTTGTCGGTCTTGAGGGTCAGGGTGATCAGGTTGGTGTAGTCGCCTGTTTCGCCGAACTTGGTCTCGGCCACGTTGATGCTCCTGTCCTTGGCCAGGATCTTGGCGTTGACGTAGTTGACGGGCTCGCCCATCTTGATGTCCAGCAGGCCTTTCAGGACGGCAATGGTGACCAGCGATACGTCCTTCTGGGAGATCTCGCCGTAGTAGCTGACGGTGGCTTCCTTGATCTGCCCGTCGGAGATCTGGGCGGCGAAGCTGCCGAGCTTTTCGGCGAGCGGCAGGAAGGGCTTGACCTTCTCCATGATCTCGGGCTTCATAATGGGTATGTTAATCGCCGTTGTCACGGGTAAGCCCTTGAAGCTGTTCAGGACCTGTTCTGCGATGGTGATAGCCACGTTGACCTGGGCCTCTGCAGTGGACGCTCCGAGGTGCGGGGTGACGATGACGTTGGGCTGCTCGAGCAGCGGGCTGCCCACGGGGGGCTCCTTCTCGAACACGTCGAGGGCCGCTCCGGCGACCTTGCCCGACTTGAGGGCTTCTAACAGGGCAGTCTCGTCGATGATGCCGCCTCTGGCGCAGTTGATGATCCTGACGCCCTTCTTCATCCGGTCGAACTGGGCGGTGGAGACCATGTGTTTCGTGCTCGGGGTGAGCGGGGTGTGGACGGTGATGAAGTCGGCCTTCTCGTAGATCTCGTCCAGCGTCGTCAGCTTCGCGCCGATCTGCTGGGCGCGCTCTGCCGTCGTAAACGGATCGTAGGCGAGCACTTCCATGCCGAAGCTCCTCGCTCTCTTCGTGATCTCGCCGCCGATGCGGCCCAGGCCGATGATGCCGAGGGTCTTGTTCAGCACTTCGACGCCCATGAACTTGCTGCGCTCCCACTTGCCGCTCTTCAGCGAGGCGTTCGCCTGGGGGATGTTGCGCGACATGGACAGCATCATGGAAAGGGTGTGCTCGCACGCTGCGATGGTGTTGCCTTCGGGCGCGTTGGCGACGATGATGCCCTTTTCGGTCGCAGCCGGGACATCTACGTTGTCGATGCCCACGCCGGCCCGGCCGATGATCTTGAGGTTCTTGCCCGCGGCGATGACCTCTTTGGTGACCTGGGTCTCGCTGCGGATGATGAGCGCGTGGTAGTCCTTGATCTTCTCGATCAGCTGCTCTTTGGTGAGCTTGGTCTCGATGTCGACCTGCACACCGGGCTCAGCCTTGAGGACCTTGATGCCTTCTTCTGAAATAGGGTCTGTTACGAGGACTTTCATGACCATTACCCCTGTGTAGAGTTTAATGCACGCTGCATGCTCATAAGTCTTTGGTAAAGTGCACGGGCCGGGAAAATATATATCTTGAGCGCTGTGAGTACTAGTTTGAGGAATATGGAAACGAGCAATATGGATGGCCAGACCGTCATCGCGGTCGAGAAAAGCCACTCGCTTGTACAGAACGTCGGCGCCCTCGCCCTCGCGCTGGCGATCGACTTCGCGGACCTGGTGCCCGACGACCTGCTCTTCGCCACGGGCCTTCTGCCCGTAGCTGTCGGCGCAAGCGCGGCCATCAGCGTGGTAGAAGCGGCTTACCTGAATCACCTGGGCGTCCCTATAGTCAACCTGCTGGTCATGAGCGGCACCGACATGCTCCCGTTCGTCGACGTCATCCCGTGGTGTACGCTCGCGGTGCTGGACAGGCGGTTCGGGCTGAAGATCCCGTACGTGACGAAGCTCTTCAACTATTAACCAGAGTGCGTCGACTGGCGGATCGATCGGCAACCGGCGAAGAAAATGGGTCCTGCCAGCCGGGCTGGCGGATCTATACCGGCGACACGACACGCCCGTCTGCTACTTTTTTCAGACGGCAACTGTCGTAATTTTTCAATACGTGACGTGATACGTCACATAACCGTTATATAAGTAGAAAGCCCTTATACGGATGAACATAGCATGTTACATGTGGTGTAACACGGGTGTTTTATGTATACTCCTGAGTGGATCCAGAACATGGCTAACCTGATTGCGGGTGACATCGTCAACTCGCCTGAGCGGGGTAAGCTTATTCAGGACTACCGGGGTAAGATGCACCTCACGCAGGACGAGCTTAGCCTGATCATGAGGCTGCGCCGGGAAACGATCTCCAGGATCGAGAACGGCAAAGTCACTCCCACGCTGACCTTCATCCACGTGTTCTCAGGTGTAATGGCCTTAATAGAGGCGGTGAAAACCTCCAGGTCCCAGGGCAAGAGTATCGAGTACCCGTATTTCAGCCGCATAGGGGCTGAGCTGGGCGTGCCCCAGGACCGGATAGCGTCTATCATCGACCTCTCTATTCAAAGTTTTGACGAAAAGCGAAGAAAAGCGATTCGCTCGCTGGAAGTGTGATTATGGCAGGAAAGGAAAAGATTGTTGTATGGCTTAGTGACGTTCGCAACACCGACATCCCCATCGTAGGCGGCAAAGGCGCCAGCCTCGGCGAGATGACCAACGCGCAGCTGCCGGTTCCCCCCGGCTTCGTGGTCACCGCCCAGGCCTTCAGGAAGTTCATCACCGAAGCGGGCATCGCAGACAAGCTCTTCAAGGGCATCGACGTCAACGTCGACGACCAGAAGGAGCTGATGAAGGCTGAAAAGTTCGCCAAGGACCTGATCAACAACCAGCCCATGCCCGCATCGATCGCGAAAGACATCACCGCAGCATATGACACGCTGAGCAAGCGCGAGGGCGGAGAGCAGTACGTGGCCGCGCGGTCGAGCGCGACCGCCGAAGACCTGCCGGAAGCCAGCTTCGCCGGCCAGCAGGAAACCTTTTTAAACGTTCGCGGCAAGGAAGACCTGCTCAAGGCAGTCCAGCACTGCTGGGCTTCGCTGTACGGTGCAAGAGCGATCTACTACCGGGTCAAGCAGAAGTTCCCCCACGAGCACGTGAACATCGCAGTAGTCGTCCAGAAGATGGTCGACGCTGACGCAGCAGGCGTCATGTTCACCCACCACCCCACCACCGGCGAGAATGTGGCGATCATCGAGGCCGCATGGGGCCTGGGAGAGTCGGTCGTGTCCGGCTCGGTGTCCCCGGACAACTACGAGGTCAGGAGCGGCAGAGTATCCAAGAAAAAGATCGCCACCAAGCAGATCAAGATCATCCGCGACCCCAGGACCCGCAAGACCGTGAAGCTCGACGTGGAAGAGGCGAAGAAGAACGTCCAGGTGCTTGCCGATGACCAGATCCTCAGGCTCGCCAAGCTGGGCAACATCGTGGAAGAGCACTATGGCAAGCCTCAGGACATCGAGTGGGCGTACCAGAAGGGCGAGCTGTACCTGCTTCAGTCGAGACCCATCACCACCATCCAGAAGCGCGAGGCCAAGGGCGGCAAAGTGCTGGGCGAGATCATCCTCGAAGGGCTGGGCGCCTCCCCGGGCGTCGCCAGCGGCAAGGTCAAAGTCGTCGACAGCATGGATACCCTGGACCGGGTCTTAGAGGGTGACATCCTGGTCACCAAGATGACCACCCCGGACATGGTGCCTGCGATGAAGCGGTCCGCCGCCATCATCACCGACGAGGGCGGCCTGACCTGCCATGCTGCCATCGTTTCCAGAGAGCTGGGCACGCCTGCCGTAGTCGGCACCAAGGAAGCGACCAGAATGCTGGAAGACGGCTCGCTGGTCACCGTGGACGGCGAGAAGGGCCACGTGTACATGGGCGCGGTCAAGAAGGAAGCAGCAGCCGAGAAGGCAGAGCACGCCGAGGCCGCACCCCGGATGGCAATGATTAAGCCAATCACCGCCACCGAGGTCAAGGTCAACGTATCCATACCTGAGGCTGCCGGGCGCGCGAAGGACACCCATGCTGACGGAGTGGGCTTGCTCAGGATAGAACACATGATCCTCGGCCTCAACACACACCCCCAGGTCTACATGAACAGCGGCCGCTCCCAGGAGTACGTGGACGAGCTGATCAAGGGCATCAGGACCGTCGCCGACGCCTTTTACCCGAAGCCCGTCTGGGTCAGGACGCTGGACGCCCCGACCGACGAATTCCGCGCCATGAAGGGCGGCGAGAACGAGCCGTACGAGCACAACCCTATGCTCGGCATGAGGGGCATCCGCCGGGACCTGAAAGAGGTAGAGCACTTCAAGCTCGAGATGGCGGCTTTCAAGAAATTATTCGAGATGGGCTACGACAACATCGGCATCATGATTCCCCTGGTCCAGCACCCGAAGGAGCTCCGCAGGGCCAAGGAGATCATGGTCGAGTGCGGCATCGACCTCGAAAAAGTCGACGTCGGCATCATGGTCGAGATCCCCGCCTCCGCCCTCATCATCGATGAGTTTATTAGGGAGGGCATCGATTTCGTATCGTTCGGCACCAACGACCTGACCCAGTACACGCTGGCGGTCGACCGGAACAACGAGCTGGTCGCCGACCTGTACAACGAGCTGCACCCCGCGGTGCTCAAGCTCATCGAGTACGTGATCGGAGAGTGCAACAAGGCCGGCGTCAAGACGTCGATCTGCGGCCAGGCAGGCAGCAGGCCTGAAGTCGCCCGGAGGCTCGTCGCCATGGGCATCACCAGCATCTCGGCCAACATCGACGCGGTAGAGGCCGTCAGGGAAATGGTGGCCAGGACCGAGCACGCCTTGATCCTCGAGGCGGCCAGAAAAAAGCAGTGATTTGACATGCGGGAAACGGGAGCGGGTGAGGAAGATATATTCGCCGAGCTCTGCGAGGCGAGGAGACGTGACGTGCCCTACGGGCGCGTCCTCAGCTCCATGTGCACCAACCCCCACCCCGTCGCTATCAGGGCTCACCAGGAGTTCGTCAACACCAACCTGGGTGACCCTAAACTTTTCCCCGGCACCGCCGCCATCGAGCGCCGGTGTATCGGGCTCATCGGCGAACTTTTACACCTGCCGGATGCGACCGGCTACATTTCTACCGGCGGCACCGAGAGCAACATCCAGGCGCTCCGCACGGCCATCCAGCTAAAGCACACGGACCGGCACAGGGCTAACATTGTCGTGCCCGAATCCGCCCACTACTCTTTTGAAAAGGCCTCCCAGATGCTCGGCATCGCCATCCGCAGAGCACCCCTGGACGATCTCCTGAGGGCCGACCCATCGGAGATGGCGGCGCTCATCGACGAGGACACGATCGCTCTCGTCGCAGTCGCGGGCACCACTGAGTTCGGCCAGATCGACCCGATAGAGGAGATCGGAAAGCTGGCGCAGGAGCAGGCCTTGTACCTCCACGTGGACGCGGCGTTCGGCGGCTTCGTCATCCCCTTCATGGAAAAGCCCGCGAAGTTCGACTTCGAAGTCCCGGGAGTCCAGTCGATCACCATCGACCCCCACAAGATGGGCCTCAGTACCATTCCGTCGGGCGGGCTGCTCTACCGCAGTGAAAGCCTGCTGAAGCTGCTTGAAATAAACGCCCAGTACCTGACGAGCATGGTCCAGACCTCGCTCGCAGGCACCCGCAGCGGCGCCTCGGCGGCATCTGCGTACGCAGTCATGCAGTACCTCGGCAGGGAAGGTTACCGGCAGATTGTCGCCACGTGTATGAAGAATACCCGCAGCCTCCAGGAGCAGCTTGAAGACCTGGGCATGGAGCCGGTCATCGAGCCGGTCATGAACATCGTGACTGTGGGGGCAGGAGACCCCGTAGGCCTGCGGAAAAGGCTCGCGGAGAAAAACTGGTACGTATCCACGACCGTACACCCCTGCGCGCTGCGCATGGTCGTCATGCCCCACGTGACGGAAGAAGTTATTGGGGCGTTTGTGACTGACCTGAAAAAAGTCCTTTAGGCCGATAATAAGTCTTCATTGGGCCCGCTTTTTTAAAACTTTTAAAAAAAGCCTATATAACATGGGCGATAACCTACAAGGCAGGTGGGATTATGGCAGTCGATTATATCATTGATCACCCCTGTCCGGTGAAAGAAGCGCTGACCCAGGAGGGCATGATCTCTCTGATCAAGCAGCAGGCCCGGGCACAGGCCGTGATCGATCTGGTTTTGAGCGAAGGTAAGACGAGAGAAGAGGCCCTCGATACTCTCATCAACCTTCAGATTATGACCCTCGACGGGGTAGAAACCCGGGGCTATAAAGTCTCGGAGCTGCTCAAAGAGGCCAGGGTGCTCGACGACTACCAGGCCCACTGCGAGCAGTGCCTCGCTGGCAGAGGAGAGCCGTACGGCTGCCTGAAAAGCATCCACTATCCCCTGTCCCGCAAAGCGGAAGAGTGGCTGGCAGCGATCTCTCAAAAAGCCCTGGAAAAGGGAATGCCAAATTCGATGGCCCTCGAGTACATCCCCGACAACGGCGTCACCGGAGAGCGGTTCAAGCTCATGAGAGCCGACCAGAACGGCACCTTCATGGAGCTGAAAAAGCCCCTGGAAGTCACCCTGTCCAAAACTTTCATGAGCAGAAAAACGGTCGACACGGACCAGATAATGCATTTGATCCTCGGCTTCCCGAAAGTCCAGAACCCCCACCAGATGATCATGCTCCTGTTCCTCGCCGACGCCCTAAAAGTCACCGACACCCAGCCCCCCGAAGGCTCCTGCGAAATGGCGGTCTGCTGCGCAGACAAAAGCGGAAAAGAATCGTGGCGGTCGTTTAACTTACCGGCAAGCTCTTCGGACGACCACTCAGTCACCGAACTCAAAGAGTTCTTCCGAACCATGTTCGTCGCTTACGTCCTCGACTGCGAAATAATAGTGGACCTGTGATATATAATAATAATTTTTTACCATGGCGGCATGGCTCTTTATCCTAACAACTGGAAAACAGATTTTCTAACCACGGCGGCACGGCGACACAAAGACTATGCGAGAAACGATGGCAGGATAGTTATTTAAACCACGGCGCCACGGCGACACGGAGACAACCGGTACCCGAATAACAAGGCCTTCTTTTTATTGATCCACGGCGACACGGCGGGCTGACGGCACAGCGACAAATATGTTTCCTTCAATCAGGCTATCGATCGAAAGCCAGGCTGAATGGATTGGGCAGTAAGCATATGGTTAAGGCACTGTCTCCGTGTCGCCGTGGACACAAAAAGGAGTTCACTTATACCGATTCACCACAGTCTCTGTGTCGCCGTGCCGCCGTGGTTCCAGTTACCATCCGGCCTGTCGTGGATCGCACTGTCTTGGTGTCGCCGTGCCGCCGTGGTTCAAACATCTGATTTCCTGTTGTTATTGTCATGTCGTCGGGTGAGCTTACCGCTCTCTGCAACTCGCATGCGGGGGTTTATTATAAGGGAAGCGCGTAGAGTATCCATGTACTGCCGCAGGCATCCGGTTTGGGGCTAGACGGCTGTTCTTACAATTGAAAAAAACTCAACCATCAGGTGGGGCGCATATCATGTTAAAAATTCTGAAAGAGTCGCTGAAGACTGCACCGATTGTAAAGCGAGGCACTTACAACTATTTTATTCATCCCATTTCTGACGGCGTGCCGGTCGTGAAGCCCGAGCTGCTGAGGGACGTCATCGCCTGCATCGTCAAGAACGCAGACCTGGACGTCGACAAGATCGTCACCATCGAGGCCATGGGCCTGCCCATTGGCGCCTCGCTGTCGCAGATCACCGACATTCCGTTCATCATCATCCGCAAGAGGAAGTACGAGCTGCCCGGCGAGATCGCCGTCCACCAGGCGACCGGGTACTCCAAGGGCGAGCTGTACCTGAATGGCATCAGCAAGGGCGACAGGGTGCTCATCGTCGACGACGTCATCAGCACCGGCGGCACCCTCGCGGCCGTGATCAAGGCGCTGGAGATAGCCGGCGCAGAGATCAAGGACATCGTCGTCGTTATCCAGCGGGGCAACGGCAAGAAGATCATCGAGGACATGGGCTACAACGTTCAGACGCTCGTAAGCATCGACGTCGACGAGAACGGGGTACAAGTTCTGGGCTGTATCGACGACGAGTGTAAATAATATCGAGAGGTCTCCAGGGGACTTTTCAAAAGTCCCCTAGATCCGGCTACGCCATCTCAAAAATCCTTTTTATCACAGCCGGATCATTGACCAGCATCCCTGACTCCACCAGCCGGGGAATCAGCTCAGCCCACATCTTCTCCCGCTCGAACACGTCCCTGAAAATGGGCAGCGCCTCCTCCACTTTGCCGGCGTTGACCAGCGTCACCGCACACCAGAACGGAATCTCTACGAGCTCCGGCGCCAGCTTTTCGGCCATGGCATATTCGGCGTTCGCCGCCACGACATCGTTCTTCTCCACCGCCAGATCGCCGGCGTTCATGTGCAGGTAGGCACGCTGCAACCGGACGAGGCGCTTCAGTTCCGCAACAGGCTCCGGGTGGTCTTCCACTCTCAGATCGAACCTACGATCGACCCAGGGCTTGCCCGTCGATTGCCCGCTCACCACTACTAGCGCCGCAGACTGTCGGCCCCGTATATCCCCTCCGGCTGCCTCCGCCGCCTCCAGCACAGTGATCAGCCGGCCGGCCAGGTCTCCTTCTGCTTCCCGGTACGCCTTTGCCATCGCCGGCCAGACTCGATCGTTGGCCATCATGTTCGCCTGCACGCTGAACTGGGCCTCGGAATCAGTGATATTTCCGGCAGGCTGCAGGCACCGGCTCCCCGTGTGGCCGGCTACCCCGCCGTTCGCGTCGATCATCGCCACCTGCCTGAGCTCCCGCCCTTGGTCCCCGGCGAGCAGCCCTTTCAACGCATCGGGTGCACTACGTCCTGCTCGCATCGCCGCCAGGCCCAGCGGGCCGTACGCCGGGTCGGAGAAAGCCTGAGTCGCTACAGCACCAACTCCCGCCTCCGCCCATGGCACGACGCTCCCTACCGAGAACCAGTGGGACTGCACTGCCACGCCCATTTCTCCCGTGGCCGGGTCCCGCGCTACGATGCTGTACGTGCTCACCGGCCTGGCTAGCTGCGGCTGCTTTTTTGCCTGCATTTTCTCCAGCATATATGTCACTTACCATCATATTGTGATATCTCATTATCATCGTATCTCGCCTTTGCCCGTTATCTCTCCGGCCTCAGCCGGCAACTTAACAGCGTTAACTATTTATAATCAGGTATTATAACAATCGTTAAAGTCATTCTTGAAAGGTATTATACTGTCGGGCAGCGCCCCGACCTGCCCGACAGTATGAAACCTTTCACAAAGGACTATAATAAGCACCGTGATACGATGAAGCCACCTTGTGAACTAATTGTATGGTACGTAATCCCTACCATCCGGGCGGAGCTTTCCAAAGAGCTGGTCAAGATGGGCATGTCCCAGAAAGACGTTTCCGAGCGCCTGGGCATTACCCAGTCGGCAGTATCCCAGTACATCAAAGACAAGCGGGGGAAGGGTATACCCATTAACAAGGAGACCCGCAAGGGTATCAAGAACCTCGCGAAGCAGATCATCGACGAGAATTCTCCAAAGGAGGTCATACCGGGCATCTGCATGGTTTGCGGTATCGTCAAGGCCAGCGGTTCGCTGTGCGATCTGCACAGGCAGGAAGACTCTAACCTGGAAGGCTGCGAAGTCTGCTTCGGTAGAACTAAGCCCGGTAATCTCTAACCTTTCTTATTCTTTTTCCCCTCTCTTCGAAGCCTCCGCGGCGGCTAAAACGGCAGTAACAGGTTTCTATCTACGGCGCCATGAAGTGTATGAAGGCACTGCGGAGGGCTCAGGACGTGAAACATTGCTGATACTGTCTGTATTACCTGCTTCGGCAGGCGAAGCGGCAGCCGCCAGGATCGATGGCTGGGGCACTAATAAGGATGAGTACCAGGCAGGCGACACAGTCTCCGGGTTTATCAGGATTATAAACGAGGGGGCCACTTCCATCCGGGACATCGAGATCGAGGTAAGGGTCGTGAAAGAAACCCTGGTCGGAGGCATCGAAGTTCACCGGAAAACTTACCGGGCAGCAGACTTCATCCGTGGTTTCAGTATCCCGCCAGGCGAGACCGTGCTTTTCCATTTTCCCCCGGCAGGCCAGCCTCCTTTCACCGTCCCTGCCTCGGCCCTGGCGAAGGGTAAATACCACTTCACCGGCCGGCTGATGATCGGCGGAAAAGAGTTTGGCCGGGTGGAGAAGAGAATCCGGATTGTCCGATGAGTATAAGCGACTTTACCGGCGTACACGGCCAGGCATGCAGGACATCTGCCTCTTTCACAACCTTTATATATCTTCAATTGTGAATTAACAATTGTTAATTAAGAGGGTTCGGCATGAGGATTCTGGCAATACACGCCGACAGCATGAGCTACAAAGCAAACAGAAAATCCCGGGTGGCGGAAGAGATCGAGGTGAAAGAGGGCTCGATGGAAGACTGCGTGGTCCTCCTCTCTTCGGTGGAAAAGCTGGACGAGGCCAACCCCCGGAGGGTGATCGATGTAGCGGCGAAAGAAGTAATGCTGCGCCTGGAACGGCTCAAGGCCCGGCGGGTCATGATCTTTCCCTTCGCCCACCTGACCTCTACGCTGAGCAGCCCGGCAGTGGCACTGGAAATTTTGAATGGCCTCGAAACTGGTCTAAGGGATGCGGGCATCGAAGTGAAGCGGGCGCCATTCGGGTGGTACAAGGAGTACGACATCAAGAGCAAGGGCCATCCGATGGCGGAGCTCTCCATGACCATATGCCCCTATGAAGGCCGCAATTGTGATTTCCTCTGTCCTTACTGCGAGAATCCGATCAAGCTCCGGGACATGGCGGAGCTCGAGGGCGAGCTCCGGGCCGAGCTCAAGGGATAGCTTCGGGCCGAACGCCCGGCTAAGGCGGAAGCCGGGAATCCCGCCCGGGTATCACCATAAGTTCCTCACCAAGGCTTTAAATAATCTACATAATAATATTATATTGACCTGAACGCGATGATGACCATGAAGAAGGTATATCTAGACAACAGCGCGACCACCAAAGTCAGCGATGAAGTAATCAGCGCCATGCTCCCCTATTTCACGGAGAAGTACGGTAACCCGTCCAGCCTTCACACGGCCGGCAGAGAGGCCCGTGAGGCGATCGAAGCCGCCCGTCTCAAGATCGCCGGGATCATCGGCGCTGCTCCGGCGGAGATCATCTTTACCTCCGGCGGAACAGAGTCGGATAACATCGCCATCATAGGGAGCGCCCTGGCTAACCGGAAGAAGGGCAATCACATCATCACCTCGGCTATCGAGCATCCTGCGGTGATCGAGACCTGCAGGCACCTCGAGAAAGACGGGTTCAAGGTCACCTACGTGCCGGTCGATCCCGATGGAGTCCTGAAACTGGACGAGCTCGAGAAGGCGATCACTAAGGAGACAACTCTGATCACCGTCATGCAGGTGAACAATGAGATCGGGACCATCCAGCCGATCAAAGAGATCGGCGAAATCGCCCGGGAGAAGGACATTTACTTCCACACGGATGCGGTTCAGGCTATCGGTAAAGTGCCGGTGAACGTGGACGATCTCGGAGTGGATATGCTCGCCCTTTCCGGCCACAAGATCCACGGGCCTAAAGGCGTGGGAGTTCTGTATCTCCGCAAAGGCACCCCGGTAAGGTCGCTGACCTTCGGGGGAGGCCACGAGAGGGGCGTCCGCAGCGGCACAGAAAACGTGTCGGGCATCGTGGGCATGGCCAGAGCCTGCGAGCTGGCTGCCAGGGACTTAGACCGGAACGCCGAGCACATGGCCAGGCTGAGCAACAGGCTCATGGACGGGCTGCTGGGGATCGAGCACTGCAGGCTCAACGGCTCCCGCAAGAACCGATCGCCAAACAACGTTAACATCAGCTTCAGCTTCGTAGAAGGCGAGTCGATGGTGCTGCTCCTGGACATGAAGGGCATAGAAGTCTCCACAGGCTCCGCCTGCTCGTCGAAAAAGCTGGAGGCATCCCACGTGCTGCTCTCCTGCGGACTCGACCCGGAGACGGCTCACGGCTCGCTGAGGATGACCAACTCGAAGTACAACACGGAGGAAGAGATCGACTACGTGATCGAGACCCTCCCCGGCATCGTATCCCGGCTGAGGGAGATGTCACCCCTCTATAAGAAGTAGAGGGTGACAGCTGTACAAAAAATATGCCATAGAGGTTACTGTTATGTATTCGCCCAAGGTAATGACTCACTTTTCCAACCCCCAGAACGTGGGGGAGATCCCCGATGCCGACGGCGTCGGGACCGTCGGCAACCCGGTCTGCGGGGACATGATGACCATCTACCTCAAGATCAAGGACAACCGTATCGAGGACATCAAGTTCAAGACCTTCGGCTGCGGAGCGGCCATCGCCACCAGCAGCATGGTCACCGTCATGGCCAGGGGTAAGACTCTCGACGAGGCGCTGGCGATCACCCGGGACGACGTGGCCAAAGAGCTCGACGGCCTGCCACCCCAGAAGATGCACTGCTCGAACCTAGCGGCCGAGGCATTGACTGCTGCCATCGAGGACTACCGCAAGAAGCAGGCGGCGAAGAAATAGCGAGGTCTGATGACCTCGATGGCGCCTGAAGGCCGGGAGTAAACTGGTCGCACGCGGGCTGGCAGGCTTCCCGGGCGGCGTAGACTATATGGGCTTGTAGGAGATCAATGTATGCAAGAATCAGACTGCCCGGCCAGCGAGGGCATGCTGTTACTATCACGGAGAGTACGCCATGAAGGTCAAAGTCAAGCTGTTCGCCAACTTCCGGGAGGCTACGAAGCAGAAAGAAGTCGAGATAACGCCCGCAGGCGAGACAGTGCGGGACGTCATCGACGGCCTTGCAGACAAGTTCCCGGCTATCCGGCCGCTACTTTTCCAGGACGGCAAGCTGAAGCCTTACGTGAACGTCCTCCACAACGCGCAGACCCTGAAGGGCGAGGACAGCCTCAGCGGCAAGGTCCGGGACGGAGACGAGATCGCTCTCTTCCCGCCTGTGTCCGGCGGCTGATGCCGGCAGTAGCTACGGGATATCAGACATAGGCAGCAAAGGCGGGCACACTTCCCGCAGCTTAGAAAATCGCCGCCATATCTACTTTTATATGGAAAAATGTCGCTTTACCGGCGAATACAAACCGTTTTATACCATCGGAAAGCTATCATCTATTATTTATGGGGTCAAGTAAGGGGAACGATACCTGCCACGAATGTGGCAGCGACCTGCTGCTGTACAAATGTAAGTACTGCGGCATGGTCTTCTGCGACCGGCACCGCCGTCCGCAGGACCACAAATGCCCGGGCCTGTCAAGCTACAAACAGCAGGTCGAGGCAGGCACCGTCGAGAAGCCCGGCATCGCGGCAGCAGGCCAGCCAGCAGAAGCGCAGGCTCCTGAGAAACCCCTGGGCTCGTCAGTCATGCACTGGTCTCTTCTGGCTGTCAAGCTAATTTCCATCGCTGTCATCGTCATGGCCCTCCTGGTCGCCCTCATCATGCTCATCGGTTATATCGATGCCCGGACGACTGTTACGTACGTGACGCTGCCGGTCCAGAACACAACCGGCGTTCAGGTCACGCTGGCCAACAACCGCTCTGCGGCCGACCCGACCTATGACGAGCTTGTCCGGTTCCTGAAAGCCGACGACACCAGCTCTCTAAAGTATGTGAGCCCCGGCTGGACCTGCGCCGACTTCGCTAAGAGGCTACATGACAATGCCGAAGCCCGCGGCATCAAGGCCGGGTTCGTAGGCATCGAGTTCTACGACGGCAGCATCGATTACAGCATCTACGACGACGGCTCTGACACTTTCGCACCACCAGCGGGAGCGCCTGACATGGGCCACGGCCTGAACCTCTTTAACACGGTAGACAAAGGCCCGGTATACGTCGACGCCTCCTCGATCTACGAAGGCTCTACCGGAGACCGCATCGCCTACGTAGTAGAGGGCAGAGAATTCAACGAGATCGACCTGGACTACGCCACCAGCACCGACTACTCCTTCTACTCCGGGTACAGGCAGAAGTACCTCGACTACATCCACGAGCTGAAAGAGTACAACCGGCTGGCAAAGAACTACAACCAGGGCATCGCCGAGCCCGGCATGGAGCTCAACCAGATGGCCCTGTTGCTAAATTCCCGGAACGAGGCGCTCAACGCTAAGAAGGCGGAGATCGGGCCGTTCTACTATCCCTCGGGGACCGTGAAGAAGATCAATGTGTACTGGTAGGGCTTAGGGCATACATACCAGAGCTATTAGATTTTTACCTTACGGGGCTTGTTTTTTAACAGTGGTAACAGGGAGCCATTAACCATGATGTGTCTCTGATAAGCGTACAGGGGAACCTTTTGTAAAAGGTTCCCCTTGCACCTCTCCAAAACTAACCTGAATGCCCTTCGGGCATGATCTCATGTCGCGAGTCAGGGGGGCTTTTTTGGAACAAAGCCCCCCGACAGCCCCGCAAAAACCAGCTTACATCATCGACTGTTCGCCGAGCTCGATAGTCCTCTTCATCTCGGCCTGGAGCTGGGGCGGTAAGCCCTTGACGTCCACGTCGAGGAAGCCTCTGACGATCAGAGCTGTCGCAGTGTCGGAATCAACGCCGCGGGACATGAGGTACTGGATTTCCTCTTCGGCGATCTTGCCTACGGCTGCTTCGTGGCTCAGGTCTACGCCCGGCACGTGGCCGAGCAGTTCGGGCACTGCGTAGATGACGCCGCCGTCTCCGAGGAGGAGGCCGTGGCACTCGAGGTGTGCCTTGGTGTCGGGCACGTCACCCTGGATGAGGCCGCGGGAGGCTACGTAGCCGCCGTCCTTGGCGATCGTCCTGGCTACCAGCTCTGCGCGGCAGCCTTTGGCCTTGAGGACCGCCTTAGACCCGAGGTCCAGGTGGGACTCGGGCGGTGCGTACACTACTGTGTTGAACCTGGCGAGGCCGTTCTCGCCTTCCATGAAGCAGGACGGGTACATCTGGACGTCCCTGACCCTGGTCATCGACACGTAGTTGCTCATGAAGATGGCGTTCTTGCCGAGCCTGGTAGCCGATCTCGGGCGGACGATCACGTCCGGGCCCCAGTTGTGGACCATGGTATAGGTGAGCTTCGCGTTGTCCTTGACGTAGAACTCGGTCACGCCGACGTGCAGGCCGCGGTTGACGTGAGTATCGGTGGTGCAGCCGGTGATCACGTGGAGTTCGCTCCCTTCCTCGGCGATCAGGATGTTGTGGACGTTCTGGATCATGCCCTCCCTGCCGATGTACATGCACGCCTGCAGGGGGAACGTGATCTTGGCCCCGGGCAGGGCGCGGATGAAGTAGCCGGCGAACTCGTGAGTAGCACTGTAGGCTGTGAACTTGTCCTGATCCGGCTGGACGATGCCAAAGAAGTACTCCTGTAGCCAGTCGTATTTTTTCAGCGCATCGTTGATGTCCATGAGCTCCAGCCCTTCCTGGGTGGAAGAAGCGTAGACGATCGACTGGTCGTGCTGGAAGAACGAGCCCGACCGTTCGCTCATCGAAGCGTCGACACCGACATGCAGGGCTCTTTCCTTGACGCCGCTTGACAGCTGGCCCAGCGAAGTGATCTTCTCTCTGACCGGGACCTGCTTCTGGAACGACTCCAGGTCGACGTCGTTGCCATAGGCCGCTTTCTTGTTGATGGCAGCCCGCGCGCGCTTGATTATCTCCTCATGCATGACATGCACTCTCCGTAGCCGTTCTTTCTGATGTCGTCCAGCAGCTCGAGGGGGTTGCCCTGGCAGAGCATCTTCCCCTTCATCATCACGTAGGCCCTGTCGGCCTTGACGAAGTCCAGGATGTTGCCGAAGTGGGTGATGATGAGCCCCGACTTGGTGCGCTCCATGGTCTTCTTCTCCTTCTCGAGGAGCTCGTTGATCGTATTCCCTACCAACCCAATGTTGACCAGGTCGACCCCGCTGTCCGGCTCGTCCAGCATGACGAACTCCGGGCGCTGAGCCAGCAGCTGTAATAGCTCCGAGCGCTTGATCTCGCCGCCGGAAAAGCCCGAGTTGACGTCCCTGTCCAGGAAGGACTCGAGGTTGAGCTTCTTTGCCAGGCCGGCGATCTCCAGGTCCGTGATCTTCTTGCCCGGGTACCTGGATTCCATGCTGATCCTGACCATGTCCCTGAGCTTTACGCCCCTGATGACCGGCGGGTGCTGGAACAGGATACCTATGCCGAGCTTCGCCCGCTCGTCCATGGGCGCGTCGGTGATGTCCTTCCTCTTATAGTAAATCCTGCCATCTGTGACCTTGTACTTCGGAATCCCGGCGATGGTGAAAAGAAGCGAGCTTTTGCCCGTTCCGTTAGGCCCGAACAGGGCGTGGGTCTCGCCGGCGCCGATGGACATGTTGACGCCGTTGAGGATGCGCTTGTCATCCACTTCGACGGTTAAGTTTTCGATGCTGAGCATAAGGGTCCCGTCCATAAAATGCAAGTTTCGATAAGGAATACTGGTTGTTTTCCTTTAAAACTTTCCGTGGCCTGATGGCCAGACCTGATGGGGGACGCCAAAAACTATTTAACGATTGTTATTTTTCACTGTTAGAAGCCGCTCTCAGTTTCAAACGCAGGTCTATTGATTTCCCCAGCTTCCAGTCCGCGACTCCGTCGAAATCATAGTAGTTGCACGTCAGCTCTTCTCCCGGCCAGAGGTCCCGGGCGGCTATGCAGGCCCCTTCGGGCTTACCATTATCTACTACCAGCAAGGTCGGCTGCTCAGAGTGATTCATGTACAACGCTCCGTCCCCGCACCAGACCACTTTTCCCGTGCTGCTGTTCAGGTAGGCGTGGAACATCAGCTTTTTCAGCCCGGCATCGTCTAACTCGGCGATTTCCGGGTCTTCAAAAATCCTGTCTACCTCCGGCTGGAATTCCCATACGACCGTGCCTTTGGGGATGAACTCGGCCAGAAACAGGCCGTAGCCGGCAATATTGCTTGGCCTGACAGTAGTCTTCACTTTTAGCACGATCTCCGCCCGCCTGTAACGTGAGATGTGGCCGTCCGCTGTTATAATTTCGTACTTCTGCCGGCTGCCTCGTCCGCCAGTTTTCCGGAAAAGCGCGAACCTTAAACCGTAAGCTTTATCCTGGCAGACGCTATCCAATCGACTTTTTCAAATAGCTCTCGAAGTCCGTCGGAAGCCGTACCGGGTTAGGTGTCTCGCATCCGGTTTTGCCATCGACGACCATCTGCGTCATCAGCATCAGGTTTTTGGCCGCATCTTTCGAGAAACCTGCCTGCAGCAGTGTACTCTCCCAGTCTTGCGGCAAGATCTGCGTGGCGTTGACCTCTCTGCCCAGCACGTGCCCAAAGACCTGCGCGATATCTGCAGAACTATATGGGCGAGGCCCGGTGATCTCGAATACCCGCTGCTGCGGCGCTTTCCGAATCAGCACCTCAGCCAGGAATTCGGCGACATCCGGAGGGGCAACCATCGGCAGCTTTAAGCCAGGAGGGAAAAAGGTCGGCAGCATTCCATGTTCCCTGGCCAGCTCCAGGTACCCGAGCCAGTTGCTGTAATAGTAGGCAGGCCGGATGAAAACCTGCTCGACTTCGAGGCCGGCGAACGCATGCTCCAGCATGTGGGAAGCCATGAGGTTGCCTGATCCAGGCCCGAGTTGCGCGCCCATGGAAGACAGGCCCACGATCTTCGTTACCCCGGAGGATCGGACAGCCTCCCTGTAATTATCTATCATTCTCCGGGCGTCGCCCAGCACGTCTCCCGACGCGGGATTTTCAGGCGTCAGGAGAAAAGCCGAGCTTCCCCCTTGAAAAGCTCTGTTCATAGCCTCCATGTCAAAGTAGTCTGCCACTACGATTTCCGCGCCCCTGCTTTTCAGCTCTTGAGCTCTGGAACCATCTCGCACAACGGCTCTCACTGGCTGGCCTTTTACTAATAGCCTGTCTGCCAGCATTGAGCCTACCTGCCCTGTCGCTCCCAGTATTATGTTCATACGAAAACTCCTGTCGACTAACGGCTCTTATTATGCTGTTGCCACTTTTAAAGCATGCCAGTGTGTCTTGAAAGTAAAATAAAAAGAGGGGTGTCTAGTAGCGGAGCTGACCGACTACTTCGACCACCCGATCGACTTCGTCCTTCGTGATCACGAAGGGAGGCACCAGACGGAGCACTGTATCGGCCGTGCAGTTGATCAGCACGCCCTTTTCCCTGGCCTTGTCCACCAGAGCGTTTCCGTCTCTCTTGAGCTGGACGCCGATCATGAGGCCGAGGCCCCGCACTTCGGACACGAAGTCCTGCCTGCAATGATCCCGCAACTGCCCGCGCATGTACTCGCCCATCTCCGCAGAACGCTCTACCAGGTGCTCTTCCTCCATGGCCTGTATCGTGGCCAGAGCGGCAGCGCACGCGAGGGGGTTGCCGCCGAAGGTCGTGGAGTGGTCGCCTTTCGCAAACTTCGTGGCGACGCTCTCCGTTGCCACCAGAGCGCTCATGGGGAAGCCGCCTGCGATGCCCTTGGCGATACACATAATGTCGGGCTGCACTCCCGAGTGGTCCTTGCCAAACCACTTGCCGGTCCTGCCCATACACGTCTGAATCTCGTCGAAGATCAGCAGCGTGCCTGTCCTGTCGCAGATCTCCCGGACTTCCCGCAGGTACTCGAGAGGAGGCACATGGACGCCGCCCTCGCCCTGCACAGGCTCGAGTACCACGGCGGCAGTATCTGCCGTGATCTCCTTGCCCAGCGATTCTGCATCCCCGTAGGGCACGAAGCTGGCTCCGGCCACGAGGGGCTCGAAAGGCTTTCTGTACTTTTCTTTGTGCGTAATACTTAACGCGCCCATGGTCCTGCCGTGGAAGCAGTGCTCGGCCGCTATGAAGCCCTTCTTACCCGTCGCCTTCCTGGCCAGCTTCAGCGCAGCTTCCATCACTTCGGCGCCGGAGTTGGCGAAGAAGGCCCTGTCCATGCCCGAGATCTGCGTCAGCTTCTCCGCCAGGGCGGGCTGTAAGTCAGTGTAATACAGGTTCGACGTGTGCATCAGCGTTGCTGCCTGCTCCTGGATGGCCGCTACTACTTTAGGATGGCAGTGCCCGAGGTTGTTGACCGCAATTCCTGCCACGCAGTCGATGTACTCCTTTCCGTCGACGTCCCACACCCGGGCGCCCCGTCCTTTTTTCAGGACGACGGGCTGTCGTGCCCAGAGCTGGAAAACACATTCGGCGTCTTTCTTCATCGCTTCGTCGGCAGAGGGCCTGCTCGTAGAGTGTAAATCTGTCATTTATATTCACATTGTTAGATAATAACCGCCGGGTTTCGACGGGGTTTAGAAGTCAGTGCAAAAATAGGTACCGGGAGAGGTGTCAGGAGCTGACGCTTAAAGCGTCAGTTCACCGACGACTCTGGCAACCCGGTCGACCTGTTCCTTCGTGATCACGAACGGCGGCACCATTCTGATAACAGTGTCAGATGCCACGTTGATGAGTACGCCCTTCTCGCGGGCCGGCGCGACGAGGGAGTTTCCGTCCTTCTTGAGCTGGACGCCGATCATGAGGCCGAGGCCTCTGACGTGATCGACGAAGTCCTGCTTGCAGTGAGCGGTGAGTTGTTTGCGCATGTACTCTCCCATCTCCACGGAGCGCTCGATTAGGTGCTCCTCTTCCATGGCCTGGATGGTGCCCAGCGCTGCAGCGCAGGCCAGGGGACTGCCGCCGAAGGTGGAGGCATGATCGCCTTTACCGAACGCCTTAGCCATCTCGTCGGTCGCCATCATGACGCCCATGGGGAAGCCGCCTGCGATACCCTTGGCCACGCACATAATGTCGGGCTGCACGTCGAAGTGGTCCTTGCCGAACCACTTGCCGGTCCTGCCCATGCCGGTCTGGACCTCGTCGAAGATGAGGACAACTCCTGCCCTGTCGCAGATCTTCTTGACTTCCTTCAGATAGTCCTTGTTGGGGATGTTGACTCCGCCCTCGCCCTGCACGGGCTCGAGGATGACAGCTGCGGTATCGGAGTCCATCGTATCCTTGATAGCGTCTGCATCTCCGTAGGGGACGAACTTGGCGCCGGGGACAAGGGGCTCGAAAGGCTTCCTGTACTTGTCCTTGTGGGTAATGCTTAAAGCGCCCATGGTCCTGCCGTGGAAGCAGTGCTCGGCTGCAATGAAACCTCTGTTGCCGGTTTCCTTTCGGGCGAGCTTCAGGGCTGCCTCGATGGATTCGGTGCCCGAGTTGGCGAAGAAGACTTTGTCCATGCCCGACAGCTTCGCCAGTTTTTCGGCGAGTGCCGGCTGCAGGTCATTGTAATACAGGTTAGAAGTGTGTATCAGCCGCTCCACCTGCTCCTTGATGGAGGCGACTACGCGCGGGTGGCAGTGGCCCACATTGTTGACCGCGATGCCTGCGACACAGTCGATGTATTCGCGGCCGTCCGCGTCCCACACAAGGGCACCCTGGCCCCTGGTGATCACAATGGGCTGGCGCCCGTAGGTCTGGAAGACATATTTAGAGTCTTTCGAGACGGCTTCCTCCCCGGAAGCCCTGCCAAGTATCTTATTACTCATTGTCGGTTCACTCTTTTACTATGTGAATTGATAATAGTGAAGTGCGAACGCTGTTCCATGCCAATGTCTATAGGCACAGTGCAGCGTTCCGGCTATCATTCTCCTCTCTACTTACTCAAACTCTATAGTCGCGGGCGGCTTGGGTGTAATATCGTACACCACTCTGGCCACCGAGGGGATCTCGGACGTAATTCTGGATGAGATCTTATTAAGCGTCTCCCATGGTAATTCCATGTGATTAGCTGTCATGGCGTCTCTCGATTCCACCGCTCTTACGGCGATGATCCAGCCGTGGCAGCGGTTGTCGCCCTTGACGCCGGTGCCCTTCTCCAGTAACGCGGCCAGGCACTGCCAGGGCTTATACTGGTGTACGAGCTCCTGCTCGACGATTGCGTTAGCTTCCCTGACGACGGCAACTTTCTCCTTCGTCACTTCGCCGATGACCCTGACGGACAGGCCCGGGCCGGGGAAAGGCATGCGCTCCGAGATCTCCTCGGGCAGCGGCAGCGCCCTGGCCACGTCCCTGACTTCGTCCTTGTACAGGTCCTGCAGCGGCTCGATAATACCCTTGAAATCGGTGACCGAGGGCAGCCCGCCTACGTTGTGATGGGACTTGATGCCTCCCTCCGACTCGATCCGGTCGGGGTAGATGGTACCCTGGATGAGGTAGTCCACCTCGAGGCCTTTGACGACGTCTTCGAACACTCTGATGAACATCTCGCCCACAATCTTTCTCTTGGCCTCGGGGTCAGTGACACCCTTGAGGGCAGCGAAGAACCTGTCACTGGCGTCTGCCACGTGCGGGTTCATGAACTTGAAGATCTCCCTGATGCGGTCGGTCTCTCCCTTCCTCATCAGCCCGGTGTCCACGTACACCGGAATCAGGCGGTCGCCCAGCGCCCGGTGCGCTAAGATGGCGCACACGGAGCTGTCTACTCCGCCGGACAGCGCTATCAGCGCCTTGCCGTTTCCTACCTGAGATTTTATGCTCGCGATGGCCTCATCGATAAATGCGTTCGCGTCCACCATGATTATGCTCCGTTTGATTGCTGAAATTAGGACGTTCAGTATTTAAAGGTATCTGCGTGCGGGCAGAGGCGCTAAGGCCTGCGACGCACTTTAAAAACAGGGCATGGCGCCCGGCCGTAAGACCATCTAAGAATATTGTGATTGTGCAAAACGGTGCAAGAACAATACAACGCTGCGCTGTACGTTTCTGATTGCTTATGTGGCGTGTGATAGCAATCCGAACGCTGCGCTGTGCCAGATCACAGATTACGACAGATTGCACGGATTACACAGATGGCTATTGAATAAAAAGGATAGTACTACAATCGTTTACTTTCTAATCGATTAGCGTCTGTGTAATCTGTTAAATCTGTCGTAATCTGTGATCCTGGCACAGCGCAGCGTTCGTGTACGTTCACGAGCACAGAGACAACCTTTCACTTCACGATCTTGATCAGGGCATTCAGTATTCTCATCACCCGCCCGACCTTCTGCTTCGTCTCCTCGACGACGTACGGCATCGCAGCCTTCGACTTTACTCTGGCAGCGAACTGCCCGGCGCTCTGGAAATACGCGCCCTTCTGCACGTCATCCATACGTAGGACCAGATTGTCGATGTACCTCATACCTTTCTTTTCGAGCACCTTGCGAATGCGGCCGGTTACCTGATCGCCGCCGGTGCTGCCCATGGTCACTGCCACGGCCAGCTTCTTGCCCTCGACATTTTTCAGGTCGGCCATGTACCGGTTGACGGCTCCGGGGGGCATCCTCGCCCACGAAGGGCAGCAGAGAATTAGCATGTCGTAGTCTTTCAGGTCTGTCCTGCACGGCTTGATGGCGGTCTTCCACCGCAGCATGGCCAGCAGTCCGCTGAAGATGAAGCCGTGAGCTTTCCTGTCCTCGATCCTGGTGAGATCGGCCCCTGTCGACTCTTTGATTGCGTTAGCCAGCTTCAGCGTATTGAACGTTTTCGAGTAAACAGCCACCAGTACTCTCATATATACCCCAGGATGATTTTACCGCCGGAGATATAAAAGGCTGTGGTCCCCACGACTGAGAAGAAACGGCAGGTGCAATCTAAACTTGGAGTTCTCGGCAGCGAGCCAGATTTCTACACCGTGGGCTACGAGCGCCTGAGCCTGGAAGACCTGTTTCTACTGCTCAAAGATAACGGCGTACGTTGCCTCGTAGACGTCAGGGAGGCGCCGTGGTCCCAGGTGCCGGACTACCGGAAAGCAACGCTGGAGGAAAAGTTGCCGGAGCTCAGCCGCTTTTACGAATACGAGATCAAATACGTATCGATGCCATCGGTGGGCAACGTGTTCAGGAAGAATGATCTGTCTGATCTGGAGATCAACGAAAGCTACCGCCAGCATATCGTCCGGAAAGAGGCAGAGCTTGAGACGTTGCATGGCCTTATCACTAAAAGCAAAACTGCGCTCATGTGCTACGAGGCAGACCCGGACAGCTGTCACCGATCAGTACTTGCCTCGGTGCTCGCCTCTAAGTACGGGCTCACATACTGCGACTTGCGCCTGTGAATCCAGAATTCTATCAGGTTCCCTTTCATTCCAGCCTTTTTACGTGTCTCATACTGGATGGCTATTTGAGCCACTTGACGGCCGAAAGACGTGATCTGATATGTAATTTTTCTTTCGGCACCCAGGACGCTTACCATCCCAAGGCTGGCCAGCGATATGTCTGTCCGGTAATCAGTTCGGTTACCGTCCAGGGCTCCATATACCTGCGGATAGCTGATGCCTGATTGTTTGCTCAGGGACGTTCTGGTGAATGCAGACTGGCTGTTCCCGTTCAGGAAAATGAGGACATTCAGGCGGCTATCGCTTCTCGAAAGCGATTCTATTGCACGCCAGAGCCTGGTGTCTTCGTCCATATGAGTTACCACTCTACCCTGGCTCTGATGACGCTGTTTCCGTTTTCCTCGATGCAGACAAACGATAGCTTTACTGTGTTGTCGAGGCTGTCACGTCTTACTCTCTCGGCGAACTCTATGCCCGCGGGTGTAATCCGGTAGAAGCTTATCCCCGGTTCTTTTTCTGTTTGCGTTGCAAGGCCGAGGCTGACCAGGGAGAGCGCCTTGTTGTATCTTTTCCCGTATCCTCTCAGCGCACCTATCACATTCTCGTACGACGATCGTATTCTCTGTGCGATTTCCATGGCGTTGAATTCATCTTTCGGGTGGCTGGCGAGGAAGACGAGGACTTTGAAGCGGACCATGCTCTTGATAATCGCCGACATAATTTGGTCCATTTTCAGTTTTCTCTCCGTGAATACCACCTAACGGAGTAAAGAGGTATTATTATATAAGGGCTCTGTCACATTCGGTTAATTATAGTTAACCTGGATATTTATATATTAACTAAAAGTCGATAACTGAAGTATTTATTTGGATTTTTTACAACTTTACCTACTATTGTAGGTTTCGAGGGTTTATATAATAAGGGGTTATTCATTTCTCATGGGCATGCAATCATTCGCATAAATCGACATGCCCATGAGCTCCAAATAGGAGGATAGAAAGTATGAAACATAAGTATATGATACCTTTGGTATTGTGCGGTCTGATGATCGCAATGGTGGCACCTGCGCTTGCGAGCGATGTGTCAATATATGATGCGCAATCTCGTCTTAAGGCGGATAATACTGCCGATTGGATTTCCACATATGGCTATCAGTCTGTATCCATAAACACTGGGGACTATCTTACATGGTATGATTTCAAGCACCACTACTGCTCGTACGCGCCCAGCCAAAGTGCAGTAACTTACATTAAATATAATAATAACAAGTATACGACTGCAGCGACCCCCACCTTAAATTACATGGATAGTTATGGCCAAGGCGTGTCTTGGCAAATGTGGTATAAAGGTATAGACGTAGTAAGGAATCATACCTACATGGGTAATAATAAAGTAACAAGTGATATGACTACACACATTAATATTTAAATATTTTTTTATTTTTTGGTGTTTGTATGTATAACCTATTTCCGATTGTGGGGAAAGATTTCTCTGAATTAATTGGTAACCGCAGTGTAGTTGTAGTTATATTTTTATTTATTTGTTTTGTTATTTTTACATCAATTTATTCTAACGAATTAATTATTTCATCAACTTCAAGAGAAGATGTTTTACAAATTTTATTATATCAGCTATCGTATGCAATTATGTCGTATGGGAGTATTATCGCAGTATTAATCGGATTTTTCTCAATGTCTAATGAAAAAATTGGCAAGGCAATGAACACTTTAGTTACTAAACCCGTATATCGTGATACAATTATAAACGGAAAAATATTAACGTGTTGTTTATTTCTCACGATTATTTTATCGTTCGCAGTCGCTATATATACTGCAGTTATAGTTATACTGGGCGGCGAATTAGTTGGTAGTGTGTTATCGGATTTTCTTGTTCGATTACCGCTAGTTTTCTCAGTAGTATTTCTTGATGCTCTGTTTTATATGTCCCTATCTATCCTACTATCAATATTAATTACGAGGACAGGGGTAGGGCTACTTTCTACAATGGTTCTGTTTATCTTTTTAGATGTGATCGAGCCTTCCGTCAGTTTTGCAGCTAATATCGCCACAATTCTTGGTAGTAATGATCTCTATTACTATCTCAGCCATCTCTCACCATCTTCAACACTATATACTTTGATTTTAAATGGATTATTTGATCCTTCTGTTAGCCAGGAAAGCGTTTTATTATCTTGTTATGGAGATATTGTAAAAATTATTCTATTTATAGTTATACTACTGTTTCTATGTTATAGTTCGTTTATCCGGAGGGACATTGTATGAGAACTATTATACTAATCGCGAAATCGCAGATGCTGGATATGCTTCGAGAGCATCTGGTTCTTTGCATTATCGGTTTAATCGCGATTATTATTATTCTCAATGCGGCCGCAAACGCAATTATGATCCCGGAAATAGACATACATGTTGACGATGGCAATGATCATTTTTTCTCAGTTGGTATGAGCAACCCGCTTTTTGAAACATCGGTATTATTATCCATTCTTTCAATGTTCATTGGGTTATCTATAACTACCGAAGATCGTGCATACGGGACTTTGAGGGTACTGATTACTAAACCGCTTTACCGTAGAGATGTTTTGGTAGGAAAATTTATTGGTTTATCTTTCCTGCTATTATTAATAATACTCTCTTTGATACTGCTTTGTGTATCAACACAAATACTGCTGTACCGTGCCCCATATTCTACTGAGGACTTGATATTAAGAATATCCTCGTATGTCTTTGTCCTGTTTTTAAGTTGCGAACTGACTCTGAGCATTTCTATCTTACTGGGTGTTGTTTTTAAAAAATTCCTTTCTGTTTTATTGTTTGCGGGCGCCTTTATTGGCCTTGAATGGTACTTTATTCCTCCAGAATCACTACAAGGTATCGTACGCTATGTTATACCAAAACAATTATACATTACAATACTTGAAGCAGATGGCCAGGCATCAATATTTGAGACAGTATCCTCATTCGGAACCTGGCTTAATGGCTCACTTCCCCTCATCGTCCTGATGATCGCGGAGATACTACTTGTGATGTTGATCTCCACATGGGTATTTACTAAAGATGATGAATGATTTTTAGAGGTATGGGTTTGAATAAATTTCTTAAAACAAACTGGAAATTATGTGTGTGTTTCCTGTTACTTTTGTTCGGGTTTTTTAATGTTAGTATATTAGAGTGTACGGCTGCTTTCACTGAAAACGCATCTTCGATTTGCGCAAGCGATCTCCATGAACTCGTATTGCTCTCGAACGGTACCGTATGGGCCTGGGGGTCTAATAGTTGCGGAGAATGTGGACAGGAAATCAGCGAAGATAACTCTGACTTTTCTTCGCCCAAAATGGTAAACAGCTTGTCAGATATTAGAGAAGTATCCACTGGACTCTTTGCATCCTTCGCATTAGCGAATGATGGTACTGTATGGTCATGGGGCAGCAATATTGCCGGCCAGCTCGGCAGAGGTTTTCAAGTTACATATTCTACTTCAGATTATCGCTGGAAACCTGAACCGATACCAGGGTTATCGAACGTCATTGCCATAGCCTCGTCTCCTCAGGGCTTTGCACTGGCTTTAAAGGATGATGGTACGGTTTGGGCCTGGGGCTATAACAATTTCGGGCAACTTGGAAACGGCGCTGTGCCCATCGGGGAATATGCAATATCTCCAGTCCAGGTCGAAGGCTTGGGTGATGTGAAGAGCATCGCGGCAGGCTACAAGAATGCATTCGCTGTGAAGAATGATGGCACCGTCTGGGCATGGGGCAGTGCTAGTTCTGTTTTTCCGGTCAACGATGGCAACAAAGCTGGAATTGCACGGTTGCCTCAGATCGTTCCAGATATCACTGACGTAAAATCCATGGCGATTGACGACGGCTACGCGCTCTTATTAAAGAACGATGGTACGGTTTGGGCCTGGGGTAGCGATTGGAGGGGGGCGCTTGGCATAAACTCTTCCAAATCCAACACGCCGGATAACGTCATCACCTCCACACCAATTCAGGTTCCTGGGTTGTCTGATGTGGTAGCCATTGACGTGAGCAATGGTCACTCCGTAGCTCTTTGCAGGGATGGTAGTGTGTGGTCCTGGGGTGCGAATTATGGCGGCCAGCTGGGCGATGGTTCGATCGAGGATAGAAATAAGCCATGGCGTATACCTGTCAAGAATATCGTGTTGATCAGTGGTTCCTATATGGTCGATAGCGAGGGAAATATCTATAAGTGCGATAAGAATGGTGTATCGAGGCTCGACTTTAAATTTAATTCAGGCAATGAGGGACCGCAGCAATCCATGAATAGTACTGAAGAGACGCCTGCTATTTCAGAGCAGCCAGTATCAACTGAGCAGGCTGATCTGTTTCCTTCAGAGCAGGCCAATAGTACACCTGGCAGCAGTTCGCCGTTACCCGGGGGAAACTCGATCCTGATGATCGGCGTGGTACTGTTTACGGTTATCCTTTTAGGCCTCATTGTGTACCTGGTGGTCAGGAAATGATCTATCAGGCAAACTTGCGATCTGTAATAATAACTGGAAACATGAGCTGTCTGACCGGGTGATCATAGGCAATCATAGAAGCCGATCTCCGGCTTGCCTGAAGTGGATCGCCAGCAGCCCAGTAATGATAAATAAGATCGGTCCCCACGCGATAAAACCGATTGCCGACAGGGGGCTGGCCATTAAAAAGGCGATGGCGCTGATCAGACCTAAGACACCGTACAGTACCATCGACCACCTCAGCCATGCTTGCAATGCTCCCCCGGAGAAGATGGAAGCTGCAATTAGTAGCGCCAATCCCAGGAACCATCCCCAGCCCATGATCTCCAAGCCCAGCATGATCGAATGGCTTCCATAGGGGAGGAACCACTCGATTCCTTCGGCGATGCCGAGACCGGCCCTCTGGCGCAATACACCAAGCTGGGTGAACCGGTTGATGCTGACCGCCATGGCGAACAAGACTGTAAAAGCCAGGCTGCTCAGGCTTAATGCCTTCTTTTCTGCAGCGGTCACCGTATGCAGGCTGGCCATCATCACCACGATGATCGGGCATACTATCAGGGTTATAACGCCCGCAAGTGTCTGAACGGTCTCAGAAGGGGGATATGTGAATTGCCCAAAGATCAGGGCGCCGGCGAGGATCAGGAGATAGACGATTCCGCAGACAGTTGCCGCCAGCGAAGACCAGTAGCCAATCGTATAAGCCCGGCTGCATTTTCCGTCCGGGGAACGATCAATTGCATGGTCATGTTCCTGTAAGCTCTCATCTCTCACGGGCATATGCTCTCGCCAACAATACACTGTCACCGGAGTACTAATGGTTATTGCTGAACCGTCTAACTATAGGGTCAGGAGCGATCGATGCAGTGGTGAAGGTTATCTCACATGCTCGGCTTCTCTCCCCCTATCGTGACGCCCTGCTCTTCCGTCGCCTTCCTGCATACAAAGCAGACACCAGCGTCGGCGAGCTTTTTACCCGATTCCACTGCCTGGTTCTTCGCTTTCTGGTCCGGCATGCCCTGCACCGCGAGCCCGGCTGTCAGGATGTCCGACCGGTGGACCATGTCGACGCCGAAGGATTCCAGGATACCCTCGATACTCTCGATACACTTCAGCTGCCCGCCATCTCCGGTGGCGAAGGCGATCACCGGCTTACCCTGGAACTTTTCCTTATACGGTAAAAACTCGTCGAACAGCATCTTCAGTTCGCCGCTCATGTAGCTGAAGTACGTCGGGGATCCGAAGGCCAGAGCCGACGCCCGCCCTATGTCGTCGGGAGTAACGTCTCTCGCCCTCTTCACCTCCGCCGTCGTATTTCTCAGCTGCCCCGCGCCCTCGGCAATCGCCCGGGCCAGCGCTTCCGTATGTCCCGACATGGACGTGAAAATTACCAGCGTGAAAGGCTTGTCTGCCATAAAACCACAGTTAGAGATTCCCGGCCGGAGATAAAAATAAAACCTTAAAAGAGCGCGGAGATCCCTTTTACATCAGCAGGCGAGGCGATGCCATTGCCAGGCTGGTGGAACGACCTAACTTTTTGGCCGCGAAGCGGCAGGGCCTCAATACCCACCACGGTGCTGTGTCTCCTGCCGTTGCGCGACTCTTAAACTCGAAGAGGCCTACTGCTACACTTGTTTGCCTTTCTTTAAGCGGGTGATCGCCGGGCCGGTGCGTGCAGCGGCCGGCCCCCGATCTGTTCCATCCTTCCTCAAACCCACACATGTCACTTGCTTGTTTGCCTGTATGCATGCCCTTTCTTTGCGGCACGTTTGGATAATCGTGACCGGCGTGCAGCGCCGAAACCGGGGTCAGTACCCGATCGCCGGCGGCACGGGAGGTCTGAATAGTAGATTGGACGCTTACATTTATAAATATTGCCAAATTAAATTAGTGATGACAATAGCAAGCCGTATTTCAGCTTATCTCGACTAAAAAAGCTCATACAGGGGTATACGCCCCTGTATTGTCTATCTATATGCTGCCGACGAACTTCGGACGCTTTGCAAGGCTTCTCGCGACGGGCAGAGGCCTGTTCGGGAGACACGCGGTCTCGGTGTTGATGCGCTCCACGAGCTCTTCGAGAGTCATCTCCACCTTGGCGGGCTTGTTCTGCTGGGATTCGGCCCTGACGACCACTGGCAGCTTATCGCTGTTCATCTCGGCGTCGCCGATGGTGACCACGTAGGGGATCCACTCTTTGCCCGCGTCCCTGATCTTCTTGCCGACCGTTTCCTCGCGATCGTCGACGTCCACCCGGACATTACCCATCTTATCAGCGAGCGCTTCGGCGAAGGGTACGTGCTTTTCTGAGATAGTGACAATTCTGACCTGGGTCGGGGAGAGCCAGACAGGCAGCATCGGAACTGCGCCCTTCTCGCTTTCCATGGCCTCTTTCTCCAGCAGGCCGTAGATGCACCGCTCGATGGCGCCGGACGGGGAGCAGTGGAGGATGATGGGCCGCTGCCTGTTGCCGTTCTGGCTGACGTAGGTGATGTCGTATCGCTCGGCGTTCTCCACGTCGATCTGCACCGTAGATAAAGCGCTGGCCTTGCTCAGCGAGTCGATGTAGTTGAACTCGAACTTGAGGACGAAGTAGAAGAACCGCTCTTCCCACATCTCGATGATGACCGGCTTGCCGGCCCTGGTGACAAGGCTCTCTATGAACGCCTTGTTGTTTGTGTAGAATTCCTTGGTGAACCGGATGGCGACTTCGTAATCCGTGAGGTCGATGCCGACTGTGTCGAGGGTCTCGATACACATGTTGTACTGGTCCCCGAACTCTCTGATCGCCCCATCCATATCAGTGCACAGGGTGTGCATATCCGGCATGGTGAAGGCACGAAGCCTGCGGAGGCCGACGAGTTCGCCCCGCTGTTCCTTCCTGAAGGAGTACCGGGTCAGCTCGATCATCTTGAGAGGCAAGTTCTTGTAGGAGATGGTCATGTCGTGGTTCATCAGGAACTGGCCGAAGCAGGCCGCAAACCTGAGGAACAGGTTCTTCTTGTCCGCGATGACTGTATACTGCCTGGCCGGGAACCGGTCGAGGTACTTCTTGAGGGTCGGGTGCTCCATGTCGTACATGATGGGCGTCTCGACTTCCATCGCGCCCTTCTTAGCGGCTTCGTTGAGCACGAAGTTCTCCAGGAGGCTTTTCATCATCCTGCCCTTGGGATACCAGCGCATGTTGCCCGGATCGCTGCCCGGCTCGTAGTCCGCCAGCTCCAGCCGGCGCATGAGCTCCACGTGGGGCGGCTCTCTGTCGACGGCCCTCTTCTTGGCCATCTCGTAGTCCACGAACGCCCTGAGCTTGTCGTGGCCCTTGTAGTCGAAGGTCTTCGGGTCTTTCAGCTGCCCGTCGACGTCTAAGATATAGAAGTAGCTCTTGAGCTTCTCCTCTGCCTTGACCGCCTCGGAGACCACTTCGGGCTTCTCTGCGGCAACTGCCGGAGTGACTGTGACTGCCTCGACTCCTTCCGGCCTGATGGTCCTGGATAACTCGGACAGCGGGTGGCCTTTGCACTTGATGGTGAACGCCTTGTACCAGCCGAACGGTGCCCTGGCGACTTCGAAGCCCTTGCCTTTCAGGGCGGTCTCGACGCCTTTCAGCACTTCTACCGCCACTTTAGGCGAGGAAAGATTGGAGCTCAGGTGAGCGTACGGGTAAAGCATGACCCTGGTCGTCTTGACCTGCTCGGTTACTTTGATGACGGCCTCGACGCCTTTTTCGATGACGTACTGCGGATTGGACTCGTCCGGCTTCTCGACAGCTACGAAAGCTGTAAGAGCTTCCTCCATGCGCCCGGACTTGACCGCATCTTCGATCTTCTCGGCGACGGGTGTGCTCTTTTTCACCTCGTACTCGATGAAGTCGGAGTGGATGAGTAGTAACTGCATTCTTTCACCTAATGTTAGAACATTGATGTGATTTTCGGTTATATAATTTGGGGTATAGAGATAGCGGCGATTGGTGGTTTAGCCGTTGAAAACGTGGGGGCTGCAGTACAGTCTGATCATGAATTTGTTTCACAAGAGAGAAACATTAAAATTACCAATCATTAACAATAGAAACCTTTATTTATCATGATTGTTTATTAGCAATTCGAGGGCATTGAATGACCGCCACAACGAGCAATGGAATGCTTAATTCAACCAAAGGCATCAGCGGCAAGAACTGGCAGGTACGCAGAGTCGGTTCTGTCGACGTAGTCGAAAAGTTCGGCGTGTGCAACCTGGACTACCACAAGACCTGCGGCAGCGGCTGGTGCTTCGACGAGGCGAAGAAGGACTTTGACTGGAACTACACCGGTCTGGTCAACATCGCCCACGAGGCTATCGACAGGCACGCCGCCTCCTGGCGCAAGAACAAGGTCGCCCTTTACTGGGAGGGCCCGAACAGGGAGCACGAGAAGTACACCTTCTCCGAGCTGAAGGCCCTGACCGACAAGTTCGGCAACGTCCTGCGCAAGGCCGGGGTCCAGAAAGGGGACCGCGTGTTCGTCTACCTGCCCCGCATTCCGGAGCTCTACATCAGTGCCATCGCCATCGCCAAGGTCGGGGCAATCTTCGCGCCGCTCTTCGGCGGGTTCAGGGCCGAGGCTGTCCGGGACCGCATGAACGACTGCGAGGCTAAGATGGTCATCACCACCCCGGACATGAAGCGCCTCGGGATCGACCCGATCAAGGCCGAGGTTCCGTCGCTCCAGACTGTCATCGTCTGCAAGGCCGACGCGAGCTACAAGTACGGCGAGGGGGAGCTGAACTTCGACGCGGAGATGACCTACGCTCCCGAAGAGTTCCGGATGGAGTGGTGCCACCTCGAAGACCCGGTCATCATGCACTACACCTCCGGCACGACCGGCAAATCCAAGGGCGTCGTCCACGTCCACAACGCCATGATCGGCCACTATATCACCACCAAATGGGTGCAGGACCTGAGAGACGACGACGTCTACTGGTGCACCGCCGATCCAGGCTGGGTGACAGGCACCTCCTACGGCATCTTCGGGCCGTGGCTCTGCGGAGCCTCCCAGGTCGTCTACGCGGGCAGGTTCACCGCTGACGTGTGGTACTCTGTCATCGAGCGCCACAAGGTCACCGTCTGGTACACCGCGCCCACTGCGCTGCGCATGCTCATGAAGGCAGGCGACGACGTCGTCAAAAAGTACAACCTGAAGAGCCTGCGGTACATCACCAGCGTGGGCGAGCCCCTGAACCCGGAAGTCATCCGGTGGGGGATGAAGGTCTACGACCTGCCCATCCACGAGAACTACTGGATGACCGAGACGGGCTGCAACATGATCGCCAACTACTATAACCTGCCTCTGAAAATCGGCTCGATGGGGAAACCGTTCCCGGGCATCCAGGCGGCAGTAGTGGACGATAAGGGCAACATGCTCCCTCCCGGCGTGCCGGGCAACCTGGTGATCAAGCCCGAGTGGCCATCTATGATGCGGGGCATCTGGAACAACGAGGAGAAGTTCAAAGAGTACTTCCGCATCCCGGGCTGGTACGTCACCGGAGACAGCGCCTGCGTGGACAACGACGGGTACTTCTGGTTCATGGGCCGGGTCGACGACGTCATCAAGACGTCGGGCGAGAGAGTCGGGCCCTTCGAAGTCGAAAGCGCTCTCCTGGAGCACCCGGCCGTCGCAGAAGCTGGCGTCATCGGCAAGCCTGACCCGCTCTACGGCAACATCATCAAGGCGTTCATCGCCCTCAAGCCCGGGTACGAGGGCGCGGAAGAACTAAAAAGGGAGATCTCCGAGTTCGTCAAGGCCAAGCTCGCAGCCCACGCCTTCCCGAAGGAGATCGAGTTCAAGAGCAGCCTGCCCAAGACCCGCAGCGGCAAGATCATGCGCCGGGTCCTGAAAGCCCAGGAACTCGGGCTGCCGCTCGGCGACCTGGCGACGCTGGACGACGAGTGATCCGGGGCCAGAAATTCGGGAGGGGCATGGCAGTGCCCCTCCACCTCCCCGCTTTGACAATTATCC
This sequence comes from Methanocella sp. MCL-LM, assembly GCF_049676595.1. Taxonomy (GTDB): domain Archaea; phylum Halobacteriota; class Methanocellia; order Methanocellales; family Methanocellaceae; genus Methanocella_A. The sequence continues at coordinate 720,365 of NZ_CP187259.1, forward strand.
GCATCCAATACGAGGCTTGCAGGGGCAAACATCCCTGCAATTCTCGACACCTTTCTCCGGCTTTCGCTATATTCCTGCCTCACCTAAAAACTCGAAGCTCAAATTTCGGAAACTTTCGGGATTTTCATTACCTGTCGGCACTATAAATTATATATCATTAAAAATAATTATGTATTGTACGGCGACACGGTAACGATACCTGTCGGGCAGTACGCTTTGAAGCTAATCAAGGACCTGTCAGTTCGGCCAGCGCAGGGTTTGCCTGCTACCAGATCCGGCCCCGGCAGGGCTGACGGCGCATGTGGAACACAGGATTCAAGGAGGTGTTAGCCAGCCACTAATCTGAAAATTACTGTGGAAACAAACAGAGTCGTAATCGTTGGACTGTTGCGAGGGACCAAACTGTGCGGTAGGTAGCTTTCACAAGGGGGTGATAACCAGAAACTTCAACTACCTGAAAAAGTCTCGAAGCTCTTTTTCTTCATAGTTTTTATCGACAGAAGCAGCTACTATCTTCTTGAAGTTTTTTCCGACCTCTGCACCGATAATCATATAAGCCCCCATACAGATATTCTCCGGCTAGCTATCATGATCACCGACGATTTCGACTACCTCGCCCCCGGCGGCCGCTCGTTTACCCTGACCTCAGGCCTGATCGCCTGCCTCACCGACAAGTCCAGAGTGCTGGAGATCGCCTGCGGCAAAGGGGAGGCTTCCTGCGCGATAGCGCAGAAGTTCGGGTGCCGGGTGGAGGGGTTCGACATCGACCGGGGCCTGATTTCCTACGCCAGCGACAAAGCGCTGGATACTGGCGTCGGCGAGATCGTGAAGTTCGAGGTCCGGGATGGCACGAAAATGGACTTCGGCACCGGGCAGTACGATCTGATTGTCGCCGAGGGTGGAGCACTCACCTATGTCGACAGGGAAAAAGGAGTCAGGCGCTGTGCAGAGCTTCTCAAGGACGGCTCGTACCTGGCGGTGACGGATTTGATCTATTTGAGGGAGGACGTGCCGCCCGAAATCAGGGAGGTCTACGAGGAGAACGGCACCTTCCGGTTCCTGAACGAGATCGGGTACCGCAGGCTGCTGGAGCAGCACGGCTTCGAGATCGTCCACCTCTCCATGGTGCCCCAGTCGGCGTGGGACAGGTACTACATGTCCATGAGCCGGCTGATCAGGAAGCCGGACTTCGGCTTCCCCGAGGAGTTCAGGCAGGCCATGGCCAGAGAGATCGATGTGTACTACGCGAAGAACGCCATGTTCTACGTCGGCTACATCTATATCGTCGCCCGCATGGCCCGGGATAAAGCCGTGGGCCAGGGCCCGGAAGACCTGAGGATACCGATGTTCGGATCCATGCTCGGCAATGAGCCGGTTGTCGCTCCTGCGAAGAAGGGCAAAGCGTCGGCGAAGAAGAGTAAATCTTCTGCGAGGCGAAAATCGTAGATCCCTCCTGTAACCATTTTAGACGTCAGGTACCGTTTACACGAAGTACAGTCATTATTGAAACGTTTTGTACGAGTGCCCGTACCATTTACACGAAGTACGCGAGGTACGCGAAGTACTCAAAGTACGGTAAAAATGGCATGCTTGAAAATGATCTTATAGTAAAACTTCGCGTACTTCGCGTACCTTGAGTACTTCGTGTAAACGGTACCTGTCTGCCCTAAAAATTTCTAGAATGACTATACTTCGTGTAAACGGTACAGGTACTTATACAAAATTTTTCACGAGCGACAACATGGCGTATAGACACGGAAGGTATAAATACTGGCAGACATATTTTAGGTTCGCACTTTTAGACGCTCCGGTAGTGTAGTCCGGCCAATCATGTCGGCCTTTCGAGCCGACGACTCGGGTTCGAATCCCGACCGGAGCACTAGATTTTTGAGGGGCTCCCGGGGAACTTTCTAAAAAAGTTCCCCTGGGTCTCGACACTTAAGCAAGCCCGAAGGGCAATTTTAAAGGAACGTTTTTGAGGGGTGACGAGGGGAACTTTTTTAGAAAAAGTTCCCCTAACACCTATTATGAAATGAGATAGATCAGTAGTTTAGCCTTACCCATTCAGCCTAAGCCCCGGCCTCAGGCAGCATGACCACAAACCGGCACCCTTTCGAATATTCGCCTGCTACCCGGTTTTCTACCCAGACCCGGCCTCCGAAGTCCCTGACCAGCGTCTGGACGAGTTCCAGTCCGAGCCCTCCTTTGTACCGCTTTTCAGGCCCGTTGCAGGAGCAATGAAATAGCTGTCCTTTTCTGTCGTCGGGGATGCCCGGGCCGTTGTCTTCTACCATGACTGCAATGTATGGTTTTCCCTGCTCTGTCACCCGGGTAGTCCTGACGTTGATCTCGAGGCGCCTGTCCGGGGGAGAATGCTTGACGGCGTTCCCGACTATGTTGGAAAAGATGTCCTTGATCAGCTCGTTCGCCAGGACTAAGAGGCCTTCCTCCCGGGTGTAGTGGATCTCGATATCTCTGCCGGGGACGATGGTGTACTCTCCGACGACTTCCCGGAGCACCTCGGCGAGATCGAAGAGCCGGGGCTTCAGTCCGCCTTTTCTGGCGCTCTGCAGCTTTTTCACGTTCTCTATGAGTCTGGCACTGCTGCGGAGGGTTTCGATCGGGCGCTCGATCAAGTACCTGTTCCCTTCTTGTCCAAGCCTCGCGTTATTCAGCTCCTGCAGCGCCATCTCTAGAAATCCCAGCGTCAGCTGGTTGAGGTTGTTGATGTCGTGGCTCATGAGGTCGAGGTACATCTCCGCCTGTTTTGCCGCCTCCTGCTGCGCTTTTTCCGCCCTCTTGCGCAGGATGATCCGCCAGACCCCGTCCATCAGCAGGGTGAGCTGCCTGGCGTCGGAGTGGTTGTAGTCGCCATCCTTGTTAGCGACTTCTGCCAGGGCCACCACTGCGTTATCGTCGAAGACCGGCACGGCCAGGAAGTTCTTTAGCCTGAGGTGGCCTTCGGGAAAGCCCTTTTTCGCAGGGTGAGGCGCCGCGTAGTCGTTGATGATGATCGCCTTGCGCTGCCTGATCGGCTCTGCCCAGATGCCGCCTCCTTCCAGGACGTATGAGTGCGGTGTACCCAGGACATTACATTTTTCCATGGTCTTGCTGGAGTAGTTGTACAGGTTCACTACGCCTTTCTTGTAGTCCATCGCGCCCATCCAGCCGATTTCGCTTCCTGTCAGCCTTATGCACTCTTCCAGCGCGAAGTTGGCGATGTCCTGCTCGGACGCGTCCCTGAGCTGGCCGAGCCTCAGCAGTGCTTCAAGGCGTGCTTCATCCAGCTTCAGCTCCTCCTCGGACATTACGTGTCGCTGTGCTTCGCTCTGCAGAACCTGGATCTGCTTTCTCATGTCGGCATTTTCTCTCTCGAGCTCTTCGTATGATTTTCCTTTCTCAGGCATGGCATATCCTGCGACTATACACAATTATTTTTGTGCAATTATATAACAATATGTATACGAAGAGGCTTGAACTCTCGCTTAAGCCCTCTTCACATCCGTGAGACGCGGCCCGGGACCTGACTCCGATCCATATCTGACACGCCCGGCGGATCAGGCCATTCGCTGTCAGCATTACCGATAGCTTTATCAAGTATTTCCAGGGAAGATCGTAGGTAAGGCCATGTCAAATACGATTCCTCCGCCAGATACGGGCAGATCCGCCGCAGACGACGGGTGCTTAAAATCGTCAACCCGCAGTGGCGCATCTTTAAAAAATAGCAGGCCGGGCGAAGCCAGTATGGCCGGCCCGGTTATTCTTCGGTGTCTCCCGCTGCCGCGGCGGGGATGTAGATGATAAACCGGGTACCTTTGGTATGGTCTCCCAGGACCCTGTTCTGGACTTCCACGTGGCCGCCGAAGCCTTCGACCAGGCTCTTGACCAGGTACAGGCCCAGGCCCGTGCCTTTTGCAACCGTGTGGCCCCGCTTGAACCGCTGAAACACCTCGCCTTTCTTATCGTCGGGAATGCCGTTCCCGTTGTCCTCGATCGCCACGCGGTAATAGGTGCTGCCGTTCTGGCCTACCCTGTCCATGTCCACGCCGATCTCCAGCGGGTCTCTCGAATGTTTGATCGAGTTATCCATCAGGTTGCTAAAAATGTCCCTCAGCAGAGGATTAGCCCGTACCAGGCACCTGCTCTTTTGAGCAAACTTAACCTTAACATCCCTGCCGGGTATACTGGAGTACTCGTTCAGGACGTCTTCGAGCACTCTGGCCATGTCCACGATCTCGAGGCTGTACTCGCCCAGTTTGAGCTTCTGCAGCTTCCGCACGTTATCGATCAGCCGGGCAGCCCTCAGCAGCGTCTTGTACGATGTATCGATGATCTCCTTCTCGCCTGCCTCCAGCTTCCCCCTGGTGTTCATGATGTTCCCGGCCAGCTCCAGCTGCATCAGCGCGATCTGGTGTAGATTGCTGATGTCGTGGCCCATCAGGTCCAGGTACAGCTCAGCCTGGGCTTTTTCCTCTTCCAGGGCCTTTTCCACCTGCTTTCTGGCAGTGATGTCCTGGCCCTGCGCTATGGTGGCCAGCAGGGAGTGATCGCTACTGTAAACGTTCGCAGAGTTCCAGAGAGCGATGCGAATGTTTCCTGACTTGTGCAGGATAGGTATCTCGACGGAATCCCACTGCTCGCCATCCAGCGTCTTTTTGATCTTTCCCAGCGATTCGTCTCTGCTTTCGAGGGGGAAGAGAATGCTCAGGTCCCTGCCCAGCACCTCTTTCGCAGTATAGCCCGAAAGCCACTCGAAAGCCCGGTTGAACCTGGTGATGGTGAACTTAGGGTCCCAGACGATGATCGGCGCGTTGGCGTTGTTGATCAGGCTCTCCAGGTACTCCTGAGCTTCCCGCATGGATTCGGTTACTCTCTGCAGCTCTTCGTTGTTGGTGCGCAGCTCTTCGTTCGCGCACTCGATCTCTTCGGTCTGGGCCGCAAGCTCTTCGTTCTTCACCTCGAGCTCTTCGTTCACGTCTTCCAGTTCCGAAGTCTTGGCCTCCAGCTGTTTCAGCAGGCGCTCCCTCTCTTCCTCTGCCTGCCGGACCTCGGTAATATCCCGTGCTACCACGACTGAGCCTACAATTTTACCACCCGCGTCCCGTATCGGCCCGAAGCTGTAGCTGCCCCACCACGACTCCCCGGTATCTTTCCTCCTGAGCATGTACCTGGCATTGGAAACCCTTTCGCCCCTGAGCGCCCGCGGCACCGCCCACATGTCGAGCGGCGCCAGGCTCCCGTCTGCGAAGTAAACGTCAATATAGTCCGGATATTGGGCCAGTGTCTTGTAGCACTCTTCCTTGTCCCCGAACCTGTGGAAGACTGCGAAGGCCTGGTTAAACTCGAGGAAATTTCCCCTGCTGTCAGAAACGAAGACCGCGTCGCTCATGCTCTCAAACACTGCTTCCAGCTTGGCCTTGCTCCCGATCAGCGCCTCCTCGGCAAGCTTGCGCTCGGTGATATCTGTCAGCATCAGCAAAGCGGCAGTAACCTGGCGGTTTTCGTCCGTAAGCGGAGAGGCGCTCACGAGCACCCACAGGGTTGTCCCGTCCTTTCGAACCAGCTTTTGATCGTACCGGTCTTTCATGCCCTGCCGCCGGCGCTCCAGGTTAAGCTTCGTGAGGGCGACCGCCTCTTCATCCATAAAATCGTATAGCGGTTTTCCGATCATTTCTTCGGGGCTGTACCCTGTCATTTGGCCCATTCTCTTGTTGATAAACGTAGTTCGGGCATCCAGACCGCATATCAAGATGCCTTCGCTGGCAGTATCGACGATGTTGCGGTACTTCTCCTCCGATACACGCAGGGCCTGCTTCAGCGGTATGCGCCTGTCCTCCCCTCCGGCCAGGCTCACGACTGCTAAGAGCATATATAGCGCGCCAAGGTACTGGCCTACTCTTCCCATCCAGCCCAGCAGCGTCCATATGTTGCCGCAGATCATCAGGACGCCGACTCCTGCCCCGATCATCAGTAAGCCGAGGCTGTACAGGAGTAGAAAGGGGGTGCGAGACTGGCTATAAAGGTACCCGAAACACGCTGCGGCAACTATGAACTCGACTACTGCTGCCGCTATCAGGACCTGGCGTAACAGGGTGAAGCCTTGCTCCGGGGTGAAGAAAGCAGGAGTCACATCTACCATGGTGCCCAGTGTCAGCAGGCTTAGGGCTACTAGTACGATAAGATATGATAAGCCCATGTACTGCGGAGCTTTAGCTGATACAGTCTGGTCTGGCTTCTGGATGATGGCCGAGACTGCGCTGCCGATGAAGCACAGCCCTGCCAGGCAGATGCCGGTGTTGTAGACTGTCAGGGCGTCGTTCGTGTCTGTCACCAGAATCCCGGCCAGCAGGTTGATGACGGCGAAGCTCAGAGCGCCACAGCCCAGCAAAAGAACAGCCCGCGAGCCGGTTTTCAGGTAGCTGCGCGTGGCCAGGTAGACGATGAGTAAGGATACAGAAGAGTTAAATAACACGTTCAGCGCGGTCAGCAGCACCTGGGCCTGGTATAGAACTCCAGTATCGCAACAGTACAGGGCTCCGACAACAACGATAAACAGCACAACCGGCACCCAGGCATACTTCTGAAGCTCTAAGATCCATCCTTCGTCGTAGCTTTCCCGATCATTGTATGCTGCTGTAACAGAGTCCAAACTCAACCCCCCGCTCAAGATGTCAACCATTTTCATAACAAGCAATAAATATCTTATCATTTGCTTACCTATCAAAAATAAGGGCCTTGTACATCACCTTGTCAGGCCAGACGTTCCCTGATTGTTCACATGAACAGCGAATCGTGACTGCGATTTCATTCCTCAAACTATTTCAATTTCGCACTGCTACCCGGCTACCAGATATCCTCTTCTCGTCAGCGCCTATCGCTCGGTCTACGTCAAGTTCAAGCACGACACCGGCCACACGATCAAGGACCTGCGCACGGCGATGGCTCACCTGCTCGTGCCTGCCGCCAAGGAAGAGTGGATCAGGGAGCATGGAGCGCCAGCCAACAAGACTCAGGAAAAGAAGATGCACTCTTACGCCGTGAAAAGGGCGGCGGAGTTCCTGGGCAACAAGCCTGCCGTACTGAAGAAGAGCTATGCAAACCCCGCCGACTTCCGGTCCCGGATTGGCTAAGCCAGCCGGGGAGAACCCCGGCAGGCTATAGCTCCTGCTTTTACCAGGCGACCTGCACGGCGCAGGTGTCGCTCAGGTTCCGGCTGATGCCGATCTTCAGGTAGCTCGTCACGTTGGCGCTTCCCTGGCCGACGCCGGTCAGTACTGCAGTCGCCCGGCCTTCTCTGTCGGTGGAGTTCCCGAAGGCTTCCGGCAGCATTGCCACTGCATTGTTGTCGCTCGTGAAGTTCACCAGCTGCCCGGCCCTCCTGTACTGCTTGCCGTTCAGGTACAGCTGCGCCGTGATCAGGGTCGACCCGGGTAAGCTCGACCTGCCCGCCACGCCGATCGTACCGTGCTCCGGGGTTGCCTTGATGGCGTCGGGCATGGGAACGTGGACCACGATGAAGCCGCTGGAAATCCTGCTCTTGTTCAGCGATATATTATCTGTTCTGCCATAGTACTGGACACCATCGCCTACGTCTCCTACCGCTACTGCGTAAGCGTGCGTGGCGCCCGGGGTTAGCACGATGTTATCAAACACATAGCTGCCTGGGTAGGGCATGCCAGCGTATGATCGGGTGGTCATATTGTAGGCTTCCCCGGTCGGAGTCATCACGTGCAGGGTGATGTAGACATCCTCGAACGGCCTGCCGAAGCTGTCCTGCACGCTACCGAACCAGCTGGTGACGTTACCTTGCGTTCCGGCTATGTCGGGCTGGGCAGTCGCCGTTACTGTCGCCGTGGGCATGGGCTGCGTCTCATTGGCCGCCGAGGCATTGCTGTCGCCGCTGCCAGTTGAACTGGTACATCCGGCGAGCGCTACGATCAGGACGATCGCTGTAACGGCTAAGGCTGTCTTTAGTCGAGGTATTTGAGTGCTCATCTAATCCGCCTCCTTCTAATTGATAACCTGTACCGGGCAGGTGTCGCTCAGGTTCCGGCTGATGCCGATCCTCGTGTAGCCGGTGACGGTGGCATTTCCTGCCCCGCTGCCGGTCAGCAGGATGGATGCCCGGCCTGTCATATCGGTGACGTTGGTCCGGACGCCCGGCAGGGCCGCAACGTCCTCTTTATCGGTGAAGAATGAGATCGTCACTCCGGACCGTTTGTACGGCTTGCCATTCAGGAATAGCTGGGCCGTGACGAGCGTCGAGTTAGGCAAACCTGAACCCGGCACGCTGACGTAAGCGATATTTACCGGTGCGATCTTCGTGCTCTCGACGGTAATTTTTACCTGATCGGGCATCGGGACGTGCAGCACTATGAAGCCACTGGACATCATCTCGTTATCGAGCGTGTAATTGCTGCTCCTGCCATAGTAGGTTATGTCATCCTCCAGATTCCCCACGCTTGCCTCAGCGTACGCGTAAGTGATGTCCGGGCTGACGGTGACGTTATAGAAGAAGTAGCTGCCGGGGTAGGGCAGGCCTTCGGCCGAGACGTTGGTCACGTTGAAGGCTTCTCCCGCCGGCGTCATCAGGCGGAGGGTCACGTTTACCCCGCCGAAAGGCTTGCCGAAGCTGTCCTGCACGCTGCCGAACCAGGTAATTTTTTCGGGCTTAGGGCCGGTTCTCACAGTCGCATAAGGCACCGGCGAATCCGTGGCTACGGGAGTTGCCGCAGCCGGCTCAGCCGTGGGGAGCACAGTGGGCACGCCCGAAGCTGAAACGTTGGCGTCTGCGCCGTTCGCCGGGGTGCTGTACACGGCGGCAATGGCTATCATGGTCAGGACAATAATCAGTAGAACGATACCTATCACGAATTTATCATATTTCACTTCATTCACCCCCGCTCGCGCGGGTCCGGCTTTCCGGCAAAAATGCTTCTCCAGAGAATCATGGTCCGGCAATCGCCTGCTAAGAAATTTTTTTTATTATATATAGGGCTTATGTCACAATCCGTTAATTTAAATCAATAAGATACTGCCTGGTTAAATTAACAGATTATGATATAACGCTTATATATCCCCCGCTCATTTCTATTAATCAAGGCCTAATACGCCGGGTGAGTGATTCTATGAACTCAAAGCAACGTGTAGCCGGAGCTATCGCCATCAACCTTCCCGCGGGGATGGGCGCTGAGTTGTCTTCCGATCTCTACTGTGATATGCTGGAGCATGAGCTGCTCAACCTCAACCAGATTGCCCTCGGCTACCTGGAGCTGGCGATCAGCGTGGGCGAACCCGGCGAGGGGCTGCTCCGTGTCGATGAAAACCTGCTCGGGAAGTCGATCTCTGCTATCCGGGACAGCTCTATCCTCATCGACAGCTTCCGGAAGCTCCGCAGGACGAAAGCGGCGGGGGCGGATAAGATGCCAGCCGTAGAGCCTGCGGGCTCTTGAATTAACGTATTGTGATAGAAACTTTAAATATTCCCTGACCATTTTATTCATCGGGGTGTAACACCCCCGACTTGTGATACTATGCAATCTAAACTACTGATAGCGGGAGCTATAGTCGCAGTCATCGCCATCTGCGTCATCGTGGTCGCGATTTTCTCATTATCGCAGGGGCCCGGGCAGGCCTCCACCTCTACCCGGCCCACCGCCCCTGCAATTACTATTACTCCGGCTCCGTCGCCGCAAATCTCCATCAGCTCGATGACCGGGTCGGTGATCGAATCGTACGGCAAGCATCTGCCAGGTTAACTGGTTACGCTGCACCATCCGATTATGCCAGCCCCTCGAATCATAACTAACAGGTAATCGATCCCTGCGGCACCGGCGATATGCTCATCGTATATCTCCCTGTGTCCACGCCAGCGATCGACCGACCCCCGTTTTTCCGGGCGTATGTCATCCAGTTTCACTGCACTCCGGCCTTAAGAAACCTTTTTATACAAGCCTCCGAGAAGCTCTTAGTATTCAATCGCTGCAACTGGCTATATCCGGGGGTTCGATTATGCGTGGGTTTATGCGTATCACTACAATAGCAACACTTCTTATGCTCGTCTCTATGGCCGCACTATCTGTCATGCCGCACGCCGAGGCTGCCGGCGGGACCGCTGTCACCCCGGACAGCCTGCAAGTCACCGGCCGGGCGGTCACGCCTCTTTCGCTGAACAGCTACGACGTCGAAGTGACCGCTGCCGATGCATCTATCCAGCCCGGCGAGCGCACGAGCTTGCGCGTGGTAGTCACCTGGGCAGGTAACGACACCCCGGTCGATAACGTCTATGTGGAGTTTAGCAGCAGCCCTGCGACGGCTACCTTTTCTCCTGCCCTTACCCGGACCAGCGTGGTATATTCCAAAGGCGACTGGCTCAGCGGCATAGCCAGCAGCGATTTCACCAGCAGTACGGCCGGGACCTATAAAATCACTGTCCAGGCATACAGCGCATACTTTGGCAAGGGCGACTCTCGTAACAAAGCCGACGCATCCGGCGTCCTGACGATCACTGTAGGTACTCCTGCCCCGTCGCCTTCGCCTTCTCCATCTCCGTCGCCTTCCCCGGCCGCAGGCACTGCGACTCCGATGCCGACCGCTGCAGTTACCGTAACGCCGGTCGTGACGACTATCCCTGCTGCCACCAGTAGTGCTGCAGTTGATATGACCACGCTGCTGGGCGTCGGGGGCTGTATTGCCGGTATCTTGCTATTGCTACTCGTCGCGGGGATCGTCTTCCTCTACCTCTGGCTGAAGAAGAGCCTCAAACTGCTGCCCCGGAATACTAAGATACCTGCCGACGGCACCACGGTGACCCCGGTGAGGGTGCAGTTCGTCAACGGCCTGGGCATGGCCAGGAAACCTGGCAAGAACACCGATGTAGAGCTTGAGTCCACCGCCGGCAAGATCCGGGGCGTCACCCTCCCGGCGGGCAAGCCTTACGTGGATGCGGAGCTGCTTTCCTCGAAGGAGTTCGGCCCCGTCACGATCACCGCGAAAGCCGGCGGCAAGGCTGCCACCGCCAGGGTTGCCTTCGTAGCGGAGAAGGGCGTCCTGGAAATCACGGCCCGGCCTGATACGATCCCGGCGGACGGCAGGTCGTCTGCCACCCTGACCGTGATGGTAAAAGCTGACAAGGGCAACGTTATAGCTCCTCTGGAAGACCGTACCGTCGCGCTGAAGACGACTCTCGGCACCCTGCCTGCCACGCTTAAGTGGCCGGCCCGGGCTACCTCGGTCAGCACCAGCCTCCAGTCGGGAGAGGTCAGCGGTACTGCTGTGATTACTGCTGCCACGGGTGACCTTAAGGGCGAAGGCAAGGTCACCTTCCAGGGTATGCCCAAGCGGTTCTGCATGCACTGCGGCACACCTATGGCTCTCGAAGCGGCCCAGTGCCCGAAATGTGGGAAAACTCCCCCCTCGGGCACGGATGTCAAGCAGTGTCCTTCCTGCAGCACCGTCATACCTGATGCTGCGCAGTTCTGCCACCACTGCGGCGCTAAACAGCCATGACGAATCGATGCCATGGTAGCCGGGCTCAAGACCCGGCTTCTCACCTTCTATCTTTTTCCGGCCTTCCGAAATACCGCGTGGCCATATAAGAAACATATTTATACGTTCTTCCAGTAAGCTCTTACTACTAGCCGGACGGAATTAGGGTCTGTTCCGGGGGTTCGATCTATGGGTGGTTTTATTCGCTATGGAAGGGTCTTAACGGCCCTGATAATTTTCTCTATCGCAATCATGGCACTCCTGCCGCAGGCAAATGCAGCCGGCGGCGTGGTATTGCCGTCCGACCTGCAGGTGACTAAAGTAACTGTGACACCGGATATCTACCATCCGGGACTCATCACGTTAGACAAATACAACGTCGCCGTGACCGCGGATCAGTCTACGATCGCCGCCGACGGGCATGCGATGGTCATCGCTAAGGTAACCTGGGCAGCTAACGATAGCCCTGCCGCCGGTGTGACGGTAGAGTTCACCAGCGCTCCTGCCTCGGGGACTTTCGAGCCGGTTGCATCTTCGACCGCTTCGTTCACCATCGTCGGCAGGATCAGCAAAGGCCAGGCTAAAGCCGACTTCACCAGCAGCGCTCCCGGTACCTATACGATCACAGCTCAGTCGTACAGAACCTACATCAGTCCGAGCCACCCCGATAACGTCAAAGATGCTGCCGGTACAGTCACTCTTGTAGTTGAGGCTCCGCCAGCTACGTCGACTCCGACAGTAACCCCTGAACCAGCGACTCCGACGCCTGACCCGGCAACTCCGACACCTCCCGTCGTCGTGGGGGGAGTGACTGATACCCCGACCCCCAGCCCGGTGGTCGTCACTGTCACTCCTGACCCTGGCACAGGCGCAGGTCTCACTCTGCTGGCAGACTACTGGATGTACATCGCCATCGCCCTGGCAATCCTGCTGCTCCTCTTCCTCCTCCTGCTCTTCCTGTGGCTGAAGTCCAGCCTCCAGGTCCTACCGAAGAAGACCAGGGTGCCCGCAGACGGCACCTCAAAGCTGCCGATCCGGGTGCAGTTCGTCAACGGCCTCGGCATGGTCAAGAGGATGGGCAGGGACACCGACGTCGAGTTCGAGACCACCGCGGGCACGATCAACAGCGCAGTCATCCCCCAGGGCAAAGACCACGTAGACGTGGACCTGACCTCCTCCAGGGAGTTCGGCCCAGTCACCGTGACCACTAAAGCCCTGGGCAAGACGGCGACCACCAGAGTGGACTTCGTTGTGGAACACGGCAGCCTGGACGTCACTGTCCAGCCCTCCACCATCCCGGCAGACGGGGCCTCTTCCGCCACCGTGACCGTCGCCATCAAAGACGAAAAAGGCGGCTTTGTCACGCCGCTGGAAGACAAGACCGTCACCCTCAAGTCGACGCTCGGCACCATCGCGCCCGAGCTGAAGCTGCCGGGCAGAGTCCAGTCGGCCAGCACCGTCATCACCTCGGGAGACGTGAGCGGCACGGCCGTCATCGTCGCGGCAATCGGCAACATGCACGGCGAGGGCAAAGTAGAGTTCAAGGGCATGCCCAAACGGTTCTGCATGCACTGTGGCACTCCCATGTCACTCGAGGCCTCCCAGTGCCCGAAGTGCGGCAAGACCCCGCCCTCCGGCACCGACGTCAAGCAGTGCCCGTCCTGCAGCACCGTCATACCCGAGGCCGCCCGGTTCTGCCACCACTGCGGGGCTATGCAGCCAGAGAACAAGAAATAAAAATAAGGCCTGGGGACATGGTCCCCTGGCTATTCTATTTTAAACACAGAGCCCACAGCGCTTGTTTCTCACCACGGCGGCACGGCGACACAGAGACTGTGCGGGAAACGACAACTGGGTAAGTTTTCTAACCACGGCGGCACGGCGGCACGGCGACCGGGTGAGACCCGATAACAAGATCAAATTTTCTAACCATAGAGGCACGGCGCCACGGCGATAACTCGTACCCGAGTAGCAAGGCTCTTTTTTATGATCCACGGCGGCACGGAGGGTAGGGAGTATGGAGACAAACACCTCATCCGGTATACTGATGCTAAACCTGACAAAATTCAAAGGAGGGGTGAAGCTTTCAGGCCTTATATCAGATACACAGGCTGAAAGGATTGGATGGTAAGCAGCTTTTGGTTAATGCACTGTCTCCGTGCCGCCGTGGGCTGAAAAAGAGTTCACCGTTAACAGTTTGCCATCGTCTCTGTGTCGCTGTGCCGCCGTGGTTCCAGTTACCATTCGGCTTGTCGTGGATCGCATTGTCTCCGTGTCGCTGTGCCGCCGTGGTTCCAGTTACCATTCGGCTTGTCGTGGATCGCATTGTCTCTGTGTCGCTGTGCCGCCGTGGTAAATTATCCTGCCTCTTCTCTGTAGCAGTAATAGAAAAAAAGAGCGTCCGGGGGAGGGGCGCACATTATATTTTGGACTTCTTGATGTCGACCTTGGTGATGGCCGGGTAGGTGACGTCGATGCGCCTTGAAGTCGTAACCGTGTACTCGAGTACGCTGCTCTTCACGTCGCCCTCGACGGCATCGATCGTATAGCCCCGGTTGAACTTGATATCGTCGACACCCTGTAGGAAGAGGTTGCCCACGTCGCGGTAGAGGGCTTCGATGGTGGCGAGCGTGATCTTATCCCGGTCGGCGGCGTTGTCGGCGGCGATTATGATGGAGTAGAGGAGGGAGAACTTGAGGATGTGAGACTCTCCGAGGGGCTTGTCCAGCTCGTAGGTGACGGCTATGCTGTCCTTTCCCTTCTTCGGCGCTTCCCGGAAGACTACAGCGTTCTTCACCCTGTCGAAGGTGAAGTCGTCCGGGGCTGTCCTGAACCGGCCCCGGGGGTGCTCGACCTTGAGGATTTCCTTGACCGGCGTGTCCGTCAGCCGGAACTCCAGTAGCTGGCCGTCCGTGTCGAACACCTCCAGCTTCTCTTCGTTCCTGACCTCGGTGACCTTCATGCCGGACTCTTCTATAGTGAAGTCCGTGTTACATACCGATAAGCCTTTTTTACGGTCCATACCTTGCACGATGTCCTCTGCGGGCACCATGCCCTCTAAGCCTTTTTGCAGCGAACTTATCAAGGCGTTGTCGATCTCAGGTATCATTCTGTCACCGCGCACTCTTCACTTTTTGGCCGCCTCGGGCGGCTGCAGCTGCCGAACTCTGGCCGTGTAGTGGAGCACGTTGGCGATCCTGACCGCGCTGTCCTTCGTGACGTCCCGGAAGGTGATGTACCGGATGGCCTTCTCGGGGCCCGGGTTGATCAGCGAATACTTATACCAGAGGCGCTGGTTTGGGGACTGCAGGTACTCGACGTACGGGTTTTTGGTGCCTTTCGGCCGGAGGTTGGTCCACTCGTGGATGACCAGCTTGTCCGTGGCGTACGTGCTGCCGTCGATGTACTCGATCTGGATCTCGATCGCCTCTCTGTCGCCGTTGGCAGCGCCTGACCAGTAGGAGACGACGTCTGCGTAATCGTTGAGGCCGAACTTGCAGATATCGCCCATCTCCACTTTTCCGACGTAGTACTGCTTATCTATCAGCCCGAGCACGTCGCTGCCGTAGTTGAAGTCGTCCGGCACGCCTGTGCTGAGGTTGTACGCTGTCCCGACGGGGCTCGGCAGGCCGGTGAGTGTGACGCTTCTGGTCATGTTGTCGATGTACTTCCTGAGGGTGACCAGTTCCTCGATGATCTTGTTCCACTCGTCTGACCTGATGATGTCGCCCGGTTTCTTAAAGACTGGATCAAATGCCATTATATCCCACCCTTCGTAGCTGGCTCTGCGAGCCGTATCCCGGCTTTAACGCCGCAGCCCTTGGCCATGTTCACAATTTCCTGCAAGTATGCTTCGCTTACGCCGGACTTGTCCAGCAGGCTTTTTTCCACGATCACGTCGAAGGTGGCCGGCTGGTTCGCCGTCCACTCCATCGTGATCGCGGAGGTGATGCTGACCGAGAAGACGGACCGGTCGAACATCGCGCTGTCGAAGGCGCCCAGGTTGGCGCCGACCGATTCGGTGTACTGCCACTTCGTCTTCTTCCTGGGCAGCACGGGCACGCTCCCCTCGATTTTCGAGGACACGTCCTTGCCGTTCAGGGTGGCCTTAGCTCCGGCCAGCCTGAGCACGTCGCCCCTGGAGAGCTCGCCCCTGTACATGATCGACTCCCCGGTGTCCAGGTTCCTGATGACCGGGTCGGAGATTCTGGCGCCCTCTGTTTCGACAGCGATGGTGATCTCCGGCTCTGCGTCCCTGATGTTCCTGGGGTTGACGGTCCACTCTGTCCCGGCCATCAGCTTCCAGGTCTTTTTCAGCCGGACAGCCGGGTTCTCCTCGATAGCCACCGGGTAGTCCGGCGGTAACCCCATCGCGATCCGGACCATCATCAGGATCGCGTTCCTGGTACCGCCGCCCTTGAAGCTCAGCACCGCGGTCTTCAGCCGGCCCCGGTAGTCGTCGTCGGTCTCAGTGGCCTTTCTCTGGATGCTGTAGAGCCGTCCTATCCGGTCCAGGTCTTCTCCCGGGGCGGTGTCGACCCAGTGGGCCTGCATGATCGAGACGAAGTCCTTCTCCGCCTCGTCCATGTTCTTGCCCACCGCGCCTACGATCGACGAGATCGTCGCCCGGCGGTCCCAGTGCATGTAGAAGTGGGGCAGCCTCTCTGAGATTCTTTCGGCTTTGATCGACAACGCTCACTCCTCCACGAAAATCTCGAGGGACCTGAGCTCGCCCTTCTCGGTCAGCTTCACATCTACGTTGTCCTTGCTCTCGTTCACGTATATGTCCCGGGCGTCTCTCACCCCGGGCACCTGGAGCGCCGCGAGAATTATGCGGCTGATGACCACGTCCTGGCTGATGTCGATGGTGCTCATGTACTCGGTTATCGCGTTCCTGACCCTGTTCTTGATCGCATCCCGGTCCGAGCCCCGGTTCACGACGACGGTCAGCCTCACGTCCAGCGGGATGATGAGAGGCCGCTTGAACTCGACCACGATGCCCGCAGACCTGGTTTCTTCTATGGCCCGGTGGATGTTCTCCAGGTCGCCGCCGCTGGCGATGACCTGGACAATGCCGGGGATGCCGTCGGGCTGGTCGATGACGACCACTTCGCCCGCGACTCCGTTGACGCCCTGGACGGCGGACTTCAGCGACTTCAGCGTCGCCTTGCCGGCCATCTCCAGCGCCCTCCTGGCCCTCTCCCGGAGTTCCGAGTCGCTTTCCACGCCTGTGCCGCTGGCCATGTCGTTCTTGTTGATCACGAAGTCGATGCCCGCCACTGGCTTGGGCATCACAGTGACACTGCCCGCGCTGACGTTGCCTTCCCTGCCGGGGACGGTGGCCATGACCGGGACAGCGACCTCCCACCGGCCGGCGTCGTTCTTCGTCAGCACGGCCTCTCTGGTAGTGCGGAAGCTCTTGATGTTCTCCGCGGTCCTGGAGTAGGTGGAGACCATCGTGTTCAGGGGGACGACGATCCTGTTGTACGCAGCATAGTCCACGTAGAAGACTGAGCCTGCATCCGGGGCCTTGCCCTGTGGCAGGAACACGATCCTGTTGTCTACCACGTCGTAGTCCGAGCCCTGGAGCAGCGTTGCGGTTTCCCCGCCGGCGGTCGCCTCGATCTTCCTGACCTCTTTGATGAGCGAATACTTGAGCTCGTACCGGTCCTTCGAGCCGAAGACGGTCGCCTCCCGGGAGACCTCGATGGCAGGGGGCTCGTTGTTGCGGCCGAAGATGATCTCCCCGTTGGCGTAGCCCGCCGCTTTTCTGGTGATGCCCAGCAGCGCCACCACCAGGTCGAGAGACTTGTCGCTGGCGGTGTCGATGAAGCCCGAATTGTACACCAGGTTCATCTGCGCGTACATGTAGTCCATCTCCAGCGCGATCGCCTCCACGATGGTGCGGGTGACCGTGCCCGGGTTGACGTCCGTGATGCCCATGGTGGTATCCACCAGGTAGTACACGGTGAAAGGCGTGCGATCGTCGGGCTTGTCTCCTCCGTGCATCCATTCGATCATGTCGCCGTTGAGGCGGTAATCGGTGCCTTTCCTGAACGAGACTTTGGCGCCCTTGAGCATGCCGTCGACTTTGACGATGTCCCTGACATTGGTGCTCTCCAGCTGGAACTTGGTCCGGTACTGGAGGTACTCGTATTTTTCGCTCACCAGGCCTCTGGTGATCTGGGACAGGATAGAGTCAGTGATCTCCCTGTAAGTCTTTCTTGTGAATGTCATCAGCTTACCTCCAGGTAGTACGGGAATACCAGATTCATCGGAATGTTGCTCTTGATAGGGATTACTGTGATATCGAGGACGACTGCGTGCGGGTCGCCGGCATACGCGGTCACTTTGATGCCGGAGATCTCTTTGACCCGGCGCTCCTGCAGGACGCACTCCTTGGCGTACAGCCGGACCAGCTCTCTGGTTCTTTCGGTGTTAGGGTGGCCGATGAGCTCGTGTAGGCGAGACCCGTAGCGGGGGTGGCCCAGCTCGGCCAGCTCTCCCTGGCGGGTCAGCAGCCGGTGCATGATCGCCTGGCCCAGGTTCTCCCTGCCGGAGACCAGCTGCAGATCCCCGGCCTTACTCACCATGAGATCCGCCCCAAGGCCTACGTACTCCTCCTTCATCTCGACGTACAGCTTGATGTCTCTCCCGTATAGTTCCTCATCCATTGCTATCCCTGACCCTTATCCTATGTTGACTGTCCCTGCCGCCACTACTGTGCCGACCGGGGCAACCCCTGTCGGATCGTTGCAAGTGTTGGCCGTATCCCCCGCCCTCGCAGCGGGCTTGCCGTTGATCATCACTGTACTGCTGCCCATGATGATCGTCCCCTGGTTGGTCGGCGGCACCTGGAACGGCCCTCCCTGTGGCATGTGCGGCGGGTTGTTTACCGCTGTCGAGCCGACGGTGGCAGCGGGCTTGCCCTCGATGTTTACGTCCGTGCTGCAGCCGCCGTTGATCATTCCGGCGAACGGGCTGGGCAGCGGAGTCGGGACCGGGGCCCCTGCAGCTGCCGGAATCATGTATATGTGAGTGTCGAGCCCCGTGATCTGGTCTCCCATCTTCGCCGCCGGCTGTCCCATTCTCTCGCCTCAGTTGATATTGACCATCGATCCCTTGATCTCGGTGATAGCGCCACCTTTGACGCTCATGTTCGCGCCGGCCTTGATCTCGGCGTTCGCGTCGCTCTCGATATTGACCAATCCGCCCTTCTGGTTCAGCTCCTGGGTGCCCTCGATCTCCACAGTCAGGCCCTTTAGCTTTAAGGCCATCGTGCTCTCTATGGTGATGTCCACGTCGGCCTTCAGGGAGATGGTGCCGTCCATGCCGACGTTGATCTTCGAGAAGCCGGTGTCGATCAGCACCGCGTCGTCCGTCACCTTGATCTCCACCCCGCTCGGGAGCTTGATGTCGACTCTCTTCTTCGAGGGGTTCACCGAGTCCGGGGACACGAACACAAGCTCGCCGGCGTCGTTCTCGGGCGGCCGCTGCCGGTCGTTGTACATGCTGCCCAGCACCACCGGCGAGTTGACATTGCCACCTATGTAGCCGACCAGCACCAGGTCCCCGATGCTCGGGGTGAAAGCGAACCCGATGTGCGGGGTCAGGATGGGCACGTTTCTCAGCTCGTCCGAGTCGCTGTCCCTCAGCCTGACGCTGCAGTAGTAATTGTGATCGTCGAACCCGCTGGCGTGCGGGAAAATGGACGTGACCACGCCCAGGTCGAAGGTGTGGATTTTTCTGGCTTCAGTTTCGGCGATGCGTCTCATGGTGCCGACGAGCGTCAGGTTTTCGCTGCCGTCCGACTGTCCGACCGTGTGATTGCCAGTGTTTCCGCTGTTATCCACTTCAGCCGACAGTTCATTGATCTCTATAGGCATTACCTTCCACCACCCATCTTCTCGATCTTCTCGATGATCTGCTTGACCAGGCTCTGCGCCTGCCCGAGCTCCATCTGGCGCTGCTCCACGCTGCTCGACGCCTGGTTAGCCTTGTCCTTCGCGGCCAGAATTTTATCCGAGAAGCCGTTCTTGCCCCGGAGGTACTCCAGGTCTTTGGTCTCCTGGAACTTCTTAGCGGCCTCGGCTTTCTCCTTCGCCGCCTGGTACTTGCCCCTGGCTATGTCCGCCTGGCGCTTTTTAACATCGAGAGCATCTTTCGCAGCGCTTACCTTTGCCACCCCATCCTTGACCGCCATATTACCTCTACCTCCTTACTCCAGCCCCGCCATCTTCTTGCCTTCCATGACCTTGTCTCTGGCCGACTTGTAGGCGCCCTTCAGGCTTTCCATGCCATGGGCCATCTCCTTGCGGCCTTCCTCGGCCTTCTGCACGGCTTCGCCGTAAGCTTTATTCGCATCTTTCAGGATCGTGTTCGCTGTCCGCTGGGCCTCGTCTATCTGGTCCTGGATCTCCCTGACTCCGTCATCCAGAGTTTTCCGGGCCTCCTTGACCTTGGCCTCAAGCTCTTTGAGCTTGTCCATCGCCTCTTTTTCCGCGGCTTCGGCCTTTGCCTTAATCTCATCGAGCTTCTTCCGGGTCTCTTCCTGCCTGCCCTTCAGCTCTTCCTCGATCTCCTTCTCTTTGGCCTCGATCTCTTTCTTCGCGTCCTCGATCTCTTTGAGCTTGTCGTCAACCTGAGCTTTCAGTTCCTTGACCTTGTCCTCAGCCTCTTTGACTTGGTCTTCAAGCTCTTTCTCGATCTCCTTGACCTTGGCCTCAACCTCTTTCTTGAGGTTCTCGGCTTCTTTGAGCTTGTCGTCGATCTCCTTCTTGAGATCCTCGAGCTTCTCTTTACCTTCCTTGACCTTGGCTTCGAGTTCCTGCTCGATCTCTTTCTCTCTGGCTTCGGCCTCTTTCTTCAGGTCCTCGATCTCTTTGAGCTTGTCTTCAGCCCGGCCCTTCAGGTCAGAGATCTTATCCTCGACTTCCTTGATCTGGTCTTCGATCTCTTTCCTGATTCTCTCAGTGTCCTGGGAGCTGCCCTGAACGGACACTCCGGCGCCTCCGGCGGGGAGCTGGTTCTTGAGCTCCTTAGCTTCGTTTTCAAGATCAGTAATTTCACGCCTGATGTTGTTGAGTTCGTCATCCAGCGGTTTCAGCTGGTCTTTGAGGGCCTTCTTGCCTTCTTCGATCTTCTTTCTCGCTTCGCTTTCGAGCTTTTCTGCTTCTTTTTCCAGCTCTTTGATCTGGTCTTTGACTTTCTGGATCTGCTCTTCGATGGGCTTCAACTGGTCTGTGAGCGATTTTTTCGCCTCTTCGATCTTCTCTTTAGCCTCGTCCCTGAGCTCTCTGGCCTGGTCTTCCAGCTCTTTGATCTGGTCTTTGACTTTCTGGATCTCGTCTGCTATGGGCTTGACCTGTTCTTCGATCTTCTTTTTCGCCTCTTCCAGCTTCTTCTGGGCTTGCTCGACGAGCTTTTCAGCTTCCTTCTCTACTTCTTCGGCCTCGGCTTTGATCTTGTCGATCTCTTCCTGGACCTTCTTCTTATAATCGCTATATTCCCTCTCCGCGTCCTCGACGACCTTGTCCAGCTCCTGCTTCTTTTCCCGGAGCTCTTTCCTGAGCTCGTCGACGACCTTCAGGGCTTCTCTGGCGGCCTCCTCGGCGACCTTCTTCGCCTCGCCGGCGGCCTTGATCATCTCCGCGGCCTGCCTGTCTACTTCCGCCATCGCCTTCTGGAGCTCCTCCAGGAGATCGCCCAGCGCTTCTTCCGCCGCCTCCACCGATTCGATCAGCGCTTCCTTCGCTGCCTCTTCGACTTCCTTAGCCTTCTCCAGCATTTCCTCAAACATGTTCGGCTCTTTGGGCGGGGCGGGCACCGCAGGCGTCTCGATCGCCGGGGAGTCGCCCGGAGCTACGGTCACTTTCTTGATCCAGCCGATGGTGGTGAGGTAACCGGCCTCCGTGCTGAGCTCGTGGCTCACCCGGACCGTCTCGAACTCGCCGTTGTTCTGCTCGCACGGCATCTCCTTGATGGCGATGGTGTCGCCTAACCCGATCTTCGGGTTGCCGAGCACCACCAGCGTGCCGCCCAGCTCCACCAGGAACGACTCCATTTTGGCAGCGGCCACCTTTTCAGCCGTATCTGTGTCTCTGATTGCCGGGTGCCGGACGATGAGCATCCTATCTCCGCTGCCCATGGTGACTCCGGTCCCCTCCTGGGATATCCAGTGGGACTTGTCGCCGCCCTTGCTGCTGGCAGGGCTTTCCCCGATGACTTTGACTGAGGTGTACGGCGGAGAGAGCTCGTGGACCTCGCTCTTGACGATGTCCCGGCCGTACTTGAACTGCTTAGGCTTCTTGCTCTCGAATTTCTTAAAAATGATCAGGCCGTCGGGCTTCAGGAACAGGTCAAAGCCGTTGAGCGACGCGATCTCCTGCATGTGCTCGTAGACCGGCTTCGAGGTGTCGATGACGTACATGGGGAAGGTGATGCCGTCTTCGGGGTCCTTGACCTTGAGCCCGGCCTTGTCTGCCAGGTCCTCCACGATGGCGCCGGAGGACTGCTTTTCGTAGATCTGGTGGAGCTTCGTCCCTGCGAGCACGCTGGCCGCGGTGTAGCCGGTTATGGCGACGCCGGTGATGCCCGGTACTACCGAATCGACCATGCCGGTGAACACCTTGGTTAGCGCTCCCTCATTGCCCAGCTCTATGGTGGTCTCATCGCCCTTTTTAATCTGTCCAGCGCCGTTCCCGGGGCGGAGCACGATCCGGAAGGTGTCCAGCGGTATGCTCAGATCGCAGTCTACCTTGATGCTCAGCACATCGCCGCCCGACGCCGACTCGAAGGTTGCCGATCCCATCTTGATCTTGTAGCCCGGTCTCAACATGTCGCTCTGCTCCCTGCTTTTGCCCTACCTTTAGGCCGGCTCAGTGTACTCCCTGAGGGTGATCGTATAGCTGTACTGGTTTTTGTTACCCGATTCCCCGGTGACCCGGAAGTCGTCGATGATCACTTTGGTGATGTCCGACGCGCCCGAGATATCCGAGATGAAGGGCACCGGTTGGCCGCTCTTGTACCTGGACCTGATCATCTCGATGACCGAGATCGCGCTCTTGCCCGTGATCGTGCCGTCGAACTGTATTCGCACCGCAGTGCGCCCCATGTCCTGAAAGACGCACCCGTCCAGGCCCGGAATCGCGTGCATGACGTAGTTGCGCTTCGCCCCCGATACGATGTTCGTGATGCTCCGGGCCTCCGATATTCCCCCGGCCGGGCTTTCCTCGGTCTGATCCAGGGCGGTGCCATCCAGCTCTATTTTCATCCTACCGTCACCATCTCTTCCGCGTTCTCGTACCCTTCTTCCTTCACTTTGACCGAGTAGTCGCCGGGGTCAAGGTCCTTCACCCTGTACTCGCCCCTGTCGTCGGTCTGAACCTCGATCTCCCTGCCGCATCCGGCGACCACTACTGTCACGCCCGGCGTCGGGTTCCCGGCCGGGTCGAGCACGACTCCTGTCAGCTCGTTGCGGCGGGCCGACGAATCCGTGGCAACCTCGTTGGCCCACTGCTCCGCCTCTTGGTTCGCCTCTGCGGGAGCCGCTTCTTCCTCGGGAAGCCCGGTGTCGCCGGCTACCGGGCCTTCTGGCTCCTCTGGCGGCTCCCGGTACTCCCAGAGCTCGATGACATAGTCAAATCGGTTACGGTTGCCCGCTACGCTTTTGACGATCATGCTGTCGATGAGCACTTTGGTGATGTCGGCAGCGCCTGAGATGTCCGAGTTGAACTCCACCGGGTCGCCCTTCTTAAAACATCCCCAGATGCCCTCGAGCAATGTGGTGGAGTTCTTTCCCGACACGATGCCTTCCGCGATGATCTTGACCGCCGACCGGCCCAGGTCGCTGTACGAGGAGCTCTGGCCTCCCGGGGCGTCGTAGGCTTCGGTGTTCCTGGCGTCCACCGTGCTGATGTGGGTGACGCTCCTGCCTTCGCCCCCCTCTTCCTCGCCGTCCAGCGGTATGCCGTTCAGCTCGATCTTCATACCTCAGATGCCTCCGTACCGCTTGATCTCTTCCGAGAGTATCTGTCCAATCTTCTTGCCCAGGTCCTTCAGCTCCCGCTCTTCGCCGCTCTTCACGTTGACCGTGATGTTGAACGTGTTGTGGAAGTTCGAGACCTTGCTGGCCGGGCCCGGCCCGGCTATCTTCGGGGTCGCCCCTCCGGGCACGGTGATGTTGACAATGTTCTCCGCGCCGCTGGCCGCCGAGGGCGTTACCGGTGTACTCCACGGCAGTCCCCCGGCCGGGTCGTAGACTGCAGGCGCCTGCGGGGCCACGCTCCCCGTCACGTGGGGCGCCGACTGTATCAGCTGCCGGATCATCGCCGCGCCGGACCGCTGGCCGGCCTGGGCTGCGGCGATGCCCGATACCAGTCCGAGTCCCGGGACCGCTACTCTGGCGGCCGGGACGGCCGATCCGTTTTGCACCCTGCTTCCCGTGTTCCCCGGGATGGCGAGCGGCGATACAGAACTTAAGGCAGCGGCATCGTGGGCAGGTACTGTTGTTGTGGCGGCGGCTATGCCGGCCAGGTGGCGGATTTCTGCCGGCCGCCCTCCCTCCCCGACGGGCATCGCTGCCGGGGCGCCCGACATGGCCGTGATCAGCGACAGCCCGGCGCTCCCGCCAGGCGAGGATATGCCGCCGGTCCGGGCGACGCTGACCGCCCTGCTGATCTCCGAGGCCGCTCTCACGTACTCGCCCATCGCTCCCATGGAGCGGATGACCTGCGCCACCGGCGAGCCGGGCATTTCCGGGGCCGGAGGCCGGGTCTCACGGGCCTGGGCCGGGCTGTTGTGGAAGGGCGGCCGATGAGGCTCTCCCGGCTGCGGCGTCTCAGGAAGCCGGGGCTCCCTCGTTACCGGAGCAGATACCACCGGCCAGCTCGCCCTCGGGGCGCTCTCCTCCTTTGTGGCGGTGCCTTCCGCCGGGCGGAGAGGCCTTCCGCTTTCCGCGCTCATCGAAAGCGCTTCGGAGAGCCTTCTGGCGTTGTACTCCGACTCCTCGGCAGGGCTCGCCGGCTTCGGCATCATCCTCAGCGGAGGCGCATGGACGAACTTCTGGGGGAGAATTTCTCCTTTCTCTTCTCCGGTTTTATCCGGCGTCACGGCCGCTTTCGCCCTTTCCCTGACTGGCCGGGCAGCCTGTGGCTGAATACCATTCCCCGCCGGGGAAACGGGAGCCGGAACGTGGCCGGCATATCCAGGCACTGGCTCTTCGGGCTTCTGCTGCTGCGAAGGCGGCGTCGCTGCCCTGGCAGGCGTTGCCTGGCCTGCGGGCCGGGCGGGCAGGTACGAGAAAACGTTTCTCGCAGGCTCTTCTGCCTGCTGCATCTGCTTTTCCGGCAGGGTGGGCACGGTGCCGCCCGAGACGACCGCGGCGCTTATAGACTGGGCTTCGGTGCTGATGTTTTCAGTGGTGATGCTCCTGTTGACGATGTTCTGCCGGACCTCTGTGAGGTCGCTCATCACCACGTTCGAGCGCCTGATGCTCTGCTCCACCCACTCCCCGGCAGGCGCCCGGGCGATTTCCCCTCTTGGTCCCGCGGGTGCCGGCTCGGCAGCCCGGGCCTGTTCCTGTCTCCTCTCCCACTCTTTCCCCTTTGCGGGAGCCTCCGGCCTTACGATCGGCATGGAGAGCGGCGGCAGCGGCTGTTGCTCTCTGGCCAGGTCAGGCCGCCGCTCGTCTTCATGGCGGACATGGGGCATGGTCAGCGCCGGCGAAGCAGCGTAAGAAGAATAGATGGCCCTGATGTCCGTGCTGTCGTGCCCGACGTTCTCCAGGGCTTTCTGGATTTCCCGGGTGATCGCGTAGACGTTGATCGGCCCTAGGCTGACCTCGCTCCTGGCGGGCTCTTTCGGCGCCTCTTCTTGGTCAGGCCTGATCTCGGGCGGCTCCGGGGGGAGGACGAAGCCGTACCTGAACGGAACTCCTTCGGAAACGCCGGAAGCTGTCGCTAAAAAGGGCATCATGGCTTCCGCCACGGCTGCCCTGGCAGAAGCTATCTCTTCCAAACCGGGGCTGAGCTCCTCCATGCTGGAGCTGCTGAGCTCGGCTGCCTTAAGCAGCAGGGCTTCTATTGCCGTCATGGGCCAACCTGCACCAGGGCACTCATTCGGAGAGTTCCTCTTCGTCCTCGTCCTCGTCATCCACAAAGACGATCCTGTTGACACCGGCGCTCTGAGCCTTGGCGATCGACATTTTTTCGAGCCTGTCCACCAGCGCTGCCACTAAAAAATTGATCTGAGGGCGAGTCAGATCGGCCGGCCGCTCTGCGAACTTATAGCCGTAGTCAAGGCAGAGCGCTGCCAGCTCCTGGCCCTCAGGGGACTGGACGAACCTTCTCATCTCGATTCTTTTTTTTTACGCCGGCTCCCGAGGCGATGCCGCTGAGCTCGAGGATCCGGGTGCCGATGAACTCGGGCACGCCGAACTTCATGTCAGAGACTTCCTCCACAGTCAGCCTGGGCTCGACGAGGCCGAGAGAAGTGACTAAACGTAACGCTTTGAAATTTTTGATCACGTCGACCCTGGCCGGGTCAGGCATGCCGTCCTCGTTGAGGGGCACGCTGCCGATGACGGCGAACACTTCGCTGAGTTCGCCATCGGTTAGCGGCCGTACCACGACTTCAGACCCGTAGGCTTCGACGTGAAGCGTCTCGTGCTTCTCCTTGCCCTTCAGGATGTCTTCCTTGGTGAGTTTTTTCATTAAGGGTTACTCCGTCCTATCCGGTCAGGCGCCCTCTTTGAGGTCTTTGGCCGTGAAGTAGTAGTTGGAGATGCCGTGCCCGTTGATGTCCATGGCGTAGTCCTTCGCGTCGAGGAAGCACTGCTGGAAGTCCAGAGTCTTGACGACCTGGCCTCCCTCTCCCTTGAGGATGACCTGGAGCGAGAAGTTGTTGTTTGCCTCGTCCATGTTGTCGAGCAGCGCATCCAGCGGGCTGCAGGTCGACTTGACCCTGATGACGCCCGAGACGATCTTGTAGCCGTAGCTGACGTACTTCCTGAGGTGTTCGCCGCCCTCGAAGTGGTCCTGCTTGTTCAGCTGGATCTTGTAGTCGATAGACTGCAGGCCCACCTTTTCCGAGCCCGCGCTGGTGGTGATCGTGGCAGTGCTCCACCTTGCCGATATCGGTGTTACTGGCATGTTGTGTTACCCTCCTTAAACCTCGACCTTGATGGTCGCGTAGATGTAGTCCATGGCCCTGACCGGCCTGACCGCGATGTTCACTCTGACGATACCCTGGGCGAAGTCCAGCTCAGAGCTGTACACGTCCACCAGGAAGGCAGGCTCTTTGCCGTCCACGCTCGGGACCAGGGCGCCTTCCGATTCCATCCTCATGAGAAACTCGGTGATCTTGCCCTTTAGCGCGCTCCGGCCGTCCGGGCTGTTCAGCGTACCGATGAACAGGTCGGACACGCTCTTGACGCCGCGGACCGCGTGATCGGCGATCCTCGTGACGCTGATCTGCTCCTTGCTGGTCGAGATACCCTTTACGACCACGATGCCCCTGCCTTTCTGCGCTTCCAGTGGCATGACTCCGGCTTTCAGCATCTCCATCTCCTCGGAGGGCGTGTACTTCTTCTCGAGCTTCGCCACGCCGGCGATCGCCTTGAAGGTCGGCGACTCGTAATAGTTCAGCCTGCTGATGAGGCCGGCCACTGCGCCGGTGATGCCGTAGGGTGCCACGATCACGAAGCGATCGCTCGCGAGGACGTTCGTTCTCTTCACGATCTCGGCGATGGGCTCGTTTCTGCCGACGCTGCCCAGGCCTATCCTGTTCTTCGCGTCCATGCTCATCTTCAGGCAGTGCGCGTCAATCAGCGCGTGGATCTCCGGGTCGGTGACGTCGCATGCCGCAACCATGTCGACGTCGGGCTCCGCCTCGAGCCTCTCCAGCGCCGCCTCGAAGTCCGCCTTGGAGATTACCCCGGTCTTGCCGCCCGACAGGGTGCCTTCGGCCGCCACAGGGTTGTTGCTGCCGGACTTGCCGGACGAGCGCTGCTCCTCCGCAGTTACCAGCCTGGACTTCCGGTTGATCGCGTCGACGAGGTTGTCGCCCGCCGGGCCCATCGATACCGCATCGTAGATCTCGATGTTCGTCCCGTCGGTGATCGAGAGCGTCACAGTCTCGGCTCCCTCGGGTGCCTCGACCTTGACAGAAATGTTGTTGCCCTCTTCGCCGGAAGACTTCGCGGTCAGGAGCACGGTGTCCCTGCCCTTCCGGTCCTTCAGGGCCAGCGTCGCCCGGGCGCCGTCCTGGCCGGCGATGGGGACCACGACGACCTGGAATACACCGTTCTGGAACGCCTGCTTGGCTTCCTTCGTGACGGTGAAACTGTCGCTGGAACCGAACTTGTCCGCGAACTCCGCGTAGCTGCTCACAGGGGTCGGCACCAGAGCCTCGCCCTTCTCAGTCGTGCCGATCAGCGCAACCACGCCTGACGGGTTGAGCTGCTGCGGCACGATTTCCTTGATTACCTGAATTTCCACACCGGGAATAATCCTGGTCATACCACTACACCATCCATATTGCCACCAGTTGCTACTGGCGGTGCCAGTTGCTGGCGATTTTAGAATGACAG
This sequence comes from Methanocella sp. MCL-LM, assembly GCF_049676595.1. Taxonomy (GTDB): domain Archaea; phylum Halobacteriota; class Methanocellia; order Methanocellales; family Methanocellaceae; genus Methanocella_A. Next base: position 748,440 of record NZ_CP187259.1, read on the forward strand.
GGAGCGATAAGCTGTGCCGACGCCAGCCCTAACCGGGCGCCATGGCAGTATTTTTATCGCCTGCACCTCAATACACTGACATCTAGACGGCTGCCGATATATAATTTTCCGGTATAGTTTCAAAAATGGAAGTTCAACCCTAAAGTAGCAGACTGCCCGGAAGCCTGGCTATAAAAAAAGAAAAGGTGGAGCTTTACTCCACCTTGAGCTTGTTCACTTCGGCCTTGAGCTCTTCGGCCATCTTCAGCACCTGCTGGGCGATGTTGGCCGTCTCCTCCATGGTCGAGGTGCTCTCCTCCGCGGAGGCGCTGACCTCTTCGGTCGAGGCGGCGCTCTCTTCGACCACGGCGCTGATCTGCTCGATGGCCCTGGCGATCTCCATAGTGCCGCTCACCTGCTTCTCCGTCGCCGTCGAGACGTTCATGGCGACTTCCGCCACCTCGTCGACCAGCCTGGAGATCTCTTCCACCGACTTGAGCGCCTTCGCAACCACGTCGCTGCCGCTGGCCACCTCAACGGTGCCCTTGTCCATGGACGTGACCGCCCTGTCGGTCTGTTCCCTGATCTGGCCGATCAGGTCGCTGATCTGGCTGGTGGACTTAGCGGAGTCTTCTGCCAGCTTGCGGACTTCTTCCGCGACGACGGCGAAGCCTCTGCCGGCCTCGCCGGCCCTGGCTGCCTCGATGGCCGCGTTGAGCGCCAGGAGGTTGGTCTGGCTGGCGATGCTGTTGATCACGTCGACGATCTTGCCGATCTGTTTCGATTTTTCGCCGAGGTCCCTGATGATCTCCGCCGATTCGTCTACCGAGACCTTGATATCGGACATCTTGCCCATGGCCTGCTTGGAAGCCTCGTCGACCTTCTTGGTGGCCTCGCTGGCCTCCCTCATCTTGGCCGACGCAGAGAGAGCGCCCTTCGACACGTCCCTCGCATCGGTCGAGATGACCTTGATCAGGTTGCTGATGTTGTCGACTTCCTTGGTCTGGCTCTGGCTCCCGGCGGCGATCTGCGTGATGCTCTCGCTGATCTGCCGGGACGAGACCATGGCCTGGCCGGCGGCTTCGCTGGAGTGCTGAGCCGCAGTGGCCACCCGTTCCGCGACGTCGTTGACAGTCTTGACGATGACCTTGAGGTTCTCCTGGACTTCCTGCTGCCGGGTGATGTCGCTGGCGATGAAGCTCACACCGATGATCTTGCCGCTCAGGTCTTTCATAGCCGAGATGTCCAGGCGGATGGGTATCGTCTTGCCACTTCTGCTGATCACCAGGGCATCTTCCACGCCGATCATATCCTGTCCCGTCGAGAGGACGGAACGGGCTGCGTCCGGCCGGACTTTCAGGCTGATTACGTCCGTAACCGCTTTATCCTTGCACTCGGTCAGCCTGGTACCGAGGTACTGCTCGGCGACATCGTTCATGTACTCGATCTGGAACTTCGAATTCAGCACCAGGTGAATCGCCTTGATCGACTTCAGTATAGCCTCGCTGTATACTGCCTTCTCCTGGGCTTCCTTCTCAGCCTTCTCGATCTTAATCTTGGCCTGCTTTGCATCGGTGATGTCCCGGAGGATCTCCATACCACCGATCACGTTGCCGTGCTGATCTTTTACCGACGTGGCGTCGCATGAGAAGTCGATGACCTTGCCGCTCCTCAGCGTGATGTTGCCCTCTGCATCTCTCAGGTCGCCCTCTCTCCACGCTCTCATCAGCATGCAGTTATTGGTGTGGCAGACAGGCGTGTTGAAGATGTCCTTACAATATTTACCCTTGGCCTCTTCCGCCGAGAACCCGGTCATCTGACTGCAGGCGTTGTTGAAGTAAGTGATCTTCCTTTCCTTATCTGTCACGAACATCGGCGTGTTGATACCCTTCAGGACAGACTCGTTGAACGCGATACGCTCCTTGATATTAGCCACCATCTTGGTGATCGCGTCGGTGAGCTGGCCCACCTCGCCGCCTTTCGCGCCCGTCTCCATCGATGCGTCGAGGTTGCCCGCTGCGACGCTGTCGGCCGCCTTGACAAGCCTCTTGATAGGTCCGGTAATCCTCGTAACCAGGATGAAGCCTACGCCGATCGATGCGATCGTCAGGACCACGCCGATGATGATCGCCATCAGGTTCGAGTTACTGATCTGGCTCTGCATCGCGCGGATGTCATACCCCACGAAGAGCATGCCGATGACCTTGTCGTCGCCGTTCTTGACCGGCACGTACCTGACCATCATGGGAATGCCGTTGACCGTCAGCAGGTCCTCGAACGTTTCGCCGCTGTCTAAGACCTTGGCAGCGACTGCGGAGCTGGACTTGGTACCCACGATACGGCTTCCGCTGGCGTCTTTCAGGTTCGTGCAGACCCGGACGTCGCCCTGGAAGAGCGTCGAGTAGCCTTCGGAGGCCTGGCCTACCTGGTCGACCAGTTCGTTCTGGTTGTTCTGCAGGTCCGCAGTGTACAGGGCGCCGATGATCGCGCCGCTCTCGTCCTTGATCGGGGCGCAGCTGACGATACCTAAGCCTTCCTGGGTCTTGGTGGCTGCGACGTAGCTGTCCAGGCCGTTGTTTTTGATCGCCGTCGCCGAAATCAGGTCCATTTCGTTAGTTCTGGTGCCCCTGAGCGCCGCCGCGACTTCGGCTTCGCTCATCTTATCGCCGTTCGCGTCGTTCGACGACCTGGCCAGCACCGTAGCGTCGGTGCTGGTAACTGTTACCATGTTGAACTCGGGGTAGTCTTTCTGATACCTGTCGACTATGGCTTTGATAGTCTTTCTGTCATCCTTTTTGACCGCTGCGATCAGGCCTGGGTCGAGGGCCATCTTGTCTGTGATGAGCCCGTCTTCCACGACGACTCCGTCGATCGTCTTGGCGGCGATGGCAGCTGAATCGTCTATCTTATCCTTATATACGCTGGACTCTATTCCGGTCAGCGTCATGTTGTTGGCGAGCGTCAGGATCACGACCGGCACGATCGCCACAATCAGAATGAATACCAGTAGCTGGACTGATATGCTTCTTAAGTCAATTTTTACCATACTATTCACCCACACTGTCAACGATGAACCGATTGCTTTAAACAGCAACACTAATTCAGTTTATCGTTTAATATTTGGTCGTTTCACGGTGTTAAGCTTAATAATTTTGTTAATTATTGGAATATCCAAAAAAAGGATTACAAAAAGGGTATTAGAGCTTGTTTAAGCCGTAAATACGGTTGTAAGCAGGTGTTCTAATATATGCGCTGTAAAGCGGGATCAGAACCGGTCGTCGAGGACCGGAAGAAGACTGTTGATGACCTTTCCCTTCGGAGTCAGCGAGTATATCAGGTAGCTGCCGTCCTTGTCCGAGGAGATCAAGCCGGTATCCTTGAGCTGCTTCAGGTGGTAGGACAAAGTGGAGTACTGGAGCCCGGTCAGGTCCACAAGCACGCAGACGCAAAGCTCCCGCTGCCGGAGCGCCTCCAGGATCTTGATCCTGACGGGATCGGCGATAGCTTTGCATACTTCTGCCGCTACCTTACAGTTTTTAACTTTGATCTTCTCCAGCGCTTCCTTTTCCACCTTCGATAACGGGTAGGGGTTTACGGGTAACTCTTCCATTACTTCTCCTATTTAGCGCAGTCAAAGCACTCTGTCTTGTCCTTAATGTCCGTGTAGAACTCTTTACCGCACTTAGCGCAGATAACTTTCCTGAATCCGAGGTCTTTGGTGGGCAGGCCTCTGGCGAGGTCTGCATAGTTGATGCCACAGGCGCATCCTTCTTTCGCCATTTGTTTAGCCTCTCCTTATATCTTCGCTTTAATCCACTTCTTGATCTCGTCGCCCGAGGGCACTCTGCCCATGGACTTCATTTCGCCATCTACCGCGAAACCGGGCGTCGCCAGAACGCCGGCTTCGACGATCTCGTTGATGTCGCTGACCTTGACTACCTCGGCGTTCACGCCGAGCTCTTTTACCGCATCTTTGGCCGCCTTCTCCAGCATGCTGCACTTGGCGCAGCCTGTGCCATATACTTGTAACTTCATCACTTTCACCTTACCTTATCTGCTTTTACACTATCCTGTCATTAAATTATCGCGGCGAAGATGACGCCGCATATGACTGCCATCAGGATGATCAGACCGATGTAGGTCAGGCCTCTCTTTTTGCCCATGATGCTGGTGATGACTATCATGCTCGGCAGGCTCAGCGCGGGACCCGCCAGCAGCATCGCCAGCGCCGGACCTTTGCCCATGCCTTCAGCCATCAGCAGGCCCACGATAGGCACCTCAGTCAGCGTCGAGAAGTACATAAAAGCGGCCGAAACCGAGGCGATCCCGATGGATGACAGGCTGTCGCCGCCTACGAAGGCCTGGATGTAGCTCGTAGGGATCAGGTAGATGATGATGGCCGCGAAGAACACGCCCGCGATGAGCAGCGGGAAGATCTTCTTTACCAGGAACCAGGTCTCGTTCATCCACGCCGAGAGCTCGTCTGTACTGTACCACTTATACGAGGTATAGGCAGTAGCAGCGATCAGAGCCGCGAGTACAGGCCCCTTTATCAGCCAGTCGATCGTCCACCCGCCGAACACGAGGATGACGACCAGCAGCAGGAAAGTCAGGGGCGTCCGGTACTTGAAGCTCTCGGTGCCGCCGTCCTGGGAAGTCATGACGAACGGCATCTTCTTCTGGCCTTTCAGCTCTTCGGTAAGCTTCTTCTGGAACAGTATGGCCATGATGGCCCCGATGACGACTGAAAGTGTCACCGCAAAGAACGCCCTAGCGATGCCGATGTCGTAGCCCAGCTGCTGGGCCGAGTAGACAATCGCCAGCACGTTGATGGCGGGCGCCGAGAACAGGAAAGCCGTCGCCGGGCCTATCCCGGCGCCGCGCTTGTATATGCCGGTGAACAGCGGCAGCACTGTACAGGAGCAGACCGCCAGCAGCACGCCGCTGACCGCGGCGACGCCGTAAGATACGACCTTGTTAGCGTCGGGGCCTAAGAACTTCAGCACCGACTCCTTGGAAAATAGCGCAGCTATGGCGCCGGCTAAGAAGAACGCGGGAATGAGGCAAAAGAGCACGTGCAGCGAGATGTACTCGAACACGGCGGCAATACCCACGTTGGTGAGCGTTAATGCAAGGTCAACGAGGCTTTCCAGCATACTATCACATTTCTAATATTATGGAAATGCATTGTATATAAGCCTTTTCGAGTTTTTTCGAAATGGAAAATTCTAAATACTTGCTGTCCTTAACCAACTATGCGGGCATTGCCTGTAACCGGCTGCCGATCATGGACCCGATACTATCCATACTTTTTAGCTGCGGGCTTTTCAGCCGGCCGATCAAACTCGTGCCTATACCATCGCCTTGCATCTCACCGGCTGTCTCACCCGTTTTCAGCCACGACGGAGCAAAGCTCTTGAACCTGACCGACGATAGTTCTCCGGCCCCGGAGGCCGTGCTGCCGAACAGCGACGGGAAACTGATCCCCTTAAGCCCGTTCGCCTGGATGCCCCCTGCAGGTGTAACCGATGCGGGCTGTCCGGCCGTGCCGGCCGGTATATTATCCGTTGCTGCCTGCTGATCTGCGGCTGATGCAACCGTCGATACCGGTACCGCAGACGGGGAAGGCTGTACTGTATTGCCACCGCTGCTACAAGGACAGCCTGCCTGCTGGTCATCTGTCGAAATGCCCTGATCCACTACCTGCGGCACAGGCGTCGGAGTCGGAGTCGGAGTGGCTGTCGGAGCGCTACCGGCGCCGCTACACGGGCACCCTGTGGATATGCCGGCCGACGAATAGCCTTCGGTAACCGGCATTGCAGCCGCAGGCATTATCGATAGTCCCGCCGCACCTGCTACTACCATGATGACGGCCAGGATATGGCAAAGTCTTAAAACAACTTTTCCTCTTTCGACTAGACCTTTTAACATATGATACCCTCCTCAATTCGATGTTACTACCCAGCGTTTTTCTCCCACTGTTTATACCAATCCGGCTATCGATAGCAGGTACGTGATCGTGAGGTACAGCCCGTACAGCAGGAAGCCTGCCCCGAGCACTTTTCTCACGTACGGCTCGACTTTCACGATCCTGGCGACGTAAGCCCGGGCGAACGTGGCACTTACCCCCAGCAGTATGGCGAAGATCAGCACGGGCAAGCCGGTCCCGATGCCGAACAGCAGCGGGTAGCTGACTCCGACGTAGCTCGACTCCAGTGCGAGCGGCACCAGCAGCCCGAAGAACATCACTGCGGTGTACGGGCAGAAGGCCAGCGCGAAGATGGCGCCCAGGAAGAACGATCCGGCCACTCCTCGTTTAGAGAGCTCGAGCCCGTACTTCGCCTTGAGGCCGTCGCCCACCGAGATGTTCGGCTTAATCAGCTCTAGCATCACTACTCCCACGAGGACCAGGATAGGGCCTATTATGATCTTTTCGTAATCCTGCAGCACTGGTGCACTGTCCATCACCGCCGACCCGAAGGCGTAGATGAGCAGCCCAATAATACCGTAGGTTGCCGCCCTCCCCAGTGTGTACAGCGTGCCGGCCAGCACCGTATCCCGGGAGCTTAAAAATTTTGACGATACGTAGGCTATGGCCGTCACGTTCGCCGATAGCGGACAGGGCCCTATCGCGGTCACCAGGCCGATGGCAAACGCGTACAGCAGCGGAAATTCCCTGACTGCGGTGAGCGCTGAGAGGTCCATACTACCCGCCCAGCTCTTTGTCGATGACCGATTTCAGGTATTTCACGTACGCGTCCCTGTCGCTGACATAGGACCAGATCTCCGGCACGTCTTTCACGTTCTCCTGGCCTCCCGCCGCCGTCCTGATCTTCAGCCCCTGCACCTTGACGTTATACTTATCTGCCGTCGCCTTATCCTGCTGGTAGTCGATGCTCCGGATAGAGATCTCGCCGGACTCCACCTCATCCTTATAATACTGATCTAGGGTCTCCCGGGCGTACTGTTCGGCGTTATTGCAGGAGGTACAACGATCCGTCCTGTGGAAGTACAGCAGTTCCACAATACCGGGCCCGCTGCCGGCGTCCACTGATTCTACTATGGCAGCGGCCGGCTGGTCAGCTGCCGGAGTGACAAATCCCACCTGTACCAATCCAAAAGCTATTGCTACTACGATAATTAGCATACTGGCTGTGATCGCCAGCAATCCCATCTTCCATGCGCTCTTCATGACAACCAGATGGATATTTTTTAGTCACATAAGCTTAAAAAAAGTATTATTATAATTATCGGTCACCGGGCTCAAAAATCGATTTTTAATTATTTTGAATTATTGCCACCCAACCTGTGGTGGCACCTGTCATCGCATTAGGCCGGGCAATGCATGCAGGTAAGTCCGCAGGATACTCCGGGCAGGCGGGATGGTGCGAGATATAGGGGTATTTGTTCGAGAAAACTTGAAATAGTATCGTTTGATTATACGTATATCATTTCATATCCTGGGGCCGGAGGGATAATCACTGGTATTACCATCGGGAGCAAACATCATCAAGACCTACAAGTATGGAGACCCCACCTCTCCTGTGGCCGTGCTGACGCTGGCCAGCGACTACGAGCAGTTCCACCTTACGGGATATGCGATCATAGGGAGCTGCTTCACCGAGAACCTCGGGGTGCAGCTGGTGATCACCAACATGCTTAAAGAGCCCGGCATCAGGTACCTAATCATGTGCGGCCAGGAAAGCCTGCACCTGGCAGGGCACGCCTTCGCTGCGCTGCACGAGAACGGCGTTTCCAGAGTAGGCATGTACCGGAAGATTATCGGGTGCAAGAGTCCCCTGCCTTTCATCGACGACATCCCCGAGTGGGCTATAGATGAGTACATGGACAGCATCGTGCAGATCGACATGCTCGGAGTGCAGGACGACTCCGCTATCCAGGCGAAGATCGACGAGTGCATCCGGGAAAATGCAAATAATCCGGCGACCAGAGAAGCGATGGATACAGGCATGGGCCCGGTCGACGAGTTCACCTGGAAGAAATACTCCGCTTTCCAGGAACGACGGATGATGGACCTGCTTAAGAAGTAGCCGGCCGAAGCCGGCGCTTCAAACTAAGATTTTCATTTACCTGCTGAGGCGGTACTCCCAGGTCAGCTTGACAGCTCTGTTCAGCGTCGTGGCGATGGGGCACACCAGTGTCATAGCCTCGTCGACGCATTTGGCCACGACCTCGTCCTTGAGATCTCCCCTGAGCGTCAGGATGACGTGAAGGCTCTCGAACGAGGTGGGTGCCGTCGCCCGCCTCTGTCCCTCGACCCTGGCGTCCACGGCCTCCGGCGTGAGTCCCCGCTCCTTTAGCTTTCCGATAGTCGACATGCCGGCGCAGCTGCCGAGGGCAGCCATCAGGCCTTCGACCGCCGTGATGGTTTTTCCCGAGTGGCCCATGGTAACTTCCAGCCCGTCGGCGTTCCTGGAAGTGAAGCTGGTTTGTCCGTCCCAGGTGGCCTTCAGGACGTGCTGTGGTGCACCGCACGCAGACGAGCCATGGCCTTCCGCCGGCTGGCTGCAGGAACCCCCTGTGCTGCCGCAGCAACTGGTAGACTGTACGCCCCCGTCTGCTGCTCTGGCAGGCTTCGTCGTTCTCGCGCCGGCCGTGCCGCATGCGCAGGGAGAACTGCTGCTCCGGTTGACGTGCTCATGTATGACCTTTTTCGCCACTTCGCTGGCGTAGATCACGAGCATCTCGTGGGGCACCTCGTCGACCCCGAACGGGAGCTTAGCGTCGTAGAGCCTGTCCGCTCTGACTACGGTTGGCTGCAGGTCAGGGATCACGCCCTTCATCATCCGGGAGGCGCAGTCGATGAAGCAGCCTTCGATAGCGATGACCTTGTCAGTCCGCCGCACCAGGTCCCGCTGCCCGGTGTCTTTCGTGAAAGCCCCGCCCAGGCAGATGCGGACTGTACTGTCGGATGCAAGGCGGTGGGCGACGAGGTTCGCCGCCTGCCGGGCCACTTCACCTTTGGCGCACGAGCCTTCGCAGGCCAGAATCGCTATTTTCGGAGGGCTCACCGAGTGCTTCCGGGCATAGTCTTCGCAAGCGGGACACGATCTTTCGATCCTTTCCAGTTCGATGGTTTCGTAGCTCATACTAAACACTACCTGGCAGATGCCAGTGATCTCATCGACCTCTGAGTATATTAGATGTAGAACTGAATATCGAAAACTTTTGAAATCCGATCGCCCGATATACTGCGATAAACTTTTATTAATCAAACGCAATTAACTGTTATGCGATGCTGTCCTGCCGACTGCGCTACCCGGAACGACTGGGAAAAGGAACTTCAGGCCGAGATCGAAAATTTTCAGTCCGGCCCTTTCGAGGAAGCCAGCGACATGCTAAAAGTGCTCGGCCATCCGATGAGGCTGCAGATTCTCATGATGCTGCTGAACAGGGACCACTGTGTGTGCGAGATCATCTACGTCTTAAAAGAAAAGCAAAACCTGATCTCCTATAACCTGGGCATCCTCAAAGAGGCGGGGCTGATCGACTCCTACTACCGGTCTAAGCACAAGATCTACAAGTTAAACGGCGATGCGGCCGGGTTTGTCAGATTACTGAAAGCAAACCTTATCGACAGACGGGCGCATACATAATTCCGGAAGCACGCCGGTACTCTGGATTGGTTACAATGAAGCTGCTGCTCATCTCCGACCTGCACGGAAACATCGAGGCTTTGAACGCCGTCCTCGGGAACGTCAAGTATGATCGGGCCGTCTGCATGGGGGACCTGGTCGACTACGGGCCCGACCCCGGCGCAGTCGTCGACTGGGTGAGGAAGAACGACGTGCCGGTCATCCGGGGCAACCACGACAACGCCGTCGGCTTCATGGTGGACTGCGGTTGCGGCTACAAGTATAAGCACCTGTCCGTGGCCACCCGGGAGTATACCTGGAAGGTGCTCTCCGAGGCCGACATGGAGTTCCTCCGGGGCATGCCGCTCGACCGGGACCTCGAGATCGACGGGCTGAAGCTGAAGATGGTCCATGGCAGCCCCCAGTCGTTCTTCGACTACCTGTACCCGGACATCGCACCTGAAAAACTGGCCGAGTACACCGCCGGTATCAGCAGCGACTACCTGCTGACCGGGCACACCCACTTTCCCGCGGTCCTGAAAGCCCCGACTACTACTGTGCTAAACCCGGGCAGCGTGGGGCAGCCGAGAGACAAAGACTGGCGGGCGTCGTGTATGGTGCTGGACACAATTGCCCGGACGCAGGAAGTAATACGCATCGAGTACGATCTCGATACCACCTGCAGAAAGATCGAACGGAGCATGCCCCTGGCAGACGAGCTTACGGCCATTCTGCGCAGGGGCTACTGAGGAGTCTGTATCATGACCGAAGCGGCCGCACCGAAGCTTTCATTCCTTGACCGATATCTTACAGTCTGGATTTTCCTGGCCATGGCGCTGGGAGTCGGGCTGGGTTACTTTTATCCGGCCTTCGCTAACTATCTGAACAGCCTGTCATGGGGCACCACGTCGATACCCATCGCGATCGGCCTGATCGTGATGATGTACCCGCCCCTGGCGAGGGTCAAGTACGAGGAGATCGGCAAGGTCTTCCGCAACGTCAAAGTCATGGCGCTGTCGCTGGCCCAGAACTGGATCATAGGCCCCGCCCTTATGTTCATCCTCGCGGCGCTGCTGCTCCGGGACTTCCCTGAATATGCGGCCGGCCTCATCCTCATCGGCATCGCCCGGTGCATCGCCATGGTCATCGTGTGGAACAAGCTCGCCTGCGGCGACGAGGAGTACGCTGCCGCGCTGGTGGCGCTGAACTCGGTGTTCCAGGTGTTCTTCTACTCTATCTACGCTTATGTGCTCATCACCCTGGCCCCGTCCTGGATAGGCATGCAGAGCATGGTAGTCGACATCTCCATGGTACAGGTGGCCGAATCGGTCGCCATATACCTCGGCATACCCTTCGTTGCCGGGTTCTTCACCCGGATCCTGGCCAGGCCCAGGATGGGCGCCGAGTGGTACGATAAAAAGTTCATCCCGGCGATCAGCCCGATCACCCTGGTAGCTCTGCTGTTCACCATTGTAGTCATGTTCTCCCTCCAGGGCCACTTCATCGTCACCAACCCGTTCGACGTCGTCAGGATCGCGATACCCCTCGTCATCTACTTCGTCGTGATGTTCGTGGTGTCGTTCTTCATCTCCAAACAGCTGAACGTAGAGTACGGGCAGTCCTGCACTCTTTCTTTCACCGCCGCCAGCAACAACTTCGAACTCGCCATCGCCGTCGCCGTCGGCGTCTTCGGCATCACCTCCGGCCAGGCCTTCGCCGCCGTGATAGGGCCGTTAATCGAAGTGCCGGTCATGATCGCTCTGGTCAACGTAGCCCTGCGGTGGAGGCAGAAGCACTTCGGGCTGAAAGAGTAAGCGGGCCGATAGCAAAAAACACGGCGGCACTGCTCTTTATCCTAACAACAGTAGATCAAATATTTGAACCACGGCGGCACGGCGACACAGCGACAGTGTGATTCACGACAAACCGGATGGTAACTGGAACCACGGCGGCACGGCGACACCAAGACAGGGGTGAACCGGTATAAGTGAACTCCTTTATTGTCCACGGCGACACAGCGACAGAGCATTAGCCATAAGCTTACTATCCAATCGTTTCAGCCTGACTTTCGATCGATAGCCTGAAGAAAGGAAAACTTATTTGTCTCCGTGCGGTCAGCCCGCCGTGTCGCCGTGGATCTATAAAGAGGGCTTTGTTATTCGGGTACGGGTTGTCTCCGTGTCGCCGTGCCGCCGTGGTTTAAATAACCATCCTGATATCGTTTCTCGCATTGTCTCCGTGCCGCCGTGCCGCCGTGGTTAAAATATTTAAGCTACTATGGTTTCCTGCGCTTATCATTTTTAATAAACTTTTGATATTGTATAGCAAATTTTATCACCGATCGATACACTATTTTATAGCATGTCGGCGGTAGTGGGGAGGTCTGTCCTGTGGAAGAGATAAAACTTGAGCCCATCGGGATCGTGCATTCTTCGGTCCGGGAGCGGAAGGATATGCCTCTGCAGGGAGTCGAGGCGGAGATCGAGGTCTTCAGGGAATACGAAGAAGGCCTGATGGGCATCGAGGAGAACTCTCACCTGTTCGTGGTGTGCTGGCTGGATAAGGCTGAGCGGGATACGCTCCAGGTGACGCCGAGGAAATATTCCGTCGACCTGCCGAAGAGGGGCGTGTTCGCTATCCGTACTCCTGTCCGGCCTAATCCCGTTTCGATCACTACTGCGAGACTGATTCAGGTCCGTGGCCGGCTGTTGACCGTTTCCCACCTGGACGCCATCAACGGCACCCCGGTCATCGATCTTAAACCGTACGAGCCCGGGTGGGACTGCGTGTTCTCGGCGTCGAGGCGGGACCGGTACCAGTCGATCAAGAAGATGATGCCCGCCGAATACCGGGACGACCTGATCCGGCAGGCGGTCAACTACCACGGCGAAGAGTGCCAGGGCCTGGCGATGGCGGTCAGGATGGCGGCGTTCGCCACGCTCACGCTGAAGAAAGATCTCAGGAACAGCAGCGTATGTATCTTAATAGGGAAAAATGCCTGCATATCCGACTCGCTAATCGGCATCACCGGGGCCCGGCTCGGGAACAAGCGGCTTTACTACAACCTCAACCCGAAGCTGCGGGAAAGTGATTCGTACTCGATCTACGATGCCGAGAAGACCATCGTGTTCAGGATAAAAAAGTTCATGAAGGACTACAAGGGGATCATGGACTGCGATATCAAGGACCTGTTCGACATCGAGGTCATCTGATACTTTTTAAACAGAGCATGCTTTTCACAGCAGATTAACATCCACTCTCTGGCCCGCGTGCAGGTCGTTCCGGGCCAGGATATAGCCCTGCGACAGCAGCGACTTCGATGCGGCGGAGATCAGGGATGTCAGGTACTCTGTGCCTCCGAACAGCCCGAGAGAGGAGCCGTTGTAGCCCATAGGCCGGGCGCAGCCGTCTTTCAGCTCCACGAAGACCATGTAGTCGAAACCGGATCCGGCGAAGGATACGTCGCTGCCCAGCGGCATGGCCACGGCAGGATTCTCCCCCGCTTCCCGGACGAGCCTTTTGACGAACATCTCCATGCCCGCGTATGCCCCGGCCGGCTTGCCGGGCAGCGAAAGGAGGGGCTTCCCGCCGAAGTACGCTGCGGTGAAGGGCATGCCCGGCTTCATCCTCACTCCCCTGAACATGATTTCGCCTTCTTCGGAGACCTTCTTTACATAGTCCCTCGCCCCCGCGGAGACGCCTCCGACCGTGATCACCATGTCGTGGCTCTCTGCCGCTGCACTGAGGGCCTCTCGCAACAGGCCGGGGTCGTCCCGGACCGCGCCTGCGAGGTGCGGCCGGCATCCCCACGAGCGCAGCAGGGCACAGATCATGGGGCCGTTGGTGTCTCTGATGTCGCCGTTGGCGATCTCGTCTCCTGTGGTGATCACGGCCACGGAGATGGGACGGTAAACTTTGATTGAGGGTATGGCAGCAGCCTGCAGCACTCCGACCATCGAAGGGGTGATGATGGTGCCTGCCTGGATCAGCACCTCTCCCTCTTTGAAATCGGCTCCCTGGCGGAGCACGAACGTACCCGGCTCAACGCGGGGCCCGTACAGGAGCTGTTCTTCTGCCCGGGCGTCTTCCACACGTATGACTGCATCCGCACCAGCCGGCAGCCTTGCGCCCGTGGTTACGTAAGCAGCCTCTCCCGGGCCGAGAGAGATCCTCCCTTCGCCGGCGAAAGCTCGGGAGGTGATCTTGAGAGGGTAAGCGTCCCGGGAAGCGAGGGCATAGCCATCCATGGTACATGTGTCATATGGTGGAGAAGTTGCCCGCGCTACGGCATCAGCAGCGAGGTGCCTGCCGGCCGACTCCACCACTTCGACTTCCTCAGTATCCAGGGAGGCGTAAAAACGACCTCGCATGAGGTCGATCAGCTCTAACGCCCTCTGCAGCGGCACCATCCGCTCGAAGTCACCCGCCATCCAGACACCTACCGTGAGGCCTCTTTTATCCGTTCGGAGCCGCTGTAGACGTACATCCTGGGCGGCCGGGCGAAACCTGCCAGCGTCATGTTGAGCCGCTGCGCCAGTTCGACGCCTGTGCTCAGCGGTGCGGTATTGCTGATCATGACGGGCATTCCGGCCCGGTAGACTTTGGCCACCATGCCGGCAGGAGCCCGGCCCGTCGTGACCAGGAAACACTCCGAGAGATCCCGGCCATCCAGCAGGGCCTTTCCGACAGCCTTGTCCACCGTGTTGTGCCGGCCGATATCTTCCGCATACGCTATTAATCCCCCGTGTGCGTCAAAGATGGCACTGCAGTGCGTGCCACCGGTCCGCCGCCACAAGCCCGCCAGCTCGTTGACGGTGCTCACGCAGGAAAAGATCGTCTGCAGATCAAGCTTCAGCCGGGACTTGACCGGCTCCTCGAGGTCGAGCCACGACGACCTGACCCCGACGCAGCCGGAGCTGCGGATCTCCATCCAGAGATCCACGTCGTCGGGCTTGAAAGAGTCGACGATCACGTTCACGTCCGTGCCCTTGATGGCTACCTCCTGCACCTCGGCGATGGACCTGACCAGCCCTTCGCAGACCAGGTACCCGTAAGCGAATGGCAACAGCTCGTCGGGGGTCATGGTGAGGCTGGCGACGCGCACCCCGTTCAGCAGCATGTTCACGCTGTCCTCCACGCAGACTTCGGCGCAGGTCGGGGCGATCCGATCCCTCTCGATCGCCGTGACCTCAAAGCGCTCAGTCAGGTCTTGAGAGGCCTGTAAGACTGGTACATCTCCTCCTGCGGTAGTCATGGTCTTCCTCGGTAACTCGATATTATATCCTGCCACCGCGTTACATAAATAGTTAACTATTATGGTTGCATAAGACTTTCAAAGTAACTATATTTACTTACATGTTGTAGGAGAACAGCCGACGCTTACCGCGTTGCTACGATGGAAAGCCTCTTCAACTGTCACTGAATGCCCGAAGTGTGGGGCTCCGCGGGATTTCTCCACTCTTTTTCCCGGATGCGGTCCTTCCCACTGTAGATGATGACCTGGTGAGGCCCGGGGATGGCGAGCAGGCAGATGTCGTGGTCCAGGGCGTATCTGACTGCCCTGGACGAAGGTGCGCCGCAGGCGGCCACGAGAGAGATTCTATGGCTGTATGCGTGCCTGATCGTGTCCTCTGTGGTCCGGCCTGTCGAGAACAGGATACACCTGCCCAGGCTGTAGCCTGCCAGAGCGGCTTTCCCGATGGCCTTGTCCAGGCTGGCCAGCCGGTTCACGTCCTCCGCGTAAGAGACTATACCCCCGTGTTCTGTCAGCAGCAGGGCACAATGGGTGCCTCCGGTGCTCTGGCAAATCCGGGCGCAGTCTTCCAGCGCCAGGTAGCCCCGGTAGATCACGCTAAGGTCGACGGGGCCGGTGATGTTTTCAGCAGTCTCCCGGCATGCTCCGGCGCTGGCCTCGACGCGGATGGCATCTCCGGCAATGGCGAGGGACTTGATATCAGACGGCGCGCTGATCAGCTTTTCTGACAGCAGCAGCCCGGTAGCAAAGGCCTCGAGATCTTTCGGGTAGAGGGTCTGGGCCGCTATCAGGCGGCCATTAAAAAACAAGCGGATATAGGTTTCGGGGCAAAGGTGAATATGCGCAGGCCTGCAAGCCTGCGGTGATACTTCCAGCATCACGCACTCGACGTCTTCCTTCTCCAGGCTGCGCATATGCACCGACTTCATTCTGCCTTATTTCCAGGCCTTCTCTGTGTTGCCGTTAAAGTACGCCTGCTGCATCAGGGTGACCGGGTCGAGGACTGGTCCTTCGCACTTCTCGATCTTGACGGGCAGGTTCTTGTACCTGGGGCTGCCAGTGCTCTCGGTCTCGGGGGTCACGACGATGTTGGCCCATACGCCGCGGACGATCCAGATTTCTCCCTTCTGCTGAGAAGAGGCTTTCCTTGCCCGGAGCACTACGCTGTCGCCGAACTCGTTGGTGACTTTAACAAACCATGGCCTGCCGAGGGCCTTGAAGTCCTCGGGGTTGATCTCGCAGTACGAGGCTTCTCGGGTGTAGCCGTCGGTGAACTTGTTGCCGCCCTTGATGATGGCTCCCTGGTACACGGTAGAACCAGTGTTGAGGATGATGTCCATTGCCATGTTCTCACTGCCTCCTTGCTTCCTTCTTCTGCTTGACTCTCTCGAACAGCTGTCTCAGCGTGTCCTCGTTGGACTTAGTGAAGTCGAACGGCGGCGTGGTGAAGCTGCGGGCATACAGGGGCACGTTATCCATGCGATAGAAGGTGCCTTCGCACTCCATGCCGTCCAGCACGCCGGGCAGCACCGCGTCGCTGACGAACTGCATCGGCCCGGGGGCGATCTCGATGGATGCGACCGGGATTTCAGCTAGGCGCTCGACTGCCTTCTTAGGCAGGTGGCCGCCTAGATCTGCGCACATGCAGAGCACTGCGTCGCATTCGCCCCTGTACAGGGCGTCGACGGTGGAGTACTCGCCGGGCTGGTACCGGGGCACGCCTCTGGAGAAGTCGACCGCGAACGGGAAGCCGTGCTGCCAGGACAGCACCTGGTTGAAGCCGGCGACGTTACAGTGGCCTCTGTTTGCCGAGATGACGAACTTGGTGATCTTGTTGCACTCCTGAGTCAGGCGCATAGCGATCGAGGCATTATAGTGTTTGCCGTGGCTACTGGCGATGCCCAGGCCGACCCAGATTACGCCGAACTTGCAGGCCTTGATCATGTCGACGAGCTGCTGCATCTGCTCTCTGGAGATGCCGGTGGTCTCGTAGGTGGACTCGTGCGGCTCCTGGCCCCTCAGCAGGGTTAGGAACGCGTCGATGAGCTCGTAGTCAGTGCCGGGCTTGAGCTGCAGGTGCAGGTCTGCCTGGGCTGCGGTCGGGCTCCTCCTCGGGTCGACCACGACCATCTTGCGGCCCTTGAAGCCCTGCTCGGTCCAGAAGCCTCTCTGGAAGTGAGAGTGGCGGCTCATGTGCCTCGGGTGAGAATCTGCAGGATTGCAGCCCCAGTAGATGTTGAGGTCTGCCCTGTTCCTGCATTCGCCCAGCGTGGCGGAGACGCAGCCGGCGTCCTGCAGGCCCATCACGGTCGGGCCGTGGCAGATCGTGGCGTTGCCGTCTACCAGGGCGCCCAGGTACTCGGCCATGGCGATGCCTACGGACATGGCTTCGGTCGAGGTCTCGCTGCCCATGAACAGCAGCGGCCTCTTCGCGTTCACCAGCATCTCGGCGGTGTAGTCGAGCACCGCGTCCCACTCGGCCTCCTGGCCGTGCAGCAGGGGCTTCTTGATCCTGTGGTGGCTGCGCAGCTCCTGGAACTTGGCGTCGCCCATCAGGCAGGCGTTCTTCGTGACGACAGCTTCGTCAGTCAGTTCGATCAAAATGTCGTCGCACGACATACCGCAGACCGGGCAGGTCACGTCAGTGCACGTGATCTTCTTCCCGTCGGTGGTGCTAGTGTCCTTTTTTATTATCTGTTCGGAGATCACTCCATACACACTCCATACGCTAGATATTGATTAAAGCGATCATGGCCCGGCGGCTGATATCCGGCAGATGGAGGTTGCGGCTTCATCTGTGGCCTGCGGCCACCGGGTGTAATTGAAGTTTTTTGGAAACTCGTTTAAATAGTTATCTCATTAAATTACCTTATGTCAACATGTTAACAATATGTAATAACAAATGGATATGTCAATTTTATAATATTATAGTTATACAATATCTCAAGAGACATTTCGGCAAATTTTTATTTTTATAATATTGTCGCAGGCCGGCACAGACAAGCTTTATAATCTGTGACCGCTTTAACAAAAGTGTTAAACAGGGTGACCTTAATGAGGGCTGATGAGAAGGATATGCTGCTCACTTCGAAGCAGATCGAAGTACTGCGGATGAAGAAAAAGGGCATGACCCAGGCGGACATCGCCCGAAAGCTGAAGACGACGAGGGGCAATATCTGCATCATCGAGAGCACCGCCCTGAAGAACATCGAGAAGGCCCGGAACACCCTGAAGTTTTACAGGGCGATGGAAGCCCCGGTCTGGATCACAGTGGCCCCCGGGACCGACCTCTACGATGTACCGCCCATGATCTTCAAGGAAGCGGACCGAAAAAAGATCAAGATCGCCCACGACTCCGCCATGATCGTGGTCAAGCTCAAGACCGAGGCCCAGGACCGGATCCAGCACCGGATGACCGTCGGCGAGATCGACATCGCCGTGGACGAGCAGGGCAACGTCAACGTGTGCTAAAAGAGTAGTACCGGCTTATCCGGCCTTCTCGTAGTACGCCTGGCTGCCGCAGCCCCCGCAGATTCCGTCTTCCAGGGTGTTCTCGGGCACCATCTCGCCGCATTTCCTACAGGTGGCCGAGGTCCACTTTTCCTTGGGGGTGAACTTTACCTTCACCGGCTCCCAGGAGAGGATGTCCCTGCCTGCGCAGAGTATTTCCTCCTGCAGCGTGCTTGCCGTGACCCCGCCCTTATATCCCGGGTCGTTAGTGTACCACAGGTGCAGCGTCGGGTACTTCTTTACTTTGCCCGCGTCGATGAAGACCCTGATACCGTCGGCAGAAGTGCCTTCGGAAAACCTGTTCACCGTGATCGCGAACCTGCCGGTGTTGATGACTCTCAGGCGGTGGTTGCCCGTCGTGCACCCGAGGAGAACCTGCAGCGGGTCCGGAGCGCACTTGGGAGTCTCGGATACGGCGTACAGCTTCTCGCCCGGCCCGGCGCCCAGCTTCTCCAGCGCCAGGTCGACCATGAACGTCGCGATGAGCAGCCCGGCGGCGGGGAACGTGTGGAACGCCACGCAACGGCGCAGGTTTTCCTGCACCTGTTCATCTACTTTGCACCGGCTCATCGCCTTGTCCAGATCTCCATGCATCTGCGTCATCTTCATTGCACTTAGACCGGCAGCTATAAAAAAATATCGATAAACTATCGCCAGATGTTTAACACTATTGTTTATACCACGGAGACGGCAAGCCTTCGGGCCTGAACAGTTTCGAGAGGAGAAACATGGCGATGCCGGCGCCGAGGCCGACGGTCGGATCGACCAGCAGCATCACCACGCCTGCCGCAGCAGTAACGAGCATTCTGTCGGTCCTCACCGCGTTCCGCAGCATCTCCCATCCTGCCAGGAACAGCAGCGTGCCGAGGACCCCCGCCGGTACCAGGGCGAGCATCGGGGAAGTGGCCACGAAGGAGAGGGCGATGAACAGCGCTCCGATCATGACGTCGGCCCCGCCGGTCCGGGCCCCGAACTGGTAGTGGGCAGCCATCCCGCCCGCGCCGTGGCACATGGGAAAGCCGCCCAGGAGCGGGGCGACCACGCAGGCGCCGCCGATGGTGGTCGAAAGCCTGCGGTTCGAGACCTTCTCCCTGAACAGGTCTGAGGCCAGCAGGCTGGTCGCCAGGATGGCGTTGGTCAGCGTGAGCGGAAGCTGGGCGATACCTGCCTTATAGGCGCCTTTGACGAGGTCGCCTGCCGTGGGCAGGTAAATGTCCAGAGGGATGCTGAGCTGCACCGGCGGCACTCCGTAGACGTAGAACCCGTAGGCGATGCCTATGATGAAGACCAGCAGCGCCCCCGGGAAGTTCAGGTTGCTGTGGCGCCGGTTCACGAAACGGGCGAAGACGAAGAGCCCGACGGCGAGCAATCCCAGGTACAGGTCGCCCATGATGTACTGGCCGCCCTTGACCAGCAGCACCAGCGCCAGCCCGAGCTGGACACCCCTGATGAGGCTGATCGGGAACACTTTAGCGATTTTGTCTATGAGGCCGGTGACGCCCAGAAGCAGGAAGAACAGGCCCACGAAGATGCCGGCGCCCACGATTTCCCCCTGGGTCAGGCTCGAGGAGACTGCGATGGCCCCGACGGCCTTCAGCGGCTCTACGGCTACGGGCAGCCGGTAGATCAGCCCGGATACCACGTAGAACAGCCCGAAGGCCAGCAGGATAGGCCCCAGCTTCATGCCGGTCACGCTGACGGCGATGAGGATGAACGGGATGATCGTCCCCAGATCGGCCAGGGATCCGGTAAACTCGGGCAGCGTGAACTTCGGCGAGGCCATTCACTGGCGGGTACGCCGTAAAAATAGATAACGTTTGTCTCTTGCTGCTACCACTTGTAGTTGCCCGGGCTTACTTCATGATCATGACCGAGGTTGATTTGATCATCGCCGTGACCTTATCGCCTGCCTTCAAATCCATGTCCTGCACGGCGTCTTTGGTGATGGCGGACTCGATGATATTGTCGCCGACCTGGACTTTGATGATCGCCATGACCGCCCCGAGGGTGACTTCCTTGACCGTACCTGTGAGCTTATTACGTGCGCTTACTTTCATAGCTGTGATCTCCCGGTGAAACGTCGGCACGTAGCTATTAATGATTAACTAACGTATAGAGCGAGGTATAGGGTTTACAGTTATACTGGAAACCGGCTACGCTGCTATCCCCTGTGTCGTAGCGTTGCTCCCTCCCCTCGAGCCGGCCCCGGCTTTCTGGCCTGTGGCTGTCGCTGGTGGTTTCGCAGCCGGAGCTGCTCTTGCTATGTTGTACCCCTTGTAGATCCTCCAGGGGTCGTCCGGGCTGATCCCTCCGAAGCCGAGCCCGCTGCCGAAGCTGGGCCCGGCCGGCCCATACATGCCGGTGGGGCCGTACATCCCGTACTGGCCGAACATGCCCAGGGGCCCGAACAGGTTCCAGCTCTCCATGCCGAAGCCGCAGGGGTAAGTGTTGTACTGCGGCCCGAAGTCGCCGATGAAGCCCCCGCCCAGGCCAGACCAGCCGCCGGTGTAGACCCGTCCCATCGAGCCAGTAACAGGCGCTTCGACAGGGCTGGCTGTCTTACTGGGCAGGGCGCTTTTAGCCCCTGCAGCAGGCGTGATAGTACTCTTGCTTTCGGCGGCTTTAGCCCCTCCCCCGGAGGTATCTTTACTCGTACCGGCAGCTCCGGTGTTACCGGCAGAATCTCCCCCCTGGGCCATCGCCTGGCCTGCCAGGGCCATGACAATAGTCGCCGCAATTAGAATGATCTTAACTGTTTTGAGCACCAGAATCCCCCGCGGTTGAAACTGGCCTTTAATCGCAAAAAGGCTATTTCGACGTAAGAGCGAAAAGCTGCCGAAGACGGGCAATCTTGGGCAGGGCTGAGCCGTGGCTGCTAATTAAAGATGATTATCCGGGGGCATGAAGTCAACTATTTCACGATCAGACTGGGAATCGGCCGGTTCATCCGCAGTAAAATGTGTGAACCTATAATACTTTGGCTTATCAGTGTTAGTATGGGTAAAAAAGGTGTTGAGGTAGTGTCAAATGAAAGACCGGGCGAGCGAAGCCTGTGGCAGAGCTTCTTCGAGCATTGGTAAATGCGTAGTTCTGGCTGTCCTGTTCATTATCGTGATATGCTCAGTGATACCTGTCCCGGTGCTTGCTTACACCGAGGATATGTTCGAGCTGTGGGTGGGAAGTAACCCGCCCATCCTCGTGCAGAACCAGAGCTACTTCACCAACACCCGACAGACCCTGTTTCATACTGCCGATAACGTGGCTACCGATACGGAAGCCTTCACTCTGGGCGGCACCCCCGGGGGCGGCATCGCCCTGGCGCAGACGGCAGCCGGCACGGTGCTGGGGAGCCAGACCGGCTTTTATACTTCCACCGCCACCTCCGACCTGATCCTGCCGACCCACATCGGGATGGGCTTTATGGGTACGGTTATCGGGGACCCCTTTGTTACGGGCACCTTCTTCGGCTCCGGCATGATCTACCCCCAGATGATTCCGTTTAATAGCTTACTGCCGCCCACTTCTCCCGTCAGCGTAGGGGCGGTGCCGGACAAAACGGCTTCTCCGAACGGCACCCAGGGCAACAAATCCCGGAGCACCATCGCCTTCGAGCCCGTCATCAAAAACAGCCTGAACGCCAGCATGGGGTACGTAAACAATAGCGATGCTGCAGGGACGTCGAATGTTTCATCCGCTAACGCCTCTAAGCAGAACGCCTCTTCCCGTAGTACCGGCGTCAAGCCCGCCGCCACACCCACTCCTGACATCATCAAGCCTGGCGAACCGCTTTACCACCAGCAGAACAAGCCGTTTTCGGCCCAGCTGTCCTGGCCGTCGGGCCCGTCGAAGGCCCAGCGGAGCAAGGTCCAGAACATGACCGGGTTCGAGCGCTTCCTCATGAACACGGTGGCCCGGAGCACTACCGACAAGGCTTTCACGGGTGTGACCTCCTATCCGACATACATCACGCCTCTCAACGCACTGGTTCCGTTTACGCAGTTCGAGTTCATCAACGACGCGATGAAGATGACCCTGCCGGGCACCCAGCTGATGAACCGGGCGTGGCCGCTGTGATCGACAGCGGCTGTCGCCGGACTTAACCATTTTTATAAAGCCGCCAGATATTTAGCGGTCACCTTCGATATAACTAAATTATGTCGCCCAGTACTGCCGCCCGGAAAAGGAAACCTAAGGTACCGCCATTCAGCGAAGCCGTCAGATTCCACGGGCACGTGTGCCCGAAGATCGTGCTCGGGTACCGCGTGGCTAAGCGGGCCATGGAAGAGCTGGGCTTCGACAGGACTACGGACGAGGAGATCGTCGCGATCACGCTGAACGATACCTGCGCCGTCGACGCCATCCAGGCGGTCACCGGCTGCACGCTCGGCAAAGGCAGCCTCATCTTCAAAGACTGCGGCAAGATGGCCTTCGTCTTCATCAACCGGGACACGGGAAAGGCGGTGAGAATCTCCGAGGCCCCGGGCTTCGAGGTGAGCAAAATAGACCCATTATACTACGAGCTGCGAGGCAAGGTCATCCGGGGAGAGGCGACCGAGGAAGAGGCCGCCGAAGTGAAGCGCAGGTCTGCCGTGGTGTACGACATGATGCTCCACATGCCAGATGAAGAGCTCCTCGTGGTAAAGCAGGTAGAGCCCGAAGTGCCGGAGCGGGCCAGGCTGTTCACCAGCGTCAGGTGCGAGGCCTGCGGGGAAAAGATGGCAGAATCCCGGGCCCGGCTCAAGGATGGCAAAATCGTCTGCCTCGAGTGCTTCGACGAGTACGGCCGGGGCTGGTAGCGGCAGAATGAGTATCTCTGCTCGGCGAGATAACCAGTCGGTCACAGCGCAGCGATCGTTTTCCATCCCGGGCTCGCTGGCAATGGCCGAGCGCTCCGGGCTTACAACTTTAGAGATATTTATCGGATTACTCCTAGGGCACGTCCCAGTAGAGCGCGACCAGGGACTTCTTGTTCCAGCTGTCGCAGTAGCCTCCGGAGGAGATCGACTGCATGTAGGCCGCGATCCTGGCTCTCTTCTCCTCGTCGATCTCCATGAAGTTCCCGAAGAACTTCGCATAGTACTCGGTCAGCTGCTCGACTGTCATCCGCTCGCCTGACCTGTAGTCGAAGAACCGGACGTTCGGCTTGCGGCCCATGCTCACCAGCAGGTTGAAGGGATACGCTATGTTGAACTCCTTCCTGCCCTTCTCGACGCCCGCCAGTATCCTCCACAGGTCGTGCCTGGTCCGGGACTGCTCTTCCGTTCCCGTCGTGACGTAGCAGCAGCTGCGCGAGGAAAACGCCTCCATCTTAAGAAACTCGCCGGGGCCGGTGACCGCCGGAGAGAGGGCGGTGAAGACCAGATCGTATTTCTCCGGCTCGCGGTAATCGCTCCACGCCGACTGTACGGGCCTAATGTTACCTATCCGTCTCTCGCAGGCTTCCTTCACCAGCTCGGCCAGCATCCTGCCAGAGATATCGAGGGCTGTCGCTTCTTGAGCCATGGGAGCAAACTGGAGCGTATATGTGCCCGGGCCGCAGGCGATGTCCAGGACACGGTCCCCTTCCCGAAAAACTCCCTCCCTGCGCAGGTACTCTACAATGCCCGCGTAGACTCGCTCTTCCGCCTTCACCCTCGCCAGGTAGGCCGCAGCTTCGCCATCCCAGAAGGCCAGCCACTTGTCCTCGTCAGGCTGCGACTTGTCCATCAGCGAGCCCTGCTGCGCTGCGTTCCAGAGCGCCTTCCAGTCCAGATTGAGCATGTCTGTCATCCTCGGAGTAATGATGCCTGTCATACAGGCGTTGCCTGTGAGAATGATAAGGCTTCCCCCCGTTTCCATGCGTGCCCATACCCTGAAACTGTTTATAAAAAAAGGAGGCGGGTAGCAGCCCGCCATAATTATACAGAAGTCTACTGGTGTACTTTGTGGAACTTCTGTTTCTTAATTGGTATACTCTGATTTCCCCAGCTTCGGGTCGAAGAAGCTGTCTTCCTCCGTGCGGATCGCGTGGGAGAAGAGGGCCAGCGGTATTTCCATCGGGCAGCACTCCTCGCACTGCCCGCAGTTGATGCAGGAGTCCGAGATGTGCGCGAGGCGGCGGAGGTGGAACATCGGATCGACCGGGAGGGTACCCCTGCGGACCATGATGGACGGCTTTTTCAGCCTGTCTGCGGCCGGGAAACATACCGGGCACTTGTCTATGCAGGCATAGCACTTCGTGCACCGCGAGGTCTCCTTGTCCAGGTCTCTCCAGAGGTGGGGAGCGAGCATGCTGAAGTCCCTCATGCGCCACTTGTCCGCGAGCTTGTGCATGGAGCCCTCGATCTTGGCCCTGATCTCGATGCCCTTGGGGTTGGCCGGCTCCACGGAGATCTTCTTCGCGGCGACCGCCTTTGTCACCAGGTCGGCACCTTTGTCGCTGCAGACCTCGACGAAGGTGGCCTTGCATGCCTTGTCGCCGATGACGCCCCAGTTACCGCAGGCGATGTCTGCCTGGCGGGGGATCTTCACCTTGCACCGGCGGCAGTTGGTCCTGCGACCGTAGCCGGTATCCTCCAGCTCGTCCATGGACACTCCCTTATGGTTTCCGTCGGCCGTCTGGATGATGAACTGGCCCTTGTCGATCTCTTCCTTCACGACCGAATCCGGGCTGACGCCGTACTTTTCGGCGATCATCTTCCGGGCCGGCACCGGGCTGACCGATCCGCCGCAGTTCACGCCGATCATGAGGACGTTGTCCAGGTTGACCTGCCCCCGCTTCGCGAGCTCGAGCAGGCCCATCATGTCGCAGCCCTTGACGACGATGCCTACCTTCTTTTCCTTCATCGATGGCACGTAGCTGTTGATCAGCTTTGAGAGGAGGACAGTTCCGCAGTGGAGCGATCCCGCCGTCTGGTCGATCTCTGCCGGGTCGGTGACGAGTGCCGGTACGGCATCGTACAGGTCGACACCCTTCTTCACGGCGAGGACCGCTTCGACAGCCTTGCTCTCCAGCGCAAACTTGAGCAGCCCCGAGACTGCACCGCCGCACTCCGCTTTCTTCGTGAGGCCGAGGTCGGTGGTCCAGGCGTAGAGCATTTCACCTTTCTTAACCATTTAGTTCACCCCCGTGAGCTTCTGAATCTTAACCGCACAGTGCTTCAGCTCCGGCATCTTGGACATCGGGTCCAGCGCCGTGTTGGTGAGGTTGTTGACGGAGCCCGTGCCGAAGTGCATGGTCATGTAGAGCACGCCCGGCGCGATGCCGTCGGTCAGACGGGCCAGGCTCTCCACTTCGCCACGCCGGCTGAGCAGCTTGATCTTTTCTCCTTCCTTGATGTTCAGCCTCCTGGCGTCCTGGGTGTTGATCTGTACGTAGGCCTCGGGCACTTCGTAGTCCAGCACCTGGCAGCGCCCGGTCTGGGTCCTGCTGTGGTAGTGGAAGATCAGCCTGCCGGTCATCAGGGTGAACGGGAAGGCTCCGTCGGCCACCTCTGCCGGCGGGCGGTACTCTAAGCCGAAGAACGTGCCCAGGCCGTCTGCGGAGGAGAACTTGTCCTTGTGCAGGATCGGGGTACCCGGGTGGTCGAGCGCCGGGCAGGGCCAGTGGATCGACTCGGGCTTCTCCATCCTGGCGTAGGAGGCTCCGAACATGTTCGGCGTGCAGGCCCGCATGTCGTCCCAGACGTCCTGGGCGGACTTGAAGTCGAAGCCCTTGAGGCCCATCTTCTGCGCCAGCATGACGAAGATTTCCCAGTCGGCCCTGGCTTCTCCGGGCGGCTCTACGGCCTTGCGGACGCGGTTAATGCGCCGCTCGCCGCTGGTGAAGGTGCCGTCCTTTTCCGCAAATGAAGCGCCGGGCAGCACGACGTCGGCGTACTTGCAGCTCTCGGTCCAGAAGATGTCCTGGATGACGAGGAAGTCCAGCTTCTCCAGCTGCTTCATGACGAGGTTGGAGTCCGGATACGTAACGACCGGGTTCAGGCCGAGGATGTACATGGATTTGATCTGCTCGCCGCACTGTTTGATCTGCTCGATCAAGGTCGCACCGTACCAGTCCGGCAGTCCGGTGACACCCCAGGCCTTCTCCATCTTCGCCCGGTTGTCCGCCACCTCGCACTTCTGGTAGCCGGAGTAGACGTTCGGGTATGCGCCCATGTCGCAGGCGCCCTGGACGTTGTTCTGGCCCCTGAGCGGGTTGACGCCGACGCCCGGCCTGCCGATGTTGCCGCAGAGCATGGATAGATTCCCCAGCGACCGCACGTTGTCCGTGCCGGTGGTCAGCTCGGTGATGCCGAGGCAGTAGATGATGACGGCGTTCTTAGCCGATGCGTACTTGAGAGCGAACTCCTTGACCTTCTCGGTGGGCACGCCCGTGATGTGCTCCACGTTGGCGTAGTTCTCGACCGTCTTCTTGAGGTCCTCGAAGCCCTTGGTCCGCTTCTCGATGAACTCCTTGCTCTGCTTGCCCTCTTTGATGATCCAGTACATCATGGAGTTGATCAGCGCGATGTGGGTGGACGGGTTGAACTGAATCCACTCGTCTCCAAGCCTCGCGGTGGGGGAATACCTCGGGTCGACCACGATGACGGGGATGCCCTTCTTCTTCGCCTGCACTATGCGCCTGGCTGCCAGCGGGTGTGCCTCGACGGCGTTCGATCCCCACATGACGATCATGTCGGAGTTCAGGACGTCTTCGAACGGGTTCGTGGCTGCGCCAGAGCCGAACGAGAGCGAGAGCCCTGCTACTGACGGGCCATGGCAGATGCGGGCGCAGTTATCGATGTTGTTGGTCTTGAAGGCGACCCTCGCCCACTTCTGCATGATGTAGCAGTCTTCATTCGGGGTGCGGCAGGAAACCTGGAAGCCCATCGATTTCGGGCCGAACTTCTCGGAGGTCTCCTTGAACTTCGCGGCGATGAGGCCCAGGGCCTCGTCCCACGAGGCTTCCTCAAACTTGCCGTTCTTCTTGATCAGCGGCTTCGTCAGCCGGTCGGGGCTCTGGACGAACTCCCAGCAGGTCGCCCCCTTGGGACAGAGCTTGCCTTCGTTCACCGGACTGCGCTTGTAGGGCTCGACGCCTACCAGCTTTCCGTCGCTGACGACCAGATTCAGGCCGCAGCCTACACCGCAGTAGGGGCAGGTAGTCGGCACGTACTTTAGCTTTGCTTGACTCACTTATTCATCCTCCTAGTCAGTTACGTTCGGCAAACCGGATACCGCCGTTTTTCACATACCGCCAATCTGTATTCGAGTTCCGTCCGCGCTGATCTGCCGAAAAGCGGAGGTTAAAAAAGTGTTGAAAGAGCGCTATATATAAGCGTTACTGGTTATTGTTACTTTTTTTTAGTTGGTAACTAATATATGTTGCATAATCCTTTCCGTAACCGTAAATACTATTTGTTCCAGCCGTGCGCGCAATATATAGACGGTTATCTCATTTCTGGTACTTCAGCCGCTTCAGGCCGACTGCAGCTTCTTGCAGATCGGGCTTCAGCTCCAGTGCTCTGGCGTACTGAGCAACCGCCCTGTCGCTGTCCCCGGCGGCTTCCAGCAGCTTTCCCATCCTGTTATGGTAGAATGGCCACCCGGGCCTGAGCCTCATGGCTTCCCCGGTAGCGGCGATGGCTTCAGGCACCCGGCCCGCTTTATAGTAAGCGTCACCGAGGCCGAAGTGCGCACAGGGGTCGTCCGGAGTAAGACAGATCAATGATTGGTACTCCGCTATCGCCTCTTCGAGCCTGTCCTCGTCGGCAAGCATATCCGCAAGATCTTTCTTCACTTCGGCGTTATCTGGATCTGTCTCCAGGATTTTCCGGTAACCCTCTACTGTCATCTCGCTGTCTTCCATGTACATCCCTCATCCAAACAGGTTATCTACAAACTGGCCCTGCCCCTGCTTTAAAATGTCCCCCGGTTTACCCGAGAGCACGACCTGCCCCCGGTCCATCACGCAGGCCTTATCCCCGAGCGCCAGCGCGTCGCACAGGCTGTGTAAGACCACCACAGTCGTGATCTTATCTTTCCTCAGCCTCACCTGCAGGCTATCCCGGACCATGGCGTGCGTCCTGGCGTCGAGCGCGCTCAGGGGCTCGTCCATCAGGAGCACCGTCGGCCTGATCACCAGGCTCCTGGCGAGTGCCACCTTCTGCTTCTGGCCGCCAGAGAGCTTCGCCGCCTTGACATCTTTCAGCTCCCACATGCCGACCGGCTCCAGCTCCTCCCTGACCTTGTGCCGGACTTTGTCCTCAGGTGTCTTTCTCGTCCGCAGCCCGAAGGCTACGTTGTCGAAGACGCTCATGTGCGGGAACAGCGCGTAGTTCTGGAATACGTAGCCGACGTGGCGCCGCTCCGGCGGGACGTCGATGCCCTCTTCTGACGAGAACATCTTCTTCCCGTCAGCCTCGATGTTGCCGTAGTCGGGAGTCATGAGGCCCGCCACCAGGTTGAGCACGGTGGTCTTGCCGGAGCCGTTGTTGCCCATGAGCACCAGAGTCTCTCCGCTTTCGGCGGTGAGTTTCACGTCCAGGGTGAAGTCTCTCAGCTTCCGGTTCGCGTCAATTCTGATCATGGATGAGCCTCCTTCTGGTGAGGATCTTAACGGCCGCAATGACCGCGAACGAGATAATCACCAGGATGATAGACAGGACCAGGGAAGCGTCCAGATCCCCCTGCATGGCCGTGTAGATGGCCAGCGGCATGGTCTGGGTAACCCCCTGGAAGTTGCCGGCGAACATGATCGTGGCGCCGAACTCGCCCAGCGCCCTGGCCCAGGTCATGATCGCCCCGGAGATCAGGCCGTTCAGGGCGATCGGCACCGTGACTAAAACGAACGTGCGGAGCGGCGTTGCGCCGAGCGTTCTCGCCGCGTGCTCGTACGACCGGTCCACGTCCTCGAAGCTGGTCCGGGCCTGCCTGATGTAGAACGGCGAGGCTACGAAGACCTGGGCCATGATCACGGCAACGGTAGTGAACGCGATGGTGACGTCGAACAAGTTCAGGTATTGCCCCAGCACGCCTCTCCTGCCGAACGCCATGAGCAGGGCGATGCCCGCCACTGCCGGCGGTATCACGACGGGGAGATCGATGATCGTGTCGATCAGCTCCTTGCCCGGATACCTGTACCTGGCGTTGACGAAGGCCACCGGTGTGCCGAAGATGATGACGATCAGCATCGTGACCACCGAGGTGATGATGCTCAGCCTGAGCGCGTCCAGGACGAACGGGGCGTCCAGCGACCGCAGGAACGAGTCTGGAGAAGTCTTGATAAACAGCGAAAGGATAGGCAGCGCGATGAAGAGCACTATCAGGCCGAAAAATAAAATGACGAGAAGAGCCGGCAGACTGTACAATTTCCCTACTCTTCTCATGTTGTCACCGTGTACGTGTCTCTAAACTGGGGTAAACCCATACTTCTGGAGGATCGCCTTGCCATCGTCAGACTTTACGTAGTTGACGAAGGCCTTAGCATCCTCCTGGTTCTTCGATTCGCCGACCACGCCGATCGGGTACACTGCGATGACGTTCAGGCTGTCCGGGATCGTGACAACCGTGACCTTGGCCCTGTACTCCGCGGGCACGTCCGATACGTACACGAAGCCTGCGTCAGCCTCGCCCAGCGCTACCTTGGAGACGACGTAGTTGACCGTGGTCTCCTCGGATACTACGTTAGCCTTCACCTTGGTCCTGAAGTCAGGGCCGTACGTGGAGTTGTTGGCTGCCTTATCCAGGATCTGGAGGGTGTAGCTGCCCACCGGCACGTCCTTGTTGCCGATCACGATTTTCACGCCGGGCTTCGCCAGATCAGACATAGTACTGATATCTGCCGGATTTTCCCGGGGCACTATGACGGCAAGCTTGTTGTTTGCAAAGTTAACCACTGTCGAGTTGTTCATCAGGCTCTGGTTCTTCAGGGCGTTCATGTGCGAGGTGCTGGCGGAGGCGAACACGTCTGCGGTAGCGCCCTGCTCGATCTGGGTTCTCAGCGCCTGGCTGCCGTCGAAGTTGTAGACGACATTGACGTCCTGGTGAGTGGCTTCGAAGCTCGCTTCCGTCTCGTTGAATGCGTCCTTGAGCGATGCGGCCGCGAAGACCGTCAGATCAGTTTTCTGGACCGGCGCCTGAGTCGGCGCTACTGTCGGCGTCGCAGTATGAGCCGTCGGTGCCGGGGTTGTGCATCCGGCTACTAGTATGGCTATCAACAATGCTATCAGTATGATGATTGATGCAATATATACTGGTTTCCTATTGGTCATTGAGTCACCTTTTACTTAATTTAGCTCTTCATATTTAACATTTGTTAAACAATACTTAAAAGTTTAACAATATGTTTAAACGAATATTAACCGGATACCCTGTACCGCAGAATCCCTGTATAAGCTAAACCCGAAGCTGGAGGGAGGGCGGATAGCCCTCCCGCTCCCGGTTCTTCTGTGGCAGCTCAGCAGTTTCTGACGACCCTGACCTTAAACTCGCTTTTGCCCAGCTTCTCTGTTTCGACGGCAAGGCCTGCTCTCAGCGCCTCAGCTTCTATCCACGGGGGCACGTGGCTGCAGACGACGGCCAGCGACTTGAAGTTCCCCGCGAGCACGAACTGGAGGAGGACCTGCTTACTGCTGACGCCGGCATTTTTCTCCTGCATCGCCTTGATGGAGATGAAATAGTGGCCGGGGGAGGTCTCCTCTGGCACAGGGATGGCAGCGGGGGCCTCTGGCTCTACGGCGAGGTTTTCTCGCTCCTCATCCTGCCATACCTGGTCCAGAAATTCCTCCGGTCTGCCGGTAATTTCCCACACGCTGCAGCCGCCCTTTTCCAGCTCGAAGTACGGGACTCCCGTGGCCGAGCGGGTGACGATGATCTTACAGCCGGCCAGGAACTGCAGCATATCGCTCATGCCCAGGCGGAGCTCTCGCATTCCCCGGGCGTGGCCGATGGAAAATTGCTTTTCCCGATCGATCTCCCAGGAGCCATTGGCCCGCCGGTAGACGACGACTTTTCCAGGATCGCTCAGCGATGCGCTGGTGCCTTCGGCGTCCAGAAATACTGCGACTTCCTTGACCATTTCTCCCCCTGTCTAAAATGCCAGGCGTTCCACTACTTTGCCACCTTCGATGTGCGATTCTATGATCTCTGTCACGTCATCAGACGTGACCGACTTATACCATACGTTATCCGGGTACACGACTACTATCGGCCCCTTCTCGCAGATGCCGAAGCAGCCGGTATTGTTGACGAATACTTCGCCCCCAAGCTCGCGCATCTCGATCTCTTCCATGAACTTCTGCAAGACTTCTACGCCAGCTTTAGAGTGGCAGAAGCCCTTCTGCTGGCCTGTGTGTCTGGAACTTGTACAAATGAATACGTGTCTGGATGGTTTCTGCATGTTACTGGTCTCCTTCGATTGAAATATGATCCAGCAGCTGTTCTCTTTTCAGCTGCCTGTACGAGGCATATTTCTGCTCTAGCAGCGCGTTCGTGAACCTGTCCAGGAACGCCAGCGTGCCGGCGTAGCCTGCCGACAGGATCCGTTGTCCGCCGATCCGGTCGTGGATCGGGAAGCCCATCCTCACCACCGGGATGCCCCGCCGCTCGGTCAGGTACTTCCCGCCCGAGTGGCCGATGGCAATGTTGGCGGCAGTTGATACTGCCGCAGATTCTATGGCCGTGAAGTCGGTCTCTTCCAGAAGCACAGATTTTCTGTCTGCTTCCGCCAGCAGCAGCCTTAGCCGGGCGGTTAGCTGGCTGCTGCTGGTGCCGGTGGCGACGACTGCGGGATAAGCCCCGTTTTCGGCACATACGCTGGCAAAGGCGTAGACCAGCTCGGGTTCGCCGTAGATGACCGGCCTGCCTTCGGCGTTGTATTTGTGGGCGTCGGCCATGGCGTCGAGCAGCCAGCCTCTCTCTATGACCAGTGTATCCGGTACAGGCAGGCCTGTGAGCTGCCCGAGCGCCTCAGTGAACCGGTCGGTGTTCTCCAGGCCGATCGGCAGCGGCAAATTGATCAATGGTACACCGTACTCCTGCTGCAAGTACCGTCCAGGCGACAGCTCCTCCGGGCACGTGGTGCCGAACTGGATGGTGGCCTTTGCGCCTGTCATCCGGGCGATGTCCGCAGTGCGGGTCCCTCCCGGGGCAATTTTGGTGTACTGCCCCCCATACGGGCGGTCCAGTGTCATGGAATAATCGGGCAGCAGCGTGTACTCGATGCCTGTCAGGTCCAGGATGCGCTTGATCTCCCGGATATCTGCAGGGCTGATGTGGGGGATGATCACGTTTACGCCATCGTGCTTCCCGCCAGGCCGGGCATAGTACTCGACGATCGCCCTTGTCGCTGCCCAGAACCCTTCTGACTGGCTGCCGGCGTAGCTGGGAGTGTTCACAGGTATAATGTCCACGCCTTTCAGGTTCCGCCCCTCCACGTACCCCTTGATCATCCGCTGCATGTCCTCGCCGATCGTCTCCGCGAGACAGGTGGTCACCACTCCGAGGACTTTCGGCTGGTATATCCTGAGGACGTTGTCCAGGGCTTTGCGCAGGTTTCCCTCGCCGCCGTGGATCGTCTGCTTCTCGTTGAGCGACGAGGAAGCGATATCGATCGGCTCGTTGTAGTGCTCCACGCTGGCCAGCCGCATGTAGGTGCTGCAGCCCTGGGAGCCGTGGACCAGAGGCATGGCGCCTTCCACGCCTTTGAACGCTAGCACCCCGCCCAGCGGCATGCACATCTGGCACTGGTTCTCGTTGACCATCCTGGCTTTGTCGGTCATAAGCGTACCTCCTGGGGCGCCTTTAGGTGTTTCCAGACGGGCGAGCAAGCCGTCGTATATACCTCTCTGGCGAAGTTGACGGCTCCCTCGAACCCGGCCAGGCATTCTTTCCTGTCGTGGTTGTGGTCGATGAACCCGACGCCGAGCTTGTAGGCGAGCACTCTCTCCTTGACGCCGCCGGCCATGACGTCGACCTGCATCTCCCGGAGGAACTTCTCGATCTCCGCCGGGTTGGCGTCGTCGACGAGGATGGCGCCGTCCGAGAGGAGGCTGCTGAGGTTCTCGTACTCCTCCTTCTTGCCGGTCTGGGTGCCGGTGACGACGATCTCCACGCCGAGCTCTTTGAGCTGACGGATGAGGGCCGCTGCCTTATAGGCTCCTCCCACGTAGATCGCGGCTCTTTTGCCCGCAAGTTTTTCCTTATACTTCAGAAGGACCGGCCTGATACGGGCGGTCTCCCTCTCGATCAGCGCCTCAGTCCGGCGTCTGATCTCTTCATCGCCGTAAAAGGCGGCAATCTTGCGCAGCGACTCGGCGGTGTTCTCCGCGCCGAAGAAGTTCACGTCCAGGTACGGGATGCCGTACACCTTCTCCAGCTGGCTGGCTACATAGTGCATGGACCCGGTGCACTGCACCAGGTTCAGGCACGCTCCCGGCGCCTGCTTCAGGGCGGCCACGGTCGAATCACCGGTGAAAGCAACGTTGATCTCGATACCCATCTCCTGCAGGTACCTTTTAACGACCCACATTTCGCCTCCGAGGTTGTACTCCCCGAGGAAGTTCAGCTTCTTTGTCGGCTCTATAACCTGGCCTTCCGTGGGCTTGATCAGCTTCATCAGGGCTTCGGCGGCCGCGCGGTAGCCGACCACTTTATTGCCCGACTTGAAGCCGCTCGACTCCACCGGTATGACGTCGATGCCGTGGCGGAGGGCCGCCTCTTTGCAGACGGAGATGAGGTCGTCGCCTATAACTCCGACGACGCACGTGGAATAGACGAATACTGCCGGAGGATTGTACTTAGCCACGATCTCGTCGATGCAGGCCGCCAGCTTCTGCTCGCCCCCGAAGATGATGTCTCTCTCCTTCATGTCGGTCGAGAAGCTGTTCCTGTACATCTCGGAGCCACTGGACAGGCTTCCCCTGATGTCCCACGTATATGTGGCGCAGCCGATGGGCCCGTGCACCAGGTGGACCGCGTCCGTCACGGGGTTCAGGACTACCCTTGCCCCGCAGTAGACGCAGGCCCGCTGGCTGACGGCGCCTGCGAGGCTGTCGCTGGTGCAGCTGATATGGCCCTTGTTCTTACCTTTTGTCTGGATAGAGTCCTGGCGTTCCTCGATCAGCGCGTTCGTAGACACTGTACAGTCCGTGTTCAAGTTTCATATCCTCCTCGTAAAAGGGAGCTGATTACAGAATCAGCTCATAGTCCTCGTCTTTCGCGTCTCTGTCCCTTCTCTCCAGCAGGGCGTTGCTGATCAGCTCGATCAGGCGCAGGCAGCCCCGGTAGCCCACGATGGGCATCAGGTAGTGCACTGCTCTGTCAAAGATCGGGAACCCGACTCTCACCAGGGGCACGTCCTCCGCCCGGGCGATGTATTTGCAGTGGGTGTTGCCGATCAGCAGGTCGATCGGGTTCTCCTTGATCCACTTGTGCAGCTCGAACAGGTCTCCCTCTGCTTTTACTATGGACTCCTTGATGCCCGCCTGCTCCAACATGGCCCGCACTTCCGTCTCAAACTTCCCGCCCGGCGTTCCGGTCATGACATAGACGGGGATCATGCCCATGGCCAGCAGGAACTCTGTCAACGGTATTACTATGTCGGGGTCGCCGACGACTGCCACTTTCTTCCCCTGGTAGTGGAAGTGGGTGTCGATCAGGGTGTCGACGACCTGGCCACGCTCTACGGTCAGCGAATGGGGCACAGTGAGGCCGAACTCTTTCCTCAGGGCCATGATGAAGTCATCTGTAGCCTTCAGGCCGATCGGAATGTGCAGCGGCACGCAGGGGACACCGCATTTCTCCTGCAGCTCTGCCCCGGCGGCGTCCGACGACCAGGAGCCCAGCGCCAGCGTCAGCTTCGAGTTGCCCGAGTCCCGGATCTCGGCCACCGTGGCGCCGCCTTCGGGGTACATCTCGTACTTTCTGGTCAGCGGCGTGTCTACTACGTCCGACGTATCCGGGAACATGATCATGTCTACGCCGAGGTCTGCGACCAGGCGCCGGATTTCCCGCATGTCGCCGGGGTTGACCCAGCCTGGCAGGATGTTGACCCTGTTCTTCTTCGCCTGGCCGTCTGCCTCTGCGAGGTAGGTGACCATCGCCTTCGTCATGTTCGAGAACCCGGTGATGTGGGACCCGGCATAGCTGGGGGTGTTGGCGTGGATGACGATCTTCCCTTCGGGCACTTCAGCCTGCTTGATGATAGTCGGGATGTCGTCGCCGATCGTTTCGCTGAGACAGGTGGTGTGGACCGCCATGATCTCGGGGTTGTAGATCTTGAACACGTTCTTGATCGAGGTCTTCAGGTTGGCGCCGCCGCCGAAGACCGAGGCTCCTTCGGTGAAAGAGCTCGATGAGGCGAGGATGGGGTCGCGGAAGTGCCTGGTCAGGCCCATCCGGTGGTAAGCGCAGCAGCCCTGGGAGCCGTGGCTGTGGGGTAAACATCCGTGAATACCCAGCGCGGCATACATGGCGCCGATGGGCTGGCAGGTTTTGGCGGGGTTGATCTTCCCTGCCGTGTGCTCTACTTTTCTGGTGGGGATACACTCAAGCATGTCTTTCACTCCGTTGTCTGCTCTTCCCACGGGGCCGTAACCAGCTTCCACGCCGGCGTCGACACCGCGTTCGCTACCTCTTTCGCGAAGGTCATCGCACCGTTGAAGCCCGCGTACGGGCCGGTGTAGTCGTACGAGTGCAGCTGTCTCGACGGGACGCCGAGCTTGTGGGCGATGTACTTGTCCCTGACACCCGTCAGTATCAAGTCCGGCTTCAGCTCCCGGACGAGCTTTTCGAACTCGTGGTGGTTGATGTCGTCGATGATGACCTCGCCTTCCTTCATGGACGGGTTCATGCCCTCGTAGTGGCTGAGAGGGACCTTTTTCTTCAGCTCCTCGAACTGCTCTTTCGACATGTTCAGGTAGACGTTCGCTTCCTGGTAGAGCTCCTTGTCCGGCTCGAGGTGCAGCTCCGGGATGTTCTTGGAGTCGGCGTCGCTCTTGATCGTGGGGATGACCTGCCGGCCCTCGTAGTCGTCCCGGTGGGCGAACTCGTACCCGGCCACGATCATCTCCATGCCTAAATCCCTCAACAGGTACTGGTAGTGGTGGCTCCTCGAGCCTCCGACGAACCCGAAGGCGGTCTTGCCCTGGAGCAGCTTCCGGTAGTGCTCCATGACGGGCTCAACGATCGCCAGTTCTCTGGCGATGACTTCCTCGGTCTTCTGGATCAGCGCCTCGTCACCGAAGCACCGGGCCATCTCCCGCAGGGACTTCGCGGTCGCATCCACTCCGATGAAGTTGATCTTCAGCCACGGCATGCCGTACTTAGTCTCCATCATCTCCGCGATGTAGTTTATGGATCGGTGGCACTGGACCAGGTTCAGGTCCGCGAGGTGCAGGTTCCTGATGTCTACGTAGCTGCTGTCTCCGGTCAGCACGCAGTTCACGGTGTAGCCGATCTCTTCCAGTATGCGCTCCAGTTCCCAGCCGTCGCCTCCGATGTTGTACTCTCCGAGCAGGTTGACGACGTAGCTCCCCGGCTTGCGCTGGGTGCCTTTGCCGATCACGTGCTCCATGAGGTTGTTGTTGGCTATGTGGTGGCCGGCCGACTGGCTGACGCCTTTGTAGCCTTCGCAGTTGAACGCCAGTACCTGGACGCCGTGGCGCTCCTGGGCTGCCCTGGCTACGGCGCCGATGTCGTCGCCTATCAATCCTATCGGGCAGGTGGCGCTGATGGAGATGGCCCTCGGGTGGAACATCTCGACCACTTCGTCGATCATCTTCGCCAGCTTCTTCTCTCCGCCGAACACGATGTCCGGCTCCTGCATGTCCGTGGTGAAGCAGAGGGTGGAGTAGATGTTCTCCCTGGGCGTGGTGTCGTCCGCCCTCGCCTTGTTCCTCCGGGTGCCCCACGAGTAGTACGCGCAGCCGACCGGGCCGTGGACGATGTGGATCATGTCCTTGATCGGCCCGACCACCACGCCTTTACAGCCCGCAAAGCAGCAGCCCCGCTGGGAGATGATACCCGGAATAGTCCTGGTGTTGGCCTCGATCTGCTGGCAGGCCTGGCCGGCTTCGCCGGCTACGTCAGTGTTCTTGATCAGGAGATGTTTCTTCCTGTTCTTCTTCACGATCTCCGGGTAAGTCGCCAGCATGTCCTCGAGTTTCTTGTCTGTGATAGCCATTTTCTATCCTCCCCTTACCAGATGGCCGCCTCGCCCGCCTCGCCGGTGCGGACTCTTACCGCATCGTGCATGGGCATGACGATGATCTTGCCGTCTCCAACTTTGCAGTCGGTCCTGTTCGCCTGCATGATGGCCTCCACGATCCTGGGCACGTCCTCGTCGTGCGCCAGCACGGTGAACAGCCGCCTCGGAAAGAGGCGGGTGCCGTCCAGGAAGTCGGTGACCAGCTTCTCGGTGGCCCCGGCCTCAGTCACGTCGTCGAAGCTCAGGGACATGAGCTGGGCCTTCCGCTTCTCGATGAGCGCCGGGTCGGTCACCAGCTTGCCTCGGCCCTCGACCTTCACCGCGGTGAAGCCGGCTACGCCTGCCTCGATCAGCGCTTTCTTGGTCGCGCCCGTCTTGTTCATCCGCACGATTGCCATGATCTCTTTCATCGCAGCATCCCCAGGTTACAGGCCTTTCAGGCCGCTCGAGATCGTGTAGACATCCTCGACCTGGCTCACGAAGATCTTGCCGTCGCCGAAGGCTCCCTTATCCCCGGTCCTGGCGCCCTTCAGGATGGTGCCGATCACGGTGTCTTTGTCCTTGTCCTCGATGGCGATCATGATAAGGGTCTTGGGAATTTCGTCGTAGACCATGCTCCCCATCTTGATACCCTTCTGCTTGCCTCTGCCCACCACATCTACCACAGTTGCCGCGTGGAAGCCGGCTTTGGACAGCTCTGCCAGGACGACGCCTTTCTTGTCCGGTCTGACGATTGATCTGATCAGTAACATTTTAAGATACCTCCTCACATCGCGTCCAGGAACCCGTGTTTCATCATCAGTTCCTCCAGCCTGTCCTGGGTCATGGGCTTCGGGACGACGAACATCTGGTTCTCGTCGATCGCCTTCGCGAGCTTCCGGTACTCGTTCGCCTGGCTGGCCGCGGGGTCGAAGTCGATGACCGTCTTCTTGTTAATCTCCGCCCGCTGAACGATGTTGTCCCTCGGGACGAAGTGGATCATCTGGGTGCCGATCTCTTCGGCGACCGCCTTGACCAGGGCGTACTCGTTGTCCGCCTTACGGCTGTTGCAGATGATGCCGCCCAGCCTGACGCCGCCGGTCTCGGCGTACTTCTTGATACCCTTGGCGATGTTGTTCGCCGCGTAGAGGGCCATCAGCTCGCCCGACGCCACGATGTAGATCTCCCGGGCCTTGCCCTCCCTGATGGGCATGGCGAAGCCGCCGCAGACGACGTCGCCCAGCACGTCGTAGAAGACGTAGTCCAGGTCGTCGGTGTAAGCGCCGAGCTGCTCCAGCATGTTGATCGAGGTGATGATGCCTCTGCCCGCGCAGCCTACTCCCGGCTCGGGGCCGCCCGACTCCACGCAGCGGGTCTCCCCGAAGCCTGGCTTGAGGATGGCCTCGAGCTCGATGTCGTCGCCCTCGTCCCGCAGGGTGTCCAGCACCGTCTTCTGGTTCAGCCCGTGGAGCAGCAGCCTGGTGGAATCGGCTTTCGGGTCGCAGCCCACGACCATGACCTTCTTGCCCGACTCGGCCAGCGCAGCTACCGTGTTCTGCGTCGTGGTCGACTTGCCTATGCCGCCTTTTCCGTAAATTGCCACTTGTCGCATCGTTTAGTTCTCCTGATTTCAATAGCAGTTGTCTATCGCCATCTCAAGCGTAGCCGCAGGATTCCCGCACAGCCTCTCTCAACAGGCACAAGCCTCGGCGAGTTTGTTCAGGGATTGTACCCGGTCCGTTAAGACAGGGCACAACATCGGCGGTATAATTCCGGGCTTAAGCCGGCCTGCCGGTGCCGCATTGACCGTAGAGTGCGCGCTGTCGCATGGAACCTTGGACTTACGGAAACTAACTTCCCTGTTCAAGTATTTAAATGTATGTTATGAAATATTAAGTATCATCAGCATAATTTTTTCTTAAAGAATCATATTCCCTACGATAAAACCGGTGTATGTTGGCGATGTAATTAAAACATTTATGAGATATTCATACGTTACATAATACACTATACCGGTAAAATTGTTATAATAATATTTACTGATACAGTTTATTTTCAATTATTAGAATATTAAGCTTATTCTAGGCGATTTTACAACTCGATATAATACATGACACATAGACAATTTATTTATATAAAAATGGCTGATTATGTTGGTTACCTATTTAGCCCTGTCCTCTCATATGAAAATTCATAAAGGGATTTCACATGGACCGCACTGACTGGGTGAAACTCGCCGCATCACTGGCAATCTGCTTCGTTGCCGCGCTTCTCGGGTCGATTCCCATCAGCCTGGCCGATGGGGTCGCCTGGCAGAACACGCTTGACAAGCCGTTTTTCGCCCCGCCCGACTGGCTGTTCGGGCCGGCGTGGACCTTGCTCTTCATCCTCATGGCCGTGGCGCTGTTCCTGGTCTGGAGAAAGTGGCCGGCTGAAGGGACGAAGCTGGCGTTAGGCCTGTTTGCCGTGCAGATAGTGCTGAACGTGCTCTGGAACTACATCTTCTTCGGCGGGCGGATGATCTTCGGCGGGCTGATCGAGATAGTAGTGCTGCTGGTGGCGATAGCGGCTACCACCTGGGCGTTCTACAAGGTCGACAGGCGGGCGGCGTACCTGATGGTGCCTTATCTGTTGTGGGTATGCTTTGCCACGGCGCTGAACGCCGGGATATGGCTGCTCAATCGGTAGCCTGTTTTTTCTCTCTAAACGCAGGATAGAAATATCTCCTCTCTCATAATGACTCTATGACTAATACGGTCATTTAGTCATAGTGATATTATGGGCGAAATACCATCGATAGGGCTCACCGAGAGCCAGATGAGGGCATTAGACAGCTCCTGGAGGGGCTGGTTCCTGAAAAACCAGGAGCTGCGGATCATGCGCAAGATGCTGCGGAAGGCCGGCATCAGCTTGCAGGGCAAGGTAATCATGGACGCGGGCTGCGGGTCCGGCCTCGGCACAAAATTCCTGCTGGAAACGTTCTCGCCATCGAAGATGATCGCCTTCGACTACATGCCCGAGCAGGTCGAGCTGGCGAAAACCAAGGGCCTGCCAGTGGGCTTCTACGTAGGCGACATGCGGCGGCTCGATCTACCTGCTAATAGCCTCGATGCCTGCTTTGCCATCACCGTCCTGCACCACATACCTGACTGGCAGAAAGCAGTGAAGGAGGCGGCGCGCATGCTCCGCAAGGGTGGAGTGTTCCTGGTGGAGGAACCGCAGGAAGATACCTTCGGCTGGGCGAAGTTCGAGGCTGCGGCGAAGGCTAATGGATTCGAGATACTGGATAAGCGGTATAGCGTGCCGTTGGTGATGCGCAGCTACCTGTGCCGGAAGCTATAAAATAATTGTTGTATAAGTGAATGAGAAGGCAGACGAACGCTGCGCTGTGCTGACGTCACAGATTCCACAGATTGTGACAGAATCCACAGATTTCGATGGATTGCACAGATGAAGCCGATTCCACAGATTACAAGCTGGATAGTGTAAAGATGGCCAGAAAATTTTCGGATGAAGATCGTGCGGAAGTCCGCCGGAAGATCATGCAGGAGGGCAGGACGCTCTTCGCCCGGCACGGGGTGAGGAAGACGACTATCGATGAGATCGCCCGTGCGACGGAGATCGGTAAGGGGACTGTCTATCTCTTCTTTCCCTCGAAAGAGGACCTGGTCTTCGAGCTGATCCGGGAGGAATACCAGGCCTATGGGGTTCTGGTCGACAGGCTGGCGCAGATGCCCAAGGTGACTCCGGCAGATGTCCGGGAGGCGCTGCGAGAGCTGTTCGTGATGCTCGGCAGGAGCCCGCTGCTGCAGACTCTGTACGACTCCGGGGAGAGCGACGAGATCAGCCGTATCCTGTCGAAGGAGAAGCAGAGCGAGCACGAGCAGGACGAGGAGTGCTTTTTCAACGAGCTGTTCGAGGTTTTGAGAAACAAAGGTTACTCTCCGAAGCATGGGCCTGAGGTTATCCGGGGGCTCTTCCATGTTGTCTGGCTGGCAGTCATGAACAAAGAGCGGATTTACGGGGATACTCCGGTGGTCGAAGACCTGCTG
The DNA here is from genome assembly GCF_049676595.1 of Methanocella sp. MCL-LM. GTDB lineage: Archaea > Halobacteriota > Methanocellia > Methanocellales > Methanocellaceae > Methanocella_A. Next base: position 789,978 of record NZ_CP187259.1, read on the forward strand.
ATAGATATGCTGAGCAGGGAGATTACGGGCCGGTAAGACTGGCTTCCGTAAGCCTGCCGTTACTGGCATGACCTTTACTGAGGTTAAGCAAATATACCACCTGTCTACTATCTAACTATCAACCTGTCAATTTTTATCGAAGAGGTTATGGTGGTATGAACTTCAAGCATATTTTCACGAAGGCCCGCAGGCCTTTACTGGTATCGATCGCTTTAGCCGTGCTGCTCATCTTCTCGGCTCAGGCCGCCTGCGCCGGCGGCTTCACCGTCGACCTGAAAGTCGATCCTACGAGCGTCTCCGTGAATTCGACTACTACAGTCACGATGTACGTCCACGACACGGACCAGCCCACAATGAAGTTCAAGGGCGCGCTGGTTAATCTCACGGTGATCCATCCTTCGGGCAGCGTGGAATACTTTGAAAAGTCCGCCAACGATAGCGGCATGTTTACGTTACCGTTCAAGGCGACGGAAGCTGGGACATACACTTTCCAGGCTAAGGCGGACTATGTTTACACCGGCCAGTATGGCTTACCTGCAGGCATGGCGTCCGATACCTCCGATATGGTTATGCTGACCTCCAAAGCGGGCATTAACTTCCCCGGCGGTATTGTCCGGCCTACGAATTTTGTCATAATCACACCTGTGGCCAACGCTACGCCTACTGCTCAGGCGGCAACACCGACGCCTTCTCAGGCGACTCCAACCCCGCAGGCCGGAACGCCCACTCCTGTAGCAGGTACCTCTGATGTCGTTGCGCCGGTGACGACGCTGAACCTGACCGGCAACGCAACGGGGGCCGGAGAGTATACCGGGGACGTAGTTTGCGCGCTCGCTGCCCGGGATAACGAGGGCGGCAGTGACGTCACCTTTACCCAGTACAGCTTCGACGGGTCGAGCTGGTTCCTTTACCAGCAGCCGTTCTCGGTTGTGAAGCCGGGTATGACGACCGTCTACTACCGGTCTGTGGATAACGCCGGCAACGTCGAGGTAGCGAACGTGAAGGCCATCGTCATCGCCGAAGCGGCCCAGGTGCCCACAGCGACCCCGTCGCCGTCACCCTCCGCCACCGCCCAGGCCACGCCAGGATTCGCTGTGAGCATCACTGCCATTGCGCTGATCGGGCTGGCAGCAGTGCTCCTCATCGCCGGAAGTTCAGATAAAAAATAAAAATGGTTTTTCTTTTCCTTTTCTCATTTTTAAAGTCGTTTATCTAGTAGTAGCCCTGTGTCATCATCTGGGGCACGCACTGCTGCCTGTACTGGTCGTAGTAGTAGCCGTACGGGCACGACTGCTGGAAGCCGCCGTAAGGGTAGGTCTGCTGATATGGCTGCTGCATAAACTGCTGCTGCCCGTATATGCCTCCGCTATACGGGTACTGCTGTGGGTACTGCTGCCCGTACAGGCCCGAGCCGAACTGCGAGTACTGGCTTCCGTACAGCTGCGCTTCAGCCGAGGTCATCAGCGCCGGGACTACCAGCACGGATGCCACCAGCAGCGCAATAAGCGCTTTCCAGATTACGATTTTTAGTCTCATGTCAATTCCACCATTTTCGATGTGGTGTTCGTGACCCGGGATAAAAGAATTGAGCCTCGGATGAGTGCGGAAATGCCGGGTATGTATGTTAGATGCTGATACTCGGAACTTTTACAAGCAATTACTTTAAAGATACAATTCATAATAACGTGAAAGGAGCCGAGCAGATATGACTAAAGCCATCGACTGGGAAGCCGCCATTAACACCCGCCGGTCCGTCCGGAGCTACGAGATGCGTCCTGTGGAAGAGAAGACGATGTCCGATCTCACTGATTTCGTGAACTCGGGCATGAACCTCCCCTTCCAGCACAACGTCAAGGTACGCTTTTTCAAGGCCACGCCGGGCAGCAGGCTTTACACAGTGAAGATGGCGCCTCCCGACAACGTGGCGTTTATGGCGAACACGGACATCAAGTCGATATCGGCAGCAGGCTTCGTCGGGGAGATGGTGATCCTCTACGCGACCGCCCTTGGGCTGGCAACCTGCTGGTACGGCCATTATACCATGGCTGAGCTGGAGCGGCTGATGCCCCACCTCGGGGAAGCCGGGAAGCAGCCTCAGCCAAAATGGGGCTACGGCAGCGGCACAGTGCCCGGCGAGCGGGCCATCTGCATAACTCCGTTAGGGTACTGGGAAAAGGGTGGCATCAGGCTGATGGACCGGATGACCGGGGCCTTCATCAGCTACAAGCGCAAGCCCCTCGGAGAACTGCTGGAAGGGGGCGTAAAAGAAGCGGACCTGCCCCAGGATATTGCGTATGCGATCGACCTCGCCCGAAAAGCCCCTTCGGCCGCCAACAGCCAGCACTGGCGCTTTACTGTTTCGCCGGACTTCAAAACTATCTCCGTCGCCATGCCCGTCGGCTACAAGCATCTCAAGTGGGAGCACCCCGACGTCGACATCGGCATATGTGCCTGCCATTTCTGGCTGGGGCTGGGGCTGAAAAGCGTGGGCTGCAAGGTCTCTTTAAACGAAGAACAGGGACGTGTAGTGTGGCGGTTCGAGACCGACCGGTAACACCGAAGAGCTGTTGACGTCGCACTTTATTACCTGCTTCAAACAGCTTGCTTTACGGTCCCAGGACTTCGGAGGTATTTTGGGCCTGTTTGTACCCTGGAGCTTCCGCTTTACTACTTGACTCATGCTTTTTAGTATGCCCGACTTCGAGAGCAGCCCTGCCGAAGGCAGCCCATCCCCCTCATTAATACTCTGGCCGGCCATCAGGCCGGCACCGACCATAAGGTCGGCTACATCATCATGGCTGCCGGAGTGGCGTATTTATCGCGGTTCTTGTCGAACTGCTCCCTGCACGCCTCGGAGCAGAAGTAGAAGGTATGGTCTTTATACTTCTCGGTCGCAGCTGCGCTGTCCTTGCTTATCGTCATGCCGCACACGGGGTCTCTCGCCATCTTATCACCATGCACACTCGCGTATGCGGGCTAAAAAAGTAATTCCGGGATATCGTCGATATCGCGGAGATCTATTATATCCGAGTTCGTCACCGGGCGGCGAAGTAATGTAAAAAATGTTCAGTCAGTCCTGGCCGTATAGTACAGCCAGAACAGCGCCAGCGCCAGGGGAGTGAATTCTGCCACGTACGCGATCATCGAGTAGCTCGAGCTCTGGATGACCACCAGCATGATCATCGGCAGCATCCACACCATGGTGAGCACCGTGGCGATAATGCTGGCATTCCGGCGCTCGAAAACGCTGTTGAGAAGGGGCAGCAGGTAGCCCGCGCCGGCGAGCATCAGCACGATGGCAAAGTGGATTCCGAGGACCAGCAGGATGGCGACGTGTTGCCAGTTCGTGGCAGCGCTGAGGCCCTGCACGTTCCCGCCGGCGATCGAGTAGATTCCGGGGCCGATCAGCTCTACCATCAGGGGTATCAGGATGGCGACGGGGTACCAGTGGAGGTTCTTTTTCCACTTGCCCAGGATGGCGAACTTTTCCTTGAGCTGGCCGATCCGGTTTTCGGGGGGCATCAGGGCGACCACGACGATCCACATGCCGGTCATCGCCGCGATGTAAAGGAAAAAGCCGACGATGTCGCCGGTTATATTCAGCTTGTAGGGGTCGATCAGACCTTTAGCCGACATCAGAAGTGGTATCCAGCAGGTCCACGAGAACATTACGCTGATCATTACTAAGGTCTGCACTTTTTCCAGCGGGCCTTCAGTTATGGTTTCCGCAGGTTGGGCTGGAATCTTATCCAGCAGGGTATTTTCAAACATGGCAAATTAAGCTCCGCTTAAAGGGATGCCTGATTGTCTCCCCTCATTACCGCATCTACTATTTAACGGTTATTACGAGTCTGTCCTCTCGTCCCTGCCCTGGCCGTTGGCTATATATCTCTCTGCCGCCTAACGTCTGCTTAATCGGTGCCAGGCTAGTACAATCGGCCTGCCGCCCCGGCAGGGCCTGTAACCAGGGGTATGAGTCACGTGAACGCCACCAAAGTTTTTCTAGCGGCCACCATAATCGCCGCCATGCTACTATGCTCTGGCTGCATCTTCTGCTGCGGCCTCGACAGCCAGCTGAGTAAGTACAAAAAATCCGTTACCGCCCTGAGCCTTCCCGATACTGTCGCCATCGGCGGCGAGGAGTACCGGCTGGCGGATACTGACGCCCGGCTCGATCGTGCGGCCGTAAAGGCGGGCATCATCGAAGTCCTCGGGGAGCTTGCGTATCCCCGCAAAGACGTCGAGGCCGCCACCGATCAGGCCATAGACTCCGCGGGCATCTACGAGTACAAATACTTCAACTACACCGGGAGTTCCAAGGCAAAGACCTTCGGCGTTTACGTGGCGAAGACCAGCAGCCCCTTCACCGTCACGACCGGCTTCGAGTCGCTCCGGCAACTGCTGGACTCTTCGCTCTGGTTCATCAACAATCCAAATTACAACTGGGGTGGAGTCAACAACGTCACCTATGCGGGGAGCTCTACACTCGGCGACGGCAGCGAGAAATACCAGGCCGACGTCTTCGGCCAGGGCAGCTACACCGTCGTGGTCAAGTACAGTAACCTGTACGTGCTCGCCTATTCCTTCGAATCCTTCGAGGTCGCCGAGGAGGCGGCCAGGATGGCGATCAGACAGATCGATGTAGCAGCTGCCGAACCGTGAACCTTAGGCTCTATCTAAAGAGCAGCCTACGCTGCGCTGTGCTTCAACACGGAGGACACGGAGGACACGGAGGTCACGAAGGTTGGTTAAGGACACAAAGGTGTCGTGTCAAAGGGCTTTTACCTTCGTGTCCTCCGTGTCCTTCGTGTCCTCCGTGCCCTTTGTGTTAATGCACAGCGCAGCGTTCGCCCATCAGATCAAGGTTTTTACTCTCTACTGTAGGTGATTGCTTTTTGGCCGGAGAGCCTTAAAGCCCGCTGGAAAATTTTGTAAGCCTTTTTATATCCAGCCTTCCATACGATTACTCTACGGAGGCTTTACTATTATACCGGTTGATGAGGAGCTGCTTGTGCAGATCGTCGAGAAATCCAGCCCCTGCGTGGTGAACATCAATACTGTGATGCTGATGCAGGACGCCTACATGAACGTCACCCCCCAGCAGGGCATGGGCTCGGGCATCGTGATCGATCCTAAGGGATACATTCTGACCAATAATCACATCGTCGAGAATACGCAGAGCATGGTGGTAAGCACTTTTGACGGCACCCGGTTCGAGGGTAAGCTGATCGGCACCGATCCGATGTCGGACGTGGCCGTGGTCAAGGTGGACCTGGGGAAGAAGAAGCTCAAGGCGGCGAAGCTGGGCGACTCGGACAAGATCAGGGTCGGCCAGATCTCCATCGCCATCGGCAATCCGTTCGGCTTCATGCTCCGGGGTCCTACCGTAACGGTAGGCGTCATAAGCGCGCTCAACCGCACCATCCAGGCAGACAGGGGCGTATTCGAGAACCTCATCCAGACGGACGCCCACATCAATCCGGGCAACAGTGGCGGGCCCTTGTTTAATAAGGCCGGGGAGGTCATCGGCATGAACTCCGCGAACATCCCGTTCGCCCAGGGCATCGGCTTCTCCATCCCTATCAATACCGCGATGCGCATCGCTAAGGAGCTGATCGAGCACGGTAAAGTCATCCGCCCGTGGCTGGGCATTCTGGGCCTGGGCATCACCAAAGAGCTGGCAGACTACTATAACTTGAGCTCTACCGAGGGCATCCTGGTTACCCGTGCCTTCTCTAACAGCCCTGCCGGACAGCAGCGCATTACGGCCAACGACATCATCCTCAGCGTCGACGGCAAGAAGGTCACTGATATGTCAGAGCTGGCTTCCTACGTGAGGAAGAAGAAGATCGGGGACGTCATCACCCTGCTCATCCGGCGGGGCAACCTCGAAGGCCCCGTCAGCGTGAGGCTGGCCGAAACGCCTTCGATGTGAGCGGGAGCGCTGTTGCTCCGGGGCCCACACTGGCAAGTATTTCTACGATTCCCGCCAACAATTAAGCGATACTAACAGAGGCACTTACTATGAAGAAGACTATCGAGAACCTGACAAAAGCCTTCGTAGGCGAGAGCCAGGCCCGGAACCGGTACACGTTTTACGCGAGCACCGCCCGCAAAGAGGGCTACGAGCAGATAGCGGCGATTTTCACTCTGACCGCGGACAACGAGAATGAGCACGCGGAGTGGTTTTTCAAGATGCTCAGGCAGGTAGCGGGGCAGACCGGGGAAAAGCTCGACAATCTGGCGGTCGAGACCGACGTACCGGCAGTCTGGAGCAACCGGACGCTGGACAATCTTAAGGCGGCTGCCGCGGGGGAAAAGCTCGAGAATACGAAACTCTACCCCGAGTTCGCCAGGGTGGCCGAAATGGAGGGCTACCCTGACATAGCCCGGCGCATCAGGTCAATCGCCGTCGCGGAGAAGCACCACGAAGATCGCTACGGCAAGCTGATCAAAGAGATCGAGGCCGGGACGCTGTTCCAGAAGAAAGAGCCCGTCTACTGGGTATGCAGAAAGTGCGGTTTCCTGCACCACGGCATGGCCCCTCCGGAGAAGTGCCCGTCCTGCGATCACGAGCGGTCGTACTACGAAAGGCAGAGCGAGACATACTGAAGAGGTGACACTATGACAGAGCTTAACCAGGTTTACAAGTGTGCAGTCTGCGGCAACATCGTCGAGGTCGTCCACGCGGGCGGCGGGGCTCTGGTCTGCTGCGGCCAGCCTATGGTGCTGCAGAAGGAGAACACGGTCGATGCCAGCAAAGAGAAGCACGTGCCCGTGATCGAGAAGACGGCTTCCGGCTTCAAGGTCTCCGTGGGCACTATCGCTCATCCGATGGAGGAGAAACACTACATAGAGATGATCGAAGTCATCGCCGACGGCAAGTCCTATAAAAAGTTTTTGAAGCCGGGGGACAAGCCCGAGGCTGAGTTCTGTTTCCCGGCAGAGCAGGTCACTGCCAGAGAGTACTGCAACCTTCACGGGCTGTGGAAGGCCTGAGAGGGCGCTTTTGTGCCAGAGTGGCCGGGAGACGCGAGTCTCCGGGCTTTTACTCTTTTTCTATAAGCATTACTGTTAATTGTGTTCTCACAGGCTTTGACTTGACTTCATACTCTTTGTTTCAGCCTGTTTTGTGAAGCTCATGCCGCAGTCCACTTCCTGTAATTTCGGCATGCTCCATTATAGTGATCTTTTATTCTCTCCCGGACGAAGTCCGCCCAAAAGGTTTAAATATTCAACCATAATAAAAGGGGAATTCAATGAACTGTAGATATTCTCCCACGGGTCAGGCATGGGGGCTGCTCGTCAGCCTCGACTTATTCGGCTGCAATGACAAGATCAAAGATGGTAAGGCACTCAATGACTACGTAGTAGAGCTTTGTGAGAGGATCAACATGAAGCGCTACGGGCCATGCCACGTCGAATGCTTCGGCGAGAAGGGAACTCCCCTGGCAGGCTACTCGATGTTCCAGTTTATCGAGACCAGCTGCATCAGCGGCCACTTCTCCGACTCCGACAACTCCGCGTACATCGATGTCTTCTCCTGCTCCGATTTCGAGCCGGAAACCGTCAAGCAGTACACCGTCGAGTTCTTCGAGGCAAAGGGCTGCAACATGACTGTAACGCCCAGGATGTACGACGAGAGCGTGCGCCCCGCAGAAATCAAGCCCGCAATGAAAAAGATCCAGGCTTAAGCCTGAATTTTTTTTACTCTAACTTGACCCCTGGATAGCCGGATGCACTTCCGGCTATTCCCGAGGGCTGACAGATCGATCGATCCGGCAGCAAATAGCCGGAGCGGCGACTTTTTTCGACCCAAGTGTTTTATAGCCACCGCTCTAACCTCCTTTCGTTAATTTACGGAGCGATCGGCTGATGGTGAGGCTTTTATCAGGATCGGACATTGAGGCCGTAGTCTCGATGGGCGACGTAATACCTGCGGTAGAGCGAGTGTTTGGGGAATACGCCGAAGGCCGAGTTGTCATGCCCCCAAAGATGTACCTCGATATCTCCGGCTACGGCGACTTCAGGGCCATGCCCGCGTACCTGCCCTCTGCGAACACGGCCGGCCTCAAGTGGGTGAACGTCCACCCCGGCAACCGTGAGCACGGACTCCCCACTGTTATGGCCACAATCCTGATCAACGACCCTAAGACCGGCAAAGTCCTGTCAGTCATGGATGGCACTTACATCACTGACATGCGCACGGGAGCAGCCGGCGGCATCGCAGCAAAGTACCTTGCCACGGATGTTTCGACCGTGGGGCTGATCGGCAGCGGACGCCAGGCGTGGGCCCAGATGCTCGCCTACCACAGCCTGTTCAAGGACCGGATTCAACAGGTGAAGATATACAGCCGGCACATCGAGCACTCGGAGGCGCTGGCGGCCCGGATAGAGAAGTACATGGGCTATGACTCAATAGCCTGCAAGACGGGAAAGGATGCTGCGGATGCCGGCCTCGTGGCTACGGTGACCCCGGCCAGATCCCCTATACTCCAGCCCGACTGGGTTTTGCCGGGCACACACATCAACGCAATCGGTGCCGATGCCCCGGGCAAACAGGAGCTATATACGGAACTCACCCTCAAAGCCCGGGTCTTCGTCGACTCGGTGGAGCAGGCGTCGCACTCGGGAGAGGTCAACATACCCTGGAGCCAGGGCCTGATGAACGAGCAAAAGCTGGCTGGCACTCTCGGTGAGGTCGTCGCCGGCAAGAAGCAAGGCCGCCTCAGAGACGAGATCACGGTCTTCGACTCCACCGGCCTCAGCATCCAGGACCTGGCCGTGGCACACCTCGCCTACGAGCGGGCGATTGAGGCAGGGCGGGGGGTAGAGTTTACCTTTTGATGTCCGCGGGAGAACCCCGGCGGATGTACTCCCTTATGTCGAACTTTTTCCGCTGGGCGGCCGGGCTCATGTACCGGATCTTCCCGTACACGGGGCGCTCCGCGAAGGCCCGGTCGTGCTTGCCGAAGCACCACAGCACGCCGGCGTAGCCGTTGGGGCTCCTGCCGTCGATCTCGTACTTATCGTTCAGGTACAGCAGTATCCTCAGCGCCTCTTCCGGTGTCCTCGTCCACTCCAGCACCCGCTTGCCCCAGTACATGCGCATGTAGCCTGCCATCTTGCCTTTGACTAGCATTTCTCTCTGGGCAGCGTCCCACAGTTCGTCTCCCGTCCGACCCTCCTCCAGCTCTTCCAGAGTGAACAAGTGCTGTCTCCTGTCCTTCCTGTGGTCGTCCAGCGTCCGGACAGCCCAGTCAGGCAGCGATGCCAGGCTGCGGTACCGTCTGTCGTAGAACGTGAAGTTCTCAGCCAGCTCCCGGCGCACGAAGGCTTCCTCAACGAACGCGTCTACCTCTTCGGGCAACTCTCCCCGCCGCTCCAGCACCCGCCTGATCACCCGGGCAGGGGAGATGCAGCCAAACCTGAGGTAGGGGCTCAGGTCCGAGGTGAAATACAGCTCGGGCCTGTTCCTGTTCTCTGCGTAGCCGTCCAGCCTCTCCTCCACAAACCGCTCCAGCGTTTTATCGGCTTCAGTCTCGCCTCCGCGGAAGAGGGGTGAAGAGGGCACCTCAGGCAGGCTAAGGCGATCGACTGTCTGCATAATCTCTCCAGGGTCCAGGCCGCTCCAGGCCAGCCTTTTCGCCCTGCGCCCGGGGCGTTCCTGCGGCACGGGCCGGATATGCTCTTCCAGCAGCTTCGCCAGCCTGGGCCGAAGAGTATAGGCGGCGTACTGCTCGCCGGGGATGAGCCGGACGGGCACTATCACGTTACCGTCGACCTGGAACATGGCGCAGCCAGCCCGCCCTGCCGCCGCTTCCCGCCTCGACCTGCCCTCGTTCAGGTGGGACTCGTCGGTGACGATCACCGCGGGCTTAACCTCTTTACCTACCCTGACGAGGTTCTCGACGGCGTCGCCGGTGCGGATGCAGACCTGGGCGCCGGCAGCCTCCAGCTTCGCTACCGTATCCCGGAGCGCCTCCGCCATGAAAGCGAAACTGCGGCGGTTGGCCGACGGTATCGCCGGATCGATCGAGAACAGGACCAGCAGAGGCAGACGCCTCCTGTTTGCCTCGGAGGTCGCTGCCGCCAGCGCAGGGTTCTCCCCGGCTCTGAGGCTGGACTGCATCCAGTAGACCACGCACTTTCCGTCAGCCGGCCCCCGGTCGTTCAGCTTTGTGATCCGGCTTTCGAGTGCTCTGTCCATGCATGAGGGTCCACGCCCGTCCGGATATCTCTCCGCCCGGACAATGGTGCGGGACCGCAATTTTTTTGCCGCATCAGCCGAAAGTCCCGGTGCTAGTTGTTGAACACTTATGATGATCGATACCCACCTCCACACGAACCTGAGCGATGGCCTGGAAACCCCTGAAACTGTGGTCAGCCTCGCCGCTGAAGCGGGAATCAGGCTAATCAGCGTCACTGATCATGACCGGGTTCGGGCATACCCTGGCGTGATCGGGCTGGGCGAAGCGAGGGGGGTAAAGGTGATCCCGGGAGTGGAGATGACCACCATGGACGAGCCGGGCTTTACCTGCATGCACATCGTAGGCCTGGGCATCGACATCTGCCCCGAAGCCATTTCTGTCCTGGATAAAGTGGTCAGGGCCCAGGACGCCTCGAATATGGGCTACCTGGATAACGTGAACGATTTTCTCGCCCGCAAGCACCCGGGCTGGAAGCCGGTGACCAGCATCTATCCCAGCGTTTTCATGAACGCGCTGGAAAACGCCCGGTCGATGGGCTTGAAGGTGTCTGAAAAGGAGATGATGGACGTCATCCTGAACAAGGACCTGTGGACGCCCGTGGAGCTGGAGCTGACCGTGGACGAGGCGGTAGGGTACATCAAGAAATGGGGGGGCGTGCCAGTGCTGGCGCACCCGTTCGACTTCAGCAACGACGCCGGCCTTGTCCTCAAGCGATTTTTAGCTGCCGGCGGAGAAGCCGTAGAGGTCTGCAAGTACCGCTACAAGGTCCGGTCAGGCGCGCTGTCCGGGCTGACCGCCGACCAGCTCATAAACCAGGAGCGGGAGATGAACCTGTGGACCATCGAGCAGGCCCGCAAGCACAACCTGAAGCTCACCATGGCCTCCGACCACCACGACGAGAGCCGCACCATGGGCATGGACCCCACAGAATATGGCATCGACGTACAGTGGCTCTTCGAGCTCTAAGTCCCCATACTTTCACCACGGCGGCACGGCTCATTATCCTGACAATGGGAAATCAGATATTTGAACCACGGCGGCACGGCGGCACGGAGACAAGGGCGTACCTGAATTACAATAGCTCCTTTTTAAGATCCACAGCGGCACGGCGGGCTAACCCTGCACGGAGACCATCATCCCACAGTAACTGGTACGGGAAACCCGGATTTTTCCCGGAGCATTAAACCTCTCTATTACCCGCTCTGTAAGCTATGCTTAAGCCATCGACCAGTAACCATTTTGATCAATACGTTGTCTCCGTGTCGCCGTGGATCTTAAAAATGAAACCTTGTTTCACGGTTCACCCTTGTCGCCGTGTCGCCGTGCCGCCGTGGTTAGAAAATTTAAGTTGTTATCGTTTCCTGCGCTGTCGCCGTGTCGCTGTGCCGCCGTGGTTTTAGGAATCGCTCTGCTGTAGCGGTTCTTCCTGCCATGTTATTCGTTCGCCCGGCTTCGGAGAATCATTTATCTAATCGCAGGTGTAATTTACGCATAAGATTGTAGCAGGAGCTTTTGAAATGGATAAGCTAACCATTGGCGCTCAACCTTTGATGTTCCCGATGCCCACGGTGCTGGTGGGCTCTAATGTAAACGGTAAGGCGAACTACATGGCCGTGGCGTGGGTCGGTGTGGCCAACATGGCGCCCCCTATGCTGTGCGTCGCCATCAACCACGTGAGGCACACATACAAGGGCATCGAGGAGAACGGCACCTTCAGCGTGAACATCCCGTCGGCGAAGCAGCTGGTCGAAACTGACCACTGCGGCATGGTTTCGGGGGCCCGGGAGGATAAGTCTGCGGTGTTCGAGACCTTCTACGGCAAGCTCAAGAACGCGCCGCTGGCGAAGGAGTGTCCGGTGAACGTCGAGTGCAAAGTGTTCCAGAAGGTGGACTGCGGCAGCCACGTCCTTGTCATAGGCCAGATCGAGGAGATCCACATCAGCCCGGACTGCATGACCGGCGGCCACCCGGACATCTCGAAAGTGGACCCGATCATCTACTCGTTCGGGGACTCGGGCTACTGGAAAGTCGGGGAAAAGATCGGCAAGGGCTTCTCGGCAGGGCGCTCTTACCAGAAAAAATAATCGTGAGACTCGTAGTACCGGCCGGAAGAGTTGCCTGCCGGTACTACACCGCAGGTAACACCACTACTGCGCGGACCCCTTTTGAATAGTCTCCTTGAATCCGGTCTTCCAGCCGGAGCTGGCCGTGAAATTCTCCGATGAGCATCCTGCTCAGGCATATGCCCAGGCCTCTGGCCCGGCTGCCCTGGTGCCTGGTGCCCCGGCAGTGCAACACCTCTTCTTTCATATGGTCGGGAATCCCCGGCCCGTCATCCTCGATCGATACCTGGCACAGCCGTTTTTCGTTCTCCGAATACCATTCTATCCGGATGGTGATATTGACCCGGCCTTCGGAGTGCTTGATCGAGTTGCCCACGAGGTTGGAAAAGACCTCGTAGAGCAGGTCGTTGGCCATTACGTGGCAGTCGCACGTATTTTCGATGTGGATGTTCACTTCCCGCCCGGGGATGCTCCGGTACTGGGTACGCACCCGTTCGAGCAGGTCTCCTATGTCTATGTCCACGACCTGGCGGGCTCCGGGCATTCCCGTCCGGGTTTTTCGGATGTTGCCGATCAGCCTCGCGATCTCGTCGAGGGTGCCGGTAGACTGGGATAGCATAGACAGGGCGTTCTTGTCGGGGTTCGGGGCTGCTCGCAGGATGTTGCCGGCCATCTCGAGGTACCCCAGCGCTATCTGGCCCATGTTCCCTATGTCGTGGGCCATGACATCCACGTAAAGCTCAGCTTTTGCCCTGGCTTCCTCCAGCTCTGCGGTACGCTGCCTGATCCTCTCTTCCAGCTCTTCCTGTGCTTTTTCCATCGCTTCTCTGGCCAGTACCCGGTCCGTGATGTCAAAGTGAGTAACCACGACTCTTTCGCCCTTGTATCCTGCCAGCGGTGTGGCGCGTACTATGAACCATCTTTTGACGTCGGGGGAATGGCAGGGGTACTCCATCTCGAAAAATTCCCTTTCGCCTCTCAGGACCCCTGATATACCTTCGAGAGCGGCCATAGCTATCCAGGCCTGAGGCCCTTCGGCCCGGCGGCAGACGTCAAAGTAGTTGGCACCGCTGCCGATCTTCTCTTCGGGGGGATTTCCGTTCGCCGCAGCAAAGGCCAGCCACGCATGGTTGGTATCCGTAATGGTGCCGTTTTCGTCGATCACAGCTACGTTCGCTGCAAGAGAGTTTAGTACCGATCTGTTAAAGTGTTCCTGGTACTCCAGCCGTGATTCCAGCTTTCTCAAGTATGCCCTGTTTCTCGCTTGCCGGGCAGGACCGGAGTGCAGCGCATCGACTTTAGGGCCTGGCACGTCTATTTTTACACTGGGAACCTTATCGCAGAACGCGAATTTTCTGGCCATCTTATCATAAGGCTTCTATTTCGCTCCCAATTAACGTTAATATACGATTTTCGCAGTTTTTACCGGACTTTTACGTATTTTATCCATTCGCCAGGAGGAAGATATGATGATCAGCATGACTATGGTTAACTATACAAAACGAAAACCCACGTTTGCCTGACTCTTTTATGTCCGGCGACCGTCCGGTATATTAATATATATTATATTATATAACTATTAGTGAGGCTAAGATAGCCGAAATATCAGGAGCAGAGGCATCATATGGCAGATGTTCTGATTATCTACGATACGATTTCAGGTACTACAAAAAAGGCGGCCGAATTTGTCCTTGAGGGGGTGAAGAGCACCGGCGCCGAGGGGGAGATGACAACTGTGACGGATGTGTCGGTGGCCGAAATGCAGGCAGCCGGGAGCATTGTTATGGGCTCGCCGTGCATCAACGATAACATCTCCGGGCGGATGAGAGAGTTCGTGGCTGGCAAGCTGAAGGATGCCAGGCTGGGCTCTAAACCGGGAGCTGCCTTCGGCACTCACAAGTGGAACAGCGGCAACCTGCACCGCCTGGAAACTGAGATGCGGTACGAGGGCATCAGGCTGGTCACCCCGGGAGTAAATGCCAGGCACATGATATCTTCAGAGGACGAGCGAGCCTTGAAGTACCTGGGCGAGGCCGTAGGTCGCGAGGCTCAAAAGGCTAAAACCCGGTAGCCGGCTCTTCAGAAGATCTTGATGATGAACTTGCAGTGGTGGTGCCCGGTACCATAGCACTCGATCTCCTCGATCGAGCACTGCACCTTGAGCTTCTCTTCGATGATGGCCTCGAGGATGCCCTCGTCCATGGAGCACTGGGTCATGCCGATGTTCGGGATGGAGCTGCAGTCGAAGCAGTCGTCGACTACAATCGTCGGCACGTCGCCTGCCACGATGCTCACTTTACCCAGCCCCTGGTCTTCCCAGAACTTTGATACCTCGGCGAGCAGTTCAGGTGCAGTCTTCGATTTGAACCGGGGGGCCAGCATCCTGCCTACATCTCTGCCGATCTTTTTCATGACCGGGCTGGTGTCGACGCCATAAGACTCCATGCCGCTGCGCACCAGGTGGAACAGCGCCTTTAAAAAGGCGTACTGATCGCCCACGGCAGCTGGCACAGTCTGCAGAATCGTATTGTAGTGCATGCTGACCGGGGTGCGGGAACTGGCCAGCAGATCAGTATTTATGCCGAAATATTTTTTCCGCCTGTCGTTCGCGTCTACTCTCTTGTAGATCATGCCCATGTCTAACAGGTCGTTCAGGTGGACCGACATGGTCGACTTAGCTTTGTCGCAAACTTCGATAAGTTCCTCGAAGGTCAGCTCCTTCTCCTGGAGCTTCTGGAGGATCTTGTTTTTGATAGGGCTCTCAATGGCGATCATGCCCTTTTTTGTAGAGTAGATTTCTACTTTTTCCCGTTGCACGATCAATACACAATACCTCCTGGTATAAATAGGTTCATATTTTTCGAACAGTTCGTAAAAATCGAACCGGCATTATCTCTTTACTGTCGACGCACCAGTAGGTATTTATATTTGGTACGTATACATACGAACTAAGAATTGTATTCGTATCATTACGAACTCAAACGGTAAATGGAGGAACTGAAAGAATGTCGGCAACAAACATGTTTTGCTATCAGTGCGAGCAGACGGCAAAGGGCGAAGGCTGTACCATCTCCGGCGTGTGCGGTAAGAAGCCGGAAACGGCGGCGCTTCAGGACTTGCTGGTCTACTCTCTCATCGGGCTATCCGAAGTCGCGGTCGAAGGCCGCCTGTATGGCGTAGTCGGCCACGAGTACGATGCGTTCACCGTGAAGGCGCTCTTCACCACGCTGACCAACGTCAACTTCGACGATGCCAACCTCGCGGAGTACGTCAACCGCGCAGTAGTGCTGAGGGAACAGCTGAAGTACCGGCTCAAGGCAGCCGGCAGCAAGGCCGAGTTCACCGACGCGCCGGCCACCTTCAAGCCGGCAGCTGACCTGAACGGCTTGATCGAGCAGGGCAGGAATGTCGGGCTGAAGTCCGACGTGTTCGCCGCAGACGAGAACATCCGGTCGCTGCAGCACATCACCCTGTTCGGTATCAAGGGTGTCGCCGCCTACGCAGACCACGCCATGATCCTGGGCCAGGAAGACAAGAAAGTCTTCGAGTACATCTACGACGGCCTCACAGCCATGCGGAACCGGAAGCTCGGCCTGAACGACTGGGTCGGCCTCGCGTTAAAGTGCGGCGAGATCAACATCCGGGCGATGGAGCTGCTGGACGCCGGCAACACCGGCACCTACGGCCACCCGACCATCACCAAAGTGCCTCTCGGAGCGAAGAAAGGCAAGGCAATCCTGATCTCCGGCCACGACCTCAAGGACCTGGAGATGCTCCTGAAACAGACCGAGGGCAAGGGCATCAACATCTATACGCATGGCGAGATGCTGCCGGCACACGCTTACCCTGAGCTGAAAAAGTACTCCCACTTCTACGGCCACTACGGTACCGCCTGGCAGAACCAGATCACCGAGTTCGCGGCCTTCCCCGGCCCGATCGTCATGACTACGAACTGCATCCAGAAGCCAAGAGACTCCTACCTTGGCAGCATCTACACGATGGGCTCGGTAGCCTGGCCTGGCGCTGTCCACATCAAGAACGACAACTACGATCAGGTCATCAAGAAGGCGCTGGAGATGCCCGGCTTCACCGAGGACAAGCCCGGCAAGGAAGTCCTCGTGGGCTTCGGCCGGAACACCGTGCTCAGCGTGGCACCTGCGGTCATCGACGCCGTTAAAAATAAACAGCTCAGGCACTTCTTCCTGGTGGCAGGCTGCGACGGCGCCAAGCCGGGCCGCAACTACTACACGGAGTTCGTGGAGAAAGTCCCCCAGGACTGCGTAGTCCTGACTCTCGCCTGCGGCAAGTTCAGGTTCTTCGACAAGGACCTGGGCGCGATCGGCGGCATCCCCAGGCTGCTGGACGTCGGCCAGTGCAACGACGCCTACTCGGCCGTCAAGATCGCCATGGCGCTCGCCGACGCGTTCAAGGTCGGGGTCAACGACCTGCCGCTGTCCATGATCATCTCGTGGTACGAGCAGAAGGCCGCAGCCATCCTGCTATCGCTGCTGTACCTGGGCATCAAGGACATCAGGCTCGGCCCCAGCCTGCCGGCGTTCATCACCCCGGCGGTGCTCGATGTGCTGGTCAAGAACTTCAACATCATGCCGATAAGCACGCCGGAGCAGGATCTCAAGGCAATCTTAGGCTAAGAATATCTGCCGGGGTGTCCACAGAATACGGCCTTCCTCGGCTTCTTTTTTCCTCCAGAACGGAGACATCGCTTTCCTCAGAGATCTGATCGAGGCCGGTCATCGACAGGCGCAATCCGCCGGAGCAGTTCGTCCAGGCCCACCGCTATGTCGAGCAAGGGCATAAGAAGGGTAACGTCGTCATAACAACCGGGCACGAAAATTGTAAGGTGGTAACATGGAACAGAAAGGCAGTAACCCCACGAGTCAGCCGCCGATAAAAGCGCTGCTGATCGTGTACTCGTATCACCACATGAACACCGAGAAAGTGGCGAACGTCTTCGCGAGCGTTCTCGGAGCGCAGGTAAAGATGCCGCAGCGTACGGATCTGGAAGAACTTCAGGACTACGACCTTATCGGCTTCGGCTCAGGGATAGACAGTGGAAAGCACTATAAAGAGCTGATAGGCTTCACCGATCATCTCCCCCCGGCAGCAGGCAAGAAAGCTTTCATCTTTTCCACGAGCGCCATCCTGGGCGCGGACAAGGTGGCCAAAGACCACGCGACGCTCAGGGAAAAATTGCAGGCGAAGGGGTATGTGATCGTCGACGAGTTTGCCTGCAAAGGGTTCAACACCAACAGCTTCCTCAAGTACATAGGGGGGATGAACCGGGGTAGGCCCAACGCGGAAGACCTCCGGCAGGCGGAAGAGTTCGCCCTCGGCCTGAGGCGGAAGATGAAGGAAGAAGGCAGATGACGGCCGAGGCACAGCATATTCCTTTTACCTGAGGTCTTCCGGCTTCGCAGGAGGCGGCACCAGCGCCTGGTATACCTGTAGTGATCTGACCTGAGACCTCGTGTAAGCCCGGAGCGCCCTTGAGTACTCGAAGAGGCTCTCGTTGCCCAGTGCTTTTCCGGCAGTGCCCATGCTCTGCTCGCCCTTCTGCAGCTCCTCCCTGGCCATGTCTAGCAATGCCTTCAGAGGAGCATATGCAGCGTCCTCTTGTCCCAGCTTTGCGAACTCCGTGTCCGCCCGGCCGAGGTATTCCACCGCCTTATCCCTGCCCGATCTGGCCGTCTCTGCCGGTCCGGCTGCCAGGGTGATCTCCCAGAAGGCGTTGGTCTCGCCGTAGATCGGGTTGAAGCTTCCCAGCCGGGAGCTGGTAGGCGCCAGCCCTCTCTTCGCGGAGCCAAGGCAGACTGCGTACCTGCCGGTCGGGCCGTTCTCGGGCTGCATCACGCAGAGCAGGCCGTTCATCGCGTTGCCCGTGGAGACCTGGCCCCACTCGCCGGTCTTCAGGTACCTCGCTGCGATCTCTTCCCACTTTCCCTCCGGTATGGTGCCGCCGTTCCGGTACATCATTTTCATGTACTCGAAGTCCATGCGGCCGAGGCCTTTGCTCATCGTGTCGTAGAAGTACCTGTTCCGGTTGCAGCTGCCGTTGTAGACCAGGCTCATGATGCCGGGCAGCTTCTGTTCGACGCTTCCCCACTTGTTCATCGGCACGAACCTCTTCGTGCGCCAGCCTCCGTGCTCGTCCCACTCCCAGTCGTTCCTGTTGTACTGCATCCAGCCGGCTTTTATTGCCTCCGGGTGGATGGCGCTGTTGTTGGCGTAGAGGAAATCCGTCTCCCCCATTACCCCGGCTTCCCTGATCAGGACCGGGTCCTGCCTGCTCTCCAGCACGTAGCCGTAGGTGCTGTCTGCGTAGAAGCCCCCGGCGGTGCCGCTGTCGATGCCGATGTCGCCCACCGGGTAAGTCAGCTCCATATCCCTCGCTTCCCGGGCGTTGTTCGCGAACCTCAGCGTATGGAGTATAGAAACGCTCCTCCGCAGCCCGTAGCCCCAGTGCTCTTTGGGCTCGATCATCCGGGGTACTCCACCGTGGTGGACGTAAGCCAGGCCTTTGCTGTTCATGCCCGGGTGCCCGAACATGTAGACCGCCCCGAGGAGCGGCACGTCTCCGACCGCGGAGAAAGGCGAGAAGACGTAGCTGTTGCCGGTGTCCGGGTACGCGACGATGGTGACCGAATACGTCGGGTCGTAGTCGCCGGAGGACCCGGTGACCAACCTGCTATCTTTAGTAGCCCTGCCCCATGCGGCCGAGCCCGAGCAGGCGAGAGGCGGGAGCTCCATCAGGTCTTTGCCCTGGCCCATGTAGTTCGTTTCGGGGGGCTTGTGGCCGGTCCAGATCTCCAGCACGTCGTCGTAGCTCATCGGCACGCCCGCGGCGGTCGCTCCCGCTGCCCAGCCCCTGCACATCTCCAGGATCTCCGGGGCGTACTGCCTGATCTGTTTTTCCCATTCCCCGATGTGCCCCAGTTCTTCTTCAGTGAACTTCCGGCCGGCCTTTCTCTCGAAGATCCACCGGCCGAAGATCTGGATGACCTGGGTGGCGTACTGGTAGCCCATGTCGTAGTCGGAGCCCCGCAGGATGACCACTGGGTTGATCTCCGGGACCAGCGGGATTTCGTCCGCGAAGAGAATCTCCGTTCCCGCCGATGAGAGGGCTGGCTTCTCGTACTTGATCGCTTCAGAAGAGCCGGACTGCAGCACCTCCAGGAGCTTTAAGCCGGTTTCACGGCTCGTCTCGAAGGCCTGGAAAGACCTGTTCCAGTCTTCCCCGGAGCCGGTCGAGTCCGCCCTCTTAGCGTAGTACTTCGCCATGGTCAGCTGGATCATGGCGAAGTTGAACTCTTCCACCCGCCGGGCGTAGACAGGGTCTTTATAGCTCAGCTTTCCGAGCTCCATGTTTACCCTGACCAGGAGCACGGTCATCTTCTCCAGCTTCATCAAGGCGTCGAACGATTTTTTATTTCTGGCAAAGAAGGCCAGCATTTTCAGGACATTATTCCACCTGGAAAACCGGGACACCTTCTTCTCCTCAGATTTTACTTCAGCCACTGGCATATCTTCTCAATCCTCTAATGACATATCACACGAACGGCGGTTTTTCGGCACCACAGCCTTCACGCCTCGATCTAACCTGGCCCTGTAAAGATTTATGCCCATGTGAGAGGCGGCGGATACAGATAAGCCACAAGGCGGCCTAAAATGTTCAGTTTTTCCGCCGCGGGGTTGAAAAAGCGGACATCTTTTCCTGCACAGTAAACATTAGTCCGGTGTATTCCGACTCGTGAATTGAAACCGACAACGTATATATTATCTGAGTAAGATATGTAGGTGTTACCATGGGTCAGGAAGGTATCGCGATGAACGGTGCAGCAATAGGGGTGCGTGATCTCTTTGGATGAGGTAGATGTCAGGCTCCTCAAAGCACTGGCCGCCAACTCGAGAGTACCCTACAGGGAGCTTGCCGACAGCCTGGAGCTGTCAGTGAACTCGATTCACAAGAGGGTGCAGGCGCTGGTCGACGAGGGGATCATCGCGAAGTTCGTCGCCTATCCCTCCACTAAGGCTCTGCCGTGGGTCATGATCGGCATCGGCGGCACCACCGAGGCAGCGGATCCCGGAGAGGCTGCCGCCCGGATCGGCAGCCACCCCTGTACACAGAGGGTTGGAATAGCCAGCAGTAACCATCTGCTGGTAGTCGGGCTGCTAAAGGGCATTCCCGATATGAACCGGTACATAAGCTTCGTGATCGCCGAGGGGAAGATCGCCAGCCCGAAAGTCAGCCTGATCCACCAGCACGAGCCGCGGGAGCTGGCCAGCGAAGCGCTGACCTCGACTGACTACCGGATACTGGCCGCTATCCAGGACAACAGCCGGAAACAGATCGCCGAAGTGGCGGAAGAGCTCGAGATCACGGCGAAGACAGTGCGCCGCAGGCTAGACCGGATGGAAAGCGAGGGGCTCATCCACTACAGCATCAACGTGAACCTCGACTCCAGCGGCTACGTCTACACCTCCTACCTGCTGAAGATGAAAACCGGCGCCGACCCCGAGGCGCTCCTCAAAACCATGAAGGCGGAGTTCCCCGACTCTATGATCGCAATCTGGAAATACGATACGTCTCCCGGCGAGGTCAACTTCAACCTGATCGCCCGAACCATGAAAGAGACCAACCTGTTCCGGGACAGGCTCCAGCAACAGGGCGTCTGTGAAAAAATCACGCCCCTCACCGTGTACCGGCTGCTGTACTTCGATACCTGGCGAGAGGCGCTTATCAGGGAGAAGGCGTCGGCGTCGCAGAAAAAGTGACGCGCCCGGCCTTCCAGTCAGGCCGAGGCCCGCCAGTCGTCAGGGATCGATTTCTCATCCTCCAGGAGGCTCCGGAAAAGGCGGCATGGAGAGGCACAACCTCTGCCGTGCCTCCCTTCCCCGCAAATCAGCGGCCCGGGTACGTCTCGGGCAGCACAGTCTCGTTCATGACTCTGGTGAATTCCTCGAAGCCTTCCATGGCTGCGCCGTGGCCGGCGTTGTGGATGGTGATGATCCGCTTCTGCGGCGCATCCAGCTGGTTGTACCACTCGGTGGCCAGGTCCCGGCGCTGGGGGAGCTCGTACTCTGCATCTAGGATGTAGACGGGCACGTAGAGCCGGTTTGCATCCTTCCTCAGGTCGATCTCCTGCAGCTGGGGGTACATGATGCTGTATACGTCCATCAGGCCGCGCACCGTGCCCACTTTCTCGACCAGGGTGTACTCCCCTGCCAGGTTGTTCAGCGGTCCGATCCCCGACGCCTGCTTCAGCTCGGTATACTTCGCGGGCGGAGTATACGGCGTGCCAAGCTTATCGTAGTAGGTGGCGACGATCGCCCCTGCGTAGGGGTCCTTGTACGGTGGCTCACCGTAAGCCTTCATTGTGGCGGAGAGCTGTTCGTCTCCGGTCCGGTTCGCGTAGTCCAGCAGATCATAATAGAGCCTGCGGTCCGTTTCCCTGATGCTGACCATCTGGCCGCTGCCGATGTACGCGTTGTACAGGTCAGGCCGCTGCTGGACCGCCTTCACCCCGAGCACCGTCCCATAAGACTCGCCCATCAGGTAGATCTTGTCCTCGCGGAACCGCTCCCGCAGGTAGTTCGTCAGCTCGATGGTGTCCGATACTGCCTGCTCGAACGTCAGGGTCGAAGCCGGGTCGAGCGAAGAGTACGACTTGCCGGTACCCCGCTGGTCCCAGCAGACGACTACGAAGTCCTTCTCCAGGTCACCGTAGAGCACCCTGGGCATCGCCAGGTCGCTCTGGCCCGGGCCGCCGGCCAGATACAGAAGCACAGGCTTACTGGTATCCTGGCCCCTGATCGATATGGCCTGGTCGTGGCCGCCGAGCTTCACCGTGGTCAGCTCCGCGATGGAGCCGGGCACCGGCTTGCCGTCGGCGCCGAGAATGGCGGGCGTCGTTGCCGGGAGGACGATCACCACTGCGAGCGCGATCAGCAGGACCGAGACCAGGGCCGTCGGTGCCCACCGGGCGATGGTCACCAGCGCACCGGCTTTGCCGTTCTCCTGGCCGGAGAGTCGCCTGGCGGCATACGCTCCGAGGCTGGCGCCCAGGATCATCGGTACAAGTACGAGCAGCGCATGGAAGCCCCTGCCGAGAATCAAGGCCATGATCGCGTACATGTTGTCCACTCTGACCCCGTCCACAGTCATGCCGGGGACTCCGAGCCAGGCGATCTCGACCACAATCCAGTACGCGACCGGGGCCAGGAGCATCGCCCACCTGGACCTCATGGCCAGGCCGGCGATCAGGCCGGCGACAAGGCCGCCGAACATGGCGAACAGCGCCCCTGCGTTAGTGGCCGGGCCCCGGGGCATCGCCAGGGCGACGAGTATGCCAAACAGTACTGCAACAAATACGGCAATGGCGATGCCAATCCGGCGGTCGCGCCAGATCGCAGCGAGCTGGTGTGGCGAGTTAGTCTTCGAATTAGTGGGAGTCATTAGTTTTGCCTCTGAGGAGCCAATATCATTTGAACTGATATATGCCCATGTTATAGGGCATGGATAAAGATAAATCAATTTCCAGCCCCAAATGTTCGCTTTTTCAGAGGGCCGGTTAAAGAATGAGACAGCGCATGTTTAAACTCAGGGGAAAAAAGACCTGCCGAGGCTCATTTTTACCCGCATATGTCAAGCCCGGTGATCGTCTGATGTCCGCTTTTTTAACCGGCCCTCTGTAAAAGCGTACATTTGGGGTGCTGGTTTGATTTTTCTTTATTTCCAGCATCTAACATGAGGCTAAATCTCATTGATTCCTCACCAGTCTTTGAGGCCCGGCTGAAGATTGAGCTTGCTGGCCTGATCTGGATGAAGATATTCCGAATGTGAGTGAACCCTATGAGACAGACTGACCCTAAAACAGCAAGTCTACCAAAAGCTGAATCCCCGGACGGCGATGATGCAGAATTTTACCGGACGATCTACCAGTCCCCGCACTACCGGATAGGGCACGGGACGAGGATTGCCGCCGACAACACGCTGTCGTCTTTCGTCGAGGTTGCGGTTACACTTCTCCACGATCGCCCCAGGATCAATGTATCGCTCCTGAAAAAGGACCTGAGGATCATCGAAACGCTACAGGCCCGCGGCTATACCCTGAACTGCCATGACGACGCTTGCGTTTCCGCAGAGCTCTACGTGCCACCTCAAACCATCCAGGCTGAGTGCCTGGGGATTAAAAAAATGATCGAGGGCATCATGGCCGGACACTCCTGAGCAGGTTAACCCGACGACGGCCGGGTTAAGCCTGATGGTTTCCCGGAATGCCCTCTACAACTTACTTTTTACCCGGGTATGTCCGGGGCACGATCGACTCGTTCATGATCAGGGAGAGGTTATACTCTTCCTCGAACCCTACCGAGTGGCCGGCGTTCTCGAACGTGATCATTTCTTTGTGCGGCGCTTCCAGCTGGTTGTACCACTCTACCGAGAGGTTCCTGCGGGATGGGAGCTCGTGCTCTGCATCCAGTATGTACACTGGCACCTCAAGCCTGGGAACGTCCTGCCGGTAGTCGATCTCCTGAAGCTGCGGGTACATGAGGGAGAACACGTCAAACAGGCCTCTGATCACGTTCACCCTCTCCACGAAGCTGTACTCGCTGGCCAGGACACCGTAGGGCCCGACTCCGGACGCCTGTCCTTTCTGCATGTAGTCAGCGGGGGGCGTGTAGGGTCCGGCGAGCGCGTCGTAGTAGCTCATGACCGTCATGTACGCGTAGACATCCTGGTAAGGCGGCTGGCCATAGGCACGCATGGTGGCACCGAGCTGCTCGTTACCTGTCCGGTTTGCGTAGTCCTGCATGTCCTGCCACAAGCGGCGATCTGTTTCCTTTGGGCTGACCATCTGGCCGCTGCCTATGTACGCGTAGTATAGATCAGGCCGCTGCTTGACTGCCTGCACGCCCAGGAGGGAGCCGTATGACTCGCCCATCAAGTAGATCTTCTCTTCCCCGAACCGTTCACGCAGGTAGTTCGTCAGCTCTATAGTGTCGGAGATGGACCGGTTGAAGGTGAACTCCGATGCAGGGTCGAGTGCCGAATACGACTTGCCGTTACCGCGCTGATCCCAGGACACAACCACGAAGTCTTTCTCGAGATCAGTATAGAGCACCCTGGCATAAGCCATGTCGCTCTGGCCCGGGCCGCCGCTGAGATACAGGAGCACCGGGTTGTCGGTGTTATGCCCGCGGATCAGTACTGCCTGGTCGTCGCCGTTAAGCTTGACGGTAGCCAGCTCGGCGATACTGCCGGGCAGCGGCTTCCCGTCTGTGCCCGGAATCTGGGGCGTGCTTGCGGGCAGGATGATCATGACAGCCAGCACGACGAGGATGAGGGCAACGATCGCTGTCGGGGTCCACCGGGCGATTGTCTGAAGCTTGCTCTCCGCCCGGGCCGTCCGGCCGGACAGCCGCCTGGCAAACTCAGCTCCGAGGCTGGCGCCGAGGATCATCGGCAGCAAAACAATCAGGGCGTAGAAGCCTCTGCCGAAGACGAGCGCGAGGACGCCGTACATGTTGTCCAGCCTGATTCCGTCCACTGTCACTCCAGGGACGCCGAGCCAGGTGATTTCCATTGTTATCATGTGAGCGACCGGGGCCAGCAGCATCGCCCACCTGGATCTGGTCGCAAAGCCTGCGATCAGGCCGACGGCCAGCCCGCCGAACATGCCGAACAACGCCAGCGCCGCAGTGGTAGGCCCCCGGGGCATCGCCACGGCCGCGATAAGGCCGAACAACACCGCCGCTCCTAATGCGACTCCCCAGCCGATTCTGCCGTCCTTCCAGACGGCCTTGAGGAAGTGTGGCGGCTTATAACTGTGAGAAGTGTCGATCGGATTGTTACCGGTTTTTCTTTTTGTCATGAGATAGTCTCCACTACCTTAAGATGTCCACAGGATACATATGATTCTTCTCTAACCGGGTACCAGCCTGTGAAATAATCTCTGTCCTGCAAAGCCAAAGGTGTTTATACCCTGAGTATCATTGAGACGATGATCAAACATGCCTGTTGAAAAACAACCTGGTAGGCCATTTTCGCTATGGATCTACCTCTTAATCGTGTTCGCCCTGTCCTGGCCGATCCAGGTCGCCTTTGTCGTATGGGGCCAGACTGAGCTGCTGAGCTACTCTTTGAGTTCCCTCGCCATGATCATGGTGACGGTGGGTACCTATATCGCCGGCCGGTACGTCTTCAAGGACAGCTTTGCAGATGCCGGGTGGAGCCTGGGAAAGCCCGTGCATTATGTGCTGGTCATCGGCCTCGGCGTCCTGCTGTGGGTAGTGCCTACGCTGGCCGGCCTGCTCATGGGATCGTACAGCTGGCCCGCAGGCTTGCTGGTGTCCCAGGTGGTCCTCGTCTTTCTGGTCAAGTTTATCGGCGTGCTCATCCCCGCCTTCGGCGAGGAGTTCGGGTGGCGCGGCTACCTGCTGCCGAGGCTGGCGCAGCTCCACACCCCCAGGAAAGCCTTGTTGATCCAGTCCGTGATCTGGTGGGCCTGGCACCTCCCCACTGTAGTGGGAATTGGCTTTATGGTGGCAGGAACTGGTGCCGGAGCCGGCGCAGGCGTAGCCGTGACCGTGCTGGCGGTCGTACTCATCACCATAGTCCCGAGCGTCATGCACGCGGTCATTTTCTCCTATATCTGGGCTAAGAGCAAAAGCCTGGGCGTCGCGACCGTCTACCACGCCATCTACGACTCGTTGCGGGAAGCCATGGAGCGCACCACCGGGTTCGCGCCGATCACAGACCTGTGGACTAACGTGGTCATCACGATCATTGGCCTGATCCTGCTGGTGAAAGCTGACTGGAAGACTCTGCTGTCCGGGAAGAGCCGGTAACGGGTGCATGTATAGCCGGCCTGCCGGGGCTGTCCTGCGGGGATTTCGGCAGCCCGGCAATTTCTCTTTTTCTCTATCAGAGCCTCGGCGTCATCATCGGGTCCAACGTCGGCATCACGATCACGACCCAGCTGGTAGGCTTCAAGCTCACGGTATTCGCGCCGGTATTCATCCTGATCGGCTTCCTGCTGAGCATCGCAGGCAGGAACTACAAGTTTCTCGGCAAGCCTGTCTTCTACTTCGGGCTGGTCTTCTTCAGCCTGACGCTGATCTCCACGGCCATCGAGCCACTGAAATCCGACCCGGGCCTCGTGGCCCTGCTCTCCACCTTCACCAACCCGCTGATAGCGCTCGCTGCCTGCGATCACTCCCGATGCCGCAGAGCAGATGAAACAAAACGACGCGGCCTTGCGGGAGCAGATCAACGCCAGCTATGGTAACCACATGCGCCGGCTGTACACCCAGAAAGCCTACGCAGGTGCAATGCTCGTGGAGCTGCTCTCCGTCATAGAGGCGTCCAACGCCAGGGTACGGGAGATTCGAAAGCTGATCGAGACAAACGGCACCATGCCCGGCCACATCGACCACGGCCGCATAGTTCCCGTCGCGGCGGTCATTATGCCAGAAAGGGTTAACAGGCAGCAGGATAAATAATTACCACACGTAACGGTGATACAATGACAGACAAGAAAGTCACACTGACGATCGACGGCATGCACTGCGGCCACTGCGCCGCCGCCGTCACAGACAGCCTGAAGAAAGTAAAGGGAGTGAAGGATGCAGAGACAGTCTATACGACCGGCAAGTCCAAAGTCCTGATAGATCCTGAAGTGGCGAAGGTGGACGATCTGGTAAAGGCTGTCAAAGATGCCGGCTATACCGTGAAGAGCGTCAAAGAGTGATAGCATGATAACTAAGGGTGAAGAGATGGAGCAGAGGGGAGTCGAGCAGGTCGCCGCTCTCATGTGTACGGCCGCGAGAACCGCCCCTAAAGGAAGGGGCATCGACAACCTGACCACGCTGGTGGTCACGGGCAGCGATCTCCAGAAGCTGTCCGCCGAAATGCGCAAGATCAGCGAAGAATGCGGAGCGCCGTTCTTCGCCAGGGACGCTGCCAACGTAGACGCATCCCAGGCAGTCGTGCTGCTGGGCCAGAAACTCGTCCCGTTCAACCTGCCGATGTGCGGGTATTGTGGATTTAAAGACTGCAAGGAAACCGTGGCAGTGAACGCAGCCTGCGCCATCAGCGCCGGGGACCTCGGCATCGCCACCCTCTCGGCAGCGGCCGTTGCCGCCCAGCACCACGTCGACAACCGGATCATGTTCACCATCGGCCGGGCAGCCCTGAACCTGGGCCTGTTCGACGACGACAAGATCACCATGGCCTATGGGATTCCGCTGAGCGTGTCGGGCAAGAGCCCGTTCTTCGACCGCAAGCCGGTATAACTCTCCTATCACTTTTTTACTATCGCGATACTCTGATGTAGCGAATCGCTACCGAAATACGCCGATGTGTGGCCAATCTTTTTATACGTTTACCCGAATTTATTTGTAGGAACTGGCATGGCTGACAACACGTGCGATTTTTGCGGGAAGCATGAGATGTTACCGTTTTCCTGCAAGTACTGCGGAGGGGTTTATTGCGCCAGCCACCGTCTGCCGGAGTACCACAACTGTGCCGGGCTTCAGGCAATGAAGGCGAACCGCTGGGTGCCACCTGTACAGCATCCGCAACAGCGCCGGGCGGCAGGACAGCCTAAGAAGGGTAAGTCTCGCCTGCCGAAGATCAGGCTGCCCGCGCAGGGCTACTATGCCTATATCCTGATCGGGCTCACCGTGCTGGTCTACATCATCCAGATGATCCTCCCGTTCTCTTTCACGCACAACTACCTGGCGTTCAGCCTGAGCTCGCTCTTCTCCGCTCCCTGGACCATCGTCACCCAGGTCTTCGCCCACGACAAGTTTTCGATCTTCCACCTGTTCTTCAACATGCTCGCCCTGTTCTTCTTCGGGCCGTTGCTGGAGCGACAGATCGGCAGCGGCAGGTTCCTCGGCCTCTACCTGGGCACCGGCATCCTCGCCGGGCTTGCGCAGGTGCTCATCTTCCCGGGAACGCCCGTCCTCGGGGCCAGCGGCGCCATCATGGGCATAATGGGGACGCTGGTTGTCCTCATGCCCAACCTGAGAATCTGGCTCTTCTTCATCCCGATGAAGCTGATGTACGCAGTCGCTCTGTTTGCGCTGTACGACCTCATCCTGCTCCCCAGCGGCGACATGGTCGCCCACGCCGCCCACCTGGTCGGATTGCTCGCCGGCGTCCTCGTCGGGTTCCTGCTGAAGAAGAACAAAGGCACAGTACAGGCCTTCTGGCACGTTTAGACTGTTAACTTGAATAATGCACAAAGTGCTGCTTGTTTCTGGTTGCCAATGTGGCATGAGGTAGCAATACGAACGCTGCGCTGTGCCAGGATCACAGATTACGACAGATTGCACGGATTTCACAGATAACTACTGGATAATATCAAGCCGTATCTGTGCAATCTGTGTCATCTGTAATAATCTGTGATCCTGGCACAGCGCAGCGTTCGTCATCGTTCCCGATACGCATAAGCAACACTTCTTGCGGGCACCTTTTTAAAAATGTACCCTGAAACCTGATCAGGTATTACTATGCTTGATCGGTTACCTGTGCTGGATATCGAAGGGCCTCCGCTGGCCAGCCCGCGGGACTGGCAGGTGCAGGTGGGCGGCCTGGTCGAGGCTCCGGCGAGGTTGTGTATCGGAGATATTAAGGCGATGGAGCCGGCCGAGGAGACTGTCCCGATCATCTGCGTGGAGGGCTGGGACATGTGGGTCCGGTGGAAGGGGGTCCGGATGGCCGATATCATCCGGCGGTGCAGGCCTAAGCCCGAGGCGAAGTACCTCACGTTCTACTCTTATAGCGAATACACCGATTCCCTGCCCCTCGAGGATGCCATGGATGAGCGAACCCTGCTCGCCTACGGGCTGGACGGAGCAGACCTGCCTCCTGAGCATGGGGGGCCGGTGCGGCTGGTGGTGCCTTTCAAGCTCGCCTACAAGTCGGTCAAATGGGTCACCCGGATAACCTTCACCGATAAGGAGGAGAAGGGGTACTGGGAGATACGATCGGGCTATCCGGCAGAGGCCGGGGTGCCGGAAGAGAAGAAGATGCAGTACGGGCTATAGCAGGCAGGGTTCCATATGCCGAACATCAGCCAGGTCCACGGATCACACACCCAGGCCAGGGATATTTTGGGGGCGCTGGTCATCCGGGAGAAGAACCTGACCCTGGTCACGAAGCACAACGGCGATATCCCCTGGGAGGAGAACTACGGCTACGGCCTGTACTACAACGACTGCCGGTTTCTGAGCGCCTATACGCTGCTGATCAACGGCCAGATGCCGACCGAGATTCTGTCCAGCGACGAGAAGGGTTACGGCTCCGTGACCATGCTGACTAACCCTTCGATCAGGGAATGTTCCGGCCGGACCGTAGAGAAGAATACGATCAGCCTTCGCAGGGACCGCTACATAGCGGGCTTGATCAGCGAGATACTCTCGATAGAGAGCTTCAATGACTTTCCCGTGGAGGTGGAAATCCGGCTGCTCTTCGACTCCGATTTCGACGATATCTTCACCATCAGAGGCATCACGAAGACCACCGAGGGCACCCTTCTGCCACCTGCCTACGAAAATGGCGTGCTGAAGCTGTCCTACACCGGTAAGGACGGGCATACCCGGATCACAAGGGTATCCATAGACCCGCAGCCGGACTATGTCGAGGCAGGGACATGCGTATTCAACATCCCTCTCGAAGCAGACAGTAAACAGGCACTACATATCACGATCAGCGTCGAAGAAACCCCGTCCGGGGGCGACGTGGAAGTGGTGGACATTCCCACGGAGAAGCGGCTGAAAGGGATCAAAGCTTCCTATGTGGAAACTATGGAGTGCTGCAGTAACGTCCAGACCAGTAACCAGATCTTCAACAAAGTATTCCAGCGATCTCTGTCAGACCTGCGTATGCTGTACATGCTCCGGGGCGGCAACGTGTACTATTCGGCAGGCGTACCCTGGTACGACGCCCTCTTCGGGAGGGACTCGATGTTCTCCGCCATGCAGGTGCTCCCGTATAATCCGAACGTCTCCCGAAGCACGTTGCTGCTGCTCGCCAGCCTGCAGGGTAATGCCCGGTGTGACTGGCGGGACGAAGAGCCTGGCAAAATTCTGCATGAGCTCCGGGTCGGAGAGAAAGCTAACACCGGCGAGATTCCGCAGACGCCCTACTATGGCAGCGTGGACTCCACGCCCCTCTTTTTAATCCTGCTGGCCGACTACGTCGACTGGACCGGCGACATGAGCCTGTTTCACCAGCTGGGCGATAACGTTGACAGGGCAGTGGCCTGGCTGGATAGCCAGACTAAACAGGATTCCGACGGGTTCCTGCGATACTCGATGCGCTCCACCTTCGGCCTTTACAACCAGGGGTGGAAGGATTCGGGCGACTCAGTCAGCCACTCTGACGGCTCCCTGGCCCAGCACCCGATCGCGCTGGCCGAAGTGCAGGGCTATGTGTACTCGGCAAAGCGGCGGATAGCGAAACTGTTCGACAGGCTCGGCAGGCACGACGACGCAAAGCGGCTCCAGAAAGAGGCGGCCAACCTGCTCTGGAAATTCAACGACAAGTTCTGGATGCAGGACAGGCAATTCTATGCACAGGCGCTCGATTCCCGGGGCCAGTGCGACGTCATCTCTTCGAACCCGGCCCAGGCGCTGTGGGCAGAGATCGTAGACCGCCGCCGGGCAGACTGCGTGGTGAAGCGGCTGTTCGAGCCCGACATGTATACCGGATGGGGGATAAGGACGCTGTCCTCGGATGAAAAGCGATATAATCCGCTGGGCTACCACAACGGCACCATCTGGCCCCACGATAACTCCATCATAGCAATGGGCCTTGGCCTGTACGACAAGAAAGATGAACTGACGGAGCTCTTCACCAGCATGTACGAGGCAGCGGGGTTCTACACGAGCTACCGGCTGCCCGAATTATTCGGGGGCTACCACCGGGGAGAATCGGATATTCCTATCAAGTATCCGGTCGCCTGCAGCCCTCAGGCCTGGTCTTCAGGGTGCATACCATACATGCTGACTGCTTCGCTGGGCTTTATCCCGGATGCGCTGAACCAGCGGCTCAAACTGGTCAAACCTAAGCTGCCGAAGTGGCTGGAATCGGTGAGGATCAACAGCCTCCATGTCGGCAACGCCGCCTGCAAGCTGGAGTTCCGGAGGGTGGGGGAGAGTACTCTTGTCAATGTTATGGAGAAGAGAGGGCAGCTTGAGGTAGAAGTGGTTTATTAAATTATTATACATCTACCACCGCACGAAGGCAGTTCAGCACGGGGCGGCTTATGTTAGTGTCTGTCAACCTGTCGCCAAAACCGGCCATAGTTCAGGTATTCGTTCACCAATGTTACCCGGTCATGATCAATCCAGACGGTTAGACTTGTTTCGCTCTCAATTCCGTCATTTTCTATCGGGGTGATGGTAACTCTGGGGTATATCCCGAGATAGTAGTGCCCGTTTACCTGGTCGCCTTCTACGCTCATCCAGATATTCGGGTTTAGCGATGCTCCCCTGCCTCCGGCGTTTTTGATGAACGTACGGGCAGTCGCGTTGTTTTCGACGATAGCCAGGATGTTTGACCTGTCCTCGTCAGTTATCTTCCGCCCGTAGCCCGTATCCAGGATAGTATAGTTGAAGAGCTTGTTCACCATGTAGAAGTTGCCGATCTCTTTTCCGCGGAGCACGTCAGTATATACCGTGACCCCATCCTCTCCCTGCAAGTACATGTAGTGGCCGGGGTTCGGCCCGCTTCTGCTGGTATATCCAACGTATACTACTCTTTCCTCCTCGAGGTCTACGTATGCGGAAAGGTTGACGCCGCCAAGGCTCTCGTTGCCGATGACTAGCTCGGTCCTTGGAAGCCATCTGGCTCTGTCAAGCCCCGGCCCGACTTCCCGGACCATGCCTACATCAGTATTTGCCACATGGTATGACCCGGGATCAGGAACCCTTGTCGACCCGCTGTAAATGTGGATAGTATCCTGTGACCCTGCCGATAAGATCGTATTTAGCACAAAGGTATCGTTAAGGGCGATCTGCTCTGCCTTTTCCTTCTGCTCCCCGGTAAGCTGGAAGGGCTCGGTAGTAATGCCGGGCGTTTTCGTTACCGGGGTCTGGACAGAATCAGTAATTGTCGTCGTGATGTTCGATTGTTCAGTCAGCGGTCTGCCAGCTGCCATGACTAGAATGATTATTGAGCTTAAGAGTAGGAGCATAATGGCGAGTATTAGCAAAATTTTGTCTCTCGATAGCATGGGCGAACACCGCGCGGGCTGTCATTTTCAGCAATGCTCAAATTATCGGTATACTTTAACTATCGCTTACTTATAATATATCTTTTTATGTAAGAGAAAAAATTGTTTACTACGATTATCTTTTATATGATCGAGGAGTAACCACAATAATTAATTCAGGTCACAGGACTTGGGTGGAGTATCTTCGATCTCATTGGGGAAGGACCATGAAAATGATAGTGAAATCTTTACCTGTACTATTTTTACTTGTGATACCGGTGTTAGCCAGCGGATGTATCACGCCCTGCGCATGGAGCCCTGCCACTTCCCCGACGGCTACGCCCTCTCCGGTTGTAACGCCTGTTCCTCAGCCGTCCGCCACTGCCGTTCCGACAACTACGCCTGCCCCGATTGTGACGGCGACTACAACTCCATCGCCGAGCATAACCCCTCTGCCCGACAGCGACCCGTACGCGAGGCCCGGGTGGCCTACCTACGGCGTGAACCGGACTTTAAACATGTTCCCGCCATCACCGGCTCCGACACCGACCCCCTCAGGCTCGATCTTCGGCACCTTTACCGTCGGGTATTCGCCTGTTGACCCCGCCTATTTCAGGATCAACGCGACGGCAGATCATGTCAACTATTATACTTCTCCGGTAAGCAACAGTAGCACTTATTCACTGACCGGCCTGAGCTACGGGACATACGAGATCGGCTACGAATACACGGATTTAGGGCCGGGAACCTATACGTTTGACGGGTTTGTGACCATCGATGCGGCGCATCCGAATGTAGAACATGATATCGTGTTCATGTGGTAGGGTGAATATGGGGCCATCTGTAAGTAGAGCGTTGGCTTTTTAGAAATCCGCTAGATAGCCATACACCTTATTATCCAAAACGACAAATTTCGATTGTTTTTTATACGATCGGCGAGTAATCACTCTAATCGTTTCAGGTCGTCAGGCCTGAAGGTAAAAAACCAACAATCAGTTTGGGGGAATGACCATAAAACTAAAACTGAGATACTTGCTGGTATTATCGTTACTCATAATACCATTGTTAGTCAGCGGATGTACCACCTCCCGTGCAGGAGGGGACACGACCGCCACCGCAACGCCGACAGCCGTTCCGACGGCGACGCCCACTGCGACGCCCACTCCGACGCCTACGCCTGTTCCCGGCTCTTCCGGGACGCTGGGCTCGGGCGGAGTGCCTGGCTCGGCAGTTGTTACGCCTACGCCTACTCCCGCTCCGGCGACGCCTACGCCTGTCTCAGGTGCAGCACCGTTTAACAACCCGTATGCTAACCCCGGGTGGCCTACCTACGGTGTAAATGTCACACTGGTTATCATTACGCCGGTGCCATCAGCAACACCGAGCCCGTCGGCTTCGCCGAGCCCGACTCCGACGCCTACTGGCAGCATATATGGTAGCGTGTATGAGCCAGAAGATGCATATCCTGAGCCTACACTTGTAGACAGCGAAAGTTTCGGCGTATTCGTAATGAGCGTCGCTGATCCAGCTACTAACTGGACGCTATCTCTAAACTCTGATAGCGGCTACGAGGTAACCGGTTTAAGCTACGGCGATTACGAAGTAAGCTGGTTCTACGCGGGCCATTCGACTCTGCGCGGGACAGAGACTGTAACCCTCGGTGCTGCCAGCGTCGAGCATAACATCCGCGTATACTGGATGTAAGCTCGAAGTGGTGACGTAATAGGTTAGTGGTGAACCCCCCGGTCGTCCGGTAAAATAACGGTGGCCGGGGCACCCATTTCTATTTTTAATCCCGGTCTTTAACATCATTGGCTTTAAGTTATTGACTATCTTCAGAACGAAATACAAGTACTTGCAGCTTATCGAGCTTTTATTTATTAGTCTTGGGAGGAATACGAACGATAGGCTTTGCGTTTCTGGTTGTTCATGTGACGTGAGACAACAATACGGACGCTGCGCTGTGCTGGCGTCACAGATTCCACAGATTGATTCGGTCTTGAAAGGGCGTTTTCAAGTAAAGCCCATGAAAAAATCTTCGGGAGGTCGGAGAGTTCCCGGGAGGTGTGAGAGGATTTTCAAGGTGTGAGGTTTGAGATCGGCAAGGGACACCTCCGTGTCGGTCACAGAGGTCGGAGAGGAGGTCGGAGAGTATGGGGAGGTTAGAGAGGATACTTTTTTATGGTGATTCCCGGTTTTTGGGAGGGTCAGGTACCGTGTACACGAAGGACACAAGGTACACGAAGGACACAAAGTTCTACTATAAATTGGCTTGCAGTCAGCCTGTTTATCGAACTTTGAGTACTTCGTGTACTTCGAGTACTTCGTGTAAATGGTACGGGCACTCCATAACAGGTTTCAGGAATTGCCATTGATTTAATCCTCCCCGGCCTCCTCGCTTACCCTCTCAGCACCCCCACACACGAATTTTTCATAGAATAAGATTGCACAAATTTCACAGATGGCTATTGGATAAAACCGATTAATGGGCTATAATTATTTTTCCGTAGTATCTGTGCAATCTGTGCAATCTGTCGGAATCTGTGATCTGGCACAGCGCAGCGTTCGTATTGTTGAGTCGCCCTCTATGCAAGAGCTCGACTTAAGCTGGACGGGGTATTAATCTGCATGTAGCATATGCGGCATTAAACGCTTTTTTTCGGCGCACCGTTTAGCCTGCCGGGCGCCGGATTTATCCCATATATATTATACATCACCGGCGGATTGTGTTCCGGGGATGAATCTTGCAGGTGCAGAGAACAGTGAAACTAGTTCTGGCATTAGCGATAGTGGCCTCGTTGGTATTCGCGCTTGCGCCGGTGGCGATGTCTGCGGACGGCCAGAGAGCGGGCGGCTCTAACCGGACCTGGTCGCCGCCAGTAGAGGCGTACATGGTGATCAGCGCCAAAAACGTGACGTCCGATGTCGCTAATTTCGATGTCGTAAGCCATGCGGTGCGGAGCGCCGATGGTAAGGCGATGGCGAGGAACTTTACCAGGCCACTGGCGGGCCAGTACTACTTCGCGAACGACACGGCCATCATTACTATGAACAAGCCGCCCCGGGCAAAGGTGATGTGGGATAACAAGACCCGGCACAGGCCAGGGAGCCGGCTGGGCGGGCCGGGCGGAGAAGGTGGCAGGCGGCCTGTCATGGTTGACTATGGCAATGCGACCCTGAAGGTGGCCGGGGCGAGTGCCGTGGTGGCGATGAAGGACCTCAGCAAAGCGGGCGACAACCGGACCCTGCAGTTCAGTAACATGAACGTCTACCTGCCGAACGGGAGCTTAAGTGCTTATAATTTAAGCACGCCGGTCACGATGTCTATGCAGAACCGGACGATGACGCTCGTGGGCAATCCTGAGACGGGGGCGATCATGCGGGGGTTGTTTGCGTCGACAGACAGGTTCCCGGCAAATGCTGGGCCAGTAAAGTTGACGGATATCGATGCTAAGTGATGGGGAGAAAGAGCGACCAGTTTCTCTAGGCCGTGGGGTCACCTCACGACCTTTTTTATAATCATCCGTACAACTCTTTATTCATTTTTTTAGTACCAGATAGCAAAGTTCATGAGGCATACACGGTATGCCCAGGTTTAAATTGGCTGACTCAGCGTGAGTCTTATCACTTTTCCTAAGTGTTATCGAGAGACTGTTAGATGATGTGCAGATATCGGTTATATACTAAATACTAATTTTAGTTAATCGATTGATGTGAATGGTTCCTTACCATTCACATTACTCAATCGAATAGACTCGACACTTCGCAGTAGTGTAAGTTGAGGACGATAGAAAAAAGGCAGGGAATTATAAGCGTATTCATATTTAATCTTATACTGGCCTGCCTCCCGCATATCTTAAGGGAAGGATCGAGATGAAAAAGATGAAAACACCAATAATAGGAGTGATGTTTATTTCTGCAGTACTATTTTTAACTGCTGCAGCATCACTCGTTGTTACCGCCCAAAATTCGACTGCAGACGCTTATAATCTGGGAGATCAGGAAAAGCTGATTATACACTCTATCACAAATTCGACCTACGATCCTGATAACTTAGCTAAAGCTCAGGAACTTCTGGAATTACAGAAAGCCCAGAACAGGAAAGAAATTGCGGCATCAGTTAATGCTAGTTATAATAAACTGAAAGCGTCCGGGGAACTTCCCATCGTTACTGACCATCTAGATGTTAGCGGGTCTACGGTTGCCACCGTCGAAGATTCCTGCCTGCCTTTACTAGCTGACCATCATGACGAGGGTCGTTCAGTATCGGGTGCGATGCCATATATTATTGACCAGGCATATGTGTTAAATAAGAATTTAATCCGAAACAAAGTGTTGGTAGGCCCTGCCGGAGTCGGAAGTGCAGGTGCCTGGGGATGGGTAGGCTATACCTTCATGTATGATGGCAAACCCGGGCCTGCGAACGTAGTAATGATTGGCCACATATACGGATTAACAACAGCGTTAGCCGGGGGCGCGAGTAATAGTGAAATTGACCTATATGTATATGACCATACAGACGTAACTGAATACTCGACCAGTATATATCACCAGGGCGCAGGCCCCGCTGGTTGGTATGAGGTCAATGAGGATTTCAATAAGGGGGTTACTGTATTCCTGTACCCCGGGCATGTCTATACCATGTGTTTGCAGGTTGATGGATCGACATCAGTATACGGGGCAGGAGAGGCCGGCTCGAACTTCTTCGATGGGGGTGCGGGAGCCAGGTTTACAAGCCTAAAATTTTAGAACTTGAAACTTATCTATTTTTTTACAATACTGGTAAATAGCTTCGGGAGAATGACTGTATGAGGCCTACACGGGTAAATGAAACTAAACACAAAAGCAGTATAATAGAAGTCACCGGAAAAATTATTTTAGGTTCTATCGCTGTTATTTCACTTGTCCTGCTTGTATATGCGATCGTTACCGGTAATAATGTTATACCGGGCGATTACCGAATATCGGTAATTATCGGGGTAATAATCATCGTGGGGTTATTATTAATTATATATTCCTCGATAAAAAATTTCTTGAACAAAGAATGATCTATTCAATCGACATCCGGTGCCGGGATTATTTCTTTTTCGATTTATCCTTCGCTTGCTGGATATTCTCAGCCGCCCTGAACTTTACGATCCTGGAGATTAATTCATAAGGCAGCGGCTCATTGATGGGGAACTGTATCGCCCCTTTTGAAGTTTTGTATTCCGCTAATTCCTCTTTGAACGCTTCAATGCCGCTGGGGGCGGGATAGAAGCCTATGTGCTTTTCGAAGGCTGCGAAGTGGACCAGGTTTCCGTGTAAGGTGAAAGTGGGCATCTGGTAGCTGATCTTTTCTTCTGCAGCCGGAGCAGCTTCTTTGATGACTATTCTCAGCTTTCTTAATTTTTCCACTATGCCAAGGGGATATTTTGAGATATATTCATCGATTTGGTTGTAAGTATTTTTATTTCCTTCCAAAATCTCTCTTCCAATAAGTGTTTTCAATAGTTTTACATGAAAAAGTTATGCTCTTTTTGGCAATTCTACTTTTATTAAATGCCAAATAAAGAATAGTTCAAATTTTCATCCCACGTAATTATGAGAATGTAGGCATAGATAGTTCCCCATTATTTGCCGCTTTTTCATGCCGCACAAAACATATTATTGCCTAACAGAGACTTGTACATCCAGAATCTAAATGTCAATATCTTATAAAGATAGATTTTGACTTTATTTCATACAACTCCAATCAGTTATGGTCTCGCAGACATAGAATTTAAAAACTCAAAAAATTAGTACATTTGATAAGTGTTGATACTTCTACTTAAATTAGAAATTCGGTACGAAATAAAAATAAATAGAATTATAAAGACTCATTAGACTTTTGTGCGGTAGACGTATTGTAATATGGTATAGTAGCCTTTAATTCGTCCGAATATTTAAACAAATCCTGGATATTGCTAATGACAATTTTGTTTTCTTTTCTATCGGGGGAATTGAATAGGCCAACATATTTTTGTTTGCCATCGAAATAGAACCGACAGATAGGTTTTCGATTATTATCATCATACAATATCGCACAATACGACTTTGCATCTCTAATAGCGACTTTTGATGGTTCTAAAACGTCACGTAGTATCGCTTTCACGAAGTAATATCCCTCCCACTCTTCTTCTGTTGTCATTACATTTTCAACAGGTTCTGGTGTTGGTGTTAGTTCAGCTGGTTGTATTTCAGGAGCCTTTGCTGGTGATTTTGCTTGCATAGCAGACTTTAGCCGTTCATTAATTTTGTCTGACAGGAATTGGTCAAGTGAGTCTTTCGTTATTACTTTGAAATTATCAAGGGCTTTTTGAGTTACTTTCTTCGGGTAAACCCTTTGTGCGAAAAATCTAACAAATTCATCCGATGGTTCAGCAAATTCTTTATTTGCAATTTGTATTATCTCTTTAGTATACTTCAATTGAGAAGCACCATCATAAAATTGATCAAGATCAAGTTCGTGCTTTGTGTATTTTTTAAGTTGTTCAATTAATGGCTCATTAATATCCAGCAAATTAATTTCCAAAAATGGCTTGATATCCATTTTATTTTTCTCATCAAGATCAGTATAAAATTGATAAATTATCCCATTAGTGAGAATGCCAATTTTCGCTTGTGAAACAGCAAAATATCGGAATAATTGTGATGCCTGCTCAAAACTCAAATGGGTATTTACAGACTTACACTCGATTAATATTGTAGGCTTACCATCAATAATAATTGCATAATCCACCTTTTCTCCTTTTTTAGTACCGACATCAGCAATAAATTCTGGATTTACTTCAGAAGGGTCAAAAACATTATAGCCAAGTATCTGTATGAATGGCATAATAAGCGCATTTTTCGTACCCTCCTCTGTTTGGATCTTATCCTTTAAAGCTGGAATATTTTTAGCATGAGTTTTAATTTGATCTATGAAATCCATAATATAAATGAAAGTAATTTTTTTAACGATAAACGTTTGCTTTCTAATTGATAGGGAATGCTCTAATAGGTTATTAAAAAAGAAAAATGGGGTAACTAATAGTTACCTGTAAGATATTGCAGTAAGGTTATCGTTTTTGTGGTGTATACCGTATTGTATTGAGTTTGGTATTTTGTAACTGCTTGCTGCTGGTTTTCAGTCCGATATTTTGTTACCACTTGGGTCTGGTAATCTGTACGATATTGAGTTTCGTACGAGGTTACAGTTTTTTGAGGGGGTGTAACAGAAAAGTCAGCACTATAACGAGTTCTCCAATTGCTATCATAATTGAAGCTGTAGTCCCTCAGGTTAACCGTGGTTGTTTCTCCGGGATTTATATAAACACTTTTACTTTGCGTAGACTTTTTTACTCCACCATCATAGAAATTTCCTGTTGCTGTAAAGCTTCCACCCTGCGTATCCAAATTTGTAATAATAACATCCTCTTCAAGATAGAAATCAGTTAAGCCTCCACTTCCCCAACTTGCCGACTTTGAAAATTTTAAATCAACATGCTGCTGAACAGCTGCTTGGTAGGGCACTTGCGCGGGCACCTGAACGGTTTCTTGATAAGGTACCTGAGTGGGTACAAGTTTATACTCTGTATACGGTACCTGTGTTGGCACAACGCTTGATTCGTTTATACTTACTATCGGTATGGCGTATGCCCCTATAGAGATTATTAATAAGATAATTACGCCTATGAATGCAATAAGCGGTATCAATATTCCTACTGCCAATCCAAGTTTCTTTTTACTTGTATTCTTTTTTCCAAGGTTTTCCTGAGCTTTTCTATCTGTACTATTGCCGTTATTTTCAGTTATCGACATTTTAATTTGTGATTCGACTTCGACCTTTTCACCACATTTATTGCAAAACAGCGAGCCTTCGAGAACATCTGTATTGCATTTTTTACACTTCATACACAAACCTCCTACATACTTTCAAATCATTTGGGTTTTCTACTAATAACCTCTGAGTGGGGTACTGACCTCCATTTTTAGATACTGATATCACCGCAACCCGTATTGTATCAATAGCATACTCTTCAATAGTATTTAAAAATAATTAAATTTACCTAGTTTTTAAAACATCATATCATGATAGTGTATAATTCTAATAAAACAAAAATTAAATAAGTTACCATTATTTTTACATTACAATTTTATTAATCTTTGATATTAAAAATATCAATTAGGGAAACTACTTTTACTAGTAAACATCGATAGAAATATAAAGGATTATTAAATAGTATCTTTATTAACTAATTATATTCGGGGATAATTTGAGTAAAGGGTTAAAATGGATCATAGCCGGACTGATCTTTGTTATCTTCATCGGCATCTGTATTATCGGTATTACTGTCTTCGGGATTGGAAGTATGGTGTTGTTAGCTGCTTCCATTAATACTGATATTACTCCAACGGCAAGTGCTGACACAATGCCTTCAAAACCGGCTGTTTCACCTACTCCTGAAGCATATCCTCCACAAAAACCGTACGATGATAGAGATGTTATTCTCTCGGTAAAACAAATCGATTCTAACACTATCTACATAATAAATAATGGCGGATCGGACTCTCCCTCCTTAAAGAAAATATGGGTCAACATGAACACAGGCGGATATGTGAAGCCAAGTTCGGGCGATGTGACATCCCAAACAGGGTCATATGCTTACTATAAAATCCCCAATAATTCAGTCATTACCATTACCGGCGAATTTGATGATTGTAACGCGATATTATGGAGGGGAATGTCATCGACAGCGACAGTAAAACCAACCTTATCACCCACAGTAAGACCAACTTTATCACTTACAGCAAATCCGACACAGAAACCAAGTTCAGGCACCACTTCAAGTAATGATTATTATGTGAGGTCGTATAAGTGGTCATTTAAAAAGTCGATATATACCTGGGAGTTGTCTATTCCGAAGACCGCGTATGAATACTATAAAGCCCAGCCTCACAACAGAGAATCTGATTATGCTATGTATGCCATGTCAGACTATG
This sequence comes from Methanocella sp. MCL-LM, assembly GCF_049676595.1. Taxonomy (GTDB): domain Archaea; phylum Halobacteriota; class Methanocellia; order Methanocellales; family Methanocellaceae; genus Methanocella_A. The sequence goes on from NZ_CP187259.1 coordinate 831,501, forward strand.
ATCGACCCTATCTTAAAAGTCTGGCTACTGAGATTAAAAATGCTGCAAGTAGAGATGGATACTCGGAGCAAGATGCCGCTTTGATGACAATCGCGTTTGTGCAGTCATTACCCTACACTTCGGATAGCGTCACTACAGGTTACGATGAATATCCCCGTTACCCGCTCGAAACATTAGTCGATAATGGGGGAGATTGCGAAGATACTTCAATACTAACCGCAGCCCTAATAAAAGAGATGGGATATGGGGTCGTACTCCTGGAGTTCCCCAGACATATGGCAGTAGGTATTAAGGGCTCCGATAATTATCCCGGAACATATTGGGAGTACATGGGATCTAAATATTTCTATCTGGAAACGACGGGAGATAACTGGAATGTAGGTCAGGTCCCGGGTGAATACCAGCAAGCGAAAGCAATAATCTACCCGATGCAACAAATTCCTAAGATAGATCTTAACTTTAACACATCCTATGTGGACTCAGATTATTCCAGCATCTATTATCGGGTTCACTGTGATTACAAAAATATTGGCACAGGGACCGCTAAAAATGTCTCCATATACTTTGCCGCCTTAGCTCTAAGCGAAGGCTCGGGTCAAGTCTGGTCACCAGATCAAAATGTAAATATCGGAGATTGTGTTGAAGGTGGGAGTGGATGGGCTGAAGCCACCCTACGGATTCCGTTGAATAAGCAATCACAAATTGAATGTGTGGCATATGGAGACAATTTTGAACCGACTATATCAAAAAGTAACATTTTTGATACTTAATAATGGATCAACACGATAATACAATTTTAAAAACTGTTTTATCAGTTCTCTCAATCTCCAGATCCCCATCAATCTGCTGCGTCAGCATTTCGACCAACTGCAGCCCCAGCGTCCCGGTCTTCCCAATCTCGAACCCCTCCGGAAGCCCGACTCGGTTATCGCTGATCGTAAGCACTATCCTTTCCATCTCTCCGCAGCTCTGCCAGTATCTCGCACTTCCGTCCGTCCGGGAACGCGTAAGTGTAGGCGTTAGAGACCAGTTCCGTTGTGATAATGCCCAGGGGCACAGCTTTTTAGACGTCCAGGTCCATGGCTTCGATGTTAATCAGGGGCGAACCCTTCTCATGTAACTATCTCAATATGACAAAATATCTGATAATAATAACCGCAATTTTTAATGCCGGGATGAAAGCTGATTGGGCAACCTAAAAATAAAAAATAAAAAGTTTAGTATTCTCAGGCCGGCATCAGGGTAAAAGTGACGTCCCAGTCCCTGTGGTCGTCGCTGATCACAAGAGATCTAGTCATGTAAAGGTCGCCGCCGGCATGGTAATAAACTGTATAGGTGCCGTAGTCGAATTCGCCCAGCGACGCGGAGCCGTCTTCGCCAATTTCCACGTAGGTGGTCGGCAGAGTCGTCTCATCGTCTGCCCAGAGTTCCTCGGGCACGCCGGAGCCTTCAAGTACGCCTGCCTCTCCGATGCTGATCGGATTGCCTAACATGTTTTCGAGGTGGACGGTTATCGTTCCCGTATTCTTCTGTTCGACTGCCGGCCCGTACTGCTTGTTATAGTACGGCCAGCCATGGATGACCGGGGTGGGGGAGACCGCCGCCTGAGCGGTCGGCGTCGGAGTGGCTGTTGGTGCCACAGTCGGCTCGATGGTCGCGGTCGGTGTTGCCGCCGGCGTTGCGGTAGGCGTAACAGTCGAGTTTCCTACTGAGGCAACTACCGGCACACTAGTTGCGGTGGCTGTTGCAGTCGCCGCCGGCGCCGGAGTAGCCGTGGGTGCCGGGGTGTTGTTTTGAGTGCCCTGCATGTACGCCAGCCCTAATAGCAGGATAATGACGATCCCGATGCACCCGATAATCAGGTATTTAGTATTCTTGTCCATGAATTCCCTTCCGTGTTTGTCGGTTGGTAACCAATTACTGTAGAAGGAATGGCCGATGATCAGTAATAAATAAAATGTGTAAATATTGTAATACGTTTAAATAAAATATTTATAAATAATCCATTAAAGAGTAATATTATTTTTAGACTACCTTTCTGCAGCGTAAATGGCTGTACTCTTGCTGCTTCTGGCAGGCCAGCATCAATAATCTTTAACGCCCTGAAATAATTCTAAATACTGTCCGCTCCCCTTTCTCAATCTCCAGCTCCCCATCAATCTGCTGCGTCAGCATCTCCACCAGCTGCAGCCCCAGCGTCCCGGTCTTCCCAATCTCAAAGTCCTCAGGGAGTCCCACCCCGTTATCCCTTATCGTAAGTACAATCTTCTCAGCATCCCTGTGCAGCTCCACTCCTATCTCGCCCTTTCGCCCCTCCGGGAACGCGTACTTGTACGCATTGGAAACCAGCTCAGTTACAATAATCCCAATCGGCACAGCTCTGTCGATGTCCACGTTGATGTTCTCGATGTCCGTCCGCAGCGTTGCCCGTCCCGATGCCTGGCTGTACGAGCGGGAGATGTTGGTGATCAGGCTGGTCAGGTACTCGGCAATATCAATGTTGGACAGGTCACGGGATTTGTAGAGGTGCTCGTGGACCAGCGCCATGGACTTGATCCGGTTCTGGCTGTCCCTGATCATGTCGGTGTACTTGGGGTCTTCCATGCCGCTCGACTGTAAATTTAGCAGGCTGGTGATGATCTGGAGGTTGTTCTTGACCCGGTGGTGGACTTCCTTGAGCAGCGCCTCTTTTTCTTTTAAGGATACCTTCAGCTGCTCGTCGGCACGCTTTCTGTCCGTGATATCGGTGAGCATGGCCAGGGTGGCCATGAACTCTCCCTTCTCGTCGTAGAGCGCCGAAGCCGAGGCGATGACCCATACCGAGCTTCCGTCTTTGCAGTTTAGCCGGTAGTCGTATTGTTCGCTCACGCCCAGCCTTTTGGCGGCGAGGTTTTTGCGGAGGGCTTCGTGGTACTCGCTGCCGATGAATCCGTAGGCGCTTTGGCCGTAAGCTTCCTCCGGGGTAAACCCTGTCAGGTCGGACACTTTTTTGTTGATGAAGACCACCCGGTCCTCTTTGTCCAGTATGCAGATGCCTTCGCCGGCCGTCTCTACCATCGTCTTGTACCTGGCTTCGCTCACCTGGAGGGCTTCTTCGGCTCGCTTGCGCTCGGTGATGTCCTGCACGATGCCGAACTGTCTGATCGGGGCACCTGTCGGGTCTCTGATCATGGCTTCGGATTCCGAGTAGAGGTGGCGGATCGAGCCATCGGGTAGCACTATCCTGAACTCCATGATACGGGTCTGGCCTTCATACTGGGGGGAGCTGAGCTGCCGGTCTACGTAGGCCACGTCTTCCGGGTGTATCAGTTCTTTGATTTGCCCGTAGCTGAGGGCGCGGGTACTGGCGGGGTAGCCGTAGATTCTGGCGCAGCCTTCCGATACGTGGGCTTCGAAGGTCTTCAGGTCCCAGTCGTAGTACCCGAGATGGGCGAGCCTCTCTGCCTTTATCCGGTAGAACTCGCTCTTGCGAAGAGATTCTTCGGCCTGCTTGCGCTCGGTGATGTCCTGGACGATGCCGAACTGCCTGACGGGGAAGCCTCTCTCGTCTTTGATCCTGACTTCGGACTCCGAGTAGATGTAGCGTACCGAGCCGTCCGGGCGCAGTATCCGGTACTCGATAGGGCGGCCCGTACCTTGTTCAATGTTGGCCCTGATCTCCTCGCCGACGCGTTTCGCGTCTTCCGGGTGTATGGTTCCCATGAACTTCTGGAAGGAGACGGTGTCGGTACCGGGCGGAAAGCCGTAGATTCTGGCGCAGCCTTCCGATACGTGGGCTTCGAACTTCTCTATGTTCAGCTCGAAATAGCCGACGTGGGCCAGCTGCTCTGCCTTAAGCAGGTCGTACTGGCTCCTCATCATCGATTCTTCGCTCAGCTTGCGCTCCGTGATGTCCCGCAGGACGATCAGCGTGCCCAGGCGCAGCCTTTTTTTGTCCGGCAGGCTGGAGGCGCTCGCCTCGATCCACCTCTGGCCAATAGTGATCTCGAACGAGCGCCTCAGGGGATCCTCGATGTGCTCGGCAAGGCGGGGCCATATTGCCATCGCCTTTTCTACCTTCTGCCCGACTACCGTGCCGGTGATTCCGAGCATCTGCCTGGCGGTGTCGTTGATCTTTACGATCTCCCCGTGCTTGTTGAGAACCAGTATCCCGTCTACCATGTTCTCGACCAGCTTTTCGGTGGCCACGGGCATCAGCTCGAAGATGTGGTGCCGGTAGATGCCCCACGAAACCACCAGGCCCATAATGGCGAAGGCGAAGGGGGTTATGTCGATTCCTCCCAGGGCGTACTGGCCGAGCTCAGAGGCGATGCTCGACAGCTCTATGAAGACCGTTCCGAGCAGGACTGCGACCGTCAGGTATTTGCTATTCTCGCTGCCACCGATGGCTTTCCTGATCAGTAGCGCGAGACCCGGGACTACCACGGCAATGGAGTAAAGGACGATGGCCCAGAAGCCGATGCCTTTGTTGTAGATCAACGCATACCCTGTTTCAGTGTTTACCTGTACTATGCTCGACCATATCAGCCCGTGGTAGTCGTTGGTAAAGACGAGGGCGACGACGATCACCGGCAGCGTCCAGAGCAGGGCGTTCAGTTTCCAGCTAATCTTGCGGCCCGGGCTGGAGTAGTCTATGGTGAAGAGTAGCCAGAGCGGGAGTATCGCTACGGCGCCCATGTAGGTCAGCCTGGCGAACAGGATTTCTGTGCTCATATCGACCGCGGTGTACTCCAGGGCGCCCATGAAGGCCCACTCGGCCGAGGCTGCCATGAGGAGCGCAAAGTATGTGCCGCCGGGGACCGATCGCCGCTTCCAGACGTACAGGGTGAGAAAGCCCATTATGGCGGCGGTCGCGAACAGCGTGATCGAATAGAGCGACAGCTCCAGGATCAAAGGCTGCCCTCCTTTCTACAAATAGCGCCCTGCGGGCGAGAATGCGATGGTAAAGCCCCGGGCTCAGGCATCATGTCAGCATTTTTCCGGGTTTCGGAAAACTTGATCGACATCAGCCGGGGGAGTAAGATAAGGGTCGCTGACATATTCAATACGCTCGTTTTATATGATCGATGCACTGGCTCACAGGCGACGTGTGGCGATTTAACGTCTATCATCTATGCTTTGAGGCCAAACTGGCTTATACTTTTTTATTTCAATTGTTTAACTACTTCCCTGGTGGTGCAGGCAAGATGCCTCGATCGTGACCACATCCGTATCTGCCGACCTGCGCAGAGGATTACGCTCGAATCGCAATAGCCTTGACGTAGCTTCTCTCCTATCTTCAGCTCCGTATCGTAATCCGGAACAGCGTCTTCCCGGCCCTCTCTATTTCCAGCGTACCCTCGAGCTGCTGCGTCAGCATCCCGACCAGCTGCAATCCTAGCGTACTGGTCTTCTGGATATCGAAGCCCTGGGGCAGCCCCACTCCATTATCGCTGATCGTGAGAACGATCTTATCCTCCTCTCTGCGCAGTACCACCCATATCTCACCTTTACGGCCATCGGGGAACGCGTACTTGAAGGCGTTAGACACCAGCTCCGTGACGATGATGCCGACGGGTACGGCTTTGTCGATGTCCAGGGGGATGTCATCGATTTTCGTGCACAGGGTTACGCTACCTGAAGCGTGGCTGTAGGATCGGGCTAGGTTGCCGGTGAGGCTTTTCAGGTATTCTGGGGTGCTGATGTTGGACAGGCTCTCGGACTTGTAGAGGTACTCGTGAACGAGGGCCATGGATTTGATCCGGTTCTGGCTGTCCCTGATCAGGTCGATGTACTTCGGGTCCTCCATGCCGCTCGACTGTAAATTTAGGAGGCTGGTGATGATCTGGAGGTTGTTCTTGACCCGGTGATGCACCTCCTTGAGCAGCGCCTCCTTCTCTCTAAGCGATGTCTTCAGCTGCTCGTCGGCCAGCTTGATGTCGGTGATGTCCTGCACGGTGCCGAACTGTCTTACGGGTACGCCGGCGGCATCGGGTATTACCGCCTCTGATACGGAGTGGATGTGGCGCACCGAGCCGTCGGGCAGCACGATCCTGCACTCCAGCGAGAAGCCCTTGCCCCGGGTGATCAGGGTGTGGATGTGGGTTTTTACCTGGTCCGCATCGTCCGGGTGTATCCTCCCGATGAACGTGTCGTAAGTGACGCTGGCAGTTCCGGCCGGGAATCCAAAGATCCGGGCGCACCCCTCCGATATCTTGGCTACCTTAGTCCTCAGGTCCCACTCGTAGTACCCTATGTGGGCAATCTGCTCTGCCCTGGCCCGATCAGCCTCGCTCTTCCGGAGCGACGCTTCGTACTGCTTACCCGGAGTGATGTCCCGCAGGATGATCAGCGATCCCAGGGACCCTTTACTTCCGTCTTCCAGAGGGGATACTCTCGTATCGATCCACCTTGGCATGCCATCATCCCCGCCGATGGTAATCTCGGCCGGTGATCCGCCGCTATTATTGAGGCATTCGGCCAGCAGGGGCCATTCTGACAGCGTTTTGTCCGCGGGCTGGCCCACGACGGTTTCGGAGACCCCAAACTTCCGGCGTGCGGTGGCGTTGATTTTTACGATCGTCCCGTTTTTATTAAGTACCAGCACCCCGTCGGTCATGTTCTCGATCAGCTTTTCAGCAGCCACGGGCATCAGCTCGAAGATGCGGTGCCGGAACACTCCCCAGGCGAAGACGATGCCCATGACGGCTAAGGCGAGGGGCGTCAGATCGACTCCGTACCCGGGGATTAAGAAGTACTGCGAGGTCCCGCTTAGCAGGAGCACGATGATGGCACCGAGCAGGAGCGACGCGGGCCGGGGGTAGTTTTTATCGCCGGTGCGCAGGGCTTTCCAGAACAGCAGCAGAAAGCCCGGGGTAGTGATGGCGAACGAGTAAAGCGTGATGGCCCACGCAGCTATACCTCGGTTAAAGATCAGCGTATCTCCGTACCCGCTGTAAGCCGGCAGTATGCTCGACCATATAAGCCAGTGGTACTCGTTGGTCACCGTGAGCACGGCGGCGATAGCAGGCAGTGTCCAGAGCAGCAGGTTCATTTTGCCGTCGACGCGACGGTCGGGATAGCAGTACTCCAGCGCGAACAGGAGCCACAGCGGAGGTATGGACACCCCACCAGCGAAGGCCATCTTGGCGAAGATGATCTTGGTGCTTATTTCTGTCGCAGAATATTCAAGGGCGCTGACCAGTACCCATCCGCTCATCAGCGCCATGAGGAGCGAGAAATAGGTGCCTCCCGGAACCGAACGCCGCTTCCAGACGTACGCGGCTAGGATGCACAAGATTATGGCGGTCGCTAACATCGTGACCGAATAGTAGGACAGCTGCAGGATCATAAGCGACCCTCCGGTATGCTTACGATGCCCCGCTCAGGCAAAAGTCCGGCACACGTGAGAAGGAGTGACATTTTTCATACGCTCGTTTTTCTCGGACACTTTAAGCAAGTCGATTTAACACTTGTTTAATCTGCTGTAGGTCGTATGGGCTTATACTCTTTGTTATTTCAGTTATCTAATTATTCGGATAATAGCACGGCCTTTGTCTTTCAATTTGCCCGGGTTTCCCGCCTCTTTTAATGTAGCATGAGCACGGCGATGATCCCGCCCGATATTACCATGGCCAGCGCCATGAAGATCGTGTATGCTCCGAATTTTTTCGTGCCGAAGTAGTAGGCGTATACTATCCTGATGCCCAGGTTTACGAACACCGCGATCAGGATCGCCACGACGGCTACTACCGGCCCGATCGTGTTATTCGAAGCTAACTGCGAGGCCGAGATCGTCACCGCGTCCACGTCGGCCAGCCCGGCGAACAGCGAGGTGATGTACAGGCCGTAGGTGCCGAAGTAGTTAGCCGCGAACTTGGAGACGAAGAGGATGATGGTGATCAGCGCGCCGAAGGTCAGCGCGGGCTTGATGCTGAACGGGCTGCCGAGCCGCAGGGTCTGGCCCTGGTGAGTAATACGGTTGCTCTGGAGGTAGAAGTACGAGGCCACGAGCAGGCCCACGACTACCATGACGCCGAAGGGTATGTACACGTAGTACAGCAGGCTCGGGAAGAAGACCAGGACGATGAACGCCACCCTGATCAGCATGACGGTGTTCGCGAGCGTCGCCGCCACCATCGCCTCGTTTTCCAGGCCGTCTGCCTGCCTGGTGTTCGCGCCCATGCTCGTGGTTACCGCGGTGCTCGACGCCATGCCGCCTACTATGCCTGTCAGCGCCAGCCCGGCTGTGGTGCCGAACCACTTGACGAGGAAGTAGCCGATGTAGCTGATGCCCGAGATGAAGACCACGATGAGCCAGATCTGGTGGGGGTTGATGATGTCGGGCAGTCCATACTGCGGCAGGCCGAAGGACTGGTCGGGCAGGATCGGCAGTATGACTACAGCGATCAAGGCGAACAACAGCGAGTCGTAGAACTCTGTCTTGGGTATCTTGTGGGTGAACTCGTGCAGCTGCTGCTTGAACGCCAGCAGGATAGCCACGATAACAGTCAGGATAATGGCGACTTCAGGGTTGAAGAAGGTGAGGCCGCCCATGAGGAAGGTCACGATCACGCTGAACTCGGTGGTGATGCCCAGGTGCGGGTGCATCCCGGTCGACCGGAAGTAGGCGATGCTCAGCAGGGCCATGATGGCGAGCAGTACCACGCCGAAGATGAAGTACCCGTTCTGGGCGAATCCCAGCGGGCCACCTCCGTTCACCCCTATGCTGCTGGATGCGAGGTAGGCTGACAGGCCCCCCGCCAGCCCCGCCAGCCCGAAAGTCCGCAGGCCGGCAAATTTCACGTTGGTCAGCTTCTCCTGCGCGATCTCCCTCTCGAAGCCTATGATCAGGCCGATGGCCAGTGCTATCAGCAGTTTCCACAGGGGATCGAGAGCGGGGGAGAGGTAGGGTGTGAAATCGACCATCTGTACTCTTTTTGCATATGATGAAATAAATACGTTCTTCTGGCATTAAATAAAAAGGGCATGGCTGGCATGTAGTATCGGTGTCGGGCTAGCATAGCAGATTCTATAATCTGTCGCATGCATGAGGACGCCTGTGCAAGCGAAATAATATAGAATTTATTCACTATTTAGCAAATTAAGGCAATACTATTATCGAATATACGAAAAAGCATTTATACTCCTGAAACAAGCTATTATTGAGGGGGGTTTTAGGAGGAAAAACAAAAATGTCTAAAACCCGAACAATTGTAGCAATTGCTGCTGTGGCAATCGCAGTAGTAATGATGTTGAGCTCGATGCCCGGTGCGTTCGCGACGGGTAACGGAGCCCCGAGCGGTACTCACTATAACCTGAATATCATCGGGGTATCGAAAGAAAAGACCGGCGGCACCTGGACCAGTGACGGCCACCGGATTTTCGTGCCTCTCCAGGGCAAGTCTAACATCTGGCTGCAGGCCGGCGACTCCTTCAAGGTTCTCGACGCCGACGGCACCGATGGCAGCGCTAAGCTCCAGCTGCTGGACCCCTACCCGGGCAACACCACGAAGGCAACCTACAATATCTACGTGAGGGCGCTCGGCAAGCCTGGCGGCTCCGCGAAGATGACGAGCGGCTTCGTCGATGAGTACGGGAACATGTGGTACTCGCTCGAGAGCGTGACCATGACCCGCACCAAGGGCAAGACTGTCTTCTCGGACAGGACGCTGGAGTTGACCACCGTCTACGCCGACATCACCGATGATGGCATAGACAACCCCCTGAGGTACAACCTGTTCGATAACGCCACGTACAACTACTTCTGGAACTACGACAACAACGGCCTCAAGGTGCTCCAGCTGAGAATGTACATGGTACAGTAAACAAGGCCTATCAGCTATTGAGAAAAGACATCGGAAAACGGAAAACGGCCGCTTTCTGCATCCCATCCCCGCGGAGTACAGTTCACTTACTGGAGTGTACTCCGCCACCCCCGCCTTTCTTAAACTCTTTCTTGCCTGCCCAATTTTCATCGCACAACCCGGCGAATAGTTTTATTTCCGGCCGTGTCGAGACTCTACCGGTGTTTAGTGATGACATTAGAGTTTAGCTGTCAGGCCGCCGGCGCAAACTGCCCCTTTGAGGTCAAAGACGAGAACGCAGACGAGCTGGTAGATATCGTGCAGCAGCATGCGAGAAACGCTCACAGCGAAAGGATCTCCCGGGAAGAAATCCTCCGGATAGCCAGGGAATCCGGGTCGGGCCAGCGCTGATAATGGCGGCTACAGGCCGTCAATCTTTATCGTTCGTCAGCGTCGTCTGCTGTTCGTCCGGAACAGTAAAAAGAAAGAAGAAGGTTTCACTCTGCACTTTTACGACGGGATCAACACGTTGTCTATGACGTGGATGACGTTGTTGTTGGTCGCCGGGGTATCTTCCTTCGTCAGGAAGGCGTTACCCACTATCACGGATCCCTGTCTCGGTAACACCTGCAGTGTCCTGTTGTCGATGGTGGTGACCTGCTTTGCGCCCAGCAGCTGGTTGGCGCTGTACCTGCCCGGGACAACGTGGTTCCTCAAGACTGCCGTCAGCCTCGGGGTATCGTTCCTCAGCGCGTTCAGCGTGCCGGGAGGCACCTTGTTGAAGGCGTCGTCCGACGGGGCGAGAATCGTGTATGGTCCGCCTGTATTCAGCACGTCGGCCAGCCCCGCCTCGTTAACCAGCGATGTAAAGGTGTTCAGGTTACCCATGCGTCCGGCGGTATCCATGACGTTGCTCAGGGCCGGGGCCTGATCCTGCGCGAGGACGGCCGGCACTGCGCTTAACAGCAAGGCTGTCAGTACTATTGAAGCTAAAATTTTTCTCACTCGATCAACTCCTGCATATTCCGGTCGGTGACACAGATGTTATAGCTGACAGCCAGCATTGCCGGAAAATAGTTAACCGGCTCGCATCTTCCGCGTCGCCTTCTGCACGCCAGGAGATCGGCCTCCGTCAGGCACATCTACGGCTGTGGAGCCGATAGTAGCCAGGGGTACGGCACTTCTGCTCTAAATATCCCTCCGGGTAGCCTTTAATTCCCGGGCAGCTGTATTTTTACCAGTGGTGAAGCAGGGATATACCACGTTTGCTCTGGTTTTATTTATCCGATCGATCAATCTAAGTATAGTCTTCTGTTTCGAAGCTGGCGGGGTTATACTATACACACTACTGAAAGAGCTGACGTGATTCGAAGTTACAAGCCGCATTTCCTGGTCCGGTGGCTGCTAATCCTGGCCGGCACTATCTCGGTCGCCCTGGGTATCGTGGGCATTTTTGTCCCGCTGCTGCCGACTACGCCTTTTCTGCTCCTCGCTGCGGCCTGCTATGCGGGTAGCTCGCCGGCACTTTCCCGGTGGCTGCTGACTAACCGGTGGTTTGGCAGCTACATCCGGAGCTATCGCGAGGGCAGGGGCCTGCCGGTGAAAGTAAAAGTGGTGTCAGTGATCTCCCTCTGGCTTACCATCGGTTACTCGGCCCTGTTCATTGTCCCTGTGTTTATCGGACAGGTGGCGCTGGTGGCAGTCGGGGCAGGGGTGACTGTCCATATCCTGTCCCGGCCCACCTGCAGGCCGGAGTGATCTCTTCCGAAGGCGCCGCGGGTACTGGCAGGTGTCTTAAGCCCGCTAATCGTCTCTCTCTTCAATCCCTACCGGGTTGTGGTATTCTATGGCGCTCCGGTCAAACGACTGCGGGGTTCCCCGGGTAGTGTAATAATCACAGTACCCTTGCTGTCATTATTTTTTATGATGCTGGAGAAGTCACGCTCATATCTTCGCGAACCTATTTCCCAGATTTTCCCGAATTTGCTCCCGGGGATAATATGCAGATAAAGGCCAAAACCTTGAAAACATTGTTGACAATCGGCGCCCTGCTCGTGCTTTTCACGGCAATGATGCCAGGCGCTCTGTCAGACGGTGGCTATGGCAAGGACTATAGCGAATGCAAAGACAGCTATTGCAAAATGGGATCGTCCAAAGCTCATTACGATATTAAGAGCGTAGACATGGTGAAGACAGTTACCGGTGTGAGAGACAACACTGTCTTCTTCCAGGTGCCCAGCGTGGCGATCACTACTAAGGAGGGAAAAGTCTCCACGGTGACTTTCCCGACGCCGCTGACCGGTGCCTTTAACCTGAGGCAGGGTATGGGCTTCCTCTCTATGGGGGGCGCGAGGTCTGCGGATGTCGCTATCAGGCCTCTGAGTACTGCCACTCTCAACATCAGTGGCTCGTCTATGGTGATGTCGATGAAGGACATCAAGGTGATTACGGACGATAAGGACAAGTTCGCGTTCGAGTACCATAAGATCGGATTAGTGCTCCCTGACGGCACTGCGAAGGTCTACTGTCTCGACAAGCCTGTCCAGGTAGCGTATTCCAAGGACCGCAAAGCGGCGATGATCGACGCTTACCCGGCCTACGGCGATATCCTGGCCTACGCCTACACGAACATGAACCGGTTCTCGGATACCCAGCAGCCGCTGAGCATCAAGGAACTGCGCACCGCCGAGACTACGGGCAGAGTCCAGTCGATCGGCACGGCGCCGGTTCTGAGGGCGCCGCCAACTCCGATACCTACCGCATCGCCCACGACTACGCCCATCGCTACTCCGATCGTGACTCCGACGCCGGAAGTATCGCCGACTCCGATCGTGACGCCGATCGTGACTCCGGTGGTCTCACCGACTCCGATTCCGACCGAAGTTCCGACGGCCACGCCTATCATAGAGCCCGAGCCGACCGAATCGCCGATCGTGACTCCGATCGTGACTCCGACGCCGGTTCCTACGCCTATCTCAGAGTTCTATTCCCGGTGAGGTCGGTCGAAGGCAGCATAAAAATCTTTTAGCCGAACAATGGCAGGGTTGTTAGCCGCCCTGCCCCTTTTTAATATATGTCAGACGGTTTAGCTTAGCGATAGTTTATGCATGTCCCTGGAAGCCAGCCCGAGCCAGATGACGATGGCGGACAGGGCCAGCCATTCGGTGATCACCGGGGCGATGTTCAGGATCGTGGTGGCGGCGAGCAGCATGATCAGGGTAATGGAAGCGGCGCCGATAATGATCGTGTCCTCGTGCTGGTCAGGGCGCATCAGCATGTTGGCGGTGGCCATGATTATGGCTATTATGACTGCGATGTAGAACAGGATCATCCAGATGAAAGGGTTCATGTGGTGGAAGTGGATGGTATAGCCTTCCAGCACCAGCGTTATCCCGGCTATGATGCCGCATATCTGGCCTGTTATCATGACTGTGTTGAACAACTTGTTCTGCGAGTACCACCTGTAAAAGCCCAGGATGAAGATGCAGAGCAGCGTTCCGGTGACCATGATGCCGGCATTGTAGAATATCGACCCATTCCCGTTCTTCATGCCGTAGTCTTCGACCCGGTAGTCGAAGGGCGAGAAACCGAGGTTACCCAGAAGTATAGAAAGCGTCATGGAGAGGATTACGTTTGCAATGATCAGGTAGCCAGCCAGGCTGCTGATAAACGACGGGGTAATCCTGCGATTAGCTGACATCAGAGATACCATTTCATATTATTTTTGATATAATAGGCTATCCTTACGATACTGAAATTACATAATTGAAAGGTGGCAGTTGTTAAAAAGTATCTTCACATGGCTGTCCCGGGCACGTCAGCTTTTAACATGTGCCGGCGCATGTCCCGGGTGGCCAGAGCAACCCAGGCGAGCATCGAGATAGCGGCGAACCACTCGGTGATCTTCGGGGTGATGTTCAGGTAGGCTGTGGCGGCCAGCAGCAGGATCAGGGCTACTGATGTGAAGCCCACACAGCATGTATCCTCATTCTCGTCCCGGCGGAGTAGCATGGCAATCGAAACCAGGGTTATGGCCACGCCTACAGACAGGAAAACCGGGGAGGTCACCGGTTTTCCTGTAAAGGTTTAAACTTGGTCTCTAATGTTACCTGCGCCCGTACTTTCTGTACACTATGAACAGGCCGGCCACTACCAGCACGATGATGGCTCCGCCGATGTACGGTATGTAGGAGTCTACCGTGATGGTAATCCTGTAGTCCTTCTCTTTCGTCGCCTGGTCGCTCTTCGCCTTGATCGTTATGTCGTAATCGCTGGCGACGATGTTGCCCGGCGGGGTCACTTTGACCCTGAAGGTCTGGGTCTGGCCTGCTTTGATGCTGTTGGTACTGTTGGGCGTCACCTGCACCAGCCAGCCTTCCGGTGCCTTGGTTTCGAGGCCGACGTTGGTCAGGGCCGCACCGTTGCCGGTGTTGGTGATGTACACGTCGATGTTGAAGGCTTCGCCCGGCTTGGCCGAGTACCCCAGCTTAGAGCTGGTCATGCTCATGTCGACGCTGCTTTTCAGCCGAAGCATCAGGTCTTTCTCGATCTGCTGGGCTTCGGGGGTGGTGACGACTGCCTTGAAGTTGTAGTCGCCTGTCGCCACGCTGTTAGGCGGGACAATCTCGAGCAGCAGGTTCTTTTCGCCGGCTGCAGGGATGACTACCTCAGCCATCTCTTCGATGCTGGAGATATCCTCTTTGTACCTGAAGTACCAGTTTTCCGGCAAGCCTGTAGCACTGAGCTTGTAGATGTTTTCTTTGGACTGGAGGTTCTTGATCCTGACATCGTAGTAGATCTTGTCGCCTATGGATGCGATCTTCGATGTCACCTTAGTGGTGACTTCAGCGGACTGGTTGATGCTGGTGATGTGGACGTAGAGGTCGATGTTCTTGTCGTCCACGGTGGCGGTGATCTTCTTTTCGCCTACTCCGGTGGCCGCGTTGGTCGAGACCTCGAGGTTGACCGTGCTGGACTGCATCTTGGGCACGAACACCTTGTAGATGCCCTTATCGCCCGAGGTGAACCTGAGGCTCCACCCGGTGCCGCTGGTCGCAGACAGGGTGTAGGTCTTGTCCTCGTTGTTATTGTTCTGGATAACTATGGGGAAGACCACTTTGTCTCCTGCGAGGGCCGTTTGACCAGGTGTGCTGCACGATAGGCTGGTACCGGACGAGGGCCCGGAGCTGCCACCTGACGTGGGCTTCAGGATATCCATCATGATGGTGCCGGACGATTCGTTAATGTCCGCGATGTAAACCTTCAGCCCACTATAGTATATACAGTACTGGTTCTCGATGATAGTATAGTTCATCTCCGCGTAACCTGCAGACCTGATGTTCACGCGCGCGGCGTTGCTGCCGTTAAGGATGTCGAACTTGATGAAATAGCCGTCAATGGTGACTATTTCGCCCGATGCCACGGAGCCTGAACGGATCGAGGTGTACTCTTCGGCCGCCAGCGCCGGCGCTGTTGCCGGCAGGAGCAGGCTTATCATCATGGCAATCATCAGCGCCCCGGCCAGGATTCTGTTCGTTTTCATCTGACGTCCACCCTCAGGAACTTGACGTACGCGACCGCGAAGGCGATCATCGTTTCGATGAGCAGCACCAGTATGTTCACCCATACCGAGGCCAGCGAGTCCCACAGCGTGACCTGCTGCGGGTAGTACGGCTTGTACGACGAGAGCGCGGACCTGTAGATCATGAAGCCCTGGTTGAAGATCGCCGGGGCGATGTGGTTCTGGAAGTTGGACATCGGGGAGATCGAGTCGATCGCCTGGATGATCATCGTCTGGCGCTCGTAGTATTGCTGCCATGCCTGCTGGTACTGGTCGTCCACCGGCGGCATGGGCAATATGCCCACGTCTCCTCTGTCTATCGTGACGTTATCCGAAGTGGCATCAACGGCAACGCTGCTCACTGCCATCTTTTCGTCGACGGGCATCGGCATCGGCTCCGCGTAGTAGATCGGCCCGCTGTACTCGGGCGGGGGGCCCAGGATGAGCTGGGTAATGTTGTACGAGAACATCGAGAGCACGATCAGGAAGATGATGACCCCGAGGACATACATGACCGACATGGATGAGCTTTTAGCCAGCGTGGAGGTCATCATCGCGAGCGCGAAGAAGACCAGGCAGTACAGCAGCGCCATCACGAAGTATACGGCGATGGCCATCAGGTCGTTCATCTGGGGGATGACGCCGTAGATCAGCATGATAGCCATGGTGATGAGGAACGTCGCGCCGAGCACGATGCCCAGTACTCCGAAGGCGCCGAGGGTCTTGCCGTTGATGATCGAGTCCCTGTACACCGGGTGGGACAGGAGCGACTTCAGCGAGCCCTCTTCCTTTTCCCGGCTGATGAGGTCGAAGCCCATGGATACTGCCAGCACCATGCCGATGAGGGCGAAGTACTGGTTCAGGTTCTGGAAGACGAACAGCACCGACGGCATCGGCGGATTGGTCAGCTGTTCCAGCTGGAACTTCAGGCTGTCGATCTCCTCCTGGGGGGCACCGCTGGCCTCCGCGTCGGCGATCATCTTCTGGTACATGGCTACCTGTTCCTGGTACCACGGCTGCTGCGGGTTTTCCGCGGCGGATTTCTTGTATTGGTCGAGCTGCTTCTGGTAGTCGCCCATGCCGTTGACCATCGAGTAGATGCAGACCAGCATCAGGACCGCGAAGATCAGGATGAACCGCTTGCTTGTCAGGTGGTCGCGGAACTCTTTGGCCGCGACGATCAGTTCAGACCTCATGTTTTTCACCTCTGTATATGGTATTCAGGAAGACCTCTTCCAGGGTCTGCTCTTCGAGGTGCAGTTCCCTGATGCGGATGCCGCTCTTGTACAACTCCTCCGAGATGTTGTCCCGGATGTCTTCGGTGGCGGTGATAATCGCGCTGCCGTTGACGTAGTTCGCGCTGAGGATGCGGGGATCGTCCAGCTTCGGCATCGTGCCGATCACTTTGATCTTGATGGTGACGTGCTCGTCCTTGCTCATCGCCTTCCTGACTTCGTCAGGCGTGCCCTGGGCTACGATTTTCCCCTTTGAGATGATGCCGATGGTGTTGCAGACCTGCTGCACCTCGTTGAGGACGTGGGAGGAGAAGAAGACTGTCCTGCCCTCGGCAGCCATCTCTTTGATGATGTTGCGGAACTGGATCACGCCTTCAGGGTCGAGCCCGTTGGTCGGCTCGTCCAGGAACACGTATTTGGGATCGTTCAGCAGGGCCTGGGCCAGTCCCAGCCGCTGCTTCATGCCCCTGGAGTAGCCGCCTACCGGCTTTTCGACCTTCTCCAGGCCCACTCGCTGCAGCAGGTCGGTAATCCTCTTATCGGCTGCGCTGTCGCTCATGCCGTAGAAACGTGAGAAGTATTTCAGGTTCTGCTTCGCAGACAAGTTCGCATAAAAGCCCACTCCGTCCGGCAGGTATCCTGTGATCCGCTTGGCTTCGAGCGGATTGCGTGTGACATCTATGTCATCTATCCAGCATTTTCCCCCGCTTGGCTCGATAAGGCCGACCATCATTCCGATCGTCGTCGTTTTCCCGGCGCCGTTGGGCCCTAAGAACCCAAAGACCTCACCGCCGCCAACCGAGAGACTTACAGAGTCCACGGCTTTTACGCCATCGTAGACTTTGCTCAGGCTCTCTGTTTTTATCATAACGGTCAGTTATCCATACAACCGGGAAATATAAAAGGATTATTAAAACTACGGATTGTGCCGTAGTCATATACTACTGTGCCACAGGCGGCAGATTATTGTCCTTCCCGCCGGTGTCAGATATAGTTACTGTAAAATAGAGTCAGGGTACGCTGCGCTGTGACCGACTGGAAGCAGTCCCTTGCATATTTAACACGAAGGACACGAAGGTCACGAGGGACACGAAGGATTAACAAGGACACAAAGGGATCGTGTTAAAGGGCACATCCTTCGTGTTCCTTGAATAGTCCTTCGTGTCCTCCGTGTCCATTGTGCCCTTTGTGTCGAAGCGCAGCGCAGCGTACCCTGTAATAGGGGTTAGAATAGCTATTTGTATCCTTTATAGGTAAAAAGATAAAAAAATCATCCTCTATGGGTTATATTATACTATTCTCATTTCACCAGATCGCTGCTATTCGCCAGCATCAGGAACTCCTTCACCTGCTCGTCGCTTAAGGTCTCGAACTCCTGGTAGTACTCTCCCACCGCTTCGAAGTCCTCCGGAGCCTGGGCGTAAACCAGCGGGGCTACGTACTTCAGCTCTTCCACCAGCTCTGCAGGTATCACCGGGGTTGCCATCACTACTTCTTCCGGACCCTGGTCTCTGATGGCCTCCACTGCTGCAATCATCGTGGCACCGGTGACAATCCCGTCGTCCACGATGAACACGGTGCGCCCGTACAGCTTGGGGAAGTTGCCGAGGCCGACGCGCAGGTCGTCCAGCGTCGCCTTCATCTCTCCGATGATCCGCCTCGCCTCTCCGCCGATGTATTCCCGGGAGATCTGCCACCTGTCCACCATTGCCTGGTCGAGCATGACTGCGCCATTCCATGTAACCGCCCCTATGGCAAAGTCGGCATTAAATGGGGCGCCTATCTTCTTGCTCATGACCAGATCGAGAGGTGCCTTAAAATCCTGAGCTATCTCGTAGCCCACCGGGACGCCTCCCCTCGGTATGGCGAGCACGATTACATCCTTGCCTCGAAAGGCTTTCAGCTCTTTCGATAGAATTTTGCCGGCTTCGGCCCGATTCCTGAACTTCATAGTTTCACATCACGCTATGCAGTAACTTCGCTTGTTCTGGTCTCCGATTTCAGGCCCTTCAGCAGCTCTGACAGCGTTATCGTCGTTATGTACTTGTGGAGCTGCAGAAAACCTCCGATGGAGTCAAATGCCCTCACTTTGCCCTGTATTGATTTCTTCGTCCCGGGGTCCGGCACCACGAATATCAGGTGATCGCAGTCGGACCAGAGGGCGCACATAGCGCCTGCCTCGATGACGTCGGGCTGGACATCCCCGCTCGACGTGATGAGCCGGAAGGCCATCTTGAGCTCCGGCAGGTTAGGATGCTCCTGCTTGGACCAGACCTGGTCCAGGTTGCCTGCTCCCAGGTTCACGTTGTGCTCGATCTTGTACCCCAGCTGGCTGCCTACCGTGTCGCACGCAGCATTCATGCTTTGCTCATCCATGCTGTTACCCCCTGAAGATCAATCTTGCAGCCTGGTCCGGCGATCAAGTGGGCCGGCCAGGGTTGTAAATACGACATTAAGGAGTTCGGATATATCGAAAAAGAGCTTATCACCACATAGAGCGAAAAGGAGCCCGCATACCCCCGCTGTCCATACCGTAACGGCCCGCGGAATCCGTTGATGATCATTAATAGGATATAAAAAGACATTACATGGGAGATTACATGGCTGGCGTTGGCAGAATCGGGGACTTTGGAAAACCTGATTACGAAGCGGAAATGGATATCGAGAACCGCCTGGACACGACGGATCCTCTGGTTGATGAGAATATACCCTTTGAAGACCGGGTTAAAAGCCTGATGGAACGGGGGATGAGCAGGGAGCAGGCCGTGGAGTGGTTAAACCATGCCAGAGAGGATGCGAAAAAGCGGGAATTCCGCAAGAGGGATATCCTGGTCGAGCAGTCGCATTTCCGCAAAGAGCTAGGGGAGCTAAAAAACTGTACTCCCGTCGATGAAAGTTGCCTGATTCCCGGGCCGGGGGGAGAGGAGAACAAAGATCCGGAAGCCCGGCGGAGACAGGGACCGCTGCCAGAGTAAGAGAATTATAAGTCTGTCCTTATCCTGATACGGATAAATATTTTAATGTTTTATCACAAGCAGGCTACTATCAGGTTATTATCGGGTTACACGATCGATGTATGGTGTGTACCAGGTTACCCGGCCAGTGTGAGATATCTATACCTCCGGGGAATCGGCGTAATATCTTTTCCATGATCATTGGAGGTATAGTTCGGCGACAGGCCGCCTTGTTCTTAGTTCGCAAAGGCACAAAGGCGCAACGGCGTAAAGGAATAACAGTAAAACCTTTGCGTCTTTGCGTCCTTGCGCCTTTGCGATTTAATACCGAGGCCTCCCGTGGCCGGACCAATCCCATTTTTACTTCGACTACTTGAAAAATCAGTTATCATAACTGAATCAATATGTGACTGGAACTGAAGCAGGCCGAATAATGTGGGCCGCTGCTGACCAGGCTAAACGTATTCCCTCCGGCCTTCTGACTTCCTGTGACGGCCAATATTTTCATATTTTTATCCCTTCGAGGAAATAACGGGTATGCGCCAGAGCCTCTGCCTGTGCGTCAGCCTTGATTCTCTCGTAGTCCGTATCGCAGCTCAGGAGCAGGTATTTTAAGAACAGGTACACGTTGAAAGCGTAGTATTCCCGGGCCAGCAGTGCCGGGTCGGAAGGCTTGATAAGGCCTTTATCGATCATGGAGCGAAACGCTTTTTCCCAGAAATATACTGGCTGATCTATCACCTGTCTCCTGAAAAAGCTCCTGATCATGGCGTTACGGCACATTTCTATGGCGATCATTCGCCAGATCCTCAATATCCGGGGGTTTTCCATAGATTCGTTGAACTTTTTCCAGACCAGGTCCGTAAGGCCTTCAGGGCCTGAAGATATGAGCACCTGATCGATCATGGCACTCTGGCTGCTCTGCTGGTAGTTTGACTTACCTAATTCGCCGATGAAGAGCTTGAGGATGGTTTCCAGTATTTCGTCCTTACCTTTGAAGTGACTGTACAACGAACTTTTCTTAATTCCCACAGCCTCCGAGATCTCTCTCATGGAGGCCGCCTCGAAACCTTTCTTTGAGAAGAGGTCGATCGCTGCATCAATGATCCTGTCCCTGGTAGTAATGACTATACTTTTCCCTGAAACCGGGGCGCTGTTCTGGTCCGACGGCGTATCTGCATCTGTCACGTTCTCACCCTGGAACTTTGCTACCGACCGGTAGGTAGCATGATGACGTAATTACCAATATCTCCTATATATAGCTACCGACCGGTCGGTAGCAGGCCCATGTATGCCGTTTTCTTTCCGTATGTGAAATATCTATAAGGAAAAAGCTCCGGGCTTAGAAGTCGATGACTTCCACGGTCCTGAACTGTGCGACCTTGCGCACGTATTTAGACAGCTGTACGCCGATGTAGCTGACCAGTACTGCTACCAGTATTGCTATACCCAGGTGCTGTAGCGCTATTGACGTGTCGCCCTGCATCCTGATGATGTAGTCGGTGCCACCCCATACAAGGGTACCCATGGCAACCAGGAAGAACGGTGTTGCAAGGTAGCGGTACAATGTCTCGCTTTCTTCTGTGTACGCGTCAATAATCCAGCCTATGACGATGGCCAGCATAGAGGCTACGAACCACCATATGGCCGCGTTGAAGAACCACGCCGCCAGCATCAGGTATCCCGGCTGTCCGTTGGCAATGTTCAGCTGGTTGAAGACTTCGAGCGCTCCGCTGATGAAAGCCATCGTAATGAGGATGAGTGATATCAGGTAGGTGACGAAGGTCAGCTTGGCTTCCTGGAATGACTTGCGCAGGTTATAAGTGAAGGTCTGGAGCAGGTCATCGAAACCGAGGCCTTTGTACAGCATGTAGCTGCCTATCAGCGTGGCGATCGCCACAGGGGCAGCATTCTGGATGCCCGTCAGGGTCGTGATCGCGTAAACGAGGAAGGTAACTCCTGCAGGTATGAACACGATTCTGGCGACCTTCGGGTCGCTGGCCAGCTCTTTGATAATGTAGTACGTGCTCTCCAGGTTCTGCGCCTGCTTGACGACAACTCTCTTGACAGATTCGACCTTCATCCTCGACTGCAGGATGGGCAGGACGGATTCGTCTTCGGCACCGTCGCTCACAAGCACGGCTTTTTCCACCGGCATCTTCAGTAAAATGTCGTCGAGCTGCTGAGCGATGGCTCTGTCCGATTTCAGGCCCAGGTCCTTGTGCCCTGCGATGCAGACTACTTCGACGTCGAAGCCTTCCGACTTCAGCTCATCGTAGACCTGGATGCCGCCGAAGATCGTATTGATGTCCGAGTCCTCAGGGTCGGCAGCGCCCAGCTTGGATGCTGCTTCGAGGCAGGCCGCTCTCCCGATCACCGGGCTCTGGACTCCTCCTTTGACGCCTATGTCGTCGTCTTTGTCAATACAAACGATCAGCATGTCCACGATGGTTACCTCGCAAGTGCGTGGAAGACTTCTGTTCCGGTATCATCAAGGCGTTTGTCAATTATAAATCTTCTCTACGCTGACATACGTGAAAGTGCTGTAGCCCGACAGCCTGGCAGCCTCGACAGAATATGGCAGTAGCTACCTGTGAAAAGTAATAAAGAATTATGTAGGTTCCTCTGGGAGGAACCTGTATGATCTTAGTTTACAGTAATCCGGAGCGCTGTAACAGGAGCAGATCTTCGGTGTTGAGTTTCTCGCCAGCCTTAAACTGGGCGTAGACATCCTCTGCCTGCTTCTTGTACTCGACCTTGTCCTTGGTGTCCTTCTCGGCCTTGGTCTTCTTCTTGAGACCAACGATGACCTTGTCGAAGTCGCGGACTTCCTTCTGCAGCTTCAGGAACTGCTTGTGGTACTCGTCGGCGGTTTCCTGTGCCTTGACGAATTCCTTGTGCTGTGCGTCTGCATCTGCCCGGGTCTTGTCGGCCTCGCGGAAGCACTCGATCATCTTGTCGTGGTACTCCTGTGCCAGGTCTGCGAATTCCTTGACTTTCTTGTGGAATTCCGATGCCTGGTCCCTAAAGCCTTGCGCTTCTGTCAGGAAGGTCTTGAGCTCCTGGTTCTGCTCGAGCTGATCCTTCTTCTTCTTGAACTCTTCCTTCATCTCGGAGATCTTGTCTACGAGAGCGCGCTCTTTCTCGGGGCTCAGCACTTCAGTCTGCTGCTTGAACTCCATGTGGTCGATTTCTTTTCTGAGCTCGTTCAGCGATCTGCCGCTGGTAGTGCTGTCCTTCTTGCGGATGCCGTCTACCTTGCTGTAGACTTCGTTTGCCTTGTCGTTCAGATCGTTGCGCAGCTCTTTGTTTGAGCTTACCTGTCCGTTAAACTCGTCTCTCTTAACGCGGTATTCCTGGGCTTTCTCGATCAGTTCCTTCGTCTTCTTGTTGAGTTCATCCCTCCTCTTCGCAAATGTACTGGCCTTGGAGTTCCACTCATTCCTGTTGGTTTTTAACTCCTCAGCGTCCTTAAGGAACTTGGATTTTTTTTCTTGCAGTTCTTTTAGCATGTAACTCGTCTTCCTCCTCTTTCATTATAGGAATCAAGGATTCCAAATTTTTGCCCTCTACGACTACGTCAGCGGCCTGGCGAACTACCGGCTTGGCATTGAAGGCCACAAATGTGCCGACTACACCGACCCAGCACAGGTCATTCGACCCGTCGCCCACTGCTATGCAGTCTTTCGGGCTAATGTTTTCCAGTTTGCAAATCTCTTCGAGAACCTCCTTCTTCGAGTTTTGCTTCGTCAGCGGCCCCCGGACTTCTCCGGTGACCACGCCGTCCTGGATCATAAGCTCATTTGCGTACACGTGGTCCATGCCAAGCATGGAACCAACGCGGTCCGCGATAATCGTAAACCCTCCCGAGACAAGGGCGATGCGGTATCCGCACGCCTTCAGCTCGCTCATCAGCTTACCGGCACCGGGCATCAAGGGAACGCTGCAGGCGACGCGTTTCGCGTCGTCTTCAGTGAGGCCCCTGAGGAGCTTGACCCGTTCGATGAGTGCCTGTTCGAAGTCCAGCTCGCCGTTCATGGCACGCTGGGTGACATCTGCCACAACTTCGCCCACGCCTCTGGCGCGGGCCATTTCGATGATGCCCTCGCAGTCTATGACTGTCGAGTCCATATCAAAGATGATCAGTTTTTTTCGAGAACAGTCTGCCTCCTTCGAGTCACCTGAGTGAAAACTCATAGGCACCATCGCCATCAAAGCAGTATTTCACTGCCTGATATTGAGACTTAAAGTGTACGACATCCTTTTTAACCTTTTCGGGTTCCTCTCTGTCAATGGCGACGCGCTTGATGAACTTTGCCACCTCTTTCATCTCCGGCTCGTTCATACCTAAGCGAGTTAACTCCTGAGTGCCCAGGCGCAGACCCGAGGGGTTGTCCGTCGTGTTCACATCGTCCCACGGGAACAGGTTCTTGTTCGTGATGATATTAGCTCTCTCCAGCTTTGACGCGAGCACGGAGCCGCCGCCGATCTTTGAGACGTCCACCGCTATCTGGTGGGACTTAGTGTAGCCGAGGTCTTTGCACAGCACGTTGAAGCCGAGGTCGTCCATCGCGGCTCCCAGCGCCTGGGAGTTCCTGACGATCTGCGCTGCGTACGCCTTGCCGAAGGCTTTCATCTCTGCCAGCGTAATGGCGAGGCCTGCCTTGTGGTGCAGGTGGGCATTGCTCACAGTGCCGGGGAAAACTGCCTCATCGATATCCTTCGCGAACTTCTCCTTGCACAGGATGATGCCACCCTGCGGGCCGGGGAAGGTCTTGTGGGTGCTGCCAGTCAGCACATCTGCCCCTTCCTTCAGCGGGTCCTGGAACTGGCCGCCGGCGATCAGGCCGAGGACGTGGGCGCCGTCGTAGACGATGCTGGCGCCGACTTCGTCGCAGACTGCCCTCGCCTCTTTGACGGGGTGGGGGAACAGGAACAGGCTGGCGCCGAACATGACGATCCTGGGGCGGATATCCCTGATCTGCTTGATCATCTTGTCGACGTCTACGTTCATGATCTGGTTATCATAGGGATGAGTATAAATTTTAAGGCCTCTAATACCGGCCGCCGAGAACTTCGCGTGGCTGATGTGGCCGCCGCTCGGCACCGCGAGCGCCATGAGCTTGTCGCCCGGGTCCGCCAGGGCGAAGAAAGCGGCGATGTTGCAGTTGACACCCGAAATTGGCTGGACGTTGACGTGGGGAGCGTTAAAAATCTCCTTCGCGAGCTCGATGGCTTTTCCCTCGATGACGTCCACAAAGCCGCAGCCCTGGTAAAAGCGGTGGCCTACCTGACCTTCGGCATACCTGTGGCCGAGGTCGGAGGAAAGTACCTTCCGCACCATCGGGCTGGTCACGTTCTCGCTGGCGATCATCGGCAGGGAATGCCTGAACAGGTCCTGGCTCCCTTCGACGGCGTCTACTATCGTCCTCACGTCTGGATTCAACACGATAACCTCGCTATTGATATTGCTAAACATGGTCAAGGATAAAAAGGTTTGGGTGGCCAGAACAGGACGGCGGAGACGCAAGCCCTTAAAAAAGCTCGCAGTCTCCCGGCAGGGGCGTCGCGATACAGTGTAAGGATAATTTACCACTTTCATAGAAAATATTATCAATAGGTAATTACAAATTTGTAATTACTACCATGGCAAGCCACAGGATCGCAAGGGCCGCAGTATGTCTCATTATACTCGCGATAGCACTAACCTCGCTGTTTCCGGCCTCAGCCACCGCCGTCGCCTACGAAGCCCTGCCGGCCGGCACTTTCGGCGCCCCGGGCCCAACCGTCTACGGTGACGACAGGTTCAAAGTAAGCATTAACACTGCCATGGAAAAACTGCAGGCCGAGTACCCCGAGGACTACCTCCGGGTCAGCAGCTGGATCTCGGAGATCAGGCCCACTGATACTTATACTCAGATTGACAACCACGGCATCTGCTACATCGACCCAGCAGATGCCACTGCCAATCCCTACTGGCTCGCAGGTGTACTGGTCCACGAGGCGCAGCACACCTACGATGACAGTGTCTACTTCTCAAACCACCCGTACACTGCCCGGGAGTCCGAGGCCAGGGCGCTGGAAGTCCAGGCCGCTTACCTCGGCTCGGTCAACAGCTGGACCGAAGACCAGGTACAGAGCTGGGTTGACGGTTACCTCGCTCAGAACTACTGGGAGACCATACCCGTCAAGTACGGGGACAGCCCGCTAAAGTAAACATTCCTCAAGCTTGAGCCTTCCAGGGCTGGAGAATTCTGCTTATAATCGCTCCCGAAAACCCTGCTGCGAAAAACCCCGGAACAAGCAGGAAGCTCATGAAAAAGGCAAGTGCTATTGCACTATTTATGTATCCTGTAATGATTCCCGAGCTTAACGCCCTGGTTCCCGACAACATCAACGTCCCGAGGGGTACCAGCAAGGGCATAGATATAATAATGAGAACAGCCGTGACCGCGAAAACCTTGAGCGATGCACTGAAGGCTTCTTCTGGCCTGCCCCTTAGGGCCGGATGTAACAGCACGTTAAGACATCCTACTACAGTGCCGGCGAACATTGCAGCGAAGAACCCGAAGAAGAAATAGCCGAGAGGAGCCATGCCGTTACCTACCGGTGTCGGTGCGCTTTCGAAGGCTATCCTGTCACTTTCGCCCACCTGAAATATGGTAAAAAGGACTATCGCCATTAGTATGAAGCCGATAACACCGATGGCAAGGGATTTCCATTCGAGAAATTTTTGTAGGCGATTGCCCGGTGAAGCCATGAAATCAAATTGGCCGGCAACACTAATAAGCACATTGGAGAAAATAAGTCACTGATTTTATAGATTCTGATCTTTTCGGGTTGTCAGGTACCGTTTACACGAAGTACTCAAGGTACGCGAAGTACGCGAAGTTTTACTATACGATCATTTTCCAGTATGCCGTTTTTACCGTACTTTGAGTACTTCGTGTACTTCGCGTACTTCGTGTAAATGGTGCGGGCACTCGTACAAAACGTTTCAATAATGACTTCTTATAGAATATGAGATACTAAAGTATAAAGAAAGAGTTCAGGTCCTTGTCCTAATCTTCGGCGCCTGCTCTCTTTCCAGCTCTTTGACGAAGTCCGCTATCCTGTCCAGCGCTTCCTTGATCTGCTCCATGTTGGTCGCATAGGAGCATCTCAGGTGGCCGACACCGGTCTCGCCGAACACGCTGCCGGGGACGGCGATGACGTGCTTCTCGAACACTAGCCGCTCGGAGAATTCGGTGTCGGTAAGGCCCGTCTTCTTGATCGAGGGGAAAGCATAGAAGGCGCCCTTGGGCTCGAAGCAGTCCAGGCCCATGTCGTTAAACCCTTTAACGATGACGCGCCGCCGGCGATCGTACTCCTTGATCATTTCCTGCATCTCTTCCTGGCCGCTCTTGAGCGCCTCGATGGCCGCCATCTGGGCATTGATGGGCGCACACAGCATGGTGTACTGGTGCACCTTCATCATGGCCTCGATAACGTCGGGGTTGCCGCACGCGAAGCCCAGCCTCCAGCCGGTCATGGCGAAGGCTTTGCTGAAACCATTTAAGAGTATGGTGTTGTCCCGCATCCCTTCGAGCGAGGCGATGGACGTGTGAGTGCCTTCGTAGGTCATCTTCTCGTAGACCTCGTCCGAGAGGATCATAAGATCGTGCTCCATGGCCACGTCGGCGACCTCTTCGAGGTTCTTCTTCGGCATGATCGCTCCCGTGGGATTGTTCGGGTAGTTCATGATGATGGCCGTGGTGCGGTCGGTGATCTTCGCCTCTAAGTCTTCTTTGGTGACCCTGAAGTCGTTGTCGACCGTGGTGTTCACGACGACGGGCTTGCCGCCGGCCATGATGACGCACGGCTTGTATGAAACGTAGCTGGGCTCGACGACCAGTATTTCGTCGCCCGGATCAGTGATGGCCCTGACCGCCAGGTCGATGCCCTCGCTGACACCCGTGGTGACCAGCACTTCGTTCTTCGGGCTGTAGTCGACGCCGGCGCCCTCGTAGATGAACTTAGAGATCTGTTCCCTTAATTCTAAAAGGCCCCAGTTGGACGTATACGTCGTGTAGCCCCGCTCCAGCCCGTAGATGGACGCTTCCCTGACCCTCCAGGGCGTCACGAAGTCGGGCTCGCCTACTCCCAGCGAGATGACGTCAGGTATCCCGGAGGCGATGTCGAAAAATTTCCGGATGCCCGAAGGGGGCAGGTTTTTGACCTTGTTCGCGATCTTCATGGGTGGACGACCAGCCTCGTATCTTCTTCTTTCTCGAACATGATCTCGCCTTCGGTCTTATAGGAGCGCAGCATAAAGTGCGTAGCCGTGTGCTGGACCTGGTTCAGCGGCGCTATCTTCTCGGCGACAAAGAAGGCCACTTCTTTCATCGTCCTGCCCTTGATCACTAAGTGGAGATCGTGGTCGCCGGAAACCAGCATGCAGGTGACCACTTCCGGGAACCTCGAGATGCGCTCGGCGATCGTCTCATAGCCCACGCCCCGCTCCAGCGACACCGAAACCTCGATGATCGCGTACACGAACTCGTCCCCGAACTTCTCCCAGTCGATGACGGTCTTGTACCGCTTGATGATTCCCCGGGCTTCCATGGCCTTGATGAAGCTAGCTACCTCTTTTTCGTCTAAGCCCGTCTGCGCTGCGATCTCTTTGGGAGAAAGTCTTGCGTCTTTCTCCAGTAGCTCTAGTACTTCTCTCATATTGACCACGTTTATTGAAGCCATTTTGGACTTCCATATTTAAAAGGTTAACTCCTAAGCAAGAGCTATAAAAGCTTCCAGCTCCCCATTGAAGCAATGGTGGCGATACTGCAGAAAAGGGCGTTAGCCCCGGGCTCAAACGCCCGGAAAACAGGTTTAAAGGTTAAGGCGCTCGACAGCCAGCTTGATGTCTTCGGCCTTGATGGTCTTCCTGCCTGCGTGGGCGCACAGCTTGCTCGCCTCGCGGCCGACCTTCAGGACGTAGTCTTCGGTGTACTTTACCATCTCATCGACGGCCTCTGCGGAGATCCTCTCGCCGCCCGCCTCGCTTAACAGCCTGGAAATTGGTGCTTTGGAAATCTCGGTCATAACAACTACCTCTTTATCGTATAGCATAAGTAAGCACTCAATACCTAATAAAATTTTCTTTTCTCGCCGATTTTGACCTATTTAATCTTTTCGAGGCAATTATAGTCATAAAAAGCAAAAAGACGTTATATATAAAAGTAAAATGGCCGAAAACGATATTATAAATGTATCTGGCCGGCTGAATCGGGGCAACAGTATACTGCCATTGAGCGAACCATACTACAATAGCCGCTCCTTTTACCGGTAGCAGTATAAGCCGGCGCCCTGTAGGGGCAGCCTGTACGGTTGCACTCGCGGTGATCAGTACGGTTATGCATGATGCGCAGATGGACAGGCTGGTATATAAGATGGCCCGGAGAGTAGATCGAAAGTATTGTAACCGAAAGCTTGAATCACAAGGCTAACGCTGCGCTGTGCTTGATACAGATTTCTCGGAAAACATTAGAAGTGTTATCTCTGTGCTCATGAACGTACACGAACGCTGCGCTGTGCTTGATACAGATTTCTCGGAAAACATTAGAAGTGTTATCTCTGTGCTCGCGAACGTACACGAACGCTGCGCTGTGCCAGGATCACAGATTGTAACAGATTACGCAGATTGCACAGATGCTAATCGATAACAAAAAGGGAAATGGTTCGCTGTATTCCTTATTTTAAAAGAAATCTGTGCAATCTGTTATATCTGTCGCAATCTGTGATCTGGCACAGCGCAGCGTTCGTGTTGCTGTCTCACGTCTTCAGAGTAATCAGGTATGCACAGCGCAGCGTTCGTGTTGCTGTCTCACGTCTTCAGAGTAATCAGGTATGCACAGCGCAGCGTTCGTGTACGTTCCCGAGCTCTTATGCAAGGTACTAAAGGGGTAAGCTGCTTCACTTGTTCAGCAGCCGCATAACATCGTACTTGGTGATGACCCCGATGGCCTTGCCGAGCTCCATGACGAGCACCGCATGGTAGGTCTCGAGCAGGTGGGAGACGGTGCCCATGTCGGTGCCGGGGGATACTGCCGGGAAGGATTCTTCCATGAGGGCCCTGACCTGGGAGGCGCTGACTCTGCCGAAGTCTTCGGTGCCCATGGCCTGGACGACCGAGTTTTCAGAGATGCTGCCAACGGGCACGCCGCCGTCGATCACCGGGAGCTGGGAAAAGCCGTGCTTCTCCATGAGCTTGACTGCGTTGTCCACCGTATCGGCTGACGTTACTGCGATCACCGGGGAAGTCATCAAGTCCTTGGCTGTCACCTTGCACCGCTCCATCTCGTCCAGGGCGGTCAGAATGCTCCTGATGGTCGACAGCCGGGGGTCTACGTCGCCCGACTCGATCCGGGCGATCAGCGGCTGGCTGACGCTCGCCTTCTCCGCGAGGGCGGCCTGGGTGAGGCCGAGCTTGACTCGCCGCTTCTTGATGCTTTCCGGGGTTGGCAGTTCCATAATCGACTAAACAGCACGTGTTGCATATATATTTATCTACGAAGCCCACGTCAGCGCCTTTTACATTAATTCTATCGGAAATATATTTATTAATGCATGCCGAAGTCTGTGTGTGATACCGCCTGTAGGCTCTGTCTTTAAACAGAAAGTGCTGCCCTTCATAGCCGCTCTTCAGCTCGCGTTAGTGATGGCTGCACTAATTGTCCTGATCGCCTCAGCCTGCCCGGCCCAGGCCCAGGAGACGAACGAGACAGAAACCCCTGAAGATGTAGAGCCTACTGTCATTCCGACGCCCGTGATCGTGCCCATCGTCACGATCGAAGGCTACGTGAGCGAAGCGCCGGACATCCGGGACCGCCCCGGCGTACTCATTCCTGTGCCAGGAGCGCAGATATACTTCATCCGGAACAACATCGTGTTTGCATCGACTACCTCTAACGCCGTGGGCTTCTACGCCGTGGCGATACCTGCCGGGGACTACAGCGTGGTGACGGCCGCCCCCGGGTTCCAGACGCTGATCACGGAGCAGACCTTTCAGAGCACCCGGACTTTCGACATCGGCTTGACTCCCATCCCCTTCAACGGGTTCGTGCCCTACGCGCTCTATCCCGTGCTGGAAACCAGCCCTGGCCGAGAAGTAGATTGTTACATGGTCGTGGAAAACTTCCAGGTGATCGACCAGATGGTCACCTTCACAGTAGTCACCCCGCCTGAATGGCAGGCCTGGTTTCCCCTGGGCGAGGCCATGATGATCCGGTCGGGAGATTCCAACGAGATGGTCTTCCGCCTGAAATACGTGGGCACCCAGCAGGGGCCCCACACCATGAAAGTAGTGATCAACGGCGGTGCCTACTTTGCCGAGGTGCCGGTGATCGTAGTGGTTAAGGACCTCCCCTTCGAGTCAATAGACTTTTACGCCAACGCCCCGGAGAAAGTGATCAAGCCGGGTAACACCGCCGATTTCGTGCTGACTGCCGAGAACAAGTACGCCCAGGATAAGGACCTGAACATCAGAGTCGACGATCTGCCCCCTAACTGGACCGCCACGACGGGTAACGGCTCGGAATTTTTCATCCCGGATGGCAAGATCGCCCAGACCCATTTCTACGTATACGTGCCCAGCGAAACTACCCCGGGCAACTACACCTTAAACCTGACCCTGTGCGGGGAAGGCGTATCGTCGAAGCCGCTAACCCTGAAACTGCGGGTGGAAGGCGACCCGCTGTACGACGCGATCATCAAAAGCCACAACCGCTCCCCGGAAGGCTACCCTGAGTTCAACGTCTCGACCGGCACCGCCTTCGACATTCCTGTCCGGGTCTACAACAGCTGGAACTTTCCCATCGCCGTACAGGCAAGTGCCATTGTCGCAGATAACTGGCCGTACTACATCGACGGAGTGCCCGGCGGCAGAATCAAGATAGAGCCCGGCAAAGCCCGGGAGTTCACCATCCGGACCATGGTCCCCAACGGCACCTACGGGAACTTCCCCGTAAAGGTATACCTCGAATCCCCCGGCAGAGACATGACCCTCACTGGCAGCATCGTAGTCCCGGCACCCGCTCCCACTCCAACCCCGGAGCCACCTGCCACCCATGGCTGGGAAGGGCCCGCCCTTACGGGCATAACTGCTGGGGCAATATTGATCACTATCGCAGCTTCGCTGCTCCGGAAGATGAAGTTCTGATGAACCGCAACCACCAGGAAGAGAAGAACTACGGCGGCTCGGCTCTTTATCCTGACAACTAGAAAACAGATGTTCTAACCACGGCGGCACGGCGATGCTGTGTTGCATTATTCTTATCTTCATGTTCGCCTTTTGAACGCCTGCAGTCGCAGGCGTTCTCGAGGCGATGCGATGACGATCGCTGCGCTGAGCCAGGATCACAGATTGAAACGGATTACACTGATTTCACAGATGACCTTAGAATAAAATCGGTAGACGGCAAATCCATTTCTCATCGATTAGAATCTGTGCAATCTGTGGCATCTGTCGTAATCTGTGATCCTGGCACAGCGCAACGATCGTCTTGCTGAGTCACTCCACCTGCAATAGCTCGGCCCAAAGAAGAGAAAATGAATTATGCAACACAGCAGCACGGCGACACAGAGACAGTGAGAGAAACGATGGCGGGATGGTTATTTTAACCACGGCGGCACGGCGACACAGAGACAACCGTACCCGAATAACCAGGCTCTATTTTTATTGATCCACGGTGGCACGGCGAGCTGACGGTACGGAGATAAATCGTCTTTTGTAACTATGGTGGAGAAACCAAGAATCACTATAAAAAGCGGTTTACCAGTTTTGTGATCATAAGGGTATACTGAAGCACGTGGCCAGTAAACCGTTATTGGTTAATGGGCTGTCTCCGTGTCGCCGTGGACTAAAAAGGAGTACCATGTTACGGCATCACAGTTGTCTCTGTGTCGCTGTGCCGCCGTGGTTTCAGTCACCATCTGGCTAGGTAGTACGCAGTTGTCTCTGTGTCGCTGTGCCGCCGTGGTTTCAGTCACCATCTGGCTAGGTAGTACGCAGTTGTCTCTGTGTCGCTGTGCCGCCGTGGTTTCAGTCACCATCTGGCTAGGTAGTACGCAGTTGTCTCTGTGTCGCTGTGCCGCCGTGGTTTCAGTCACCATCTGGCTATGGTGGTATGCAAGTGTCGCCGTGCTTCCATGATCTAATTAAAAAAGTAATGCTGCTTTGCTTCTTGCATAAGCAGCATTATTCGACTTTGTCGAGGGTGACCGAGTCGATGTTGGCATTCATGACCATGTCGAATGGAACCTTACCTTCCCACCCGGCTTTGGAGAACATGTCCATGAAGCAGACGCCGACGACCTTGCCTCCGGGCTTCATGACTTCTTTGATCAGCTTGTTGGTGGCCTCCATGCTCAGCTTGCTGGAGGGCATGGATATGCCGCCGAGGAGGACTACGTAGTCGGCTCCTCTGGGGTCTGCGTTGCCGCCGATCTGCATGCCGATATCTTTGACGAACCAGATGCTCCGGGCGTCGTCGACGATGCCGTCGGGGATGAGGGTCATGCCGGGCATGGTTTCCCTGATCGTGTAAGCGAACAGCTCGATGAAGGGCACGCAGGTGCCGGCGCATCCCACAAAGGCGATGCGGTGGGTGGGCTGCAGTCCGAGCTTGTCCACCATCGTGGTCTTGAACATCCTGAGCATGCCTGACAGGCCTTTTGAAGTCTCGATCGTATTCTTGTTCATAGTACTTACTCACTCCAGCTTTTTCAGGTCCCGGATGTTCATCACGGCTGCCAGGGGCAGGATCCTCGTCTTGATGCCCAGCTCGCCGAAGGCGGCGAACGGGTTGATGCCTGAGTACTCTACGATGCCACACTTGCCCAGCTCGATAGGTACTCCGAGCAGCGGCCTGACCGGCTCGCACCGGGAGACTACGCCCAGGAACTCGGCAGCCTTCATCTGGTCCATCAACTGCTGGGCTTTGTCCACTGCGGCAATCGGTATTTCCCTGACGTTGGCCAGCACGCCTCCCGTGCCCGTTTCGATGACCTGGTTCACGGATGTCATCTTCCTGGATGTGAAGACGCTCATGGGGTTGATGGAGGTGCCACTGTAGTCGATCACATCGGTGAACCGGCGCACCTGGCCGTCCTGCACCCGCAGGATGCCGCCGTACTTCAGGTTGACCGGTATGCCGTACTTCAGGAGTACGCCGTCCAGCGTGATGCTGCAGGTACTGGCAAAGGCGACGCTGCCCGGGGGTACGTCATTCTCGAGGATCTCTTCACCCTCGTCGGCGATCTTAATTTTGGGGCTGATCGCATAACCAGCCGCGATCACGCTCTTGATCGTCTTGAGGGCCTCCTCGAACCGGTCCTTGGGGATGTAGCAGATGTTGACAGCGACATCTCCCGTGTTGGTAGCCGGATCGTAGGTGATCATCAGCTCGATTTCCTTAATTCTCGTGGAGACGAAGCCGATGCGGTCGGTAACCAGCGCCTGGTTAAGCTCTTCCTCGCCCGTGGCGGTCAACACTCTGCCCAGGTAGCCGTGCTTCCTGGTAAAGCCCCGCTCGTCCAGCATCCGCAAATGGTACCGGACCGCCCGCTCGCCCAGGTTGTAGCCCCTCCTGTTCATTTCCTCGGCAATTTTCCTTGCGCCCATCTCATCAGTGGACTCGCTCAGAATCCTCAAAATCTCGATGAGCTTGCGCTGTGTCTCCGCATCAGGCATCCTTGAACATCCTTTCCTTCATCATTATACCTGCCACCTTAAATTTTTGCTGTTTGCAGCAACTAAGCGGGCCGGCCGGCCGGGATGACTCCCATAGCTAACCGAGGTTGCCACCTTTCGCCCGGCCATAGTGGCAATGGCTGCCAGAGCTAGCCTGAGCCGGGCTACGATAACTTCACCGCTATGGTGATAGGGGAATATCAGATATAAGTGTAGCGACGGGTGCAGCGTTCGCCAGGTTGTCTGTGCTCTGTCAGCAATAAGTATATACCCAAAAAGATGGTAATGGCCTGCCACCGTCAGGCCGGAATCCCTTTTCCAGGCCTGTCCGCAGGAGTTATGCATATGGGATTATTCGACAAAGTTTTCGGAGGCAGCCAGCCCGAGAAGCTGAACGCCCAGGAAGCATTCACAGGTATTCTTTTCGCCACCGTCGCGTCCGACGGCTCCATCAGCCAGGAAGAGATGCTCAGCATCGTCACCATCCTGAACCGCATGAAGCTCTACCAGGGCTCCAGCGAGAAGCAGATGAAGGCTGTCCTCGACAAGGTCATGAACATCCTCAAGAAGCAGGGCCCCGCCCCCATCATCGCCGCCGCCAGGGAAACCCTTGACGTCCCGATGAAGGAGACCGCCTTCGCAGTCGCAGCCGACCTCATGCTCGCAGACGGCACCGTGGCCGACGAAGAGAAGAAGCTGCTCGAAGAGCTCCAGAAAGCCCTCGAGATCCCCGACGCCCAGGCCCTCAAGATCACCGAAGTCCTGGTCATCAAGAACAGGGGCTAAACTCTAAGGGCTACAAATCCTACTACGGGGATCACCGATCCCCTCTAATTTTTCTGTATAGCCGATCATAGGTAACTTCTCTGAGTTTCGGCTATCTCTGCGCCCTCCGGTGTCACTTTATAAAAATACAGCCAGCGTTTTCCCACCTTTTTCTTCTTCCTGGTCACGAGTCCAAGATACAGGAGAGATTTCACCCTTTTATACCTCCCCTTTTTACCGCAGAGAACGCCAATCACATTCTCGTATGACGAGTTTACCACACCAGCAATATCGTAGGCACACCATTCCCGCGAACTATCATAGGCCAGGAAGAACAGTACTCTCATCTTGACTTCGCTTTCGAACACGATCTTGATAGTCATCAGGCTGCTGGGCTCAGTGTTCTCATGCATTGCCTTGATTTAAAACAAGTCCTAGTATATTAATATTTTCTAATAATCGGTAAATATGCTCAACTATGCATATTTCGATTAAAATTCATCATATGGTATAGGAATTTCTCTGCACAGTATTCCGTTTACAACCGTCATATAGTGTAGGTTCATATTTTTTTTATATATATACTGTATAGGCTTGTTTGCAAAAGGAAGAGCCTTTTGTGCAGAGGCATGAAGTTCGTGTACAAGTCCTTCATGCCCTGCAGTACTCCCTAAAGGAGGATTGAATCTATGCGGTTTAAATACTTAATACCAATGGTGCTGGGGGCTATGTTGATAATGACAACCGCCCCGGCATATGCATCTCTGAATAGTATAGGAACACAGGTAAACAACGGATTCAGTGTACAGTTAAATTCTGGTTCGTCCTCTACGACCGATGTCTCTCAAGGCAACACGTTATCGTGGGGTAATACTCTGTATAATAACGACGCAACGGACTCAACCGTGTATTGCGGAATTGACGGCAGTGACCTCAGCTCGGGTATTACGTCTACCTACCACAAGTCGCAGGGACAAATAACCTACTTGGCCACCGCAAAAAGTGTGACGACAAGTGTAAACGTGTTAGCAAGTCCATCTGGTAATATACCTTTCGTACAGAGCCATAAATACAGCGCTAACTCTAACCCGTTTATAAACTCGTATTCGGCCAGTGTATATAACTATATATATTAAACATTTATATTTTTATTTTTTGGTGGTAGACATGAATTTTTTTCTAATCGTAAAAAATGAATTCAGTAACTTATTAAGTAATAAATATGTTTATGTTACCCTTTTCTTTTTCTTGATCAATATTGTTATTTATATATTTGATATTAACGACTCATATTCAGGCGATCTTGAGTCATGGCGAATCGTGTCAGGATCCCTCGTTGATCTGTCCAACATGTTATCTCTTTATGGGGGTGTTGTGGCGCTCTTAGTCGGATTCTCTTCTATGACCGACGAATTTTCGGGCAGGGCATTAAATACGTTGATCGTCAAGCCCGTACACAGGGATACTATTCTTAATGCTAAGCTCGTCGGATGTATGTGTTTCCTTCTTTGTATTTTTTGCCTGACCACTGCAATCTATATTGCTATATTGGCTGTATTATTCGGAGGCGCAATTGTCCCCGCACTACCAGAAATATTTATCCGTTTGCCACTAATCCTATTCTTTACTCTATTGTATCCGATGGTCCTCTTTTCAATTGCAATTTTACTGAGGATTCTTATCCCCGATAATACCGCCGCACTGCTCGCTATCGTAGTTGCCTATCTATTCATCACTGTTCTGATGCCAAATGCGGTATTTACAGCACAGGTAGGTACTTTGATCGGTCTTAACGATCAGGATGCATTAAGTTGGATCGCTAGCCTCACGCCCTGGTGGACTTCTGTACAAGTGATCTCGGGCGGGCTTTTTAGCTTTAACGCGAGTCTCACTCAGATCATCAATAGCTGCTGGCTGGAGTTCGCAAAGCTCTCGCTTCTGATTATCATTTTAACCACGTTTAGCTACATCCTATTTATGAGGAGGGATATCCAGTGAGCCAGATTATCTTAATCGCAAAAAATGAGCTGTCCCGGTTAGTTCGCCAGCCGATCATCATTCTCTTGGTCTGTATAGTGCTTGCCCTGTCTGCCATAAATGGGATGTCTGCGGCAGCATTTATCTCCGATGTAAACCTGGGCCATGACCCTTTCCTGATCCCGGGCCTTGGGAATGCTTTTTACAATAATTCTATATTTTTATCTGCACTGTCAGCGTTTATAGGGGTAATGGCTATCGGAGGTGATCGGTCTACTAATAGCATACGTGTACTACTAACAAAACCTTTGTACAAAAGGGATGTGCTGGCAGGCAAGTATCTTGGTATGCTGGCCTTAATCTTGATGATTGCAGCTTTCTGTGTGCTATTTGGCGTGGCTATGCTACTGATCTTTTTCGGTGGGCCTGAATCAGCATCCGAAGCGATAATAAGGATTTGTACATATGTCTTGATGCTTTTCCTGAATTGCGCACTCACGGCCGCGATTACTATGGCCATCGGGGTACTCGTTAAAAATCTGTTAGGCACACTGATCTGCGTGGGGTCCCTATTCTTTTTCGAGTGGCAGGTCAGCCTTCATGGCACTATCCTTGATCTGCTCGGAGGCTTTATCTACCTTAATCAACGGATTCTCTTTTTTACCGCGATAGGTCCAGGAAATATCAACTTATTCTTAACTGACTCGCCGTATCTAGTCTGGTTGGATAACGCTTCGCAATATATCGTCGCCATGGTAATCGCATTACTCGCATTCATGTCACTGTCTTTCTATGTCTTTTGTAGGGAGGATGAATAGATGTTAAAAATAGGACTAACTAACTGGATAGTATTGTTAAAATATTGCTGTACAGCTGTTGTCCTTGCGTTACTTCTGACCAGTGTGCCGTCTTCAGCGAGCACAGCTGATCAACCCGGAGCGTTTTCCACCTTTTCTCCGAGCTTTACTCATACACTTGCCATCGCGAGCGATGGTACCGTGTGGGCTTGGGGTGACAACTCGAGAGGAGAATTGGGAAACGGCGAGACCAGCATGGGTTATATATCTCATCCGGTGCAGGTAAAAGGGTTAACCAACGCCGTATCCGTGGCAGCGGGTAGCTACTTTTCCCTGGCAGTCAAAGACGACGGCACCGTGTGGGCTTGGGGTGACAATTCCCGCGGGCAGCTAGGCCTTGGCAGCGCAGATACAGCTTCTAGA
Organism: Methanocella sp. MCL-LM; assembly: GCF_049676595.1. Classification (GTDB taxonomy): domain Archaea; phylum Halobacteriota; class Methanocellia; order Methanocellales; family Methanocellaceae; genus Methanocella_A. The sequence goes on from NZ_CP187259.1 coordinate 869,725, forward strand.
TCTTCCCCTGCGCAGATTTCTGGATTCACCGGAGTCAAAGAGGTGAAATCCGCTTTCTCTAACGCCATGGCTCTCAAGACTGATGGCACAGTATGGTCGTGGGGACCGAATGCTCACGGAGAAGCCGGGGATGGCAAGCCCATAGATATTCCTGCAGGTTCGCCTGGCTATGATACGCAAAACAGACCGTATCCATGTCAAGTTACCGGGCTTGATCATATAATCTCTATCGCGATAGCCGGTGATCACCTGGCGCTGAAGTCTGATGGGACTATCTGGGGATGGGGAACTACAAACCCTCAGCTGGGCGAGTGGTGGGATCAGCATAAAGATACGGAGTATACGTCTACTCCTGTACTCGTAGCCCATGTAGACGATGCCATTAAAGTAGCAGGCTACGGCGGCTCGTTTAATGCATTGGTTCTAAAGAAAGATGGCACTGTCTGGTCCTGGGGGGAAAATAAGTTCGATGCCCTTGGCCTTGGCAAAGATGACGAGGCATACTATACCCTCACACCTACCGCCGTCCAAGGTTTACCTAGAATCATTGACATTGCTTCTGGCCCATACTCCGTGGTACTTGCAGATGACGGAACTCTCTGGGCCTGGGGCTGGAATCAGTTCTACGCTTCAGGTATTTCTACGCCAGGCAATATCTGCTCGCCAGTACAAGTTTCCGGAATCTCAGGTGTGAGCCATCTATTTGTGAGCGGTTATTCGAACTACGCCATCGATAACAGCATGTCTGTCTGGGCTTGGGGATTAAATAACAACGGTCAGCTCGGCGATATAGCGACAAGTGATCGTACGAGTGTGTCTGCACCTACAAAGGTCACTACTAGTGGTATCTCAGCTAACACAACTGATATGACGCCCGACCCTGCTGTGGTCACCGCACAGGTACAAATAGAAACCCCCGCGGCATCGCCGACGAACGTAACCTCGCAACCTGCGACAGCAACATCTACAGTAATCCAAAGTCCAACCGGGGCAAATCCTATGTCGGGATTTGGTTACACGACCGCCTCACTGGCTATCGTCTCAGCGATCGGATTATCCCTCATAGCGCAAAGGTATCGGGGAGCTTGATATGCTACCATCTCGTATACGCGGTATCCTTATGGCAACTGTAACTCTACTATGCCTATCGTTATCACTGCCAGGATCAGCATTCGCCACCGATCCTGTGATAACCGCGATCCAGCAGGGCCCCACCTCTAGTATGGCGCTGGATGCGAACGGCACATTGTGGTACTGGGGATCGAATTTTGCGGGCGAGAGCGGATCGATCGGAAATAATTCTAACCCCGAGTCTCTCTATGTGGCCTATCCTGTCATAGTTAAAAATGTCTCCGGTATCGAGAGCATGTGTTCAGGAGGTCATTTTTGTGTAGCACTCGATAGAAACCATACACTATGGACCTGGGGTACCGGGATTTTCGGAACGCTCGGTAGAGACTTCGATAACTCTATGTCTTTGTCATACTCTACTCCAGGCGCCATTCGGAGCATACCCAATGTGACGGCATTGTCAGTTGGTAACGAGTTTGTTGCCGTGTTAACTGACGATAATACTGTATGGACTTGGGGCAACCATTATTACGGCCAGCTCGGCAATGGCACGAATATCACCTGTACTGAAGAATTACTCCCTTCGATCAGCAGAACCAATCCAGATCGTATTAGTTATCTTGAAAATGTTACATCAATCTCATGCGGACCCTACAATGTGATAGCTTTGACAAGGGATGGCCGAGTCTGGGTATGGGGGTCAACGAACGTTTACCTTCTAGGGGCCTATGGAAAACGTAACTACGGGCAATTGATTGGACAGCAAGGAACGGCAGTTCCAATTCCGATCGATGGGATTGGGCAGGCTAGTTCAGCATCAATAGGTCATGGTTTTGCAGTTATCCTGAAAGATGACGGGATGGTATGGGGATGGGGAAGTAATAGTCATGGGGAGCTCGGGACTTCAGACTATAGTGAAACCTATTATCCCGCGATTATTCCTGGTGTGCATAGCATTACTCAGATCATTACTGGAGATTATCACGTATTAGCCCTTGACGATACCGGTGCAGTGTGGAGCTGGGGTTCGAATCGGTACGGCCAGCTTGGGGATGGCACTACTACAAACCGGTATGCTCCGGTCAAGCTTAATCTGCCCAGAATCAAAGCTATAAGCGCTAAAGGTTACAACAGTATGGCTCTGGATGAAGATGGGGGTGTATGGGCCTGGGGGTCAAACACCTATGGTCAACTTGGTAACGGGGAAAGAGGTAACAGGTTCGTTGATGACTATCCCTATAGTTCCGTGCCCCGTAAAGTTATCTTCGATCGAAATACCTTATTAAATAAAACTATGAACGTATCCTCTGGGCAAACTGTGGGTGGAAGCCAGACTACGTCCGGATTCGAGGTATTATCGGCGATTGGAGCCCTCGCTATGATAACCACTATCTCCGGTTATCTTCGAAAGCGCGATCATTAAAAATAGCGCCGAAGCTGTAGAGGATCTTTTATAAATGGCCCGGTAGCCTCCTCGGTTTGTACAACCTTGGAGACCCTGTATAAAGCTATTTTCTCAGCATGGCCTGGACGAACCCGAGGAAGGGCGGAGAAGGCCTCTCGGGCCTGGACCGGAACTCCGGGTGGAACTGGGTGCCGAGGAAGAACTTGTGCTTCGGCAATTCAGCGATCTCCATCCTGTTGTCGTTCTTGGCCGAGAATACGAGGCCGTGGTGCTCGATGGTGTCGATCAGGTCGGGGTTGACCTCATACCTGTGCCTGTGGCGCTCGCAGATCTTGGTGGAGCCGTAGAGCTTGTGGGCGAGGGTGTTGTCTTTGACCCACGCGGATAACTCGCCGAGCCTCATGGTGCCGCCCATCTTCTTGATGTCCTTCTGCTCCGGCAGTAAGTCGATGACGTGGGTGCCCGATGCGGATAGTTCACTGCTGGTGGCGTCCGGGAAGCCGGCCACGTGCCTGGCGAACTCGATGACTGCCAGCTGGAAGCCGAAGCATAATCCTAAGTAGGGCACGTTCTTTTCCCTGGCGTACTGGATGGCCTTGATGTTGCCTTCGACACCCCTGATGCCGAAGCCGCCCGGGACTAAGATGCCGTCGATGTCCTTGAAGTACTGGGACACGTCCGCGGCTTTTTCCACGTCTTCGGACTCGATCCACTTGATGTTGACCTTGCAGCCCATGGCGGTGCCGGCGTGCTTCAGCGCCTCTTTCACGCTCAAGTAGACGTCCTCGACGCCGTACTTGCTGACGATGGCCACGTTGACGATCCTGTCCGCCGATTCCAGCTTGTGGACCATCTGGGCCCAGGACTGGTTATCGTCTTTGATCGCCAGGTTCATGCGCTTCATGAGGTAGTCGGACAGGCCTTCGTGCTCCATCTGGAGGGGCACCTGGTAAATGTCGTCCGCGTCGTGGGCGCTGATGACGGCGGCCTCGGGCACGTCGCAGAACAGGGAAATCTTGCTCTTGGTGGACTTTTCTAGGGGCTTCTTGCACCGGCCCACGATGATGTCCGGCTTGAGGCCCAGCTCTCTTAATTCCTTAACCGAGTGCTGGGTCGGCTTGGTCTTCTGGTCGCCCATGGTGTCCATGGGCACGAGGGTGACGTGGATGAGGCTGAAGTCCTCTTCCTTCTCTTCGGCGAGCATCTGCCTGATGGCCTCCAGGAACGGCATGCTCTCGATGTCGCCCACGGTGCCGCCCACTTCGACCAGGCAGATATCGGCGCCGCTGTCCCGGGCGCTCCGCCTTATACGCTCCTTGATCTCGTTGGTGATGTGGGGAATGATCTGGACGGTCTTGCCCAGGTAGTCGCCTCTGCGCTCTTTCTCGATGACCGCCTTGTAAATCTTACCCGTGGTGATGTTGTGGTCTGAAGTGAGGTTGATGTCGATAAAGCGCTCGTAGTTACCTAAATCGAGATCCGCTTCCCCGCCGTCCTTCAGGACGTAGACTTCGCCGTGCTGGAAGGGGCTCATGGTGCCCGCGTCGATGTTGATGTACGGATCGATCTTGATCGCCGTCACGTTGTAGCCCTTGTTCTTGAGGATTCTGCCCGTAGAGGCTGCAGTAATACCTTTTCCCAGACCACTCATGACACCGCCTGTAACGACCACGTACTTCATCAAAATCACCAGTATATCCTGAAATTATTGTGTCGTCTTAGTGATATAGTTACTCATAAACCTATCGGCGGGCCGCTTCGCGGCCAGAGAGCGGGGGTATAGAGTATGCGGCCTGAAAGGCCGGGCTGGTCCAATTACTCAGTGCCTAACAGACGGGCTGCAACAAAACAGAGTAAAAACATAATAACTATCGCAGCTCCCAGCGCGCCATAGAACTGGGGGATGACGGCCTGTATAAAAGTGAAGTATAATATTATGGCGCAGACCACCACGCCTGCCACGGCTACCGTCAGCATCGAGCCGGCGGCTTCCCGCAGAGAGCCCGGGTTGAACCGGAAGCCCTTCGAGCGCCCGCGGGAGTGGCTCTGGCTGCTGCTGTGGCCGGCTTTGGCCGCCATGCCGCCCCTGCTGTGCTTTCTCCTTGGGCTGCTGCCGCTGCTGCCGGCACGTGCCAGCATTTCCGGCGACATGGAGTCGCCTCCGGAAGAGGAGCTTTCGCTGAACGAGACAGCGCCGCCGCTGTCGTCGTCGCCTTCAAAAGATGCGTAGTCCTCTCCTCGGCCCATGCTCTCACCTGATTCAGCGCAGTTCGGGAGGAAGCAGGTTAGGTATGCCGTCCTGGATGGGGTAGCTCTCATTGCACTTCTTGCAGTAGAGCGTTCCTTCGATCACTTCGGCACCCTCCTCTTTAGTAACCTGCAGCTCCAGGTCTCCCTTGCAGACGGGGCAGCACAGGATCTTCATCAGGTCCTTCTTCACGCGATTACCTCTTCCTGAGGTCGATGATCTCGTCCAGGCTCGGCCCTGTGGAGAGCAGAGTGAAGGGAATTCCCACGTCCTTCTCTGCCTGGCGGATGAAGTCCTTGACCTTGTCCGGCAGCTTGTCCCAGTCGGTGACGCCCTTGCAGGCGGGGTCGATCCGGTCGAGGCCGGTGATCGCCGCCTGGGTGGCGCCGTTGATCATGGCCGAGTATCTTGCCATCTCGGGGTCCCAGTAGCCGATGCGGCGGGCCCTGCCTGTGACAGTGCCGAACTCTGCGATTCCCCTTTCCTGGGCATCGTCTTTCGTCATTTCGGTGGGGAACGGCCCTTCCCCGACCCTGGTCGGGAAGGCCTTGAAAACCACGACTACCTCGTCGATCCTCGTCGGGCCTACACCCACGTCCGCCGCGAGCTGGGAGGCTGAAGTATCCTTGGAAGTGACGAACGGATAAGTGCCATAGAATAGTGAGATGCCGAAGCCCTGCGAACCTTCGATGATGATGCTCTCCCCGCGGTCAATCGCATCGTTGCACTCCTTTGCGACGTCGGTGAGGTAGCTCTTGAGAGCCGGAACATCCTTCGCCTGCAAGGCGCTGCGCATGACCCGCTCCTTGTTGGCCGGGCCGCAGCCCGTTCCGGTAGTGCCGATCTTCTTGGCCAGGCGCTCCGTGCCTTTATCCTCTTCGATGTGCTTCGCTTCGATGATCGAGCACCTGTAATCGACACCCAGCCTGCTGCCGGCGTTAAGCAACGAGACTTCCTTGTCCAGCACAACCGGGTCAACGAGTACTCCGGCGCCTATGAGAAGTCTTGCATTATCGTAAATAAAACCCGAGGGGATCATTCTGACCCCGTGCTTCACTCCGTCCTTGATGACCGTGTGACCGGCGTTCGGCCCGACTCCGCCGCGGGCGATAATGGACGGGTGATCGGTGTAGGCGATGTGAGCGACGATCTTACCTTTGCCTTCGTCGCCGAAGAATCCGCCTACGACAATCGTAGTGACCATTAAAATTTCTCTCCAGCATATCTATCAAGGCTATTCGTTAAAAAGATTGCTATTCACTGGTCGAAAGATTGGCCTGGCGCGGTCAAACCAGGGGCCATTAGTACAAAAATAAGGAACATTCGATACAGTCCCATATTATCATGCAGAACCTGAACAAGGTATCGTCAATCGACGAAAGTTTAGGGTTTCGATCGATACAATACGGCCGGCGCTCGGCATAGTCTTTCAGGGGCTTACTCTGGATAATCTTTGAAGGTGACTCTGAATGTGGCCCCGCTGCCAGAATCGACTTCCAGCCTGCCCTCGAGCTGCTCCACGAGCGTGGTCACCAGCTGCAGGCCTAAAGTGGGCGCGTTCTCGACTGTAAACCCTTCGGGCAGACCTATACCGTCGTCGCTGACCGTGAAGGTCACGTATCCCTCGGCAGTCCGGTGCAGGCTTACAATCACCTGCCCTTCTCTGCCGCCGGGGAAACCGTGCTTGAAAGAGTTTGTGATCAGCTCGTTGACGATCAGGCCGCAGGCGATCGACGTGTCGATGCTCAGCAGGATTTCTTCGCACTCCAGAGAGAGCCTGATCTTCGACGGGTCTGCCGATACCCTGTACAGGTCCGTCGCGAGGCTTCTGAGGTAGTCGCCGAAGTCCACTCTGGACAGGTCGTCCGACCTGTAGAGCTTCTCGTGGATCAGCGCCATCGAGCGGATGCGGTTCTGGCTCTCCTGAAACACAGCCCGGGTTTTCTCGTCTCTTATCGAATTGCTCTGCAGGTTCAGGAGACTGGACACGATCTGCAGGTTATTCTTGACCCGGTGGTGAACCTCCTTGAGCAGTACCTCTTTTTCCCGCAGCGACGCCATCAAGGTTTCTTCTGCCTGTTTGCGCTCCGTGATATCTACCAGTGTCGCGATGCCGGCAGGCTTGCCCTGGTACACGATCGGGCCTGCGGTGAGGAATACCCACCGTTCCCGGCCGTCCCTGGTGAGAACTTTCATCTCGTAGCCGGACATGTCTTCCTCTCCATTCTGCCGGTTCAGACCGCGTTCCCTGACCATCTCCCGGTAGTCCGGGTGAATCCAGTCCCAGAAGCGCATGTCCAGCAGTTCCTGCCGGGAGTAGCCTGCCAGCTTCACGTGGGCCGGGTTGTTATAGATGTGCCGCTCGCCCTGGTACAGGGCGATGGCCACAGGCGAGGTTTCGGCCAGTACCCGGAACTTTTCCTCGCTCTCCTGCAGCGCCTCTTCGGCGGCTTTTCTCTCTGTTACGTCCCTTACGATCCCGACGACGAACCGCTCCCCCGTCTTATCCATGTACAGGCGCTTTTTCGTCGATATGGTGCGTATCTCCCCATTCGAGCCCGTGATGACCTCTTCGTTGGTATTCTCCTTCCCGGTCTCGAGGACCATGTCGTCCTTTTCCCGGAAGACATCTGCCTGGCTTTTCGGGAAGATGTCGTAGTCGGTCTTACCGATCAGTTCCTCCCGCCGGTGCCCGATAAAGTCGCACATCGCGTCGTTGATCAAAACAAACTCGTGCCTGCTGTTTTTGACGAAGATCGGATCCAGTACTGCGTTGATAATACTGTTTAGGTAGTTCCTGGACTCTTCCTGCTGTTCCTGGGCAAGCTTGCGCTCGGCGATGTTCTGCCTGAGCACCGCCTCGACCTTCCGCCGGCCCCTGATCGAAAATATGAGTAGGCCGATTACGCAGCACATGCTCACGATGATCGAGATTGCCACGTATAAAACCCAGACCTCGACGACCTGGGCCGGCTTGTTAAGGACTATGCTGCCCGAGGGCAGCGATGCTTCCGCAATACCGTACTCCTGGAGCTCGTCGTAGTCGAAGATGTAGACGTTCGGACTCTTCTCTACTACGGGAATGGCGGAGGGAGGCGTTCCGTCGATGATCTGCCGGGCCATGTTACCGGCGATTAGCCCCTGCTGGTAGCCCGCAGTAATCTTACCCCCGATGATGCCGTGGCCTAAGTACATCTCGGCGTTACTGTACATGGGGACGTTCGTGTTAGCGGCCAGCAGGTCACCGATCTCTTCGTAGGTGTACACGTTTCCCGCGCTGTCCAGGTTAAACGCTTCCAGCAAGACAATGCTGTCAGCGGGCAGGTTTTTTACCCTGTCCAGCAGCTCGTCGAGGGTGACGTTGGACAGGAAGATAAAGTCCGCTCTATCCATGAATTCGGGGATATGGTCCGAGACCTGCCGGTGCATCGCCATACCCGTGCTCGTCTCGTCGTGGATGACGTAGACATGTTTCGTCTTCGGGAACTGATCAAAGGCGAGGCTCAGCGTGCTCCGGACGTCGTAGTCCTCCACGACGCCAGTCATGTACTGGTGACCGTCGAGCATGTCCCCGGTAAAATAGTTGACGCCGCAGAAAACCACCGGCACTCCGGGGAACAGCTCATCGTGGTACTGCCTGATAAAGTCGAAGGCGAAGTTGTCGGCGGCGACGATCACGTCGATCCTGACGTTCGAGTATTTGTGCTTGTACACTGTGTACAGGTTTTGCAGGTGCTCTTCGTCCGAGATCATCTTGCAGTCCATGTACTCTACCCTTAGATCGACCTCGGTGCCCAGAGGCTTCAGGCTGTCCTGCAGGCCCCGGTACTCCTCGTCGGAAAAGACCATGCCGGTGTTGTAGGAATTGAGGAACAGCACTGTTTTTTTCTCAGGCTGTGCGGCTGCCGGATGGATTAAGCACGGGGAAAAAAGGATGATCAGGAGGAATGCTAAGCAGATACGCTGGCACTTTGCCCGTGCGCTGGACATGACAGATACATCCACCAGGTATGTATTTTACCGGTTATATATGGGGTATAATTGGAAATCAGTGCTGAAATGGGGTATTATATACAATTTATTTAGTTAACGCTTATATGTTTACTGACAGGCTAATGTTTCCCCGTTTATCGTTAAGGCTGATAAGCCTTCTCTTATAATCTTGAAAGCCGCATAGCAGACCGAGGAAATTTCCTGCAGACCGGCCCTATATTGTGGTACGATCGGCATGTACAGCTTCACTTCCAGCTGCCTGTTCCACCGCGAGAGTTTCCCTTCCGGCAGGTTCGTACTTCAGCTCTTGTGATCAACAAATTTATATCTTTAATAATAGTGATACCTCCACGTGCAGTCTGCAATCGAATACCTGCGGCTGCTTTCTGGTGCCGGCATGATTATTGAGGAGCTAAGGGCTATCCTGGGGAAGGACCGGGTCACGGACGATCCGGCCGAGCTTTACTGTTATTCTTTTGATTCGTCGTACATCCGCGGCAGCGCCGACTACGTGGTCAGGCCGCAGACCGCCGAGGAGATTTCTGCGATCGTCAAGGTCGCTTCTAAGCATAAGGTGCCCATCGTGCCCCGGGGCTCGGCCAGCGGGCTAACCGGGGGCTCCGTCCCCGTCAAAGGCGGCATCGTGCTGGATATGGCCAGCATGAACCGCATCCTCGAGGTCGAAATCGACAACCTGCAGGTGCTCATCGAGCCCGGCGTCATCCACAAGGCCCTGAACAAGGAGCTCGTGAAGCACGGCTTCTTCTTCCCGCCCGACCCGGGCAGCAGCGACATGTGCACCGTCGGCGGCCTCATCGCCAACGGCGGCAGCGGCATGCACTCGGTCAAGTACGGTACGGTCAAGGACTACGTCCTCGACCTGGAAGTCGTGCTGCCGAACGGCGATATCATCCACACCGGCTGCAACGCCCCGAAATCCTCGTCGGGCTACGATCTCACGAGGCTGTTCGTCGGCAGCGAGGGCACTCTCGGCATCATCACCAAAGCCCGGCTCAAGCTGTACCCGCTGCCGGAGACCAAGGCCATCCTGATGGCCTGCTTCGACAGGATCGAGGACGCTGGCAGGGCGGCAGTTACCACCCTCTCGTCCGGGGTCATCCCGGCAGCCATGGAGATCATGGACGCCAGCGCCATCCAGGCAGTCAAGAAGATAGACCCGTCTCTGGACATACCGGATGTAGAGGCAATGCTGCTCTTCGAGGTCGACGGGTACAAAGAAGGCGTGGCAAGGCAGGTGCAGGGCGTAGTAGCAGCCTGCGAGAAGTGCGGCGGCCGCACCGTGGTGGCGAAGGACAAGAACGAGGAGGAGCGGCTGTGGTCGGCCCGGAGGCTCGTCGGGGTAGCCGTGACGAAGCTCAATCCCGGCAAGGTCCGGGTCTACGAGGCGGAGGACATCGGCGTCCCTATCAAGCACGTCCCGTTCATGCTGAAGACCATCCAGGAGATCGGCAGGAAGCATGGCATGCCCCTTGTCACCTACGGCCACATCGGCGACGGCAACCTGCACACCGGCATCGCGATCGACACGCGGAGCGAGGAAGAGTGGAAGAAGGTGCACGCGATCAAGGACGACATCTACGACGTAGTGCTTTCGCTGGGCGGCACCCTGCCGGGCGAGCACGGCACCGGGGTCATACGCGGCAGCTATATGACCAGGGCGCACGGGAAGAGTTATGAGGTCATGAAGGCGATCAAGCGCGCGATAGATCCCGACGGCATCATGAACCCGGGCAAGATGGGGATGTAAAAATGATCAAGGACCACATCGACGATATCCTGAAGTGTACCCGTTGCGGCCGGTGCAGGGCACTGTGCCCGGTCAACGAGGAGCTGGGCTGGGAGTCCACCAACGCCAGAGGCAGGATGCTGCTGGCCCGGGCGCTGGCCGAGGATGTGCAGCCCTCCGAGGCGATGAAAAATTCCTTCTATACTTGCCTGACCTGTGCCATGTGCTCCTCAACCTGCCCCTCCGGGGCAAAGCCCGACGAGGTTGTCGAGGCCGCCCGGCAGGAACTGGTCAGGGCCGGCACAGTACCACCCTACTACTGCACGGTAGCCGATAACATCGAGAAATTCGGCAACCCGCTCGGCGATTCGAGCTCGAGGTCTGCGTGGGCTCCCGCTGGTTCCACCGGCAAGTCTGACCTGATCTACTTCGCCGGGTGCCTGATGTCCTACCGGAAACAGGCGGAAGCCCGGGCGGCTTTCTCGCTGCTGAGCCGGTTCGGGGCGAAGCTTCTCGAGGACGAGCGCTGCTGCGGATCACCGTTACTGAGGCTGGGTGGCAAGCCTGCTACCATCGAGCACAACATCCGGCAGATCGAGCAGAGCGGCGCGAAGACCATCGTGACGAGCTGTGCGGGATGCTATAAGACGCTCAAAGAGAGCTACGGCCTCGACGTGGAAGTCCTGCACATCACCCAGTTCCTCGCCCGCAAAGTGGACGAGCTCGGCCTGAAGCCGCTGCCCCTGAAGCTGACCTACCACGACCCCTGCCACCTCGGCCGGTGCATGAAAGTCTACGAGGAGCCCCGGTTGCTCATCAGGAGGATCGGCAGCTTCACCGAGATGGCCTCCTCGAAGCAGGACGCCCGGTGCTGCGGCGGAGGCGGCGGAGTGCGCAGAGGCTATAAAGACCTGGCGCAGAAAGTCGCCGCGAAGCGGCTGAACGAGGTGCCTGCAGGAACGGATTACATCGTGACCGCCTGTCCTATGTGCAACTCCAACCTCGAGGATGCGGGCGGGAAGGTTATCGACATCTGCGACCTGATCCTGAAGTCGATCAGCCAGAAGTAAGCAGCAGGATGTACAAACATGGGATTGTTAAACTTTTTCAGGCGAAAGAAAAGCACGCAACAGGACACAGATAACTATCCGGACGACTACGATACCGACTACCGGGACGATATTGTCCGTTCAGAAGAGCCCGGCGACCGGGACGATGGCGGGGGAGACGACGGCGGTAGCGATGACAGTAGTAGCGATGACTGAGCTGCAGGGATACTGGCTGACATACTGATTGATAGAGGTAGTAGAGAGATGACAACAATCACACTCAAATATGGTAAGGGTCACTTTGATGTCGACATACCCGACGAAAACCTGGCAGGCGTTATTCTCCCCGAGGAACTGGCGGGCGTGCCAGACGAGGCCGCGGAGATCCACCGGGCGCTGGAAAACCCCATCGGCTCCCCGAAGCTCAGGGATAAAGTGAAGGCCGGCATGAAGGTAGTCGACGACTACAAGGTAGTCGACGACTACAGGGTAGTCGACGACTACAGGGTAGTCGACGACTACAGGGTAGTCGTCATAATCAGCGACGTCACCCGGCCCGTACCTTCCTACAAATTCTTACCCATGCTGCTCGACGAGCTCAACGCCGGCGGCGTCCCGGATAGTAACATCACGATTGTTGTAGCCCTGGGCAGCCACCGCAAGAGCACTCCTGAAGAGCATAAGGCGCTGCTGGGCCAGTCCTACGGGCGGGTCCGGTGTATCGACCAGGATAAGTATGACGCGAAGTACGTCGGCACTTCCTCGTTCGGCCACCGCATCGAGGTTTTCCGGGAAATCGTGGATGCCAGCTTTGTCGTTTGTACGGGCAACATTGAGTACCACTACTTTGCCGGCTACTCGGGCGGCGTCAAGGCCATACTGCCCGGCTGCTCGAGCCACGACACCATCCAGAATAACCACGAGATGATGCGCAGCCCGAAGGCTGAGACCGGCCGGATGGACAGCCCTATCCGGGTGGAGATCGACGAGGTCTATTCGATGGTAAAGCCCGGCTTCCTGCTCGACGTGGTGCTCAACAGCCGGAAGGAGATCGTGACCGTGGTGGCGGGCGACCCCATTCAGGCACACCGCAAAGGCATCGAGTACGTGGACCGGATGTACAGCGTGAAAGTTCCGACCGCGGATATCGTGATCACCAGTGCGGGCGGCTACCCCAAGGACATCAACATGTACCAGGCCCAGAAGGCGATGGACAACGCCAAGCACGTGGTGAAACAGGGCGGCACGATGATCATGGTGGCCGAGTGCGAAGAGTGCCTGGGTAACGACGTGTTCGCGTGCTGGGTCGACGAGGCCACTACCCTCGATGAACAGGCGGCCCGCATGGACAAAAAGTTCGAGCTCGGGGGCCATAAGGCATCGGTCATCGCCCGCACGGCCCAGAAGTGCGAGATTTGCCTTGTCTCGAAGATCCCCGACGAGACTGTGCGCAAAATGTTCCTGCAGCCGGTAAAGACACCGCAGGAGGCGCTTGACGCCGCCCTGAAGAAACACGGCCCGAATGCGAAGGTGCTCGTATCGCCATATGGTGGTATGATGCTGCCGAAGTCAGCCTGATCGCTGGCAGTACGGCCATCAAATCCCCTTATTTTTTTAGTTTTACCCGTATGATAGTCCTTTGTGAAAGGTTTCATACAGCCGGGCAGGTCGTGGACACTGCCCGACTGTATAATACCTTTCAAGAAGGACTATAATGCTATAAGAAGTGCCCTCTCTGTAAAATAGTGCCCTTTTCCCGTATAAGCTATTTATTCTGGCATGCAAACCTTTTCTCAAATATGGAGGGTATTGAAGATGAGGGTAAAAGTATTAATAGCGCTGGCCATTGCCAGTGTCCTGTTGATCCTGTCGACGGGCACAGCCATGGCAAGCTCAGATTCTACCAGCGTCCCGGTGACAGCAGTAGACGGAACCGCGGTAGCAGAAGCGCTCCAGCAGCAGGCTTTTGCCGCGGCTTCGGCTGACGCGTTCGGGTTCCCGGTCCTCGACGGCATCAACGCTGAGGCGCTGGCCACCGATGCGGACCTTCAGGCAACCGGCCTGATCAGCGGCATCGACGCGTGCCCGCTCAACACTCTGAGCACCTGCGATGGTGACTGCGGCGTGTGCCCCGAGTGCACCTGCGAGGAGAGACTGACCACTTTCGAGGGACCTATCGTCAACCTCGGATGCCCTGTTGTGAACACTGTGCCCGAGCGGGTAGACCTCGTGTCCCCGGTCATCAAGCCGGAGTTCCCGACCATCAACCTGGCTCCGCAGGCGACAATCGCGCTTCCGCAGGTCAACGCCAAGCTCAACTGCTTTGACATCAACTGCGGTGACTGCGGCTGCCCCGTCGTCGAGAAAGTTCGCGACGACAAAGTCCGGTAAGTTAGGCTGACTAACCTGATAGCCAACGAATAGCTGGCAGCTCGCCCGGCCTGCAATGCCCCTGATTGAGGTGCCGCTATTCGATAACTCCATTGTGCCGGATAGTGGGGGTGCGCAGGCACTCAATGCATGGGTCCGACAGACCCCGCCTCCCGATCCGGCGCGGCCTACTTTTTCCATCGCTTTGCCAGCCCCTGCGCCTTTTCAGCAGTCCGCTAAATATATCACCGCAGAAGGCTCTTTTATATCTGTATGGCCAAGGATGAGATCCTGCGACTTCTCAGGGAGAAAGGCGACTACGTTTCCGGGGAGCAGATGGCAGATGCGCTGGGCGTTTCCCGGGCTGCGATCTGGAAGCAGGTCCAAGCGCTCATGCGGGACGGGTACGAGATCGAATCTCACCAGAACAGAGGCTACAAGCTTACAGGCATCCCTGACAGGCTCTATCCTTTCGAAGTCCAGTACGGCCTGCAGAACCAGCTGATCGGGCGTAAAGTCGTCCATTTTAACGTAACGGGCTCCACCAACATCGTGGCCAGGCAGATGGCGGAGAGGGGGATCGACGAGGGCACGGTCGTCATCGCGGAAACCCAGAACAGGGGTAAAGGCCGGCTGGGCAGAAAGTGGGTCACCCGGCAGGGAGGCATCTGGATGTCCGTCGTGCTCAAGCCCGGGATTGACCCCATGCACGCGGCAAGCATCACATTGATGGCCGCAGTGTCGGTGACCAAGGCGCTCCGGGAACTGGGCCTGGAAGCCGTGATCAAGTGGCCTAACGACGTGCTGGTCAACGGCAAGAAGATCTGCGGCATCCTGACCGAGATGAGCGCCGAGACCGACGTGGTCAACTTCGTCATACTGGGGATGGGCATCAATGTCAACAACGATGTCCCTCTCGACACCGCAACCACCGTCAGATCAGAGCTGGGCCGCAAGGTCGACCGGCTGAAACTGGCTCAGAGCATCCTCGAAGAGCTCGAGGAAGACTATATCACTCTACGGGACGAGGGCTTTACCCCGATCCTCTGGAACTGGCGCAGGTACTCCGACACCCTGGGCAGGCCGGTGGAAGTCACCTACCAGGGGGAGACTATCCGGGGCATCGCGCAGGACGTGGACGACGCAGGCTCCCTCCTCGTGAAGCTGCCCGACGGGAACGTGCGCAAGATCGTCTCCGGGGACTGCAATCATCTTCGGAGCCTGAAACAGTAAAACTATAACTTTTCTACCTTTATTATCTTCTCAATACGATCGCTGCGCTGTGCTTTAGCTGATTGCACGGGCTTTCTGAGATAGCAATACGATCGCTGCGCTGTGCCAGGATCACAGATTGATTCGGTCATGAAAGCTGGGTTTTCAAGTAGCGGAAATGAAAAATTGGGGGTCGGGGGGTTCCCGGGAGGCCGGGGAGAGTTTTCAAGCTGGGAGGTTTGAGAGGTTAAGAGTTTAGAGAGGGGATAGGGAGTTTGGAAAGGTTTGAGAGGATTACCATAATGGGTTAATCCTCTTTTGCCTCCGGGTACTCTACCACCTTCTCTCAGACCTCCCGACCTCCCGGACCTCCCAGTTTGAAAGTCCTCCCGTACTCCCGGTGACTCCCCGACCTCCCCGCAGACCTCTCAACACCTCTCCGACCCCAAAATTTTCATGGAATCCAGATTTGACAGATTGCCAGTATCCCCGTGCGTAGTCAAATAGTGCTTGCTCTGATATAGGTCAATAAAGTGAAACCGCCTAACCGCCAGGCATAGTCAGTTTTCAAAAACGCCAAACCGCCAAAACGCCAACCCGCCAAGCATAACCAGTCACCAAAAACGCCAAAACGCCAACCCGCCAAAACGCCATACATTATTAATTGAATTATGTAGGGAGTGTCTCTAATTTGCTGTAAATTCTATATCGATAGCCTTGAAGCACAGGGGTCGATCCAGAATTTACAGAAAACTATGGACACTCTCCATATGTAGTATCCAGTGGCGATTTGGCGATTTGGCGATTTGGCGTTTTTGGAGTTCCAGCTTATCCAGTGGAATTTCCCTCAATAATAAACCTGCACAAAGGATTAGAGAGGAAACATGAGGATACTGGATGCCACAGATTTCTTTTAAAATAGGGAGTACAGCGAACCATTTCCTTTTTTGTTATCGATTAGCATCTGTGCAATCAGTCGAATCTGTCGTAATCTGTGATCCTGGCACAGCGCAGCGTTCGTCTACGTTCACAGGCTCGTAAGCAACCTCCTGCGGGTATCTGAAAATTCTGTAGTAGGCACAGCCCAGCGTTAGTCCACGTTCAAGAGCACACGGGCAATCTTTTGCGTGTACCCGGAATGGTGGCCAGCGCAGCGTTCATCTCCGGCTGCGCAACCTTTATTACCCCGACAGCAGACGTTAAGCCAGTGGTTGCCTTGTGGTGGAAGAAACTTGCTCTGGTGCTGGTTTTAGGTACTCTGTTGTTAACTCCGGCGATGGCCGCTGTCACCGATGCGCCTCCGTCCGCAGTTTTTCCGGGGGATGAATGCGGTTTCGTGATCAAAAGCGACGGCTCCCTCTGGGCGTGGGGAAACAATAACAACGGCCAGCTGGGAGACGGTACGTACATCGATCGGTTTGTCCCGGTCCTCGTCAAGAATTACGCGGATGACTTCGGCGGCAACCTGACCGGCGTCTCGACTATCGACAGCGGCCTCGGCTATACTGTCATCCTCAAAAAGGACGGCACAGTATGGGCATCGGGTAATAACGATGCCGTCCAGCTGGGCAAGCGTAACCGGGCTGACCCTGCGGTGTTTTCCCAGGTTCCCAACGTAACTAACGTAGCCTATGTCGACGCAGGCGAAGGGCATGTGCTGGTGCTTAAAGGCGATGGCACAGTCTGGAGCTGGGGTGACAACAGCTACGGGCAGCTGGGCAACGGCAGTAAGGCCTTGACAGCCGAGCCTGCCGTGGTCACGGGCATCCAGGGCATCCGGTCAGTAGCTGCCGGTGGCAGGCATTCAGTCGCCACTTACGGCATGGAAGTTTACGCCTGGGGTGACAACATCTTCGGCCAGCTGGGCGACGGTACCCGGGTTAGCAGCAACAAGCCTGTGAAGGTCAAGATTAACGGGGTAACCGAGGTCGCAGCGGGAGAATACCATACTCTGGCGCTGATGGAAGATGGCACAGTGTGGGCCTGGGGCGGCAACGACTACGGCCAGCTGGGCGACAGCATCGCTAACAACAGTATAGTTCCGGTAAAATCCGGCCCCCTGAAGAACGTCAAAGCCATTGCGGCCAGCGATCGCTACTCGCTCGCGCTCAAGTACGACGGGACCGTATGGGTATGGGGCTACAATGGCAACGGTGTCATTGGCAACGGAAAGACGGACACCGCGAGGCATCCGGAACCTACGCAGGTGGCAGGGCTGTATGACATCAAGAAGATCTATGCCACTCCGACGGGCTGCATGGCCATAGATGTCTACGGCAACGTCTGGGTCTGGGGCCAGAACCAGTACGGCCAGCTGGGCGACGGTACGAGGACAGATCGGTACACGCCAGAGCCATGGTTCCCTTCGCTGGCACCCTGGTGGAGCCCCGCTACGCCCACTCCTGTGCCTGCAACTCCTACTCCGACGGCTACACCGACGCCCACGCCTACGCCGGCTCCGACCCCGGGCTTTGCGCTGGTCTTAGCAGCCCTCCTGGGAGCTTACCTGCTCGCAGGAAGAAGATGATCATGGCCGGTAATCTTTAAATATTTGTAAACCATTAATTTTTTTGAGGTTTACAATCATATGCCGGAGAAGCAGGGTTACTCTGTTAAAAAGATGGTCTACGCGGCGCTCTTCGCCGCCCTGACCGGGGTGGGCAGCTGGATTGCCATACCCCTGCCCTACGTGTCGGTGACCTTGCAGACATTGTTCACCATCCTTTCCGGAGCTGTTCTGGGCCCGTACTTCGGCGCCCTGTCCATGATCGTCTACGTTTTGCTGGGGCTGATCGGCCTGCCGGTCTTCTCCCGGGGCCAGTCCGGCCTGGGCGTGCTCTTCGGGCCGAGCGGGGGATACCTGATCGGGTTCGTTCTCGCAGCCATAGCCATCGGTTTGATAGTTAAGATGAAGGAAAAGCCCGGCTACTGGTGGTATTGCCTTGCTTTGGCGATCGGTATAGTCATCATAGACCTTTTTGGGGTAGCTCAGCTGGCTATCATCACAGGCTTACCGCTCGATAAAGCCGTTCTTGTCGGGGCTCTCGTGTTCGTGCCGACAGACATCCTGAAGGTACTGATCGGCGCATACATCGCCAAAAAGATACAGTTGTAGGGACCCGCCATGATCGAGCTCCGGCAGGTTAGTCTCTCGTACGATGGAACTGACGTGTTGAAAGACGTTTCCATGGAAATCCGCCCGGGCGAGATAGTCGCCCTCATGGGCCCCAACGCATCCGGCAAGTCGACGCTCGCGAAAGTTCTGGACGGCCTGCTTATTCCCCGGAGCGGCGAATGCGTCGTCGATGGCGTCAGCACTGAGGACGACCCCGACCATGCAAGGCTCCGGACAGGCCTCGTTTTTCAGGACCCGGACGATCAGGTAGTCTCTCGGAGAGTTTCCGACGATTTAGCCTTCGGCCCTCTGAACCTCGAAGCGCCTGACGTAGACGCACGGGTTGCGGAAGCTCTAAAAATCGTGGGCATAGAGCACCTTGCCGGCCGGGACTTCCAGACACTCTCCGGAGGCCAGAAGCAGCTGGTCGCCATAGCCGGAGTTCTGGCCATGCGGCCGGCGTATATCGTGCTGGACGAGCCTACAGCCATGCTGGATCAGGTTGGTACCCGGATGGTCATAGAAGCGATCAAAGCTGCGAGAAACGCAGGGAAAGGCATACTGCTCATCACCCACGATCCGGACATCGCAGCCATTGCCGATCGTACACTCGTGCTGAAGGACGGACAAATAACTCCTCACGATGCAACAATCTCAGACACCGCCGGCATCGAGCTGCCCCAGGTAGCCAGGTTCTGGAACCGGCTAAAAGAAAAGGGCATCGCTGTAGGCCAGCCGGACTTGAGCTTAGAGGGAACCGTGGAGGCGCTATGTCGATTAAAGCCGAAGGTGTGAGCCACTATTATCGTGACGCAACAGCCCTCGCTGCGGTCGACCTGGAAATCCGGCAGGGAGAGCTCGTCGTGCTCTGCGGCAGGAACGGCTCCGGCAAAACCACCCTGCTGAAGTGCCTTGCAGGCTTACAGAAGCCCTCCCGGGGCCACGTATCGATCGACGGCCAGCCTGCGGCTAAAGCCAGAAGTAAGGTGGGGCTGGCCATCCAGTTCCCTGAGCGAGCCTTGTTCGGCAGGACGATCTACGACGACATCGCCTTCGCACCTAAAAACGCAGGCCTGAAGGCCGAAGAGATCGGCGACCGGGTGACCTTTGCCAGAGCAGCCGTAGGCCTCTCCGACAGCCTGCTGGCACAGCCGCACACGTCCCTGAGCTACGGGCAAAAGCGGCTTGCCGGACTTGCCTCTGTCCTCTCGGGCCGGCCGGCTTACCTGTTCCTCGACGAGCCCACCGCGGGCCTCGACTACCCGGGAAAGCAGCGAATTATGGGGCTGCTAGAGGGCCTGAACCATGCAGGCGTAACCATCGTCCTCGCCTCCCACGACCCGTCTTTCTTCGCGGACATCTGCAGCAGGCTTATCGTGATCGAGGCGGGGCGCATCGTTTTCGACGGAGCGCCGGAGAAAGCTGATCTGGCCCAAGCCGGCATCCGGTCAGATATGATCGAGCTCGCCAGGCAGCTAAAAGCATGCGGCTTCGACGTGCCAGAGACGTTTTCTCCCGAAGAGCTGGCTGACCGGGTCGCCGAGGTGATCAGGCGTGAAAGTGCCGGCGATTGCTAAGCTGATCGGCCTGTCGATCTTCAGCATAAGTATCGTCCTGACGACAGACCTGCGCCTGCTGGCAGGCCTCGGCGCTTTAATCATAGTACTTGCTGTCATCCTGGGTGCATGGCCTGGCAGGCTGCTCAGGATGCTCGTGCCCGCCATGCCGTTTCTCGTTATCATAGCGCTCTTCCAGTGGCTCATCTCGGGCATTGATATCGCCTTGCTGTCCTTCGGGCGGATGCTGCTGCTCTACGTGGCCGGCTCGATCGTGACCCTCACCACGACAGAGGCTGAGTTCATTAAAGCCGTACAAATGTTACTGTGGCCAGTCGACAGACTGACCGGGACCAGAGTGGGCAGGGATATTGCGACCATGATGATGCTGGCCATAGCCTTTCTGCCCATCATCAAAGAAGAGCACGACGCCATCCGGCTGGCCCAGGAAGCCCGGGGCGTCAGCTTCGACGGGCCGATACGGTACCTGAAAGGAGAGATCTATACCATCATACCGCTGGTCAACGCTGTCTCTGCACGGGCGGACCGGATAGCGCTGGCCATGGAAGCGCGGTGCTATGGCATCAATATTAAACGCTGATCGCCGTCATCCTTTTCTTAAATGCGATCGCATCCTGGCCCATGGACATGTTGTTGAACATGACGTAGACTTCCTTAGCATCGGAGTAGCCCGCCAGCATGCCGGACAGCTTTTGCAAATCCTGGTCCGTGTACCTGTACCTGAAGTTGGCGTCGCCGGGGCCGATGCCGTTGAGCCTAAAGTATGCGATGTCAGTTTTCCTCGCCGGCTTATTCCTGAAGGGATCGACGACGTGGATCAGGTTCAGGTCGTTGCACATTCCTCTTATCGTCTCGTTGTCCCACCGCCCCCGGGGCTCCCACGCCACAGCGCACGGCCTCTTCACTTTCGAGAAAAACGAGCGGACGTTCTGGATGTGCTCCCGGGTGGAGTCGAACTTCGGCGGAGTCTGTACTACCAGAATTTTACAGTCCAGTATCTTGCAGATCTCGGCGGTCTCCGCCCACGCTTTCAGGTTCTCCTCCGTGGGCTGCAATAAGCCGATGTGCTCCGGGTTACCCTCGGGCAGTTTACCCTGCCTCCAGGTCGGGCTGGTCGACGGATGGGTGATCGCCTGCCAGGCTTTCATAGTGAACTCGAAACCTGGTGGCGCCTCTTCTTTCCAGTGCCGGGCAGTCTCAGGCTTGGGTAGCTTGCTAAAAGTATCCTGCAGCTCGACCACCCCGAACTCGGAGAAATACGCCTCGTGGCCGCCTTTCAAGCCCCAGCCGCAGGTGCCTATCTTGAGCTGCATATTAAATCCCTTCAATAATGATCTGGGAGAGGTTGTATAAAAGATTGCATCGAAAAGTACGGCCTGTAAGAAATTATTTTGTCTCGGTCTCGGGAGGCTTCGGCCTTAAATCGCCAAGTTGCAAAGGCGTAAAGTATAGTTATACATGCAACTTTTTCCGACAGATGCCGGATCGGTTAACACTACGTACACGACGGCCACGACGTACACAACGTTTTCTTAAAGTGACTGGCTATCCAACTATATTCGGTTAACGTTGTGTCCGTCGTGTACGTAGTGTCCGTCGTGTACGTAGTGTCCGTCGTGTTAACCATCCCGGCATATCCAAAAAGTTCCAGAAATAACTATTTAGGGGAAAATTTTGCCTTTTACATTATACCAACTAATTATCTGCTGAATCGTTCTAAGCGATGCCTTCTGCCTCGACGTATCCCTTTATGGCGCCCACGAACTCTCCGCCGTACTTTTCGAGTTTGGCCTTGCCCACTCCCGAAATCTTCGACAGCTCGGTCAGAGTTCTGGGATAAGTCGTGGCCATCTCCCTCAGCGTCGTATCGTGGAAGACCACGTAAGGTGGCCAGCCGTTGGCGTCTGCGATGCTCTTCCGCAGCGACCGCAGTTCCTGGAACAGCCTTGCGTCGTACTTCTCTTCAATAGCAGGCTTGAAGGTCTCTCCTCCTGCGGGTTTGGTCAGGCGCAGCTCCTGGATAAACACGATGTCTTTTGATCTGGCATTGGTAGTGATGACGGGGTACTTATCTCCCGCTACGGACAAATAGCCGAGCCTGACCAGCTCTTTGATGAAGCCGATCCACTGGACTTTAGTGTACGGCTTGCCAGTATTATAAGCGGGATTTCGGTTGTGCCGGTAAGCGATGATCTTCTGGTTCGAGGAGCCGCAGATCACGTCTGCTACGTGGCCTGCCCCGAACTTGCCGCCCAGCGCTGTGACACAGGTCACGATTTTGGCGGCAATCTCCCTGCCGTCGATGGTGTCTTTCGGGTTCCTGCAATTATCGCAGCCGTCGCAGGCCAGAGCTTCATATTGCTCCCCGAAGTAGCTTAGCAGGTATTTCCTGCGGCAGAGGCGAGTCTCACAGAAATCCCTCATTGCCTGCCACTTTTTCATGGCTACCCGGCTCATATGGTAATCGCTGTACTCTTTTTCCAGCAGGCCCTTCATCTTCAGGGCATCTCCCGGGGAGTAGAACATGATACAATCGCTTGTCTCTCCGTCCCTGCCGGCCCGCCCGGTCTCCTGGTAGTACGCTTCCAGATTCTTGGGCATGTCGTAGTGCATGACATACCGCACGTCCGGCTTGTCGATGCCCATCCCGAAAGCTACAGTGGCGCAGACGACCTCGATATCATCTTTTACGAACTTCTCTTGAGTAGAAGATCGGACCGTATCGGGCAGATCAGCGTGGTACGGAAGGGCCTTAATTCCGGCTCTGCGGAGTTTCTCGGCGATCTCCTCTGTGGTCTTCCTCGCAAGGCAGTAGACGATGCCCGACTTACCCCGGTTTCTTGTAATGTACGCGAGAATTTGAGCTGTAGCGTCTTTCTTCTCCCGGACCTCATACCGCAAATTCCTCCTGTTGAAGCTGCCGAGGTACTTCTTAGGAGAGACAAGCTTGAGCTGGTTGACGATATCTTCCCTGACTTCCGGTATAGCGGAGGCAGTAAGGGCAATCATAGGGACTTTAGGGAATTTACTCTTGAGCAGTGAGAGCCTTCTGTAGTCCGGCCTGAACTGGTGGCCCCACATGGAGATGCAGTGGGCTTCGTCGATGGCGATCAGCTTTATGTCCAGCTTTTCCATGAAATGTAAAACCGAATCCTGGGTAATCCTCTCAGGAGAAATGTACAGCACCTTTATCTTGCCCCCGAGCAGCTGGTCTTCGATCGACCGGATTTCCCACAGCTCCATTGAGCTGTTCAAGGTTGCGGCAGAAATGCCTCTAGCCAGCAGGTCATCGACCTGATCCTTCATCAGCGAAATTAACGGGGATACGACGATCGTCAGCCCGCCTGAAACTAATGCAGGAAGCTGGTAGCAGAGTGATTTGCCGCCGCCTGTGGCAATAATGGCGAGGACATCCCGGCCTTCAAGCACGTCCGTGACGATCTCTTCCTGGAACGGCCTGAAAGTACTGTAGCCAAAATAGCGCTCCAGAGTGTCCCGCATTAACTGTTTGTCAACTGCCATTTCCATCCCGCTGCTAATAGAAAACCGGGTATCAGGCACCCGGCACTTTCTGTAAGTTAGCGGGACATTAGATAAAGTCGAAGTAATAGCTGGCTGAAAGTAATCAGGAGAAAATGTTTCTCCGGGAGGTGTTGAAAGGTCGGGGAGGAGGTCGGAGAGTTGCAGGGAGTATAAAGAGAACACGTTCAAACTGGGAGGTCAGAGAGGTCAGGAGGTCTAGGAGGGAGGTTATGTGAGGCACCCGGAGGTCCGAGAGGATTACCTTTAAAATTTCCTCTCTAACCATTCCACACTCCCCATCCTCCTCTCTGACCTCTTAACCTCTCTAACCTCCCAGCTTGAAAATCCTCCTCTGCCTCCCGGGAACTCCCCGACCTCCTGGCGTTTGATAGCTTTCCTGACTTACTATCGAATAGTGTTATTATTTTTGAGCAACACTCTGGCATCCACGGCGACGGCTCCACTCTCGTAAGCCATCACAGGGTTGGCATCGAGCTCCATGATATCCTCCCGCTCCATGATGAGCCGGGAAATATTTACGATCACGTCCGCCAGCGCGTCTATATCTGCGCTTTTCTGGCCTCTGAACTCGGTGAGCATCTTGTAGCCTTTGATCTCCCGGATCATCTCCTTTGCCGTCTGGCGATCGACTGGGGCCACCCTGATGGAGACGTCTTTGAAGACCTCCACGAACACGCCGCCCATGCCGAAGAGGACGATTGGCCCGAACTGGGGGTCTCTCTTTGCCCCGACGATGACTTCTCTGCCCGGAACCGCCATGGTCTGGACTACGGCTGTAGCTTCGGGGTCAATGGCCCTCGCTGCGGTGATGATGCGGTCGTAGGCGCCTCTCGCGCAATCAGGAGAGGAGATGTTCAGCGCTACGAGCCCGAGGTCGCTCTTGTGGGAGATCTTGTCCGACAGCACTTTCATGGCGACCGGGAAGCCCAGTTTCGCCGCCACATCAGCCGACTCTGCCGGGCTGCGAACGGCCTGTCCGGCATTGGTCGTGATACCGTAGCTGGCCAGCAGTTCCTTGGCCTCCAACTCGTTAAGCAGCGTCGTCATCGCTTCACCTTCTTCCTGACCAGCGAGCTATCATATTCTATCAAAGTCCGCAGTGCCTCTGCAGCGCGCTCGGGCACAGGGTAGAAAGGCACCCGGTTCTTGCGGAACATTCTCGCGACGGCGTCGATGTCCTCTCCGCCCATCCAGCAGGCTACGACCGGCTTCGGATATTTTTCCTTGAGCATGTCTACTACTGCCTGTGCCGGCTCCATGGCATCTGTCATTCCCGCATGGGCGTAAATTGCCATCACGCAGTCGATGTCCTTGTCATCGATGAGCGCCCTCATAGCCTCTTTGTAGATGTGGTAGTCAGACTTCGCCACCGTATCCACCGGGTTCTTCACCGAGGCAAAAGCCGGGAGCAGCTTCGCAATACCCGCTTTAGTATACTTGTTCAGCTGTGGCACCTGCATGCCTCTGCGCTCGCACGCGTCGCTCGCCATGATCGCCATCCCGCCCCCGTTGGAGAGGATGGCTACCCGGTTACCTTTAGGCCTGGGCTGGGTAGACACAGCCATCGCTGCGTCGAACATTTCCTCCACGCCTTCGACCCTGATGACCCCGCACTGGCGGAAAGCCGAATCGTAGACTGCATCGGAGCCTGCGAGGCTGCCCGTGTGTGACGCTGCTGCCCTGGCTCCTGCCTGGCTGACACCGGCCTTGATCGCCAGCATGGGCTTCTTGACCTTGGAGGCCGCTTCGATGAAATCCCGGCCGTCCTTCAGCCCTTCGATGTACATGGCGATCGTCCACGTGTCCTCGTCCTGCTCGAAGTATTCCAGCAGGTCTGCCTCTGAGACGTCTGCTTTGTTGCCGGTGCTGATGATGCAGTTCAGGCCCAGCCGGGAGCCGACGGACCAGTCGGTCAGCGCCAGGCCCAGCGCGCCGCTCTGGCTGATAAAAGAGATCTCGCCCCTGTACGGCATCCGGGGCACGATGCTGGCGTTCAGCGAGATGCTCCTGTTCACAAAACCCATGGTGTTCGGGCCGAGCATCCGCATGCCGTACGATTTCACCTTCTTTTTCAGCTCTTCCTCCAGGGCTGCGCCCTCCTTGCCCACTTCGCTGAACCCGGAGGTGATCACGCACAGCGCTCTGACGCCTTTCCCTCCGCAGTCGTCGATCACCGAGGGCACAGCCGGGGCCGGGACGATGACAACCCCGAGATCTATCTCCCCGGGAATGGAACCTACATCCGGGTAACATTTTATGTCCAGGATCTCCTGCGACGTCGGGTTCACGGGGTATACTTTGCCCTTGTAGTGGCTGGACACGATGTTGTGGAGCACTTTATAGCCCCATTTGGACCTGTCCCTGGATGCGCCGATGACCGCGATGCTCTTCGGCTTCAGCAGTGGATCAAGAGTGTGGCCGCTCATGAAAGCTCCAATAGTGGTATGATACCAGGATTTATATAAATGATGGGCAGGGCTTTGCCGTCATTGCCTCCAGCAGCTCCTCGATCGTCAGGGGCCTGCTGTCGGGCGCGATGCCTGTCCGATCGCAATATGCATAATACAGCTCTACGATGCCCGGGAGAGCTAGCCCGGTCGACCTGATGAGCTGCGTGTCGTAAAATATCTCTCTGGGCGACCCATCGGCAATAATACTCCCGTTTTGCACAATGCAAACCCTGTCGGCCAGCCTCGAGGCGAGGTCCAGGTCGTGGGTGGCGATCACCACGCTGATGTCGTGGACATCCCTGGTCTCCAGGATGATCTCCTCCACCATCCGGGCGTGGACGTCGTCCAGATCGGAGGTCGGCTCGTCCATGCAGATGATCTTCGGCCTCATGGCGAGCACACCGGCAAGGGCGACCAGGCGTTTCTGGCCTCCGCTCAGGTAGTTCGGCACCTTGTCCACGATACCCGATGCGCCCACGTGCTCCAGCGCCTTCATCGCTGCTGTTCTCGCTTCCCCTTTACTCATGCCCAGGTTCATGGGGCCGAACATGACGTCGTCCAGCACGGTGGGCGCGAACAGCTGATCTTCCGGCCGCTGGAACACGAGGCCCACCTGTTTCCAGATCGTATCCTTGTTTTCTTTACATGGCTTGCCCATGACGTACACGTTTCCAGACGTCGGCAACAGCAGGCCGTTCAGGTGCTCCAGCAGCGTCGACTTGCCGGAGCCGTTGGCACCGCAGATCGCCACGATCTCCCGGGGACCGACGTGGAAGCACATGTCGTGGATGCCCAGGCTGCCGTCGGGATACCGGTGGCTCGCGCAGTCCACGTGGATCAGGCTGTTCTCGCTTACGCAGGGACATATGCTGTCATAATGGCCCGGGCCCTTCGATCTCTCGCTCACGCGAGGAGAGTCGCTGCGCGGAGTAAAAAGGGTCACCGCAGGAAAACCCCGGCGAAGGCGCCGGATAACGTTTATAACGTAGGAACACATACTTGTGTGGACATGCTGCCGCCACGACCTCTGCCCGGAAAAAAGGGCATACCGCTCAGAGCACATCATCTATTGTGCCTGCTCGGCTTCCAGGGCATCGGCTACTCCGCAGAGTTCATCCGCAACCTCCACAAAGTCAAGCGCCTGATCGACCAGAACCCCGAGCTCGACATCGAAATCGTGGACGACTGCGACGTCGTCTGCCTCCAGTGCCCTCACTCCCAGGACTCCTTGTGCGTGAAAGGCGAGGCTAACGACAATAAAACGGTCAGAGACATGGACCACAGAGTCATGGAAAAGCTGGAGATCAAGCCCCACGACCGGTTCAAGGTCCGGGAGATCTACGCTCTGGTCAAGGAAAAGATCAGGCCCGAGGACCTCTCAGAATTCTGCCGGGGCTGCGACTACCTCCAGCTAGGGTTCTGCATCCGGGGGCTGGAAAGCCTGGCCATAGATGAGTAATGGGCCTTTTTAAAATGCCCGGGACTGGCAGCAGACCACTTCTTTATATATGATAGCTTCTATCAAAAACTTTGATCCACTATGTCCTACAAGATCTTCGTCGACGGCCAGGAAGGCACCACCGGCCTCCAGATCCACGAGTACCTGGCCAGGCGCACCGACGTCGAGGTGCTCAAGATCGATTCTGCCAGGCGTAAGGACCCGGCTGAGCGGAAGCGGCTGATCAACGAATCGGACGTCACTTTTCTGTGCCTGCCGGACGAGGCTGCCAAAGAATCGGCGTCTCTGGCCGAGAATTCTGATGCCTGCCTCATCGACACCTCGACAGCTCACCGCGTCAACCCGGCCTGGGCCTACGGCCTGCCTGAGCTGGCCAAAGATCAGAGGCAGAAGATCCGGGCGTCGAAGCGCATAGCGAACCCCGGCTGCCACGCCACGGCCTTTGTCCTGGCGGTGAAGCCGCTGGTCGCCTCCGGCCTCCTGCCGGCCGACACCCGGCTCGCGGCCAGCTCGATCACCGGCTATTCGGGCGGCGGCAAAAAGATGATCGAGGACTACAACGGCCCGAAACGCGGCATATCTCCCCGGCCTTATGCGCTGCCGCTGGTCCACAAGCACCTGCCTGAAATGTGCGCTTACACCGGCCTGACGGTATCGCCGATCTTCCAGCCCATCGTTGGCTCGTTCTACAAGGGCTTAACCGTGACCGTCTACCTCGACCCTAAGCAGTTTACCCGTCCGGCCGCTCCCGGCGAGGTCCAGAAGCTGCTTGCGGACTACTACGCGGGAGAGCGGTTCGTCCGGGTAGCCCCCGTCGATCTGGAGCGCAATACCGAGGGCGGCTTCTTCAACGTCGAAGGGTGCAACGATACGAACTACGCCGACCTGTTCGTCTTCGGCAACGACGACCGCATGGTGCTCATGTCCCGGCTCGACAACCTCGGCAAAGGCGCTTCCGGCGCCGCCGTCCAGGCCATGAACGTGCACCTGGGCATAGAGGAAAGTTTGGGGCTGCTATAGGCAGAATCTCTTGTCGATAGTTCCCCCATAACCAGATCATTTTAACTCTGATCTGGTTTTTCCAAGGCCGCCAGGCACTCGTCTCGTGAAATCAGGTTTTTCAAGTTAAGCCGATGAAAAACTCCTGGGGGTCGGGGAGTTCCCGGGAGGTCGGGGAGGATTTTCAAGCTGGGAGGTCAGAGAGGGTCAGAGGTCAGAGAGGAGGTTAGGGAGTGTGGAAAGGTCGGAGAGGATATTTTTAAGTTAATTCTCTATAGCCTCCGGGTACCTCACATAACTTCCCTCTCAGACCTCTGACCCTCCCTAACCTCCCAGCTTGAACGTGCCCTCTCTAAACTCCCTGCACCTCTCCGACCTCCTCTCCGACCTCTCAACACCTCCCGGACCAACAAGTTTCCATAGCCTATACCTGAAAATCCTCATCTCTCACCCGGCGAGTACATGGTGGCTTAAAAAAATTTATAGCAGCGATATGGAAAATTATCCTTAGCTATTACTTGAAAAACAGAATCGTAATAAGAAAGCATGGGCCAGGATTACCCGGCCGTTTATTTCCGCATCGCTTTGGCAGCCTTGAGGGCTTCTATGGCTGGCATGCGCTTGCCGCTGAGGAAGTCGATGGCTGCTCCGCCGCCGGTGGAGACGTGGGAGATCTTGCCTTCGATGCCGAGGGTCTCGACTGCCGCGGAGCTGTGGCCGCCACCGACTACGGAGAATTTTGCTTTGGTGGCCGCCATGAGCATCTCGTTGGTGCCGGCGCTGAAGTCGGGGTTTTCGAAGATGCCCGCGGGGCCGTTGAGGATCACTTTATCCGATTTCCGGATGATGTCGCTGAAGATGGCGATGCTTTCCCTGCCGATGTCCGAGACTACGTAGTCTGTGGGCAGGCTCTTGACACTCATCTCGACGCGCTTGCCATCCTTATTGATAGCCACGTCGGTGGGCAGGACTACCTTGCCGTCGAAAGCCTGCAGGATTGCCTTAGCGCGCTCTATCTCTCCGAGGTACTCGTTCTTCTCGATGAAGTCCATGTTGGGCTTGCCGATCTTGACACCGCTGGCCGCGAGGAAGACGTTGGCCACGACGCCGGTAACCAGCACCCTGGTGGCGATCTTCTTCTCGAGCACGTTCTTGGTGACGCTGATGCTGTCGTCTACTTTTGCGCCGCCGAGGACGTAGGTGGTCTCTCCGCCGCCGGTGAGCGCCTGGTTCAGGGAGTCGATCTCTTTCTCCATCAGGCGGCCGGCGCCTGACGGCAGGATGGGGGCGAAGCCGACCAGGGAGCACTGGGAGCGGTGGGAAGCGCCGAACGCGTCGTTCAGGAAGACCTGGGCGAGGGGCGCGAGCTTCTTCACAAGGTGAGTCCTGGCATGGGCTTCCGGTGTCTGTTCCAGCTGCTCTTCCGCGTAGAAGCGCACGTTCTCCATGAGCAGGACGTCGCCGGGCTCCGCTTCGACTATCTCTGATCGGGCGTGGGAGCCGAAGATGTCGTCGACGTACCTGACGTTCTGCTTCAGGTGCTTCTGGAGCCGCTTGGCGTGGTCCTCCAGGGTGGTAAAGTCCTTCTTGCCCGGCCTGCTCTGGTGCGCCAGGAGCACTACTTTGGCGTCATCCAGCTCTTTGATCGTCGGCACGCTCTCCCGAATGCGCTTATCGTCGAGAATCTTGCCATCCGGGCTCATCGGGGAGTTGAACTCCACCCGCAGCAGCACAGTCTTTCCCTTGAAGGAGAAATCGTCCATCGTGTTATAGTCGCGCTCCATACACTACTCATCCTGCTTCTGTATACAGCTTGATATATTTCCATAGTATTGTACGAGTATGCTATATCACTTTACCGCTTACTCCCGCAGATCCACCTCGCAAGGGCTGCTTTACGAGCGGCCGGCAAATCAGGTATTAACGGAAATAGCGGCATCACTACCGCGGTATG
The DNA here is from genome assembly GCF_049676595.1 of Methanocella sp. MCL-LM. Taxonomy (GTDB): domain Archaea; phylum Halobacteriota; class Methanocellia; order Methanocellales; family Methanocellaceae; genus Methanocella_A. The sequence goes on from NZ_CP187259.1 coordinate 899,917, forward strand.
CCGGCGGCCGCACGCATCGGCTGCCCGTTCATCGCCACGGCTGTAGAAAGTACTCCATGCGGCCATCAGGCCATATCTCGATAAAGTTTTGTACTATCCAGCCATAAGCGGTGATGCTATGAGCGGCGAGAATTCCCGGGCAAAAGCTGCGTTCGTCCTGGCGTTATTCGCCGTTATTCTCCTGCTCACCTACTTCTGGCCCGTGCCCATTCACGCTACTGACCTGCGTAACCTGACCCCCGACCCTTTCAAGGCAGATATCGACAGGTACCTCAATAAGCTGACCCCGGAAGAGCGGGCAGCTCTCCTCGTGCCCCCGCCCGAAATCGTGCGAGAGGTCAACGCAACCATAAATGACCTTGTAGTCACCCACGGCGAGCTCAACGCCACCGTGTGGATAAAGGAAAATACCCGTGATTCAGACCGCTTCGTCGCTGACATCTTCGGGGCCGAGCTCATCATGGGCATGACCACCCGGATATCAACCGAAGGCGGAGACTGGGCCAACGCCCCCGACCCCATCAGGATGATGACCGACACCAACGAGGTCTTTACCACAAAAGACCCCGCCCGGGCTTACCAGCTGGCAAAAGGGCTCAACGCCACCTACGTCTTCGTCCCCCAGCACCGCCGCCTCAACACCGGGTGGTGGGTGACACCCGCCGAAATCGGGAAGGAGAAGTTCGAGGATGGGCGGTACTTCGAGAAGGTATACAGCAACGAAGATGTGGCCATCTATAAGATCTTATAATTTCCATGACCGGCGACTCAGCAATACGAACGCTGCGCTGTGCATACCAGGTTGCTCAGATTCACTGAGACAGCAATACGAACGCTGCGCTGTGCCAGATCACAGATTACGACAGATTGGACAGATTGCACAGATGACTATTTTTATATAAAAAGAATGGTATGAGCACTTTTCTTTTGATTATCGATTAGCATCTGTGCAATCTGTCGAATCTGTCGTAATCTGTGATCCTGGCACAGCGCAGCGATCGTGTACGTTCACGAGATCATTAGCAACTATCTTTAAAAATTGGGCTGGCCTCGCCTGGAGGTGGCGAGGCGTGTATGGCAGCTTTATGATCAGAACCCGATCCCTATCGCCAGGAACAGGAAGGTCATGACGCAGGTCACAGCCGTCAGTCCGAGGGCTACCCAGATGTTGATCTTCATGACCTCGCTCTCGGTCTTGCTGCTCTCCCCCAGAACAGCGCAGGCATTGTAGATCTTCGAGGGTGTAATGGCGCTGGCGATACCGCCGGCTACTGCGAGAGAGCCGAAGGCGAGGGCGAACTTCTCGGAGCCGATGGTCTGGCTGACCGCGACGTTCTGGATCTTGGCGAACATGATGTTGGACGAGGTTTCGCTGCCGCCTATCACGCAGCCGATGAAGCCCGGGATCGGGGCGACGAGGCCGTAGTAGGCGCCGAAGGCTGCGGCCAGCGCAACTCCGATGATGCCATCCATGTTCGCCTCCAGCACGCTCGTGGGGACGAACTTGTCAGCTATGACGGAGCCGCCGGAGTAGTACATGATGTAGGCGATGCAGAAGAACATGGTGTACGTCAGGAACGGGCTGAAGAAGCGCTTCACTGTCAAGTCCAGCGCCTGCGAGACCTGGACTTTGCTGGCTCCCATGGTGAAGATACCTATGATGGACGCTACCAGAATCCAGGTGTATGCCTGGGAGAGGAAGTCCAGGTCGACCTTCTGGTTGGCGAAAGCCGTGATGACCTCCAGGTTCCCGGGAACACCCTTGAGGATGCCAGCTATCTGCGGGACGCTGACGATGCCGACGAGGAGGATCAGGATGACCCACGGGGAGAGTGCCCTGGCCAGGGATATCCCTGAGGCCTTGACTCCACCGTCCGCTAAAGCGGGCTGTTGTGGAGCCTCTAGCTGCACGGCTTCTGCTTTCCTCAAGTACTGGCAGGCCTTGTGGTAGATGTACAGCGAGACCATGGATGCAGTACCTGCGATCACTCCCACGATCGACAGGGGCACGATCTGGGTGTAGACCAGAATCAAAGCTGTCAGGGAGATGACCAGGCCCGACAGGAGGGCGGGCAACCAGGACCGTTTTATGGCCCCCATGCCACCTACCACCCAGAGGATGGCGAAAGCGAAGAGGACGCTAATCACGGGGAGGTAGATCGAGATGTTCATGGCGAACGAGTGCTCGGTGATGGGTATCCCCATTCCGGCTGCGGCGCTGGCCGGCAGGGTGATCGGCAGGGACAGCAGCGCGAACGAACACAGCGGGTCGTAGCCCAGGCAGGCGATCGCGATGGCCGCCAGCGGGGTGAAGCCCATGGCTACCAGCAGGGGCGGGAACAGCGCCGGTGTGACGAGGCCCAGCGCGGTGACGAAGGACCCGAAGCCCATGCCGACGAACAGCGCTTTCTCTTCCTTATTGCCGGCCACGTTATGGATGGCGTCCGAGATGCGGTTCAGCGCCCCGGTGACCTGCATCAGGAACACCATGAACATAGCAAAGACCACCGTGATGCCGATGCCCAGGGACTTGAGGATGCCCATCAGGATGCCGCCGTAGATGATGTCCAGGCCGGTGTGGAAGTACCACCACGCCAGGAAGGCGGTCAGCGCCAGAGCCACGATGACCATTACCGAGCCCGACTTCTTGAATAGCACGATCCCCAGGAAGACGACGATCAGGGGGAGCAACGATATTATCAAGCCTGCTATGTCCATAGATAAAACCTGAAATCCTTCATGTTCGGTATGGTACCACTATGTATATAACTTGTACATAGTTGTACTTACATGTGTATAGTTGCACATTGAATATAAATAGATTGCTGTGCTTTATTGTTCGCCTTTTGAACGCCTGCATTCGCAGGCGTTCTGGAAGGCGATTCGTACACGAACGCTGCGCTGTGCAATCTGGTATGCACAGCGCAGCGTTCGTCTTCGTCCGCAAGCGCATCTACAACTTTAGTTAAAAGAGGATTGGCCTCGCCGGGAGGTGGCGAGGCGTGTATGGCAGCTTTATGATCAGAACCCGATCCCTATCGCCAGGAACAGGAAGGTCATGACGCAGGTCACCGCGGTCAGGACGATGGCCACACCGGCGTTGACTTTCATGACCTCGCTCTCGGTCTTGCCGCCTTCTCCCAGGGTAGCGCAGGCGTTGTGGATCTTCGAGGGCGTGATGGCGCTGGCGATGCCGCCCGCGACGGCCATCGAGCCGAAGGCGAGGGCGAACTTGTCGGCGCCGATCGTGTTGGTCACGGCCACATTCTGGATCTTGGCAAACATGACGTTGGAGGACGTCTCGCTGCCGCCGATCACCGAGCCGATGAAGCCGGGGATAGGGGCGACCAGGCCGTAGTACGAGCCGAAGGCTGCGGCCAGGGCTACTCCGATGATGCCGTCCATGTTCGCCTCCAGCACTCCCGGAGTAAACTTGCCCGCGATGACCGAGCCGCCGGAGTAGAACATGATGTAGGCGATGGAGAAGAACAGGCTGTACGCCAGGAACGGGCCCAGAAACCGTCTCACCGTAGTATCCAGGGCTTTGGATACCTGCTCTTTCGTAGCTCCCATCGTGAAGATGCCGAGGATGGAGGCGACCAGGATCCAGGTGTATGCCTGGGAGAGGAAGTCGAGGTCGACCTTCTGGTTGGCGAAGGCGGTGATGACTTCGAGGTTGCCGGGTGCGGCTTTGAGGACGGTCGAGATCTGGGGCACGCTGACGATGCCGACCAGCAGGATCAGGATGAGCCAGGGGGACAGCGCCCTCAGGAGGGACATCTTCGGGGCCGGAGCGCTCGTGGTTCCACCATCTGCCGCCACTGTGGCGACAGGAGTGTCCTTCAACAGGTGGCTGCGGATTTTACTATATGTATACAGAGTGACCATCGACAGGCCCCCGGCCACTACGCCTACGACAGACAGCGGCACGATGTTTGTGTACACCATGCCGAGCGCCGAAAGGGAGATCACCAGGCCCGACAGGAGCGCAGGTACCCAGGACCGCTTCACAGCCTCTAGTCCGCCCACCACTATCAGGATGGCGAAGGCGAAGAGGACGCTGACCACCGGGAGGAAGATCGAGATGTTCATGGCGAACGAGTGCTCGGTGATGGGTATGCCCATTCCTGCCACGGTGCTGGCCGGCAGGGTGATCGGCAGGGACAGCAGCGCGAACGAACACAGCGGGTCGTAGCCCAGGCAGGCGATCGCGATGGCCGCCAGCGGGGTGAAGCCCATGGCTACTAGCAGAGGCGGGAACAGCGTCGGAGTGACGAGGCCCAGCGCGGTGACGAAGGACCCGAAGCCCATGCCGACGAACAGGGCTTTTTCCTCTTTTGTGCCGGCTATCCGGTGGATGGCGTCGGATATGCGGTTGAGCGCGCCGGTGATCTGCATGAGGAAGACCATGAACATGGCGAATACAATGGCGATGGCGATGCCGAAGGACTTCAGGATGCCCATGACGATGCCGCCGAAGATCACGTCGAGGCCGGTGTGGAAGTACCACCACGCCAGGAAGGCCGTCAGGGCTAGCGCCACGATGACCATTACTGAACCGGATTTCTTTAGCCACACGATCCCCAGGAACACTACGATCAGGGGAAGCAAAGATACTATCAGACCAGCTATATCCATAGGTACTACCCGTTATTTCTGTTTTAATGTTCGATACAAAACCGCTATATAAACAAGTGACACAGGATTGTACGTACTGACCCGTAGCTAAGACTATGGATGTAACCTGATCGAGGCGTCTGCAGGCGATTAGGCAATGTCTGTCACGAGGGCGCCATTGCCTGCAGACGTATCTCGGGTGTTTAAGCGGCAGCCTTTTCGGACCGCTCCTCTTTCTGGGCTACCTTTTCTACCGCAAGCACCGTTACAAGCGCTATGAACGACGCCGGCAGCGCGAAGATCAGGGGGTCGATGAGGGTCCACGGTGCCCCGAACAAGGCCTTCTGGCCAAAGAGCATCATGCATAGTCCAAGCGGCTCAGACTCGGCAACATGTACGAAGGCTGTATACATGAACCATACAACCGACCCTGTTACGAGACTTATTATCGCTGCGTTCTTCGACGGTTTCCTGCTAAAGATGCCGTGGGCGAACGCTGGCAGGAACGCAGCTGCGCAGAGCCCCATGAACATGGCAGTAGCCCGGGCGATGATGTTGCCCGGCATCAGGAACGCCAGTACTACGCTGACCAGGATCATGATTCCTACGCCGATGCGGGTGCGGGTGATCGAAGGCTTGAAATTCTTCGTGTGCCTCCAGATGTCGTTCCCTACTGCAGTGCCCATCGTGTGGAACAGGGCGCTCAGGGTCGACATGGCCGCGGACAGGAGCGTGAGCATGAAGATCACGATAAACCACTCCGGTGTCGCCGCATTGATAAAGACCGGTATGATCGTATCGAAGTTACCGTTGATCGCCATGTCGAACGCGGTCTTTCCTCCGTTCTTGAAGAAGTACACGTTGATTAGCGCGCCTACTGTGAACGCCACTCCGGTCATCATGAGGATGAAGATGCCGCCCATGGGAACTGCCCTGTTCAGCGCCTGATCATTTTTCGCTGTCATGAAGCGCACTACCAGCTGCGGCTGGGCGAGCACGCCGATGCCTACGCCGAGGATGATGGTCGTGACCAGCGAGTACCAGATGGGCGAGCCGAGGTCTGGCATCACTGTCCAGCCGTTGTGCCCTTGTGCCGCTACGCCGGCAGGTACCATACTCGCCATATCGGTCAGAGCCTGGTGAGCCGAACCTACTCCGCCGAGCGAGGCGTACAGGAATACTAGCAGCGCAGTCATGCCCACAAGCATCACTGTCCCCTGGAATGCATCGGTGTATATGACCGCCAGCAGCCCGCCGAAAATGACGTATAGCGCAGTGATGGCGGCAAACGCCAGCAATGCCATGCTGTAATCGACGCTGAACGTCGTAGTGACGAACTGTGCCCCGCCGATCAGTACTGCAGACGTGTATAACGGCATGCCGACGATGATGATGAAACCGCTCGCGTACTGCAGGAAGGCCGAGTTAAACCTTTTCCCCATCAGGTCCGGGAAGGTGACTGCTTTCAGCTTGCTCCCGATCTCCCGGGTCTTCTTGCCAAATACGACGAAGGCCAGCAGTATGCCGATGCCTATGTTCAGCGCCGTCAGCCAGATCAGGCCCATGCCTAGCTTGGCTGCCACTCCTCCGAATCCTATGATCGCCGACGTGCTGATGAAAGTGGCGCCGTAAGAAAGGGCGATGAGCGCCGGGTGCACATTTCTGCCGGCAACAAGGTAATCTTCGGCCTGCCTCGTCTTCCGGTAGGCCAGATAGCCCAGACCCAGCAGGATGACCACATAGATAGCAGCGATAGCTCCGAATAACGTCATAGAAACTGCCATCTCAGTCTCCTCCCTTGTTCCAGTTTAACAGGCCGTACAGTACACATGCGAGCGCGAATAGCAGTGTCGCACCATACCCTAGTAAGATCCAGGGATCGTTAATCCCAAACATTCGTTGCCCTCCGGTGATTGATAATCCGATAATAGGAGGTCGGAATAAAATCTATATATACCAGTATAACTTGATTGTACGTATCCATATGGAGCAGCACTTCGATGAGAAAACGCTGTCAAAGCTCGGCATGTTCGGGATGACAGAATACGAGGCCAAGGTCTACCTGACCCTGCTGGTGAAAGGCGCTCAGGAAGCGAGCAAAGTATCCCGCTACTCCGGCCTTCCGAGGCCGCACACTTATTCTGTACTGAAGACGCTCCAGATGCGCGGGCTCGTCACGGTAATACCCGAGGCCGTCAACCTCTACCGGGCCGTATCGCTGGACGAAGGGCTGGATCTGCTCATCGAGGAGAAGGAGAAGCAGTTCACCTCCCTCCGCACTGCCCGGGACCAGCTTTTATCGGAGGTCAAGCCGAAGGAAGCGATACCGACGGAGAACAGCTCGATTGTGATGCTCTACTACGGCCGGCAGAACGTCTACAAACTGGTCGACGAGATGTTCCTGCGGTGCGAGCACGACGTGGAGATCATGACCACCTCCCACGGCATCGTCCGCTTCTACAAGTACTTCAGCGACGTGGCCTCGCAGTTCCGGAGAAAGGATATCGCCGTCCGGTTCGTCGCCCCCGTCACCCCGGACGTGGAGGACATCGCCCAGAAGCTCTCCCGGCTGGTGGAGCTCCGGCGGATCGACACGCTGCCCCCCATCAGGTTCGTGCTCGTAGACGGCAAAGAGGTGCTGTTCGCCGAGTACCCCGAGGACGACTTCAAGTCTACGGGCAAAGAGACCGGCATCTGGATCAACCAGCCCGAGCTGGGCCGGATGATGAAGACGCTGTTCGACAACACGTGGAAGAACACTGCGGCGTATCCCGAAAAGCAAGAAGAGTAATCTCCTTTTCTTATGCCTCGCGGGCGGAAAACCGGTTTTTCAAGTTACGCAGATGAAAAACTCCTGGAGGTCGGGGAGTTCCCGGGAGGCCGGGGAGGATTTCAAGCTGGGAGGTTAGAGAGGGTCAGAGGTCAGAGAGAAGGTCGGGGAGTGTGGAAAGGTCAGAGAGGATAACAGGGTACTATTCTGCACTTTTCGGATGAGCGCCCGTACCATTTACACGAAGTACACAAGGTACACGAAGTACTCAAAGTACGATAAAAGGGCTGACTGCAAGCCGATCTTAAAGTATGACTTCGGGTACTTCGGGTACTTCGTGTACTTCGTGTAAACGGTACCTGACAGCCCCGGATAGTTCGAATGTGATCACCAACAAAATTCTCTCGGACCTCCGGGTGCCTCACATAACCTCCCTCTCAGACCTCCTGACCTCCCTGACCTCCCAGCTTGAAAAGTCCTCTCTAAACTCCCGGCACCTCTCCAGCCTCCTCGCCGACCTCTCAACACCTCCCGGACCAACAATTTTTCATAGCCTCTACCCGAATATCCCATTTTTCCATGGCGTCCTGGTGTCCTGGCGTTAGATCAGTGTCCCGGCATTTTCCTCTACCAAGAGAGGCCTTGACGTAGAGTTGTGCTCCCTGAACCACTGCAGCCTGCCAGCTACCATTATGGCCCGGTATCTGCCGTCACCACCCGGCCGGGCACCGTCAAGTGTAAACTAAAAAGGTGCGCTGGCGCGTGTTGGTATGGCGCCAGGCATTGGTTTGCAAATATTTTTTAAGCCCGGGCTCAGCCGGTTACCTTCTCGAACATATCCTTAGGTACATTGCATACCGGGCACATCCAGTCGTCGGGAATGTCCTCGAATGCCGTACCGGGAGCAATACCACCATCCGGGTCGCCTTTCTCGGGATCGTAAACGTAACCGCAGGGTATGCATTTCCATTTATCCATAGTAAATCAACTCCCGTATTCCATTTATCTTAAGGCTATGATGTCTAATAATTTCTTACTAACTCTTCTATATCAGGCAGCCTCCGGAAGTTTCCGGTCTGGAAGGCCGCCCTTTTTCTTCTTCTCCTCTTTCCCGCCGGCCTTTTGGCCCGGGACGCCGCCGTACCGGAGCAGCCGCATGCCGTTGAGGATGACGATGAAGATGCTGGCCTCGTGGATGAACATGCCCGAGGCGAGCACGACCACTTTGAACAGCACGCCCGCCACGAGCAGGAGGACGACCAGCAGGGAGAAGGCCGTGTTCTGCATGATGATGCCCAGCGTCTTCCGGCTGAGCCCAATCGTATACGCGATCCGGTCGAGGCGATCTGACATAAGGGCGATGTCAGCCGTCTCGATGGCCACGTCGGTGCCGGCGGCGCCCATGGCGATGCCGATGTCGGCCGCTGCCATGGCCGGGGCATCGTTGATCCCGTCGCCCACCATGGCTACGACTCCGAATTTCTTTAGCTCTTTTATTGCTTCAACCTTGTTTTCGGGCAGCAGCTCTGCCATGTACTCGTCGATGCCCAGGCGGCCTGCGATGGCGCGGGCGGTCCGTTCGTTGTCCCCTGTCAGCATGACTACCTTTTGTATGCCGACACTCTTCAGCCGGGCGATCAGGTCTTTCGCTTCCTCCCTTACTGTGTCGGATAAGGAAATCACTGCCAGTAGCTCGCCGTCTTCGATCAGGAACACTGCCGTGCTTCCTTTCTCTTCTTCCTCCCGGACGTACGCCTCTGCACCCGGCGACAGATCGAAGCCGGTTTCCGCCAGCAGCCGCCTGTTGCCCACGGTAAGGTTTCGGCCTCCGTGCCTGGCGATCACTCCCCTGCCGGGCAACACTTTGAAATCCTCGGGGTCGGGAATGGCCACTGCGGGTGGTACTTTCTTCAGCACCGCCCTGCCCAGGTGGTGCTCGGACATCTTCTCCGCCACTGCCGCCTTTAAGATCGCCTCGTCGGCCATGCCCTTGAACGCCCGGACGTTCACCACTTCCAGCTCGCCCTTCGTCAGCGTGCCTGTTTTGTCCATGGCCACGACGTTTATGCGGCCTGCCCGTTCCAGGTGGGCGCCACCTTTTATGAGCACTCCCCGCCCCGCCGCGTTCCCGATGCCCGAGACTACCGCAATAGGCGTCGATATGACCAGGGCGCCGGGGCAGGAGATGACCAGCAGCGTCAGCGCTACGAGCGGGTCTCTGGTCAGGAGAAATACGCCTATGGCCAGCACTATGATCGCCGGGGTATAGTACTTGGAGAATCTCTCGATCAGCTGCTGGGTCGGGGCCCGCTGTTCCTGCGCTTCCTCTACCAGCGAGATGATCCTGGCGAGGGTGGTGTCCTCGCCCGCCCGCTTCGTCTCGATCTCGATTAAGCCTACCTCGTTGACAGTGCCGCTGAAGACCTGCTCTCCAGGGCCTTTGCTCACGGGTACTGACTCGCCTGTGATGGACGCCTGGTTGACCTGGGCCTCGCCCTTAACGACCGTGCCGTCCACCGGTATCTTCTCGCCGGGCTTGACGACGACTACCTCGCCGGGCTTTACCTCCTGAGGGTCGACGGTAACGATCTGGCCATCACGCCTGACCGCTGCGGTGGTGGGAGCCAGGCTCATGAGCGACCGGAGCGCATTCCTGGTCCGGTCCAGCGTCAGCGCCTCAAGGTAGCCCCCGAAGGTGAACAGGAACACGACTACGGCCGCCTCCCAGTACTCGCCGATGAGTATGGCGCCGATGGAGGCGATGGTCACCAGTGCCTGGATGCCGAGGACTTTATACCTAAGCTGAATAACGGCGCTCCTCGCGATGCCGAAGCCGCCGATGATCGCAGCCAGTATCCACAGGGCGGTGCTTAACTGCTCGTATTGCAGCTTCCCGGCAGCAAACGCGGCCACGAGTAACGTGCCGGAAACCACGGTCACAATCAGCTTACCGTTCTTCCGGGAAAATTTTCTCAGGTCGTCAGCGAGGCTCATATCGATCTACTGCTTGATGTCCTTCACGCCGTAGCCGATGCTCTCGATCAGCTTCACGATGTTCTCGACTTTCGTAACCTCAGGGTCGTAGACGACCTTCACCTTGCTGGAAGTGTACAGTACCTCGGCGTTCGAGACGCCCTTGCTGTTTTTGAGCACCATGCCGATCTTCATCGCGCAGTCAGGGCAGCTCAGGTTTTCGAGCTGCATGATTACTTTTTGCTCCATCTTTCGCACCTTGCCTATAGCTATTTCTCGCACTCGAAGCACATCGTCTTGCCTTCGATGTCTGTGAAAAACTCCTTCTGGCATTTCTCGCAGATGACTTTGCGGAAGCTGGGGCCCTTCGTCGGTTCTGCCATCTCCAGGTCTTTCATGTTCAGTCCGCACAGGCACTTGTAGCTCATAGTATCACTCCTGAATATGTTTCTTAATACGGCTATTTAACTCCAACTATTCTATCGATCTCTGCCCGGGCCCGCAGATCCCCGGGATATTACCTGATCAGAGAATTATCCCGGCTACACATAAGAATGGTGTAACTTTAAGAGGGTGAAATGATACAAGTATCTTTTATGATGCCTGACGAGAAAGTGGTAGCCACCCTCCAGCACATGGGGCTGACCTACTATGGGGCGAAAGCCTATGGGGCGCTGGTGGCATTGGGGCACGCCTCTCCTGCCGCCATCGCGAAGGAGGCTGACGTGCCAAGGTCCAAGATCTACGAGACTCTGAAGCGCCTCGAGGAAAGCGGGTGGGCCAGGGTAGAGCGGAGCAGGCCGCTGACCTATAAGCCCGTGTATCCGAAGGAGGCCATCGAAGAGCGCCGCAAGGCGCTGAATGCGGAGATCGAGTACGCGTCTGCAGAACTGTCCTCAGTCTACGACCGGCAGGTCGACCGGGAGGCGCCTAACGTGAAGCTCATCCGGGGCATGGATAACATCGTGCCCCGGATAGAGGATATGGCATCGAGGGCCAGGCACGACGTCTGCATGCTGGGCGCTCTGTACACGAAAGATGAGATCACGAGGGTGAAGAAGTACCTGGCGAGCGCGAGAAAGCGGGGCGTGAACGTCCGCATCATCACCCGCCCGACCATCGCCACGGCCGAGGGCGACATCGCCACTGTCGAGGCTTTTTCCCGGACAGACAGCGATCTCAGGCTCTTCCGGACGCCGTTCATCAAGTTTGTAGTGATCGACGGCCGCGAGATAATGATCATGTTCTCGAGGGTGGAAGACGACGTGCCTGACGCCCGGAATGCCGTGGCTATCTGGACGCCGAACCGGGACATCTCCTCGTACATGCTGAGCAACTTCAATATGATGTGGGAGGCGGCTGAGGCCGCCCGCAAGTGAGGGCCCGGCCCGCCGGTGCGAGCCCGGGACTCAGAGTATTACCGTGCTCTCTTTCGGCTTCGGGACCTTCATCACAAGCACTCTGAAGACTCCGGGACCGTCGTTGATCCACCGGTGCGGCACTCTGGCCGGGCTCTCGATGATCATGTCGGGACCGGCTTCCAGCCTGTCCTGGCCGATCTCCACCGTACCTTTCCCTTCCAGGACGTAGAAAGCCACGTCTACCGGCGTGATGTGCCTGCGGAGCGATTCTCCGGGCTTGAGGGTGATATGTACGACCATCGCGTGCTCCGTATCGTAGATTACCCGGGCGTCTACGTTGTGGGGATTCTTGCCAGACATGACATCCTTCACTTCAGTTGCCTTAATCGCCATAGTATCACTAATATGGCACTCTGGCAGGAAGCCTTTAATAAGTTGTGTCACTTCCAGGGGGTTATCCGGGGTAGCATTATGTCTACCGGGAGTCGGCAGGCTTTTATCGTGCAGCAGTCATACTTGTCTGCCATGGCCGACGGAAAACTTCGCAGAGACGTCAAGATGGGCGCAACCGTGGACATCGTGCTCAAGCAGGACCAGCCGACCGGGAAGCTGACCCGGGGCATAGTCGCAGCAATCCTCACTAATTCTCCTACCCATCCTCATGGAATAAAGGTCCGGCTGAGAGATGGGAGAGTGGGCAGAGTGCAGGCTATTATCGAGTAATCTCATTGATTACTGCCTGTAATCTAAAAATCTCCGTGTTTTCATGCTTTTATTTAAGATGCCGCTCGATGGCACTGTATAATCAAAAATAAGCGGATTTTATCGCGTGCTGGCTTACAATATCCGTTCTTTTCAGCCTTAATAGAATTATATTGATAAAACCTGCCCCATTGCATACATAAATCTTTTAAACTAGGACATAGTATGTAACCGTGAATTCTACGGTAGGTGACCTTCCGATGATGAGAACGTACGAAGATATGCCCAAAATCCGGCTGCCCCACGCGGCGGACATCAAGATCAGCGACACCACGATTCGTGACGGATGTCAGATGCCCGGCGTTGTGATGAAGAAGTCCCACAAGCTCAAGATCTTCGAGTACCTCCACGACATGGGCGTGGAAAAGCTCGAGACGTTCGTGTACAACGACCGTGACAAGGACGCTTGTAAGAGTATGATGGACTACGGCTACGAGTTCCCGGAGGTCACCGGCTGGGCCAGGGCAAACCCGGCAGACATCGACGAGGTGCTCAAGGTCGACGGCATTAAGGAAACCGGTATCCTGATGTCGGTGTCCGACTCTCACGTCTTCGACAAGATGGGCCTGAAGAGCTACGAAGAGGCGGAGCAGAAGTACCTGAAGGCGCTTCAGTACGCGGTCGATCACGGCCTCAAGACCCGGTGCCACATCGAGGACACTTCCAGGGCTAACTACGACTTCGTCTATCCCTTTGTCCAGAAGCTCATCGACATCGACCCGGACACTATCATCAGAATCTGCGACACCCTGGGCTACGGCATCCCCTTCCCCGGCTACGAGGAGCCCTATGGCATCCCCGCAGTGGTCAAGAGGTTCAAGGACATGGGCGTGAAGCACATCGAGATGCACGTCCACGACGACTTCGGCCTCGGCATCGGCAACACCCTCTCCGGCCTCTGGTACGGCGCGGACTGGGCCAGCCTGACCTTCCTCGGCATCGGCGAGCGCGCCGGCAACACAGAGCTGGAGAAGATTATGGCCTTCCTGATCACCCGGGTCGAGGGCTTCGACAAGTACAACCTGCACAAGGTCACCGAGTTCGCAGAGTACATGGAGCAGGAGATCGGCCTGCGCGTCCCGAGAAACAAGGCCATCGTGGGCAAGAACATCTTCTCCCACGAGTCCGGCATCCACACCGCGGGCATCATCAAGAATCCCTTTACGTACGAGCCCTTCCCGCCCGAGCTGGTCGGCGGCAAGAGGAACCTGATGATCGGAGACACCTCGGGCACCGAGGTCATCCGCCTCAAGGTCGAGGAAGCCCTGTCAGAGCTGCTCGGCATCAAGGCCCAGGTAGACAAGCACGACCCCCGGATCAAGTGCATCCACAAGGACATCCAGAAGATGTACGACGCCGAGGACAGACGCTCCTCGGTCTCTGACGAGGAACTCCACGACTTCGTGCGCAAGTACTTCGTGTTCCAGGTGGACGGCGAAGTCGAGCACGAGGAGCAGGAAGTCCCGGCAACCAGGAAAAAGGCAGTCAGCGCTCCCCGGATTCCGGCCGAGCTGATGCCTGCTGTGAGCCCTGCGTCGATCAACATCGAGCACGGCCAGAAATTCAAGATAGCGAAGAAGGCGACCGGGAAGAAAAAATAATCCCGGCGCTCTGTACTTTTTTAGCCTTGTCACGGGCTCAGCGGCACTTCCCTGCGCGGCAGCCGGTCGAACGTGAACGTATCCCCGTGCTTCAGGTAAGTTACCCTCGATTCCAGCCCCGCTTCTTTCACCGCCTTCCGGAAATCTTCCAGCGGCGACTTGAACACGTCATAGTCGTTGTAGTGGATGGGTACGGAGTGTGCAGGCTTGACGATCCGGATGGCCTCGATGCCCTGCTCTGCGTCCATCGTCACGAGAATGCCCAGGATCCGGGTCCCGCCGAGGTGAAACAGGGCAAGGTCGATATCGTGGTACCGCTTCGGTATCTCCTTCAGGTCGTCGAATACCAGCGTATCCCCGGAAAGGTAGATTCTCGGGCTCGAGATGGCGGTGCCTTTACCCCATTCCAGCATGCTGCCCATCACTTCCGGCAGCGCGATATCCAGAATGGGAGGACCATGCTTGCCAGGCAGGGAGGTGACTCGTATCCACTCTCCACCTTTATTAACAGTGATCTGATCCCATGTGTCCAGCGGGTGAAGGCTGGTGAAGCCTTTATCCTTGAGCACGCCTGCTGCTTCCCGGGTGGTGACGACCGGAAGGTTCTTGCGTAACTTTTCCGTGGCTACGTCATCCCAGTGATCGCCATGCATGTGGGACAGGATACAGAAATCGATCTGCGGCAGCCGGTCGATATCGATCGCCGGGTTTGTCTGCCTTTCAGTAGTTAGCCCGTACCCCAGATGGACGTGGTTTCCTGCGTGGACGAAGTTCGGGTCGGTGAGAATGGTGAAGCCGTTATTCTTGATGATCGTCGTCGCCGTCCCCACGAAAAAGATCGAGCCGGGCTCGTCCGTGGCTCTGACACTTCCTGTCAAATTCAGAGTGTGTTGTCTGGCCATAGTATAACCTCCGGCGCCTGTAGAGCCGAGCTCTGTCGCCCTATTTTCCGGCATCGTAGCACGTCGATCTCTGGCACCGGCAAAAATTCGCCGGCCCGGCTGATAGGGTTTCTCCGTATTTTGATCAGCTTCGCCCTGGCACTGCAAAACCGGTGCTCTGAACTCCGCTTATATCCCGGTGAACTTGGCGAGATATACGTCCCATGTCTCCACGTCGCCGGGACTGCCGATCGAGCCCACGATGACCAGATCCCCGTCACCTGTGATGGCCCCTGCCCTCGTGAACACGGCTCTGTCGGCCCCGTATGTTTGCTGCCACTCAACCTCGCCGGCAGGATCGGTTTTGATCAGCAGGCTTTCGTAGCGCATGCTCTGGTCAGTTTTATCAGTAACTTCTGCCATACCTGCGATGAGGTAGCCCCCTTTCGCTGTCTGGTAGACGTTGTAGCCTTTCTGCGCCTTGTTCACTGCTATCGCTTTTTGCCACTGGAGATCGCCTTCGGCGTCGAGCTTATACAGGCAGACTTTGCTCGAGCCTGACCGCAGGTTGTCATAGCCGGCAGCTATGAATCCGCTATCTGCGGTCTGCCTTGCAAAGTATGCTACGCTATCGGTATACCCGCTGAGCTTCTGGTCCCACTGCCAGTGGCCGCCCGCATCGATCTTGAGCAGATAAGCGGTACTACTGTTGGCCGTAGCTCCGTAGCTGCCCGCAATGATGTACCCCCCGTCACTTACTGGCTGGATCGAAAGGGCGAGGTCATTAAAGGGCCCTCCGTAAGCCCTGTCCCATTCCATGTCGCCCCGGGCATTAGTCTTGATCAGGTAGACATCGCTGCTGCCGTTGCCGAACGACTCGGTCATGCCTGCGATGAGGTACCCGCCATCGGCCGTCTGCAGCAGTGCCCGGCCTTCGTCGTAACCGGGCCCCCCAAACGTCTTTTCCCAGAGCGGGTTCCCTGCAGGATCCGTGCGGACGAGGTATACGTCGCCACTGCCGTTGCCGTAAGACTCAGTCGTGCCTGCTATAGTGTATCCCCCGTCGGCCGGCTCTATCACAGAATAGCCGTAGTCAAAACGGTCTCCCCCATAGGACTTTTTCCACAGCTGGTTGCCGTTTCCATCCGTCTTGAGCAGGAACGCGTTCCTGTCGCCCTTATAGGCCGGGCTGATGCCTCCCGTAACAGCAAAGCCGCTATCCCGGGTCTGGATAACAGAGCTGCCATAATCATAATAGCCCCAGTCGTATACCTTGCTCCACGCCATCTGGGGCGGGCTATCCGCAGGCCGGGCCTGCAACGAAGCCGGAAAGATGCCCAGGATAGCGGCTATGACGGCACAAGCGAGCGCAATCCCTGCAATCAAGCGATAGGTGATATTGATCCCCGATAATCATCTATCGCATCGCTGCTGTTATAACTGCGCCCTGAAAATGTGGCCAGAACTGCTCCCGTGATGGACTACGATCGCTACACTACCCGATTCTTATTCCTGGATAACAATAGCTTTAAGTACTATCGATGAAGTATACTCACAAAATGACAATGTGTCATTAAATGTGGTGTATTCATATGTCGATAGCGGATAGGAAAGAGCGGGAGAAAGAGCGCCGACGCACAGAGATCATCGATGTCGCCGAGAAGCTCTTCATCCAGAAAGGCTTCGACGGCGTCTCCGTGGAAGACGTGGCCAGGGAAGCCGAGCTGGCCAGCGGCACGCTCTACCTGTACTTCAGGAACAAGGAAGCGCTGTACTACGCAGTCGTCCTGAGGGGCGCCAGGATCATGAACGACATGTTCCGGGACGCCGTTAGCAAGGGTGATTCTGGCGCAGAAAAACTGCTCTCCGTGGGAAGAGCATTCTACGCTTTTTCTCAGCAGTATCCAGAGTACTATAAAATGTTCCTGTATGCCCAGACTCCCCGTTTCTCCGTGAGGGACGAGCACGTGGAGGCGGTCGAAGCTATCGGCCGGGAGAACTTCGGGATCATGTGTTCTTGCATCCTCGAAGGTGCCTCCGACGGAAGCCTTAGGCCGGATATCGATCCTGTGATGACCACGTGGTTCCTGATGCTGTCCACTCAGAGCGTCGTCAACCATACGCCATCAGTCTGCACGACAATGGAAGGCCAGGGCATCTCTCACCCGGACTTCGTCGAGTATTCCCTCGACCTGATGCTGAAATCTCTAATTTTACCAAGACCAGGAGGAAAAAATCATGAAGACACTAATTATCTGCGAATCTGTACATCACGGCAATACCAAAAAGGTAGCCGACAGCATGGCCGGCCCTCTCAAGGCCGAAGTTAAGAAAGCTGGAGAAGTCGACGCCAGTAAACTGGCCGAATACGACCTGATCGGCTTCGGCTCTGGCATCTACATGGGCAAGCACCACAAGAACTTACTGAAGTTGGCCGATGGTCTGCCGAAGATGGATAAGAACGCGTTCATCTTCTCGACTTCCGGCGGCGCCAACGAGAACTTTAAGGACCACAAAGCACTGAGAGCGAAGCTCGAGGAAAAGGGCTTCAGGATCGTCGACGAGTTCAACTGCCTCGGCTGGGACACCTTCGGGCCGCTGGTATTGATAGGCGGCTTCAACAAGGGAAGGCCCGATGAGAGCGACCTCGAGAAGGCCAGGCAGTTCGCGGCCAGAGTTGCTGGGCAGTGAAGTTCCCGGCCACTTTTTCCTAAGAGCGCTAAAACTCCGAAGCGATTTTGGTCAGCTGTCTGCCGATCTCCTCGAACGTGGCCTCGAGCAGGTAGGTGTCGTTGTGGGCGGCCTTATCGATGCATACCACTGGCACGCCTTTTGCCTTCTGCTCCTCACAGGCTTTGACTATCTCGGGTATGTCCCTGGAACCGTAGATGATGGCCGTCGGCCGGTCGCTCTGCTCCCACAAGGGCAGGGCCTCGCATATCTCGAAGATCGTCTCCGGAGAAGCTGCTCTAACCCGGAAGCTACGCTTTTTCATGCTGTCGTGGGTCTGCTGGGTGTAGGTTTTGCAGAAGGCCGGCGATATGGCGATGGCCAGGTCTGCGCTGCTCAGGAGGGCGAGCCTGCCCCCGAGGGAGTGGCCGACTACGGCGACCTTGCCGTAAGCCCTGCAAAACTCCACCACTGCTTCAACCTCTTCCATCGCCCGGCCCGTCAGCATCTGCGGGTGCTCGCCATGGCCGGGAAGGTCGATGGTGCAGGTAGCCAGCCCCAGCTCTGCTATCCGCCATGCCAGCCCGAGCTGTTCCTCTTTACAGCCGCCGTAGCCGTGGACGATGATGACTGCTGCAGTAGCGCTGTACGGCATCATGAAAATGGCCGGGATCTGGTACCCGTTCCCGTGGATGACCTTTCGCTGAACTTCCATAAAATATCACTATCGAGAAGATAGTCTCTATCAGGCGGCCATAGAACAAAAACCTGTCCTATAACCTGAGATTTCAGGGTGCCAGAGCTTTTACGACATAAGCGGCAAAAAGCGATCGTTTCTTTTTATCCAGGTCGTCGTACATGTAAAACGCCAGCCTTTTCAAAGGCGTAAATCCATACTTTCCGGCCAGCTCTTCAATATATGCCTGATCGTGGCAGTATACTGCGATTCCCGACCCTGGGTCGACATACACTTCCTTTCCGCCCTCGACGCTCTTCACGGTGAGGCTGAACGTCCCGCCGGGTACCATGACTCGCCGGGCTTCAGAGAATACTCGGTCAAGGTCTCCGATGAAGTGGAATAACCCGCAGGCTGTGACGTGGTGAAATTGCCCGGCCTCGTACGGCCAGTCACCGCTGCCTATATCGCAGACCTTCAGCTCTCTGGCGAGGCCCTTCTTCTCGCATTCCCGGAGCATGTCTGGAGAAAAGTCCGCACCGTAGACTTCCAGCCCGGCTTTATGGAAAAGGGCGGCGCTCAAACCGGTGCCGATGCCGAGATCGAGCAGCTTTTGCCCCGGGCTCAGGTACTCGAAGCACAGGCCGAACAGGACGTCCTGGGCGTGGCATTCCATAGCCTGGCAGAGATCGTCGTACTGGGGGGCACAGCTTCCGTGAAGTTCGGCAGCATCCGGTGACATATACTGATGTAGGGCCCATGCAGACTAAATAGTTAATCTCAGGCGCCGGCCCGACATCGGGCTTCGGCTAAAACGGCGGGAGATGCTCGTAGTCGTTTACCCAGACTGTGACGTTCCCTGCGTATTCGACCGTGATCTGGCTGTTCTTCCTGTATACGCTGCTATTATCCGCAGCCATATTGTATATGTTTAAAGTATAGTTGCCATTTTTTGGCAAATAGATATAAACATCAGCCCCGACACCCTGTGTCCAGTCATTATCATACATAGCAGAAGCTACGATTTCTAGGTTGTCTCCGCTTAGGTGATGATCGAACTTCGCAGGGATATAATAGCAAATAGCAATGCTGATCTGATCCGAGTGCTCTTCAACGATCTTTATTGGAGAATCTCCCAAGGCCATTACCCTGATATTGATCGTGTTGTCTGGGGCAGGATCAAAACTGGCATTGTACCAGTGCTTTGGGTAGTTTAGCGGGCCCAGGCAAACGCAGCCAGCCAATGCTACCACGATTGTGAATACACTGAGAGCTGCACAAGTCTTACCTAATTGCACGTTAATAATATCAGTGCTTATCGAGAAAAATGTACCGCTGACCGGCAGGCTGACCAGATTATCCTGATCTCCTCTACTTTTCGGTACGCGCTTTGGCCACTTTTTCAGCACGTCGCCCGTCCGGGTGTTATAGTTCTCCGGTAAGCAGCGACATCATTTCCTTCACTCAGATTATTTACCGGGATCTGTTTTGGGTTTGCTTAAGTTAATTTGGATGTGCCTATGTCGGAAACTATCATTAGTTTGGCCCTTATTTTTGATGGGCTACTTTTGCTTTGTAACGCTTGTGAGGGGCTTTGTTACCCTGTATCTAAAAAAATGCCGGAGCTGAAAGCTCCAGCCTTAGAGATTCTTAATTATTTCAGCCGCCATCTCGCTGGTCTTCGCGCTGCCGCCGAGGTCGTAGGTGACCTTCTTGCCTTCGGCGATGACCTTTTCGGTGGCCTTGAAGATCTTCTGGGCTGCCTGCTTCTCGCCAAGGTAGTCGAGCATCCAGGCGCCAGCCAGAATCGTCGCGACCGGGTTGGTCTTGTCCATGCCCTTGTACTTCGGGGCGCTGCCGTGGGCGGGCTCGAACATGGCCTTCTTATCGCCGATGTTAGCGCTGTAGATTAAGCCGATGCTGCCGACCAGGGCAGAGCACTCTTCGCTCAGGACGTCCATGAACAGGTTGGTCGAGAGCAGGACCTTCTGGTTGAAGATCAGCGGGTTTTTGATGAGCTGCTGGGCCACGTTGTCGATGTGGTATTCTTCCAGTTCAATGCCCGGGAAGTCGTGCTTGACTTTTTCGCATTCCTGCAGGAAGGTGCCGTCGGTCTTCTTGAGGATGTTGCTCTTGTGAATCGCCACAACTGCCTTCCAGCCCCTGCGTTGCGCTTCCTCGAAGGCGTACTTCGCGATGCGCCTGCAGGCCGGCCTGGTGATCTTCCTGATGGCGATGACGACGTCGTCGGTGATCTGGATCTCTTCGCCGACGTACAGGCCTTCGGTGCCCTCCCTCACGCAGACGAAGTCTACTTCGCCCAGCGGGGACGGTGTGCCCTTATAGCTCTTGATGGGCCTGACGTTGGCGTACAGGTCGTACCTCTGCCTGATGGAGACGGCCACGCTCTTGGGAGAGCCAATGCCGCCGGGGGTCGTGGTCGGGCCCTTAAAAATCGCATCGGCCTCATCCATGATCTTCCAGGACTGGTCGGGGATGAGCGTGTTGCCGCCGTTGGCCTGCCACCACTCGGCTCCGCCCTGACATTCGATAAACTCTACGTTTGCGCCGGCGGCCTTCATGACCTTGATGGCCGAGCTGGAGAGCTCCGGGCCTACGCCGTCGCCGTTGAGGACTGCTACTTTCTTGGACATTACTGGTTGCACCCTTTGACGGGCCGGAGCCCGGTGATGTTGTGCTTCGTGAAATCGAAGACTGTGGCTCGCTCCCCACCTCTGACGATGTCGAGGTGGGCGCCCGGCAGTATCTTACCAATCCGGGACGCATTAAGTTTGTGGTTGCCGAAGACTTCGATCACTCTAGCGGTGTTCTCCGGCTTGCAGGTTACGATGAACCCCATACCCGGGTACATCTTCAGCCACCGGTCCCACTCCAGGGAGGCCGGCTTCGGTATCGTGTCCAGCTCTACTTCAGCGCCCACGCCGGAAACCTCAAGGATCATGCCCAGCGTCCCGAGAATGCCGGGGTTGCTCACGTCTTTGCCAGCGGTCAGGAGATGTGTCTCGCCAAGCTCGACCATCGAGTTGATCTGGTGCCTGACGATCGAGGCTTCCTTCAGGAAGGTGGAGTCCCAGTTCATATCGCAGGAGGGATGAACCCTTCCGTCCAGATCGATACCCAGCACTACGTCATCGCCCGGCTTTGCTTTGCTGCTGTAAATGATGCTGTCCTTCTTGACCCGGCCCAGGATGGCCACGTCGACAGCTGTATAAGGTGTATCAGGGTGGATGTGCCCGCCCACTATGGGGACGCCCAGCTTCTCTACCCCTGCCTTCATGCCCTTGAGGACTTTCTCGGAAAGTTCCGGAGAGCTGGAAGAAAATATGTCAACCATCCCCAGCGCTCTGCCGCCCATCGCCGCGATGTCGTGGACGTTGACCAAAATCGCACAGTAGCCCGACCATTCAGGGTCGGCCCTCATCAGCCGGTCCCAGATACCATCGGCCGCGAGCAGCAGCGCCTCATCGCCCATTTCGATGATGGCGGCGTCCTCACCGAAGGAAGGGTTGGTTCCCTTCTCGTCGAAGATGTTGACGATGTTTTTAATAGAATGCTTACGGGTGGCGCCGAGATAGTCCCGCAGCGATTCTGCCAGTGACTCCAGTTTCATCAAGGGTAATATACCATCCAAATATTAATTTACTTACGGGTAGAAATAGGGTTCGATGACTGCGGACATCGACACTATGGACTGGACCGAAAAGTACCGGCCTGTCAGCCTCGCCGATATCGTGGGCAACGACGCTGCCGTAAAAGCCCTCAGGCAGTGGGCGGAGACCTTCGGCACCGGCAAGAAAGCGGTCATACTCTATGGCGGTCCCGGGGTGGGAAAGACCTCGGCCGCGCTGGCGCTGGCCCACGACATGGGCTGGGATTACATCGAGCTGAACGCTTCAGATGTCCGCACCAAAGACGCGATCAACCGCATCGCCGGCCCGGCGGCTACGGCTGGTACCTTCGAGGGCACCGGCGGGCGACGTCTGGTAATTCTGGACGAGGCGGACAACCTGCACGGCAATGCCGACAGGGGTGGAGAATCTGCAATCATCAACGTCATCAAGCACGCCAGCCAGCCCGTCATTCTCATTGCCAACGACATGTACGCCATGTCCAAGCCGCTCAGGGAATCCGCTCTCCAGGTCCAGTTCAGGGCTATTCTGAGCACTTCAGTCGCCAAAGTCCTGCGGAAGGTCTGCGCTAAAGAGGGCCTTGACTGCGATCCGGAAGCCCTGATGAAGATCGCTGAGCGTACCAATGATCTCCGCTCGGCCATCAATGATCTGCAAGCGGCTGCCCAGGGCAGCGGCCAGGTCACGGTGGCCGACGTATCCACCGCCGACCGGGATGTGCCCGAGACGATCTTCAAGGTCATGGGCATGATTTTCCGGGGCAAGAACATGCGAGAGGCGCTGAACGCTACGTATGGGCTGGACGAGAACCCCGAAGACCTGATCGGCTGGGTGGACGAGAACCTGCCCCGGGAGTACCAGGACGACGACCTCGAGCGGGGTTTCGACGCTCTCTCTAAGGCCGACATGTACCTGGGCAGGACCCGGAGGCGGCAGGACTACGGTATGTGGCGGTATGCCGGGTTCATGATGGTCTGCGGCGTCAACCGGGCCCGGCGCCGGCACTACGGAGGCTTCTCGAGGTACAGCCCGCCAACGTACTGGCAGAAGCTGGGCCGGACGAAATCCGCCCGCACCCTACGGGACTCGATAGCGGCGAAGGTCGGCAAAGCCTGCCACTCGTCGAAGGCCGAGGCGCGCTCGTCTTATCTACCGCTAATCCAGTACCTGTTCGATAAGGACGAGTATGCCATCAAATTATCCGCCCAGCTGAAGCTCGAGGAAGACGAAATCGCTTTCCTGCTCGATGCTAAGAAGGCTTCCAAGAAGGTTTCGGAAATATACAAGAAATCGAGAGCCCTGATCGAGGAAGAGATCGAGGAAGAGATCGACCTGTTTGCCCGGTTTAGCAAAGGCCCGGGCAAGCCTGAGGGAGGGGAGCCGAGAGAGTCCCTGTTCCGGGCAGAGGGGGAAGAGGAGAAGCCTCCCTCGGAGAAGTCGGCGAAGCTCGACACTTTCACTGAGCCCGTCAAGCAAAAGCGGAAAGGCCGCAAGGCTCGGGACGGGGGCACGCCGATCGACGGCGAGCCGGGAGAACCTGCTGAAGAGCCCGTAACAGCTGCGATGCCGGCCGCTACCGATGCTCCAAAACCCGCCGATGTTCCGGCACCACAGGAATCCCCGGGGCCAGAGCCGGAGAAGCCCCCTGCCGCCGAGGATAAAGGTAGTAAAAAGCAGCGGACGCTTTTCGACTTTTAAATTTCTTGTAAGATCAAACGCGTGCTCCGGGTCGACAACGGCATTAGCGATGCCAGAACTCTCCGGCCTATTTTTTACCGAGCCGGCTTTGTTTCTGCAGCCTCGTGACGTACCTGGAGATCAGGTAAGCGACTACGACGCCTGCAATGCTGATCATAATGTAAGTGTTGTTTCTGGTAAAGATACCGTAGGCCAGCAGGATAGAAACGACTAAGATTATCCCGATGCCGATTGCGACCAGTATCCTTCTGAGTTTCAGGTTTTCCATACCGAACTCAAAAAGGGCTTCCGGGGCAATAAACGTTTTGCACAGAGGAAGGGCACGGGAAGTTCGACGATTCCCAGAGATTCTTTATACGGCCGGCTGCAAGACTTATCCCTGTATGCCGGGCTACTATCAACCTGGCATCCTGGAGATTCGATGATGTCAAACATAAAGATCCTCGCTATAGTCGCAGTCTTCTCACTGGCGGCCTTTTGCTGCGGGGTGGCAGCAGGGTTTGCTATCCAGCCCTCGACAGTAGTGTCAGGCATAGAAGATAACCCAACCATACCATTACCGATCTACGACCTCGCCTGTAACAACTCTACCGTGTACTTACCACTCAGTTCCGAATTCATCATCAGCCTGCCCGAAAATGGCGGCAGCACCGGGTATACGTGGGATCCGACTTCCACCCAGGGCATCGACCTGCTGGAGAGTACATTTATTCCCTCCGACATCACCGTGATCGGGGCACCTGGCACGCGTGAGTTTCTGCTGAAGGCTTCGTGGGCCGGCGAGCAGCACTTTAAGGCCACCCTTCACCGGCAGTGTGAGAACCTGACCGGCAGCGAAGAGGTGTTCACCCTCACCATCGTCGTGAGCGATAATATAGATCCCTAAAGCATCCGAAAGACCTAAAACCGAGAAGTGGGAGGGCCTGGCCGGGCTTAGCAACCTCACATGGGCCTGGCCGGCCTGTCCATTGTGCATATGCCTATTTTAAGCTACAGCGGGAGCCTTGTTTTCTACTAACTTCAGTTTGACTGCCAGGACCGCCAGCAGGACCCCCAGGGCTATGTTGAAGATGCCGATCACCTGCGCCAGCGCTACGATGCCCTGTACCGGGCGGATCAGCATAACGGCGCCTACAATCGCCATGATCACTCCCGCCGCTATAAGGAGCATCTCTCCCCTGATAGCCTTGCGGGCCCCGAAGCCCACGACGATCTGCAGGATGCCGGTGAATGCCCAGTAAAAGCCGATCAGGTACGCGAACAATATCAGTGTCAGGCCCGGCCATACCACAGCAACAATGGCAGCCAGTATGGCGATTACGCCATGTATCAGCCTCACCCACCATAAGCCGTCTCTGATAGTCACCGTCTGGAGCAGCATCAGAATTCCGTCGATGAACGAGAAAGCGGCGAATAGCAGGACGAAGATTGCCAGAGACAGGCCCGGCCAGAAAAACAGCGCCAGCCCGAAGGCAATGGCGATCAACCCTCGCAGCAGCACGTCCCACCACGCGACATTCCAGGTTCCGTAATCAATGTTACCACCTGTTACCGGATTATCAGACATGAATGCCATAATTAGAGGTCTTAAGCTAGTTTTATAATATTATTCTGCATATCGAACGCTTTACGCGGACACCTGCTTACCCGGGGCTTATACTGGCCACATGACCTTTTTAATGTGCGTCCCGGGCCGGGTGACCTGCAATGCGTCGACGACGGTCAGAGGCGTGGGGTAATACGACATCAGCGCAAACGGATCCTTTACGGGGAAGATGAGGTCCGGATAGCAGGTTTCTCCAGAGTAGGCCTTATCCATGTGGAAGTTGAGGTGGACGTTTCGCCACATCCGCTCCATGATCGTCCTCCTGGCTATCTCTTCCGGAGTAGCGTAAAGCTGCAGATATTTTTTGGGGACACGGTCGATGATAGTCTCATTTACCCCCCTTGCATTTTTTACCGTCCTGACCAGCATGACGTTCCCCGGCAGGAACGGCTTGCTATTGTTGGCGTCCACGATGTAGTCGTACTTGATCGCCTGGCTTGCATCAGTCGTATTATTGGCCCTGCCTGGGGTAAGATTACCCGTTGCAGTCTGGTTGGTTGGCGGCGTAGTCATATTGATCTGGCGGGTCACCATGGTCATGTCGGGGAAGATCATGCCTGTGCCTGCCGGGAGGCCTGCGAAGCGTATCGGCCCCATCCTGGCCACCCACGAGGGGGTATCACCGACGACGATACCCGGAACCTGATCGAAGGGTAAAACATAAGGCGCCTGCTGTACGCTGAAAAATCCTGTTTCTGCCGCCGTTGCAGTCCGGGCGCTGGTCTGGGCCAGGGAAAACCCGTTTCCCCCGGCCGTGGGCAAGGGTGACAATCCAAAAGATTCGGCGTCAGTGCAGGTCGCATCCTGGGTATGGAAGAGCGTAATCTGAAACGGGACGATGATGGTCTCCTGGTTCGCAAGGAGATCGCCAGACCTGAGTTCCTGCCGCAGCTCGAACTGCGCCGCCGAAGGTGTTATCATAGCGATAATAATCGCGTATACTATAAGCACAGCTATGGCATATCGCCGAACCCTTTTCAACACCCTCAAACCCTCATTATGTACTATTACCGGTTAAATATTTAAATTTCTCATTAAAAATGCGCAGGTTTGCACCGAAAGCAACCAAAGTAAAAATTATATACTTTACCTGTCAAATTTTTACCGATAGTCTATGTTCCACAAGTTCCACTAGAGGCTTGTTTTTGTCCCCGGTCAGGGGTTTTCGGTGCGCGGACACCGGCAGGTGGAGCCATTCCAGAATGTTTTAGTTGCTACTCCGTGAGGCTGACCCTCCCTGTGTGGCCACAGGCATTTTGGGTATATAGTCAAGACTATCAAACAGCTGAGGGCGTTACTACTCATGATAACCTCCTCTCGGCACCAGCTTCTCTCCAGCCCGGCGTTCGGCGTGCCAGGTACAGACTGTTGAGCGACGCAAGGCTGCCGTCATCGCTATCAGGCTTTTTCAGTCGATAGCGTGTGGTATGCCAACGACTATGGAATAGATACATATGGAATTTGAAGTGCTGGACACAATCTTGTCCTATGAGAAGATCGCAACGGAAATGAACGTGGAGAAGAAGCAGGAAATCTACTATCAGGAGCTCGTCAAGCCCTTCGAGGGCATGTTCCGGATGTTCGGAGCTCAGCCTGACGCTTCAGGTAAGATCGATGCTACGAGCCTGCTGAACATGTGGGCTTACCTGGGGCCGGGTCAGATAGACGAAAATATTCTGGATACGCTGCGGTTCGTGAAGAAGTACGACCCCGCCTCGACCATGGCAAAGACGCTGGAGCGGGCGTGGGGCATGTTTGAGGGCTACGAGCACCGAATCCCGATAAAGCGGGTGGTAGCAGGTTTCTTCCTGCAGGACCAGACAAGGATGAACCCAATCACCGGCGACTACACAGGCTTCGGCGCTATACCCGGCTACGTAACGCTGAACTACTTCGTCCCTAACGAGCAGAACATGAGCATGGTAGCCTCGACGCTGGCCCACGAGCTGTGCCACGGCATATGCTCATCGGTAGCTCCCGCAGGCTTCGGCGACCCCCGGAACCTGTCGGTAGACCGGATGGTGATCGGCGAAGGGCTCGCGGAATCGTTTGCGGTCGAGCTCTGCGGCAGGGACAAGCTTGTCTTTTGCGTGAAAAACTTCGACCTCAGGGAGCTGCCCCGGGTGAAGAACATCATCAAAGAAGGGCTGAACCTGAAGGGCTTCGAGAACATGCAGCGGTACGTGTTCGGGAACATCCCCGGAGTCGTCGACGACAAAGGCCTCGGGCTGCCGCCTCACTCAGGCTATGCTGTGGGGTACTACGCGGTACAGGCGTACATGGAACGGACCGGAAAGAGCATCGTCGAAACGATCTTTACCCCTGCGGAAGAGATCGTCCGGGAGTCGAAATTCTTTGATTAAAAAGTAACGCCGGGCAAGTGCCCGGCCTTTTTTATACAGCGGCTCAGGGTAAAAAGCTGATGAAGCCGGCGACAATTTTGATGATGCGTACCATTGTCCTGACTTTCTCCTGCGAGTTATCAGCCGAAGGCTGGTCTGTCACGTTTTCCGGGACCTGAGGCGCTGCACCGGGCGTTACTTTGGATGTGTCCCGGGGCAGCATCCAGTCTACCGGGGCCACGGTCGCCGGGGAGGACGGAGCCGGAACAGGGACATTGTTGACCAGCTCGTAGATATCCGGGATGCTGGTCGGCCAGAAATAAAGGTAGGAGTTACCAGCGGCGACGTTGCCTGCCATATCCAGCGTACGATAGTGTACCTTGTTCTGGTTACCCGGGGGTACGATAAACGGAGCTGTATAGTTGTTCCATGTGATGCCATCCATGCTATACTCCGTTTTAGCGATGCCTGACCCGCCGTCCTCCGGGGTCAGAGTCACCGTGACATCGGAGGTAAACCAGCCCTGAGGGCTGGAGCCCTCGAAGGTGCAGTCAATCGACGGAGCTGTTTTATCGATCTTGATGCTCAGCATCCTCTGGCTCTCGACGTTGCCGGCGTAGTCGATCGAGCGGAAGTAGACCGGGTTTTCACCCTCTTTACTCACGGTAAACAAGGCTCTGTCGAGCCATTCTGAGCCGTCATAACTGTGCTGGGTCCTGTGGACGCCGGTGCTGGCATCCTCCGCGGTGAGGTTCACTGTCACATCCGACCTGTACCACCCGTTGTCGCCGCCTGTGCCAGTCAACTTCGCGTTTGTCACCGGAGGGACCGAGTCTACCTGGATGACGATAGAATTGTGCTTCCCTTCGTTGCCTACTTTATCGATGCTCCAGTACTCGAGCTTATGCACGCCGTTAGCGACGACGAAAGCAGTGCCGGCTCCCTCGATCCTGTGGACCGGCCCATCGTCCATTATATAGTTCAGCTCTTTGACGCCTGAGCCGCCGTCCGTCGCTTCCAGGTCGATGCGAACGCTGGAGTTGTGCCAGTCGTTTACCCTCCTGCTGCTCTGGATGGCATCCGTGAACGGGGGTGTTTTATCCACGCTGACTCTGACGCTACCCACGACAATGGGCGAGAAGACATCCACCCTGCCTCTATCCTGGTCCATCGTGTAGATGTGCCCTGCAGAACCGATTGCGATGCCCGAAGGATTATAGCTGTCTCCTACCCCCACGCTGGAATAATCGATTGCTGTGATATAGTTCCCCTGTTGATCCAGTATCATGACCCTGTGGTTCGACAGATCGGCCACGTACACATTATCTTCCCTGTCGATGGCGAGGCTGCTAACCTTTCCTAACTCGCCGTCCCCAGTGCCGTAGCTGCCGAAGCTCCTGACTAACTCACCCCCTGGGCTGAACACCTGAATCTGATTGTAGTACTGGCGATCGGGTGTCCATGGCGTCTCCTTGTTGTCGAGCTTTCTCTCCCCGCTGCAAACTATGTAAACGAAGCCGGAAGAGTTTACCGCGACGGGGCCTGCAAAGCTATAGTCAGCGCCGGGCTCCGAGGTAGTCCGCCAGCTGGCGACAAACCTGCCCTCCGGATTAAATACCTGTACTCTGGAGTTATAGTCGTCTGACACAAAGACGAAGTTCGAAGCGTTGATCGCAACGTCTACCGGGCTCATGAATTCGCCGTCACCCGTGCCGCCGTTCCCGAACACCGAAACCAGGGCGCCATCCTGGCTGAAAATCTGTATACTGTTATTCGGCGCATCTGCTACGAAGGTATAACCTGACGAGTTCCTGGCCGTGCCGCTTAACAGCCCCGGTACATGCTCGTCCAGCCCTGAAATGCTCCCGAAAACCTTGATCAGCCTGGGCTGCCTGGCAGAATCTATGTCCGCCAGGTACACCAGTATCGTATACTCGCCATCCGGGACAGCTACCTTATTATTGTAGGTCCCGTCCCAGGCAATGCTGTGGTTACCGGTGCTTCGGGTACCTGCAGAGATATCCTTCACCTTGCCGCTCTGGCCGTATATGCTGACGGCTGGACAGCCGTTGATAATGTCGGCCAGCTCGTAACTGATCTCTACCGAGCCGGTATCCGGGTTGAAAAAGGCCCTGTCGGCCGAAACGCCGACTATCGACGGTGCGGCTGCCGAAATCGGGGCAGCACACAACACCAGGGCCAGGACCGCTAATACTAGGACGTACCTCATGGTAACCCTCTGCAGTACCCGCCCCTCGATGCTGCGAACTGGGCCATATTAATGGCCAGTTATCCATACGATGATTGTAGGAAGGTCGGCTGGACTATTTGTATACTTTCTGGTGCCGGCTGAGGCCGGCACAGAGATGAGACGGGCCTTAACTTGCATTAAATCAGAAATGGGAATTACCAGGATATGCCCCTTCCGACCGTTGAGCAATCGCATGTAGTTGCAATAAATTTAATATGATACCAATCTCTTTTACAACAAATACTTACAATGGGAGGCATATCTTTGAAATTTAAAGTTGGGATCGCATTAGTATTCGTAGCAATGATCGCTTTTGTCGTAGCTATCTCCGGCTGCACGGGAACTACCACAGTTTCTCCTGTGCCCACGGCGGAGACAACGCCGACTCCGGCTCCGGCAGTTTCGGGGCCCGTCGTGCTGTCGGTCACCGGCAAGGTCAGCAATCCGCTGAACCTGACCATGGCAGACCTGCAGAAGTACGAAAGCAAGACCATCACTGTCGCAGGAAAGGATAACGTTACCCAGGAATACACCGGCGTAGCCTACGGCAAGCTTCTGGACGCCGCAGGCCTGACCGCCGAAGCGAAGAGCGCGAACATGATCGGCGCGGACGGCTACAACAAGAGCCTGGACGTCTCTGCCATCAAGGCCTCGGCTGACGCCATCATCGCCATCAACGCCGACGACACGCTGAAGGCCGTCATCCCCGGCGAGTCCAAAGGGGCCTGGGTCGGCAACCTGACGACCATCGTCATCGAGTAAAAATAGCTGCGGGCTGCTGCCCGCACAGCTTTTTCTTTTTATTTCTTTTCCATATAGCAGGACCCGGCGCTGCATGCCCTGCACCTGTCGCCGACGAGCATCTTATCCGGGACCATTTCGCCGCACGATGCGCAGATCGCCGGTTTCCACTGATCGTCCTTGGGCGGGATCGGCACATCAACCCTCTCCCAGCCAAGGATACCCCGGCCTGCCACCAGTATGTCCTCGAGCAGGGCCGGCAAATTTCCCTTCGCATCCGGCTCATTGAAGTACCATGCTCTTAAAGCCGGATAGCTTCTGGTCCGCTCGCAGACTACGTACGCTCTTACGCACCGGGCGATGCCGGTGCCGTCGTCCCGCCCCACCGCCAGGGCTATCCTCCCTGTGTTGAACAATAAAAATTTACTACTGCCCGGAGTGCAGCCCGTGATGACCCCGATCGAGTCCGAAACACACTTGGCTGTCTCAGCTACGGCAAACAACCGATCTCCCGGCTCGGCCCCCAGCTTTTCCAGCGCCAGGTCTACCATGTACGCTCCGAGAATCACCCCCGGGGCTGGGAAACCGTGGTAGCGCACCGAAGCATCGATGAACTGTCGCACCCGCCCGCTTATGTCATGCTTCTTTTCCAGCGCGACAAAGGTCGCCATCATCTCTCCTTCATAGTCAGCGTTCATATCGTCGCCTCAGTAGACTTTGACTGTCTTGATCATGCCCACCCAGTACTCCTGGCTGGTGCTGTTGGCAATGATCTTCAGCTGTCCACCGACGTCTACCAGCAGCACGTCGTCCCGTATGGCCTGCGATATCTCGAACGTATTATAGTAGCCGTCGTAGCCGATCACGTCCACCTTGGTCGCCCCCGGCTGAAGGCCCGCGTCCTGCAGGGCTGTTTTCAGCTGCAGGCCAGTATACGTCTGAGGCTTGTGTGGGTTACCGATGGCCTGCGACTCCATAATGACAAAGCGATCGGAATAGCTGTAGTAGTCGTAATCTCCGGGCTGGTCGACGCTGCCCGATATCGTAAACAGCATACTCTTACCCTCTGCCGGCGGGGTAACGTTGCCCGCTGGAGTCGGAGACGTGCCTGCCTCGGGAGGTTTGAAGACCACGGCGCCCGCGACGATGACGATGGAAAGCGCGATCAGCACTGCAGCGACTTTTGTCGCCGTCAGGCGCAGACCCTTCTTACCATCTTTAGCCTTCTTAATGATCCCCGCTTCCTCCAGGCTGTCGGTGACGCCGAGGCCGAAGATGCCGGCGATCACCACTCCCGAGAGGAACGCCATGAAGGTGGCGAGGCCGAACAACAGCGGGCTGTTGAACGGGACGAAGAACTGAAAGGCAACCACGTTCGAGGCAGTGCCCAGCCCTCCCGCCAGCAGGTACGAGAGCCGCCTGTACTTCCTGAACGGCCAGAACCCGATCTCCGCGAACAGGCCCTCCACGAGCGACAGCAGGATGACAAACAAGCCCAGCCGGCTGCCCATCAGGAACTCGATCGATCCTTTTAGCAGCCCTGCTAAAACGCCGCTACCTTTCTTGTTAGTGATCGCGATCACCAGCACAATCCAGATGAGGTGAACGCCGCTGAGCGATTCCGCCACCGGGAACCACACCCTGATCGCGTTGTACGCCTCAGCGATGAGGTAGCCCATATAGACTGAAAAGGCTCCTCCCATCGCGCCGAGCACGGCGATGATCAGCAGGTCCCTGGTCGAGAAGTAATACTTGTTAGCCTTAGTCGCGGTGTCTGACATGGTACATCGATAGCTTGTACTTAACGCCGTTAACATAAAGTTAACGCAATCGATTGCCATAGCGTGTATAGCGTTACTATAGTTAATGGCAGATTGCCGGGGCGACTGGTAGACGATAATAAACGCAGTAACGCTTACCATTTACTGTTTATCTGGATCTGGCACGACCGGGACCTTGCTTCGTTCAGGGCGAGCCACTCGTCCCAGTTCGCCTCTTCCCCCGGCTTCAGCTCAAACCGGACGCCTTGGTCTCCTTCGTACGGGAAGCGGTGATCGTGTATGCCGAACAGGATGTCGTCCGGAATGCGCTCCGGAAAAGCTGCACACCGTGCGCCGTCATCGCCGAGGTGTTTA
The DNA here is from genome assembly GCF_049676595.1 of Methanocella sp. MCL-LM. Taxonomy (GTDB): domain Archaea; phylum Halobacteriota; class Methanocellia; order Methanocellales; family Methanocellaceae; genus Methanocella_A. Next base: position 932,651 of record NZ_CP187259.1, read on the forward strand.
CAGAAGATGCAGATAAACGCGGAGAGATCGGTCATCTGAGATGACTTGATTTTGAGAATATAAAGAGCTTATCGTATAGCGGAAATTAATATGAGTGCACCGACCGGGACTTGAACCCGGGTATTCAGCTTGGAAGGCTGATATCATAGCCGCTAGACCATCGGTGCATATCTAAAAGATGCGGAACTATCATCGACTTACATAGTATTAATAATTTCGCATGACGATCACCAGCCGACACCACTTCGTGTGATAAAAACACAGTAGCGAACCGTAGTCCAGAGATTGTTATAGTCGTTCCTGAAATTTTTCGGACAGGCAGGTACCGTTTACACGAAGTACGCAAGGTACGCGAAGTATAGTTTTTACTGTTACTTTTTGGATATTCGTCATTCAAATCCTCCGGGGCCTCCGGGCTCCTCACTGTCCTCCTCTCAGACCTCCTGACCTCTCTGATCTCTCCCTGAGATCGTTCTCTCTGATCTCCGGTGCCTCCGAAACCTCCCTGTCTGTCCTGCTTACGCACACGTATCATTGAAAATGGGAGGTTGGGGAGTGCCCGGAGGTCTGGGAGTCTTTTTTCAAACTGGGAGGTCAGGGAGGTCAGGAGGTCTGAGAGGAGAAAGGTGAGTGCCCGGAGGATTGGAGAGGGAAAACCGGCTGTCAGGAATCGCCTTGAGAACGCCTGCATTCGCAGTCGTTCAACAGGCGAAGATCCTGGCAAAGGAACTGTCCAAAATGTTTAGGAAAGACTATACACGAAGTTATGCCAGAAAATCAGCCTTCAGTCAGCCATTTTGTTGAACTTTGAGTACTTCGCGTACTTCGTGTAAATGGTACGGGCACTCAAACAAAACGTTTCAAGAATACTACCGCTACCTACTGCCTTTATCAGGTATACCGGCTACCTCTGTGCATGGCTAAAGGTATGCCGCCTGCCGGCGAAGAACGAACCCAGTATTAATTTAACCTGGACCGGGAAAGACCTGTATAAAGATGGTACATCATAAGAGGAGATATCATGGCTGCCGACGAACTCAGGGATCTGCAGGATAATCTGGTCAGACTTGCCTCCCGTATCGGGGTGAAGAAGGTAGGCTTTGCCGATCTGTCCCGGCACGACCATCCGCTCACGGGCAGGTTTCCAGTGGGCATATCCTTGATAACGCCTATTGGGGATATCGCAACTGCTTCGACAGACGAGGCGGCGTTCCACGAGCAGCAGCTCAGGCAGCGGGCCGAGCTGGAAGTCATCAAAGCCAGGCTGGGCGAATTTTTATCCGGGCACGGCTACCGCTGGCATTCCGTCGGCAACGATACGGACCAGGAGCGCCTGACGGGAGAGCTGTCTCACAAGATGGTCGCTGTATCCGCTGGTATCGGCTGGATGGGTAAATCTTCTCTCCTCGTCACGCCGGAGTACGGGCCTTGCGTGAGGCTGACGACCATCCTGACCGATGCCCCGTTCCAGACCTATAAAGGATCAACCCAAAGCAGATGTGGCGCCTGTACCGAATGTGTCGATGCGTGCCCCGTCCATGCTCTCAAAGGCAGGGAATGGCAGCCAGGCATCAGCCGTGACGACATGATCGACGTTTTTCTCTGCAACAACTACCGTATCAGCATAGGAGTTGGCCTCGGCCGAAAGCACAGCTGCGGGTACTGCCTGCGCGCCTGCTGCGCTCGCGCAAAGCCTTAAGCTTCCCCGACACAATTTAGACCTGTTATGGCCTCGTCTGATCTTACAGCAGTAAAAGCCGCCATCAACGACATCGCCTCTTTCTATGGCTTAGAGGTCATCGGCTTCCTGCGCCTGGATCAGGACAGGACCACCATCCCGGCCCACGAAATAGATTTGCTCAGAGGCGTCAAATGGTCGGACGGTGAGGTCAGCGTCTCCAACGTGAAAAACCCGCTGGAGATCATGCCTGCAGCGAAGACGATGGTCATCTTAGGCAAACGCCTCCTGGACGATAAAAAGGACGTTTACTACAAGGTATCAGACAGCTACTCCGCATCCATCGAGACGATGCTGCTCGACGTCGCTACGCTTAAAGTCATCCAGGCGCTGGAAGACCACGATTACCAGGTTGCCGAGTACACTTCCTACTACCTGAAAGTCTGGGCCGTCCTCGCCGGCTTCGGGTGGATCGGCAAGTCCCGCATGTTCGTCCACAGAAACCACGGACCCCGGCTCCGGCTCAAGGCCGTCCTCACCGACGCCGACATCGGAGAAACCTCCGAGATCATCCCCGACGACCGCTGCGGGGACTGCCGGGAATGCATCGATGCCTGCCCCGTCGGAGCCATAAAAGAAACCGAGGTCGACCGCAAGCTGTGCGGTGCCTGCATGCTCAACCACAGGCGCGTTTCAGAAAATGCCATGTCTTACTGCACACAATGCACCGCTGCCTGCCCCGTAGGGAAAAAGTGACCGATTGCCCGCCATTTTTGAACTGCAGTAGATCTTTATACCCAGAATGCCCACCTGACGTCGAACCTGTCGACGAACCTGACCTGGCACACGCTGTACTCTGTCGCCTGAGGGGGAGAGATAGTTGTGCTGCCGGCGCTCAAGACAGCGTAGGCCTCTTTCAGCTCCTCTTCACTGTCGAACCTGATGACCAGCTGGTATCCCCCCGATTTTGAGAAGCCATCGCCATCGCCAAAATCGTTCAGGTAGAGCAGCTGGCCGTGGATCAGAATTTCCGCGTGCAGGACGAGCTCTTCTTGTGCCGGATTCAGTACGACTGTCTGGACGGTGGCCTTGAAGGCTTTCACGTATGCCTCTATAGATTCCTTACACTGTCCGTTTAAGTAGATGTGTGTAGATAGCATCTGATACCTCACAGGCCTAAACTTAGAACCCGCAGGCGAGTTCGAGTGGGCACCCGCCGCCGCACATGGGGTACTGGATACACTTTTTGCACTTCTCCGGGGCGTACTTATGCCCACGGAGGCATTTGGCGAGGTCTTTCTGCCATATCTCTCTGAAGTCGTCAGTCACTGCGTTGCCTAAAGGCTTGAAGTACGACTGGCAGGGTATGACGCTGCCGTCGGGCTCTACTGCGAGGGTTAATCTTGCGGCGCTGCAGGATTTGACGCCGAGGCCCATCTCGACCGGGTTGAGCTTGTGGTATGGGGTCGGGGTGTACCAGATGAAGTCCATGTTGTGCTGTTCGGCGAGGGTGATCACCTGCGGTAAAAGCTCTTTCAGCTCTTCGTAGGTGACGCCGTCGGCGTCTACGCCTCTGCCTGCCCGGATGATGGCGTTCAGGCCGAAGCGCTTTACGCCGAGGCTATGCAAGAACGGTACCAGGTCCAGTATCGTCGCCTTGTTGGCCTGGGTGATCGTCGTGTTCGTGGTGGTGAACAGCTCCTGGGCCGAGTTCTTGATACCGGCGACGGTCTCGTCGTAGCAGTCCACCTTGCACATGGCGTTATGGATGGCCTTGTCGGGTGACTCCAGCGTGATCTGGGTGTAGTCGAGGCCGACCTTCTTCAGCGAGGCTACTCGCTCTTTGGTGAGCAGCCTGCCGTTGGTGATCAGGCCGGTGACGATGCCCAGCTTCTCGGCGTGGTCGATCAGCTCCTCCAGGTCGTCCCTCATCAGGGATTCGCCGCCGGTGAAGACGATGTTGGGGACCTCGAACTTCTGCGTCTTGTCAATGATCTGCTTCCACTCTGCAGTCGAGAGCTCTTTCGTTTGCCGGGGTCCTCCGGCATAGCAGTGGCCGCAGTTGTTGTTGCAGCGGTAAGTCAGCGCGAGGTCGATGCGTAACGGTGATTTCAGGTCGCTGTACTCGGGTGTTTTCACCTTGACGTCCAGGCTGGAGAACGGGCAGGTGTTGCCGGATGCGACACCCCAGATGGAGTTCATGAGCCGGTCGTAGTCGTGCTCGGCGGTCTTCTTCGAGACCTTGTACTTCATCATCACTCTGAGGACGACGTTGTCCCGGATGCTTCCTACGAGAGGCTTATGGCCGCTGTAGTGGATGTAGTGCTTGACGTATTCCGAGCCGATGTGGTCCAGGTACAGTATGCGGGAGGCGTTTATCACTAAAAGCCCCGAGCCGTCGCTCTCCTCTCTGAGATGTAGTTTCGCGTTGTTGATCTTAGCGGTTTTCATGTGCATCCCCCTCCTCCGCCCGCGCAGGCGCAAGCGCAGGCACAATGAGCACAGGCGCAGGCGCAGGATACGCAGGCGCACGATGTGCCGCCCTGCCGGGCCGGTGCCGGCGCTGCCGGCGGCGCATTGGCCGCGTTGCGGACCCCTAAGAACGACTCTATGCTGCCCACTACTCCGGCGGACATGGTCTCGACCGAGTTGCTCACCTTGCTGGCGAACGCCTCGACGCTGGACGTAGTCTGGTTCGTCGGCTGCTGCGGCTGGCTGACGGTGCCGCCTGTCTGGGGCCTCATCGCGTCAGTCGTGGCCGTCGTGGTCGTAGCCGGCTGCTGGTGCCCGAAGTAGTACGGGTACCACCAGTAGTACGGCGGTATCGTCATCGTGTTCCAGCCTGGAGCACGCAGGGACTCCTTGGTCCTGGTAGCGAACTGCTCGTCCGCCATGAGCCAGAGCATGGCTGTGTCGTACTTCTGCAGTTTTAGTTCAGGCGTGTCCACTGCCTTGACGTCGTCCCACTTCTCCTCGATCTTCTGCCTGTAGTAGGCTTCGGTGTCCTTGCGGCAGAACGGCCTGGTCTTGTCGACCACTCTCTGGGCGAGCACTTTGAAGCACTTGACCAGCCGGTCTTCGTCGAGGGTGTCGTTTCTGATGGCGTCCATGAAAGCAGCTTCGTAGTAGTTCAGGTCTTTCCGGGCCACCGGCTCCAGCCGGATCGGCTCGGTAGAGATGAGCTTGACGTTGCCCTTTTTCAGCAGGTCAAACATGATCATGGTCAGGATACGCCTCGGGTCTATGCGTAGGAGCATCGCAGCTTCCACCGGGTCGAGGTCCTTGTTGACACCCACCCCGTCCATGCTGACCACCGGCGACGAGTACTGCTGGCGGTTGCCTGAAGCGATAAGGCTTAAGATGATAATCCCGGCGATGATGAAGAACGGTAAACAGGCGGTCGAGCAGAGAGCATCGGTGAGGAAACTACCTACTCCGTCATCCCCTCCAGTATTGTATACGGGGGGCGTGTAGTCATCCTTCGACGTCACGACTCCAGGGGCCATATACCGGTCCGGGAAGCTGACTGCAGTGTCAAACTGCTGGTTGTTGGACAGCTGAGTGCTGTTGAAGTAGACGATCGTGCGGCCGTTCTCGGTCCCGATGCCCGAGTACTCCCGGTTCCCGGTGTACACTTCGCTGACGTTGATCTCGGCGGGGAGCACGTACTTCACGCTCGTGTCGCTGATGGGCATGTCCCACCAGGGCGGGGTGAACGAGACGATGTCGTAACCTTCAGCGTTCGACTTGTAGATGAAGTTCGGCAGCGTCGAGTAAATAGTGAGGCTGATGCTATCGCCCGGCCTTAAATTGTAGTCCCGGGTCTTGATCTGGTCGCCATCGATGTAGTAGCTGTGGCTTTTGCCTGTGCTATCCACGACACTGCTAATCTGCATGTTACTTTTAGTGGCCGGTATCCAGACCTCGTTCCAGACGCCTTTCTCAATAGTGGCATCTACCTGGTAGATCATGCTGACCGTGCCCGACTGGTTGATGTCCAGCGTGACGTGTTGGTAGTTCACCTGCCACCTGTATTCCTCGGCACTGGCTGCCGGCGCTGCCGCTATGGCCAGGGTCAGCACGAGCAGCGATAAGACCAGTACTGCTGACAGGCGTGACTTACTTCTAACCATTGTTGCTCCCCCTCTTCAGGTCTTCCGGCCGGGCTTTGTCCCACTCCACCGGGGCGCCGCAGCTCGGGCACCTGACCGTGTCCAGGTCTACCGGCGTGCCGCAGTACTGGCACCGCATCCTGACTTCCTGCGGGAACATGTACGTCTTCACGCCCGAGTACTTCGTCGCGTCAAGGTTGATGTCACACAGCCCCTGGTTTGCCATGTGTTCCAGGATAGCCTCAGCATCTTCTCCCCTGAAGCCGACACTCACCAGGTCTGCCGCCCGGACTACGCCGTTCCTCTTTTTAGCGACGGCCATGACCTGCCGCTCCATGTTGTGCTCCCTGGCATCTTTCATCTTCTGCTCCTGGGCGGCCGAGTAGACCATATATACGGGAACTGCGGCTGCGACCAGCAGAACGACGCCCACGAGGCCGGTGGCCAGCCCCCAGGACCTGCCGGCTATGAGGGCCATGAGAGTGATGAACCAGATCGGAAGGCTGATCAGGACGAGCACGATGCTGGCACCGATCAGCATGAAGGAACGGTTATTCATGTGCTAACAATAAGCGGCGGGAGATATAGATATTTTACCATCCCACGCCCGTGGCTATGGCTCCATCCCGCAAGTGTACGATGATTACCATCCGACCAGGGCTGCTGCGGCCATGCAGAGAAACGCCACGACTGCGGTAAAACAATTATCGCCTTTACCGGCATATGCCTCGGCGATCATGCCGCCGGCAGCTCCTGCCAGCGCGATGGGGCCGGCAACAAAGAATCCGACCGCTGCAGCAATAATTATCCCCGCTAGCATGCCCGACCACGTCTTCTCGGTGAAGGGCAGCTTCGGCCCGCCAATCGTCTTACCGGCGATAGTGGCCACGCCGTCGCCCAGCGTCAGCACGATGATCCCCACATAGCAGGCTTCTGGCAGGTACAGCAGAGAGATCGTCAACAGCAGCGTGATCGCCAGCAGGTAGGCCAGCGGCTCCATCGCCGTGCCGGTCATCTCCCCTTTCCGGTACAGCAGCCCGGCCAGCTTCGGATCCAGCTTACGCTTCAGCAGCTCCAGCAAAAAGAAAGCGCCGATGCCCAGAATGGCCATGCCCAGGGCCAGATACCGGTTGTACATCGCGAGCGGCACAAACAGCACGCCACCCATATGCACGAGCTTCCGCAGCGAGAACATTAATCATAGTGCTTTATGCTTAATAATAAAGGGTTCGGCTCTCTCGTATGTCTACCTTCCGTAATCGCCAGTATATGAGAACAGATCATTTCGGCCCCGGGAGGCCTTGGTATTAATTCGCAAAGGCGCAAAGGCGCAAAGATGAATCGGATATACGCTGCGTCTTAGCGCCTTTGCGCCTTTGCGCCTTTGCGAACTAAATATAAGGCGGCTTGTCGCCGCAATTTACAAAGCTATTACCACATCTTGATGCCGCGGATGGTGCAGCCTTCCTTAACGACCTTGCCGACGATGGTGCCGTCGGTCATCTTCACAATGGCGCCGGCGTCCTGCTTGTCGCAGATGATCGCGTAGCCCATGCCCATGTTGAAGGTGCGGTACATCTCTTTGTCTTCGATGTTGCCGGTCTTCTGGATGAACTTAAACACTTCGGGCACCGGGAGCGGGTCGGTGAAGTCGAAGCCGTAGCTGGTGATCCGGCGTAGGTTCATTAAGCCGCCGCCGGTGATGTGGGCCATGCCGTGGATGTTGAACCGCTTAGCGAGGCCGACCACTTCGGCGTAAATCCTGGTCGGGGTGAGCAGTTCTTCGCCCAGCGAGACCTTTTTGTTGTACGGGCAGGGGTCGGTGTACTTCAGGCCGGCGCTCTCCACGACTTTGCGGACCAGGCTGTAGCCGTTGGAGTGGATGCCGCTGGAGGGCAATCCCACGATAACGTCGCCGGGCTTCACGTCTTTGCCGGTGATGATCCGGTCCTTGGGAACGACGCCGACAGCGGTGCCGGCGAGGTCGAAGCCTTTGATGATGTCCGGCAGGGCTGCGGTCTCTCCACCGACGATGGACACGTTAGCCTGGCGGGCGCCCTCGTTGAGGCCGATCATGGTCTGTCTTACCAGTTCCTCGTTCGGCTTTTCGAGGGATATGTAATCGACGAAGGCAAGGGGCTCGATACCCATTACGTACAGATCGTTCACGTTCATGGCGACGCAGTCGATGCCGACGGTGTCCCACTTCTCGATGGCGTCGGCGATGAGCAGCTTGGTGCCCACGCCGTCCGTGGTGATGGCCAGGGCAAAGTAGCCCATGTCGATGAGGCCTGCATAATGGCCTTCTCCCCCGAGAGGGGCGCCGAAGCCGGTGCGCTTGAAGCTGAGGCTCTTGATGATGTCCGATTTGATGCCGTCGAGCTTCTTGATGTCTACGCCTGAGCCGGCGTAGGTCATGTGCTGGCCTGCGGCCTGCTTCGCGGCGACCTTCTTAGCCGCTCCCTTTGCAGCCGCCGTCTTTACAGCGCCTTTTCCCTTTGCTGGTGCCTTTTTCCCTGCCTTCTTCTGCATGTGCGATAGATAGCTTTAAAAGATAGATAAAACTTTGCGTAGCTGCTATTTTTGGGTAAGCCTGCGAGGCGGACACCGGGCTTGAACCCGGGCAGGAAATAAACACTCAACGTATCCGCTCTGGTAAAAATAAAAAATGGGGGGTATCTGGTTTATGAGACAAGGCGGTTTTTGGGGGGCACTTGTCTCATAATCCCAGGGTGGTATTATGGGGTTATGGTTTGCCTTAAGGGGGTATGACCAGTACCTTAGGGTGGTATGGATACCTTAAGGGGGTATGACCGATACCTTATTAAAGCTTAATACATTTATAGTTATCGGTCTTTGTATACCAAAGACTAATTCAGTATTGGATGACAAAATTTTTGACCGCTGGCGGTCATTATAACGCGATATCGCCTGGAAGGTACAAAATGGACGTGAACCGAAAAGAGCTTTCCATCATCAAGGAGGCGCTGAGGGAAAATCCCCGTGGCATGACGATTACGGAGCTCTCTAAGGCAGTAGGGTTGAACCGGCATTCCGTGGCCAAGTATACGGAAGTGCTTGTGGCCGCGGGACACGTCGACATGAGGTCCTTTGGGCCTTCCAAGGTGTACTCGATATCCCAGAGGGTACCTATCTCTGCGATGCTGAGCTTTTCCTCCGACCTGATCATCACGCTGGACAAGGACATGCGGGCCAGGAACGTGAACGACCGTTTTCTGGAGTATACCGACCTGAGCCGGGAGGAAGTGCTCAACAAGAACATCCAGAACTTTTCGCACCTGTGGCTATCTGACCCCCGGCTGACCCCGCTCGTCAGGGAGGCGTTGAGTGGCAAAGAAGCGTCGGTCGACCTGTTTTACGGTCGGGAGGAGCGCGAGTACTACTTCACTATGAAGTTCCTCCCCACCGTCTTCGAGGACGGGGAAAAAGGTGTCACCATCATCCTGAGCGATATCACGGAGCGGAAGAAGGCCGAGGAAGCGTTGCTCAGGGAGCGGAGCGAGCTGGAAATCCGGGTGAGAGAGCGCACGGCAGAGCTGGAGAAGGCTAACGAGAAGCTCCTGGCCGAAATCGGGCAGCGTATCCGCTCGGAGCAGGCGCTCCGGGAAAGCGAGGAAAAGTACCGGAACCTCGTGGAGAGCATCAACGATGTGTCCTGGGAGATCGACAGCGTGGGCCGGTTTACCTATATCAGCCCCCGGATCAAAGATATGCTGGGCTACGAGCCGGCAGATTTCCTCGGCAAAACCATCGAGGGCTTCCTGGCGCCCGGCCACTCGGAGAAGATCCTCGGCAGCGTCGCGCAGATCTTCGATGAGCCGAAACCCTACGGCTTACAGGAGACTCACGTGCTCCATAAAGCCGGATATGAGCTCATAGTAGAGACTAATGGCACTGTAATGTACGATGATGCCGGCAAGTTCAGGGGCTACCGGGGAGTAATCCGGGATGTAACTGCCCGTAAGCAGGCCGAAGAAGCCCTGAGAAAAGCCGAGGAAAAGTACCGCAACCTCGTCGAAGACGTCAACGACTGGATCTGGGAGAGCGACCTGACCGGGCTGTATACCTATTCCAGTCCCAAAGTTTACGATATCATCGGCTATCATCCGGAAGAGGTAGTCGGATTGCGCTCTATCGACCTGATGGCACCGGAGAAGGCGAAAAAGATGGCCGAGACTATAGCCACTTTCCAGCAGGGCGAGGCGCTGCCTCAGATGCTCGAGGTTGAGCTTCTCCACAAGGACGGCCGGACGATCTTCATCGAAGCCAGCGGCAAGCCGGTATATAATGGGCAAGGTGCTGTTATAGGCTTCCGGGGCGTCGCCCGGGACATCACCGAGAAGAAGCGCATAGAGCAGGCACTACTGGAGAGCGAAAGCAGGCTCCGCAGCACCATCGAGAATGTCAACGACATCGTCTGGGAAATGGACCGGCAGGCAAAATTCACTTATGTCAGCCCAAAGGTAAGAGATATCCTGGGCTATACTCCCGAACATTACCTGGGCAAGGTGATCGTTGAATTCATGCCACCGGAGGATGTACCCCTGTTTTCCGAAGGCTTCGGCCGCATCTTCGCCAACCCGCGGCCGTATAGTCTGGAGCATATGAGGATGTTCCACCGCAACGGCAGCATCCTCTCCGTGGAAGTCAATGGTTCGCCGTTCTACGACGAGCAGGGGCAGTTCTGCGGGTTCAGGGGTGTGACGAGAGACATTACCAACCGGAAGCTCGCGGGTGTGAAGCCGGTCACTACCTGAAACCAGACCTATAACCTCTCGGTACTCATTTTTTCTCAGGGTCTTCTACGGCACGCTGCCAGGCCGCAGATACATGCGGCTACAAGCAGGCCGATCGGGGCCAGCAGCGCGATAGAGCCGCTTTCTTGCGCCGTCTCCGAAGGGGTTGAAGTCTGCGCAGTTGGTGCCGGCCCGGTCACGGCAGGCTCGCCGATGATCGCAGTATCGTTTTCAAACGACCACCTGGCCACCGCCGGGTAATCGTCCGTGAAATTCCAGCTATAGCCTAAATCGCTTATCACAGAGCTTGTGTATGGTGTATCGGCGATGCCATCGTGGTTATCGTCCATGGCAGTATTATTGCTCCAAAAGTTGCCAGTGCGATTGGTAAAAACACTGCCACTAAACGAGTATGGTACAGGTGAAGTAGAGTTGACCCGAACATTGTTCGTAATACTCGTCCTCACTCCTGCCGTGTTATTGATGAAATTATTCTGGAAAAAAGTGGCATTTGACGTGAAACTCAGGAAAGCTACCATTTTGTTGTCGATGAAATTGTTTCTCGTCAGGATCAGGTTTGATGCTTCATGTGCAGTGGCCCCCTGCACGTTGTCCGAGAAAACCGAGCAGGTCACGGTAGTGTTATCCGCACCAAATTCGACGCCTGTCCAGCAGGAGGAAACCGTGATGTTCCTGATCAGGCAGTCCTCGCCCGAGACCAGTATGCCAGTGCTGTTCTGATCTCCTCTTATGTCAAACCCGTCAATGGTCACTCCCCTGCCGGTGATATCCATACCGGGATTCATCTCAAGGGCCGACGATGCTGGCCAGCCTGCGATGATCGGCCTGCCGCCAGAACTGTTTGGGACCCCAATTATTGTCAGCGGCTTATCGACGATCACAGCTTCGTGGTACTCTCCGCCATGCACGTAGATGGTGTCGCCGTTTGCCGAGATATTGACGGCCCGCTGGATCGTCGAGTAGATCTGGCCGTCACCTACGTGAAGCGTGTGAAGCCGGACGCTAAGCGGGATATCTGTGCTGTCGGCAGGAACGACTGTTGGATTGCGGATGGCTGCAGTTTCCCCGTCGAAAGACCACCTGCCCATCGCCGGGTAGTTATCGGTAAAAATAAACTCGGGCTCTCCCGCAATACTGGGCCCTACTGTGTTGATGATGTACGGCGAATCGCCTATGCCATCGCTATTTCGATCCTCCCCTCCATAGTCGCTCCAGAAGTTACCGGTGTTGTTGATGAACTGGCGAGAGCCGAATACGTATTGTTGGGGTAACGTGGAGTTTCCCCTTATGTTCCCGGTGTGCGAGCCCTGCCGGGCACCGCCGTAGGTGTTGTCTATGAAGTTATTCTCCGACAGCTCGACGTGGGGTGTGAGATCGATATGTGCGCCGAGGCTGTTGTTTAAGAACGTGTTCCGGAATATTGTGATGTTGCCTGCCCACTCTGTACTGATGCCCTCGCCGTTACCTATAAAAACAGACTGCGTAATGCTGACGTTCCTTACGCCTGACACTAGAACTCCCGTATTACACGAAGTGACATTAACGTCCCCGATCTCGCAGTTGACCTCCTGATTCGACCCCTCGACTTTTATCCCGGCAGACTGGTTGCCATCGCCACGGATGTCAAAGCCATCGACAATGACCCCGGCGGCTGTGATCTTCATTGCAGGATTTAGGCCAGGGGTCACCGATTGAGGCCAGCCTGTCAGCAGCGGCCTCCCTCCTGAGCTATTCGGTACCCCTATCAAAGCCACTTTTTTGTCAACGATCACTGCCTCTTGATACTCGTCGCCGTCCACGTAGATCGTATCGCCATCGGTCGAGCCGTTGATGGCACTCTGGATGGTCTTGTAATGCTGGTCCGGACCCACGTACAGCGTGGCAGCAGTACACGAGCCTGGGGCTATGAGAATGAAAAACAGTATACTGACAGCAGTAAGAGTAAAACCTATTCTGATGTTAACGCCCGCCTTCAATAGGCCAAGAATAATGTAATCGACTATTAATGTTACCCTTAGTATATGATCGATATAATTAAAAGTTGTCAGGAAAAAATGAAACGGGACAAATGCCCCACTTTTAGCCTATTTTCTCAGGAACAGCAAGTATGCAGCCACCCCGCCCGCTACAATCAGCGCTATCAGGCCGATCACGATATACAACACGTTACTGCTGCCCTGGGATTCCTGCGCCGGTGTAGCCGACGCAACGGGGGTCGGTATTGAAGTGGCCGTGGGTGTTACAGCCGGGATCGGAGTAATTGTCTGTGTGGCTGTGGCAGTCGGTGTCGTTACAGGCGTAGCGACTGGCGTGGCCGCGGAATAAAACGCGCTCATATCTACAGTGACGCCCATCGGGATGAGATGCGGCAGCCTTCCGGAATAGTCGTAGCTGGCCGACCGGGTAATCAGCGGGAAGTAATCGATCACATCGCCGTTTATATAAGGCACGTCCCCAATCCCGTCGCCGTTCGAATCGGTGCCAGTATAATCGCTCCAGTAGTTACCTGTACTATTGTTGTAGACATTCGCCTGATATGTGTACTTGGCTGACATCGTAGTATTCCAGCGGGCGTCAGTGCAGTTTAAGTTCCTCGCGTTATACTCCGGATTATTCTGGAACGTGTTCTGGACTACTGACATGTTCAGGCTGTCTTCAAGCGATAAGCCCCAGCCATCGTTATCTGTAATCCTCGACTGGCGTAAGACCGAATTTGCGCACTCTTCGATCATTATGCCATACCCATTGCCCGAGACGTTCAGGCCGGACAATAATATCTGATTGCTGGAATCTGCCTGGAGACTACAGATTTGCGATCCCGTCATCGCACTATCGAAGATGGCTACGTTATAGCACTCTAATATCAGGCAATTCTCCTCCTGGGAATCCTTTAGAACCACGCTGGATATTGTGGAGTTATTGCATGCAACCAGGTACAGGTTAACCATAGCGTTTGTACAGATTGTGTCCTTAATTTCGACTGCCTCGGCTTGAATGATGCCAATGCCCAGGCCAGATGTACCTGTGGTTGTTACTGCGCATTCAATAATTCTGTTGTTGTGACCGAACTGGGCCAAAATTCCCATGCCACAATTGGTAATCGAAACTTTCGAACAGGTCGTATGGTTGCTCAAAATCGAAAATATGCCAGCATTAACGTTCTCCATGGCCACGTTTTCAATAGTAACATATTCCGTTTCTAACAACAGGATACTGTACCCTCCGGTACTATTTCTGATCGTGCAATCCCGGATGGTGAGGTGGTCATTCCCCGGAATCGCCACGATGTCCGCTGCATTATCGGAGAAGCTGCAGTGGGCGATCTGTACGTTTTCTGAAGCGTTCGCAAGGATGCCCTCTGCATTCGACTGGACGTTGAGGTTCTTCAGCAGGATATCCGAACCATCGATGAATACGCCTGCCCCGGCGGTAGCTCCCTGTATCGTGAAACCGTCCAGTGTCACACCGCTGGCAGTGATGTTTACCGCGTTGCCGCCGTGCCCGGCCGCATCGATCACCGGCAGGTACCCCGCCCCGTTGACGATGCCGATCAGCGTTACCGGCTTGTTGGCGTTGACGATTTCAGTATAATGCCCCCCGTCGACATAGATCGTGTCTCCGGGACTCGAAGCGCTGATCGCGCCCTGGATCGTCGTGTAGCTCTGGCCCGGGCCGACGTGCAGCGTTGCGGCCATAGTTGTGCCTGGAATAACGATCAATAAGAAAAATAATATAATAAGGATGCCTGTATAATTACCTCTAATACTACCGCCTCTTGATATAGCGGAGTATTATCCTATGGGCCATTAATTTTTCGTTTTAATAAGCCGACAGGAAAAAATACCCTGTCAGCTACCTGAATTCTCTTTTCAAAGGTTGTGCAGCTCAAACTCGTCGTGCAGGATCTTGACTGCCCTCTGGGCATCTTCCTTGTTGATCACAAAGGAGATGTTCGCCTCGGACGATCCCTGGCTGATCATCCTGATGTTGACGCCGCTCTTGCCTAATGCGGTAAACACTTTGCCCGCGGTGCCCGGAGACCCTGCCATGCCGGCGCCCACTACTGCTACGACGCAAACGTTGTTGTCGCAGGTGAGGTCTCTCTCGATCTCTCCGTTGAACGCCTTCCTGAGGGCGGCGATCGCTTTGTCGACCTGGGCTCCGTCGATGGCCATGGAGACGTTGAACTCGCTCGACGCCTGGCTGATCATGATGATATTGATGTCTTCGCTGCCCAGCACGCTGAAGATCTTGCCCGCGATGCCCGGAGTGCCGGAGAGACCTGCGCCGCTGATGTTGATCAGGCCGATGTTCTTGATCATCGTGACTGCCTTGATCGGCGCGCAGCTGCCGTTGGTGTCCTTCATCAGGACGACGGTGCCCGGGTGCTCGGGCTGGAAGGTGTTGAGGACTCTGACAGGTATGCCCTTCTTCACGGCCGGCTCGATGGTCTTAGGGTGGAGCACCTTGGCGCCGAAGTACGACATCTCCATCGCTTCCAGGTACGTGACGACCGGCAGCGTCTTGGCCTGCGGTACCAGCCTGGGATCGGTGGTCATGATGCCGTTGACGTCGGTGTAGATCCAGATCTCGTCCGCGTCGATGGCTGCGCCGATGATCGAGGCGCTGTAGTCGGACCCGCCTCTGCCCAGGACTGTAATGATACCCTTGGGGTCTGCGGCCACGAAGCCGGTGACGACCGGGATGGCGCCATCCTTCAGCAGGGGCAGCAGCCTTTCCTTTACCTTGACGTCCGTGACGGGGTCGGGCTTGGCGCTCTCGTACCGGCTGTCGGTGATCACTCCGGCCTCTCCGCCCGAGAACGGCTTCGATTTCGCGCCCAGGTCCCGGAGCGAGCCGCTCAGGATGGGGACGCTCATGCGTTCGCCAAAAGAGTAGATGTAAGCAAGCGAGCGGTTCGTGAGCTCGCCCAGGTAGCAGACGCCGATCAGGGCGTTCTTAAGCTCGGCCAGCCGCTTCTCGATGTCGGCCGAGACTTCCTGCCTGATGCCCTGGTCCTGGATTGCGTCAGCGATCGCGATTTCGTGGCGCTTCGCCAGCTCGGCGAAGAGTCGCTCAATGTCCGTGGTGCTGCAGGTGTCCTTGGCTACCTGCGCCATCTCGTAGAGCTTGTCAGTGACGCCGGTCATGGCCGAGGCCACAGCAATGACCTCGTGGCCCTGATCTTTGTATCCTTTCACAAGCCTGGCAACGTTGCGAATCCGCGCCCCGTCGCCCACAGAAGTGCCGCCGAACTTCATGACAAGTCTCATCGTGTATCACAATCCGCCAGGGATTATTTAATATGATTGTATTGTGGTTGTATAAGATGATTACGAGTATATGGCTTTGCCGGTAAAATTATCAACGGATTGCCGTGCAGGGACGAGCTTTTCTGCCGTGAAAAATCTGGAAAATGCAATATATATTAATGCCATATATCTAGCGTGATGGCGATCGTCGAGGGCAGAGACCTGGTCAAGGACTACAACGGCCTGCGAGCCGTAAATCACGTTGATTTCTCCATACCCAGGAGGGAGTGTTTCGGCTTCCTCGGGCCCAACGGCGCAGGGAAGACAACGGTCATGAAGATGATCTACTGCCGGTCGCCGGTGACGCACGGCGACATCCTCGTCAACGGGCTGAGCGTGAAGACCGAGCAGCGAAAGATCAAGGCGGTGATCGGCGTGGCGACCCAGGACGACAACCTGGACCGGGACCTGACCGCGTGCGAGAACCTGATGGTTTACTCCCGGTATTTCGACATCCCTCCCCGGATAGCCCGGAAACGGATAGCAGATCTCCTGTCGTTCTTCGAGCTCATAGACAAGGCTGACACGCCGGTAGACGATCTGTCCGGGGGAATGAGGAGAAAGCTGATAGTAGCCAGGGCCCTCGTCAACGATCCCGAGTTGCTGATCCTGGACGAGCCCACGACCGGCCTCGACCCGCAGGCCCGGCGACAGATATGGGACACTATAATCCGGCTTAAAGAAGGGGGCAAGACGATCGTGCTGACCACCCACTACATGGACGAAGCCCAGGAGCTGTGCGATCGCATCGCGGTCATGTTCGGGGGGAAGATCCTCGAATACGGCTCCCCCGACGAGCTCATCAGCCGGGTCGTGGGTACCAGCGTCTGCGAAGTGTACGCTCCGGAAGAAGCGCAGGTCAACGCGATCCGGGATCACGTGAAAGGCAGCATAGAACAGGTTGGCAGCCGCCTGTACGTCTACGGCAACGATGCGGAAGTGCTCCGCAACAAGTGCGAGGTGGCCACCGGCCACCGCCACATCGTCCGAAAGACGACCCTCGAGGATGTCTTCCTGAAGCTCACCGGGAGGCAGCTGAAGTGAGGATCGAATTACCCTCGTGGAGGGCAAGGCATGTCTGGACCCGCAATTTAAGCGTGTTCAAGAAATTTTTCATCACCAGCATCCTGCCGTATTTTGCAGAGCCGCTGCTGTTCATCCTCGCGCTCGGCTACGGCCTGGGCCTGTTTGTGGGGCAGATCGGGGGAGTCAGCTACCCACAGTTCCTCGCTCCAGGCATCCTGTCGTCCTCAGCCATGTTCGCCGCCTCTTACGAGTGCACCTACTCGACCTTCGTCCGCATGCACTTCCAGAAAACCTTCGACGCGGTACTGTCGACCCCTGTCATGATAGAGGACATAGTCGTCGGGGAGATCGTCTGGGGCGCCACCAAAAGCCTGATCAGCGGCACCTGTATCTTCCTCGTGATCTTCCTGCTGGGGCTTGCGAGGATCGAGTCTGCGCTGATCATCCTGCCCACCATCATGCTGGTAGGCCTGATGTTTTCCTCGCTCAGCATGCTGTTCACCTCGATCGTGCCGTCGATCGACGGGTTCAACTACTACTTCACGCTGCTCGTCTCCCCGATGTTCCTGCTCTCCGGGGTCTTTTTCCCGGTCGACAGTCTGCCGGCGATAGTCCGGGACATCTCCTGGTACCTGCCGCTCACGCACGCGGTCAACGTGATCAGGCCTGCGGCTACCGGGCTGGTGTCCTGGAGCTTCGCACCTGATCTCGCGTGGATGGTAGTCTTTACGATAATATGTGCAGCTATCTCAACTGTGCTGATGAAAAGAAGGATGATTCAGTAGGCTCCTACTTTTTAAGTAGGCTATTCACGCTTCATCGCCAGGTCCTGCTTATCGCAGATGGCGGTCCCGTGCTCCCCGAAGTCTACCTCGAAAGTATTCCATCCGCTGCCCGGTATCTTGGCGAGGATGACACCTTCGGCGCCTTCAGGAATGACGCTGCCGTCGATGGATTTTTTCAGCTCTCTCAGCAAGATGACCCGGTCGTTCGGTCGCATAGTAACCTTATTTAGGTCGCTGATATCTTTTAAACCTTTGCTTGCGGCCTGTGGCCGGCGGCCTGCGGCCGCAGAGGGCAGGGATGATAAACACCGGCCTTTCGGCCATGGCTTTTGTGACGAGGCCTGACAAATCAATAGATCTTGCCTAACAAAACACTTAATACCGCTCTGCCATATCTAATTCTCATGAGCTATGTAGCCATGACCATCGCCGGTTCCGACTCGGGGGGAGGGGCGGGCATCCAGGCTGACCTCAAGACCTTCCAGGCTCTCGGGGTCCACGGGACCTGCGCTATCACCGCCATAACCGCCCAGAACACGACGGGTGTCAAGTCTGTCTTCGACGTGCCAGTCCAGGCCATCGATAGCCAGTTCGACGCCGTGTTGTCCGACTTCGCCGTAAGCTATGCTAAAACCGGCATGCTGTCGAGGGTGGAGACGATCCGGTGCGTAGCCCGGAAAGTGGGTGAGTATGGCCTTAAAGTGGTCGTGGACCCGGTTATGGCTGCCGAGGCGGGGGGCAGGCTGCTGAACCCGGACGCGGTCGAGGTCCTGAAAACCGAGCTTCTGCCTCTGGCAGAGGTGGTCACACCTAACATCTACGAGGCGGCGGCGCTTTCCGGCATCGAGATCAGGGACCTGGACTCGGTCAAGGATGCATGCAGGGCTATCCGCGCTCTCGGAGTCCGAAACGTCGTCCTGACAGGAGGGCACTTCGGCGGTATAGATACGCTCTACGATAGTGCCGGCGGGTTCCACACCTTCAGGGGCGAGCTGGTCAAAGGCGGTACCCACGGCACCGGCTGCACCCACTCGGCGGCAGTGACGGCCTACCTGGCAAGGGGAGAAACTCTGGCAACCGCCTGCGAGAAGGCAAAGGCGTTCGTGAAGGCTGCTGTAGCGGGGTCCATGGATGTCGGCCACGGCGTGCGCCCGGTGAACCCCGGGGGCATCAAGTAACCCTGTGCCACAGTTGAGTAGATCTTATAAGGGGTGATATTCGCCATCGATCGCTGCGCTGTGCCAGATCACAGATTACGACAGATTACACCAATTACACAGATGCTAATCGTAGAGATACTTCGACTTATTATCATATTATCATTATCAAGTCGTATCTGTGTAATCTGTGGCATCTGTCAGAATCTGTGATCTGGCACAGCGCAGCGATCGTTTTTGTTCAGGAAGAAAGCAAAAGCTATTCAGGTTATTAATCTATCAAAAAATTTAGTGTCGGAGGGGGGATCCGAACCCCCGACCTTCGGATGTCTCAGGCTACTTGTCTCAAGTTATGGCGAGTATTCAATTACCCTATGAGTCCGACGCCCTAACCAGACTAGGCCACTCCGACATTACGACAAACTTAGGAGTTTTGCATACTCTAAATATCATTCTACGATATAATTCTTGTGGTTTACGACCCGAGAAAATGTGACGGCGGGCACGCCACTCGCGCCCAGCCTATGCTTCATAAGATGTGCGGCACTCAGATCTTGCGCCTGATGACGTCTACCCTGTTCTCGTACCCCACGTAGACCATGGCGGCGTTGGTGAAGATGCCGTGTTCCACCAGGCCCGGGATGCGGGAGAGCTTATCGCCGAGCAGCGCCGGCTCCTTGATCTGCCCGAAGGCGCAGTCGAGCACGAAGTTGCCGTTGTCCGTGATGATCGGGCCGTCCTTGCCCGTGCCGGTCCTGACCGTGCAGGTGCCGCCCAGCTTCAGGATTTCCCGCTCGACCAGTTTTACCGCGTAAGGGATGACTTCTGTCGGCACTGACCTGTCCAGCATGCTGCTGAACTTCTTGTCGTCCGCGACGATGACGAACTGCTTCGCCGAGGATGCCACGATCTTTTCCCTGGTGTGCGCCGCTCCTCCGCCCTTGATGGCGTTGAGCGAGGCGTCGACCTGGTCTGCGCCGTCGAGGGCGATGTCCAGCTCCGGCGAAGCCGCCAGGCTTGTCAGAGGTATGCCGCACTCGATAGCCAGCGCCTCGGTCGAGTACGAAGTCGGCACTCCCACGATATCCAGCCCTTCTTCCTTAACTCGCTTGCCGAGCAGCCGGATGGAATGCGCTACTGTGGAGCCCGTGCCCAGGCCCACGATCATGCCATCGGTCACCAGCTCGCAGGCTTTTTCTGCGGCGTTCTTCTTTGCCACGTCACTACCGGAAAGATTCTTCATCGAAGCCAAAAAGGGCTTCCGGGTGGAAAAATATTACGGTGATGCGACGAGGCCGGCCAGGGCCGGCTAAGCTGAAGTGTTATTTATGGCCGTTGACCTGCCTGTGGATGGCGGAGTACTGGTCCATGAGCGCCTTAATCTCCATAGATCCCGTCGTATCTACCACGCCGATCGCTATGATGGCTTTTCCGTCTGCCTTTACGGGGGCGACGATCACCGGGATGCCCTTATACGTCCCTGCGGGAGGTTTGCCTTTTACGACCTGGCCTTCTGTAAGCACTTGCTCCAGCAGCGGCCCGGTATATGCCCTGGACTTGATCTGCCCGTCCTCCACCTGAACTCCCGGCTTGTTTCTGCTTCTGGCGGTGACCGGGAGGCCGCCTGCGAGGGCGTGGATGCAGAGGGCGAGGCTGGCGAGGTCGTCGGCTGTCGAGTCCGCAGAAATGGTTATCCGATCCATAATCTAACGTACGTGTGCGAGCTTTTATGGTTTTCCCAGGCTTCAGAAGCTGTTTAGCACCTGGTTCTTAATACGCTGGCTGATCTGCGCGAAGTCTTGCAGGCTTAGCGAACCCATGGCATCTACGATGCCCAGCGCAGCTACTGTGAAGCCGTCCGTATCCTCGATCGGAGAGATCATCATCGGCATTCCTGCGTACTTTCCGGTGTCGACCCGGGCCCTTCTCACGTGGCTGTTCAAAAAAACGCTGTCCAGCACCTCGCTCTCGTAACTGGTGTCCACGGAGCCGTCGTGATCGACGAACACGCCGGGCATATTTCGGCTTTTAAGGGCGATAGGCATGCCACCCGTGGCCTGGTGGATCGACTCGGCCAGCCGTCGTAAGATCTCAGCGGGCGTATCATTCGAGATTTCTATCGCGCTCATCATATACACACAGGCTAAATTTTCGTATATACGTTGCTTCTTCTTTTGGCACGCACCTCCCCCGGTGTCCGACGATTTGAGATAATGTCTGCGGCGTCCGAAAATTGCCTCGACTACGGACCATGCGCAAGGTGGACTGCAGAGTGAAAAAGGATTTAATAGTTACAGGACATCAGACTAGCGGATGGCCTTCGATAGTGCTTTAAGCTACACGTTATTCATACACGCGCTGGTAGGCGTATTCGTCATTGTCAACCCGTTCGGGAACATCCCGATCTTCATCTCGCTCACTTCCAAGCTGACGGCAATCGAGCGCAGGAATGCCATTATCAAGTCCTTACTGATCGCCACGGCGATCCTTCTGGTATTCGCGCTCATCGGCCAGACCGTCTTCTCGCTACTCAACGTGACGCTCCCCTCCCTGAGAATGGCGGGCGGGCTGCTTCTCCTCGCGATCGCCTTCGACATGCTCATGGGACGCAGCCCGGCATCGAAGATCGACGAGTCGGACGAGCGTGAGGCAGTAGCTGTCACGCCAATGGCGACGCCCCTGCTTGCGGGGCCCGGTGCCATGAGCACTGTCATGATCCTGATGAACGAAGCGGCGACCAACGATCTGCAAAAGCTGTCCATCTTCCTGGCTATTCTGCTGGCTATGGCTGCGGCTTTCATCATCCTTATAAACTCGGAGTTACTCTATTCTATCATCAAGAAAGACGGCTCGAGGGTACTAACTAAGATAATGGGTATCCTGCTCGCCACGATCGCGATCGAGATGATGGTCAACGGCCTCCTGAAAGCGTTCCCGGTGCTCGCAGGCATCGGCATCTAACCCCTAATATCTTGCATATTGCCAATATGTTAAGCAACATATTTATATGCCAAAAGCTGTAAAAGCAAATGCATTCAGGGACTTGTGTTACCTCGAAGTCCTGTATCTGGGCCAATTTGTGAGGCTATTATCAGAGCTTGCGTCGGAAAATATGGCGAGAAGATATACCTTTTCGGCGCGTATACCAGCACGAAGACAAGGATAAACAACATGAGCGACGGGGAAGGTAAAAAGCCATTCGTGGCCATAGTGGACGATGAGCCTGACTTGCAAAAGCTTTACAGGCTGGCTATATCATCCAGAGGCTATCCTATTTCTTATATCGCCAGCGATGGCACCGACGCTCTCGAAAAGCAAAACAAAGCCAACCATAAGCCTGACATTGTCATAATGGACCACCGGATGCCCACAAAGAATGGGGTGGAAACCACCCGGGAAATTCTAGCGTCGACCCCGGCGACCCGGATCATCTTCGTATCGGCAGACGAAGCCGTCGAAAAAGAAGCGATAGAAGCGGGCGCTACCAAGTTTCTGAAAAAGCCTATCTCGCTCAAGGACCTGCTTCGCAACATCGACGAAGAGGCGAAAAACGTTTCTTCAGGCCAGTCGGCCAGCACTTAACCCTGTATTGAATAATTCAGGTATGGTTTTCCATCCTCTAATCTATATCCAGTAGCGTACGCTGCGCTGCGCTGTAACACTGAGGGCAGTGTTGAAGCGCAGCGCAGTGTACACCGATCTTAGACTCCCGAAGTCGGGAGCCTTATTTTATCAGTCCGCCGGTGGAAGCCGACGTGACGTTCTTCGCGTACCGGGCCAGGTAGCCTTTTAGCTGCTTCTGCTTTGGCTTGAACGCTTTCTTCCTGGCAGCCAGCTCCGCTTTGGTAAGGCCGACGTCTATCTTTTTCGCCGGGATGTCTATCTCGATGCGGTCGCCGTCTTTCAGCAGGCCGATGGGGCCGCCTTCCACGGCTTCAGGCGAGACGTGGCCGATGCAGGGGCCTCTGGTGCCTCCGGAGAACCGTCCGTCTGTGATGAGGGCGACAGACTCGCTCAGGCCCATGCCTGCAATGGCCGAGGTAGGGCTGAGCATCTCCGGCATGCCGGGGCCTCCCCTGGGGCCGACATACCTGATCACTACCACGTCCCCGGGCTTGATCTTCTTGCCAAGGATTGCCTTGATCGCATCGTCCTCGGCGTCGAACACTCTGGCCACTCCGGAGAACTTGAGCATCTTATCGCTGACCGCGCCGCTCTTGACCACAGCTCCCTCGGGCGCCAGGCTGCCGTAGAGGATAGATATACCGCCTGTCTTGTGGACGGGATCGTTCTGGGTATGGATGACTTCGGGCCTCTCGACTTTCGCTGCTTTTATGATAGCCTTGATGCTCTTGCCCGAGACCGTCTGCAGGTCTTTCAGCTTTTTGACCCGGCTCATGACTGCGGGAATGCCTCCGGCCTCGTCCAGGTCCTTCATCGTGTAAGGTCCACCCGGGCTCATGTGGCAAATATGAGGAGTCTCGCTGCTGATCTTATCAAAGTCGTCCAGCTTGAGCTCTATGCCGCCTTCCGCAGCGATGGCGGTCAGGTGCAGTACCGTGTTGGTCGAGCCTCCGATGCTCATGTCCACTTTAATGGCGTTCTCGAACGACTGCCTGGAAACGATGTCCAGGGGCTTGATGTCCTCTTTGACGAGCTGCACGATACGGCGGCCGCTCTCCCTGGCGATCCTGTCCTTCTTGCCGCTGACCGCATGGGCCGTGGCGCAGTCGGGCAGAGACAGGCCCAGCGCCTCGGTCATGCACGCCATCGTATTCGCCGTGTACAGCCCCTGGCAGCTGCCGCAGCCCGGGCAGCACAAATCTTCGATGCGCTTCAGCTCTTCCAGCGTCATCTTCCCGGCCCGGACGCTGCCGATGGCCTCGAAGGACGAGATCAGCGTAAGGTCTTTCCCCTCCAGCCTGCCCGGCAGCATCGGGCCTCCGGTGACCACGATCGTGGGGATGTTCATCCTCAGCGCCGCCATCAGCATGCCCGGCACGATCTTGTCGCAGGTGCCCAGCATGACGATGCCGTCGAACCGGTGGCTCTCCGCCATGACCTCGATCGAGTCGGCGATGATCTCCCTCGAGGGCAGCGAGTAGCTCATGCCTTCGTGGCCCATGGCGATGCCGTCGCAGATGCCGATGACGCCGAACTCGAACGGCACGCCGCCAGCCTCCCGAATACCTTCCCTCACTTTCTCCGCGAGCGCCCGCAGGTGCTTGTGCCCGGGGACGATGTCGTTCCAGGCGTTGGCGATGCCGATGAACGGCTTATCCATGTCGCTGTCCGTAACGCCCACCGACTTTAGAAGAGCCCGGTGCGGTGTCCTCTCCATTCCCTTCTTGACCTTGTCACTTCGCATGATCGACAGACCTCTGAAAACCTGCATCTAGTTTAGTTGTTAGTGATTAAAATGTCATTGCCGCGTGTGTTCGGGATGTACTATATAGCTGCCGGCAGCGGGCCTGCAAATACTACAGTTTTAGGATAGTGCATGCTCCGCTGTACTGGCCATGATTTCCAGGATACTCGCAAAAGTGTTGTCTCTGTGCCCGTGAACGTACACTAACGCTGCGCTGTGCTGATGCTGATTTCTCGGATAGTGTCAAAAGTGTTGTCTCTGTGCCCGTGAACGTACACTAACGCTGCGCTGTGCCAGGATCACAGATTACGGCAGATACGACAGATTGCACAGATGCTAATCGATAATAATTGAATAGTTCGCTGTATTCATCTTATCTAATGTAGTCATCTGTGCAATCTGTGCAATCTGTAACAATCTGTGATCTGGCACAGCGCAGCGTTAGTGTTGCTGTCTCACGTTACTTGAACAATCTGAAACGCACAGCGCAGCGTTCGTCTGGCCACTGTCCTGCCCGGATTACACGTTACTACATAAAGTTAATATGCCTGAACATAGTAACTTCCTTACGATGCAGAACGTGCTGATCGACGCATACGGGCGAAGGATTTCCAGCCTCAGGCTTTCGCTGACCAACCGCTGTAACCTCAAGTGCATCTACTGCCATAACGAGGGTGAGCAGGACAGCGGCAGCGAGATTACTGTAGAAGAGGTCGCCCAGATAGCACGGATTTGCGCGAAGTACGGCGTCGACAAGATCAAGTTTTCGGGCGGCGAGCCGCTGCTGCGCCGGGACTTCGAGGACATTCTCAGGGCCCTGCCGGAAATGCGGGACGTCTCCGTCACCACGAACGGCACCCTGCTCGCAGCGCGGGCGAAATCCTTGAAGGAGAG
Organism: Methanocella sp. MCL-LM; assembly: GCF_049676595.1. Taxonomy (GTDB): domain Archaea; phylum Halobacteriota; class Methanocellia; order Methanocellales; family Methanocellaceae; genus Methanocella_A. The sequence goes on from NZ_CP187259.1 coordinate 957,761, forward strand.
CGGGCTGGACAGGGTCAACGTCAGCCTGGACTCCATGGACCGGGACCGCTTTACCTTCATCACCCAGTGCAAGGGACAGTTCGAGAAGGTGCTGGACGGCATAGATGCTGCCCTTTCCGTCGGCCTCACCCCCGTGAAGATCAACATGGTCTACCTCAAGGGAGTGAACGAAGACGAAGTCGACCGCATGATCGATTTCGTGAGAGGCAAGCCGCTGGTACTGCAGATCATCGAGCTCATGAACTTCCACGGGGCTTTTAAATACCACGCAGACGTGGCCTCGCTGGAGCAGCGGATCAAAGAGAAGGCCGACAAAGCCGTGTGCAGGGAGATGCACAGGCGTACCAAGTACTACCTCGGCGGCGCCGAGGTCGAGATTGTCCGGCCCATCGACAACTCCGAGTTCTGTATGAATTGCAACCGCCTCCGCATCACGTCGGACTACAAGCTCAAGCCCTGCCTGCTGCGGAATGACAATCTCGTCAGCGTCCGGGGCATGACGGACGCGGAAGTCGAGGCTGTGCTGATTAAGACCGTAAGCGCACGCGAGCCCTTTTTCAGGTCCGAGAGCCTGAAAATCTGCCAGCCGTATAAAATATATGAACCATGACGGCCCATTTATATTAGGTCGCACATACGCATGGAGCTTTTTGATTTAGTCAAGTTACTCGAGACCATCGCCCCGCCTGATCTCGCGGAAGATTTCGATCACGGCAAGATCGGCCTGATAGTCCCTGGCTACCACAAGGTAAACAAGGTAGCCACGGCGCTGGATCCCACGCCCTTCGTGATCGAGCGGGCCATCGACATGCACGCCGAGGCTCTCGTCGTCCACCACACGCTGATCTGGAACCCGGTGACAGCCCTCACCTCCGATATGGCGGGCGTGCTGAAGCTCCTGCTCGAGAACGACATTTCGCTCTACTCGATGCACACGAACTACGACCGGGCGCCGGGAGGTGTCAACGAGACGCTGGCTGATCTGCTGGGCCTGAAAGACACTGTGGCTGTAGACCTCTGCCGGGCCGGCATCGTCGAAACGCAGAGTCTGGCAGACTTCGCCGCCTCTGCCTCGAAAGCTCTGGGCGCTGACGTAGAAGTCGTCGGCCGGCTGAACAAAGAAGTAAGTACTGTCGTCACCGCGGCGGGAAGCGCGTTCAGGGAGGCGCTGCCCATCGCAAAACAGCTTAACGCCGACGTGCTGGTCTCATCCGAGCTACGGCACGACGTCATCCGGGACAGGGGCAACGTCGCCCTGGTCTCAGCGCCCCACTACTTCACCGAGGCCCCGTCGATGAAAAGGCTTGCCGAAAGGCTAAACAGCAAAAATGTCCGGGCGGAGTTCGTAGACGATCCCCCGGAACTCAAGGTGATCCGGCCGTGAGCGCCATCGACCTGCTGACCCCTGGGAAGATAGACGGCGACGTCGTAAGCGCCATCATACAGGAGTACGGCACCAGAGGCAAGAACGCCGTCGAGCTGGTGCTGGCGGGCAAGGTCAAGAAGTACCGGGACTTCTTTGTCGTCCAGGGCCGCAAAGATCAATATGTGGTCGAAGGCGACTTCTGCACCTGCCGGGACTACCTTTACAGATTAGCCAAACAGGACGGCGTATGCTACCACTCCCTCGCCGTAAAGATCGCCAGCGCCACCGGGCAATACGAGGAGGTAGATGCATGGTACTCCGATACTATTTTGCAGAGGGAGTACGGGCAGTGACCTATAAGCAATAGCTTTTTCCTCTTGCTAAAGGTTTTTATCCCGGCATGCCAGATCATCTTCTATGACTCCTGCCATAAAAGTCTGCATCCCGAAGAGTGACGCCAAGGTCTTCCGCCACTTCGGCAAGGCCCCGGAGTTCGCGTTCTTCCTCATTGAAAACGGCAAGGTCGCCTCGACCGAGATCATCCCTAACCCGGGCAGGGAAAAGGGCCAGGTGCCTCACCTGATCATCGAACACCAGGCCACCCATATAGTCGCTGCCGCCATCGGGCCCCAGGCCGTCACCATCTTCCACGAAAAGGGCATAGAGGTCTATCCCGATGCCCTCGGCATGCTGGACACCATTCTGGAAAGATTCCTCAAGGGCGAGCTGAAGCCTGCGGCGAAGAAGAGCCAGATGCCCTGCGCGGGCGATAACGTCTGCGGCGTCAAGACTCAATAGCCACGGATCACACCACAAACGAAGCCACTGTAGTTCGAACCACGGCGACGCTGCTCTTATCTTGGCAAATATAAATTTTATACTTGAACCACGGCGACACAGCGACAGTTCGAACTGTAAACGCCAGGATGGTAACTGTAACCACGGCGACACAGCGACAGTGCGATCTACGACAAGCCAGTGGTAAATAAAACCACGGCGGCACGGCGACACCAAGACAATGGCGAACCGGTCAAAGTGAACTCTTTTTTAGTCCACGGCGACACAAAGACAGTTATTTACCATAAGTTTGCTATCCAATCGTTTCTGCCTGACTTTGCATCAATAGCCTGAAGGAAGCGAAACATATTTGTTTCCGTGCCGTCAGCCCGCCGTGCCGCCGTGGTTCAATAAAAAAGGAGCCTTGCTATTCGGGTACTGGTTGTCGCCGTGTCGCCGTGCCGCCGTGGTTCAAATAACCATCCTGCCATCGTTACTCGAATTGTCGCCGTGTCGCTGTGCCGCCGTGGTTAGAACATTTGATTTCCGGTTGTCAGGATAAGGAGCTGTGCTACTGTGGTGGATGGAGGCATATGACGATATTTAAAGGGTATCAGAGATCGATTCGGCGCTCGATCTCCTTGGGGTCGTACGGCAGGGATATGATCCTGCTCTGTCCCCGGGTGCCTTTGCCGGTGCTGCTGAGCGATACCAGTTTTAAGGTTTCCAGCCGGTTAACCATCTCGTAGAACGAAGTGTAGCCCAGGTTAGTTTTTTCCTTGAAGCAGTCGTACAGCTCGCCGGACATGAGCTCCTGTTTGCCCGAGTCGACGATGCACTTGAGGATCATCTTTTCCTCTTTCTTGAGGCTGCGCACCACGTAGTTCAGATGAACATATCTCGAGCCCTCGTAGGCTTTCTCGACGTCCTCGACCGAGACGTTCTTGCTGGCCCGGCGCTCGGCATTCAGTCCTGAGCGCTTGAGCATGTTGATGCCGACCCGGAGGTCGCCGGTTTCGCAGGTGTACTGGGTGACCTTCTCCAGGACCTCGTCAGAGACCACGTTGGGGAAGAAGCCGTACTTGATCCTGTACCTGAGGATGTCCCGGATCTCTTCCACCGAGTACTGGGGGAACACGATCTCCTCCGGCAAGAACACCGACTGTACCTGCGGCGAGAGGTCCTTTGCCATGTCCAGCGTCATGTCGCTCAGGATCGAGATAACGCCTACCTTGGCGCCGGGCTGCACTTCGTGCATGCGGAGCAGCGAGTACAGGACATCGTCGATCTCCTTGCTCATCATCAGGTAGTTGATATCGTCCAGCGCCACGATCAGGACCTTCTTCTTCTCGACCAGATGCTTGGCGATCTGGGAGAAGAGCTTCTTGAAAGAGATGCCCGAGGACGGTGGCGGGTATCCGGATAGCTTCTTGAAGATCTGGGCGAAGATCGCGTAACGCGTCGAGTCCACCTGGCAGTTGATGTACACAGGAAGAACCTTCTGGGTGGCGTTCTCCACTTCCTCGAAAACTTTCAGCACGGCAGAGGTCTTCCCGGTGCCTGGAGCGCCCCTGCAGTACGCGTTAAGCGGCGTGGCGCCGCGCAGAGCCGGCCCTATGCTGAACTGCAACGATTTGATTTGCGACTCCCTGTGGAGCAGGTTCTCGGGCAGGAAATCGAGCTCGAAGTACTGCTCCTCCCGGAAGATCGTCTGGTCCCAGAGTAGTAAGTCCTTGTTCATACAGAGCCACCGGCTATAATACTTTCAATTAGGTTTGTATTGTAAGTCCTTGCTTAAAAACTATCCTAAATGCGTACTGAAAGTATTACTCAGAATCATATAAATAGGTTCTGTATGCTTGTTTCTAATATTTTCAATGGGCGCCAACGGCGCCGGTTTTGTGAGACAGCAAGACGAACGCTACGCTGTGCTTGATGATGATTCCTCGGATAGCATCAAAAGTGTTATCACTGTGGCCGTGAACGTACACGAACGCTGCGCTGTGCCAGAACACAGATTACTACAGATTTAACAGATTACACAGATGCTAATCGATAACCCAAAAAGTAAGGGCTCACACGATTTCTTTTATATAAAATCGTCATCTGTGCAATCTGTACAATCTGTCAGAATCATCAGATTCTGCGTAATCTGTGTTCTGGCACAGCGCAGCGTTCGTCTTGCTGTCTCACGCCACACTAGCAACCAGAAACGCACAGCGCAGCGTTCGTGTACGTTCACGTTTATAGCTCGACTTTGATGCCGTAGCACTTTTCGGGGTTGTCCTTGTGCACCTTGAAAAAGAGCTCTTCGGGGGTGCCGGTTCTGATCGCTTCTTTCGTCTTTCTGGGCACGGTCTTCGGTCCCAGCACCGCTCCCGGTCGGTTTGCGTCATCGATGTAGTCCGTCTCCAGCATGAACCTGGAGCCCTGGGCGACTGCTTCTTCCAGCGCGCCTTTCGAGGCGATCACGGACGGGAAGATGTTGAGGGTCTCGCACTTCTTCACCAGCGGCGGGGAGAAGTGCTTGATCACCCGCCACGGGGGAAGGCCGGCCATGGAGGCGATTTCCGACAGGGACTCCATCGTGTTGTCTTCCGATTCGGTGTGTAGCTGGATGGCGCAGTCCCGTTCTTTGCACAGGTCCATGGCGTGGCGCATCAGCATGTTTGACTGCTCCCATATCTCCGGGGAGACCGGGTAGTGGGGCCTGCCTGACTTGACGCCGATGGCCTTGCCCTCTGCCACGTATCCGGCGGCAATGTCGAGCCCTTCCTCGACAATGGCGTACGCCTCGTCTATGCCTCTCGTCTCTGCCAGCCCCACGAACTCCGCCGGGTGGACGCCTATGACTGCGTAAGCCTTGACAAACTCGTTTGCCTGCCTGACCGCCTCGATTGTGAGGTCGAAGACTGCGCGGTAATCCTCGGCGCTATTGATCGCCATGCCGGTTTCGCCGGCGGGCAGAGACACGATGATCACGTGAGTGCCGCCTGCATTCTTGAACTCCTTGATGGCTTCCATGCCCCGGCCGGTGCGGAGGTTGATGTGCATGTGGTCGTCCATGATCGGCAGCGACGAGCTATACATGAATGAGTCTAATGCGCGGTTCAAAGTTAAAGCTTGCCACAACCCGGAACGCGAGCATGCCTTCTGGGCCCCGGGCGGGACGTTCTGCAGGTCTGCGGGCACCTCTATTTTTCGCCGGGCTGCGTATCTTACGGGTTTATGGCCTCACTATCTGCCTTTTTTACAGAAAAACAAAAGATATATACGGTATATTGGAGATATCTGAATAGGTAAAACTTTCATTAGGATGATTGATATTTGTGTCTCAGCCTGACGCGAGCTTGACTGTCCTGAAGGGCAAGCTCACTTTTCTGGTATCGTTCGACACCGGCGGCGAAGTTGATAAGCAGACGTTGTCCGGCTTCTTCAAAGTCCAGTCCGGCACCGAGTACAGCAAGCCTGTAGAGGTTAGCTTCGGTAAGCTTACCGGGCTGCTGGTCTCGGAGAAGGAGAAGCTGAACAAGATCTGCGACGTCACGGGTTCCGCTGACCTTTATGCGATGGGTGTAGGAATTATCCGGGTTGACTTCGACATACCTGAGGGCATGACTGTGAGCGACGTTATCATGGCCATGCACATCAACGGCATCTACATCGACGGCCTCGACCTGAACGCTTTCATCGCGCGCAAGATGAACGAGGTCCGGGAGCAGATAAAGCCGGGGTCGACGGCCAAGGCTAAGGTATTCTACCAGCACACCAAGAAGTACAGCATGCTCAAGCTGGAAAAGTATACTCCGGTCCTTGATCCGGCGGACCTCAAATCCCAGTACGGCACGGATATCACCCGGTTTTTATCCGGCGAGTCATCCCAGCGGAGGCTGCACAGCAAGGAAATCTCTGATAAGCTGTCCCACGACATCTCGTACTACGACGAGGATTTGTTCCTCGTTTCCTACGAGGCGGCGGTGGTCAAGGGTTGCGACGACTACTTCAACGATATCCGGCTGTACCTCGAGCTGGGGCTGGCACTGTCGTTCTTATTCCACATCTACGACTGGAAGATCGACGCAGAGATCGGCCAGGCGTTCAAGGCGATCAAAACCGCGCAGAAGTCGACCATGTTCACCCAGGCGCCCAGGCGGCTGGAGCGCTCGCTGCTCAAGGTCAGCGAGTTCAAGCTGGACATCTTGGACAACCTCGAGGACCTGATGAACCCGCTGAAGGTCACCTCGGACTGGTACTACCAGGGTGCCTACGAGCACATTCTCCGGCTCTTAAAAGTAAAGGATTACGAGGGCATCGTCACTCACAAGATCGACGCTCTTGAGGACCTCTACTCCACGGCACAGGAGATCTCGTACAGTAAGATCGCGCTGATCACGGAGATCATCATCATCCTGCTCATCGCTTTCGAGGTTGTGGCGTTCCTGCCTCGTTAGCGGCCAGAAGGGTCTCGATCCTGTTCAGCCCGCGGTATAGGCTTGCCGCCTCTTCCTCTCCGGGCATGGTGTCGCAGCCCTTGCGGATGACCTCCGCCAGCGGCTCCAGGTCTTCTCTCTCGATCAGGATCTCCTGTCCGGGCTTGAAGAGCGCCGCGAGATTGCCGGCGACAACGGCCAGGTTCGCCATTTTTACCTGCTCTGCGTACTCGTTCAGGCCAGCCCCGGCGGCCTCGTCCACCGCCGACTGTTCCCTTGCGGCCACGGCTGCGCAGGCGATGCGGATCACTCGCAGCTCTTCCCGGTCGAAGCTGACCGAGTAATATGACCGGCCCACTTTGAACATCGACATGGTCAGTGCTTAGGAGAACGCGGGGATAAAACAGGGTAAAAAGAAAACCGGCGGCAGCCGGCGATTACTGCGAGCAACCAGATACTCTGGCTCAGCTGTTCCTGATCTCTTCGATGACCAGGTCTGCGACTTCCTTGACGGCCGCTTCCACTTCAGGGGACATCTCTTTGGTGAACTCGGTCAGCCTGATGACTTCCACGCCGTAGATGATGATCTCTTCGGGCATCTTCTGCACCACGCGCCCGATGTTGATGGTGTCGACCAGGTTTAGGTCGTGGAGCGAGAGCATGAACATGTCGGAAGGGGGCATCTCCTTGTCTGTGAACCGGTAAACCGTGCCGATCGGCTCGTTGCCGGTCTGGACCGAGTCGATGATGATGATCTTGTCGGCATCCTCTATCCATGAGAGGATAGCCATACCGCCCACGCCGGCGTCGATCAGCTCGACGTTCTCCGGTATCTCCCGGGTCTGCAGCTCCTCCAGCACTCGGGGGCCGAACCCGTCGTCCCCGACCAGGATGTTGCCGATGCCTAAAACTTTAATGATCTTCATGAAACCTCTTTTTTATCCTTTGATGATGGTGCCGATGGGCTCGCCCTTTACAGCCTTGATCAGGTTCTTCGGCTGCTTGCCGTTGACCACCACGGTGGGTATGCGGGAGCGCTTGACGATCTGGGCGCCCAGCGGGTCGAAGATGTTGTTAGCGCCGGCGGTCATCTCGATCTTCGTGACCATGTCGACCAGCTCCTGCGGGGACATGGTGTCGATCTTGGTCGCCTTCGGGTCGAACTTCGGGTCGGCGGTGAATACGCCGTCCACGGACGTGGTGCGGATCAGCAGATCTGCATGCACGTACTCGGCGAGAATGGCTGCAACTGCGTCTGTGGTCTGGCCCGGTACGACGCCGCCCATGACTACTACTTTGCCGGAGTACATCGCCAGCCCTGCTTCCTGGTAGTCGTAGGGTGGCTCAGGGTATGCTATATCGCCGAGCGCGGAGATGAGCAGCCTGGCGTTCAGGCGGGATACGCCTATGCCGATATAGTCCAGAATTGAGTTGTTGGCGCCCAGCTGTTTGGAAACGTTGATGTAATCTCTGGCCGGCGTTCCTCCGCCGATCACGATGAGGATGGTGTGATCCTCGTCAGCAAGCTGCTTGATCACGTCCGCGTAATCCTTAAAGCGCTGTGCGTCCAGACCCTGCACAATGGCTGAGCCTCCCACCTTAACTACGATCTTCATGGTTCCTGCCTCTGGTGGATACGTACCGGACGGAGCGGCACGTTCACACGATAATGGCAATTGCAGTATATAAAGGTGCGGTATACATGTATATTGCCGGTGTTGTGTGGCCGAACGCTCTGATAATTTGGTTTTCTTCGCTACTGAAAAGCTTTATATTGTTGTACGATGCTATGAAGTCTCCAGTCTAAAGTTTGGGGTATATAATGGTCAGATTACATGTGCTGGTTATCGTTTCGACTCTCTTACTGCTGGTCGGGACCGCTCCCGCACAGGCAGCCTCCGGGGATGCCGGAATTCATTATACTAAAATTATCGTAGAGCCGGACGGCCCGGATTTTCACGTGACCGTCTACTTTAACACGGGCTTCATGACCAAAGTGTTCTCCATGCTTTTCGGCACGGGATCGCTGAGAGCCTCCATACTGGACGAGGTAGCCGGCTTCGGTGACGTAGACCTGCAAACCCTGGATACCACCGACTGCGTGGCCAGCTTCGTAGCCTCCAACCAGTCTTCCTATTCTGACGGGTGGTACATGTATGACAGCAACGCCCGGTTACCGGTCCCCGTCGACCAGCTTGAGATACGGGGCGGTTCACTGGACAGGCCCATTATCATCAACAACGCAACCGAAGTGCCTGACTTCTTCTACCAGTAGCCAGGCCTGAGGGCAAAAAAAAATTTTCAAATACAGTAATTTCTGCTACTTCTACTTCTTCTGGCGCCAGCCCTTTTTACCCGCCTTGAGCGCCGAGGGCAGGTCGACGAAATAGCTGCCTTCCTCTTTCGACATGACCAGCTCTTTGCGGCTCATGAGTACTGGCAGGTTGATGTCGTAAGTGCCGGGCTCTATGATCCTGACGCTCTCGATGCGGGGCCCTTCCTGGCGGCCTTCGGCCGCAGAGATTTTTGGCTCCGGGGGTTTGGGCTCGGGCTTCGCCGACGGTTCCTTGATCTGCTGCAAGTTTTCCCTCGCGGCTTCGTTGGCCTCCAGCTCGGCCCTGGCCAGCTTTTCCGCCTGGGCGACGTACTCTGCCACTGTCGGGGATGAGGGCGGTTTAGCCTCTTTTTTGGGCCGCACGTACTGGAACTTTTTGCAGCCGCAGACCGGGCAGCCCATCTTCAGGTCGATGGAGCCGCTGTCGACGATGTTCTTGCAGTCAATGCACCGGTGGGGCATATTTTTACCTCAGGAGATCAGTGCGGAGATCATGTCCTTCTCGCACCGGACCGTTTTCATCCTGTCTGCAGGGCCGATCACAGTCATCCGCCTGCTATCCTTCTTCCCGAGCCTGCCGAGCCACGATTTCTTAGCCTCGTGGGGGTAGCTCTGGATTTCGATGCCGGAGAAGACTTCGCCGATCTGCGTCATGGTCGACTCGATCAGCCTGGCCTCCTCGAAAGGATCGAGGCCGTTCTCCAGGATCACGACCTGGCCTCGCTTGACGTCTTCCAGGATCAGGGCGACCTTTTCCACTGAGCTGAGGGACTTAAGCCTGTCGGCAGAGATCATGTTGATCTGGACGTCCACGCTCTCACCCGAACCTGTGGGCGATGGTCTCATAAAGCAGCTCTATGTTGGTACCTTTCAGGGCAGACACCGGCACGACGGTGTGCTGGGGGAACGCGCCCTTGATGCGCTCGACTGAGGCGCCATCCAGGTCCATCTTGTTGGCCACGATCAGCATCGGGAGGTGCCTCGCCTCCATGTTGCCTACCACGGTTACGTTGACCTGGGTGTACGGGTCCTCTTTGGCGTCCATGACCAGGAGCACTCCGTCGAGGTTGTCCATCCACTTGATGGCCTCGATCACACCTTCTGTGGCCTCCTTGGCTCTGCGGCGGGCCTCTTCTTCCGGAATGCCCATCGCCATGAAGTCGTGGAAATCGATGCGGGTCGCCAGGCCCGGGGTGTCTATCACGTCGAGGGTGATCGATGCACTGCCTGCTTTAATTGTCACTCCCTCTCTCTTTTTTACCCTGCGGGTCTCGTGGGCGATGGGCGATGCCGTGCCCATGGTATCCCCGGTAAAATCTGAGACGATGCGGTTGGCCAGGGTGGTCTTGCCCGCGTTCGGCGGGCCGTAAATCCCTATTCTGGCCATCTTGCGCCGGGCAAACAGGCCTCTGACCTTCGCCAGGCTACCCTTGATACTTGTAAAAATTGACATCCTATCCCCTGCCGTTTTTCAATATGCTGCTGTACCTATATTAAGCATATGCTGCGGACTCGAATATATCCACAACAGGCTTATTCGAGTCCATTGAGGCCGCTTCATAGAAGCGGATACTTCATGGAAGCGGACGCTTCATAGGCGCGGATACATCATAGAAGCGGACGCTTTATAGAAGCGGACGCTTCACGGAAGCGGACGTTGCGGTTACGTTCGTGCCGATCGCCGGCAGAGACGCCTCTGCCCGTAATTAAAATGGGTGAGCATTGATATACGGGAAGTATCGTGGTTTTATTATAGATAATATTTTAATCAAAATGGCACGATGTAATTATGATAGAATATGAAAGGAGCATGCCCATGGAGACGGACATATCAGTGAGCGACGTGATGTCGCGCAAGCTCATCACCGCCGACGTGTCTGAGACGGCGGAAACGATCGGAAGCAAGATGGCTGCATCCAGGACTGGCTGCGTCATCGTGATCAGGGACGCTCAGCCCGTGGGCATCGTGACCGAGCGGGACCTGGTCGTCAAGGTGATCTCTAAAAACTTGCAGCCTTCTTCTATTCAGGCAGAAGCGCTCATGTCGACTCCGCTCATCACGGTCCCGCCGGAAAAAAGCGCCGAGCTGGCATCCCGGGAGATGGTAAGGCACAGGATTAGGCGGCTCCCCGTGGTGCAGGGGAAAAAGCTGATCGGTATCGTAACGGACTCCGATCTGTTATCTATCTCCTCAGAGCTTAGCGAGATCCTCCGGGACCTGATCCGGCAGAATAACCCCCAGGGAGAGTTTTCCGGGGGAAAGGAGGGTATAGTCTCGCCCGACTCCTTCAGGCAGGGCATCTGCGAGGTCTGCCAGAACTTCAAGGAGTCTCTGATCAACATCGATGGCACTTACGTTTGCTCGAGATGCCGGGACGAGCTGCCATTTTTCCAGTGAACTGCTGTGTGATAGTATGAAAGTGGAAGACGTTATGTCAGTAAACCCTGTGTGGGTAAGCCCTGGCGAGTTCGTGACGAAAGCGCGGGAGCTCATGAGGGATAATAACATCCAGAGCCTGCCCGTGGTGAAGAACGGCAAGTACGCAGGCATGATAACTGTGCAGGATATCATCAACGTGACCTCGACCAAGTCCGACGTTACTATCGACGGGTACGTGCGGCTCGACGTGCCGACGGTCACTCCCGATACTGATCTGGCTACCGCAGCCCGGAAGATTATCAACACAGACGAAGGCAGGCTGCCCGTCATTCTCGACGGCGGCCGGATCATCGGCATTTTGAGCATCGTGGACATGTTCGAAGGTGTGGACGACCTGGGCCTGCCTGACCTGCCCGTAAGCGAGGTCATGACCCGGAAAGTGGTAGTTTGCGAGCCGGGAGACCTGATTTCCCGGGTGTGGAGGAACATGACTGAGTTTGGTATCTACGGCTTTCCTGTTGTCCGGGCGGGCCAGGAAGTCATCGGGATGATCACCCGCGAGGACATCCTCCGGCGGGGCTACGTGCGGTTCCAGCGGGAGGGCGAGGATTCTCAGAAGCCGCCCAGCATCGTCCAGATGGTTATGAGCACCCCGGCCGTTACCGTGACCGAAGATGATGGCGTGAAAAAGGCGGCCGGGATCTTCTCGGAGAGAGGCATCGGAAGGCTGCCCGTGGTCAAGAATAATAAGCTCACGGGGATCGTGGACCGCTACGACATCCTGAAGGTATGCAGGAGGCTGCTGACCGTTGACTAGAGTAAACAGGAACGAAGTCGGGGAATTCGGAGATCAGCGGCGGAGCCGGCGATACAACTCCGGGCGGTTCGAGAGCGACCTGCAGAGAGGCCAGGTGACCAGGGACCTGAACTTCAAGCAGCGCATATCCAAGCACGAGAGCGGCATCATGGCCGTCGCCAGGAAGGAAGTCGTCACTATACCGCCCACCACGACCGTCATGGGCGCGGCTAAGACTATGGTGGGCTACAGCTACCGGCGCCTGCCCGTGGCCGATCCCGGTACCAAGCGGATCGAAGGCATCTGCACGGTGATCGACGTCATCAACTTCCTGGGCGGCGGAGACAAGCGCTGGATCATCGATCGCAAGTACGACGGCAACATGATTCTTGCCATCAACGCCCCGGTCACCGAGATCATGCAGTACGACGTCGTGACGGCGTCTGACGAATCCTCGCTGGAGGACGCGGTGGCCCTCATGATCAACCGGTCCATCGGGGGGTTGCCGGTGGTCGACGAGGAGCGCCGGATAGTGGGAATTCTCACCGAACGGGACGTCGTACGGATCATGGGAGAATCAGTTGCAGGACGAAAGGTGAGTGACATCATGAGCAAACGAGTGACAACGGCGCCGCCTGACATGACTATCGAGGCGGCTGCCCGGATGATGGTTTCAAGCGGCTTCCGGAGGCTGCCGGTCACCGCGGGCAACCTCGTCTGCGGCATCATCACCGCCACCGATATCATGCGCTACCTCGGGAGCGGGGACGCGTTCAGGAAGCTGGTCACAGGCAACGTCGGTGAAGCAATGGGCGCTCCGATCAGCACGATCATGAAGACCGACATCCTCACGACAAAACCTGGCGAGGACCTGGGGGCAGTCGCCCAGATCATGGCGAGGAACCGCATCGGCTGTATGCCGGTCATCGACAGCTCCGGGCTGGCAGGCATCATGACTGAGTACGATATTGTCATGTCGCTCAAGGAGGAAGTATGACTTCCGTGGACGAGATCATGTCCGCGCCGGTCTTCGCGGTGTCGGCTCGGGACAACCTGGCCAGGGCCCGGAACCTGATGCTTCGCAACGATGTGTCTCGCCTCGTTGTCGTAGATGAGGGCCGTCTTCTGGGTATAGTGACGAAGAAAGACCTCGGAATGCGGCTGAACCAGTCCGAGCCCCAGTGGCGCCGGCGGCCTCTTGACCAGGTCCCGGTAGACCTGATCATGACCCCGGATCCCATCACTGTCGAACCCTCCGGGGAGGTACAGGCAGTGGCGCAGACAATGCTCGACCGGGATGTGTCCAGCCTCGTCGTGTACAACAGCAAGGACGGGGTGCTGGGTATCGTGACCAAGCACGATCTGGTCAGGTATTTCACCCTCGTCGGATGCCCGCTCAGGGTGGGGGACATGATGTCCGGCAAGCCTGCAGTGGTGAGCCGGCTGCACACGATTAACAGCGTCATCGATGTCATGACAGAAAATAACACGGACCGGGTTGTCGTAACCGACGCGGACAACGAGAAGAACGCTTCGGGTATGATCACCCTCGACGATCTGGGCTTTGTCGAGATCAACCCCCGGACCGGGAAAAGTTTCAAAGAGGCGAGAAAAGAGTCCATAGGGGGCCCAAAAAGGTATCGTGCTTACGTTAAGCTTCCAATGGTTGCCGAAGACGTCATGGCTTCGCCTCTTGTCACCGTGCAGCGAAAGACGATGGCGCAGGATGCTGCCAGGATCATGGAAGAGAGTAATTTCGACATGCTCCCCGTGGTCGATGGGGAGATCGTCGGGCAGTTCAACTACGAAAATATCCTGAAATGGCTGTCGGAGGGCCAGGAATGACACAGTTGACAATGATGAAGCTTAAGGACGTCATGTCCAGGCCGGTAATCATAGACAAGTCCGGGCGCATCACCGAGGCGCTCGACATGATGGACAAACACCACGTGCGCAGGCTGATAGTCCGGCACGGCGGCCAGGTCATGGGTATCCTGTCGATCCGCAGCATCTGCGAGTCGCTGGGCTCCCGGCGGAAGTACAACCACCCGCCCTCGCTGTTCCACGCGGCCGACGCGCTGAGCAACAGCTTCGCGCTGCTCAGCCCCGACGATGGCCTGGAAAAGGCTATCCACGCCCTTAAAGAGGTCGACTCCGTCGTGGTCGCCGATACCAGCATCCGGGGATCAGTTTCTACCAGCGACGTCCTCCGGCACGTATCCCCGTCAGGCCCTGTAGCCTCGCTAATGAAGACGCCCCTGACAGCTCCTCCCGACGCCAGGGTCTCTTTTATCCGCAAGCTGATGATGGAGAGAAGCGTCAGCCGGGTACCCATCATGGACGGTGCCACTCTCGTGGGGATCGTCTCCGAGACCGATGTCGCCGCGGCTTTCAGAGGGGTGAAACACCGCTCCAGCCAGACCCACGAGGACAACAACGTGGAGCGCATGATCGCTCTGGACATCATGAGGGTCAACGTCACCACCGTCACTCCGGAAACCGACATCAAGGAGGCGGCCCGCATCATGCTGGACAAAGACGTGGGAGCCCTTCCGGTACTGGACGACCGGCGGCGGCTGGTGGGCATAATCACCAGGCGCGACATCGTTCGCGCCATCTAAAACAACAGCCGGTACGCATCTCTTAGTTACGCCCGGCGCGATCCTTCCTTTTTTACATCGTTTAAACTCCGGGCCGAAGGCCCTCGTTTGCGCCTTCGGCGCAAACTAAAAGTTTAAGTATTCCAGTGACACTGTGTTTAGCGATGCAGGAGTTAGGTGCTACTCTTTCCGGGAACGGTACTGAGGCCGTAAATTCTACGGCCGCTACCAACTCGTCGGCCATGACAGGTTTTTCCATCGACGTTCACCCGCTGGCTGACCCGATCCAGGCTTTCATTACTGCGACCACCGGGGCATCCGGCCTCATGGCCGATGTCGCCACAGCGGCCGTAATCATCGTAATCTTTACGATGCTTTCGGAAGTGGCCCGCTACTTTGTCAAAAACATAGCCCCTAAGCTGGTCAAGCATACATCCTCCTCCCTCGATGACGAGCTCCTCGCGGCGATCAAGAACCCCATCGCCGTGCTGTTTCTGGCCACGGGCGTTTACCTGGCTGTGAAGTCCATGGATAACCTCTCCTCGGGCCTGATCGAAACGCTCGACCACACGGCCCTGGCGACGCTGGTCCTGGTCATCGCGTACTTCGTGAGTAACCTGCTCAGCGCCTTGCTCCGGTGGTACTCCCGGGACGTGGCACCTCACACCGACTCGGACCTGGACGACCATCTGATCCCGTTTGCGGAAAAAATGATCAGCGTTGTCGTCTACCTGCTGGCGTTACTGATCATCCTGAGCGCCTTCGGTATCGAGATTACCGCGCTGGTCGCCAGTATGGGCATTGCGTCCCTCGCCGTGGCTCTGGCTGCCCAGGAATCGCTGTCCAACATCTTTGGCGCAGTCGCCATCCTGATGGACCGCCCGTACAAGGTGGGAGACCGCCTCCACATCCCCGGCATCGGCCAGGGCGATGTGCTCGACATAGGCATGCGCAGCACCCGGGTAATGACCAGAACCCGCCAGGTCATCGTGATCCCTAACAAGGAGATGGCGAACACAGAGATCGTGAACCTCTCGCTGCCCGATTCCCGCCTTCGCCTGCAGCTGACCGTAGGAGTCGCCTACAAGGCAGACATCGACCGGGCCTGCAAGGTCCTGGAAGAAATTGCCGGGGCGAACGAGCTGGTACTGAAGGACCCGAAGCCTTCCTCCTACGTTTCCTCCCTCGGCGACTTCGCGGTGCAGATTACTCTGCTCGTGTGGATCGCCGACTACCGGCAGGACTTAGACGTGCCGGACCAGATCTACCGGCAGATCCTCGCCCGGTTTAAAGAAGAGGACATCGAGATCTCGTACCCGGTCATGACCGTCCTGCCCCGGGCGGCATAGTATTCTTTGAGTTAATCCTGAGCCTGCCAAACGAATACGGACGCTGCGCTGTGCGTTTCAGATTACCCAGATGACGTGTGACAGCAAGACGATCGCTGCGCTGTGCGTTTCGGATTACTCCGATGACGTGAGATAGCAAGACGAACGCTGCGCTGTGCCAGATCACAGATTACGCAGAATCTGATGATTCTGACAGATTTAACAGATTGCACAGACGGCTATATTAGATAAGAAGAATACTGGGAACCATTCTATTTTATTATCGATTAGCATCTGTGCAATCTGCGTAATCTGTCAGAATCTGTGATCCTGGCACAGCGCAGCGATCGTGTACGTTCACGAGCACAGAGATAACACTTTTGATGCTATCCGAGTAATCAGTATCAAGCACAGCGCAGCGTTCGTTTTTAGGATCGAACTATTTTCTCGGGTACTTATGGCCCCGGGAACGGTCCCTGGGCTTCTTGCTGCGCTCTACCTCCAGCTTTTCTTCGCTCTTGACCTTTCCAGGCGGCATCTCCGTCAGTTCGACCGTCCGGAGATCGGGCTCTTTTATGATCATGCCCAGCGCGGCGGCCAGAACCGAGGCCGGGTCATTGTCTTTCAGCAGCTCTTCGGCGAGGTCGATGTACCTCTGGCTGTCCCGGGACTCTATCGCTTTCAGTATCTCTTCCTTTGCCATCTGCTTCTGGCCTGCGACGGCTTCCTGATCCGTCGGGGCCTTCAGCGGCACTATCCGCTGGCCGGCATACTGCTCCAGGTTTTTCAGCAGGCGCTTTTCCGCCGGGGTGACGAAGGTGACGGCGACCCCTGTTTTGCCCGCCCGGCCGGTCCTCCCTATGCGGTGAACGTAGCCTTCGGGGTCCTGGGGCACGTCGAAATTATAAATGTGGGTGACTCCGCTTATGTCCAGGCCTCTGGCGGCCACGTCGGTCGCAATCAGGAGCCTGATGCTGCCTTCTTTGAACTGCTTCATGACGCTGTCCCGCTCGGCCTGCTCTAGATCGCCGTGCAGGCCTCTTACCGGATAGCCTTTTTTCGTCAGTGCTTCGTACAGCTCGGTCACTCGCTTTTTCGTCCTGCCGAAAACGATGGCCAGCTCAGGTGCCTGGATTAGCAGCAGCCTGACCAGGGCGTCGAACTTTTGTTTCTCCTCCGCCTCTACGTAGTATTGAGCTATGGCCGGGACGCTGACCTTGTCCGCCTTTATGCCCAGCATGGCCGGCTCTTTCATGAACGTCCGGGTCAGCTCGAGGATCGGCTCCGGCATCGTGGCGGAAAAAAGCATGACCTGGCAGGTTTCCGGCATTTTTTTAAGGATGGTCTTCGTATCCTGGAGAAAGCCCATCTCCAGCAGCTTATCGGCTTCGTCGAGTACAATCGTCCGGCAGGCGTCCAGGCTGATGGTCTTCAGCCTCAGGACGTGATCGATGAGCCTCCCCGGGGTGCCGACGACTATCTGCGGCCTGCTTTTTAGCCCGTGTATCTGCCGGTGGACGTCCTGGCCACCGTAGATGGCCAGGGACCGGATACCTTTGAACTCCCCTATTCTGTTCAGCTCTTCCGAGACCTGGATTGCGAGCTCTCTGGTCGGAGTTATGACGACCGCCTGTACCTGGCCCGGACTGGCGTTGCAGTGCTCGATTACCGGTATGCCGAACGCCACGGTTTTCCCGGTGCCTGTCTGGGCCTGCCCGACGAGGTCGCCGCCTTTTAAGGCTACGGGTACTGCTAACTCTTGTATGGGCGTAGGTGTGGCAAAGCCCATTTTTTCCAGCGACCTGCGGACAGGTTCGCTCAGGTGGTAAGCATCGAATGATGTCAAGGAGATCAGGTCCGGAAATTTTTTGACTTTTCAGTTAAAATTACTTTTCTGCCCTTTCTACAAATAACCGGGCAGTACTATTGCTGGTTAACCGATTGTGACAGAAGGCTTATCAAACCTTTGTATAAAGACTATTTTATGAAGCGACGACAGCTTATGTACCTATTGGTTTCCCCACTGCTGGTGGTGCTAGCCCTTTCTCCCCTACTGCCGGCTATGGCGGCCGCAGCTACCTACGAGCCGTATCCGGCTATGCCTGCCGGGCACACCACCGGCAGCCTCACCGGCCGGGTCACCAACACGAACGGCACCGGGATACAGGGAGCCAACGTAACTATCGTCAACGCTTCTAACCTCAGCCTCTTTTACACCGGGGGCAAGACTGACTCGGAGGGTAATTTCGGCTTCTCCGGCATCAACTCGTCCGGCGGCCAGGAGGCTTACCGGGTGTATGCTAACGCCTCCGGCTACAGCGATGCATATTCTGTACCCGTACGCATCGAGCCGGGGAATACGTGTAATGTCCATACCCTGATCCTCGGCGGAAGCGGGCCTTCGCCTACTCCCACGCCATCGCCCACCCCGAAGCCCGGCAACGTGTCCGGGTACGTTACGCTGGCCGGCTATGGCGGAGCCATAACCGATGCAAGGGTTTGTCTTGTAGACGCGCTGGACGCGTTTACTGTCTACAACGCTACTTATACAAACACCAGCGGCTATTACCGGTTCGAGGGCGTCCGTATCATCGGCGCTCCGGGCTACCGGGTGCACGTGGAGAAAGACGGCTACGTCGAAGCTTATTCGGCGCCTTTCAACGTGAACCAGGGCGCGTCTGTCTCGGTCAACATGACCGTAAACAAAATCCCGGAGCCGACTGCCACTGCCACTTCTGGTAACAACCCGTCCGGCCGCGTAAATACGACGACAGATGCTACGATAATCTCATCCGCAACTCCCGCCTCGCCGGCGAACGCAGGCATTCCCGGACTGCCGGGCTTCGCAGCCATCACAGCCGTCGCAGGTGTGGTAATTGCATACGCTGCAGTCAGAAAGCAGTAGGCGGGCTTTCCAGCCGCCTCAACCGTCGCCGACGTAATACCTGGCCGTGGCAGTTACACGTTATCTTTTTATCGGTAAGAAAAGGATATTTACAGTTCGTAAGAAAAAGCTTATCATATTTTTGCTCATATTGAGATTCATGGTCAGCCGACTACTTCCCAGCTTATCGTCGCTTATCATGCTACTTATCTTGCTCATGGCGTGCTCGGGGCCGATGATGGCCACCGCTTCCGCCACTGTACCGTTCCCGCCGATGCTGCCCGGAGAAACCGCCGGCAGCGTCACCGGCCGGGTTACCACGAATGCCAGCGTCGCCATGGGCGGCGTGACAGTCTACGTTGTCAACGCATCCGACAGCGGTATCCAGTACCTCAGCAGCAAAACCGACAACAACGGGTACTTCACCTTCGCCGGCGTCAACGCGACGAATGGCAGTGCAGTCTACCGGGTCATGGCAACTGCGCTCGGGTACGACAACGCGACCTCTTCGGCGTTTTCGGTCAGCCCCGAGACGACCGCCACCGCTTACATCATGATGACGCGTAACTACTCCATAGTGACGCCCACCCCGACGCCTGTGCCCGGGCCGGGCGACATCGCGGGCACCATCAAGATCGAAAACACCTCGAAGGGGATCATCAACGCCAGAGTTTCGCTGGTGAAGGCGGACCTCCAGTACGTTACGATCACCAGCGCCGTCACCGACAGCAGCGGCCGCTACCACTTCTCCGGGGTTGACTACCTGTCCGCTCCGGGCTACAAGCTGCGGGTGGAAAAGGACGGCTACAACGAGAAGTTCACTGCGCCCTTCCTGATTGTATCCGGCTCGACGGTAACTCAGGACGTATCGCTGTCCCCGTCGGCTTCGGCTAATACTACGCCCACCGCCACAGCGGCGCCTGACACCCAGACACCGACCCCGCAGACTTCCCCCACGGCGTCGCCCAAGGCCAATGCAGGCATCCCCGGCTTCGGGGTCGCGGCAGCCCTCGCGGGCATGACCCTCGCATATGCGCTGGCAAGGAAAAAATAGGGCCGGCGCATACTCCTTTTATTATTCCTTTTTATGATGTGTACGCTACGCTGTGCTGGCGTTACTATTTCAGGGATGTGGGTAGAACAGTTCTCTCTGTGCTCGTGACCGTACACGAACGCTGCGCTGTGCTCGATACTGATTTCTCGGATAGCATCAAAAGTGTTATCTCTGTGCCCGTGAACGTACACGATCGCTGCGCTGTGCTTGATACTGATTTCTCGGATAGCATAAAAAATGTTGTCTCTGTGCCCGTGAACGTACACGAACGCTGCGCTGTGCCAGGATCACAGATTCTGACAGATTGCGCAGATTGCACAGATGCTAATCGATAATAATAGAATAGTTCGCAGCATTCATCTTATTTAATGTAGTCATCTGTGTAATCTGTGCAATCCGTAACAATCTGTGATCTGGCACAGCGCAGCGTTCGTGTTGCTGTCTCACGTCATACGGGCAATCAGAAACGCACAGCGCAGCGTTCGTGTTGCTGTCTCACGTCATACGGGCAATCAGAAACGCACAGCGCAGCGTTCGTGTTGCTGTCTCACGTCATACGGGCAATCAGAAACGCACAGCGCAGCGTTCGTACTGTTGAGCCACTCAATTGGAGCAATCAGGAATCGCTATAACTGACGGGCGTGTACCACTGTAGGTCCTCTCGCAGGCTCTTTTCCGCAAACCTGTACTCGCTCGCCCGGGTTATCCTGGCGGCGGCATCTGTGGCCTGAATTATGAGGAAGCCTCCCATGATCAGCCGCAGCACCAGTACCATAGAGAAGGGTAGCAGGCCGTTGAACGGTGATATGATGATGATCCCGGCGAGGACCAGCGCGATGATCAGCGAGGCCAGGCCGTCGGCCAGCACCATCGGCCACTTGCGGCTGACATGACCGTAGGCGTAGACCAGGAATACTTTTCCGACGAGGACCAGGTTCATGATGCCCAGGAGCAGGCCGAAGTCGTTGATGAACGTGTGCAGTGCCACCTGCTGGTTGCTCAAAGAATAGTATAAGGCGATGCCTATCCAGATCATGTCCATAATTCCTATAAGGATAAGAGAGCTTGCCAGCCTCACCAGCGACCAGACCAGCCAGGTGGGCGATATCAGCCGTTTTTTAAGCCTGAGCAGGTAGCTTTCGGGCATGGCGGGGGTCAGCAGGCTGGCTGCCGCCACGACTAAGGCGAACAGGTAGGCAGCGCCGATGGCCGGGCCGATCAGCATGTACCTGAACGGCAATGACCAGAAGCTGATCGCGGGCTCTATACTATGCAGCAGCAACAGCAGCACGAAGAGGCCATTACCGATCGTGACGAACAGCAGAAACCACAGCCGGTGCTCCATCGACTTCATGGCTTAATATACCGAAGGACCGGGGAAAAGGTTTGTGGTACGGGCCACCCCGATACGGCTGCGCCCGGATGTCCTGGCTACCTCATATTTGAGGATTGCCAGTCCTTCCTCGCGTGCACGATCCGGCACATACGTATATGCATATACGGCGCATAGTTAGTGCCGTTACATGCCAGTTATGCCAATCCGGCTCCCGGAGAGACGAACATGTTGTCCGATAAAACCAGCTTAGACTTACACAAGTTCAGGGATCGTATTAACAGGGCTGCGGCCGACGAGTTCAGGACCGCCTCGTACTTTCAGGGCAAGGGTGTGCCCGGCGATCAGATGGCCCTGTCGGTGAGCGAAGGCCTGCTCGACCTGCTGGAGGAAGGCCAGTCCAGGGACCCGAATACTGTCCGGCTGTACAGCGAATGGCTCTACAACCTGATCAGGAAGGAAGGCAAGAAGATCGATACCACCCTGGACTTTCTGGACCGGTACGAGGCCATCGTCACCAGGTTTCTGAACAATGTCGAAGATGCGGACGTCGACGTGTTCTTCGAGATGTGCCGGGACTTCGTCCGCCGGAAGCACGGGCAGTTGACCCAATAGTACGTCCGGGGGCACGGGAATGAAATCTCTAATCGGCGAAGCTCTGGTCGGCGAAGGCAACGAAGTGGCGCACATCGACCTGGCCATCGGGCTGAAGGGCACGCCCTTCGAAACGGCCTTCATGTCCTCGCTGATGCAGCCCGCCATGGGTCACACCCCTCTGCTGGCGGTGCTGGAGCCCAACCTGCCTTGCAAGCCGGCCACGCTGATGGCCAACAAGGTGACCATCAAAAATGGAACGCAGGCGCTCCTGATGTTCGGGCCCGCCCAGGCAGCGGTCGCCAACGCCGTTACGGACTGCGTAGCCGAAGGGGCCATTCCGAAGGGGCAGGCTGAAGACCTGCTCCTCATCGTCTCGGTTTTCATCCACTGGGATGCGCAGGACAAGCAGAAGATCTACGACTACAACTACGAGGCCACGAAGCTGGCTATCAGGCGAGCCTTCGCGGGTGAGCCCAAGATCGACGAGGTCCTGGCGAGGCGCAAGACCGCAAAGCATCCATTCGCTTGCTAGATCGCCTACCTTGGCTACTGGGCAAGTAGACCAATGACTTATTCTGTTCAGTATGGCACTGTGCATGGCTGTGGCACGCTAAAAGCTTTTTATCGATGCCGCCCATGTATCTCCTTTAGCAGTGATTGACATGTTCGTGAAAATCAAGGACATCCTCTCCGGGAAGTACCCGGACGGCGAGGAGATCCAGATCGGCGGCTGGGTCGTGAAGAACAGGTCCAGCGGCAAGATCGTCTTTACGGTCATCCGGGACAGCTCCGGGGAAATCCAGGTCACCACCAAGAAGGGCAACGTCTGCGACGATGCCCTGCGGGAAGCGGACGCCCTCGCGCTGGAAGCCTCGACGATGATCAAGGGCAAGGTTCGCACCGACCCGAGGGCTCCCGGCGGCCGGGAACTGGTCGCCACCGACGTGAAGATCGTCGGGGCATCCCCGGACTATCCTATCTTCGGCGAAGGCCACAACCCCGAGGTGCTGCTCGATTTAAGGCACCTGCACATCAGGAGCAGAGAGCTGGTCGCCATCATGAAAGTGAAGGACTCGGTGCTCAGCTCCTGCAGAGAATGGTTCCGCACCAGCGGCTTCTACGAAGTCACGCCCCCCATCATCATGTCCAGCTCCTGCGAGGGCGGCTCCACGCTGTTTGAGCTCAAGTACTTCGACGAGAAAGCGTATTTGTCCCAGAGCGCCCAGCTCTATTTAGAGTCGCTCATCTTCGGCCTGGAGAACGTGTACTCCGTCACCCCGTCCTTCCGGGCGGAGAAGTCCCGCACCACGAGGCACCTGGCCGAGTACTGGCACATTGAGGGTGAGATGGCGTGGGTCGGTTTATATGATATGATCGATATGCTGGAGAAGCTGGTATCGTTTGTATGTAACAGGACGGCCGAAGAGCGGCCCGAAGAGCTGAAGCTGCTGGGCAGCGATCCGGAATATTTTAAAAATTTAAAGCCGCCTTTCCCGCGTATTACGTACGACGAGGCGATCAAAGTCCTGCAGGCAGACGGCTACGAGGTCAAGTGGGGCGACGACTTCGGCACCCACGAGGAAAGACAGCTTTCCATGCACTACGACAAGCCCCTGTTCATCACCGAGTACCCGCTCGAAGTCAAGGCGTTCTATATGAAAGACGCAGGTAACGCCAAAGTGCTCAACGTCGACATGATCGCGCCCAAAGGCTTCGGCGAGATCATCGGCGGTAGCGAGAGGGAAACGGATCTGGCGCTTTTAGAGGAGCGAATTAAAAAGCAGGGCGAGGACCCGGCGAAGTATGGGTGGTATCTGGATTTGCGTCGCTATGGCTCGGTGCCCCACTCCGGCTTCGGCATGGGCGCAGAACGCCTCGTACGGTGGATCTGCAACCAGGAGCACATCCGGGACACGATACCATATCCGCGTACCATAAGCCGGTTCAATCCGTAACAATAGTTTCTTTGGATGGGCTCGTGCTATACGAGCCTATACTTCTTGTTTTTAATAAGACGACACCCGTTCTAGCGATTGTTAATGTTTACTCTTCTCAGGCCGACTCCCGTTCTAGTGGTTGTTAATGTTTCTCTTCGCGGGTCGACGCCCGCCTGATGGCGGGCTACTCGTCGTTTCGGGTACTGCGACGTCGGGGCCAGTGGGAGGGGTGCCAAGCCCTTCGGCCCGATGATCGCACCCTCGGAGGTCCGACCTGGCTGCGCCTACGGCTGCGCCAGTTGAACCTCCTTCGCAAGCGCTAAGCAACGCCGCCTTCGGCAGGCGTTCATTGCCCCGTCATCTCCGTATCCCCGGCTGCTGCCGGGGACAAGCCCGAAACGCCTCGCCGACCGCTACCCTTTTAGATTGCATCGATTTGCCGACACAACAAGCTGAAAGTATGCGGTCGACGGAGGGTTTTCGGGCTTGTCCTGCCATCAGGCAGGATGCGGAGGCGGCAGGGCAATGGGCACCTGCCGAAGGCGGTGTCGCTTAGGGCTTGCGAAGCAATGTAAACCGGCGGCAGCGTAGCGCCAGCCGGGTTTTCATTGCGAGGGTGCGAGCTCGGCCCTGACGGTGGAGCACCCGAAAAACCGGAGTAGGACGACCCGAAGGGTCGGCCGTCGACCCGCGAAGAGATTTTTTATGTAACTTGTTATTTGTTATTATGAAAACGGCCGCCGACCCGCGATGCGAGTTAATATTTATTTCTGTAGAAATGCCTGTTTGCATCTACCTATCAAATAATAGCCGGTTGCTATTTCGGCGGATGTCTCTACACGTATCTTTTCTCTACACCAATCGAACCTAACGCTGTTCCTCCCCTGATCACCGCGCTTTACCGCGTTTTAATTCGGACAATATACTTAATCATGAATAAAAATACTCGTGTTTATGAAAATTTGTTCCGTCTCCCAGTCCTTTTATCCGTACGTCGGTGGGGTGACGAGGTACCTCCAGGCCCTCGGTAAGCGTTTGATCGAGAGGGGCGACGAGATGATCGTCATCCACTTCAAGACGCCTGAGATGTCTGACTACGAAGTGGTCGACAACATCCGGGTCTACCGGATGGCCGAGTCTGCCGGGCTCAAGGAGTCCATGGAAGGCTACCTTAAATTTAAGGAACTGATCATTGATACCACTCACGGGAGCAAGGCTCCTGTCAGCGTCGACGACCGGTTCGATCACGGGTACTACGATTACCTTGGGTTCAACCTGAGCATGTACGAGAAAGTCAGGCAGGTCTACGAGACCGAGCAGTTCGATCTCCTGCACATCCACGACTTCCAGGTCATGCCTCTCGCCTTCCTGCTCAAGGACGAGATCGACGTGCCCATGGTCTTCACCTGGCACGTACCGTTCACCAACGCCATGCCCGCGGACTGGCGGGACTTCATGGTGCGGTACCTGCGCTACTACGACCAGGTGATCTTTTCGACCGACGAGTACGTCCGGACGGCTGTGGAGAGCGGGCTGAGCCCGGACAGGGTGACCAAGATCAACCCGTTCATAGAGACCTCCTGCTATGCTTTCGCCGGCCCGAACAACTTCAGGGAGAAGTTCGGCATCCCGGAAAAGGACCATCTTTTACTTTGCGTTTCCCGCATGGACCCGCGCAAAGGCCAGGAGTACCTGATCAAAGCCCTGGCAGAGGTAGTCAAAAAGCACCCGGACACGAGCTGCGCTTTCATCGGCAACGGCTCGCTGACGAAAAAGCTGCTGGGCAGGAACGAGCGGGTGGAGAGCCTGAAAGCCTTGGCAGCCGAACTGGGCGTGGCTGACAAAGTCAAGTTCCTCGGCAAGGTGGGCCAGGAAGACTTGCTGGCAGGATACGACGCGTGCGATATGGTCATACTGCCGTCCATCAACGAGGGCTTCGGCTTAGTCTTATCCGAGGCCATGTGCTTTGGCAAGCCGCTGATCGGCTCCAACATCGGGGGCATCCCGGAGCAGATCGTGGACGGGGTGAACGGCTATTTATTCAAGCCGACGGACCACGAGGAGCTGGCGCAATACATCAACTCACTGATCGAGAACCCGGAGGTCTGTAAGCAGATGGGGGCCATCGGGAAGGAGCTGGTACACACCCGTTTCTGCGTCGAAAGGGGCTATAAGGACCACTGTGAGATCTACGATACGATTCACCTGAGGAAGAGGATGAAGGATAACTCCGGGACTGGAGAATCTTTGTTGACAGGGTAAAAGTAGCTACCACTATTGATAGCCGGGCCTGTATCAGGCCCTTCCTTATTCTTTCCCCAGCAGATAATGGATCGATTTCACGAACTCTTCATGCGAGAACGACTGCGGTATGTTCCCCACCAGCCGCTGGTAGTACATGTCGTACTCTTCGGCGAACAGCCCTAAGTCGCTGGAAGCGTATCTCGCCGACCTGTTGATGATGTCCAGCGAATTTACGACTTTTCCCTTCTTCATCATAACCTGCGCCAGCCATAGTGAGGACAGCATGAAGGCGCCGGGCTCTTCCTCGAACCTTTTTAGTAAGCCGCCGGTGCCCAGGTGATCGGTGATGCTCTTAATGCTCGTCCTCACTAACAGATCATTCACCGATAGCATGTTCACGAGCGGTATGGCCAGTACCGAGGCGTCGTAGGCGTCGTCCTGGTAGGCGCGCTTGAAGCACTTTTTCTTTTCGGACCAGCCGTTGGCTATCACGTCGTCCCTGACGGCGTTCGACTCGTGCCTCCACTGCCTGGCCAGGTCTTCCCTGTCTACCCGCAACGCCAGTCGGGCACCGTGCTCCAGGGCGGCCCAGCACATGGTTTTGCTGTGCACGTAGTCCATGTCTTCCCTGCGGAACTCCCAGATGCCTGCGTCTTTCTCTGTCCAGTGGCGGACCACGTAGTTCACTATCCTCTCGATCTCGTCGAAGTGCTCCGGGACGTATTCCTTATCGCCCGAGTACCTGTCGTACAGCGAGAGGGCGTGGATGACCTCCCCTTCGAGGTCGTTCTGCTTCTGGTCGACGGCCTTGTTGCCGATGCGGACAGGCCGGCTGTTGCCGAAGCCGACGAGGGAGTCGAGCAGCACTTCCTCGGTGCCGTCCAGATCGCCGTCGATGGAGACGAGCGGATACGGGTAAGGTTTGCCGTCTTTGCTGGCTATGCGGAGCAAAAAGTCGAGCAGCTTGCGGGACTCGTCTTTCATCCCCGCCAGCACCAGAGCCTCAGCGCTGTAGGCGCCGTCTCTCACCCAGCAGAAGCGGTAATCCCAGTTGGAGTCCCGGCCGACGATCTCGGGGAACGAGGTCGTCGGCGCGGCGAGGATGGCTCCTGTCGGGTCATATATCAGCTGTTTTAGCACCAGCAGCGAGCGCATATAATAATAGTGTAGCCTCGGGCTGAGCTCGAAGACCGGACGCGCTTTCGATGCGTAGCATCGCCAGAAGCGCAGGTCTGCCTGGTGGTCTTTCAGGAAGTCCGCCCGCCTGGCTTCTTTATGGCACTCTTCGGCCGTATCGCCGTAGGTCAGCAGTAGCGGTATCGTGAGCGGCGGCTCGATGTCGAAGGTCATTCTCAGCTTTTTAATGGCGGGCTTCTCGGTAGTCGATATCCTGATCGCCTGGCCCGGGGCGGAGAAGGTGAGGCCGCTGTCGCCTGCCGATATCTCTGGCCTGGCGCGGTTGTAGTCAGGCCTGGGGTCGATGTCGAGGTGGAGCTTGAGCCTGTCGGGGCCGGAGACTCCGAGTATCCTCCACAGCCGGCGTTTGCCCCAGGGCATGAAGTCGATGGCCCTGATCGTGTCGCTGCCTATCTGGGTCGTCGTCTCCAGGACGCAGGTGTCTTCGACGTACCGCTGCTCTCCTCCTTCGAAAGGCAGCACGGACCCGCCCATCTCTGAGGACAGCATGACCGAGCCTCCCTCGGCGTTGTCCAGCGCCCGGGCGAAGAAGGTGGGCGAGTCGAACCGGGGCACGCACAGCCAGTCCAGCGAGCTGAAAATGCTGATGAAGGCGCAGGTCTCGCCGTTGCCTATGATACCGTACATGTGAGAAGGTTATGCCTGCATTTTATAAATACTATTCAATATTTTTAATGGCCCGTGTCTCGATGTATTCCAGAAACTCTTTGAGCCCGAAGCCGAAGCTCTGCCGGCACACGTAATCCGACTCCTTTTTCACCGCGGGGAGCGCGTTGCAGACGGCTCCCATGAGGGTGCAGAGGCTGCGCATCTCCAGGTCGTTCTCCGCGTCGCCGATACAGGCCATCTGCGTCGGAGTCAGGCTGTACACGCCCATCAGCCACTGGATTCCGGTGGCTTTCGAGACGCTGTGGGGCAGGATCATCAGCGAGTCCACGTTCCTGACCACGTGCATGTTCGGGTGCTGTTCCAGCACCTGATCTACCTGCTGTTCGTAGGCCCTGTCCACTGAAACGATGACGTCTCCGGCATCGTACGGGACGGAGAGCGATCTGAGGTCCGCGAGCATGTCCTCCCTGCCGTCGGAGCGAGCTATGTAGTGTTTACTACCGTTCACGTATCCCACGCAGCCGTTCTCCGCTATAAACGAGTCCACCACGCCGTCCATGCCCAGGTAAAGGTCGTACATGAACGAGAACTTCCGCCCGGACACGATGGAAAAAAGAGTGCCTTTGCGCTTCAGCCGGAGTATGGCGTCCACCAGCCCGGGCTCGACTCGAAGGCTGGCGTCCGTAAACGTCCTGTCATAGTCGCTGAGCACGAGGCGAATAGCGTTCATAATTGTTATTTATATATTCTTGGATTTAATATTTTTCATTGGAGGTAAAATATGATGCCCGCAGCCGGTCAGGATGATGTCAGCAGGACACGGCCGGGCATATGCCAGCGTATATATAACTTTCCCTTAACATACTATAATATACACGACTGCTCTTCCGTGTCATAGGCAGATTACGTCATTTGACGTAAATTTGTCCGGGGTATGTGGGCGCATTTTTTACCTGACGGAGCGTCCTCCTGTATCTACATCGCTTTTCCTGCCAGCGAATGGAGTGAATCCGCCTTTTTGGTAAAAATTCACGCCGTTTTTTAATATTTTCGCTGTCAGCAGCTTAATTTTCGTGTCGATGTCCTGCCATTCACTTTATATATCATGATTGACTATGACTTTTTATTGCTTGGTGTATTGTATGGACGGATTATTGCTTTTGTCGCTTACCGTACTGGTGCCTGCCGTTATTGGCATCGTCACCTACCTGCTGCCGGGCTATGACCTCAAAAAATATGCGGTCATCCTGTGCGCAGTAGTGCTGTCCGCAGCTTCGCTGCTCGTACTGTACAGCGGTCCGCAGAGCGTCTCCGTTGAGTCGATTAACGCCGCTATACCTATCTCAACCATCATCGTTATCTTCGATTTCCTGCTGCTCCTGACGTTCCTGTACTTCGGTATCAAGGATAAGGAGTACAAGGTGATGGCGCTGGCTGTCCTGCAGGCTATACCACTGGTGTACCTGGAGTTCCTGATGCCGGCCACTCATTCGGCGGCCCCGACCTTCGTGATAGACGACCTGTCGATCGTCATGTGCCTCATCGTCTCGATCATCGGGGCGCTGATCCTGCTCTACTCTATCGGCTACATGAAAGGCGACAAAAACGCCTCGCCGTTCTTCCTCGTTATGATGGTGTTTCTCGGGGACATGAACGCGCTCATCTTTGCCAATGACCTGACCTGGCTGCTCTTCTTCTGGGAAGTCACCACGCTGTGTTCCTTCCTGCTGATCCGGCACTACCGGGACGAGCCTTCGATCAAGGCTTCGGACCGGGCCCTGTGGATGAACCTGCTGGGCGGGTTAGGCCTCGTCACCGGCATCCTGCTGATCGAGATGTTCTACGGGACTCGCTTCCTGTCTGAGCTGCTGGCCACCAAAGCGACGCTCCCCGGAGCCCTGTCGTTCCTGCCAGCCGCAGCGATCGTGCTGCCCTTCGCTTTCCTGGCGTTCGGGGCCTTCACCAAGTCGGCCCTGATGCCGTTCAACTCGTGGCTCACCGGTGCCATGGTGGCACCGACCCCGGTCTCTGCGTTGCTCCACTCCTCGACGATGGTCAACGCAGGAGTATATCTGCTCATCAGGATAGCGCCGTTCATCATCGGCACTACCCTGTCCAGCATCATCGCCATCGTGGGCGGTTTCTCGTTCATGATGTGCGCGCTGCTGGCGATCTCCCAGACCGACTCTAAGAGGATCCTGGCCTACTCGACCATCAGCTACCTCGGCCTGATAGCGATGTGTACGGGCATCAACACCGCTCTGGCGCTCACCGCGGCGGTCGCCCTGCTGGTCTTCCACGCAGTCTCCAAAGGCCTGCTGTTCCTGTGCGTGGGCGATATCACCCACCTGATCGGCTCCCGGAACATCGAGAAGATGGAGGGGCTCGTCACCCGTGCCCCGCTGGTCGCCATCCTGACGGTGATCGGCCTCATCTCCCTGATGGCTCCCCCGTTCGGCATCTTCGTGGGCAAGTGGCTGGCCTTCCAGTCGGCCTCTACCTTCAGCCAGATCAGCCTGTCGTTGCTGGACATCTTCTTCATCATCTTCGGCAGCATCTTCTCCGTCTTCTACTACGCCAGGTGGGCCGGCCGGATGATGGCGTCCAGAGGCGACGAAGCGCCGGTCAAGCAGCACCACGACTGGTACATGGAGCTGCCGCTGATCATCCTGACCATCGGCATCTTCGTCTCCGTAGGCCTGACCACCGCGTTCTTCAGCCAGCTGATCGACCTTCCCGACGTTTATGGCCAGGAACCCTCGCAGCTCGTCACCGGATGGGTTGCCCTGCAGAATGCTCTCGGCGGCTTCTCGCCGCTGCTGTTCCTGATCATCTTCCTGCTGATCATACTGGTACCGCTGGCGTTCATCCGCATCAAGAAAGGCTCGGTAACCCCGGCCTACTCCTGCGGTACCGGCTCGGAGCCCGAGCTCGGAGGCGGCTACTTCGAGAGTCTGATCGGTGAGAACAGGTTGCTAAAATATTTAGTCCCGATCGGCATTCTGTTGTTAATCGCCCTCTTCGTGGCGGTGTTAATATGAACACGTTCCTCGATCCTATCCTGACAAACAGCTACGTTACCACCTATGGTCTGCCGGTCCTGCTACTGCTGCTGTCCCCGATCATCGGAGGCCTCCTCATGGGCATCGACCGCAAGCTGACCGCAAGATTGCAGAACCGCCGGGGGCCGCCCATCGTGCAGCCTTTCTACGACGTCTTCAAGCTGTTCGGTAAAGAGGACAACGTGATGAACAAGGCGTACCTCGTGTTCGGCCTTGCCTACCAGACCACAGTCGTGCTGAGCCTGGCTCTGCTGCTGTTCGAGTACGACCTCTTAGTAATAGCGTTCGTGTTCGGCCTGTCCTTCATCTTCCTGGTGCTGGCCGGATACAGCGTGCGGTCGCAGTTCAGCTACGTGGGCTCTAACAGAGAGCTGCTGCAGATGATGACCTACGAGCCGATTCTGCTGCTCGTGGTGTTCCTGATAAGGCTGGTCACCGGGAGCTTCGAAGTAGAGGCCATCTACAAGGTTGAGCCGCTGCTCTACACGCTACCGCTTGCGCTGCTCGCGATCTTCATCATCCTGCCGATCAAGTTCAGGAAGTCCCCGTACGATATCTCGTCGGCCCACCAGGAGATCGCCCAGGGCCCCATGACCGAGTTCACCGGGAAGTACCTGGGCCTGATCGAGTCGGCTCACTTCTTCGAGATGTTCTTCATGCTCTGGTTCATCGGACTGTTCTTCGTGCACGACCTGGTCCTCGGCGCGATCACTATCCCCGGCTGGATCATGAGGCTGGGCCTGATGTTCGTGGCCTATCTCTTCTCCATCGTGGTAGACAACGCCACCGCAAGGCTGCGGGTTGATCAGATGCTCAAACAAATATACATAGTAGGACTGATCCTGATCGTCCTGAACCTGGTATACATTCTCATTACCGGGAGGTGGATCGCATGAGTTTTATTGAACTGTCCCGGAAAAAGTCACCCTGGGTAATACACGTGAATACCGGAGGCTGCAACGGCTGCGACCTGGAGATTCTGTCGTGCCTGACGCCGAGGTTCGACGTCAGCCGGTTCGGCGTCTACAGCACGGGTAATCCCAAGCACGCCGACGTGATGCTGGTCGTAGGCCCGGTGACGCTGAAGTACAAAGAGATCATCACTAATCTCTACAACCAGATGCCCGACCCGAAAGTGGTCATGGCCGTAGGCTCGTGCGCAAGCACGGGTGCCATCTACCAGGGGTGCTACGGTACCTGCGGCTCGCTCGACAAGGTCATCCCTGTCGACGTGTACGTGCCCGGCTGCAACTGCCGGCCAGAGGGGATCATCGACGGCCTTGTGCTGGCCCTGGACATACTGAACGAAAAGGAACGGAAAATCTTAGAGGATAAAAAGAAGGCTAAATCGCAGGGGGCGGCTTAGATGGACGTTACCATTGTCACGCAACAGGAAATACAGGCCGCCGCAAAGCGGCTAAAAGAGTCCGGAGCCCGGCTGATCACGATCGTCGGTACAGACACCGGGACTAACATCGAGGTTACATATTTCTTCCACACCGGCACCGGCAAGACCGAGAACTACCGGGTCGTGGTGCCCAAGACCGGCGGTAACGAGGAGATCCTGGGCATCTCCCACATCTGGCCTGCGGCCTACGTTGCCGAGAACGAGGTATCCGAGATGTTCGGAGTGAAGGTAAAGGACGTCCCCGGGCGGTTCTTCCTTCACGAAAGCATCACAGCACCACTAAGGAGGAAAACGCCATGAGGTCTACAGTACAGTTTGGTCCTCAGCACCCGGTCTGGGTCGAGCCCATCCGGCTGAAGCTCACCCTCGACGGTGAACTGGTGAAAGACGTCGAACTTGAGGCAGGCTACGTTCACAGAGGCCTGGAAAAGAAGTTCGAATGGGACTACAACAAGGGCGCGTACCTGGCGGAGAGGGTCTGCGGCATCTGCACCCAGCACCACTCTACGTGCTTCTGTCTGGCGGTCGAGAACAACATGAACCTGGAAATCCCCCGCAGGGCCGCCGTTATCCGGACTATCATGCTGGAGCTGGAAAGGCTTCACAGTCACCTGCTAGCGATCGGGCTGACCCTGGAAGCTATCGGCTTCGAGAACCTGTTCATGCTTTGCTTCCGGAACAGGGAAACAGTGCTCGACGTGTTCGAGCGCACGACCGGTAACCGGGTCCTCCACGGCATTAACCTCGTGGGCGGAGTCACCCGGAACATCGGCCCGGAGATGGCGAAGGAGATCATGGACTTCTGCGACCTGATAGAAAAGCGCTGCCATGATCTCGAGGACATGATTGTCCACAGCCACACGATCAAGGCCCGCATGAAAGGTGTCGGTATCCTGCCAAAGCAGACCGCGCTTGACTATTCGGTCGTAGGGCCGGTGGCGAGAGGTAGTGGAGTAGCCTTCGATGTAAGGATCGACGCACCGTACCTGCTGTACAACGAGCTTAAAATGAAGCACGTCGTCGAAGAAAGCTGCGATGTCTGGGCGCGCTCCGTAGTGCGTGTCCGGGAGCTGTTCCAGTCCATCGACCTGATCAGGCAGCTGGTCCCCATGCTTGAGGGCCTGCCCGACGATATCCTGGCGAAGTCCAAAACTATGCCGGAGACTGACAGTTTCGCCCGTGTCGAGCCGCCAAGAGGCGAGCTGTTCTACTTCGTCAGAGGCAAGAAGTCCAAGGAGCTGGACCGGGTCAAGGTCAGGACCTCCACGTACGCCAACGGGCCGGCGCTGGTGCCCGTGATCAAAGGCTGTCAGCTGGCGGACGTAGGGCCGATCACGATCAGCTACGACCCGTGCATAGGGTGCTTTGACAGGTAGGCGGTGATGACAACATGCTGAAGATTCTCGAGAACATCGTCAAAAATGCGTTCAGCCCGGTGTACACGTCCAACTACCCGTTCACCCCGTACCAGCACTTCGCCGGTACCCGGGCGGACGTCACCTTCGACGGCACCAAGTGTATCCTCTGCGGCCTGTGCCAGCGGTCGTGCCCTGCCGAGTGTATCCTCATCCACAAGGAGAAAGAGGAGATCGAGTACCTCAACACCCAGTGCATCCGCTGCGGGTACTGCGTGAGGGTGTGCCCGACCAACGCCATCATCCAGAACGAGGTCTACACCAAGCCTTCCAGGGAAAGGCTGACCATCTACACCAAGGTCACCAACGAGAACGCCCCGGTGATCAAGAAGCGCAAAGCAGCCGAAGCTGCAGCCAAAGCTGCGCCGGCTGCCAAGGCCCAGGACCCGGCGTCCCTGCCGGGTAAAGAGGCAAAGACGGGTGAATAGCCCGTCCTTTTTATTTTATTATCATTTTTTAGTTGTCACAGCTATCTCGCTACCTGTCAAGCGAACGCTGCGCTGTGCATTTCGGATTGCCCGGATAACAGGAGACAGCAACACGAACGCTGCGCTGTGCCAGATCACAGATTACGCAGAATCTGATGATTCTGACAGATTTAACAGATTGCACAGATTACGATTTTATCTGAAAGGAATCCTACGAGTTCCTTTCTTTTCGATCATCGATCAGCATCTGTGAAATCTGTCGAATCTGTATCAATCTGTGATCTGGCACAGCGCAGCGTTCGTGTACGTTCACGGGCACAGAGCAATCAGAAGCCAGCACAGCGCAGCGTTCGTAGTATGAGGTATCTTATAGTACGCCGACACTGTTGGGATCTTCATCTGGCCTTGTGGTGGTATGAATAGCTATAACTGGCGTATACCCTTATTAATTCGATTTTATACCTCGATAACGTCCATATAAATCACTTTTCTTTTACCAATGGTTAATATGGCGCTGGTCAAATTCAAGTCAGAGAAGATCGCAGGGCTTAGTAGCGAACAGCACGCATAGTCGCTCAAGCTGGCGATCCTGGATTGTGCATATGATCAGGTGATTCGAATGGTATTTGGCAGAAGTAGCAAAAGAGCCGGAATGGCAGGCATGATGGAGCGAGAGGCAGAAGAAGTAGAGCGCACGGGCACCAGGATGTCTACCGTTGCCGCCGAGAAAGGCGCGATGGCCAGCCGCAGGATATCCGACATCCTCCGCAGGGCGGCGGACGACATTACCCATGTTGCCCCCGAAAACTACCGGGCGAAAGTAGCGGACACGATGTCCTCAGCCAGAGATGCTGTGGATACCAGCACAGAATCCGTCAAGACGAACATCCGGGCTCACCCGATCGCCAGCGTAGCCATGGCGGTAGGCGTCGGCTTCGCGATGGGCGCCGCGATCAGCATCCTGGGAAGCCTGATGTACAAGGAAACCACCAAGTATTAGGTCTCCCCTTGCGGGGAGGTCGCACTTTTTTCTACGCTGGCCGGTGGTTACAAAAGATTTATGTGTTGCAGGCTGGAATTATGTAAAGAACAACCTGCAATTCCAGGCGCTCACAGGATCAATAACCTATGGCAGTTGAAAGCAAGCGCATACTGGTCACCGATGACGAACACAACATCGTGGATATCATAACGGGCATGCTCGCCCGCTCGGGCTACACCACTCTCAAAGCGTACAGCGGCGAAGAGTGCCTGAGCATAGCAAAGACCGAGCGCCCGGACCTCATTTTCCTGGACATCATGATGGAGCGCATGGACGGCTGGGAAGTCGCCCGCATCATCAAGAACGACCCGGCCATAAAAGACATTCCAATAATAATGGTCACGGCCAAGCCCCTGACCTTCGAAGACGTCAAGGACCGGTCAATCCTCATCGAAAACTACATCATGAAGCCGGTTAGCGCAGCGACGCTAAAGCAGGCCCTGGACGAGGTGTTCACCGCCCGCACCAGAATAGAGCGCACCCTGGAAATGGCCAGAAAATCAGGCGTGGCCAACGAGATCATCGACGCCTACCGGGACCGGTACGAGAAGCTCCACACCCAGGCCCAGCGCAACAAAAAGCTGCTAACATTAATGTCTCAATTGTATCCGGAAGACAAGCTCAAACACAACCCCGCTTCCCGCAACATGCTCATGAGCCTCAGAAAAGGGCTGGAGAGCCAGGAAGAAGAGTTGAGAAGGCTGGAAAAAATACTGACAACGCCTGCGCAATGAGCCTAAATATCACGGTGGCACGGATGCAAACCTGATCACCACAACCAGTTCAAAATTAGAACCACTGCGGCATGGCTCCTTATTCCGGCAACTGGAATCAAATGATTGAACCACGGCGGCACAGCGACACGGCGATATAGCGATCCACGATAAGCCGGATGGTAACTGGAACCACGGCGGCACGGCGACACAGAGACAACTGCAAACTACTACAACCAGATGGTAACTGGAACCACGGCGGCACTGCGGCACAAAGACAGTGGTGAACCGGTAATAGTGAACTCCTTTTTATGTCCACGGCGACACGGGGACAGGGCATTAACCATACGCAAACTATCCAATGGTTTCAGCCTGACTTTCGTTCAATAGCCTGAAGGAAGCGGAACATACTTGTCTCTGTGCCATCAGCCCGCCGTGTCGCCGTGGATCAATAAAAAGGTGCCTTGCTATTCGAGTACGGGTTGTCTCTGTGTCGCCGTGCCGCCGTGGTTTAACTAACCATCCAGCCATCGTTTCTCAAATTGTCTCTGTGTCTCTGTGCCGCCGTGGTTAGAACCTCTGCTCCCCGGTTGTAGAGATAAGGAGCCGTGCCGCCGTGGTTATATAAATCTCGGAGGCCCATAATGGGCCTCACAGAATCTTCTTGCCCGCGTCCGGCCCGCCTTTGACGATGTAGACGTCGGTGATCTTCATGACCACGGCGGACTTGGGGGTGAGGTTGGGCCTTATTTCTTTCATCCAGGCGACGTCCTGCTTGAAGACCTCGTCGTCGGTGTGGAGAGTGATGGGGCCTTTGAGCTGGTACCCGCCTTTTTCTCCCCAGTAGGTCAGGGCTACCTTCGGGTTCTCCTTCAGGTTCTGCAGGGTTTTCAGGAAGTACTGGTCGGAGATCAGCAGCGTCTCGTCGTCCAGCAGCTTGAAAGCGCCGATGGGCACCACGTTGGGCGTGCCGTCCTTCGAGGCGGTGGCCATGAAGGCGGTTTTAGTGCCTGTAAGCGATTCTTTGATTTGATCCGTTAGCTTAACCATTAAATTCCTCCCGATACTGATATTTATATTCCGGGCTCTTAATCTTTACCTATCGATAACAATAATACCGATCGCCGCCATCGTTTCTTTCATGGACCGGATCATCATCAACGTCGTGGACAAGAACAGCAAATATCAGAAGCGGCTGATCATCGATGTAAAAGCACCGCTACAACAGTGTGACTTCCTCACCATCGGGGAAGAGATCATGTTCGACAAAGACACCGATTTCATGACCTTCGGCCTCGACATCACTACCGGGGACCGCCAGGTCGCCATCGTGGCCGGGGAAGGCCACGGGGTAACGTCTGAAGAGCTTGTGGCCGAGATCCGGAAGAGCCTGGCAGAGCGGTTCGAAGTAGCCGGCGAGGACGAAGTCCAGGTCTGGCTCCGGGAGAAATAAGGCCGTCACGGCCTAAGTACGGTGCGGGCAGCGGCGAGAGTTAACTATGTCACTCGATTCAGGCGCAGAAAAGCAGAAAAGCGAACTGATCACCGATAAGTCCGGCCACTGGATGGTCATCGACGGCCGGGAGCGCTATAACTTAGGTGCCGAGCTGCGGCTCATAGCCGAGTACGCCCTGCCCGGCATCGCCGGTTTCGCCCTCGGCGGGCTAATCTGGGGCACGCTCCAGGCTTTCTTCCCGGGCTTCGCCGGCGGCTCTTATACTGGCATTCTGTTCTGGATAGCCGGCGGCCTGATCTTCGGGTTCACCGGCGCCTACTGCCTGGACATCCTGCCCAAAAACCGGCTCAAAATGGCGGCGGTCAGCGCTGCCGGATATGCGATCGGCCTCTCCTTCATGGTCGTTGCAGTAGAGCTGATCATGAAAGGAATGCACGTTCAGGGCGGCCTCATCTTTGCGACAGGCATAATAGCCGTGGGCCTGATCTTCGGGCTGCCACTAAAGAGGTCTCAACTGTTCGTCATCCTTGGCGCTGCCGGATTCGTGACGGGAGGGGCGCTGGGATTGGGGCTGTACCATACAAGCATCTTCCTCATACACTCTCACTATCTCTCCTTCATGGGCTGGCTGCCGGGCCTGGCCATGCTGGTCGGGCTGGGGGTAGGCACCGGGGCTGTGACGGGGCTGGGGAAATATATCGTAGAAACTAGATAAGTTTGACAGACCCTTTCAGCCGCTATACTCTGAAAACCTCGAGGGTCGGGGAGTTCCCGGGAGGCTGGGGAGGGTATTCAAAGTGGGAGGTTCGAGAAAATGGGGGGTATTATTCTGAACTTTTCCGATGAGTGCTCGTACCATTTACTCGAAGTACACAAGGTACACGAAGTACTCAAAGTTCGATAAAATTGCATACTGTAAGATGATCCATATAGTAAAACTTCGTGTA
This sequence comes from Methanocella sp. MCL-LM, assembly GCF_049676595.1. Taxonomy (GTDB): domain Archaea; phylum Halobacteriota; class Methanocellia; order Methanocellales; family Methanocellaceae; genus Methanocella_A. The sequence goes on from NZ_CP187259.1 coordinate 996,099, forward strand.
CTTCGCGTACTTTGAGTACTTCGTGTAAATGGTACCTGACATCCCGATGAATGGCACAGGTGACTCTTATACAATTAATCCTCTCTATCCTCAGGGTACCTCTCATAACCTCTCTCAGACCACTGTGACCGACCCGGAGGCGTCCCTTGCTGATCCTCTCAGCACCTCCCGGATCTGAAATGACACGAGTTTAGTTTCCTGAAGTCTTTCAATCAGGCAAGCAATTTTATACGATATAATACTAGTTATATATCGAAATGTCTGGCGTCACTTTTCTCGGGACCGCAGGAGGGAGGATGGTGGTCACCAGCCAGCTGCGGAAGAGCGGCGGGTTCTGGCTGAGCCTCGCGGGCAAGAACATCCTCGTAGACCCGGGACCGGGCAGCCTCATGAGGAGCGTGGAGCTCGGGCTGAAGCCGGCTCACCTCGACTGTATCGTGTTGTCGCACAAGCACATCGATCACAGCAACGATGTCAACATCATGATCGAGGCCATGTCCGGCGGCAGCTTCCGGCCGAGGGGCATGCTGCTCGCACCTTCCGACGCGCTGGAAGGTGACGACCCGGTCGTGCTCAGGTACGTGCGTAACTACATCCGCAACAACATTAAAGTCCTCGAGCCCGGATTCAAGTGCTCCCTCGACGGCGTCACCGTCGAAGTGGTCATCCGCATGACCCACGCCGACGTGGAGGCGTACGGCCTCAAGTTTTCTTTCGACGGAAAAACCCTGGGCTATGTCACCGACACCAAATTCTTCAGCGGCCTGCCCGAAGCCTTCAAAGGTTGCGACTACCTCATCGTCAACATGGTCCGCATGACCCACGACGCCCGGTTCGAGCACCTGCTGCCCGAAGACGTGATCAGAGTCCTGAAAGTCGCAAAGCCTCCGCCTGGTCATCCTCAACCACTTCGGCCTGCAGGTCGTCAAGGCAAAACCCGAAGCCGTGGCCCAGCGCATCGAAAAGGAGTCCAAAGTCCGCACCATCGCCGGCGCCGACGGCATGCAGTTCAGCTTCGACACTGGCAAAGCAGTTACAGAGCCTACCATCAGCAGCTTCAGCTGATACAAGCTAATTATAGCCAAACGTTTTACCACGGCGGCATAGCTCCTTATCCCGACAACTAGAATTAAAATGATTGAACCACGGCGGCATAGCTCCTTATTCCGGCAACTGGAAATCAAATGATTGAACGACGGCGGCACAGCAACACGGCGATATAGCGATGCACGATAAATCGGATGGTAACTGGAACCACGGCGGCACGGCGACACAAAGACAAGGCGATCCACGACAGGCCAGTGGTAAATAAAACCACGGCGGCACGGCGACACCAAGACAGTGGTGAACCGGTAAAAGTGAACTCTTTTTATGTCCACGGCGACACCAAGACAGAGCATTAACCATAAGCTTACTATCCAATCGTTTCAGCCTGACTTTCGATCTATAACATGAAGGAAGGAAAACATATTTGTCTCCGTGCCGTCAGCCTGCCGTGCCGCCGTGGATCTAAAAAGAGGGTCTTGCTATTCCGGTACGGGTTGTCTCCGTGTCGCCGTGCCGCCGTGGTTCAAATAACTATCCTGCTATCGTTTCTCGATTTGTCTCTGTGTCGCCGTGTCGCCGTGGTTAGAACATCTGCGCTCCAGTTGTCAGGATAAGGAGCCGTGTCGCCGTGGTTAGAACATCTGCGCTCCAGTTGTCAGGATAAGGAGCCGTGTCGCCGTGGTTAGAACATATAGTTCCAGTTGCCTGGATAAAGAACCGTGCCGCTGTGGTTTTTATGCTATTATGGCCCAGCGGTCACCGTATACTCACGCTTTCAGCGCGACGAGACGCTTTGTGTTTAACATGACGAGCACGAGGAGCAGGACCAGCGGTACCATATACAGGGCGACGTTGATTGCTCCGACGCCCGGCGCTCCTGTGGCGAGCCTGGTGATGAGGCCTATTGGTGAGGGTTCGACGAGGTAGCTGAGGCTGGCGACGGTGATGAGGAGGACGGAGTAGATGAACTGGGAGCGTTCCCGGTCTTTAAAATACAGCGCGATGAGGGCGGAGCCGGCCGCGACGAAAGCCGCTATCAGGCCGGACATGACGAGGACGAGGACCACGTTCTGGATGTAGATGCGGTTGAAGGAGAGGAGTATGGCCCAGAGTATGCACTGTATTACTGCGATGAAGACCGATGCGGCGAGCTTGCCGCCGATCATGTCTTTGAGAGCTACCGGGGCTGCCAACAGTGTGTCGATGGTCTTGTTCTCGAACTCCTCCGAGAGGGTATCGATGACTATGCTGCCGGCGATGAACGCGGGGAAGAGCATGAGCATGGGCACGATGAACGAGAACAGGAACTCGTAGGTCGTGCTCGACCGGCCGGTCACGTCAGTGTACTTGACGTCCACTCCACTGGCTTCCCGTAGCTGGTTTTCGTAGGTCTTGAAGGGCTCTTTCAGCACCATCAGGATGACCGTACTCTTCGAGTCGGACTCGGGCAGGAACAGCTTCATATCCTTGACTCCGGCAGTGCCCGGGGGTACGTAGATCACTGCGTCCAGGCTGCCTTTGGCGAAGTCCTGCTGGGCATTATCGGGATTGTCGTAGTATATCGTATTGATGTGGGCCCTCTGCAGGTCTCTGATCAGCTGGCTGCTATCATCGCCTACGATGCCGATTTTCAGGTGGATGTTAGTGTTCTGGCCTATGGTGCTCGGGTCGTAGAACGACATGAGGCCGATCAGGATAACCGATGATAGCGAGGCGATGATCAGCTGGATCACGATGGCCAGCATGATGGTCTTCTCCTTACCGATAGCCCTGATCTCTTTGTTAAATATGGTCCAGAAGGCGCCCATCAGAATAACCCCGCAGCTTTTAGATTGTAGATGTTATAGGTCGTGTGCACCAGCGTACCCAGCAGCATTGCTACTACGTACCATTTAGTGCCGAACTTCTTCGTAGATACGCAGACGATGGAAGTGAAGACGAAGTGGGCGACAAGCGGTATCAGTAAAAGGCCCGCGTCGTTGATCGCTTCCATGAGCAGGTTGTCGGACAGGATGCCCAGCGACAGGTACAGCAGCGCCTTTTCTCCGATCAGGAACCCGAGCGCCGACAGGAACGACAGCGCCACCACCTCTTTGTAGGACTTGAGCATGCCGTTTTCCAGCAACATCACGATGCCGGCGGACTTGGCGATCTCCTCCACCATCGCGCTGAAGACCAGGAGCACGACGAACATGAGGAACATCTGCTGGATGTTCGTCGCGAGAGCCACGATGATGAGCTGGACCATAAAGACGGCCGGAATCAAGAGCAGGCTCAGGAGCGCGATCGACGTGAAGACGTGTCTCTTGTTGATGGCCAGGAAAATCGCATCGCCGACCTTCCTGTACAGCGGCCCGTAGCTCAGCAGGTACTCTTCGTTGAAGATCCGCACCCCGACATACATCGCCAGCAGGAACACCAGGTACATGGGAAGGGTCGAGAACGCGTACTCCAGGAGGCCGAAGCTCTCCCCCCGGTACATCTGTACGGCGAGAGTAAGCGGGGAGATGTAGCTCAGGTTGTTGACCCCGGTGAACAGGGCGGGGAACACGAGGTACCCGGTGATGAAGGTGATCGCCGCCATGGAGAAGAACGTCTGGTCTTTGTACGTGCGGTAGAATAGCGCCACCATCAGGTAGACGGCGAAGATGAAGAGGACGATGGGGGTAAAGATCGCGATGGCGAGCAGCAGGTTGCCGTTCAGCGCCAGCGTCACGCCTACGATGACCACGAGGGCGAAGGCGAGGTAGGGCAGCATCTTGCCCCCGATGACGTCCAGCGCCGAGACTGGCGTCGACATGAGGATGTTCAGCTTTCGGTTGACCTTCTCGTCCATGAAGCTGCTCGTGAAGAAGACGCTGATGAAGAAGATGGGCACGATGTACAGGAACGCGATGATCACCTGGGACAGGGGCACGGGCGGGTTCATCAGCGACGGCACGATGATCTCGTTATCGGAGACGAACTCGGCCTTGAACTTCGGCTGGGTGCCGTTCATGGCCTGGGCGAGCTGCTCCTTCACCGCAGCATCCGTGCTGCTGCCGCCTGCAGGGGTCGGCACAGGCATCGCCGTGACTCGTGGCCGCAGGCGTGCCGGGCACGGTAACCGGCTCAGGAGTCTCCGTCGCAGGGTCCGGTATCGGTCCGATGAGGCCAGAGATACTCTGGCCCGATATACTCTGGCCCGGCGTTGCCGAAGTAGCGTTGACGTCGAGGTAGTGCGTCTCGATGCGGAGGGGGTACGCCTTGTCCAGGTCGTACTGCTCTGTGATCCGGCTCAGCTCCTGCTTTTCCAGGTACTGCTTTAACGCTCCCGTGGCATACCGGGACCTGGAATCGCTTCTGCCGATCACGGTTTCGGAGTTCACATAAGCATCGATCGAGTGGTTGAGCAAAAGTTGATAGCCTGTGATGCCGTCGGCGTAGACCAGGTTGAACCGGTTGTCGTCGATGGCCGGGCCCTGGGGAGAAACGCCGACAGTATACATGCCCTTGCTCAGCGTCAGCCCGCCCTGGGCCACGAAGTAAGAGATCAGCAGCGAGGCGGCGAGAATGATCAGAATGAGGGCTCTGGAGCCGCCCCTGAAGCGGGTGCTGAAGCGCTTAACTTCTCTCGTAGCGATGATCAGTATATTTTTCATCGGACCCTCTCTCGCTCGCTCGCCCCGCCCCTGCTCGCACGAAAAGATTATCAATTATTCTACTTAATGGAAAGATAATGATTAAACTGACAGGGGTTACGAAATTATATAAACATTTTGCCGCAGTCAGCGATCTGAACCTGGAGGTCCGGCAAGGCGAAATCCTCGGCATCATCGGCCATAACGGCGCTGGTAAAAGCACCACGCTAAAGATGATGGTTGGCCTGGCTGCTCCGACGACCGGCACCGTAGAGATACTGGGCAGGGACATGTCCCGGGACAGTACCGGCATCAAGCGGCAGATCGGCTACCTCCCCGAGGAGAGTCCCCTGTACGAGAACATGACCGTAGAAGAGTACCTGCTGTTTTTCTCCGAGCTGTACGGCATGCCTAAAAAAGCCGCTAAGGCCCGGATAGACGAGCTGCTCGGCTCGCTGAAGCTGCAGGACCAGAAAAAGCTGACCGGGGAGCTATCCAAAGGCATGAAGCGAAAGGTTGCCATCGCGAGAAGCCTGTTGCACGACCCCTCGCTCCTGATTCTGGACGAGCCCAACTCGGGCCTGGACCCGCTGACTTCTTTCTTCATCATCGACTACCTCAAGCAGCTCCGGGGACAGGGCAAGACCATCGTGCTCAGCGCCCACAACCTCTTCCACATCGAGTATATCTGCGACCGGGTGGCCATCATGAAAAATGGCAAGCTGCTGGTCTGCGACAACATGGAAGCCATTCGCAAGAGCCTGGGCATCCGGGAGTACCAGGTGATCTTTAAGGCTGATCAGAGCCTCAACTACGAGCAGCATGACGGCAACTACGTGTTCAAGACGGCCGACATCGGCGAAATCGCCGGCCTCCTGCATACGATTTCCGACAACAACTGGGCGCTGGTTGACCTGTCAGTCCGCCAGTCGGCGCTGGAAGACATCTACGTCAAGCTCATGACCAACTGAGGTGCCAGAGTGTTCGGATTTCTGAAGAACTTGTTCGGTGGCAGCGATAAGCCCACCATCAAGAAGTGCTTCTTCGAGAAGGAGCAGCTGTGCGACCAGGCTTGCAGGGCCTACTCAGAAAAGGGTACCTGCTCCATCGTGGACCGGGTGCGGGAAACCCGCGACCCCAAAGAGTGTGCCGAGGCCTTGAGGGCACTGCGCAACATCCAGAAGGACCCGGATCGCATAGCAAGGGACTACCCGGACCTGTTTCCCCCGCCGAAGCTGTTCTACGAGGGCGAGTAAAAGTGATGGCTGGCCGGACAAGGCCACCGGTCTCCAGGCCGAAAGGCCGCCGGGCCGCAGAGGCTTTTAGAACAACTGGCTTAACTGCTCTGCGGCCTGACAGCGTTTGCAGGCGATGCATCCGGGGCTTTCCCGGCAGGTGATGATTGTTAGATCAGCCGCCGGCTAACTTGTTAGCTGCCGGCTAACTTGTTAGCTGCCGGCTAACTTGTTAGCCGCCAGCTACCGGCGGGAAGATGGCGATGACATCGCCGTCTTCGAGGGCTGTATCCATACCTTTGATGAACGTTACGTTTCTGCCGTTTTTCAGGATGTTGACGTACGGCTTGAACACGCCCGGGGATATGAAGAGCTCGCCGGTGAGGCCCCGATGTTTGTCGATGAGCAGGTCCAGCAGCTGTGATACTGTGGAGTGCTCCGGCATGTAGACTGTAGTCTCTTTTTCCATGTGGTTGCGCAGCATGGCAAACACTTTAACGGTAACTCTGATACCCCTATCCATTCGTCCACCCTAAAAAAGAGGCCGCGCCGGACAGCTGGAGGTCCGCCCGGCAGCGTCGCTCACTTTTCCCTTACTCTCGTTTCGGGGCCCCGGCGGGAACCTGGTCAAGCCCGAGCTCCTGCAGCTTCTCTCTGGTCGGGCGGCCGGCGATGTCCCAGCCTCTGACCTTGTAGTACTCGCTGAGCAGCGGCTCCCGGTTCCAGACCCGGCCCTTCGGAGCACCTTCCTGCAGTGGCTCTTGTAGCAGCCGCTGTGGCAGGGTATCGTCTGCCCTGGTGAAGCCGAGCTTCATGTTCGCCAGCTTCTGGAGGTTCCAGACCCGCTCGCCGAGCAGCAGCGCCTCTTTCTCATCCATCTCGATGCCGGTGACGGCCGAGATTGCCTCAGCGTAATCTGCGGCGCTTAGCGCGAACGAGCTGAACAGGCACATGCCGATCGAGTCGATGGTAGCGGTCAGGTCCTGGAAGATTTTCGTCCACAGGGCCTTATCGGTGTCCACGTATGGGTCCAGCTTCTGCGGGGAGCCGAGCACTTCTGGCGCGACCATGTACCCGTACACGTGGCACCCGCCACGCAGCGAGGTCGCGTAGGCCAGGCCATGACCCTGCAGTCCTCTCGGATCGTATGCCGGCATGTCTTGCTTCTTAACGCTCATCGACAGCTCGGGGTGGCCGTACTTCTCCGCGAACCGGTACGAGCCCTCTGCCATCTCGTCCCCTATGCCCTCCCGGTAGCCCATCTTGCGGACCAGCTCAACCATGGCTGCAGCGTCGCCAAACCTGATCTTTTCGCCGATGTAGCCCCGCTGCGACATTTCCATGGCGCACGCGATAGTGGCCCCTGTGCCTATCGTGTCCATGCCGAGCTCGTTACAGAGGTCGTTTGCCTTCTTGACTGCGACGAGGTCGTCTATGCCGCAGTCGGGGCCCAGCGCCCAGATCGTCTCGTACTCCGGGCCTTCTGCGGGCACGCCGTCGATCTCGGTGTACCGGCCGCACTGGACCGTACAGGCGAAGCAGCCCTTAGGCCTCTTGAGCATGGTTTTGGCCAGCGTCTCACCGGAGACCTTATCAGCGTTCTCAAAGTGTGCGCTCTGGAAGTTCCTGACCGGGAGAATGTAGTTCTCGTTGATGATGTTGACAAGGACTGCTGTGCCGTAGTTGTGGATCGCCTGCTCGATGCCGTTCTCCTTGAGCTTCGCGACCCACTTCTCCTGGACTGCCTTCATGCGCTCGGGATGTGCGGGCGCAATCCTGGCATCCCCTGAGGCCGCGACTGCCTTGAGGTTCTTGGAGCCCATGACCGCTCCCACTCCGCCTCTGCCGGCCGCCCGGAAGTTCTCGTTCATGATGCAGGCGAGCCTGCTGAGCTTCTCGCCGGCAGGGCCAATGCAGGCGACTCTTGCGTTCTTATCCTTGACGTCTTCCAGAATAGCCGCGGTCGTCTGCGTCGAGGTCCTGCCCCACATAGCCGATGCGTTCCGAATTTCCGCTTTGCCGTCGCTCAGGAACAGGTAAGCCGGAGTCTTGGCTTTGCCTGTGATAACGACAGCGTCGAACCCGGCCTTCTTCAGCTTCCACCCGAAGGACCCTCCGCTGTCGGCGCTCGTCACGGTACCAGTCAACGGCGACTTCGTGGCCACCGTATACCTGGAGCCGAGGGGCAGACCAGTGCCCGTCAACGGTCCAGTGGCGAAGACGAGGATGTTGCTTTCGCCCAGCGGGTCTCCGATGGTGTCCAGAGCATCGGCCAGGATCTTCACTCCCAGGCCTCTGCCACCCATGAACTGGCGCTTCCACTCCTCCGGGAATGGTTTAGCCTCCATCGTGCCTTTGGTGAGGTTTACGAACAGAATTTTTCCTGCGTAGCCATCCATAGTATCACAAGGGACGTTGGCTGGATGTTTTAAATGCTTTCTAGATAACGATTGTTAATGATAATTAGTTTTGAGATTTAATAATCATTCTTTGAAAAAGAGTGGTTTCAGTCTATGCCGGCATGACATAACCGATGGCGATTCGGCATGAAAATACACAACGATCGCTGCGCTGTGCCAGGATCACAGATTCTGGCAGATGCCACAGATTACACAGATACTAATCGATGAGAAATAGATCTACCGTCTACCGCTTTTATTTTCATGCCATCTGTGAAATCGGTGCAATCTGTTTCAATCTGTGATCCTGGCACAGCGCAGCGATCGTTTTGTTGTCTCACCCTTCTTGAGCAACTTTCGGCTATGGCGGCAGCCCGTCGTTGATCAGCTGTTCGCAGTACCTGCTGAGCTCGGACTGCTCGCATTTCAGCTGCCTGCGGATTCTCACTGCCAGCGAGCGGTAGTCGAAGTCCGGGAACATTTTGGTCACGCCCCTGAACGGCGGGGGGTCGTGGTACGCCTCTCCTTCTCTCTTGTACCGGGGGATGAGGTGGACGTGGAGGTGCTCGTTCTGGTTCATGTAGATGGCGTAGTTCATGCGGTCGGGGTTGCAGACCGCCTTGATGGCATCCACCGTCGCAGACACGTCTTCCATGAACGCCATGTAGAGCATCTGTTTGTGCTTCATCAGGTCGTTCAGGTCGGTCACATGGTCTCGCAAGATAACTACCGAGCGGCCGGGATAGGTCTGGTCGTAGCTGAGGGCGGCTACGCTGACCGGCAGACGCCTGATAAAAGTGGGCTCCGGGTGCTCGTACTCCTCGTTGACCAGCACTATCAGCCTGTTTTTCCGGCAGAAGCTGCAATGAGAGTCGTAGTTGACCTGAAATGGCCTCGCCATGGCATGGCTACGCCTGAGCACGCCTGCGGCGATCATGTCCGCCACATCGCGGGTGAAGCACTCGCCTGCCAGGCCATCCCTGTTGCTGTGTTCCATCGTGACCTCCGGAGCAGTCCGGGGCATCAGCGTAGCCCGGGCATACTGTAAAAAATATTGTTGCGATAGGCTAAATTCTTACCTATCCTGATCTGCGTGCCGGAGAACGCGAGTAGCGTGGCAATAGCTGCTATCGCCTGAGCTCAGCGTAGCTCCGGCGGTTGAAGCTGCAGGCTTTCATGCAGATCGTGCAGCTGATGCACCTGTCCTTCTCGATATGGGTCACGGTCCCTCCGGCTTTTTCCACCGGCGTCTCGAGAATGGCCTTCGCCGGGCAGGATCTGATGCATTTGCCGCAGCTTTTGCAGAAGCCCGCTATCCAGGCGTGCTTATCGCTGTCGGTGAACGGGAGGTTGTCGATGCCCGTGAAGATCGCTGCCAGCCTCGTGCGTGGCCCGAATTCCGGGGTGATGATGAGGCCGTGCCGGCCCTTGTAGCCCAGTCCTGCCTTCTGTGCCAGCCGGGGGTGGAGGACAGCGCTGTTGGCCGGGTGGCCGGCGTGTGCCGGGAAGCCCTGCTGCCGCAGGTAATCGACCAGCTGGCTGGTGATTTTGCCGAGCTGATCATATGTATCGATGCCCATCCGCTGCGTCGCCGGAGAGGGGGCGGCATCCACGGCAGCCTTATCCATCTCCATGGTGAGGATGATAGCGTTCGGGTAAAGGACCGCCCGGTCCTTGAAGATCGCTTCGGGCGGCACCTCAGTATAGCCGATGGCGGCGATGCCGAGGGAACGGGCATACTTTTCGAAGGCCTGAAGTGCGACAGTATCGATGTTGGTCTTCGAACCCTCCAGGCTGCCTCTTGCGTTCATCAGGCTCCGATCGATGCTCTTAGCGATGGACAGCTGCATGGGGAGCTCGTGTAGCGTGACCTTGAGCTTGTCAGCCTGGCCTTTTTCCGGCGATAGCGGAGAGGCTCTGATTGACCCTTCGACTTCGCCCAGGGACTTCTCCAGGCGGTTGAACTTCTCGAGCCTGTACCGCTTGTAAGGCTCGATGATGCTGCCGAAGACGCTCATTGAGATGCCCCCGGGGCAGCGTTTTTACCCTGTACATCCTGTCCGGCAGGCCTAAAGTTGCCCGCCTCCGAGAACAGGGTTCTCTTGAGATATACCATGATGAGGGCGACCATAATTCTGGCCGCCATCTTAGTAATGGGGCCGATCTTCGCCTCCGTGTAGTAGTACTTGCTCTGATCCATCCAGCCTTTCTCTTTCCAGTACTGGTGGTCTGCCGGGTAGACGGTCTCATACATCGCGGCAAACTGGTTGCCCATGGTCTGGATGGACCTGAAGCCTACGACGTCCATAAGGGAAGGCTTCGCAGGGCCCTTGTTCTTGATGGCTTTGTAGAACTGCAGAGCAGCGGCATCGATCTCCCGGTTGTTCTTCTCCGCGTACCTTTGCGGGAGCTTGAACGGCGGGGTCATCAATGCGAGCTTGCCTCCGGTCCTGAACCCAAAGTGGGACAGCGGCCCGTACATGGCTGCCATGCATTCTTTCATGCCTCCGGGGCCTGCGCTAGTGACGACGTACAGGGCATGCTGCTCGAAGAACCTCGCCCGGTGGCCTGCGTAGGCGATCCGGTCGATGAGTGTCTTCATCAGGCCGCTGACGTTGCTGGCGTAGTTGGGGGAAGCGAAGATTACGCCTGCGGCGGAGAGCATCTTCGCTTCGATCTCTGCCCTGCTGTCCTTCAGCGGGCACTTCTGCTCGCCTTTGAGGATGCATACCGTACAACCCCTGCATGCCTCCAGGTTCTGATCTTTCAGGAACAGGTACTCGAAGTCCACGTCCCCGTGCTTCTTCATGTTCTCCTCGATGCGCTGAACGGCACGGTATGTGTTGCCTTTTCTGGCGCTTCCCATAATTGCCAATATCTTCATGTTATGCTTCCTCCGGCTTGAGCATCTCGACAAACAACCTCATGTGAGCCCTCGACTTGCGCTCGATGAGCTCCGGGTCGAGGCCTTCCTCATACCGCAGCAGGAAGGTCTCCATGTGCATGTAGATGGTGAAGGCGAAGTACGACGTGGCCAGGGCTCTCGGGTCCACCGCTTTGATCTTCTTCTTGTCCATGAGCCTCCTGAACATGAGCTCGGTTTCGTCAACCGGACGCTCGAACATCTGGCCATAAAAGAAGTCCCGAATCCTCTTGTTGCGGTACAGCTCGATGGTGATGATGCGGGTGATCTTGACCATGTAGGGGTCGTTCATCATCTGTCTTATAGAAAGCAGCCCTCGCTTCCAGCACCTGTTCGAACGTCAGGGCGTCGAGCATGGCGTCCATGTCCACGCCAGAGGCCTGCTGCGGGTAGAGCCTGGCCTTGAGGTACTCGAAAACCGAATCCAGAATTGCGTCTTTACTGGCATAATGCTTGTACACAGAGCTCTCTTTGATACCTACCGCACCTGCGATGTCTCTGATTGAAACTCCTTCGTAGCCCCGCTCTGCGAACAGATCGACTGCTGCGTCGAAGATCTTTTCTTTGGTGCTCTTTTCGCCCGGCACCTTCGCCGGCCTGCCCGACTTTCTACCTGCTGTCATGTTCATCACCAAAAGCTATCATGTGTTATCTTTACAGTGCATACTATACGCTATAGGTATATAAAGATAACGACTGTTAGCTTTTATGGCAGCTACGGGCTCACGAGCTCTCTGGCTTCAGCAAGTCCTCGAACAGCTCGATCTGGGCTTCCAGGTCCCTTTTTATCGCATCCATATCTATGGGCCTACCGTAGTCGAAGACGAAGCTCTGGAAGACCCAGGCGAACCGGTACGCGTTGAAGAGCCCGGCGAGCGCTCTGACGTTACAGGGCTTGATTTTGCCTGCCTCCACCTGCTCCCTGAAGATTGCCTCTGTGGTCGAGTCTCCCCTTTCGATGTACTCTTTCCGGAAGTAGTCCCTGATCCGGTCGTTGTGGTACATCTCGGTGAACATGATGTGCGCGATCTTGACCATGATCGGGTTGGCCTCGATAAACCAGGGCAGGCCTGCCAGCATATCCCTGAAAATACTGCTTTCCGGACGCTTCTCTGCGTTCGGCGCCGGCGGCAGAGGGGCGTATATCTGAGTTTCCATGTAGTCGAAGATCGCGTCCAGAATCGCCTCTTTAGAGGTATAGTGCCTGTAGACCGCACTCTCCGCTATGCCCACCGCCTTAGCAATATCCCTGATCGAGGTCCTGTCGTAGCCCTTTTTGGCGAACAGGTCTACCGCAGCATCGAAGATCTTCTCCTTCGTGTGCTTTTCTCCCGGCACTCTGGCCGGCCTGCCGGTCTTTCCGGCCTGCTTTTGCGCGCCCATGCTCCTCTCCTTCACCTTACCACCGGTCCTGCGCTTCTTCCACGATCTTGATCTCTGCTGCTACGTAAACCTGCCGCCAACGCCTGGCCGGAAGAGATCAGGCATAGCAGGCCGGCAGTGGCGAAGAGCGCCAGATCGTACGGAGCCGGCGCCAGCATGCCGGCGATCAGGAGCGCCAGCCTCTCTGGCCTGCCAAACATGGCCGCATCGGAGTTCAGGCCTCTCCTGTGATTGAAAATTCTGGAAGCCAGCAGGATATACGAGCCAGTTATGACTATAATGGCTGCAGCCGAAGCGCCTCCAACGATCGCTCCCACCACGAAGGCCAGCTCTGAAAGTCGATCACATGTGCTGTCGAAATACCGGCCGAACTCTGTGCACTCGCCCCACGATCTCGCGAGGGAGCCATCTACCGCGTCCAGGCTGGCGCCGAAGATGAACACGGCGATGCCGGAGTAGAGGTGGCCAGACGCTGCGAGCAGCCCCCCGATCACTGATGTCAGTAGCCCGGCAGAAGTAACCATGTTCGGCGTCACTCCCGCCCTGTGGAGGATGCGGCTGATCGGTATCAGGGCCCTATCCTTAAGAGGCTTAAACGTATATAGCAGGCTCATATGTAGCTCCTGGCTGATTGTACCATCTTACCTAGCGGCCAGGCTGAAGAATCTTGATAACAGCTTTGCCATCGTCTTCTTTACCAGGCTGACCTGTGGGTCATAGTAATACCACGTATCCTTCTCAAGCCAGCCCGTGGTCTCTCCAGTAGTGGTAATCGTAGTATTCCGCGGACAACTTCCTGATGGACGGCTGGGCCGCCAGGAATACGGCCATGTTAACCAGGCCTGGCTTCACTCTGCCAGATGCCGCTGCACGGAAAAACTTTGTCGCCGCCGTGGCGATCTTTTTCTCGGCCTTATCCGCCCGGGTGCCGAATTCCAGCACGTCGTTGGCAGCTATGGCAAAACTGTGGGCGACAGTGAATCCCCAGACCTCTGCCATGAACGAGAACGATTTAAGCATCTGGCCTGTTCCCAGCTCAAAGCCGGCGGTGGCCAGCATCAGCGCGCTTTTGAAAAAGCGGGGCCGGTGGCAGACATAGGCGAACCTGTCGAAGAAGTTCTTCATCAGGCCCGAGACGTTGAAGACGTAAACGGGTGAGGCGAAGATGACTCCGTCGGCCTGGTGCATTTTCTCCTCCAGCATCGCCCGGTCATCTTTGTGAGGGCAGTGGTCTTCACCTTTCGTAAAGCAGGCCCCGCAGCCGAGGCATGGCCTGAGATCCAGGTCTTTTAGGAATAAGTATTCGAAGTCCACGTCTCCGAGCTGTTTCATCTTCTCTTCGACTCTTCTGGTCAGCTTGTAGGTGTTGCCGTTCTTTCTGGGGCTGCCCATGATTGCCAGTATCTTCACAAGCATCGCCTTCCTACTGTGTCACGACTGCCACGAGGTCTCTGCAACCCAGGGCGGCTTTATTCTCGTCGCGATCGCCGATCAGCCTGACCTCTGCCTTTCGATTCTGGATTGAGGCGACCTGGCTCTCGAGCGATGTCAGGTCGCTGGCGACAAAGTCGTTCGAGCCGGTGGTCCCGAATACGCCCAGCTTTACATGATTCTGCAGTGTCAGCCCCTTTAAGTACGCCTCGATCGAGTTGCTGGCCTTACCGAAATACATGGGCCCGCCAACTACGACGATATCGTAGCCGGAAACATCGGTAGCGGCTGCGCTGCTTACGCCCGCCAGCTCGACTTTATAGCCCTTCGATTTCAGGTCACCAGCAATTCCCGTTGCCGCTTTTTTTGCCGCTCCTGTAACGCCCGGGTCATAGACGACCAGCGCCTTCCCCGTAACATGCCCCGCAGGGCTCAACGATTCGGCGCCCGTAGCCATCTTGCCCGTCAAACCTGAGCATATGATGCCCCCGCTTGCTACGAGGGCGAATATTGCCAGTAATACGATGGCAACTGCGACTAGAATAACTATTGTCAGTAAAGACATTCTGATTCTCTCCATCTTGTCTCATCCTATTATGTGAGTGAACAATCACTCACATAAATTCATATAGGATATCCGCTATAAAAAGTTAACGGTCATTCACATTTACCGGTTACCGGCCAGCAGTGCCTGCACCCACTCTCTCTTCTTCCAGATGGCGCAGCCGCCGTCTTCTTCCAGCAGCTCTCCGCTGTTCTCCCTGATGCTCCTCAGGAACTTCGATTGCAGAGCCTCTTTGTACGACATATGCTGCAGGCTGGCATCGGAGTAAGGCGCGAACGGGCATGGCTCGAGGTCTCCCGAAGCGCTGACGTGGACGAAGCCCCTGCCCGATGACAGGCATCCGCCAAAGGCTTTTTCCTCTCCCGGGAAAGCCAGAAAGGCGGCTGCATACTTTGACCTGAACGAGCCGGCGACAAGGATTTCCCTCTGCTCTGGTGTGGGGACCCAGTTCTCGGTCCCTTCCCTGACCGGGCTGTACTCTACGTAAAAGAAGGCCTTGCAGCCCTTGTCCAGCAGGCCCCGGACGAAGGCATCCCCTGTTACCGTAGAGAAATTAGAGCGGGTCACAGTGATCGAGACGCCGAAGAAGATGCCGGCTGCTTGTAGCTTTTCCATGGCTGCCAGAACTCTGCCGTAAGTGCCCGCACCCCGGCGTAAATCAGTATCTCCTTCGAAGCCTTCCACGCTCAGCATCGGGATCACGTTGCGCTGCTCCTTGATGCGGGCCACGATCGTCTCGTCCAGCAGCGTGCCGTTGGTCAGCAGCGGGAAGATAATGCCGGGGTACTTCTTTGTGATGTCCAGCAGCCCGGGCTTTAGCAGCGGCTCCCCGCCGGCCAGCAGGATGATCGCCGTGCCCAGCGCTTCCGCTTCGCCGAAGAGAGTTTCCAGCCTGGCCGGGCTCATCTCAGCTTTGTTCTCCCTGGGCAGGTTCTGGGAGTAGCAGCCCTGACAGTGGAGATTGCAGTGATCAGTCACGCTCAGGATCATGAGAGGCGGGACGTGAAGTCCCTCGCTTTCCCAGGCCTGCCTCTTCTCTGCAGCTCTTTTCTGGGCTTTGAGGGTGCGCAGGAAGAAAGCGGCCATTTTCGGGTCTCTGGCCGAAGCCCGGAGCGCATCCTTGAAGGTCGTGCGGACCAGCGTTTCTAGCATCTTGTTGATACCATTGTTATCCATAAACTGTCCTCTTCTTTAAGCTCGGGAGGCCTATACCGCCCATCTGCAAGAGCCTCAGGCCGATCAGGATGTGCCAGATCATCAGCAGCAGGCCGGCAGAGGCAACGAATAGAGTACCGATCACCGTCAGGGTTGCACCAGGCGCAATTATCACGGCAAGACAATAGCCCAGGTCGAGGACGCTCGCCAGTATCCCGACATAAGCGGTCGTCCTGCCGAAGAACTTGCTCCGTAGCATGGCGATCGAGATCACCAGGCCGGCGACCGCGACCAGGAGGAAGCTCAGGTAGATCCCGGTACCCTGGTATACCGTGCCCGGGTTATACATTGACAGCATCGTCTGGCCGGCCGCCAGGAGGGTAGACCGCTGTGCATCTGTTGTCGCTGCGGCGTACTGGTCGCTGAGAGAAAGCAGGGAGAAGGCAGTGTTCGAAGCGAAGTAGACTGCGATGCCGATAAGGCCGAGGACTAACGCTATCAAAGCCTTACTTTCATGACTTTGCTTAAGGACGACATATAGGGCGATAAACATCAGGCCTACCAGCGCATAGTCAACTATGTCGAACACGTTTAGCAGTGCTAAACCCAGGAGTCTGTTCTGTTGCAGGAGGGTGAACCAGCCGATCGTCATATCAGGCGGCATCTGCCCGCTGAGAAGCGATACTTCCGGGCCGAGGTTTCTCCTGAAGACAAGCCCTGCGATAAGAGCCGCGGCTCCGCCGAGCACGTAAAGGCCCTTATGGGTGGTATCGGCAGTCTCGACAGCAGTAGCGGCCTTCATGAAGATCGCTCCCCGTCCGGCTTGAACATCTCTGCGAATAGCCTGATCTGGGCGACTGTTTCCCGCTCAATGCGGTCGAAGTCCTGCCGGCCGTAGTTGAGGATGAAGGTCTGGAAATACCAGCTGACCATGTAGGAGATGAACATCGTCGCCACTGCCCGGGGATCGCAGGGCCTGATTTTGCCCCGCTCCAGGAGCTTCGTGAAGAGGACTTCCGTCTCGTCGATCGGCCTCTCCATGAGCTCCCGGCGGAAGTAGTCGCCAATCTTCTCGTTGTGGTACAGCTCGATGAGCATGATGCGGGTGATTCGGGCCAGGTTCTGGTCGGCCAGCATAAACTTCGGCACACTAGCGAGGATCTCCTCCAGAGACAGCGCTTCTACCATGGCATCGAGGCCCCCCTCCAGAGTCCCGGAGGGGACGTCCTCCCGGGCCTGAGGGTATATCCGGCCTTCGACGTAGGCGAAGATTGAGTCGAGGATCTCGTCTTTCGAGGCGAAGTGCTTGTAGACGGCGCCCTCGGTCAGGCCCACGGCCCGGGCGATGTCCCGCACGGATACTCCGTCGTACCCTCTTTCAGCGAACAGCTCTATGGCGGCATCGAAGATCTTCTCCTTCGTGCTCTTATCGCCGGGCACCTTCGCTGGCCTGCCGGTCTTTCTCGCCGCCTGCTTAACAGTCATGATCATCGTACCTCAAGAGCTATTCGTATTCTCGGTCCTGCCTATACAATCATTTCGGTCGCCGCTAGCTGTCTTTCCCGCTTCAGTAAGCCGCCGGCTGTCGCGCACGAACCCTGCCGCTACCAGCAGCAAAAGTAACCCGAATGCAGCGGCGATGTTAATGCAGAGGGGAATGACGATGGCATCCGACCCGGCAACGCCGGGCAGCAGCCCGATGAGCGGCCAGCCGACGAACAGCATGAGCCAGGCGATCAGATCCGTACCGTACAGCCATGGCCAGAAGCTGTCGAGCCGCTGCCTGAGGCCGGCCGGTATCCGGTTGCGCCACCCTGGTTGCCGTGTATTAATCCGGGTGGCCGCCAGGCCTATAACCAGTCCCAGTATAAAGGGCCCGAATCCTCCGCCCACCAGGAGCACCGCGACCGACAGCAGGATCAGGACCAGGCCCCCGTGCCTCTTCTCGATGAATACTGTTGCCCAGACTAGAAATATCGAGGACATGATTATCGCCAGAATGCCCGTCACCAGCAGGTTAGGTACAATGGACATCGCCGGCTCCCCGTTCAGGATGCTGAACAGTGCTGAGTCAGGCCATGACTGAAACACGATGCCCGGAGAGGCCACGTTACCCTGCAGTACTTCTCCCAGGCCATGCTCGATGCCCGACAGCCCTGCCAGGGCTCCCAGGGTGGAGACCGTTATTCTTGTGGCGCTAAACTTCATCGCAATCCCGCCGTCATGCAGCCACTGGCTGAAGCTTCTTCTCTGTCAGACAACCTGCCCACGCTCGAATAGCAGCCCAGTCCCTCTGGTCGATCGGCTTACTGGTGTCGAAGCCTTTGCTCTCGAGGTCTTTCTTCACGGCGCCGAAGAACCGGTCGATGCGGCCCTTGCTGCTAAAGTCCAGGTACCCTCCGAAGTAGGCCAGCCCCACAGGCTTAATCATGGGGAACTTCGAAGCCACCTTCTCCATGCACTCTCTGGCATAGCCGGCCAGCGCCGGGTCGCCGCCTGCGAGGCCCGAGGAGAACAGCGCCACCCGCTTTCCTCGCGAGCACTTTCTCATTGCGCTTCAGGAACGCTTTCGCCTGGCGCTTCCACATCGTCATGAAGACGGAACTGCCCACCACGACAAGATTGAACTCGCACACGTCGATGCCCCTCGTCTCTTTAGCGTTCCTGACTGCCACAGCATAGCCCTGCCGGCCTAACTCGTCCCCGATCACGTCTGCGATCTCTTTCGTGGCACCGCCCCTGGTGCCGTAAACGACTAAAGCTTTCATCCGATTCACTCCCGGTCACATATGTAAGTAAACATTTACTTACTTTACAAATTCTAATATACGCGACTACTATAAAAAGTTAACGTTTACTTACTTTATCCCTGGGCTTGCACGGATTGGGCTTATGGATCATTATATAACAAAATTTATGGGATTGTCAGGTACCGTTTACACGAAGTACACAAGGTACGCGAAGTACGCGAAGTTTAATCATATAATCGGGTTGCAGTCAGCCTTTTTATCAGACTTTGAGTACTTCGTGTACTTCGAGTACTTCGTGTAAATAGTACGAGCACTCGTGTACAACGTTTTCAAGAATGGCTATCTTCTGGTAAATTGATGGGCACCAGTACAAAAAGTTTTAACTCTGACTTCTACTCTCCGGTAATGCCCACGAGCATCTTGCGGCCCCGGGGGCCATCGAATTCGCAGAAATAGATGCCCTGCCAGGTGCCGAGGGCAAGCCGGCCATCTATGACTGGTATCATCTGGGAGAAGCCCATCATGGACGCTTTAAGGTGGGCGTCGGAGTTGCCCTCTGCATGGCGATAGTTACCGTGAACGGGCACCAGCTTTTCCAGCGTGGCCAGCAGGTCGGTGACCACGTCGGGATCGGCGTTCTCGTTGATGGTGATGCCGGCGGTCGTGTGGGGCACGTACACATAGCAGATGCCGTTCTTTACACCGCTCTTTGTCAGCTCGGCGGCTACCTGCCGGGTTACGTCGATGAACTGGGCCCTGGTGCTTGTGGGGACAGAGATTTCTTTCCAGATAATGGTGATCACTCCTGCGTAGTCAGGAGTATGCGATCGATCGAGAAAAAATTATCTGGCCTTCGCCGCCACTTCCTTCGTCCACTGGCGGATGGCTTCCCAGTTCCTGCCGTCGACCGGCTTGCTGGTGTCGATGCCTTTCTTCTCGAAGTCGGCCTTCATGGCGTTGGCCATTATCTTCGCTAAGAAGTTCGGGCTGTCGAAGTTGACCACGCCGCCGAAGTAGGCCAGCGCTACTGGTTTTATCGCCGGGAACTGCGCCGCAGTTTTTTCGATGCTCTGCTTTGCGGCATCAGCCTGGGCTGGATCGCTGCCTGCGAGGCCCGACGAGAACAGCGCCACCTTTTTGGAGGCCAGCTCCTTCTGGTTTGCCTTCAGGAAGCCCTTCGCCTTGCCGCTCCACATGCCGGCGTAGACCGAGCTGCCGACCACAAAAAGATCGTAGTCCTCTACCTTCACGCCTTTCAGGTCCGACGCATTCTTCACCATCGATTCAAACCCCTCGGCTGAGAGCGTTTTACCGATCTCCTCGGCGATCGCCGTGGTGGCGCCGCCTCTGGTTCCATATACTACTAATGCTTTCATCTCTATACCTCTCGGTTAAAGGAAGTTGAACCACACTTTCTTTCTGTACTCCTCGTACTTCCCGCCATATCTCTGCTGCATGAAGCTGTCTTCAGCCTTGATGAACATCCTGAACGACGCGTACATGACGAGAGACGTTCCTAGCAGCAGCCACCAGTTCAGCAGCAGCGCGATGGCCGGGAACACGAACACTGTCCACGAGCTGTATATCGGGTTCGGCATCAGCGCATACGGGCCCTTAGTGGCCATCTCGCCCTTCGTGTAGGCGAGCAGGAAGTACACGACAGCTGCCAGCCAGAGGGGTATGCCGACGAGCAGTAAGATGCCTGCGAGCCCCAGGGTGATTTCCCGGGGCAGGAACGTCATGTCGAACATTGGCCTGGACAGGTAGCTCACCAGCGTGGCTACGATAAAGTACAGGGCTGCGGGCGCCATGATCTTCGGGCCGGCGCCCTCGATGCCCATCTTTTTAACCTGAGTATTTGCCATGTTTAAGCCTCCTTTTGCTTTGGCGGCCACTGGACGTCTCCCGGACCCATGTCTTTCATCATGCCCATGACCAGGCTGACCATCACGTTGACAGCCGCCTTTTTGACAGGCCCGATCTTCGTCTCGTAGTGGTACTCCTTGCCCTTGTAGAACTCGAAGTCTGCGGGCAGCCACTGGGCGCAGCTTTCCGAGATCTTCTTCTGGATGACGAACCGCATGTAGTCGTTGAACGAGGGTACTGGCAGGGACGTGTCCCGGCAGGCTGTGTAGAACTTTTCAGTCTCCTTCGTGATCGCCTTCTCCTTCTTCGCGACCGCGTTCGCAGTCTGGGGCCAGGGCGGCGTGCCCACGCAGAGCTTGCTGACGATTCTGGAGCCGCCGAGGGCGTTCTCCATGGCCTCGACCGTCTGCTCCAGGCCGGCGCCGCCCGAGTTGGCGACGAGCATGACCTTCTGCCGGAAGAACCGGAGCCGGTGGTTGGTGTAGGCGAACCGGTCGATGAAGTTCTTCATCAGCCAGCTCACGTTCTCGACGTATGCCGGGGAGTTCAGGATCACGCCGTCCGCTGCCAGCAGCTTCTGCTCAAGCGCTGCCCGGTCGTCCTTGAGCGGACACTTGTCCTCGCCCTTCGTCACACACGCGAAGCATCCCTTGCAGAGCTGGAGGTTTGAGTCTTTCAGGAAGACGTACTCGAAGTCGACCTCGCCCTTCTGCTTCATCCGTTCCTCTACCATCCTGACTACCTTGTAGCCGCTGCCCTTGCCTTTGGGGCTACCCATGATTGTTATGATCTTCATGATGTTTTTCTCCTTACGTCGGGACAGCCGCGGGCACTTTGCCCGCCTGTTCTATCGTTTCCGTGCTCTTAACTCCCATGATCTGCATCAGCCTGTTAAAATTGATATCGGTCGGGATGCCCTGCTCATGCCAGTGCTTCCGGCACCCGCAGTGGTCCAGCAGGACGCACTGGGGCGGCATACCAAGCCCCTTCGCCTTCCACCCGCCGGATACGAGGTTAGACACGCAGGCG
This sequence comes from Methanocella sp. MCL-LM, assembly GCF_049676595.1. GTDB lineage: Archaea > Halobacteriota > Methanocellia > Methanocellales > Methanocellaceae > Methanocella_A. The sequence continues at coordinate 1,017,502 of NZ_CP187259.1, forward strand.
ATGCCCACGATGCCCACACCTTCGCCGATGAGGGTTTTACCCGCGTCGCCCGAGAACACAGATGACTCGTGGGGCACCAGGTGGACGCTAAAGCCGTGCTTTTGGCCCAGCTTCATGAGCATGTTCACCCGGCACTTGGGCTCGCACCCGGTGCACTCGCACGACAGGCCATTCGAGTGGGCCTGGCACTTCGGCTTGGAGTAGTAGCGCATGCAGGCCGGCAGGATTACTGCCTTGTGCTTCGTCTGCAGGAAGTCCGCCCGGAACGACCGGTTCATGATCTCCGCGCCCACCATGTTGAGGTGGTACTCGACTCTGCGGCGGGCGGAGAAGACTACGTCCTCCTTCCACCTGTGCTCCCGCTGCTTCTCCTGCAGGAACTGCTCGACGTTCGGGGTGTACTTCCCGAGTGCTTTCAGGCTGCTCTCCTCGAACCGCCCTGCGAAGGCAACGGCTGCCTGTATGTCTTCCGATACCTGCCTGGCGGGGACAGTCTCCCAGTACTCCCTCCAGTTGTGCAACCTCTTTACTTCCTGCACGTGATCCCCCGTCGCCTCCATCCACCGGAGCAGCTGGTCCAGGTGTTTCAGGGATGCCTTGGGGGACCATTCCCGGTCCGTGGGGGCCAGGAAGATGGTCGCGAGGATGCCCCTGACGCCGTCGGCGACGGGCTTGAGCGTCTGGTTGCGCTGGCGGAGCCGGGAAAGGTATGCCATAATGCCAGTCCAGCCGCTGGATATGTCGTGAGCGTCGTCGGCGTATATGCGCCACAGTGTGCCCAGCATCAGCAGCTCGAAGGCGTATTCTTCCGCCGACCGGACTGCTTCGATGCCAGTCTGCTCGACGTATGCCCTGAAGCGCCCGACGATCGGGAGCAGCACTTTCGCCTCTTTCAAGACCTCCTCAGTAAAGGCCGCCGCATCCTCGTAGTACTGGTTGGAGTTGAACTGGCCATTCCGGAGGGAGTAGGTGACGACTTCCATCACTGGGCCTCCTGAATTTTTACGCTGTTGAAGATGAACTTGATGTGGGGTTCCAGTTCTTTCAGCATGTTTTCGGTGAACGTGTCGTAGGTCATGTCATCAAAGCTGATGATGAAGTAGTCGAAGAAGAGGTAGATGCAGTGGTAGAAGAACTCCTGAGCCAGCAGTCTGGTGTCGCACTCCCTGATGTAGCCCAGCTCCATCATCTTGCGGAAGGTCTGCTCCCACGCTGCGACCGGTACTTCTACCATGGTCGACTTGAAGAAGGCCCTGACCTTGTCGTTCCTGAAGAGCTCGATAGAGATGATTCTCCAGATTTTGGCTATGCGGGGAGTGTTGATCCTCTGCAGGTAAGCCCCGGCGCCCATAGTCATGAATCCCTCCGGGCCGTACTGCTCCAGCAGGGCTTCCATCGGCAGCTCGTTGGGGTCCATGCGGGACAGCTCGGAGATGAAGTAGTTGATGATAGTGTCCATGAGCTCTTCTTTACCCTTGTAGTGGTTGTAGATCGAGCTTTCCCTGATGCCCACTTCCCGGGCGATCTCCCGGATGGACACTTTGTCGTAGCCCCACTTCGAGAAGAGATCGATGGCTGCGTCCATGATCAGTTCCTTCGTGCTCACGGTCTGTTCTGTGTTCTTCATTCTCCTTCTACCTCTGATTCGACTTCTTATCTCAACTAACGAACGAACGTTCGTCATCCTTATAGATACGCTATGAGTATATAAAACTAACGTTCGTTCGTTAGTTCGGAGCGCTGGATGCATAATCGTGGCGTCTAATTGCCTGATCCTTAGTAACAGGCGCGCTCCCGCACGCAGGTGCGATCGATTACGGGGAAAGTATTTAAGGCTGCGAGTAATTGTTCGTTAATAATAGAACAATCTGGTGATATCGCATGACCGAAGAGCAAATCCGTTCCATTACCCCGGCCGAGACCTTCGCGCAGGCCGTGGACGCCGCAGTTGTCCTGAAGCAGCGGCTCATCGAAAACCTCGGCACCGATGACGGCGCTTACCGGGCGGCGTTCTACAAGTTTTACAACCGGTTCATGAGCCTGTACTACATGACTAAGTCCGACGTGGTCAACGGCAGGACCTTAAACGGGCTGGAAGACGCGGAAAAGCGCCAGGAGCTGATCAACCGGCTGGAGCAGTACGACGAGGACGTCATGACCGGCAAGCTCGACGTCGCCGACGCCCGGACCGGCATACATCTGCTACGGCAGTATGCGGACTACCTCAAGTACTACAACCTCGTCTGATCCCGGTGGACAGACTCTCCTTTTTCCTCTCGCTACCTAATAGTGATATCATAACAATATGTCCTCGGCGCCCGGCCTCCGGGCATGCGAGGGACTGAAGTCTGGCAGAGAGTTTTTAAGTCCCGCTGCCAATAGTCAGGGAGATACTATGGCTGACAAGCTTCTCTCTGGCGATCGAAAGGTCATCTCTGTTGATCTGCGGATCAAGAGCCGCCCCGTAGTCCTGACCACTGAGACGGCCGAGCAGGCCGTCCGGGAAGCCTCCTTCGTCAGCCTGGCGCACCAGTGCATCTGCCGTGCCGAGCGCCAGTGCCAGAACTACTCCCCCGGCTTCGGCTGCCTGTACCTGGGCGAGGGCGCCAGAGGCATCGTGGCTAAAGGCAACGCGAGGGAGATCACAGTAGAAGAAGGTCTCGACGTCGTCCGGCAGGCCAGGGAGCTCGGCCTGATTCACATGATCCTCTGGACCAGCAGGGAATTGCGGGCGCTTGGAGGCGATGCTGACCATGCGCTCGAACTATGCTCGTGCTGCCCGTGCTGCTGTATCACCCGGAGGACAGGCGACGGCATGCAGGCATATATAGACGGCATGACAGGCCTCGGCATCGCCCGGGCAGACGAGGGCTGCACCTCGTGCGGCGACTGCGAGCGGGCGTGCTACTTCAAAGCCATCTACATCGCCGAGGACGGCCCGGAGATCTATGCGGACCGGTGCAAAGGCTGCGGCAAATGTGAGATCGCCTGCCGGCAGGGCGTGCTGAAAGTTTATCCCCTGGAGCAGGTGCCCGTTTACGACAACGGCTGGGAACAAATTCCCTCGGAAGAGTTCTTGGGCCAGATACTGATGACTATAAAATAATCGTTATTCCAGTAACTTTTTGAGGGTCAGGTACCGTTTACATGAAGTATAGTAATTCTTAAAACTTTTAGGGCAGTCAGGTACCGTTTACACGAAGTACGCGAAGTACGCGAAGTACACGAAGTTTTACGATAAGATCATTTTCAAGTATGCCATTTTTATCGTACTTTGAGCACTTCGCGTACCTCGCGTACTTCGTGTAAATGGTACGGGCACTCGTACAAAATGTTTCAGTAACGACTATACTTAGTGTAAATGGTACGAGCGATAGTCTAAAATGTTCCAGTATTTACCGGGGGCGAACCATTATGCATGGAAACACTTTTCACGTAGCCCTTAGTAATGATGTATCGATGCCCGAGGAAATACGGCTCATCCGCCCAGATGAGCTTGACCAGCTGCTGGAGCTGTACCGGCTGCTCCACCCCGCAGACCCGGACGCCAGGGAAAACCCCGACCTGCCGCAGCTGTGGGAAGAGATCAGTAATGATAAAAACCTGTTCTACCCGGTAGTTGTCGTAGACGGCAAGATCGTTTCCTCCTGCACGCTGGCGATCGTGAAAAACCTTACCAGGGGCCTCCGCCCGTACGGCCTCATCGAGAACGTCATCACCCATCCCGGCCACCGCAAAAAGGGCTACGGCACGCTGGCCTTGCATAAAGCGGTCGGCATCGCCCAGGAACACAACTGCTACAAGGTCATGCTCCTCACCGGGCACAAAGACGAGGCTACGCTGAAGTTCTACGACCGGGCAGGGTTTGTCCGCGGAGAGAAGACCGGGTACATCATCCATCTCTGAGCACTATAAAAACTTATTTTAAACCACGGCTCCTTATCCTGGCAACTGGTAAATAAATGTTCTAACCACGGCGACACGGCGACACGGAGACAGTGCGAGAAGCGATGGCTGGATGGTTATTTGAACCACGGCGGCACGGCGGCACGGAGACCATTCGAGAAACGATGGCAGGATGGTTAGTTAAACCACGGCGGCACGGCGGCACGGAGACCATTCGAGAAACGATGGCAGGATGGTTAGTTAAACCACGGCGGCACGGCGGCACGGAGACCATTCGAGAAACGATGGCAGGATGGTTAGTTAAACCACGGCGGCACGGCGGCACGGAGACGACCTGTACCGGAATAGCAAGGCCTTCTTTTTATTAATCCACAGCGACACGGCGGGCTGAATGTACGGAGACAAATAGGTTTTCCTTCCTTCAAGCAGTTGATCGAAAGTCAGGCTGAAACGATTGGATAGTAAGCTTATGGTTAATGCTCTGTCTTGGTGTCGCCGTGGACATAAAAAGAGTTCACTTATACCGGTTCACGAATGTCTCTGTGTCGCCGTGCCGCCGTGGTTTTATTTACCACTGGCCTGTCGTGGATCGCCTTGTCTTTGTGTCGCCGTGCCGCCGTGGTTCAAACATTTGATCTACAGTTGTCTGGATAAAGAGCCGTGCCGCCGTGGTTTTATTTACCACTGGCTTGTCGTGGATCGCCTTGTCTTGGTGTCGCCGTGCCGCCGTGGTTCTAGTTACCATCTGGTTTGTCGTGGATCGCCTTGTCTTGGTGTCGCCGTGCCGCCGTGGTTCAAATATTTGATCTACAGTTGCCAGGATGAAGAACCGTGCCGCCGTGGTCGGAAAGATTATGTCATTTGGTTATTGCGATGCCCTTGAGCTCGTTTTCAATGACTCTGGCAGCGTCCCTGGCACTATCATTAAGTGGAATAACTTCAATCTCATCTGCTCTTCTGGCTCCAAGGCCGAGTTCGGCGGCGCGCCTGATCTGAGGCAGGCTGAAGATGTCGCCATCTGCCACTTCGGGCGTGGTGCCGTAAGATCGTAAGAGCGCTACGCCGCAGGCGTCTATGGCTATGCGGTCGCTGCTGGCGAGCATGAGGCCGGGCTCGACGAGGGTGCCTTTCTCGGGCCCACCTTTGGAGAAGCCCTTGATGGCGTCCATGATGACGACGGCTGGCGAGTAAGCAGCGTTAATCTCGGCGATCATCTCCCGCTGGTATGGGGAAGAGTGGAGCTCGCCCATATAGTCGTAGTTGTCCTCCGGGTCGTACCGGGCGACCATGCCCACGCTGTTCTTCAGGGACATGGTAAAGTGGCCGCCAAACCTGTGGGCTTTGAGGCAGCAGGTCTGGATGGTCACGTCGACGTCGGCGAAGTAAGGGGCGAACAGGTAGCCTCTCTGCCAGTGGCCGGCGCTGTGCTGAACCCACACCCGCCTGTCCTGCAGGTCGTCCAGGATGATGACGTCCACGCCTTTGCGGCTGGCGAGATCGAGGACTCCTCTGGCCTGCAGCACTTCTCTGGTGATGCCCATGCCGCTGCGCTCTGCCAGAATGATATTGCCAGCTTTGCCGGCTTTTACCACGTCGACGATGGCTGCCAGAGTATCAATGTGAGTCGATGCCGGAAAAGGATCGGCACTGTTGTAGTTCGCCTTGATGGCTACCCGGAGTCCGGCCAGGTTGTCCGGGATTGACTGTTCCAGCAGCATGGCAACCGCTTCCTTCCTGTCCGCTGTCTTGATTATGTATACTTTTGACCTGCTCTCCTGAGCCATGAAAATTCCCGACAAACTGGTTTCTTACTGCAGCCAAAAAGCTGCCCGTCCGGAATACCGGTGAACAGGCTACGTTTGCCGTTTTATTCCATGGCAGACTGCTATTGCTCTGCTGCCCATGACGTATACAGTTATTTTTATAGAAATGTTTAAGTATTAAACAGTAAATATAATTGTGGCATTATTAAACACGATGGGGTTGAAAGCATCGAGACACAAGTGATAGCAAAAAGCCGTATACACGAGTCATGCAGGCTGTACGGCATCAACACGATCGGCAGGAACTGCACCATTCTCGAGAACGTCACTCTGGGCTATCCCAGCGGCCGCATTCTGGACGAGATCGCCGCAGCCGGGGTCAAGCCGGAGACCTATTCTTACGTCGGCACCCGCATCGGCGACGATGCGGTAATCCGGCCCGGATCTACCCTCTACTGCGACGTAGTGATCGGGAATGCCCTGCGAACCGGGCACAACGCCCTGATCAGGGAAAACACCCTGATCGGAGACAAGGTGCTCGTCGGTACGAACGTCGTCATCGACGGGAACTGCAGGATAGGGAACCGCGTCAGCATCCAGAGCAACGTGTACATCCCGACCAACACGACTATCGAGGACAGCGTCTTCCTCGGGCCGTGCTCAGTCCTGACCAACGACAAGTACCCGATCCGGGTACCCTACGATCTGAAGGGCCCCGTCCTGCGCAAAGGGGCATCCGTCGGAGCCAACGCCACCATCCTCCCGGGAGTAGAGATCGGGGAGGGAGCTATGGTTGCGGCAGGCGCGCTGGTCACCAAAGACGTGCCGGCGTGGAAGCTTGCCATAGGAGCACCGGCGAAGATCGTGGAACTGCCAGAAGCGCTCAGGAGCTTAAACAGGATTTGATGCTATGATACCGATTGCAAAACCATTGATAGGCCAGGAAGAGATCAACGGCGTCGTAAGTGTCCTACAGTCGGGCACCCTCGCCGAGGGTCCGAGGGTTAAAGAGTTCGAGGAGGCCTTCGCCTCGTATACCGGCGTGAAGCACGCCATTGCGGTGAATTCGGGCACAGCAGCCCTGCACGTAGCTCTGCTGGCGAAGGGTATCGGCAAGGGTGACGAGGTCATCGTACCACCGTTTACCTTCATCGCCACCGCCAACGCCGTCCTCTTCGCGGGGGCAAAGCCCGTGTTCGCCGACGTGGAGCCGGGCACCTACAACATAGACCCCGAGAAGATCAAGGAGAAGATCACGAAGCACACGAAAGCCATCATCCCGGTCGACCTGTACGGGCAGGCGGCGGCCATGGATACCATCATGGACCTCGCCAGAGACCACCAGCTCTCGGTCATCGAGGATGCATGCCAGGCCCACGGGGCTTCTCTGAACGGCAGAAAGTGTGGCTCGTTCGACGCCGGGTGCTTCAGCTTCTACCCGACCAAGAACATGACCACCAGCGAAGGCGGCATGATCACCTCGGACGACAAAGAGTTCGATGCCAGGGCCCGCATGATCCGGTCCCACGGCTCCAAGATCAGGTACTATCACGAGATGCTGGGCTTCAACCTCCGCATGACCGACATCAGCGCAGCCATTGGTCTGGCCCAGCTGAGGAAGATCGAGGAGTACAACGAGAAGAGGATCGCCAACGCCACCCGGCTGAACCAGCAGCTGCAGGGCCTCAACGGCATCGTGACTCCTCATGTACTGCCCGGCCACAGGCACGTCTTCCACCAGTACACCCTCCGGATTACTCCCGACTTCCACCTGTCGAGGGACGAGGTCATCAAGAAGCTCGGCGATGCCGGCATCGGCTCCGCAGTCTATTACCCGGTCCCCATCCACCAGCAGCAGCTGTACCAGGAGCTGGGCTACACCGATTCCTGCCCGGTATCGGAGATGCTTGCGAAGCAGGTGATCTCTCTGCCGGTGCACCCGTCTGTAACGCCTGAAGAGATCGACTTCATCGCCGACACCATCCGGAGGCTCTGACATGCGAATAGGCGTCATCGGCGCGGGAGCCATGGGCCAGAACCACATCCGCACGTACAGCCAGATGAAGGACGTGGAGCTTGTCGGCATCGCAGACGTAGACAAGCAGCGCATCGAGGCACTCTCTAAGCAGTACAACACGAAGGGCTTCACCGACTATAACGAGCTCCTGAAGCAGAACCTGGATGCAGTCAGCATCGTGGTGCCGACTACTCTGCACCGGCAGGTAGCCCTGGACGCGATTCACGCGGGCACCAACATCCTGGTTGAAAAGCCCATCGCCGACACGATTGAGAATGCCCAGGCCATCGTCTACGCAGCCGAAGCCCAGGGTCTCACGCTGATGGTGGGCCACATCGAGCGGTTCAACCCGGCGGTGCTGAAGATGAAGCAGATCATCGACAGCGGCAAGCTGGGCAAGGTAGTCTCGATTTCGACCAGCAGAGTTGGCCCCTACAACCCGAGGATCCGGGACGTCGGCGTCATCCTGGACATCGGGGTGCACGACATCGACATCGTCTCCTACCTCTACAACAGCCGGGTCACTGATGTCTATGCCATCGCGGGCAAAGAAGTCCACTCCCTCGAGGATCATGCTTCTATGTTCCTCCGGTACGAAGGCGACCGCGCAGGGGTCGTAGAAGTCAACTGGCTGACGCCTCACAAGACCCGCAAGTTCGCGGTCATCGGCACGGAAGGCGTCGCCTACGGCGACTACATGGAGCAGCGGGTCACCATCCACGACAAGGAGTGGGTGAGGGATGCCAAGATCGAGAAGCGGGAGCCGCTGGCGCTGGAGCTGGAAAGCTTCCTGAACGCGTGCAGGACTCACAAGGAGCCTGTCACCACCGGCCCGGACGGCATTCATGCCCTGGACGTAGCCATCGCAGCTATCGAATCGTACAAGAGCCGCGCGATGGTGAAGATCTACTCCGGCCGGTACGCGCTTCCCCGGGCAGACCAGCCTACGAAGGCGACTGTATAGCTATGGTGACACCCATGAGCACGCTGTTTCACGAGCGGACGAACGCGGTAAATGCCATCCCTTCTCCCGAAGTAATGGCGGGTAGCGTCGTGCTGATCCACGGCCGGCTAAATCCGCTTGCTATCGGCACTATTGTGGCGGTTGCCAGAAGCTGTGCCGACTCAGTGATCGTGGTGCCGGATCGGCACGATGCCCGGCTGGAGCGGCTGGCCGGCTCTCTGGGCGCCATGGTAGTGCCTGCAGATCCGGACGGCGCCGGCACCCTCGGCTCCATCCTGGCAGACGCGGGCGTGGTCGTGGCCATGTACGGGGACGGATCTCACGATCCCTTCAGGATACCTGTGCTCCTCCGGCAGGCGGCGGGCGGCAGCGATCTGGTCGCAGGGGCCCCGCTGCAGGCATCCGGTTCCAGGGAGGCAGCGCGGCTGCTGAACAACCATAAGCGGGAGGCACCGGAGGCACTGTTCATCGCGGCATCGCGCCGGGCTCTGGAAGGCCTCGGCATCCGCCCGGGCGCCGACCTGTCTCAGCAGATCAGAGACCACGCGAGGCGATCCGGCATCGCGGTCCGCAACCTCGACCCTGCTCCCGACTACTCTTACCTGGGCATGTGCCGCATCGGAGTCGTCGTGCCGGCGTACAACGAAGAGCTCCTGCTCGAGGAGACTGTCCGCGGCATGCCCTCGTATATCGGCCGCATCTACGTGATCGATGACTGCAGCACCGATCGGACTCCTGACGTCCTCCGGAAGCTGGCGGGGGAAGACCCCCGGGTCGTCGGCCTGAGGCACGAAGTCAACAAGGGCGTCGGAGCCACGATCATCGACGGCTACAAGCTGGCCATCCGGGATGGCATGGACTACGTGGCAGTCATGGCCGGTGATAACCAGATGGACCCCGAGGAGCTGCCCAGGCTGTTGCTACCTGTCATCGACGGGAAAGCAGACTACGCCAAGGGCAACAGGCTGCTCAGCAGACAGATGAGAACGGGCATGAGCAACTGGCGGTTCTTAGGCAATTCGATGCTGACGATGCTGAACAAGATCGCCAGCGGCTACTGGCACATCAGCGACCCGCAGAACGGCTATACGGTCATTTCCCGCCGGGCACTGGAGACGCTGGACCTCGACTCGATCTACACGTACTACGGCTACTGTAACGACATGCTCGTCAAGCTGAACGCGGCGGGCCTCGATACCCTGGACGTGCCCATCCCCGCCCGGTACGGCAACGAGAAGTCCAAGATACGGTACGGGAAGTTCATCTTCAAGGTGGCCCCCATGCTGTTCCGCGGCTTCCTCTGGAGACTGAAAGTCAAGTATACAATCCTCGATTTCCACCCGCTGGTGCTCTTTTACCTGGCGGGCATGGCGCTGGTGCCCGCCGGTATCCTCGCCGGGTGCCTGGCGCTCGGGCTGGCCTTACTGAGCCCTGCGGCGTTCGCTCCTGTGGGGCTGTTCGCCACAATACTGGCCCTGGCCGGGCTGCAAAGTCTGTTGACCGCTATGGCACTGGATGCGCAGATCGACCGGGAGTCCGTGCATTAAGATCACGAATAAAAAAGGTTGAGGGCTCCGGATGGGGCTCTCATACTATGATTACGACTATGAGATGATGGATATGGTAAAGCAACAGAACGTTTGTAGCAGGTGCGTATCGGATACTTCGATACCCGGTATCAAGTTTGATGCCGAAGGGGTTTGTAATTTTTGCAGGATACACGAGGAACTCGAGAAAGCTCACCAGCTGAACGACGAGAACAGGCGCCGGTTCGAGAAGCTGATCGCTAAGATCAAGCACGAGGGCCGGCACAAGGAGTACGACTGCGTCGTGGGAGTCAGCGGCGGCCGCGACAGCACCTACGTTCTCTACAACGCCATAAAGCTCGGCCTGAGGCCGCTGGCAGTCCACTTCGACAACGGGTGGAACTCGGAGATCGCGGTCAGCAACATCAAGCGGGCGACCACCAAGCTGAACATAGACCTGCACACCGTGGTCGCGGACTGGGAGGAGTTCAAAGATCTGCAGAAGTCCTTCCTGAAAGCCTCGGTTTCCGACGCGGAGATCCCGACAGACTACGCCATTCTGTCAGTGCTTTACAAGGAGGCCGCCAACGCGGGCACCAGGTACATCCTCAACGGCCACTCCTTCAGGACCGAAGGGATCGTGCCGCTAGGGTGGACTTACATGGACGGCCGGTACGTGCACAGCGTCCACAAGAAGTTCGGCCGCATGAGGATCAAGAGCTTCCCGATCATGTCCATGTCAGACCTCCTCTACTACACTCTCGGCAGGCGCATCACCTTCGTCAACCTGCTCAGGTATATCGAGTACGACCAGAAGAAGGCCGGGGAGATCATGAGCCGGGAGCTTGGCTGGCAGTACTACGGTGGCCACCACCACGAGAACGTGTACACCCACTTCTTCCAGTCCTACCTGCTGCCTCAGAAGTTCAAGATAGACAAGCGCAAGGTAGAGTACTCAGCCCTCATCCGCTCGGGCCAGATGGACCGGGAGGCAGCCCTGAAGGACATCGAGAAGCCCTACCCGTACGATAAAGAGGTCGTCAAGTACACGATCTCCAAGCTCGGCCTGACCCAGGCGCAGTTTGACGAGATCATGTCCACGCCCCCGAAGACGTTCCACGACTACGCCACGTACTATCCGATCATCAAAGCCATGCGCATGCCGATTAAGGTCGCCTGTAACCTCGACCTGCTGCCCATGATCTTCTACCAGAAGTACCTGGGGTAGTGGCCGTGATCGTCATCGTGGACTACGGGATGGGCAACCTCCGCTCCATTCTCAACAAGTTTGAGCGCATGGAAGTGGAGGCTAAAATTTCCTCCGATCCCGCCGAGATCGAGCGGGCGGACAAGCTGGTCCTGCCGGGCGTAGGCGCCTTTGACGCCGCCATGCAGAACCTCCGCCAGCGGGGCCTGATCCCGGTGCTGGAGAAGAAAGTGCTGCAGGAGAAGACGCCCATCATGGGTATCTGCCTCGGCATGCAGCTCTTCTCGAAGCACAGCGAGGAAGGCAACGTAGACGGCCTCGGCTGGATCGACGCCCGGACCATCAAGTTCCGCCTGAACGGCAACGGCCTCAGAGTGCCGCACATGGGCTGGAACTCGATCAGCGTCGACCGAACCTGGGGGGCGATGGAAGGCCTGGAAACCGGTTCCCGGTTCTACTTCGTCCACTCGTACCACGTATGCTGCAACGACCCGGCTGACCGGCTGGCGACTACGAATTATGGAATTGACTTTACATCGATGGTGCAGCGCGACAACATCCTGGGCGTCCAGTTCCACCCGGAGCGGAGCCACAGGTATGGGGCCCGGCTGCTCGAAAACTTCGTGAGATGGTAACTATGCTACAGATCAGAGTAATCCCATGCCTGCTGCTTCAGGGCGACGGCCTGGTGAAGACCATACAGTTCAAAGACCCGAAATACGTCGGCGATCCCATCAACGCAGTGCGCATCTACAACAAGAAAGAGGTAGACGAGCTCATCTTTCTCGATATCCTGGCTTCCCGCAAAAAGAGCCTCTTCGGCCCGAGGGCCACAGGCCCGAGAGTCGACCTCATCGCCAAGATCTCCGACGAGTGCTTCATGCCCCTGGCCTACGGCGGCGGCATCAAGTCCGTGGAGCAGGTGAGGGACATTCTCGGCACCGGAGTAGAAAAAGTATCCATCAACACCCAGGCAGTCGAAGACCCCGCCTTTATCCGCCGGGCCGCCGACATCTTCGGCAGCCAGAGCATAGTCGTGGCCATCGACGCAAAGCGCCGCCCGGACGGCAAGTACGAGGTTTATACTCATGGCGGGGCTAAGCCCTGCGGCATCGACCCTGTAAGCCATGCCAGGCGCATGGAAGAGATGGGCGCCGGGGAGATCTTCATCAACTCCATAGACCACGACGGCATGATGAACGGTTACGACCAGGAGCTGATCAAGTCCGTGTCCTCGGCAGTGAAGGTGCCGGTCATCGCCTGCGGAGGCGCCGGCAGGATCGAGGACTTCGCACCGGCAGTAAAGGCAGGTGCCTCGGCCGTCGCAGCCGGGAGCTTCTTCGTGTTCCACGGCAAGAGGCGGGCAGTGCTGATCAACTACCCTGCGAGGGCAGAGCTGGGCAGCGTACTGGATGCCGGCCGGGAGCCGGGCCCGAGCACCGGAGGTGCGATGCTATGAAGCTAGTCGTCGACATCAACCACCCCGCCCATGTACACTATTTCAAGCACTTCGTCCGGGAGATGAAGAAGCGGGGCCACGAGGTCATGATCACCGCCAGCGAGAAGGAAATCTCCTACCAGCTCCTGAACGAGTACGGGCTGGAATACAAGAAGCTTGGCACCTACGGTATCTCGCTTATGGACAAGGTCAAGAACATCCCGGTCCTGGACTTCAAGCTGCTGCAGGCGGTCAAAGACTTCAAGCCCGACGTCTTCTTCGGCTTCGGCTCCATCCGCAACGCACATGTCTCTTTCCTCCTCCGAAAGCAGTGCGTAGCGTTCGACGACAGCGAGCCGTCGCCCATAGAGCACCTGCTCTACGTCCCGTTCACCAACGCCATCGTGACCCCGGACTGCTTCAACAAGGACTTCGGTAAGAAGCACGTCCGCTACAACGGCTACACCGAGCTGGCGTACCTGCACCCGAAGTACTTCACCCCGAACCCGAAAGTCCTCGACCAGCTGGGCCTCAAGCCCGGGGAGAAGTACGTGGTCATGAGGTTCGTAGCCTGGAAGGCCGGCCACGACTTCGGCAAGGGCGGCTTCAGCGACGAGGCTAAGATCAGGGCAGTCCGGGAGATGGAAAAGCACGCCAGGGTGTTCATCACCTCCGAGCTGCCTCTTCCCGCCGAGCTGGAGAAGTACCGGATCAAAATCTCGCCCATCAACATCCACAGCGTCCTCTACTATGCGCAGATGCTCATCGGCGACTCCCAGACCATGACTACCGAGGCAGCCCTGCTGGGCACTCCGGCGATCCGGTGCAACACCTTCGTAGGCGAGCACGACATGGGCAACTTCCTCGAGCTGGAAAAGAAGTACGGCCTCATCTTCAACTACGATAACCCCGGCCAGGGCATCGATAAAGCGGTGGAGCTGATCAGCCGGCCCGATCTGAAAGCGGAGTGGAAGCGAAAGCTGGACGTGCTGCTCGCGGACAAGATCGACGTGACCCAGTTCATGGTCGACTTCATCGAGCGCTACCCCGCAAGCCTGAAAAAAGCTACCCTGGCCGCCGAGAAGAAGGTGCCGGCATGAAGGTCCTGACAGTAGTCGGGGCCAGGCCCAACTTCATCAAGATGGCCCCCGTGTCGAAGGAGCTGAAAAAGACTATGGACGAAGTCATCGTCCACACCGGCCAGCACTACGACTACGAGCTGGACAAGATCTTCTTCGACGAGCTCCATATCCCGGCCCCCGACTACCACCTGGGCGTAGGCTCCGGCTCCCACGGTTTCCAGACCGGAGAGATGCTGAAGAAGATCGACGGCATCATCGCCCACGAGAAGCCCGATATCGTGCTGGTCTACGGCGACACGAACAGCACTTTCGCAGGAGCGCTCGGCGCCGCCAAGATGCACGTGCCGGTGGCGCACATCGAGGCAGGCCTCAGGAGCTTCGACAGGCGCATGCCCGAAGAGATCAACAGGGTGCTCACCGATCACATCTCCAACTTACTGTTCTGCCCGACCGAAGCCGCGGTCAAGCACCTGGCAGCCGAAGGCGTTACCGAAGGCGTCCACCTCACCGGCGACGTCAGCGTCGACGCGATGAAGGCCGTGGCGGAGATCGCCGAAAAGCGGACCGAGGTACTGGCCTCAAACGGTCTCAGGCAGAAAAGCTACAGCCTGGCGACGGTCCACCGGGCGGAAAACACTGACAGCTACGTCAACCTCAGCAACATCGTGGACGCTTTTTCGGAGATCGGGGACGTCGTCCTCCCCGTTCACCCCCGCACTGAGAAGTACCTGAAAAAGTTCAACCTGTGGGACCAGCTGGCCGACCACGTGAAGATCATCCGGCCGGTGGGTTACCTGGACATGATAGCCCTGGAGAAAAACGCCCGGATGATCCTGACAGATTCGGGTGGAGTCCAGAAGGAAGCCTATATCCTGAGCGTCCCCTGCGTCACCCTGCGGGAGAACACCGAATGGGTGGAGACGGTTTCCGACGGGTGGAACGTGCTGGTGGGGAGCGATAAGGCCCGGATCGTCGGGACCTACCGGGACTTCCGCCCCGCGTCCAGCCCCAGGAACGTCTTCGGAGACGGCAACGCCCGGGCCAGGATCCGGGAGATCATCGAGGAGTATTCTGCTTAGCAGGCATAGAAGGCGTAACAGAATGTTGAACAAGTACGTGTTTACTTTAGCCCATGAGATAGGAGATGTAAACTTCTATCCCACCTACAGGCGACTGCTGAAGAACCAGTGGAAAAGCTACGAGGAGCTTAAGGCAGAGCAGGAGCGGCAGTTAGTCCACATAGTAAACTTTGCCTACCGCAATGTGCCCTTTTATCGCAAGCTCTTCGCCCGCCACGGCCTGAGGCCGGAGGATATCAGGACCCTGGAGGACCTGCAAAAGCTCCCGATCATCACCAAGGAGATGATCAACGAGAACAGAGAGGCCTTCAAGCCGGTACAGCTGAACCGGATCAAGCACACGACGGCAGCCACCGGCGGCACCACCGGCACACCTCTTAACTACCGGCTTTCTAACTTCGACAGGTTCCTGAGCGGAGCGGTCCTGTACCGGGGCTGGGGCTACGGCGGCTATCAGCTGGGAGATCGGATGGTCTTCCTGGCGGGCTCGTCCCTCGATGTCGGCTTGAAATCCGGCTTCATCACCCGGGCTCACGAAGTCGCCCGCAACCTCAAGAAGCTCTCGTCCTTCGACATGGGTGAAAAAGAAATGCGGGAATACGCCAGCGTACTCAACTCGTTTAATCCCCGGTTCCTCCGGGGCTATGCCTCTTCGCTGGCGACGTTCGCCACCTGGCTGGAGCTGAACGACATCAAAGTACCCGCCCCCAAAGGCATCTTTACCACCTCTGAAAAGCTCTACCCCGCGATGCGGAAGAAGATCTCCGAAGTCTTCGGCTGCCAGGTCTTCGATACCTACGGCCTGAGCGACGGCGGAGTCACCGCCTTCGAGTGCCCGGAACACTGCGGCCTGCACATCGACACCGAGCGCAGCATCATGGAAGTTGTGGACTCCCAGGGCGGCCAGATCACCAAAGGCGAAGGCCGCATAGTGGCCACCAGCCTGTACAACTACGCCATGCCCTTCCTCAGGTACGACACTACGGACGATGGCTACATCACCGAAGAGAGGTGCAGCTGCGGCAGGGGCTACAAGCTGCTGAAAGAGGTCAAAGGCAGAAGCACCGACATCCTGCTGACCCCCGAAGGCAAGCACGTCCACGGCTGGTTCTTCCTCTACATCTTCTGGGAGCAGAAAGGCATCAGGGAGTACCAGGTTGTCCAGGAAAGCCTGGAGAAGATCGTCATCAGGCTCGTGCCGGATAAATCCTTCCAGGAGCGCCAGCTCGAGGAGATCCGGGAGATCGTGAGGCAGCGCAGCGAAGGCTGGACCGTCGAGTTCCAGATCGTCGACCACATAGAGCGGACTACATCGGGGAAATTCAAGTTCATCGTCAGCCATCTGGAAGATAAGCTGACTGCCTGATCCTTGTTTATTGGTGGTGGCCAGACTGAACATATCGGATACTTTAAGCAAGGACTCGCAGATGTGGGACCTCTACACGCTCCGGCACGAGTACGTTCCGCCCCGGGAGGACGTATGCCGGTCCATCTACGTCCCGAAGGACCGGAAACAGATCCTCCGTCCCGTCGCCTCCGGTTACCTGGCTGACAGCGGCATGAAGGCAGAGTACCCGGACGGGAAGAAGTTCGCCGTCATGCTCTCCCACGACATCGACGACATCTACCCGCCTCTGTCTCATACGCTTCTGTCCTCCGTTCACCACGTGAGGAACCTGAGGCTCGGCAAGCTCCGCAGGGAGCTGTTGTGGAAGGTAGAAGGCCGGCACACCAGCCCCTACCGGAACTTTAAGGAGATCATGAAGATCGAGGAAGCCTACGGCGGGAAATCCTCGTTCTACTTCATGACCGCCGACCGGGACATTCGGCGGCACCGGTACGACATCGAAGAGCTGGAGAGCGACCTGGGCTACATCGCCGACAAGGGCTGGGAAGTCGGGCTGCACGGCGGTTTCTACACCTGCGCCGACCTCGGGGAAATGCAAAATGAGAAAGCCCGGCTGGAAAAGGTCCTCGGCCGGACAGTAGTAGGCTACCGGAACCACTACCTCCGGTTCAGGGTGCCCGTCACATGGGAACTCCTGGCGGAGGCAGGCTTCAAGTACGATACCACGCTGGGGTACAACGACGCTCTCGGGTGCAGGAACGGCATGTGCCACCCGTTCAAACCCTTCAGCCTGAAAACCGGCAAAGAGATCGATCTGGTGGAGATTCCCCTCATCATCATGGACGGTACTCTGTTCGGCGCTTCTGATTCGTTCGCCGAAGCCTGGGCCACGGCAAAGCAGATCATCGACGAGGTCGAGCGGTACAACGGCGTCGTCACTATCCTCTGGCACAATAACGTGTTCAGCTCGGCCTTCCGGGAGACGTGGAAAAAAATATATATAAATATATTAAAATATAGTAGTGGGAAAAACGCCTGGATCACAAGCGGTGAAGAGATCTGGAAATGGAGTTGCAGGAATGACCGTTGCACTGATAGACAATAAAAATGTATGGGACGATTTTATCGATGCCAGCCCCCAGGGTCAGCTGTTTCACAAGTGGGACGCCCTGAAGATCATAGAGAAGCACACAGGGTACAAGCTGTATAACTACGCAGTCTACAAAGGCAATGCTATCATCGGCGTCTTCCCGGTCTTCTACCGGAACATAAACGGCATCAAGGCGATCTTTTCCCCGCCTCCCAACACCTGCGTCCCCTACATGGGCTTCGCCATGTGCACGGAGTACATGGGCCTGAAGCAGAAGCGCAAAGAGCATTACCTCTCCTCGGTGGTGGACGAGGTGAACGCCGAGATCAACAAGCTGGGCCCGAACTTCATCTCGGCCAACATCATCCCCGGGTTCATCGACGTCCGGCCCTTCAAGTGGAACCACTATGCGGGCGACCTGAACTTTACTTTTGTCATAGATCTGGAGCGGTCCCTCGAGGACATCCTGGCCAGCTTCGATTCGACGTGCAAGAAGAACATCAAGAAGATGGAGAAGCTGGGCCTGCCCATCGAGCCGACCACCGATGCGGAGACCTTCTTCGACATCATGAACCGCCGGTACAACGAGCAGGGCATCAAGATGCCCATGATCAGCGCCAGGTACCTGCACGACATCCGGGAGGCCTTCCCCGACAACATCAAGCTCTACTTCCTCTACAACGAAGGCCGGGTCTCAGGCCTCAACGGCAACATCGAATTTAAGGACAAGGTCACGCTCTGGCTCGGCAACGCCAACATGCACATGGACTTCGCGGCCAACGATTATCTGGTGTGGCAGTTCATCAAAAGCGCCAAAGAGCGGGGCTTCAGGCAGCTGGAAATCCAGGGCGCAGGTGAAAAACGCCTCTCGGAGTTCAAGTCCAAGTTCAGCCCGAACCTGGAGCTATGTCACTACATCTACAAAAAGGATAACCTGGGCAAGCTGGCAGAGGTCGCCTACGCGAACATCATCAGAAAGAAATGGGTGTGATACAGTGAAAGTCGCAATCACCAGAAACGATCGGGCAGACTATTGTAAGCAGCCCCCATACCATCCTCAGGAAAAGTACCCCGAATACCCGTTCGGACACCTGTGCTCGGAAAATACGTGTTACGGGGAGGTCAGGAACGTCCTGTACCGGCTCGGCTTAGATAAAGAGCACTTCGGCACCCCGGAATGGAACCCGCTGGGCGAAGTGATCAAGCCGGGAGACAAAGTTTTCATCAAGCCCAACCTGGTCAGCCACCGGAACGGCGCCGGCAGCGTGGAGGCCATCATCACCCAGGGCCCGGTCATCCGGGCCATCCTCGACTACGCTTACATCGCGCTGAAGGGCAAAGGCAGCATCGCCATCGGCGACGCGCCCTTCTTCGACACCGATTTTGCCGAGGCGGTGAGGCTCACCGGCCTCGAAGAAATCGTCGCCTACTACCGGGACGGAGCCGGCCTACAGGTAGGCCTGCACGACCTGCGGATGGAGCAGGGCCAGGTCCGGTTCGGGGCGCTGAAAAAGCAGCCTCTACCCGGCGATCCTTCGGGGTACGCGGCGGTGGACCTGAAGGAAGATTCCGCCCACGCCGATATCATCGGCCAGTGCGACCGGTTCCGGCTGGGCTACTACGACAAGAATGAGCTCGCCAGGCACCACAACCAGGACAAGAACGAATACCCGATCGCCGGCAGCATCCTCCAGGCGGACGTGATCCTCAACCTGCCCAAGCTGAAGACCCACGGCAAGGCCGGGATCACGGTGGCGCTGAAGAACCTGGTAGGCATCAACGTCTTCAAAGGCTGGCTGCCCCACCACCGGGCCGGCTCTGCGGAAACGGGCGGAGATGACTACGAGCGCAGCGACTTCCGCCAGGATCTCATGGGCCGGCTCAAGGACGAGATCCCCACTCACGCCAGCCTCCTGACCATAATCCCCCTCCGGGCAGCCTGCGGCGCCCTCTTCTTCTCCAAGTACGTCGTCCCCTTCAGGGCCGACGGCCCCGGCGGCAGCTGGCACGGCAACGACACCATCCCCCGGACCATCTCCGATCTGAACAGAATCATCTTCTACGCCGACAAAAACGGCATCATGCAGAAAACCCCCCAGCGCCGGATGTTCGTGCTGGTGGACGGCATCATCGGAGGCGAAAAGGAAGGCCCCATGAGAAACTCCTCCAAACCCTGCGGAGTCCTCATCGCCGGCACCAATCCCGTGGCAGTAGACCTCATCTCCAGCATGGTCATGGGCTTCGACTACCGGAAGATACCGACCTTCAAGTACGCCATGACCGGGGGCAGGTACCCGATCTTCACCGGCGTGCCGGACGACATAAAGATCGCCGCGGAAGGCTGCCTCACCCTGGCAGATGTATATCACATGCATAACTGCCACTTCATACCCGCCGAAGGCTGGCAGAACTACGTCGAATACCGGCCTGAGGGCCAGAAGAGTATAGCACCGCTTCAGACCGCTATCGCGCGGTAATTTTTTTGCCGAAGCAACTGGAGATCTATCGCTGTGCTGTGCTTGATACCGATTTCTCGGATGGTATCAAAAGTGTTGTCTCTGTGCCCGTGAACGTGGACTAACGCTGCGCTGTGACCGACTGGAAGCAGTCCCTTGTATACAGGATCACAGATTCTGACAGATTGCGCAGATTGCACAGATGCTAATCGATAATAAAAATAGAATGGCTCGCAGCATCCATCTTATCTAATATAGTCTCTGTGCAATCTGCGTAATCTGTCGTAATCTGTGATCTGGCACAGCGCAGCGTTCGTATTGCGGTCTCACATTATCTGAGTAATCTGAAACGCACAGCGCAGCGTTCGTATTGCTGTCTCACGCTCATACGAAAGGACATAGAGGACCCGGAGGGCATGGCGGGAACGCCCTTTGACCGAATCCCTTTGTGCCCTCCGTGTCATTCATGTCCATTGTGTTAAGCCGCAGTACAGCGTACGCTGAGCTTTCACCAGGGCTAGCGTCAGCACCCTTTACCTGCCGGCGATGCTGGCCGGTCAGTAGTATCCCGCGAACTGCCCGAGGCTGACGGGGCGGTAGCCTACGCTGGTGGTCCTGATCACGGTGCCGGCGTCCTTTGCAACGTTGACCACGGTCACGCTGTTGCTGTTGGTGTTGGTGACGTAGACCTTCGAGCCGTCCGGGGAGCAGGCGAGGCTTTTGACGCCCGAGCCGCATTTGACCGTCTCGATCGTCGCGTACGTGGCAGCGTCTGCGATGATCAGGCTGCTGTTGCCGTCCGTCAGGTAGTATAGCCGGGAGCCGTCCGGGCTGATCACCGGGCTGAGAGGTCCTTTACCGGTATCGATCGTCGTCAGGGGACTCAGGGTTTCAGCATCGTAGACTTTGATGTTGTTGGCCCCGTAGTTGGCCACGAACAGCCTTGCGCCTGCCGGATCGAGGGCTACGTGGTACGGCTTGTTGCCCGTGAGCGTCGATATGACTGTGCCGTCGTCGCCGGTGGTATTCACCACGTACACGTTGTTGCCCTGGGTGCCCACGTACAGGCGGTCGCCGCCGGGACTGACCCATAGCTGGTGAGGCCTCGAGATGCCTGTGATGGTCTTGATCACCCTGAAGTGATTAGTATCGCTGGTATCTACGACGCTGATCGTGCCGCTGCCGTAGTTGCCCACGTACAGCCGCTTTCCGTCCGGAGATACGGCGAGGCCACGCGGAGAGCTGCCTACCGTGATCGAGTTCACGACCGAGTCCTTCGCCGGAGAGATCACCGAGACTTTCCTCTGGCTTTCTACCGTCACGTATACCAGCGAACCGTCGGGGCTGTACGCGACGCCATACGGGCCGTTACCGGTCGATATGGTACGGGTCACCCTGTTAGTCGACTGGTTGATCACGCTCACCGTGCTGCCGCCGTTGTTGGCCACATATGTCTTCCAGGCGGCCGGAGCCGGGGTGGGTGTGACAGTGGGGGTAGCAGTCGGAGAAGGCGAGGGTGAGGGTGAGGGTGAGGGTGAAGGGCTCGGGGTAGGCGTTACCGGCTGCGAGACCACTTTGCTTAAGGCGGCGCCGACATCCACCCGGCCCCATCCGGTGTTATTGTTCGGGTACGTTGTGCCGATCCTGTAAGCAGTCGAGGTGAGCGCGCTCTTGACGTCGGCCGGGGTCAGGCTGTCGTTCGCCTGCAGCAGGATCGCGCTGGCGGCGCTGACCTGGGGACACGATGCGCTGGTGCCCGACGCGTAGGAGTAGTAAGTGCTGATCTGGGTCCCGACCTGTCCTCCGGAAGCGTGGGCGGAGATGACGTTTTCGCCGACTCCCGCGATGTCCGGCTTGGTGCGGCCGTCTGCCGTGGGGCCTCTCGAGCTGAACGAGGACAGCTGATCGTTAATGTTGACCGAACCTACCGCTATGGTATCCGGCGAATCCCCGGGACACCTGATAGTTCCCGCGGAGGGGCCGGTATTCCCGGCAGAGCAGACCACGACGACGCCGCTGGCGACTGCGTTGTGGACTGCGTCATCGAGGGGCTGGTTGTGGGTAGGGTTGGAAACCGACATCGAGATGACGTCTGCATGGTTCTGCACTGACCAGTCGATGGCCGCGATCATGTCGCTGACGTAGGCGGTCCCCTGGGTATTGATGATCTTGGCCATGAACAGGTTTGCGCCGTATGCCAGGCCGGTGTACTTGCCCGAGGAGGCGGCTCCGGAGCCGGCGATGATCCCGGATACGTAGGTGCCGTGGCCCCAGTCGTCGTAGGGGGTGCTGCGGTCGTTGAGGAAGTCCCGCCACATGATCACCTTTCCCTGCAGGTCAGGGTGCGCCGGGTCGATGCCAGAGTCCAGGACGCTGACGTTGATGCCTTTCCCCGTGTAGCCCGGTATGGTCGTCCATGCCCCTGTGGCGTTATCGTGGTAGACTACCTCGTCCAGGTCTGCATAGGCCACTGAGTCAGGCACGATGGTCGCGACATCGGCCCTGGCTTTGAGCGTGGCGACCTGGGCGTCTGTCAGGTCTGCAGCCGCAGCGTTGATGATCTTGTAGTTGTACCGGGCTTTTCCGCCAGCCGCGCTCAAGGTGCGGTTTTGCGCTTCCGGCGCCGCTTTAGCCGAAACCTGCTGCATTGCCAGCTTCTGGCCTGCCGCAGGGTCCTTGAACGTGATAATATACCTGTTCTGCTGGGTGCTCTTATCCTGGCTGCCGGCACCTGTGACGGCCGGAGTAATCAGTGCCACTAGTAATCCCAGTGCGATGAAGAGTATGCATATTTGCCTGAATTTTGGTATGTTAACGCCTCCGTCGCCCGCGCAGAGGTGCCGGATCCGGGGTGGCAGAAAAGGCCGCGGGCTTTCTTAAGTACGATCTCTACTACGAGGATAACTTGTTATATAATCAATAATTATATAAATGTTGTCCAAATAAATAGTCGAGGAGCCGGGCTATAGGTAGTTATGGCTCGGGCTCCCTGGCCTGCTTAAAGGCCTAGACGTACCCGCTTACCCGGGAGGAATCATACACCTGGTCGTACCGGCGGAGGTTGTCCCATATTTCCGAGTCTTTGTAGTAGTAGTCGTAGGTGTCGATTCTCGGGTACCGCTTGAACGCTCCTATGTGGTTCGTGGAGATCTTGAGGGGCCGTTTTTCCAGCTCCGCGTTTCTGATCAGGATGACGTCGTCGGGGCTGCTCTTGTAGAAGTCGGTTTTGTCGCCTGCGACTTCCAGGATGCTGAACTGGGGATCTTGCGGGGTGCTGTCCAGGTACCGGGTCGTGATGAAGTCCGTATGGATCATGGCTGTGGCACTGACTGCGATGCGATCGAAACCGGCTATCTCGTCCTGGGCCAGGTAGTATGTGTAGAAAGGCCTTTTTACCAGGGGGTTATCAGAGGCGACCCAGTCGTTAGTCACCGAGAGCATGACCCATACGGCGAACAGCAGTATGATGCAGGCTTTGACGTACTTGTTCGACCGGGTCAGCAGGGCTGCCAGGCCGGCGCTGCTGACGATGGCCAGGAGGAAGGGGGTGTACTCTGCAAACCGGTCGATGCTGAAGTTGTAGAGCAGCTTGTTGAAGAGGTACAGCGGGCCCGGGAAGGTGATCCAGATGAACATGAAAGCTACCACTGCGAACAGCTTCGCCCGGGCGTCAAACCGGGCGGACAGCAGGATGGCCAGCACTCCGACCAGGATAAACAGCACCGCCGGCGAGTACTGCAGGTAGTTGAAGATTTCGCTGAGCGGCGTCAGCACTATCGATTTGGTGACTATGCCTGTGGGGGCCTGGAGCACGATGTTGTTGTACAGCTCCTGGAGCAGTATGGGCCCGAAAAAGTACCAGTAGGCCAGCGTGCCCGTTATTGTGAGAGCGATGTACTTGAAGCTGATTTGGGGGAGCTGCTCAGTCTTGCTCATCAGGACCTTCTGGACTAAGTATAGCGCGACTATGATGAGTAGTGCGAAGATGACGGAAACCGAGTGGTAGACGACGATCGCCGCCGTGACCAGGCCGATCAGTAGTATGCCGTACTTTTGTTTGCCGTCTACGGCCAGGTAGATGAGGAAGGCTATCAGGACGACGGCTACCGCGCTGGAGATGCCGGAGATGCTCCAGTAGGTGAGGTTGGGGAAGAAGAAGGCCAGCAGGGCGGCGATCATCCCGGTCCTCCGGTCTTTGAACAACCTGACAGCTACCAGGTATGCCAGCAAGGGCAGGCAGAGGAAGATGATGCAGCCCGTGATGGCCATGACCTTGTCCGTGGGGAACGTACCTGCCCCTAGCATGTATATGATCGCGTTCAGGATGTGCCACAGGGGGAAGGCCTGGTAGTCGAAGAAGACCTGGGTGACGTGCCCTGTCTGGATCACGCTGTTCACGTACTGGTTGTGGATCATCACGTCGGTCCGGCCGATGAACCTGAAATATTTCAGCGTCACGCCCAGGTTCAGGTTTGCCACCAGGCCCAGGATCTGCAGTAAGACGAGGACTACTTTTTCCCCGGTCACCTTGAACTTCATGATCTGGATCAGCACGGTGACCGTCATCGTCGTGACAATCAGGAAGTACGCGAGGGGCCGGACATCGTAAACGGTGAGCAAAATGGCGGAGAGCGAGTAGCAGAGGAGGTAAGCTACCAGCAGCAGCCTGAAAGAGCCTTCGTCCAGGCTCGCTGCGGCAGCTTCATCCCTGCTGCCCAGGCTCCTGAACAGGATCGAGACCAGCAGCAGTGGTATGACGAGGTACAGGCTCAGGATGAGAAAGTTGGTCTGGCCCAGGACCGTCGTCACGACGATCCCGGCGAGGCCTATGATCGGGAGCAGGTACATGGCTGCCGTTCCCATCGTTCTGTACGCCTGGTCCGAATTGATCTTAAACAAGCTCATGGCAAACACCCCAGATGTCTATGATAATCAGCTCCCGTTACTCCGGGTGGTCTGACTGGCAGGGCCGCCCCCGAGGCAGCCCCGCCGGCTATTTTTAGATATACCCTCCTACGGTTGCGGAGTCGTACACTTTGTTGTGCTCTTTCAGGGTGCTCCATATGCCCACGTCGGAGTTGGCGTATTCAAACGTATCGAACCGGGGTACCCGCTTGAAGGTATCCTCCTCGATCCTGGCTATCTTCAGCGGCCTCTTTTCCAGCTCCCCGTGCCTGATCACCATGACATCACCCGGCCCGTGCAGCAGGAACTGAGAGCTGTTGCCGGTGACTTCCAGCATGTTCACTTTGTCGCCATGCCTCGAGCTGTCCAGGTATCTCATCGGGATGTAGTCGGCCATGACCAGCCCCGTTGCGCCTTCGGCTATGCGGTTAAAGGCGGAAGTTTCGTCCTGGGTCAGGTAGTAGGTGTAGAACTGCCGCTCTACCAGCGGGTTATCCGAGGCGACCCAGTCGTTTGATATGGACAGCATGACCCAGACTGCGAACAGCACGATCACGCATGCCCGCAGGAATTTGTTCGACCTGTAGAAGAGCGTTCCGATGCCTGCGGCGCAAACGACGATCAGTATCGGGTAAGTGTATTCCGCGAACCGGTCTATCCCGAAGTTGTACATGAGCTTGTTCACGAGGTACTGGGGACCCGGGAAGGTCAGCCACATGAGCAGCAGGGAAGCCAGGGCAAACAGCTTGCTCCGGGCGTCAAACTTGCCGGTCAGCAGCACGGCCAGTATGCCGATCACTATGAAGAGCACCGAAGGCATGTACTGCAGGTAGTTGAACGCCTCGGTAGTCGGCGCGGTGATGATCGATTTGGTGATCACCCCTGACGGAGCTGGCACCACGATGTTGGTGTAAAGCTCCTGCAGTAGGATGCTGCCGAACACCGCCCAGTAGGCCAGCGTACCTACCGCTGTGATTACGAGGTACCAGAGGTTGAGCTTATTGAGCCGCTCTTCCTTGTTGAGCAGGACCTTCTGCAGCATGTACAGCATCGCGAGGATCAGCACCACGAAGATGATCGAGATGGAGTGGTAAACGATGACCGCGGCCGTGACCAGCCCTATCAGCAGCAGTTTATGCTTGTTCTTGTTATCGATCATCAGGTACAGGAGGAAGATCAGCATCAGCGAGGCCACGCACCTGGAAATGCCCGACATGGTGAAGTAGGTCATGTCCGGGAAGAAGAACCCGAGCAGCGCCGCCAGCATGGCAAGCCTCTGGTCCTTGAACAGCCTCAGCGTGATCAGGTATAGCAGCACCGGCAGGCACAGGAAGATAAGGCCTCCCGCTATGGCGATGACTTTGGTCGTATCGAACTGGGTTCCGCCTAGCAGGTATATGGCCGCGTTCAGGATGTGCCACAGGGGGAACGCCTGGTAGTCGAAGAATACCTCAGTCACGTGCCCGGCCTGCAGCAGGCTGGTAATATACTGGTTGTGGAACATGATGTCTGTCCGGCCGATGAACTCGAAGTACTTCAGGGTTACTCCCCAGTTGACGTTCAGCATCAGCACCATGATCTGCGCCAGGATGATCGCTATCTTTTCCCGGGCCGGAGCGAAGCCCAGTATCTCCAGGAGCACCGTCAGCGTCATCGTCACTATCGTCAGGTAGTACAGGAAGGACCTGACTTCGCTGAGGGTCAGCAGGATGACCGAGATCGTGTAGCACAGGAGGAAGGCTATCAGTAAAAGCTTGAAGGAGCTGTCATCGAGGCTCTTGTACGTCTCTTCCTGCTTCTTCAGGCTCCGGAAGAGCATCGAACCAATCAGTAAAGGCAATATCAGGTAAGTGCTCAGAACTAAAAAGTTCACCTGGCCCATGATTATCGTGGCGATAATCCCTACTATACCGACGACAGGGAGCAGATACAGGGCTGCGGTCCCAATCCGTCCGAAGTTCACTTCCGTGTTTCGGGTTAACAAGCTCATAACCAACCTTCCATTTTGATGATGCCGAGGACGATCAAAGCCATGATCAGGTAAGTGGCCAGCATGGCATAGCCGACTCCGACAATACCGAAGTAGATCAGGAAAATGCAGGACAGCCCCGCAAATAGCACAAACAGTACCACGTTCAGGGTCAGCACGCTTCTCACCTTCATCCTCACGTTCTGGATGGGTATCATCAGCGCGTAGAGCGCGAAGAACAGGCTCGAGAACGCGATGATCCTCAGCAGATCGGTAGACTCGACGTATTGCGCTCCGAACAGGGCCAGGACCGAACTCCCGAAGAAGTAGATGAAGATGTTGGCGGGGATCAGGATCGCGTAGATGATGCCCAGCGCCCTGTACGCATTTTTCCTCAGCGACTCACCGTGGCTGCCTTCTACCAGCAGCGACGTGCCCACGGAGTAGGGTATCTGGAAGAAGAAGCAGCCGATGGTAAAAGCGATGTAGTATTTCGCCGTGGCTGCCTCGCCGAGAATATTCAGGACGATGAGGGGCGTTATCGAGTACGTGGCGTTGTAGAGCATGTTGGAGATGTAGTTACCGGAGAAGAAGGTCTTGTACTTCCGGAGAAACCCGTAGTCCACGTTCCACGCGAACCTGACGAACTTGCTCATCTGGTAGAAGACCAGGATGCAGACCAGGACGTAGGCTATCCCTATGGCGGACAGGATGCCGATCGCGCCCAGGAAGAGCAGGGGCAGGAGGAGCACGATCCTGGACATGAGCACGATGTTCTGGGACAGGGCGTACTCTGCCTTTCTCAGGCCCACGAACGCGCTGCCGGTCACCATCACGACCGAGCTGATGACCACGAAGAAGAGGAAGATCATCCCGTACAGGGGCTCCTGGATGAAGCCCAGGCCGGGGGAAACGACGCCCACTATCATGATGTAGATGAGCCCGAAGACGAACGCCGAGATGGTGGTCACGATCAGGCTGGTATTGATGACCTTGTTCTTGTCGTGGGACCCGAAGAATCTCATGATGGAGCTTTCAAGGCCGAACGTGGAGAACTGCAGGATCAGGGTGGACGTCGAGAACAAGGCGGTTGCCAGGCCCACGTCTTCCAGGGAGTATAGCCTGGCTGCGACCAGCCAGAAGACGAATCCGGTGACCACCGTCAGGAATCTGGTCGTGATGATGAAGAAGGAATTCTTGTAGAGCTGGATGTTCAGGCTTTTCCTGACAAATCCCGCCAGTTTCACGTCAGCTAGTTCCATACCACATAAATTATAATCACCTTAGTATATAATTGTTTCCATAGCAAGCATATGGTAAAAATTGTGCTTACGTATGCCTTTTTGTGGGTATTGCGGCACGCTCTGTCAGATAAAAATTGCTTGAGATCGGTGCCTTAACGAAAGCCGCACAGGCGGTATCCTCAAGTTACAGTATTCCCGGCAAGCCCAGGGAGGATGCATCCAGCATCCAGCTCATCAGGACTGGAAAACAGGCAATCTTACCCAGGGCCTGCTCGTTCATCACCTTATTGATGACATACTTGTACTTGCCGGCGCGGGTCTTCTCGATGCGGTCGACGATGTCGAACTCGATGTTCCAGCCCTGACTTCTGGCCTTGATCAGCTGGACGATGTTCTGGAGCTGCTTCTGGTCGAAATCCCTGCTGGTGGATATCCTGACGACAATCCGGTCCAGCTTCTCCTGGACGATCTGGTACTCCCGCACAGACATGATCTCGTCGAAGATGGTCGCGAAGAAGAGGGAGTTAATGGCTTTTCCCTCGGGCGTGATCAGGAGATCGCCGCTTCTGCCGCAGATCTCCTTCAGCAGTTTGTAGCCTCTGCCGCAAGGGCACTCTTCTTCGAGCAGGTGGCCGATGTCGCCGGTATCGTACCTGATGAAGGGCATGGCATAGTTGTGGAGGCTGGTCCCGACGATCCGCCCCTCTCCATGGGCGAGCTGGCGGCCCTGTTCGTCTACAATTTCGGCGATGCTTCTCTCGGTGTCTATGTGCATACCCTTGTGCTCAGGGCACTCGAAGGCTGTGACGCCGCTGTCATTCAGCCCGTACCCGTCGTACACGTCGCAGCCGAACACTTTGCCGATCTTCTCTCTCATCTGAGGATACAGCTTCTCCGAGGTGGTAAACACGCTCAGGGGCTGGTGAATCTTGAGGTCGTTCTCCTCCAGCCACCTCGCGAAGAAGTAGATCGAGGAGGCGTAGCCCCGGAGGAACTTCGGCTTAAACGTGTTCATGACGTTGACAAACTGGCGCATGCCCTTGTCGTCCATGTCGAAGGACGAGAGTTTTCTGAGGTTGCGGGCGATCTCGTGGAACCGCTTGACCAGATATGGTTTCGTGCCGACGCCCAGCGAAGTGCCGGCGAGAAAGATCGTCTTGTCGCCCAGCTCGTAGCCACCGTAGCCCCAGCCCCGGTACAGTATGGCTCCACTCAAAAACCGATCGTGGCTGGTGATCCGGTACTTGAACGGGGTGCCCGTCGAGCCCCCGGTAGTCTCCTCCTGGTACTTCATCCCGTTCAGGTGCAGGGGCTTGAAGTCCTCCCAGTTTTCCCGGATCACGCTTTTGGTGAGGATCGGCAGCTTCTGCAGATCTTCCAGCGTCCTGATCGCCTCCGGCTTCAGCCCGAGGCTGTCGAAAAGCCGGTGGTAATATGGAATATTATAGTACGAGTAATAAATGATATTCCTGAGCTGCTTCTCCTGCTCGGCCTTTAAATCCGCATAGGGCTTCCACTGGGATCTTACCAGCCTGCTGTAGGTAGGATAAAATTCCAGGTCTCCGACTTCGTGCGTAAAGATAAACAAATATTTGTTTAAGGTACCGCTGTTACCGGATGTCTGCATCTTTTGGGCATTCATGAAAATTCTGCTCCGGAAGGATAGGCTGTTCTGGTTCCAAGCAAACGGGTGCCCACCGCACCTCAGAGACCCCCGAATATGTCTCATTTACGGTATCTACACGGACGTATGCTAAGGTAGTTATTATTGAACTATTGTTTATATATCAAAATATATATTTAACTCTTTTGTTTCCTGGCCTGTAGATGATCATTGCTGGAACTTTTTGGGCGAGTGCCCGATCGAATAGTGGGACGTGTCAAATTCTCTCCCGAAAGCTGACGAACGCTGCGCTGTGCCCCCCACTATGTCCCGGTACATGCACACAGTTGTATCTGTGCCCGTGAACGATGACGAACGCTGCGCTGTGCCAGGATCACAGATTGAAACAGATTGCACCGATTTCACAGATGACTTTTGAATAAACGTAATAGACAGGCTATCTATTTCTCATCGATAGTATCTGTGTAATCCGTGCAATCAGTCGTAATCTGTGTTTCTGGCACAGCGCAGCGTTCGTATTGCTGTTTCACGTCATATTGGCAATCGGGTATGCGCAGCGCAGCGTTCTTGTACGTTGTGTGGTAGATTATCTGAAAGTTCTTGAACGACCAGCCTTTGAGGTGGTACGTCCCGATATAGCCCAATCGTTCCGCAGGCCATTTTTCTCCTAAACTTACTGTAAATCTTATCTACCACTTATATAGGTTATAGAATTGGTTCTACTTTCTTAAGTAAATAGTGAAAAATTTTTACCAATCTAAGTAAAAAGTATATATAAGATTGCTCTTTAACCAACAGACAAGGAAACCATCATCCGGACGCTGGTTCTCAAAGGTGGGAACAATGTATTTGCATCTGCCGATTTTCCGGCCCGGGTGGCAAAACGTAAAAACAGGTGGTGAAAATAATTAATAAACGGATATTATCAACGGCCCTGATCGCACTGGTCCTGGTGTCGTTATTGAGCTTTATGCCGTCGGCCGCCGTCGCCAAAACTATCACGGTCGGCTCGGGTGGCAGCTATACGAGCATCCAGTCCGCTATCAACGCGGCAGTCGCGGGCGACACTATCGTCGTCAACAGCGGCACTTACTCCGAAAGCATCACGTTAAACAAGAATGTCATCCTTCAGGGATCGGGCTCCCCTGTCATCAGCCCGGGCGGCAGAAACGGTATCACTGTAACCGCCAGCGGCGCTACGGTTCAGGGTTTCACGATTAAGGGTGCCAAGCACGGCGTCCTCGTCAGCAGCGCCAGCAACGTCGTAATCAAGGGTAACACCATTACCGGCGGCAGCGGCGACGGCATACGCCTCACCAGCGCTAACTACGCTACCGTGAGCGGCAACACCCTCAACTCCAACTACTTCGGTATCCAGATGTTCGATACGAAGGGCGCTACCCTCTCTGGTAACAGCCTGAGCACCAACCACGAGATCGACATCTACATGGAGAGAGTCTCCGATGGTGCCGTCAAGGGCAACAGTGTCGGCGCGAACGCCGGCGCGAGCAACCAGGGCGGCGACGGCATCGGCATGAGGTACGGTACCAACATGCTCATCGACGGCAACACCGTCGGCAAGCACTACTACGGTATCAAGGTCTACTACTCCAACAAGACCACTGTCTCCAACAACGTCGTCAAGGACTCCGGCTGCAACATCCGGTTCGACTTCAACTCCGTCAACTGTGTCGCCCGGGGCAACACAGTCAGCAACGGTGTCGAAGGTATCCTGATCAACAGCAGTGCCAGCGCCATCACGGTCGAAGGCAACACGCTGTCCAACAACAGGCAGGCTGTCTACATCCTGAACTGCAACAATCACATCGTCAAGGATAACACTGCAACCGGCAACACGTATGGCGTAAGGGCCCAGGGCACCTCCGGCAACAAGATCACCGGTAACAACTTCCTGGAGAACACCTACGGCGTCTACCTTTCCGGCAGCAACAACCAGGTCTACCTGAACGACCTTAAGTCCGTGTACTCTTCCGGTTCCGGCAACGTTTACAGCTCTCCCAGCGCGATCTCGTATAAGTACAACGGGGTCAGCTACTCGAGCAAGCTCGGCAACTACTGGACGGCCTACTCTGGCACTGACAGCGACAAGAACGGCGTGGGCGGCACCAGCTATACCTACAGCGGCGCTACCGACTCCTACCCGCTGATGGCCAAGCACACGTACTACGTGACCTCGACCGGCACGCAGCCGACGGCGACCCCGACGGTGACCCCGAAGCCGGCCACTCCGACTCCCACCGTCACCCCGAAGCCGGCGACCCCGACTCCTACGGCGACTCCTAAGCCCGTAACCCCGACTCCGACGCCCGCCCCGACGGCGACCCCGGCTCCGGAGCCCGGCACACCGGCCTTCGCAGTGGACAACATGAGGACCATGGCCCACTACAACAACGACGTGAAGAGGATAGAGCAGTTCAGCGTCACCAGGGGCACAGCCCTGACCCAGGATGTCTACTACAAGAACATCGGGGCCAACGCTGACACCTACACTGTCGTAGTATCCGGCATCCCGTCCACGTGGTACACGGTGAACATGTACGAGACCAACACCGTACAGCCCTCGGACTTCCGCTCCGGCTTCGTGAAGATCACGCCCGCGACGGCAGGCACCTACCACGTGAACGTCCAGGTCAAGTCCACCACCCAGCCGGGTGTCCAGGACACGGTCAACTACGTGCTGTACGTCAAGTAAAGCGAGGGGATAATCCCCTCACCTTCTCTTTTTTAACATAGAACTTCTCGGGTACTATGCCCCGTGGTATCTCCGGGCTCGCTAGCGATGACAAACGCTGCGCTGTGCAAGCCATCATTTCCCGGATACCCGCAAACAGTTGTCTCTGTGCCCGTGAACGTGGCACAGCGCAGCGTTCGGCTTGCTGTCTCACGTCACGCGAGCAATCAGAAATGCACTGCCCAGCGTTCGTCCGCTTTTTGAAGGTCTCCGTCTTCCAATTGTTACTTGCTCTTGCTCCCCAATCGCAAATTATTTATTTGATAAGCCTTCATTTATAAAGAGTATATTATATTACATAGGAGATGCGATTATCCCTGTTAAGCGTTGTCTGTTTATCCTCGTGATGGTCTGCCTGTCACTGGGTTTCCTGGCTACGGCATGTAGCCTTGCTTCGGAATCGTTGATCGTGGGGGATGGCGGGAGTTACTCCTCCGTCCAGAGCGCTATCGACGCCGCCAGTCCGGGCAGCACAATACTGGTTCACAGCGGCACCTATCGGGAGGACCTGCATGTCGATAAGCAGGTTACCTTGAAGGGCGTGGACAGCGGCAACGGCCTACCGGTCATCTACGGGAGCGGGTCAGGGGACGTGATCACCATCACGGCCGACGGGGTAAGGCTCGAAGGCTTCGTGGTCAAGAACTCCGAAAAGTACGCGTCAGCGATCCTTATCGAGTCGAACGACAACCAGATCGTAGGCAACACGATCACCGACAGCAACGAGGGCATCCACCTCGATCACGGGGACCGCAACCTGGTAACCGGGAACACCCTGATCGGTAACCACGGCGACAGCATCTACATCCACTATTCGGACGATAACGTCATCACGAACAACTACGCCGAGAACAACCAGTTCGGCATACAGGGCTACAACCTCCGGGGGAACGTCATCTCGGGCAACA
This sequence comes from Methanocella sp. MCL-LM, assembly GCF_049676595.1. GTDB lineage: Archaea > Halobacteriota > Methanocellia > Methanocellales > Methanocellaceae > Methanocella_A. The sequence goes on from NZ_CP187259.1 coordinate 1,050,780, forward strand.
CCTGTGACGACAACACCGAGATCGACCTGTACCTGGAACAGGTCTCCGACACCCTGATCAGCGATAACCGGATCGAGAGCAACGAAGCGTCCAGCCGCAGCGGCGGCGACGGTATCGGCATGCGCTACGGCACCAACGTTACCATCAGGGACAACTATGTGGGAAAACACTACTACGGCATCAAGGTCTACTATTCCAACACGACGACCGTGTTCAACAACACAGCGGTGGACTCGGGCGTGAACATCCGGTTCGACTTCGGCACCCACGACTCGGTCATCAGCAACAACACCGTCCGCAACGGCGTCGATAACATCCTCGTCGCGGGCGAGTGCAGCAACATCTTCATCGAGTACAACCTGGTGTCCAGCGGGAAAGACAGTATCTACCTCTTCGGCTCCGGGGACAACATCGTCCGGCACAACAACGTCTACGACAGCACCTACGGCATCCGGCTCTACAAGTCGACTGACAACCTGATCACCCAGAACTACCTGCACGACAACGAGAACAACCTCTACCCGTCCGGCGCCGGCAGCACCGTCAGCGACAACGACCGGCGCGCCAACTACTACGGCGAAGAGCCCGCCGTCACCCCGACCCCCGGCACCAGCGTAGACGCCACCGCCCTGCCCACCCCGAGGCCCGGGGAAGAGGAGGACTTTTTCTCGTGGCTATGGAGGACTATAAGCAGCCTGCTCTCGCTTTAACTGAGAGACAACAAGACGATCGCTGCGCTGTGCTGGCGTCACAGATTCCACAGATTACGATTGATTCCACAGATTTCGACAGAATCCACGGATTGATTCTGTCTTGAAAAAGGGCGTTTCCAAGTAAAGCCTATGAAAAAATCTTCGGGAGGTAGGAGAGTTCCCGGGAGGTGTGAGAGGATTTTCAAAGTGGGAGGTAGGAGAGGATAAGGAGGTAGGAGAGGAGGTCGGAGAGAATGGAAAGGTTAGAGAGGATAGTTTCTTATGGTGATTCCCGGTATCTCTGAGAGTCAGGTACCGTTTACACGAAGTACACAAGGTACGCGAAGTACGCGAAGTTCTACTTTAAATTGGTTTGCAGTCAGCCGTTTTATCGAACTTTGAGTACTTCGTGTACTTCGTGTACTTCGTGTAAATGATACGGGCACTCCATAACAGGCTTCAGGAATTACCATGATTAAATCCTCCCTATACTCCGGGAGGCACAGGGGGGAAACGGAGAAAATTTAAGGGGGAGGCCATGAGGTGCAGAGGCTCGGGGGGATGCCCATAGATTGTGGCAACGACAATAAAATCACAATTTTCAACCGGTATCTGTGTTATCTGTACCAATCCGCGGATTCCATCTGTGGAATCAGTCGTTATCTGTGGAATCTGTGACGCCGGCACAGCGCAGCGATCGTTTTGCTGTCTCACCCCTTATGCTCACACTATCTCTTGACCATATTGATGATGCTCATTGCCAGCTCCACTTTCCGATCCTTAATCCCGAAGAAGGGACGCAACTCTCCCCCGAAGTTGCGGAAGAAGAACTCGATGCCGGGCACGGTGGAGCCTTCGAAGTCGAACTCGTTCAATCCGAGGCTCTCCTTAGTATATTTTATCGCTTCCCAGATGAGCATGGGCATGCCGCCCCGGGAGTTGCCGTCGATGCCGCCGCCGATGTAGTAGGACCGTTTCTTGTCCCAGACGAGCATCAGGCTCGCGAGGGCTTCCCCGTTACTATAGGTGGTGAACACTTCCACGCACTCTTTCTTTTTACACTGGGCGTAGATGTTCTCCCACATCTGGCCTGTGATGCGGCCGTGGTCCTGCCGCACCATGGTGAGGTCGTTCAGCCGGACGAAGTTCGAAATGTCTCCTGTCGTGACCTGAAAGCCGTTCTTCACGGAGCTTTTAATGTCGTTCCTCCGCTTCCTGGAGATGTTATTCCAGACTGTATCCAGGCTGTCCAGCTTCAGCATATACGTATAGTGGAGTGTGGGACAGTAGTCCGACCATAAGAATGGCTGGAGGTCGATGCTGTTCACGTTGAACGGGTAATACAGGCATGTGCCGAAGGGCTTGATGATCCGGGCAAAGTTGGCGTTGATGTCCTTCCTGAAGGAATTTTCCGTGTGGCTCTTCTTGTTGCCGTCCGGCCTGAATACGGCCCCGGCATAGGGGGTAAGCCGGGGGTTGATGATCCACCGGGCGCCGAGCTTTTTCCTGTATGGCACCGGAAACCCCGCTACCATTTCCCCGTTCTGGTAGGCTCCGAACAGCTCAACCCGGTTGGCGTTGATGCCGGCGCTGTCCTCGAATATCTTAAACCACCAGCTCTTGTGGAAGAGCGTCCCTTCCGCCGATTCGTCCACAAGCAGATCGTAGCTCTCGATGTCCTCTCCGGGTACTGGTATGAACTCCATTTTGTTCAACTACCTTCTCGCCCGCCAGTAGTGCGGCCGGGCGTATACTGCCGTGTCGGCTGTTGGTCTCGCATGCACGGCAACTATTCAATGATCTTGTTGATAATTATATAACTATAATATATAATATTTTTGCCGATTATCCGGGGTAGCCCTGTTCTGCAGGTGCCCCGGGGTAAGGGGTAACGAAACTGTGCCCAGTCGTGACCTGCTGTTAATGATACTGCTCCCGAGCACGTGGATTTAAGGGGTTCCGGCACCTGGGTGAATATCGTCTGCGTGCCATGCTCTTACTCCGCAAGTCTATCTATAATAAACTATTAATATTAATATCTTCATATAAGATGTGTTGACTCCACAGGTGAGTATATGATGCAGAACAGCGACAGCTTATTTAATAAACGTTCGACTACCGGCTCCGGCTTTTCCGGAAAGACGTTTGATACCTGTAATGATCTTGCCATTGTCTTAGGGCTGGCTATTGTCATGCTTGTCTTTATCTACGTGCCTTTTCTCAACCACAACATACTCCGGTTTGGGCTGGGGCTTATCACGGTCCTCTTCCTCCCCGGCTACGCGTTCATTGCGGCACTCTATCCCGGAAAGGGTGACCTTGGCAGCCTGGAGCGGGCGGTACTGTCGGTGGGGCTCAGCATCATCCTCGTACCGTTCCTGGGCTTCTTCCTGAACTACACGATCTGGGGTATCACGACCAGCACTATAGTCCTGTCTGTCACTGCTCTCCTCCTGATCTGTCTCCTGGCTGCATTTCTCCGCAGGCTGTCCCTGCCCGTCGAGCAGCGCTTCAGCGTAGACTTCGGGGCCTTTGTCACCCAGGTCAAAAAGCTGATTCTCCCCGCGAGCAAGGAGCGGAGCGACGTGATCATATCGGGGCTGCTGATCTGCTCGATCGTCCTTATCCTGTCAGTTATCGGCTATCTGGTCATCATGCCCTACCAGGCAGACAAGTATACCGAGTTTTACATCTATGGGCCGGAAGGGAAGCTGAGCAACTATCCCACGAACTTTACCCTGGGCGATAAAAAGCCGCTCATCATAGGGATCGTGAACAAGGAAGGCATGTCCAAGGAATACGATCTGGCTGTCACCCTCAACGACGGCAGCCAGTCTCACCGGATCTTCCTCGATCACATGGTGCTGGCCGACAACGAGACGATGGAGAAGACCATCAACCTGACTCCCGACCGGATCGGCGACATGCAGAACATGAAGTTCCTGCTGTACATGGAAGGCTCGCCGGCGGATCCGTACCGCGAGTGTAACCTGTGGGTCAACGTGACGGCGCCTTCAGGCAACGCTACGGTCGAAACAAACGCGACTGTCACGCCCTGAGTCTTGATCCCTCCGGGGCTGGTGTCAAAATGGGCGGGAGGTTTTCGAGCCCGGCCACCGGTGATGGTGGCCGGGGTTCATTCTTCTTTTCCCATCCTCATCATGAAAAATGATTTATATATAATATTAGTATATAATTAACAGGCGATAAATGGGAGAGTTATAGAGATGGCGTCGGCTGCAGTACAATCAATTGATAGTGCCTTTCCGTCTGACTACGGGAACATCGTCATGCACGACGCGGTGGGCACACTCTCTCTCGACCCCCTGAAAAACATGGGGATTGTGGTTGTCATCCCCTGCTACAACGAAGTGATCTCTATAGGCAGCCTGGTGCTGCGCTCCCAGCATTATGCCGATCACATCGTCGTCATCGACGACGGCTCGAACGACAAGACCACCGAGGTAGCAAGGCTTGCCGGAGCCAGAGTGATCCGGCACAAGGTCAACCGGGGAAAAGGGGCCAGCATTAAAACCGCTTTCAGCTATGCGAAAGCTGCCGGAGCAGATGTACTGGTCCTGCTGGACGGGGACGGGCAACATAACCCGGATGAGATACCTCTGCTGATCGAGCCTATCCTGAAGGGCGAGGCCGACATCGTCAACGGCTCGAGGTTCCTGGCGAAGGCCGGGCACAACGTGCCGGGATACCGGCGGATAGGCCAGGAGTTTCTCACTTTTCTGACCAACTCGGCTTCCCGGCAGAAGCTCACCGACAGCCAGAACGGCTTCCGGGCTTTTTCGAGGAAGACTTTCGACTGCTTCTCGTTCCTGCAGAAAGGCATGGGGATCGAGAGCGAGATGCTCATAGAGGCGACTAACGCTAACCTCCGGATCAAGGAAATCCAGATCAACGTGCGGTACGATGTCGCAGGGTCCACCCTTAACCCCCTTATCCACGGCTTCAGCGTCACCGTTTCCATCCTGAAAACCCTCCTCCGCCAGAGCTGCGGGCTGGCGTACCTGCTATGCGGAGTAGCGTTACTGCTGATGGGCACTTCGGGCCTCGCTTACATCCTGCTGAGCCGTAACCTCCTGACCCTCGACCTCGCCATTGGATATACTGTCAGTATCTTCAGCCTCATCCTGGGGACTCTCTGTCTCTTTGCGCTGTTCGTACTGAGGTATGTTACGGAGCACAGGTGAACGTTATGAGAATAGGCGTCTTCATCAACACGGCCGGACAGACTCACTTTTACAAGAACATCGTAAGGCAGCTAGAAAGTAATGGTCACGAGGTCTTCATTGTTGCCCGTAACCAGGGGGTGACCTATGAGCTCCTGGATGGGCTGCATATCCCGTACTATCCGTATTCCTCCACCCCGGACAAGTCGGCCCGGGTCACCTCTTTCCCCGGCGACATAGTCAGGGCTTACCGGTACCTGCAGGACAAGAAGCTCGACCTCATCGCCGGCTTCGGCATCTACAGCACGTGCGTGGCCCGCATGCTCAACGTACCCGACATCACCTTCTGCGACGGCGAGCCCATGATCTATCCGGCATCCTACGCGGTGCCGTTCAACTTCTTCCGCAGGTTTACCGGCGCCCTGGTGACACCCTCGTCCTTCCGGCAGGCGCTGGGTAAAAAGCAGATCCGGGTACCCAGCTACAAGGAGCTCGCTTACCTGCACCCAAACCACTTCAGCCCCGACAGGGGCATCTACCGGCTCCTGGGCCTTCCCGAAGGCTCTGACTACGCGCTGCTGCGGTTCAACGCGTTCGACGCCATGCACGATGTCGGGATCTCCGGCTTCAGCAGCGCCGATAAGATCAGGCTGGTCAAAGAGCTTGAGAAGTACGTGCCGGTCTTCATTTCCTCGTACGGGGGAGTCCCGGAAGAGATCAGGGACCGCCTCCTGCCCGTGCCCAAGCACAGGATCCACGACGTCATCAGCTTCGCGAAGCTGGTGGTCACGGACACGGGCACCACGACGACCGAGGCCGGCGTGCTGGGCACGCCCGCTGTCCGGGCCATGACCTTCGTCAAGAACGATGCCGGCAACTGGGTGGAGCTGGAGAAGAGGTATGGCCTGCTCTACAACTTTGTCGAACCCGGGAAGGCGATCGCAAAGGCTGTCGAGCTCGTCAGGCAGCCTGACCTCCGGGAAAGGTGGAAGGCGAAAAGGGAGAGGCTGCTGCAGGACAAGATCGACATGACCTCCTACATGGTCTGGTTCATCGAGAACTATCCCGGGAGCGCCACGGTCGCCGGGCAACCGGTCACGCAGCCTTTATCGGCAACGGCAGGTCCCGGCTGAAAGCCGGGCAAGGCTTCTGTTAGTATTGGTAGTATGGCATAAGAACAACTGCAGTTATCAGGAAAAAATCCGCGATCGATATGTCGTCTGTTAGGCAAAACCCCGGGCTATGGAACTTGTATACCCTGAGGCACGAGTACCCTCTGATGCAGCACGACGGATACAAGTCCTACTACAGATCCCATGACAGGGACTCGATTCTTGAGCCCGCCGTCTCCCGGTACCTGGTCGAAAACAAGCTGGACGTGACTTATCCCGGGGACCGAAAGTTCGCCGTGTGCCTGACGCATGACATCGACATCATCTATCCCACCATCCCCCACAGGGCTCTGTCTTCTCTCCATTTCCTCCGGGGTATGGATCTGGGCGGGCTCAAAAAGGAGCTCTTCCCGAACAAAGCCCGGAAAGGGCCGGGCACTTACATTAACTTCGACGAGATCATGGAGATCGAGGAAGCCTACGGCGCAAAGTCGACCTTTTACTTCATGGCCCGGTGTCCGGGCAAGAAAGGCTCCGGCCTCTACGACCTGCGCTCCCTCGAGGATGAGCTGGGCTACATCTCCGACAAGGGCTGGGATATCGGCCTCCACGGGGGCTACTACGCCTTTGACGACCTGGCCGAGATCCTGGAGGAAAAAAGGAACCTGGAAAGCGTGCTCGGGAAAAAGGTGACCGGCTACAGGAACCACTACCTGTGCTTTAAGATCCCCGACACCTGGGAGCTGCTGGCCAGGGCCGGGTTCGAATACGACACTACTCTGGGCTACAACAACATGGTCGGCTTCCGCAACGGCATGTGCCATCCGTTCAAGCCCTTTAACCTGAAGCTCGGCAGGGAGGTGGACATTGTGGAAATCCCCCTGACCATCATGGATCGCACGCTGTTCAGCTACGCCGGCTCGCCGGCCCGGGCGTGGGAGAAGGCAAAGCTGCTCGTCGATACCGTCGAGCGCTACCACGGAGTCATCACCCTGCTCTGGCACAATACCGTCTTTGGCTCCCCCTACCGGGCAGAGTGGAAGCGGCTGTACCGCAAAATACTGGACTACTGCAGCAGTAAAAATGCCTGGATGACCAGCGCGGAAGAGATCTCTAAGACGAGGGTCGCCTATGCATGCCAGAACTATCTTTGACAAAGGCTGGTGGAATGAATTTGTCGCCGAAAGTCCCGGAGGCACGCTGTTTCACCGGTGGGAGTTTCTGGAGATCATCGCGAGCTACTCCGGCTTTAAGATGCTTCCGTACGCCACCTTCCGGGGCGAAGAGCCAGTCTGCCTCTTTCCCCTGTTTTACAAATCCTACGGCGGCCTGAAGGCGGTCTTTTCCCCACCCCTGCAGACTAACGTCCCGTATCTCGGCCCGGCGTTCAGCCACGGATACTACAGTCTCAGGCAGCGGAGAAAAGAAAGCTACCTCAGCGATGCCATCGAGGAGATCAACCGGGAGCTGGCCCGTCTCTCCCCAAGCTACGTTTCGGTGGACGCCGCCCCGGGCTTCGACGATGTCCGGCCTTTTCTGTGGAGCGGGTACGACGCAGACGTCAAATACACCTATGTCATCGACCTCACCAAACCGCTGGAAAAAATCTGGGAAGGCTTCGATGCGAACTGCAGGAAGAGGATCAGGCACTGCGAGCGGGGCGATCCCGAGATCCGACAGGCTACGGATACGCAGGCCTTCTACCAGATCATGGACGAGAGGCTCCGGCTCAAAGGCCAGAGTTCCGTCTTCGGGAGCCAGAGTCACGAGTACCTGCGGGATATCCTGGCCACCTTCCCCGGGAGCGTAAAAATGTACTTCCTGTACGACCCCGGCGTCGCCGGCGTCCAGGTGACCTGCGAATACCGGGATACCCTGCTCCTGTGGCTGGGAAGCGCCAACGGGCACCACAACGAGTACCTGATCTGGGAGCTCATCAGGAGGGCGAAAGAAGCAGGGCTCCGGCGGTTCGAGATCTACGATGGGCACACCAGGCGGCTGACTCCCTTCAAGTCGAAGTTCGGCCCCGCGCTGGAAAAGTGCTACACCGTGACCAGGAAAGATGTCTTCGGCACCTGCGCCAGATGGGCTTACATCGCGCTCGCGAAAGCCCGATCAGCGGCGGTTTTGGGACGCCTGCCAGAGGGTGAGTAGGCCATGCCCGTGGAGCTGCTGGAGGATCGGAGCCGGTGGGACGAATTTGTGGAAGAGAGCCCTGACGGCATGCTGTTTCACCGGTGGGACTTCCTGCAGATCGTCGAGAAGCACTCCGGGTACCGGCTTCTTCCCCTCGGGGTTCGCCGGGGCAACGAGCTGGTCTGCGTCTGCCCCCTGTTTGTCCGGTCGCTCAAAGGGCTGAAGCTGGTCTTTTCCCCTCCGCCAGGGGCGTGCGTCCCCTATCTCGGCCCCGTCTTTAGCCCTGAGTATCACCGCCTCAGGCAGAAGCGAAAAGAAGGCTACCTGAATGGCGCTTTCGAGGACGTCAGCCGGGAGCTGGCAAAACTGGCGCCGAATTATATCTCTGTCTCAGCGGTTCCTAGCTTCGACGACATCAGGCCTTTCATGTGGGCGGGGTACGACATCGGGATCAACTACACCTACTACCTTGACCTGAGCAGGCCTCTGGATAAAATTCTGGATGGCTTCGACCCCGACTGCAAGAAGAAAATCCGGACGGGCGACAAATATGGCCTCAGGATAGAGCAGACTCAAGACGTGGAGACGTTCTACGCCATCACCCGGGACCGGTTCGACAGCCGGGGCATGGGGTCTCCGATCCTCAGCCCCGGGTACCTGAACGATATTCTCGACGCTTTTCCGGATCACGTGAAGATGTACTTCGCCTATGCCGGGGAGGAGATTGTCTCCATAGCGGTGAACTGCACCTACAAGGGGAGCCTGATGTTCTGGCTGGGGGAGATCAACCTCCGGAAGGCTATCCCGGGCAACGAGCTCCTGAAGTGGGAGTTCATCCGGCAGGCAAAGGAGCAGGGCCTCCGGGAAGTGGAGCTGGAAGGGGCGGGCTTGAAACACCTGTGCCTGTACAAGTCGAAGTTTAACCCTTCGCTCCGGCAGACTTTCGTGGCCAGCAAAAAGGACCCGCTGGGCGCTGCAGCGGAATGGGCCTACAAGAACGTACTGACCAAAAGCTTTGCAGCGAAGATCAAATCAGTTATACCCTCGCATTGAGTTAGAGTCGTAGACCCTGTCGTACTGGCCAAGGTCATCCCACAGGGGCGAGTCTTCAGTATAGTAAACCGTGTTGCGCCAGCTGGGTGAAAAGACAAAGTTCCCATCCTCCGCCGCAGATACGTACAGCGGCCTGCCCTCCAGCTCCTGAGCTCTGATGACCAGCAGGTCTTCGCCGCTGTTCCTCAGGAAAGTCAGGTTTTTGGAGTCTACCTCCAGTATGTGGGTCTTAGAGTTTTCCGGAGAGCTGTACAGGTACCGGTGAGGTACGTAATCCGACATCAAGTAGCCTGTGGTCATAGTCGCCAGATGCTCGATATTTGCAGCCTCCCCCGCGGAAATGTAGTGGGTGAAAAACGGCCGCTTAACCAGCGGATTATCGGTGGCCACGAAGTCGTTCGAGACCGACAGCAGAACCATGGTGACGAAGAGCAGCGTCAGGGCTGCTTTCATCGCCCTGCCCGACCGCATGAACAGCGCCGAAAACCCTGTCGCCGCAGTCAGGCCCATGAAGATGAACCCGTTTTCAAAAAACCTCTCCATCTCCACGTCCATGAAGAATTTGTTAATCAGGAGCGCGGGGCCGGGGAAGGTCAGCGGCACCAGCACCAGCGCGGTTATGCAGATGATCTTGACCCTGTGGTTCAGGCCTTTCGAGCGGAGAATAACTATTGTGCCCACAATGATGAAGAGGAGGTACGGCACGAACTGGAGGTAGTTAAACAGCTCGTTAACGGGGGTGGTGATGACCGACGCCATGATGTTCGACGAGGGAGCGAGGTTTCGGACATCGTACAGCAGAGTCTGGACGATCCTGTTCCCGAACAACCCCCAGTACAGCGCCAGCATCGGGACGGCCAGGGCAAAGTACTTCAGCGGTATGATGGAAAACTCTGGCTCCCTGACAAAGATCTTCTGCGCCAGGTACATGGTGAACAGGATGGTCAGGATAAACAAGATGGCTACGGTGTGGAAAACGATGATCCCCGCGGTCAGAAATACGGCCAGCCAGAACCGGGACCTGATCTTGCTGTCGAGCAGCAGCAGGAGCAGGATGACCCCGAGGCACGACACGACACTTCTCGCCAGCGCTTCGGAGCCGATCAGGATAAAGTAGGGGTAGACTGATACGAAGAGCGATGATAACATCGCAGTGCGCTGGTTTCCGGTGACCTTCAGGGCGACGAGAAACACTCCGATCGCGATGACGACGTAGAGGATGCCGATGATGATGAACATGATATTGTGCACGGGGAAATCCACGCCGGTTATCCTGTAAGCCGTCGCGGCCAGGATATGCCACAGGGGAAAGGCCTGGTAATCCTCGAAAACGCTGCTCACGAACCCGTATTTCAAGATGTTCTCGACGTACCACGAGTGAAGCATGACGTCCGTCCTGCCGACGTAGAAGTAGTACTTCAGGTTGATGCTCCAGATGATGTTCAGGACCAGCATCGAAATCTGGGCCAGGACGACAGGTACACTGACCTGCCGCTTATTGAACAGCATGATCTGGAGCATGATCACCGCAGCGATGGCAGCAATAAGGGCGTAGTACAGGAACGTCCTGGTCTCATAAATATTGAGCAAGATCAGGGACAAGGAAAAGGTGATCAGATAGATGATCAGCAGAAACTTGAACGATTGTCCGTCCGCCCAGACTTTTCCGCATTTTCTCCGGCGGTAGGCGAGAAAGAGGATGGGGCCGATGACTACGGGAATGATCAGGTAGGTGCCCAGGACCAGCAGGTTCCACTGCTTCAGGGCCAGCAGAGCAAAAACGCCGAGCAAGCCCAGAACCGGGAGTGCGTATAATACGGTATCGCCGGTCAGATCGTACAGGAACGACGGCTTGTCTCGCGTAAAGAACCTGGTTCCGTACAGCGCGAGCAGAAATATTGCCGCCACTACCCCCAGGGCGATCAGCAATGGGTTCATATCCACTTCTCCTTCTTAGAGATACCTATAATTAGCAGGTCTATCACGATGAACGTGATAACCATCGCATACCCGACCCCCGTGACCCCGAAGATTCCCATCAGCACGTAGGACAGCACGAGGAACAGGCAGAACATGATGAGGTTCAGCTTGACGACGCTGTCCATCCCCATTCTCACCTTCTGGATGGCGCAATACAGGGAGTAGATCGCCTGGAAAAAGCTCGACAGTGCCACCAGCTTGAGGAGATCGAAGGAAGCGACGTACTCTGTGCCGTAGATATCGAGCAGGTATTCGCCGAACAGAAAGATGCACAGGAAGGCCGGTACGAGCAGCGAATAGATGGCCACCCCTGATTTGATCACGTTCTTCTTCATGCTCTCCCCGTGGCTTCCCTCCACGAACAGCGAAGTACTGATAGTATAGGTGATCTGCATCAGGAAGCTCCCGATGGAGAACGCAATGTAGTACTTGGCAGCGTCGGCCTCTCCCAGCAGATGCAGCACGATCACCGGCATGAGCAGGAACGGTACCTCCGACAGCAAGGTCGCCACGTAGTTCCTGGACGAGTAGCTGAAGGAATTCAGGACGTAATCCCTGTCTACCTTGAAGTTAAACCTGATGAACTTGCTCAGGATGAAGAGCACGAAGATAAAGGCGAAGATGTAGGCGACCATCGTCGAGCCCACGATGCCGAAGCTCCCGAGGAAGATCAGGGGGATCAGGAACAGGACCCTGGCCGAGATGAACACGTTCTGGACCAGGTAGTACAGCGTTTTCCGCATGGCTATGAAGATGTTGCCGGTGATGACCGCGATGGTGCTGATGACCCCGAAGGCGACGAAGATGAAGAGGTAGACCGGGTTATTTATGAACGTCAGGTTAGACGATAGCAGTATCAGTGCAATGCTATACGCTACGCCTATGACTAACGACGTCAGGGTGACGATGAGCACGCTGCTGTTGATGGTCTTGGCCATGCTGTAGGTAGAGAAGTACCGGATGATGGAATGCTCGATGCCCAGGGTCGAAAACAGGTTGATCAGGGTCGCCGACGAGATCAATGCCACCGCCAGTCCCACGTCCTCTACCGAATACAGCCTCGCGGCGATCATCCAGAAGATGAAACCCACAACGACTGTCAGGACTCTTGTGGTGAAGATAAAAATGGAATTTTTGTACAGTGGATCGTCCAGGTGACACCTAAGCTGTCGTATGTATACAGGTACATGAACATTCATCCGTTTGCCTCGCTATCGACCTGAAACGATATTAGTAAGTGCTTATTATTTAAGTTATTAAATAAATAACTATTGTACAGGGTCATATGGCCAGTTCAATATACGGACGGTATGTATGTCCTCGTGCAACAATTATATATAAACAGTATAATATAATGTTTTGGCAGAAAGCCGGACTGAAAAGGTATGCTCCATGTGCGGTATTAACGGATTCAACTGGAAAGACGTGCGCTTGATCAGCCAGATGAACGATATAACCAGACACAGGGGGCCGGATGATCACGGTATCTACCGGGACGAGACGGTCTCCCTCGGCCATACCCGGCTGTCGATCATCGATCTCTCCGAGAAAGGGCACCAGCCCATGTCCAATGAGGACGGGACGATATGGATCACCTACAACGGGGAAATCTACAACTACCGGGAGCTAAGGCAGGAGCTGCTCGAGAAAGGTCATACGTTCAGAAGCGACTCCGACACTGAAGTAGTCATTCACGCCTACGAAGAGTTCGGCCCGGACTTCGTCCGAAGGCTCAGGGGTATGTGGGCTTTTTGCATCTACGACCGCAACCTCGGCCGACTCATGCTGTCCAGGGACCAGTTCGGTATCAAGCCCCTGTACTACCACCTCAGCCCCGGCAAGATCATCTTCTCCTCCATGATCACTGCCATACTCTGCCATGAGGTTCAGACTGCTCCCAGTGCAAAGGCCATCATGGAGTACCTCGCCTTCAACCTCGAAGACCACGGCACCGATACCTTCTTCGAAAACATCAGCTCCCTGGCCACCGATTCCATCCTCCTCTACGACCTGAAGAGCCACGAGCACAAGCTCCTGAAGTGGTACGACCGGGAGCCCCGGCCAGCAAATGCTGCGCCCGACATCAAAACACTCTTTACCGAAAGCGTCCGGCAGCGGACCCTCGCCGACGTGCCCATCGGCAGCTGCCTGAGTGGCGGAGTCGACTCGTCCGCTATCGTATGCATCCTCGATCAGCTGCTCGAGAGCGACTTCTACACTTTCTCATTCGTGGTCCCTGGCAGCCTGATCGACGAGAGCAGGTACATCCGGGAGATCGGCCGGGTCACCCGGACCAGGCAATTTTTCACCACACTCGACCCCGAAGACTTCCTGGCAGACATCGACGACTTTGTCGCGGCACAGGAAGAGCCGGTGGGCGGGTTGAGCCCTTATGCCCAGTACAGGGTGATGAAGCTGGCCCACGAGCACGGCGCCAAAGTCCTGCTGGACGGGCAGGGGGGCGACGAGCTGTTCGCGGGCTACGTCTACTACTACAGCTACTATTTCTACGAGATGTTTCGCAGCTTCCGGTGGGCAAAGCTGGCCAGGGAGATGCTTCTCTACTACCGGAACTCCCGGAAAACCTACAGCAGCGCACTGTTCGCCTTTTTGCTCATGCCGAAAGCCCTCAAGGCGCAGGTATGGAAAGCCCGGCTCTGTACCTGGATCAATCACGATTACCTGCAACAGGTCTGCGGCGACACTTACGACCCCCGGTGGAACCCCGTACCCCTGAATGATATCCTGCGCCTCTCACTGTTCAGTACCGCGATACCCGAGATGATGCGGTGGGAGGACAAAAACTCCATGCGCTGGAGCATCGAGACCCGGCCCCCGTTCCTGGACGTAGACCTCGTGGAAGCCGTAACTTCAATGCCCGCCGGGGAAAAGCTCCGGGACGGCAACACCAAGGTCATCTTCCGCAAAGCCATGGACGCCGTCATCCCGCCCCTCATCAGGGACCGTAAGGACAAGATCGGGTTCGCAGCCCCGGCAGACGACTTCTTCCGGGACCCGAAAATAGTGGCCTACTGCACGGACCTCATCTACTCCGACAGCTTCCGCAGCCGCCCGTACTGGGAGTGGGGCCGGGTGGAGAAGATCTTCCGGGACCACGTCGCCGGCCGCCAAAATGCAGGGGACCTCATCTTCAAGTGGATCAACCTCGAGCTCTGGCTGCGGCACTTCTTCGAGGGCCGGGATATCACGGGGGCCGGGCAAGTGCCGGTAAAGGTGGCGCCGCTGGCGGTCGTGAAATGAGCGTGAGAAGGAATAAGAACGCTGCGCTGTGCTGGCCACCATTTCCGGGATACCGATAAGGTAGTTGCCTATGTGCCCGTGAACGTGGACTAACGCTGCGCTGTGCCGGGATCACAGATTTATACAGATTGCACGAATTACACAGATGACTTTAGAATAATGTGATAGACCCGTAATCCATTTACCATCGATTAGCATCTGTGCAATCTGTTCAATCTGTATAAATCTGTGTTCTGGCACAGCGCAGCGTTCGTATTGCTGTCTCACGCTATACGGGCAACCAGAAACGCGCAGCCCAGCGTACGCTTTCGTTTAGATCGATCTGATTTTCTGCTTAGTGAACATGATCTAATTCTTTGAAATATCCCAGAACTTTTTAATAAAGTTTCTACCGCCAGCAGAAAAAAGTATATATGGGATATAAATAAACCGAAAAGTGCTTACTAAATAGCTGATATATACGCACGGTTAAAGTGGGCGATCTGTTGGCCGTCAACCGGCCCTCCTGACTTTTGCCGGGCGTAAAAACGGTGGTGTTGTTATTAAAAAACTTATCATAGTAACGGCTCTGATATGCACTCTTCTCGCAGCATCTCTCAGCCTGACTCCCCTGAACGCCACGGCCCAGACGATCACCGTGGGCCCGGGCGGGCAGTATTCCAGCATTCAGACAGCGATCAACAACGCGGCTGCGGGCGACGTCATCAACGTCAACAGCGGCACCTACAAGGAGAACATAGTCCTCAACAAGGCGATCACGCTCAAGGGCGTGGACACCGGCTCGGGCAGGCCCGTCATCGACGGCATGCTCAACGGCAAGGACGCCGTCAGCGTCACGGCCAGCGGGGCATGGATCGAGAACTTCGCGGTGACCAGAGGCAAGAGCGGCATCAGCATCGCAACGACCGGTGTCACCGTCAAGGGCAACACGATCCGGGACAACACCGAGTACGGCGTATCCCTGTACCAGGCGTCCGGTAACAAGATCATGGGCAATTCGATCTGGTACAATAAAATCGACGGTATCATCCTCCAGCGTTCCTCCAACAACAACCTGATTTCCGGGAACGACGTGAGCTACAACGCGCAGTCCAGCGTCGAGTACGAGAACAAGAACGCCGTCAAGCTCTACCAGTCGAACGGCAACGTCATCTCCGACAACACCATGAAGCAGAACGGCGGCACCATCACCCGCCAGCCCGGCAACCGCGTTTACCGCCTTGGCGACGGAGTACAGCTGTACGAGACCCGGGACAACATCGTGAAGAACAACGTCATGATCGACGACCACTATGCGGTCTGGATCTACAAGTCGACCAACTGCACCGTCACCGGCAACACCGCTTCGGGCGAGTACTACAACATCATGGTCGAGCAGTCCCACCGCAACACTGTCGCGGGTAACACCGTATCTAAAGGCGGCCGGGGCATCTGGCTCGACTATGCCAGCTACAACACGGTCAAGGGCAACAAGGTCACCGGGGGCGGCAGCTCCGAGTGGTCGACCTACCTCGTGACGCTTTCCAACGCGTGGTACAACACCCTGGAGGAGAACGTCATCAGCAACAGCAGCTACGTGTACAACGCCCTCTGGCTGACCAACTCCAGCTACAACACGCTGAAGGGTAACCGGATCTCGAATACGGGTGGCCCGCTGCTGATCGATTCCTCCCGCAATAACCGGCTGTACCTGAACGACTTCCTCGACGGCGTCGGCTCCGGCGGCTCCGGGAACTACTGGACGTCTTCCGGGACGATGACCTACCAGTATAATGGCGCCACCTACACCAGCACGGTCGGTAACAAATACAAGGATTACACCGGCACCGACGGCAACCGCAACGGCATAGGCGACACATCTTACACAAAGAACGGGGTAAGCGACGCCTACCCGCTGATGCAGACTCACGACAAGTATCTGCAGCCCGGATCGGCAACCCCGACTCCCACTCCCACTACTACGCCTACTGCGACTCCGAAGCCTACCGTGACACCTACAGCCACACCCAGGCCGACAGTAACTCCGACGCCCACTGCTACGCCCACGGCAACCCCGAAGCCGACGGTAGCGCCAACGGTTACTCCGACTGCGACCCCGCGGCCCACCCTCGCTCCGACTCCCACGCCCACCCCGGCACCGGCTCCGGGCACTCCCGACTACGCCGTGGATAACATGAGGAGCATGGCCAGCTACAACGGCGATGTCAAGCGCATGGAAACCTTCAGCGTCAGCCCCGGCACCGCGCTGACCCAGAACGTCTACTACAAGAACATCGGGGCGAAGGCTGACACCTACGCTATCTACGTGACCGGCATCCCCGCTACGTGGTACAAGGTCAACATGTACGAGACTGCCCTGGTGCAGCCCCTGGACTTCCGGTACGGCTACGTGACCATTACTCCGGCCACAACCGGCACCTACAACGTGAACATCCAGGTGAAATCTACGACGCAGCCGGGTGTCCAGGATACGGTCAACTACGTACTGCACGTGAAATAAAGTGGGGGGTAATCCCTCACCTTCTCTTTTTAACAGGCTGCCGGCCTGTCGCAGATACTCTAACAATTTTCTGGTTATAGCGTTCTTACCAGCGGGTAGTACCCGACGACGGGTAACTATATTACTATAAAATAATTATGTAATAATATTAATTTCCGGCCTGCAACCGGCTAAACCTGCGGCGGTGTGTCCTCATTCGGAAAAAGATCGTGTTCGTCGCTATAATTATCTGTCTGCTGCTCTTCAGCCCTGCCATCGTCGATACAAACGCTAAAACGATCACCGTCGGCGAGGCCGGTGAATACCGGAGCATCCAGCAGGGGATCGACCGGGCAGGCGACGGGGATACGGTCCTCGTCGGAAGTGGCACGTATCACGAAAATCTCAACGTGAATAAGCAGCTCATCATCAAAGGCATAGATGATGGGAACGGCTATCCAATCGTATGCGGAAACGGTCCCGGCTGCACAATCGGCATCCGCTCCGGCGGGACACGGATAGAAGGGCTCAGGGTAACGGGCACTGATAGCAAAGGCACAGGTATCGGCGTATACTCAGACGGCAACACAATCCTGGGCTGCGTAGTATCCGGGAACCGGCTGGGCATCCAGGTCTCGGATTCCCGGCTGAACACCATCACTTCCAATGATCTGTCCGACAACTACATCGGCATAGACCTTAACCGGTCGGACAACAATATGATCGCCGATAACGTCGTCAACAGCAACAGTTTTCACGGCCTCAAGCTGTACGCCTCGGCAGGCAACTCCATCCTGGATAACGTCGCCTGCTATAACTCCGACGACGCGATCAGCCTCGAACAGGCTTCCGACAACAACCTCATCTCCGGAAACAACGTCAGCTTCAACGCACTCTCCAGCATAGAGTTCGAAAATAAAAACGCCATAAGCATCTACCTTTCTGACGGCAACGTCGTCTCGAATAACCTGCTGAAGCTCAATGGCGGAACGGTCGCCAGAGATGGCGGAGCCCACATCTACCGTCTAGGCGACGGCGTGCAGCTGAAGAACACGAGGGACTGCGTGGTGAAGGACAACGTGATGATAGACGACCACTATGCAGTCTGGATCGACGACTCTGAAAATGCCACAGTCACAGGCAATACTGCATCCGGAGAATACTACAACATCATCGTGGAAAACTCCCGGGACTGCCTGGTGGCCGATAACGTGCTTTCGAACGGCGGCCGAAATCTCCGGCTGCTGAACGCCCACCACTGCACCCTCCGAAACAACACCATGTCGGGCGGCATGTATGACATTACCCTGACCGACTCGTGGTATAACACGATAGAGAACTGCACCTGGGGCGACAGCGCTCCGGGGTACCAGAGCCTCTGGCTGTCCAATTCAAGCTACAATACCTTAACGAGAAACACGGCCCACGATAATGGCCGGGGCATCTGGCTGGAGAGCTCCGCAAACAACCGGCTCTACCTGAATGATTTCCTCGACGGGATATACTCTGCCAGCCAGAATAATTTTTGGAGTACGCCAGGGCCTGAAACATACCAGTACAACGGCAGAACGTATACGGGATATCTTGGAAACCGCTATGGCGATTATGGCGGCCACGACGTAAACGGCGATGGTCTCGGGGAGATACCCTATACCCAGAATGGGGTCGCAGATCAGTATCCCCTCACCGGGGCCGTAACTGATTTCCTCATCCCGCCACCTGTCCCGGAGCCCTCTCCCACCTCCCTCAGCACGCCAGGGCCGGTGGTTACTCCAGAACCTGCTTCGCCTGATCTATGGCAGTGGCTCGGAATGCAGCTGAAAACCTGGCTGCAGTATCTTCACTTCTAAACGCTTTCATACCCTCATATTTTTCTAGAATATGTACAAACAGTTACCCCCGTGCTCGTGAACGTACACAAACGCTGCGCTGTGCTGGCAATCATTTCCGGGTTACTCGTAAACTGCTGTCTCTGTGCTGGTAAACGTACACGATCGCTGCGCTGTGCCAAGGTCACAGATTTCGACAAATGGCACGGATTGCCAGTATCCCCGTGCCTGAGGTGTAATCGGTGGTCCGGTGTTACGGTCTTGTTTGGGCTATCGTGGGTAGCACGAAGACACTAAACTATTTTTTTAGAGGGACACAAAAACACTAATACTCTAAGGTGCACGGCTAAAACACGAACTGCACGAAATCACTATTAATCGACAAAATGCACGAAGGGCACGGTCTAAAAACACGAACAAGTGGCACGAATACCCAAAGACACTAAACTAAAACACAGTTGATGAAGCGGTTGCCATCGTTACCCGTATCCTGATTACGATTATTCTTGGAACTTTTGGGCAGATGCCAGATCGGTAAACACAACGTACACTACGGCCACGACGTACACGACGTTTACTTAGATTGGCTGGCTATCTGATCATATTCGAATAACGTCGTGTCCGTCGTGTACGTTGTGTCCGTCGTGTTAACCATTCCAGCATATCCGATACATTCCAGAAACGATTATCATTATATACGGGGTTCTCGACCTTCACAAATTCTAGAAACGACTATATTGTACAGCCGCATGGCTGGAGTAGTCGTGGCAGGAGTAAGGCGAAATGGTTGTTTGTCTTAACTTGGTGGCTTAGTGATTTCGCGGAACTTGTTCGTGTTCTTAGACCGTGTATTAGTGTCCTTTGAGTTTTAACCGGTGTCTTAGTGCAATTCGGGATTTAGCCGTGAACTTAGAGCCTTCGAGCACTTTGTGTCCATCTAAAAAAAGATTTTTGTGTCTTCGTGCTACCCACGATAGCCCATGCAAGGACAGAGCACCCGGCAGCCCAACAACCACAAGCCAAACAAGTACGGGAATACTGGAAAGCACAGATATGACTCGATAAGAGTAGGATATTAGCCCGCCAATTAATTGAATTCGATGCTATCTGTGTAATCTGCGCAATCTGTCGGAATCTGTGATCTGGCACAGTGCAGCGTTCGTATTGCTGTCTCACGCCCCACTAGCAACCAGAAACGCACAGCGCAGCGTTCGTATATGTTGTTCGATAAAGTTGGGGAGCCCCGGATCTGTCCCGGGGCCAGTTGTCTATCTTAAGCGGCCGGAATCGCCTCTTCCGTCTTTTTCTTGCCGTGGGCCTGGTCTGCGATCCGGTGCCCGTTCTTGTCTCCCCTGCCGATGCCCTTGTAGACGAAGCCGTGGGAGATGTACGTGTCCGGGTCAATGATGTTGCGCCCGTCGATGATGACCGGGTGCTCCTTGCCCGTCAGCTCTTTTATCAAGGCAGAGTCGAGGGCTTTGTATTCGCTGTGGCCGGTCATGATGGCGACTATGTCTGCTCCCTCGACGGTATCCTCGATGCTGCGCAGGATGGGCACCCCGGGGTACTTCTCGACATACGGGTCGTGAACCTTGACCTCGAAGCCGTCGAGGAGGAGGAGGTCCCTGTAAGTCTCGGAAGGCGTGTTCCTGGCGTCGTCGGAGTTGTTGAGGAAAGCCCAGCCGAGAATGGCAGCTCTTGCGCCTTTCTTAGCTTTGCCCGCCCGCTTCAGGCCCTGCAAGGTAAGGTTAAACATGTGCCTCGGCATAAAGTCGTTGACGTTCCTGGCCAGGACGAACAGCGAGTCTTTGCCCTCGGGGTAGTCCAGGTGACCGTTCAGGATCTTGACACCGCGCTCCAGGTGGTAGGTGTCCTTGGTCAGGCAGTGGCCTCCCACGCCGGCTCCCGGCCAGAGTATAGCTCTGGTGATGCCCTCTCCTTTCAGGCTGTCGATGCCGGTGCGGACGTCGTAGAAGTTGATGCCCATTGCTTCGCAATAGAGAGCTAATTCATTTGCAGCAGCTATTTGCATATCTCTAAAAGTATTCTCTGCTGTCTTGGTGACCTCTGCAGCGGTCGCCGACATCGGGATGATCTTGCCCCTGGTCAAAATCGGGGCGTATAGCTCGACGGCACGCTTCGTGCTCACGGCGTCGATGCCGCCTACGATGCGATCGTGTTCCTGGATGTTCTTGAGCAGGCGGCCGACCATCACACGCTCGGGAGCGTGGGCGAGGGCAAATTCCACTCCGGCCTTCATGCCGGACTCTTCTTCCAGCACTTCCCTGGCCATACCCATGGTTGTGCCGGGGGTAACGGTCGACTCGATGACCACGAGGGTGCCATACCGAATGTACTTACCTGCCATGCGCAGACCTTCGGTCAGCGCGCCGAAATCAGGCACCAGGTCCTTGGGATTCTTAAACGGCGTCTGAATTGCGAGAGTGACAGCATCCAGCTCCCTGATCCTCGAGAAGTCCGAGGTACACTCGAACTTGCCCTCGGAAACCACCTTTTTCAGCAGGTCCTCCAGGCCCGGCTCCTCGCCCTTGAGCGGGCTTTCGCCCTTATTGAGCATATCGATCTTGTAGCCCGAGGACGGGGAGTCTCTCTGGAAGCCACAGACATGGGTGAACTGCTTGCAGTCTGCGAATAAAGCTGCTGCGGGAATACCCACGTAGCCCATGCCAATAACTCCAACTTTCCTGATCGGTCCTTTCCGTTCGATGATCTTTTTCAAATCGTCCATGTTCAACCCCTTGGGATATAATCATTTTTATATATACAAATATATTATATAAAAGTTGCGCAATAATTGCTTTGAGGGCTTGTGATCCTGGCACAGCGCAGCGTTCGTTTTGTCGGGTCGCTGCCCCTGGTAACTTATCTACCCGCTGTTATGACTTTTTCATAACGCCTCACGCCCCGCCCATGATCAGGTTTATTTATACCTTTGGCCCCTATTAGTAACAGGACTCACGTCCATGACACAAGGAGCGTCATTCGATAATGGTAACCTATGCTGAGAGGATTAACTCGCTGCCACCTTACCTGTTCGCCGAGGTGGACAAAGCCAAGCAGCAGAAGATCAAAGAAGGAGTCGACGTCATCGATTTCGGCGTCGGCGACCCGGACACGCCCACTCCCGACTACGTGATCGAGGAACTCTGTAAGGCGGCAAAGGACCCGGCATCCCACCAGTACCCCGCCTACTCGGGGTCTAACATCTTCAGGGACGCGGCTGCCGTATGGTGCAAGAACCGGTTCGGCATCAAGCTGGACCCGGCGACCGAAGTGATCACGCTGATAGGCTCCAAGGAAGGCATCGCCCACATTCCCCTCGCGTTCGTGAACCCGGGCGACTACACGCTCTGCCCTAATCCGGGCTACACAGTGTACGCCACCGGCACCTCTTTCGCAGGCGGCAAGCCCTACGACATGCCCCTGCTCGCGGAGAACGGCTTCAAGCCCGACCTCTCGATCATCCCGAAGGACGTCGTGAAGAAGTCGAAGATGATCTTCATCAACTACCCCAACAACCCGACCGCAGCGGTCGCAGACAAGAGCTACTTCAAGGAAGTCGTGGACTTCGGCAAAGACAACGGCATCGTCGTGGTGCACGACAACGCTTACTCGGAAGTCACCTACGATGGCTACCGGTCCCCGAGCATCCTGGAGATACCCGGTGCCATGGACTGCTGCATCGAGCTCCACTCGCTGAGCAAGACCTCCAACATGACCGGCTGGCGCATCGGCTTCGCCGTGGGCAACCCCGAGATCGTGGCAGGCCTCGGCAAGGTCAAGATGAACGTGGACTCAGGCGCCTTCCTGGCCGTCCAGATGGCCGGCATCACCGCGCTGAACCGCTCCCAGGCCTTCACCGATAAGACCAACAAGATGTACGAGGCAAGGAGAGACGCGCTGTGCAGCGGCCTCAAGTCCATGGGCCTGAACGTGACGCCTCCGAAGGCAACCTTCTACGTCTGGACTCCCGTACCCCAGAAGTTCACCTCGATCGAGTACGCGAAGTATCTGCTGGACAAGGCGGGCATCGTCGGCACCCCGGGCTCCGGCTTCGGCAAGTACGGCGAAGGCTACATCCGGTTCTCGCTGACCAGCCCCATCGAGCGCATTAACCAGGCAGTCGAGAGGATGAAGAAACTATGAAACCCTACGAAATTCCCGGCCACCTCGAAGTCAAGGGCAACCACCTTACCATCGGCGGCGTGGACACAGTCAGCCTGGCCGAAACCTACGGGACGCCCCTCTACGTGACCAGCGAGGACCGGCTGAGGGACAACTACCGCCGCTTCTCGGCGGCCTTCCCGGGCGTGTCAATCTTCTTCGCGGCCAAGTCTAACAACAACTTAGTCGTCCAGCGCATCTTCGCCCAGGAAGGCGCAGGTGCGGACGCCTTTTCCGACGGCGAAATATACCTTGCGAGACTCGCTGGCATTCCGGCTGAGAAGATCCTGTTCACCGGCAACTCCAAGACCGACAACGAGCTGCAGTACGCCATCGACTCGGGCGTCATGGTCTCCGTGGACTCCCGGGACGAACTCCTGACGCTCTCAAAGCTGGCCAAGAAGGCCGGCAAGGAGATCAAGATCGCCTTCCGGGTCAACCCGGATGTATCCGCGGACGCCCACCCGAAGCTGGCGACCGGCTTAAAGGTCTCCAAGTTCGGCATACCCACGAAGGAGATCGTCAACATCTACAAGGAAGCCAAGAAGCTGCCTGGCGTGAACCCCGTGGGTATCCACTGCCACATCGGCTCCCAGATCCTCGAGACTGCCCCTTACACTGAGGCCACCAACAAGATGATGGACCTGGTAGAGCAGATCAGCGGCTTCATCGACCTCGAGTGGGTCGACCTGGGCGGAGGCTTCGGCATCCCCTACCAGAAGGGCGCGAAAGTCCCCACCCCCAAGGAGTGGGCCAAGGCCATCCTCCCGACGTTCAAGGCCAGATGCAAGAAGATCGGCATCAGCCCCGAGCTTCACCTCGAGCCGGGCAGGTACATGGTGGCAGACAGCACCGTCCTGCTCATGAAGGTCAACACGGTCAAGAAGGCCTACAAGAACTTCGTCGGCACCGACGCAGGCTTCAACACGCTGATCAGGCCGGCGATGTACGACTCGTACCACGAGGCAGTCGTGGCCAACAAGGCCGGCTCCCCCGCCAAAGGCGAGTACACCGTTGTCGGGCCGATCTGTGAGTCGGGCGACATCCTGGCGACCGACAGGCAGCTGCCGGCAGTTCAAAAAGACGACCTGGTGGCGCTGCTGGACGCGGGCGCGTACGGCTTCTGCATGAGCTCCCAGTACGTGGGCAGGCCGAGGTGCGCCGAGGTCCTCGTCCACAACGGCAAGGCCGACCTCATCAGGAAGCGGGAGACCTTCGACGACCTCCTGCAGAACCAGATCGTACCGGGAAGGTTACTGTAATGACGGAGATCAAGTTTACCAAGATGCAGGGCAACGGCAACGACTTCATCGTCGTTGACGAGTTCGAGTGCCCGGTGCCCGAGGACAGGAAGGCGGCCTTCGCTAAGAAGACCTGCCACAGAAGGTTCGGCGTCGGAGCTGACGGCGTGCTCTTCCTGGCAAAGCCCATGCACACGTCGCTCCACATGCGCATCTTCAACGAGGACGGCAGCGAAGCGGAGATGTGCGGCAACGGCATCCGGTGCTTCGTGAAATATGCGGTCGACCACGGCCACATGAAGCCCGGCAAGGACAAGGTAGAGACGAAAGCCGGCATCCTCGAAGTGGAAGCCCGGGTGGAGGAAGGCAAGACGCTCGTCAAGGTCTCCATGGGCAAGCCCTTATTTGACCCGAAGAAGATCCCGGCCGCCGGCCTCAACAACTTCATCAACAAGCCCGTGCACGGCTACGAGGTCACCGCCGTCAACACTGGCGTACCCCACGCGGTCATCTTCGTGGACGACGTGAAAGCCGTCGACCTCATGAAGGACGCTCCCGCCATACGCTTTGACCTCAAGACGTTCCCGAAGGGCACCAACGTGAACTTCGTCCAGCGGGAAGGCCAGCACCTCCGGGTCCGGACCTACGAGAGAGGCGTAGAAGGCGAAACCCTGAGCTGCGGCACAGGCTCCGTCGCATCGGCAGCCGTCGCCAGGTACCTTGGCTACACCAGGGACCAGACCACCGTAACTACTGCAGGTGGCCAGCTCAACATCAGCTTCGTCAGCGACGTGGCGTACATGGAAGGGCCGGCTGAAACTGTCTACGAGGGCGAGATCGACGTAGACTTCAGCGCCCTCTAATCTTTTTTAATTTTCAAGTATAGTCGTTACTGAAACCTTTTGTACGAGTGCCCGTACCATTTACACGAAGTACGCGAGGTACACGAAGTACTCAAAGTACCGTAAAAACGGCATGCTGGAAAATGATCTTATCGTAAAATTTCGCGTACTTCGTGTACCTTGTGTACTTTGTGTAAACGGTACCTGTCTGCCCTAAAAGTTTTAAGAATCACTATAGCACGGGGAAAATACTCGACTTATCCGGCGTCGCCTGATTATTTTCCAAACGCCTGGCTGCATAACAATTATAAAGCTAGCCCTTATACTATGGCTGTAATTTACGCTTGACCGAAGGTTGCCGGCCGGTACCCGCGCGGAAATATCGAGCCTTGCGGGCGCTCTTTCGAGGGACTTATGAAGACCACTACTGCAGCAGTAATTGCTCTATCAATCCTCGCAATCCTCTCCCTGACGATGGATGCTGCTGCCATTATGCCGTATTATAACACGAGCTATGCTTCAGCCCCTGCTATGAACGGCACCCACTCGAATACTGGGGCAGTTTCCGGCAGGGTCGCTACCTCTGACGCCGGTGAGGGGCTGGCAAATACCTATGTGGCCATCGTGAACGCTTCCAATACTACTCAGGCCTTCTACTCGGGCAGTAGCGACGGCCAGGGTTTCTTCCAGTTCCAGAACGTCAACAATACTTACCAGTGGGACCCGGTCGAGGGTGGCAGGTACCTGAGTTCATATAAGTTATATATCAACCACAGCCTGCTTGGCGAAGGTTTCTCCAGCTCGTTCCCGGTCGAGGAGTGGTCCACCTCCCCGGTTAACGTATACCTCGTTCCCCGGCCGGCGAAGATCGTGGTAACTGCAGAGCGCAACCACGTCGAGGCCAACGGCAGCGACAGCGTCCGGGTAACTGCCAACGCAACCGATGCTCTTGGCGATCCCGTTCCCGACGGCACCCTGATCAACTTCTCGATCGACTCTTCCAGCTACTCTGCACTTGCCAATGGTTCTCTGAGCCCTGACGGCTTTTACCGTGCAGGACAGGGTCAGTATCTTTCGGGCATCCAGACCTCCGGCGGCCGGGCTAACGTCAGTTTCGGGTGGGTAGGCGAAGACTACATCGGCAACAGTTCGATAATCTGGGCAGCGTATGCTGGCGACTCCCTGATTAACGGTTCTACCGGCATCTACTTCACTCCTGCGCTGGCCTCCTGGTTCGGCAGCGTCCAGGACCGCTTTGGCAAGCCCTACGGTGGCAGCACCGTAACGCTCCACATGGTGAACGTCAGCGGTTCGGGTGAAGCGATCGAGCTCTACCGCATGACAACGACTTCTTATACGGGCCTTCCATACCCGGGTAGCTACGTGTTCGATAACATCGAGCTCAACAGCAGCATCACTTACGCTTATGCCTCGGCAGAGGCCGATGTCGGCGACGGCGTCAGGTATTATGGCAAGTCCGACAACTACTCGCTGAACAAGTCGAGGACCAGCTCGGGCTTCATCGTCCTGCATGTCCCGATGCCGGACGCAATCGAAGTTACGGCAGACCCGGACACCATCCTGGTCGGCGGTGACCAGTCGATCATCACTGCACAGCTGTTCCTGAACGGCAAGCCGTACAAGAGGAGCGGTATAACCATCACCTTCTTCGGCAGCAATGACACCATGGCCTATCTGCCCTCGACGAAGAGCAACGTGTCGGACGAGACCGGCCGGACCTCAATCCTCCTGACCTCCAACCAGTTTAAAGGCAATGTCACTGTCACCGGCTACGTGCAGAGCGGCATCAGCAGGAACCTGACTGACTCTACCGTAGTCCACGTAGTAGGCTGGGGCACGATCTCGGGCGTGGTCACCGATAAGAATAAGGGTGGTATTCCGGGAGCGACGGTCAAGCTCTGGACTGTCAGATGGGCAAATGGTACATATGAAAATGTGGCACTGGTCGACTCGCCAGAGAACCCGCAGAAAACTGTCTCCCGGCCGGAGATCGCCGCTATCGGCACATATACTTTTTACCGGGTACCGGCCGGCATCTACAACGTGACTGCCGAAAAAGCCGGCATATCCGGCGACGTGTATACGTGGTTTGCATGGGTCAACCTGACGGCCGGAACTGCGACAGCTAACGTGGCTCTGCCATGGATCTGGCACGGATCTATCGTGACCCTTGCTCCGACGCCAGTTGTGCAGGCAACTCCAGCGCAAACAGCGTCGGTTCCTGTTCCTGTCACTGATGCCGCGACACCAACTCCTGCTCCTGGCTTTGACGCTATACTGGCGCTGGCCGGCATAATTTCTATCTCATATCTGGCTATCAATAGTCGTAGGTGACACTCGTTACCACGTAGTAGTTATGGTCCCTCTCGATCGGCAGGATGGCGCCATAGTACTTGGAGAGCTGGGCGTACACGGTGACCGGCACGTCGTCGGTGCTTTTTACCATGCCCGTCTGGTTTTCTATCAGCTTGAAGTGGACCGTCACGTTCCAGACTGGCGTCGGATAGTCGGTGTTGTTCACCAGGAAGGTCACGTACTCGTACCAGCCGACGTCGGCCCCATAATTGTAGTCTGTGTTGCCGATCGTAACGTTCAGGACGGGTACTCTGTCCTGCAGGCTGGCGTACCGGCTGTCAAGGTTGTTTGCGTTCTTCTTCAGGGTAGTGCCCCTGGCCAGGATGCTCTCGTACTCTGCGCTGTCGCCCCGGAGGTATTCCTGGTAGGTCTCGCCCGCGCTCAGGGTTGAATTGACTGTGTCTTTGTACCGGGTGAGGTTGGCCGAACCTGCATCCATGTACGCTTTGAGTCCCTTGTAGGCTGCTTCAGCTTCTTTCGACAGGCTGGCGTTCGCCATCTCGTACGCCGAAGTCGAGTTGGCGTAGGCAGTTTCGTAGGCCAGCCTGGCCTGCTCTTTAGCTTCGGATAGCGACAGGTAGTCTGCCTTATATCCCTCATACCCCCGGGTCAGGTCCGCCAGGGTCTGGTTTAGCCGGGTGTTGTTCTGCTGTACCCACGAATATTCAGGACTGCCACTTCCGAACGCCTGCTGATACTCGGCCCCCGTCGCCAGCGTATTGTTGACTACGGAGGTGAAGTTGCCCAGCACTTCCTCGTACCCGGTAAGCCAGGTGTTGTACTCTTCGGGCAGCTTCTTGTGCGCCGGCTCAGGGTAGCCCTGCACTGCGGCGTAAGCGTAATCAGCCGAGTTCAAGTTTTCCTGGTATAGAGCTTTTACACTGTTGCGGTGGGCTTCCTGGCGCTTGATGTCGTCGTAGATGAAAAATGCGGCTGCGGCCGCTGTGATGAGTATGATTACAGCAGCGATGATCAGCAGTTTTTTAGGGATGGGTCCGTCTGTAAGCATGGTCTGCCTCAGCGATTTGAAGTCTGGTACTTGGCGATCTTATAAATAAGTTTCACCGTGGCAATTGTAAGCAGTGTATTCTATGCTGAAACCTTTTCCGACAGATGCCAGATCAGTTAACACAACGTACACGACGGCCACGACGTACACAACGTTCGATTAAACAGCTGATAATACGGATCATATCCGAAAAACGTAGTGTCCGTCGTGTACGTTGTGCCAGTCGTGTCAACCGTTCCAGACACATAAAAAAGTCATAGAACTAACTATATTTGACACTGTTTTATCACCGTAGAAAGAAACCTTCACATGTACCAGATGCGCTATGCATAGCTTACTATCTCAGCTTCCCCCTGAGGAACGGCGTAAAGCCGTAAAGGTCGAGCAGCCCGAGTGGACCGAGCCGATGCTGGCGACGCTCACCCGCGAGAGGTTTTCCAGCCCGGACTGGATCTTCGAGCGGAAGCTGGACGGGGCGCGAGTCCTGGCTTACAAAAGCGGCGACGCAGTCCAGCTTTTGTCCCGGAACAAGAAGCCGTTGAATGGCACATATCCTGAAGTGGCGGACGCGCTTCTGGCGCAGCCCGAGACGAGCTTCATCCTCGACGGCGAAGTGGTCGCTTTCAAAGGTGAACAGACCAGCTTCGAGGCCCTCCAGGGCCGCATCGGTGTCAGTAACCCTGAAGAGGCCCGGAAAAGGGGCATTGAAATCTTTTACTATATCTTCGACATACTATACATGGCCGGGTACGACCTGACTTCGCTGCCTCTGATCGCCAGAAAAGAGCTGCTCAGGCAGGCTCTCGTCTACAAGAACCCCTTGCGGTACCTGGATTACCGCCGGGAGCACGGCGAGAAGTACTATGCCGAAGCTTGTAAAGCGGGCTGGGAAGGCCTGCTCGCCAAAGATGCAAGCAGCACTTACGAGCATAGCCGCTCTGGCAGCTGGCTCAAGTTCAAGTGCGTCAACGAGCAGGAGTTCGCCATCGGGGGCTATACCGAACCCAAAGGCAAACGCTTCTGCCTCGGGGCGCTGCTGGTGGGTTATTACCAGGACGGAAAGCTCCTGTACGCGGGCAAAGTAGGCACGGGCTACACGGACCAGACACTGAGGCAGTTGTGCCAGCTGATGGCTCCTCTTGAGCGGACAACGTCGCCGTTTGCCAAAGACAGTACTCTGCCAAACCGGGAAGTACACTGGCTGGAGCCGAAGCTCGTCGCCCAGATCGGCTTCGGGGAGTGGACCCGGTACAACAAGCTCCGGCAGCCCATGTTCATGGGCCTGCGGGACGATAAGGAGCCCGAAAAAGTAGTCCGGGAGGACCAAGGATGACCGCACCAGTTACCACCGATTCACCTACAGTCGAACTCTCTCACCCCGACAAAGTACTCTTTCCAGACGATGGCATCACCAAGCAGGAGCTGGCCGACTATTTCCGGGATGTGGCAGAGTTCATGCTGCCGCATGTGCGAGACAGGCCCATGACCCTGCAACGGTTCCCCAGCGGCATCGGGGAGCCGGGCTTCTTCCAGAAAGAGGCCCCCTCTTACCTGCCTGAGTGGATGGATACCGTCACATTCGCTCTCCGGGACGAGGGCCGGGAGCAGCGGCAGATCCTGTGCAACAGCGCCGCCACGCTGGCCTACATGGCCAACCAGGGAACGATCACCCAGCACGTCTGGCTGAGCCGCGCAGATCGGCTGGAATACCCCGACCGGATGATCTTCGACCTCGACCCGGCCGAAGAAGACTTTGGCATAGTAAAATTTGCGGCCAACACCCTCAGAGCCAAGCTGAAACACCTGGGCATACCCGCCTTTCCCATGACCACCGGCTCCCGGGGCCTGCACGTCGTTGTCCCGCTCGACAGGTCTGCCGACTTCGATACTGTCCGGGCGTGGGCCGCCGAATTCGCCCGAAAGCTCGCCTGGTCAGTCCCCGACAGCTTCACCACCGAGCTCCGCAAGGAGAGCCGCGGCGACAGGCTGTTTATCGACTATACCAGAAACGCCTACGGCCAGACCACCGTCGCACCTTATACGATCAGGGCAAAAAAGGGCGCACCAGTGGCCACCCCGGTAAGCTGGGACGAGCTGGAAGACCTCGAATCCTCGCAGGCCTATAACCTCCGCAACGTCGTAAAACACCTCCGGGAGGCCGGCGACCCGTGGAAAGACATCGACCGCCATGCGGTCAGGATCAAGCCGCTTGAAAGTAAGAAATGATTAACCACAGTGGCACGGCGGCACGGCAATAATACGATCTACAATAACCGGGTGGTTACTGGAACCACGGCGGCACGGCTCTTTATCCTGGCAACTGTAGATCAAATATTTAAACCACGGCGGCACGGCTCTTTATCCTGGCAACTGTAGATCAAATATTTAAACCACGGCGGCACGGCGACACAGCGAGAGTGCGATCTACGACAAACCGGATGGTAACTGGAACCACGGCGGCACGGCGACACAAAGACAATGGTGAACCGGTAAAAGTGAACTCTTTTTTAGTCCACAGCGACACCAAGACAGAGCATTAACCATATGCTTACTATCCAAGGGTTTCAGCCTAACTTTCGTTCAATAACCTGAATGAAGCAAAACATATCTGTCTCCGTCCCATCAGCCCGCCGTGCCGCCGTGGATCAATAATAAAGGAGCCTTGCCATTCTGGTACGGGTTGTCTCTGTGTCGCTGTGCCGCCGTGGTTTTAACTAACCATTCTGCTATCGTTTCTGGCATTGTCTCTGTGCACTCTGTGGTGAGCCGTTCTTTGTGGTGAGCCATTCTCCGCACACTGGTGGCTAAAACACTCTTACTGGCTCTGGGGCTTGGGCAGCATAGGCCACAGCCACCCGACGAACGATCTGGGGGACCGGGTCTGGACGTATATTCTGCCCGGGCC
This sequence comes from Methanocella sp. MCL-LM, assembly GCF_049676595.1. GTDB lineage: Archaea > Halobacteriota > Methanocellia > Methanocellales > Methanocellaceae > Methanocella_A. The sequence continues at coordinate 1,082,064 of NZ_CP187259.1, forward strand.
TCTCAGTCTCAGCACCAGGCCTTCGCCGCTGAGCATGGTGGACTTGATGCCGCCGACTTTTTCTACGCCGTAGGTGATCCCCTGCTGGAAGGCTACGAGGTTGCCTGTGTCTACCTTGACTTCCTCGCCCGGCTGGAGGTCTATGGGGTGGATGGCCCCGAACGACGAGATGAACAGCTCTCCCTGCCCGTAGATGCGGAGGAAGAACAGGTTTTCGCCGGAGAAAACGCCCTTCAGCCCCTGGAACTTCGTGTCGATGCCCAGGCCCGGAGTAGAGCACAGGTATGACCCGCTCTGGACAAACCACTCGCCTGTAAGGGGTATGTGTTCGACATCGCCCATGTAAGCCGGGCCGAAGGTGATCACGCCTCTGCCCTGCCTGCAGGTAAAGGTGTTCTGGAAGAATGATTCCCCGCCGAGGATCGATCTTTTCAGCGATGACAGTACCCCGCCTTTGGCGCTGGTCTGGATCTCGATGTTCGGGGTCATGGTGACCATGGCTCCCGACTCGGCGCTGATCGCCTCGCCGGCATCCAGCTCGACCTGGAGCAGGGAGTAGACCGGACGGTATAAGATTTCGTGCTTCATGCGAATCCCTTGAGTAAGTATAGCAGCGGGAGCTGAAAAGGATTTACTTCTTCCCGATCCGGCGGAGCATGAAGGCCAGCCCTGAAACCAGCATCACCAGCAGCCCCCCGAAGACCAGTACATCCAGCAGGCCTGTTATGCTTACATAGATGCTATCCTCGGGCTTTTCCCCTGCCGCTGCCAGGGCAAACTTGCCGGGGCCGGGAACAACTGCCTGGTACACAACTCTCCCGCTGCCCGGGTCCAGCATCCTGCCCGACAGGGGCATGGCAGTCTCATTCACCAATTTATAGATCGTGATATTCCTGTCCTGGTGCCTCTCCACCCAGCCCTGGTCTGCGCTCAGGGAAACGATCATAAACTCGATTGCGCTCCGGCTCTTTAGATCGGTGCCGTCTGCCTCAATCGCCAGGGGCACGTCCAGCGAGGAGAGTCCCGCGGGAGCAAGAGAGAAGTCGATAGTGTCTTTAAACTCGTCTCCTATACTCACCGATGTCTTGTAGGATATCCCCTCCGGCAGGTCCTGGAGGAAAATGGTGATGCCCGCGGAAAAATTCCCTCTCTCCGTAGCTACATCACCTCCCGGTATCTCCAGCCGGGCTCCTGTTATCCTGCCCAGATAGCCTCCCCTGTCTGCCATCATATCTTCCGTGGCCAGCACCAGGCCCGCAGCTTTGCCCGAGCTGCCATAAACCGGCAATCCCATCGTATTATTGCGAAACACTATCCCGGTTTCGGAGTCCTGGATGGCCGTCAGCCTGGCGCCGTTGACGATGTCTGTCGCAGGGATGAACAAATATGACGACGGGCCGGCGTGGATGATCTGTATGCTTCCCGACAGGCCGGCATTATCCACTCCAGTGCTCGCCGGCTGCGCCGAGCCCGACAGCTGGTACTCCTGAGGTATTGTCACCACAAACGTGTCCGCCGATTGTTCTGCATGGGCATATCCAGAGATAGCGGCCACTATCAGGATCAAAGCTGCGGCCGGTAAAGCGAACGATAGCCGGTGAACAGGCATGCACTGAAACGGTGAGCTTACTATCTACATAAGGCTGATTTGCTTTTTCGGCGACAGTCCTGGTAAGAAAAGGAACGCTTCGCTATGCCAGAGATTTTTTTAGAATCTGGTAGAAGAATCTTAAAAATAAAAAAAGGTTCAAGAATGTAAGACTTAAAGCCTTACATTCCCATGTCCATTTCGCCCATGCCGCCGGGGCCCATGCCTGGTGCGCCGTGGCCGCCGGAGAGCTTGGAGGCCGCGATGACGTCGTCGATCCTCAGGATCATGACGGCTGCCTCGGAGGCGCCGCTGACTGCCTGGGTCTTGACACGGAGCGGCTCTACGACCTTCTCCTTCTTCATGTCTACGGCTTCGCCGGTGAACACGTTGATGCCCGCAGTCTTCATGGCGCCCTTGCCCTCGTGCTTGCTGCGCAGGCTGACGAGGGTGTCGATCGGGTCCAGGCCGGCGTTCTCTGCGAGGGTCCTCGGAATGACTTCCATGGCCTCTGCGAACGCTTCGATGGCGAGCTGCTCACGGCCGCCGACGGTGGCTGCGAATTCCTTGAGGCGGAGCGCGAGCTCTACCTCGCAGGCGCCTCCGCCTACGACGTACTTCTTGTCCTCGACTACGACGCCGACGACGCGGAGTGCATCGTGGACTGCCCTGTCGAGCTCGTCTACGACGTGCTCGGTGCCGCCGCGGAGGATCATGCTGACTGCCTTGGGGTTCTTGCACTTCTCGACGAAGATCATGCTCTCGTCGCCGATCTTGCGCTCTTCCACGAGGCCGGCTGCGCCGAGGTCGTCCTTGGTCAGCTCGTCGATGCTGGTGCTCACGCGGGCGCCGGTCGACTTGGCGAGCTTCTTAAGGTCGGACTCCTTGACACGGCGGGCTGCCATGATGCCGTTCTTGGCGAGGTAGTGCTGGACGAGGTCGTCCACGCCCTTCTGGCAGAAGACGACGTTGGCGCCGACCTTCTTGATCTTCTCGACCATGTCCTTGAGCATCTTCTCTTCCTGGTCGAGGAAGCTCTGGAGCTGGTCCGGGCTGGTGATCTCGATCTTGGCGTCGATCTCGGTCTTCTCGATCTCCATCGGGGTGTCGAGGAGCGCGATCTTCGCGTTCTTGACGGTCTTCGGCATGTTCGGGTGGATGCGTTCCTTGTCGATCACGATGCCCTCGATGAGCTCGGAGTCGCCGATGGTGCCGCCGACTTTCTTCTCTACCTTGATGTCGTCCACGTCGACCTTGCCGTTCTCGTCGACGACTGCCTTGATAGCCCTGACGATGATGTCTGCGAGCTTCTCGCCGACCGCCTCTGCACCCTTACCGGTCATGGCGGTGACTGCGAACTCCTTGAGGAGTGCTTCGTCCTTGAGCGAGATGTCGAAGGCCAGGTTGTTCAGGATGTCCCTTGCCTTGGTGGCTGCCTGCCTGTAGCCGGACGCGATAACGGTGGGGTGTACGTCCTGGTCCAGAAGGCCTTCCGACCTCTTCAGCAGCTCGCCTGCGAGAACTACTGCGGTGGTGGTGCCGTCGCCGACCTCGTCGTCCTGGGTCTTGGCGATCTCTACGATCATCTTTGCTGCGGGGTGCTCGATGTCCATTTCCTTTAAGATGGTCACACCATCGTTGGTGATGACGACGTCTCCGAGGGAGTCCACGAGCATCTTGTCCATGCCCTTCGGACCGAGGGTGGTCCTGACTGCCTCAGCCACGGCCCTCGCGGCCATGAGGTTCATTGCCTGGGCGTCACGGCCCCTGGTCCTGCTGGAGCCTTCCTTCAAAATTATAATCGGTTGGTTGGATTGCTGTGCCAAATCTGAATCCTCCTTTAAGTTGTTAGAATAATACCTGTTCGGTAGTCAGCTTTTATGTGCTTGTAATTCTATATATAACTTGCGTTTGCTGCTTTCAGCCGTGGCCAGTACATGCCATCGACCGAAAGGGATTTGGTTTATATTGAAACACAAATTATAATACAATTTTTTACGGGCAGCGACGTTACACTCTCCCTGTTGAAAGGGGTACGAAACTCGCGGCCATTTTCTTTAATGAGAATACACTTCTATATATAGTTTTCTCTATGCAAATGTCGACTCTCACGGTCTTATTCGTATTGTTATACTGTACTCCGGCCGGGGCTTCGACCACGGCCTGGCCAGGCTGAAAACCAGCGTGCACTCTCCTGTGGCGATCGCAGTGAACCGCCACCACCGCCTGCCCAGCCCGGTAAAGCGGGCTTCTCCCTTTTCCTCGTAGTCCGAATCGTCCAGCTGCAGGCAAGGGCAGTTGTGCCCGGAGGTGTACTCCCACATGTACCCGGAAACCCGGCTCTCCGGCAGGCGCACTTCCAGTCGCCCGCGGAGGCCGATCTCTATGGTCTGCCCGTTGTTGTCCGGGCCCGCTTTTACTCTGTCGGAAATCTTCCCGCCTCCGGAGAAAAGGGGTGCCGGCTCAGGCGAAGTATGCCAGCACGGCCAGCACTGCCGCAATCGGCAGCCTCGCGAGAGCGATCTTCATCCAGGCCTGGTCCCCGGACACTGCGGAAACCTTTTGCCTGCCCTTCACGTTGAAGGTGACCAGCGCTGCCTTTGCCGCCCAGCCGACGGGTATGACTACCATCAGCAGCCAGCCTGCGACGGATCTTTCCGGGCCTGTCAGAAAGAGGTACAGGCCTGCCGCGTAGGCCAGCAGCAGGATCGCGGAGCCGCCGATAAACCACCAGGGCCTGCGTTCTCCCGCGTACGCCGCAGCCTCGATTTTCTGCCACCTGCCTCCCAGCGAGAACATGGCTATGCTGGTGAGCACCACCCCGGCTGCGAGGGCGTATCCGAACAATTGAGCTATCTGCAAGGTATTCCTCCTGTTGTATCAGCCTTATTAGAAGCTCTCCTGTCCATAAATATTTTATTATCTGCACAGGTCTGGCGTATGTCTCGGGACGATCTCCGACACTATCGGGGTTTGCTACTACCTTTTTAACGTGTGCAATATAATTATGATGATTATGTGAATACATTTATTATATCGTGCCGTAACTTTTTAACTAACTAAATTTCAGGCTGGTTCGCATGAAATACGCTGCCGATACTTCCGGGATCTTTTCACGGTACGATCTCTCCATAGAAGTCGCCCGGCAGAACGCCCGGGAAATCTCCAAGGATGCGCTTCTGCAAAAGGTAGTCGAACGGCTGGTCGCCGGCGACGAGGCGGGGGTTGAAGCCAGCGTCGAGAGGGCTCTCGAGCACAAGGGGCCGATGGAAGTGATCAACGAAGGCCTGATCCCTGGCATGGCGGAGGTCAGCCGCCTGTGGGCCGAAGGCGTGTATTTCCTGCCTCAGGTCATCCTCTCTTCGGATGCCATGATGGTCGGCATCTCCATGTGCGAGCAAAGGCTGGGCAAGCCCGTCGAGAAAAAAGCCACGGTAGTCACCCACACTGCGGAGGGCGACATCCACGATATCGGCCAGGCGATAGTCAACGCGCTGCTGAACGCCTCCGGGTTCGAGGTGATCGACCTGGGCGTGGATGTGCCTGTGGAGCAGGTGGTGGAAGCCTGCAGAATACATAAGCCTGTCATGCTGGCAGGCACCGCCCTGATGACGACCACCATGACCGCTTTCCCCCGGACTGCGGCGCGGCTGAGGGAGCTGAACCTCGACATTCCGTTCGTCTGCGGGGGAGGGGCCGTGACCGAGGAGTTCGTCACCAGCTTCGACCTCGGTATCTGGGGCAGAGATGCCAGCCAGGCTCCGCAGATGGCGGAGGACGCGATGAACGGCATGACGTGGCGGGAGATGCGGGCGAAATGGAACGGATGAGAAAGGAGGCCCTGATGTGAGCTTAAAGCTGTCTGGCAGGATGGCTTACGAAAGCCCTGACACGATGATGTTCGGCACGGCGCTGGAGCCGGTCTGCACCCGGTGCGGGATGACCATCGGGGGTGGCGCTGTCATCCCCGAGATCGTCCCTCATCCCAGGCCCGGCAGTGAACAGAACCTCAAGACGCTGCTCCGGGAGTTCGAGCGCGCTAACGGAGACGCCCTCGAGCAGTGCATCCTCCTGGGCTTTCCCAATGTCGTAGTGGAGAACGAGCACGTATCCCAGATGACGCATAACCCGGAATGGGGCAGGGAGATCGCCAGCCAGGCTGCGGGGCAGATCGGCGAGTACGTCGAGAAGTACGGCCTTAACGCCGGCTACCGGACGACCATCGCAGACCTGCGCAAGCCGGAAATTGGCGACATGAGGCGATCGGACCGGACCTCTCTGGTTCTGGAGGCCTTCGAAGCCTGCGCCGAATACGCCGACATCTTATCCATAGAGTCGGTAGGGGGCAAGGAGATTTCAGACCACGCCCTCCTCCGGAACGACATTGTGGGCATGCTCTTCGCGCAGGCGGTGCTGGGGGGCCGGGACATGGAGTGGCTGTGGCCGCAGATCGTCCGCGTCGCGAAGAAGCATGGCTGTGTCGCAGGGGGTGACACTGACTGCGCTCAGGCGAACGTGGCCATGTACATGGCGGGCGGCTTTGTTTCAAAGGATGTGCCGCATACGATGGCCGCGCTTTGCAGGGCTATGGCTGCCGGCAGGTCTCTGGTCGCCTACGAGTGCGGTGCCACCGGCCCGGGCAAAGACTGCGGGTACGAAAACCCTATCATCAAGGCGATCACCGGGCTGCCGATGTCGGCCGAGGGCAAGACCAGCGCCTGTGCCCACATGAGCCTGTGTGGCAACGTGACTGCTGCCGTCTGCGATCTGTGGGCGAACGAGGCGGTGGAGTACCACGAGATGTTCGGCGGCACGACCCCGGCGGTCTTCACCGAGATGCTGGGCTACGACGCGGCGATGATGAACTCCTCGATAGCGCTGGGCCTGCAGAAAGAGTTCCAGGCCTGCCTGGCCAACTCCGATCGCTACCGGAGCGCCCACGGTTTCATCCTCTGCCCTGACAACGCGTGGGAGATCGGCAAGGCCCTCGTGGAGAATAACGACAGCATGTACTCCCGGGCAAGGGCCGCCGCGCTGAAGTGCGGCCGGCTGATGCTCTCCGATGCCCGGCTCAGGTTTACCTCGTACGAGCGGGATTCGCTGCTGAGCTACCTGAAAGAGCTCGAAGCTCTCCCCGATCGCGAAGGCGACTTCATCGACCTGTGCCTGAAGAAATACGGCAAGGTCAGAGCGTTCAAGCCTGCATCCTACGAGCTTTAAGACCAAGTATACTGAAGGTGTGACGAGATGGCCAGACTGGCAATTGCTATGGACCTGGGAACGAGCGGGTTCAGGGCGCAGGCCATTAACCCCGGGACCAGCGATACGCTGTCCACCGTGCTTACTACAGGCCATCCGCTGCCCGGGAACAACGTGATCGATCACATCCAGTTTGCCCTGGAAGCAGGTGGAGAGATCGCCCGGGGTATCATAATGGGGGCCGTCAACCGGATCATCCTCGCCCTCAGGGTGCCGGCCGACGATGTGGGCGTGCTTAGCGTCTGCGGCAATCCTGCCCAGCTTTCTCTTTTTCAGGGTATGGAAATCCGGGACCTCGCCTATGCCGGGAAGCGCAAGCTTGACTCGCTGGGAGTGGCCATACCCGGCCGGGAAGCAGCCATTCTTAAGGCAAAGCAGTTTCCGGGGCTGAACCTCCCGCCGGATTGCGACGTGATCATTCCTCCGGCCGTCCGCCACGAAGTCGGGGCAGATGCGCTCGCCCTCATTCTGAAGACCGGCATGCTTGAGCTGGAAGAGACTTCGCTGGCGATCGATTACGGGACCAACGCGGAGATGGCGCTCTTTCACGACGGGCTGGTATATACGGGCTCAACCGCGGCGGGGCCTGCTCTCGAAGGCCAGCAGATCACCTGCGGCACTCTGGCCACCCCTGGGGCGATATGCGACCTGCAACGGGCCGAATCCCCGGAAGCCCCGTTTTACAGGCTAACGATCCTGGATTCTGACATGTCCCCCGTGCCCGGGCCGGTTGTCGACTTCCGGGAAAGCCGCTACCTCGACTCCGGCATGCCCCGGCCATCGGGTATTACCGGCACCGGGGTTGTTGCCGCGATCTGCGAAGGAATCCAGTCCGGCCTGATCACTATCCCTCATATTGCCACCACCGATCGCAGGCTGCACCTGGGAGAAGACCTGTTCCTGTCCGAGGAAGACCTTACGGAAGCCGGTAAAGCCATCGGCTCTGTGCGCGCCGGCTACATCGCCATGTGCAAGCGGGCAGGTATAGCCATCCAGGACATCGACACTGTGTATATGTCCGGCTCCGCCGGTACCTACATAGATGCCCTGAAGGCTCAGAAGCTGGGCCTGATACCCCCGAGAGTGAGCAAAGTGTGCCAGGTGGGAAACACCTCGCTGGCAATGGCCCGGGACCTCGCCTCCGATCCGGCAAAGCTGGACACGATGTCCGGGCTGGCGCGGAAGCTCAAAAGAAACCACTGTATGTTTGCCCACTCCGTCGTTTTTAAAAAAGTCTACCTTCTCGAGCTCTCGTACTGGACAGAGGGTATGCCGGCCCGCCTCTACCGGTCCATGCTGAACCGGTACGGCCTGCCTGATCTGCCACCTGTGGCAGGGACCCCGGAAGTCCTGCATCTCGTTAAAAAGGACATTGACAATACTGGTGCTTTAGGCCTGGTCACTCTGGCTGAAGGAGGCCCCTCATGACGCTTACCCGGCAAGATCTCTCCTCTCTTCCGCGCATCCACGAGGGTCGCAGCACCATCGTGTACCTCCAGGAGAAGTCTGAGTATGGCGGCCCTGTGGTGATCAAGGTCTTGCAGCCGGGCTACGCTTCCCATGGCGGTGCCGGGCGGCCGGAAGTCGAGTTCGAGACGACCAAAGGCCTGAACATACCCGGTATCAGAAAAGCGCTGAAGTTGGTTACCATAGATAGTAGCCCCGCAGTTATACTGAGCTACGTCGAGGGCCGGGTAGCCAGCGATGTCTTTGCAGAGGGCCTCAGCCTCGATGATAAGCTAAAGATAGGGGTTTCTCTGGTGACCGCACTGGATCAGCTTCACCGCCATAAAATATTGCACAGGAACCTTACCAGCGCTAATGTCATCATAAGCGGTGACATGCAGGCGACGGTTATCGACCTCGATATGGCGGTAGCCGGGGGGCATGTCGGCCGGCAGGAACGCCTCGACCTGTTCGAAACCTCTCTGGAGTACATTTCTCCGGAACAGACCGGCCGGATAAACCGGCCGGTAGACTACCGGAGCGATCTTTACTCGGCAGGCGTAATCTTGTATGAAATGCTTACTGGAAAGCTGCCTTTCGACGTTGCCGGCAAGTCCGAGCTAATTCACCAGCTGCTGGCCAAAAATCCCGTGCCTCCTCACGAAATCGAGAGCGGGCTGCCAGAGACGGTTTCGGACATCGTCCTGAAGCTGCTGGCGAAGAGCCCCGAAGACCGCTACCAGTCCGCGTATGGCCTGAAGGCAGACCTGGAGGAGGCTCTCGCCAGGCTGCGGGCCACGGGCAGGATCGAGCCGTTTCCGCTCGGCCGGGAAGACCTCTCCGGTATCTTCAAGGTGCCGGGGAAGTTGTATGGCCGGGAACAGGAAACCGTGGAGCTGCTCAGGGCAATAGAAGCTGTTGCCGGAGGTAGCTCGGAGACAGTGCTGATCACCGGCCCTCCCGGCGTGGGCAAGACCATGCTGGTCACCGACATACGGCGGTTTGTGGGGAAAGCGGGGGGCTCTTTTATCTCCGGGAAGCCGGACGAGTACCAGAAGAACACTCCTTACTTTGCCCTGATCCAGGCCTTCACCGAGCTGGTCGACCAGATGCTAACCGAGAACGTCGAGAGAGTGGCCTACTGGAAGGCGAAAATTTTGCAGGCGGTCGGGAGTGGCGGAGGCTTACTGGTCAGCCTGATCCCTCGCCTCGAACTCATCATCGGCCGGCAGCCTCCGGTTCCCGACCTGGGGCCCACTGAAGCTCAGAACCGCTTTCGGCTCATCTTTCTGAGCTTCGTCAGGTCGATAGCTGAACAAGGCCATCCGCTCGTCATGTTCATAGACAACCTGCAGTGGGCGGACCCGGCGACGATGAACCTCCTCAAGCCGCTGATGGCCGGCCAGGATTACCCTTACCTGCTGTTTATCGGCGCCTACCGGGATGTCGAAACAGGCCCCGCGCACCAGCTCTCGGAAACTATCGGGGAACTGAAGAGCCAGAAGGCGAACGTCCGGGTTATCCGGCTGGGGAACCTGTCCGGGGATGCGTTTAACCAGCTCGTATCCGACACGCTCCGCTGCGATCTTTCCTACTCCCGGCCTCTGTCCAACCTTATCTTCGAGAAGACCGGGGGGAACCCGCTGTTCGCCGTGCAGTTTTTCCAGTCACTCTACGAGGAAGGCTACCTCACCTTCGACTATGACCTCCGGCGGTGGGAGTGGGATGCCGACCATATCCGCAGGATGGGCATTACCGACAACGTCGTGGTACTTGCGATGCAAAAGATAGAGCGCCTGCCGGAGGAAACAAGGCGCCTGCTGTCGCTGGCAGCGTGTATCGGGGCCCTGTTCGATGCAGGGACGCTGGCAGCTGCGGCTGAAATGCCCGTATCAGAAGTGGTCTGGCACCTGTGGCAGGCGGCGGAGGAGGGGCTGATCCTGCCAGTGGGTGAAAAGTTTGCGCCGGCTACGGGAGAGGTACCTATGACAGGCGAGGAGCGGTTTGAGTTCCTGCACGATCGGGTTCGCAAGGCATCCCGCTCTCTTCTGCCCAGGAGGCAACAGAAGCTGGTGCACCTGAAGCTGGGCAGGCTGCTCCTGCAGAAAACCCCTGAGGCCGAATTCGAAGACCAGATCTTCAGTATCGTGAACCACCTCGACGAGGGCTTTCAGTACCTGGAAAATGCCTCGGAGCGACTTCGGCTGGTCGAACTCAACCTGTCCGCCGGGCGGAAGGCGAAGAGGGAGGCAGCTTACCACGCGGCTATCTGGTATTTCAGCATGGGCATCGGAATGCTGCCTCCGGATAAGTGGGCGCGGTATCACAACCTGGCCCTGAATTTGTATATGGAGGCCATAGAAGCCGAATACCTGAGCCTGAACTTCGAGAGAGCGGAGCTACTTTCTAAGGAGGTACTGCAGCATACTGACGATCTGCTGACCCGGGGGAGGGTCTACGAGCTGCGGGTCCTCTTCTACACGGCCCAGAAGCAGGATGAAGAAGCCATCATGGCCGGGCTCGAAGCGCTGGAGATGCTCGGATTACGCCTTCCCGGGGAGCCGGACGCTCTGAAAACCTGCTCGGAGCAGCTACGCCCGGAGATCGCCAGGGCCATCTCCCGGGTGGAGGACCTGGCCTACCTGCCTGTGATGGGCGAGGCCCGGCAGCTGACGCTGATGAGGGTGATGATGAGCCTCGCCACGCCCGCGTCCAAGACAAACTTTCCCCTGCTCACCGTGCTCATCTCCCTGATGGTCCTCACCTCGGTAAAGCACGGTAATTCTCCCATGTCGGCTTTTGCCTACGGCTGGTATGCAGTGCTACTGTGCGGGCCTTACCGGGACATCGAAACGGGGTACCGGTTCGGGCAGCTTTCCCTGAGGCTGCAAAGGCAGTTTCAGGCAAGGGAGCAGGAGGCGAAAATTCTCTTCCTGTTCAACGCCTTCGTGAGGCCGTGGAGCGAGGATGCCCGGGCATCGATCAAGCCGCTCCGGGAAGTTTCCGAGACCGGCATGGAAACCGGCGACCTGGAGTACGCCTTGGCCAGCGCGGTCCATTACAGCGGTTACCTCTTCTGCACAGGCGGCAGCGTAAGCCAGATCCGCGATAGTGCGGTCTCGTGCCTGGAGACGATGGGCAGGCTGCGGCTGGAGTTACACAGCCAGCTGGCCCGGATCTGGGGCCAGGCTGCGCTAAACCTGGCCGGCGAGGCGTCCGACCCCGGAAAGCTCAGCGGCAGGCTTCTGGATGAGCAGGCCACTCTTCCTGCATGGGCCGGGGCAAAGGACCTTCTCCCGGTCTTCTGCGCGCTGTATTGTAAAACCCGGCTACTGTACTTATTCGGAGACTACCCGGGCGCAGCCGAGTCGGCCAGGGAGTGCGAAAAGTACGGGATGTACGGGGAGGGGTACCTGTACTATGCCGATTTCTTATTCTATTTCGCGCTGGTGCTGCTGGCATCTTACCGGAAAGCGGGCGCCGGCGAGAAAGAGGCGTTACTCGAGAAGGCGAAGTTTCTCCTAGCCCGCCTGAAGCACTGGGCGAGCCACTCTCCCGTGAACTTCGCTCATAAGTGCGACCTGATCGAGGCAGAGCTGGCCAGAACTACGGGCGAGATCGGCAGGGCTATGGAACTCTACGGCCGGGCGATCAAAGGCACCAGCGAAAATGGTTTCGTCAGCGAAGAAGCGCTGGCCTACGAGCTGGAAGCTCGCTTTTACCTGGCCATGGGCCGGGATGACATTGCGGGGGTTAGTATTCGCAAGTCAGTCGACTGCTACCGATTGTGGGGCGCCGGGCGCAAGGTGGAAGATCTCGAGAGCCAGTTCAGGTACCTGCTCGTCCGGGACAGGGCCGCATCGCTGGACGCAGCAGCCATCATCGCGGCCTCGCGTACCCTTTCCCAGGAGATCCATCTCGAACAGCTGCTGAACAAGCTCACGAGCATCGCCATTGAAAACGCCGGCGCCCAGAAGGGAGTGTTAATCATGGCCAGAGACGCGTCGCTGGTGCTCCAGGCCCGGGGCATCATCGGCCAGGGCCAGGTGGAGACGCTCTCCGGCATACCATTTGCCTCTAGCGGGGAAGTGCCCGTTTCCGTGGTCAACTACGTCGCGAGGACCCAGACGCCCGTCGTGCTGAACGACGCATACCACGACAGCACCTACGAGTCGGACCGGTATATCTCCGAGCACCACACCAGGTCCCTGCTCTGCCTTCCCATCGTCCATCACGGGGCTCTGTCCGGCATCCTCTACCTGGAGAATAATCTGGCTACTAACGTGTTCACCCAGGACCGGCTTGAGCTGCTGAAAGCGCTGTCCTACCAGGCCGCAATCTCCATCGAAAACGCCCACGTCTACGATGCGCTGCGAGATAGCGAGTCCAGGTTCAGGACGCTGGCCGAGACCAGCTCCGCCGGCATTGTCGTGTACCGCCAGAAGATTCTCTACGCCAACCCGGCGACGGTGAGGCTCTCGGGTTATACCATGGAAGAGCTGCTGTCCATGGACCTGGTAGATATCGTACATCCCGATTTCCGGGAACTGGTCACCGAAAGGGTGATACGCAGGCTTAAAGGCGAGGCCGTTCCCACTCACTACGAGTACCTGATGATCCGGAAAGACGGAGAAACCCGGTGGATTGATGTCTCCGTCACCCGGTTCCAGTACCAGGGCCAGCCTGCCGGCCTCGGCGTCCTGATCGACGTCACCGATCGCAAGAGGGCTGAAGAGGGGCTGAAAGCGGCGAAATCGCAGGTCGAGATGTACCTGGACCTGATGAGCCACGATATCACGAACATGAACCAGATCGGCATAGGGTTTCTGGAGTTTGCCCTCACCACGATGCAGCTCGACGACAGTAGCAGAGAGCTGATTTCCAAGCCTCTGGAAGCGCTGCAGAGCAGCACGAGGCTAATCGAAAACGTGCGGAAGCTGCAGCGGGTCATCGAGGGTGGCGTCAGGCACTATGAGACAGACGTTGACGAAGTGATCACAGATCTGGTTTCGACTTATTCTAACCTTGTAGGCAGGGAGATACAGATTAACTATACGGGGTGCAAGTGCACCGTGATGGCCAACGAGCTGCTGACCGACGTCTTTTCGAACATCATCGGCAACGCAATCAAACACTCCCTGGGCCAGCTAATCATCTCGATCAGGATGAAAAAGGAGATGGTGGAGGGGAAGCCCTGCTGTATCGTCTCCATCGAGGACAATGGCCCTGGCATCCCCGACGAGCTGAAAGTCAGGCTGTTCACCCGGTTCCAGAAGGGGAAAACGAGGACCAGCGGCAAAGGCCTCGGTCTCTACCTGGTCAAGGTGCTGGTCGAGGACTACGGGGGAAAAGTGTGGCTGGAAGACTGCGTAGCCGGAGAGCATCACCGGGGCTGCCGGTTCATGATCCAGCTTCCGGCGGTAGCTTAGCGTGTTCCGCAGAGGCAGAACAGGATAAATACTGGCAGGGCTTAGAAGATTTTGTGGCTGCCGGGCCACGATGCGATTCACGAGATGTAAAAGTTCTTATATGATGTCCACTCCACTTTTGCCACGATGAGCCACGTTTATCTTGGAAAGCTGACGCTGTTCTGGTGCGACACCTGTAACGTGCCCGTGCTCGGCAAGAAGTGCGCGAAGTGCGGGGGCGAAACGCGACGGGTAGAGGTCACGCCGCCGGGCGACATAAGGCCGGCCTTCCCCTTCGACGTCGACCTGATCAACAAAGCGATCGCCGACGGCTTCGGTCACGAAGGCATGATCCAGGGTAAGGTAGTCGTGCTCAACAAGGCCCCGTACGAAGACCGGCTCGACGAGATCTACGTGGACGGCCGCATGTTCGGCGCGGTACGGTTCGACCCGGTAAGGCTCAAGTGGACTTTCATGCCCAGGCCTTACGCGGCCAAACAGATGAAGCTGACCAAAGGCTTCGTGATCGCCGATAAGGGCGCTGAGAAGCCGCTGCTCGGCAGTTCCAACATGCTCGGCCCCGGAGTGATCGACTGCGACGAGAACATCCGGATCGACGACGAAGTCATCGTCTTGGTCAACGGCAGACCTGTGGCTATGGGCCGGGCCAAGATGACCGGCGCCGACATGAAGGCCAGGAAAAAGGGCGTCGCCGTCAAGACCCGGTGGAACGGCTACGACGACAACGCCGTCCCTGCCGGCGGCCAGACCTGGGACGACGCAATCGCGGCCAACGCCAACTATATCGACGGCTTCGAGAGCGAAGGCATCAGCTTCGCAAAGAAGGTGGCGGCAGAGAAGAACCTGCCTGTCACAGTTTCCTACTCCGGGGGAAAGGACAGCCTGGCTACTCTCCTGATCGTCAGGAAGGCGCTGCCTGACTTCGACGTGATGTACATCAACACGGGCCTGGAGTTTCCTGAGACGACTGCCAACGTGCACGAGGTGGCGGAGAAGTACGGCCTAAAACTCAAGATCGCAGAAGCAGAGTCCTTCTGGGCCGCAGCCCCCAAGTTCGGGCCTCCATCGGTCGAAGCTCGCTGGTGCTGCAAGGTCTGCAAGCTCGGCCCCATCACGAACTTGATCGAGACCAGCTACCCCTCCGGGTGCCTTTCTTTCATCGGCCAGCGCCGGTACGAGTCCGAAGTCCGGGCGAAGAGCCTGCGGGTCTGGCAGAATCCCTGGGTCGGCAACCAGACCAGCGCCTCGCCCATCCAGAACTGGACCGCCCTGCACATCTGGCTGTACCTGTTCAGGGAAAAAGCCCCGTACAACCCGCTGTACGAGCGAGGCTTCGACCGGATCGGCTGCTGGCTATGCCCGAGCGCCAGCCTGGCCGACTACGAATACGTCAAACAGCAGCACCCGGAGATGTGGCAGCAGTGGGAGGCTTTCCTGCTGGACTACTGCAAGAAGGTCGGGCTGTCCCCGGGCTACGTAACCTACGGGCTGTGGCGGTGGAAGCGGCTTCCCCCGCAGTGGGAGGAGATCCGCAACACGCTGGGCATCACGACCACTACTCCAGAGGGCAAGGTAGAAGCCCTGGAGTTCAACGTCGTCTGCGGCCACCGCCCCTGCAAGGACGGCTCGGTGAGCGCCGAGGGCAGCTTCGACGCTCCGCTGGACCTGGAGCGGCTGGAGATCATGCTCAGGCCGCTGGGCGAGGTCAAGACCATGGACGGAGTCATCTTCATCCCGTCCGGCGAGAGAAGTGTACAGGTCTTCGCAACGGGCACCGTGGTGGCCAGAGGCAAGGACGAGGCGACCGTAGGAGAAACCATCCGCCTGGCAGAAAAGGCCATCCGCCGGGGCATGCTGTGCACCGGGTGCGGCGTCTGCGTGGGCGCATGCCCCATAAACGCTATAACCAAGGAGAACCACAAAGCTAGCATCGGCGAGGCGTGCAACGCATGTGGCGAATGCATAGATATTTGCCCCCTCGTCAAGTTCCGGAGGAGCGGAGGACAGTAAAGTGAAGATCGCGATCATCGACTACGGTGCAGGCAACCTGAACAGCGTGCAGCGGGGCTTCGCCTACGTGGGACAGCAGGTCCGGTTTACTGGCGACCCGGGCGAGATCGAGGCGGCGGATGCGCTGGTGCTCCCCGGAGTGGGCGCTTTCGAGGCTTGCATGCGCCAGGTCGACCCGCTGAAAAAGGTCATCCTGGAGCGGGTCGATGCGGGAGTGCCACTGCTGGGCATCTGTCTGGGCATGCAGATGTTCTACGAGGCCAGCGAAGAGAACGGCCGGCACGAAGGGCTCAAGATTGTCCCCGGCACAGTGTCCCGGTTCGCGGGAAACCTGAAAGTCCCGCACATGGGCTGGAACTCGCTGTCCATCGAGAAGGAGCACCCGCTGCTCAAAGGTATCGACAAAGGCAGCTACGTCTATTTTGTCCACTCGTACAAGGCAAACGTCAACGCCTGCACAGTAGCCTCATCGGACTACGGGGGAGCCTTTACCGCCATCGTTTCCAACGATGCAGGAAACGCCATAGGCACCCAGTTCCACCCGGAGAAAAGTGGCCCTGTCGGGCTCAAGATGCTTAAAAACTTCGCAGAAATGATTTAACTATAGCCAAAAATGTAGTGCAGGTGTGTCAGTGAAGGAATTATTGGTACAGGCAGACGTCGCCTTTTCAAAAGTATATCCGGACTACAGGAAGCTGATGAAGTCGTTCATGGTAGGTGTCGTCGCCACAGTCATGGACATGGCAGTTCTGTTCCTGCTCATCAGTAACGTGGACATCATGTACCTGTTCGCGAACATCGTCTCGTATCACGTAGGCATGGTCGTAAGCTTCACCCTGAACAAGACCTTCACCTTCAAGAATACCTACGACAAGTACCACTACCAGTTCATATCCTTCGCCTTAGTCGCATACTCACAGCTCATACTGACCACGGCGTTGCTGTTCGTGCTCGTCGACATGGTCTTCGGCCACGACACCAACACGTACGTTATGATCTCCAAAGCCATCGTGGCGTTCGTCGGGTTCGTGTACGCGTTCATAGTGAACAAGTCGCTGACGTTCAAGATCTTCAAATAACTCTTTTTTGACTCAGCAAGACGATCGCTGCGCTGTGCCAGGATCACAGATTACGACAGATGACTCAGATTGCACAGATACGACTCGATGAGAATGACAATGAAACCGATCTATCATAATAGGTCACCAGTCATCTGTGTAATCAGTGCAATCTGTAACAATCTGTGATCCTGGCACAGCGCAGCGATCGTTTGCGTTCGAGAACCTTTAAAACGGTCTATGCACTGTCGATGCCTTTGAGCAGCGACGAGATGGTCTCGAAGGTGGATTTTACAATCAGGTAAGCGCCGCCGATGTAGACGATGCTCTGCGGGGCCACGGGTAGCACTACTATGGAGAGGAAGGCTGCGGCGAGCAGGGCGGTGTCGCCTCTGGTGAGGAAGGTGGCCACTTTCTCCATGACGTTGGGATTGACCTCGGAAGAGTCCATCTCCAGCACAATGGAGCCTTTCTGGAACACCTTGATCCAGCTGGACTCCTCGGAAATGAGGATGGCCGTGGCGTTGGGCAGGCTTTCGGTGATGCCGCTGGCGGCGGCGTGCCTGGTGCCGAAGCCCGGCAGCGTCGTGGATCGCAGCAGGCGGGCGCCGAAGGCGACGAGCTCTCCCCTGGGGGTGATGAGCACCGAGCCGTCGATGGTCGCCAGCTTCTCCAGGACCACGTTCATGCCTTTCTCGGTCACGGGATATGCGGTGGTAAACTGCGGGTAGTGCGTCTCAAAAAGGCCGTCTATGTCGGCACGCTCGGCTATCACGATCAGGCCGCCTTCCCCACTCTTGGAGATGCCCTTGGCGACACCCAGGATGACGTCCATCACCTTTTCTTCCTGGACCTCGCGCTCGTCGATAGTCAGTACTTCAGCTGCCACCGTTCTCTTCCACCCGCCGATTATTTACACTATCTTAGTGCCTTTGAGATATTAGAATGTTACCCTGCTCAAACGAGCCGGAAACCCTGCTCTCCGGGACAGGCCAATTCGTATTTAGTCCTTAACCTATAAAAGGAAATAGCATGCGACACAAGCAATTGGGACTGCTTCGTAAGCCCCAATAGCTTGTGTCTTAAGGCAATTGAAGCTTGCTTCGCACGCTCCAATTGTATGCGACACAAGCAATTGGGACTGCTTGGTAAGCCCCAATAGCTTGTGTCTTAAGGCAATTGAAGCTTGCTTCGCACGCTCGAATTGCATGCGCCGCAAGCAGTTGTGAAGTACTGTTAAATACCAAAAGGGCGGATATGCACTAAACCATGAAAAACAAGCTCGTCTTTGCGCTTGTCCTCCTGATGCTGTTCGCTATAGGGGTCCTTGCAGGTAGCCTTGTCTACTCGACAATCATCCTCGCCTCGGTGGTCAACTGGGTGCTGGTGCGGGAATGGGTGCCTATCGCGTCCCTGACACTGCTGGCTATCGTCGTGCTTGTCACAGTCTATTTTACTATCCGCTTCGTGGATCAGAGCCGCATGTACGGCCTGCCCGAAGCCAGCGTCAGAGACCCGCTCCGGATGACTATCATTATCCCCACGCTCAACGAGGAGCGCACGATCGAGCAGTGCGTTGCCAGCATCATCAAGGCGAACTATCCCCACGACCGGCTGGAAGTCCTCATCGCCTACGAGGTGCCGCCGAGGTGCAGGGATTCGACTCCGGAGATCGCAGCGGCTTTAGCCCGAAAGTACCCGTGTGTCAGGGCCATACCCAACGACGGTTCCCACGCGGGCTCGAAAGCGGGGTCGATCAACAACTGTCTCGCACAGGCGACAGGCGAGATCATAGGCATCTACGATGCTGATCACACCATAGACCACGATGCGCTGATCCGGGCATCCGCCCAGTTTACTGCCAATCCCTGGCTGGATTGCATAGGCGGGAAGGTCATGGTCAGGCATATGGACTACAACCTGTTTACGACGATTACGGGCAACGAGTCCACTGTGATCAATAACTTTTCCAGGTTCCTGTCCGAGTTTTTAACAGGTAATCACTCCGTCTACGGGTCGAACGTCTTCCTCCGGAAAGTCGCGCTCGAGCGCATCGGCGGCTTCGACGAGTCCAGCCTGACCGAAGACTGCGACCTGGGGATGAAGCTGATCCGGAAGAACTGTCACATGCGCATCGACTACACGATTAAGAGTTACGAGCAGCCGGCGCTGAACTTCCGGGACTGGTGGCACCAGCGGGTGCGGTGGACCCGGGGCAGCATGGATGTCCTGCGCAAGCACCTCAAGCAGTCGTCGAAGGAGCCAATCAACTTCAAAACGCTGAACACGATCGTGCTGTACTCCCTGAGCACAGGGGGGCTGCTATTCAGCGTCGTCCTGATGGGCTTCCTCGGGTTCATGCTCTACGTCAACGTCGTGTCTCCGATCGTCCTGGCGACTTTTGCAGCGCCTCTGGCCATCCTGTTCGCGGCGGAGTCTCTCCTCCAGCTCGGAGAGGGGCGGGGGAACATCGCAGACGTCCTGCTGTCCATCTTCGTCCGGCCCTGGATCATCTTCGCCTACTCGCTCATCGGAGTCTACTCCGTGGTACTCGAGGTGCTCGAAGCCGAGCGCGACTGGGCCGAAAACCAGCGCATCTGACCGCTGCTGTGGCATCTTCTTTGTCGTATGAAAAATTCTGGGTCCGGGAGGTGTTGAGAGATCAGAGCGGGGGTCGGAGAGGTGCCGGGAGTTTAGAGAGGACTTTTCAAGCTGGGAGGTCAGGGAGGTCAGGAGGTCTGAGAGGGAGGTTATGTGAGGCACCCGGAGGTCCGAGAGAATTTTGTTGGTGATCACATTCGAACTATCCGGGGCTGTCAGGTACCGTTTACACGAAGTACACGAAGTACCCGAAGTACCCGAAGTCATACTTTAAGATCGGCTTGCAGTCAGCCCTTTTATCGTACTTTGAGTACTTCGTGTACCTTGTGTACTTCGTGTAAACGGTACGGGCGCTCATCCGAAAAGTGCAGAATAATACCCTGTTATCCTCCCAGACCTTTCCACACTCCCTATCCTCCTCTCTGACCTCTGTGACCGACACGGAGGTGTCCCTTGCCGATCTCTAACCTCCCAGCTTGAAAATTCTCCCCCGACCTCCGGGGACCTCCCCGACCTCCAGGAGTTTTTCATCGGCTATCACTATCCGCCATTTGCGTGGTATCAAGCTAATTTTCCCGCGGGTAGAAACTGGAACCATGTACCAGATGCGCAAAGCCGTGAACGTGAACAGCAACGCCCCCGAATTCACCGCGAGAGACGTCCGGGGCACGGAGTTCAACATCCTGACCTTCCGGGGCCGGAGCAACCTTGTCATCTTCTTCTACCGCAACAGCCGGTGCCAGACCTGCCGGGAAGAGCTGAAAAAGCTGGCAGACTACTACGGGTATATCACCCAGCAGGACGGCGAGGTAGTGGCCATCAGCACCGACAGCATAGACGAAGCCAAAAACCTGGCCGTAGACCTCAAGCTGCCCTACCGGGTGATCAGCGACCCCGAGCACAGAATCGCCGACATGTACGGCGTCTTCGACACCTCTACCGACACCGACCTGCCCGCCCTGTTCCTGGTAGACAAGAACGGCGTAGTCCGCTACCGCAAAGTACTCGAAGGGCTCGACGACATAGTCCCCGGCAACGACGTCGCCAACCGGCTCCGGGACATGGGGCCCGGCATGGGCGCCCACGGCGGGTTCGATCCGATGCCATAGAAAAAGTCATTATGGCCGGAAAAAAACTCTGGTGTCACGATTAAACGAGACAGAACGGCGCACCACCAAAATCCCAATTTTTTAAACCACGGCGGCACGGCGACACGGCGATATAGCGATCCACGATAAACCGGATGGTAACTGGAACCACGGCGGCACGGCGACAATGTTATGCCGTAACAGGGTACTCCTTTTTAAGTCCACGGCGACACGAAGACAGCCCATTAACCACTAATGGTTTACTGGCCAGGTGTTTCAGTATATCATTATGATCCTATAGCCGGTACACTTCTTTCTATAGTGATTCCCTGGTTCTCCAACCTGGTAACAAGAGAAGGATTGTCTCCACGCCATCAGTCCGCCGTGCCGCCGTGGATCAATAAAAAAGGAGCCTTGCTATTCGGGTACGGTTTTTGCCGTGTCGCCGTGCCGCCGTGGTTTAAATAGCCATCCTGCCATCGTTTCTTGAATTGTCTCCGTGCCGCCGTGCCGCCGTGGTTAGAACATCTGATCTCCAGTTGCCGGGATGGAGAGCCGTGCCGCTGTGGTGAAAGTAGCCGCAGTACCAGCCGTGATGAAATTGTAAAAGAGATATTAAATTTTTATGTCATATGTTCTCGTTCATGTACCGCCCGCTGTAGCCTTCCTGCTCGGAGTCGAGCCGCATGAAGAGGAGCTGGATGGCCCGGGTGTTCTTTTTCATGAAGAAGCCCTGCTCGTTGTAGACTACCAGCAGCGCTTCGCTTCTGCCGCGGTAGCCGGCGTCCCATACGGCGGTCTCGACGGTGGCGCCCATGCGGAGCAGACTCGACCTGGGCCGGGCGATGGCGCACATGTTTTTGGGAATGCTGACGGTCTCGTTGAACACGATCTTGTAGCAGCCTTTGGGCAGGAAGGTCCAGCCGTCCCGGTCCCACTCGAGGGGCTGGTAGACGGGCAGCCTGCGGTCGGCGTTGTCGAACCCTATGCGGCCGGGGCCGTCGAAGGCCTCGACGTGCTCTACGGTCAGCTCGAAGCCATTTACTTGTGTCTGTGCGGCTGCGTCTACAGCGCCTTCCACTAAGCCCTGTTTAACGAGCTCTGAGAGCCCTGTCTTGCCTGGGATCATCCGGTTCCACTCCTTCGTCGAACGTGCGCACGAACGGCTTGATGTCCAGCACCGGCGTGCCGTCCAGCGCGTCCAGCCCTTCGACGGCCAGAGTATTGCCCTGTCGCTCTATAAGCCTGACGACCGTGAGGCCTATGGGGTTAGGCCTGTACTGGCTTCTGGTGTTGAAGACTCCTGTGATCGGCCGGGACTCGTCGCCCCGGGGGTGAAGCCGCAGCTTGTAGTCGCCTGCGGTCCGGTCGAAGTAGAAGATCACGGTGATCAGCTCGTTTTGCTCGATGTCCATGAGGCCGTCCGAGTATGTAGGATCGATGACGATCTTCGAGCGCAGGTGTCTGAATTCTTCCGAATGAGTCTCACGCCCGGCGCTATTCTTGACATAGCCTATGGGAGTTAATGTCATCCGGTTCATACTAAGGGGATAATATCTGCGGGTATATAAATGGGTAGCTGATCTAATGCTCTTTAAAGCCCTTTTACCCGGTCTCTTAATATCACGTATCAAGTCTATCCTGTGCTTCCTAATTTAATGATATAGAAATAATAGAGGGGTTAGATATAGAATCAGCCAGATATACTCGTACGACCAAGTATCCATTGCATACTGACTGGTGATTGAATGAATGTTATGAAAGCCGGCATCATTGCAGGTGTAATAGGCGTAGTATTACTGATTGTAGAATTATATCCCATGGCCATTCTTGCCAGATCATTTCCCTTCTCCGAGATGGAATTTATATCGACAACCATCAGACTGTTAAGTTTTGCCATACCGGGTGCATTGGCTGGCATACTTGCGTCCCGCTACGTTATGAGCACGAAAGAGTCTCTGCTACCGGGGCTGATCTCTGGTACAATCGTAGCTTTTGCAGAACTGCTCAGAATGGCCAGCATTATCTTCCCTTTCATGGGTGGGGAGCATGGGAAGGACGTAGTCCTGACAGGGCTCATCCATCTTCTACTCCGGGACCCCTTCAGTATTGCGCTTTGTGGCTTATGCTCTGCACTGGCAGTCTTTTTCACCCGTGAGCTCTACTGGAGCATTCCTCAGTCTGACCGGGATAGCGATCCCTACGCGCTAAAAAAATTATATGACGAACTCTGGAACGATGCGAGTACTCTCATCATCGACATGAACCGGAGCATCAGAGTATTCCTGTTTGCAGGAATACTTATGCTAATCTGCGGCATCGTGATCCTGGGCATGGGGCTGTCCGGTTGGCAGTATATCAGCTTGAGGGGTGCTGCTGCCTCAGATTACGTAATTGTAATCGGGGAAATTTCTTGCGGCTTGATCCAGCTGATCATTGGCCCATATTTACTATACTGGTACTACATACTGAAGAAGCGCTACACTAGGCTGATGCAAATGGAAAAATCCCTGGGAGCCTGATCGATGGTCAGGAGCAGATCGCCCCCGCCTTCGAAGGCTGCGGAGAGGCTCAGGGAGTACCTTGATATCGTCAAACTGGCGGAAGTAGAGCGTGGAAAAGCGCTGTGGTATGATATATATCGTAGGGCAGGCAACCAGTATCAGACAGACAGCATGATCCAGTACCTGCAGGATAACGGCCTCGTAGACGGCAACAAGGAGGACGGCTTTCATCTCACTGAAAAGGGCCAGACCTGGCACGACATCTTGAAGAGGCACCGGGACCTGGTAGGCGTGTTGACCCGAGAGCTCAGCGGCGATCGGAGAAAAGAGTGGTAATGTCCGAAATTCTGTTTTTTACTACGGGGCATCTATTAGACCATGGAAAATATCTTTCATGCGTGTCGATCTTGTTTTATCTTTAAACACGAAGTTTTTAAACGATCGGAGGCTAAACATAACCCGAATGGCAGGCAAGGACAAGATCCCCGGGGCAAAAAGATATGGCCTGATGGGGAAGGCTATGTACTTCGTGGCCGCTCTCGGCCTGCGCCTGTCTACGGTTCCTGTCATCGGTGATGTCTTCGGACTGCTCGCCTCCCGGCGCCGGCTGAAAGTGGTAACGGTGCCAGTGGGGACCAGGTTTAACCGAAATCCTGCGGTTCTCCACATTGATGCGGCAAAGCAGCTGGTGGAAGCATCTTCTTACATCGTCCGCACCGACACCTGCATGTGCCGGGAAAGCCAGCACTGTAAAGATTATCCGATCGATCTGGGGTGCCTGTTCCTCGGAGAAGGCGCCAGGAAAATGGTTCAGCATGGCCAGGTACGCCCCGTTACTAAAGAGGAGGCGCTCGCTCACCTGGAGTGGGCCAGGCAGGCCGGCCTGATCACCAACGTGATATGGTCTTCGCCGGAGCTAATAGCGCTCGGCGCCGACCCGGCGCACACCGTCGAATTATGCTCCTGCTGCCCGTGCTGCTGCCTCGCTTTTAAGACCAGGAACGCTTCGGTAGCGTTCCTCGACGGGATCGCAGGCTTCGGCGTGTCCCGCCTCACCAGCGTGGACGACTGTACCCGGTGCACGAACTGCGTCGGCGTCTGCCCCTTCAAGGCCATCCGGCTGGACGATATCGTCGAGGGCCCCGTCATCGACGAGCGCCGGTGCAAAGGCTGCGGCCGGTGCGAAGTGGCATGCAGGCCCGGCATCCTAAAAATCGTGCCTTTCGAGCCCGAGAAGAGCGCTACCCCCTTACCCGGCACCATGTACCTCGAGGAGTTCCTGCTGAAAGTGCGGTAGACCTCTACCGGGGATGGCCAGATATATTGGATTGCCTATTGCGGCAGTGAGAAAGTGAGGTAGGGTTTAAATCTTCACGTAGTCCACTGTAGGCTCGCCCTCGAAGCTCAGGCTCTTATCGTTGGCATCGTAGATCAACGTTCTCTCCACGTGCTTTCCGGTCCTGGGGTCGGTATACATGAGAGTGTAGTGCGAGTTGTCAACCTTCTGCCATATTCCCACATATCTCAAGGCAGGAGTCTCCAGGCTGAACGTGTTGTCCGGGTTAAAGTTGAGCCTGTTATCGTTCACGTCGGCGTCATACGTGCCTACTACGGGATCTTCAGACGCAGCCAGCGGACGTGGTGTGGGGCTGGGCGTGGCCTGACTTAGCGGGCCGCTCGTGCAGCCTGCCATGAGGGCCGCTACAATCAGCATCAGCAGAACGCATACCATTCTTTTCATAATGAACCTCGATGAGTCCTCTGCGGTTTTCATAAATGGCTTTACGCCGGTTTTATGCCGGTTTTTAGCCTCTCCGCTCGTGGCCCGGGGCGTTTTATAAAAAACAGAGTGAGGGCTCGCGTGATTAAGCCGACGCTGCGAGCCCACGATTATCAAAAAATACCTGGATTACTTATTGTTCCGCCCTTGCAGGGATTTGAGGAACGAGCCGAGGTTCCGGCGGTAGAGAACTGCAACTACAAGGGCTGCCAGCCCGGCGATTAGTAGTATCGCCATTCCGATCGCGTAGAACCAGACCTTGACCCCCGCCGTCTGCCTGGCGTTCCAACTTCCCGTCAGCCCGGCGGTCTTCTGGGTGGCCTTGGCGGTGATTTCGTTTAGCTTTTGCTTTTCCAGCCGCACGTTATCCAGCAGATTTTTAGCATAGCCCTTGAGGTTGAGGACATTTTCCTGGTAGTCGTCGGCGACCCCGAACAGATAGTTCGCGTAGTCCCGCAGGCTGCTTCCAATGATCGGCACATAGGCGAGCAGCCCGGTCGCCCATTGCTGAATGGTGGCCAGGAAGTCTCCGACGTCCGACATGTTATCCAGCGCTCCCTGGACCGTCGCTATTTTGCCCTCCATGACGTCGAGGTCTGCCGCTGTGCTGGTAATCCCGTCCTGCAGTTCTTCGTCAGCGTATCCCGTGCCTTTTTTGATCTCCGCCGACCGGGCGACGATCGCCGGCAGGCGTTCGTTGACATCGATAGTGGCGTTGTTAAAATCGTTCAGCTGGTTGTTCAGGTTGTTGATGAGGATGACAGCCCCTTCGTACCCGGCGTTGGTGCTGTTGACACTGCCGGTAATCAGGCCGATGGCATACTCGTTGGTGATCCCGTACTGGTTCAGGCTCCGCTTCAGGTTTAAGGTGTCGATGATGGTGTTGGAGATGTTCGTCAGCGGCATCACGGTGTTACGAATGTTCCGGGTGTCATCCCGGATAGCCCCCAGCGTAGTGATGTCCGAGTCGTCGAGCGACCGGATCGACTCCGTCCACGCCACAGCCTTCAGAATCTTTGTAGCCTGGGTCGAATTGGTAACTTTAGTGCCGTTTTCTGCCAGGATCTCTACGCCTCCGGCCAGCGGGAGGTAGTTCTTGTAATTCACGACATAGTACCTGCCCTCGTCCGTGGTGATGATCCAGTAGATCTCCGCGTCGTGGTCAAACGGTACGCTATAATGCCTGGCCGCCTCGAGGGCGGCAGTATCCAGCGCCGGATTGGTCGATGAGTTCAGTAGTAGAGAGGATGTGGTAGTTGCGGCAGCCATCGGGACGAGAGCCGACAGTATGAGAATGAATAATATGATCAGTGAGGCGATCTTAAAGAAGTTTTTAATTATGATCACGGCCGCCACCTCGGGCGATATCCATTATGGTGGTACGTCCTGTACCGATGAAATTTCAAATCATTAGTTATAGAATTAGTTATTATATACTTGTTGACTGCTCGGCAATTTATCATTCTGCATCGTGTTTTTTTGACAGTCCGAAATGTTTGTTAGGCTTTTTATTGATAGCCTGCGCTATCAGCGCAGAAAAAGAAAAAGAGGTTTCTTTATTGTTTGGACGCAAATGCGAGGTTGCCGTCGACCTTGTTGATCTTGGCCTTGACGATCTCCCCGGTCTTGGCGTTGGGGATAAAGATCGTGAACTTGTCGACCTTGGCGATACCGTCGCCTTTCTTTCCCTGGGTCTCGATCTTGAGCTCGTAGATCTTGCCTTCCTCAATCGACGCGACAGCTTTGACCGAGGCGGTTCTGGATCTTCTCTTCTGGATCGAGCGCTGGGCGCCGCAAGCATCGCACTTGAGGGTGGTTACCCGGTCGTACTTGACCAGCTTGGTATCAGGGCGGCCGCATTCTGCGCACCTTACGTATTCGCCGACATACTCGTCCACCAGAGAACCGATCTGTTCAGAGGTAAAGCGTCCCTGCAGGACAAGCCGGTTGCCTTCTACCTTTCCAGCGGTACCCATCTCTTTCAGCAGGAATTTTAAAAACTGATCCTGGTCACGGTTCAGGGTGTCGCGAATCTCTTCGAAGTTGTCCCAGACTGTGGTCCGGCCCTCGATAAAAGTCTTCGGCTTCGGTACAATAAAGCGCTCTCCGCTCGCGTTGGGGTTCGGCGTTTTGGAGATTGCCCTGTTCAATAATGAGTCGTATCCTTCCATTGTTACACACTTTGGTTAGAGTAGCTTATGGGCGGGGTATTTAAAAAGGTTTTGGTGTGAAAAAAGGTCGGGGTACGTTCCTTTCCTAAGTTACGCTACTCGTAGCATAATAAACAAAATACTAAAAAGAGTTGAACGGCCAGTTAGGCCGTGGACTATTTTTTTACTTTACTAGTTCTGCGCCCTTCTCGACGACGACCCTGTGGGGAGTCGGCAGCTTGTGGCCGGCACGCCTCATGGCTTCCTTGGCCTTCTCGAAGTTGGCGGGGTTGGTCCAGATGGTGAAGACACCCTGGCCCTGGTATACGCGGGCTGCGGTGCCGATGGCCTTGCCGAATGCCCTGCGCATGCCATCCGATACACGGTCTGCGCCTGCGCCGGTTGCCTGCTTGTTCTCCCTGAGGACCTGGTGGGGGTATACCCTTACCTTGAACCTGTAGTTTGCCTTGCCGACGTCGTTCATGAGGTACCTGTTAGCAGAAATGCGGGCCGCCTCGAGGGCGTCGTGCCTGATCTGGCAGGTCTCGTTGACTACGAGGGTAACAGCGACGGGTAACTCGTCGGTCAGGTTGCCCATATCAAACTGAGCGACCTTGACACCCGGAACACCGCCCATGTATTCACGCCTGGTGTATGCCGGGCCTGAGAACTCTTTGTACATTCTTCCTGGTTTTCTCGCCATAATCTGATCTCCGTTGAATCTATGAGTATTAGTTTCGGTCTTAAGATGACTTTGGGTATTATAAATGTTATGGCAGATCAGGCAGCTTTTAAAAATATAAAAGTTGTAGCCCAATCCGTCATATCTTGATCATTTCATTCATCTGCTTCATTATGTGCTTGATCCGTTCGACGGTTTCTTTGTCTCTGGCGAGCTTGTCGCCGACGGACGCGTCGAACTCGGCTTGGGAGGCCTTCAAGTCTTCAGAGATGCGGCTAATCTCGGCAATAGTGGAATCACTGATCTTCTGGATGTTCGTCGTGGCCGATTCGCTAATCTTCTGCATCTCCTCTACCGAGGCCTGGCTGATCGTCCTGGCCTCCTCGATCGAGGCGCTTGTGGTAGCCCGGACTTCAGCGATAGTTGTTTCGCTGGTCTGCCTGACTTCGGCCTTCGAGGCTTCGCTGATCTGTTTCACCTCTGCGATCGAGGCCTGGCTGATCTTCTTCACATCTTCTACCGAGGCATCGCTGATCTTCCTGACGTTTTCTGCCGCGGTGCTGCTGACCAGCTTGATGTTCTTGTCAGACGCCTCGATCAGGGCGTTCAGCTCTGCGGTCCTGGCCTGCACGTTCGAGCTTTCCCGGGCGATCTGGCTCATGACCTCGTTGTACCGCTGGTCGAACCTCGTCTCCCATTCCCCGACCCTCCGCAGGAAATCTGCGTTGCGGGCCTGGGCGTCCGCTTCGATGCGGTGCAGCTCTGCCAGTCTCTCGTCGATGGCCATCACGGCGTCGGCGGCAACTTCAGAGCGGCTGAGGACGTATTCCCCTGCTTTCAGCAGGCGAATCTCGTCTTCGGCGAGCTCGTAGTTGCCCACGTCTGCCCGCCGCTCGTACGAGTTGCTGTCACTCCGCTCTTTGTCGAGCCTGGCGATGAGTTGCCGCTCTCTCGAAATGTAGCTCTCGAAGTCCATGGCGACACCTCTATGCCCTGATCAGCTCGTTCATCGTCTTCATGATCTGCTTGATCTTCTCGGTGTTTTCCTTGTCGGATTCCAGCTTCTTGTTGATGGACTCCTCGACTTCCTTCTGGGTGGTCTTCAGCTGGGCGAGAGCTTCGTCTCTCACCGAGACCAGGGAGGTTTTGCCGGTGTTGACGGTGCTGATGACCTCGTCTCTGGACTTGAACATGGACTCCAGCGTAGTGTCCTTGGTGTTGTTAGCCGCGGAGATGACGACGTCCCTGGTGTCCAGGAGTTTCTTGATGGTTTCTTCTCTGGTGCTCCTGATGCTGTCCAGGATCTCATCCCTCGTCTTGGCCATCGACTTTTCAGCCACGATGCGGGCGTTCTCGGTCGACGACAGCACGATGGATTCGGTCTGCCGCAGGGATACGATCAGCTCGTCCTTGACCTTGTACATGCCTTCGAGGGCTTCCTTCTTCTGGGTGTCGACGATACCGTGGAGGCTGTCCCTCTCCTGCTTGATCATCGCAGAGATCTCGGTCTTCGCCTTGTTTACCGCAGCGCCGGTCTCCTCGCTTACGCTGCCCACGATCCTGGCGACTTCTTCCCTGGACTTGCGGGATGCAGAGTTGAGCTCTGCCGTCGTCTTCAGGATCTCATCCCTCGTGGCGCTGACATCCGTGAGCACCTCGTTCCGGGCATTGTAGAGGGATTCCTTGGCTACGTCGGCTGCCTTGATCGAGTCGGCCGTAGAGTCCTTGATCGACTTGATCGTCTCTGCCTTGAGGCTGGACGCCGATTTCAGGACGTCGCCTCTTGTTTCCTCCATCTGCCGGACTGCGTTGTCCCGGAGGCTCTCGACGTGCTCCGTCAGGTCTGCCCTGGCGGTTTCAAGTTCCTTCAGGGCAGTACTGCTGGACTCTTCTATTCTCCTCGTCGAGATGCCGGTAGTTTCTTCGAGCTGTCTGGTGGCCGAGCCGCTGGTTTCTTCCAGCTGCTTGATGACGGCACTGCTGGTTTCTTCCAGCTCTCTTATCGAAGAGTTGCTGGTTTCTTCCATGCGCCTGGTGACGTCGCTTCTGGTTTCCTCCAGCTGCCTCAGAACTGTGCTGCTGGTTTCTTCCAGCTGCTTCAGAGTAGTACTGCTGGTTACTTCCAGTTGCCTTAGAGCTGTGCTGCTGGTTTCTTCCATGCGCCTCGTAACGGTGCTGCTGGTTTCTTCCAGCTGCTTCAGGGTAGCGTCCCTGGTTTCCTCCAGTTCGCTGATCGCGCTGCTGCTGGTTTCCTCGAGCTGCCTGGTTACAGTGGTCCGGGATTCATCCAGCTGCCTGAGCAGCGATGCCCTGGCATCTTCCACCTGTTTCGTGGCTGCCGAGCTCACTGCGCCGATCTCTCTTACGGCTTCTACCCTGCCGTTCTCGATCTGGGTGGTCGTCTTGCCGCTGACGTCTTCTATCCTTTCGATCGTCCTTGCGCTGACATCCTCCACCCGCTCCACTGCGTTGGAGCTGACATCTCTAATCTCTGTGATCGTCTTGTTGCGGATATCATCGAGGTCGCTGATGGTCTTGGAGCGGGCATCGTCCAGCTCCCTCTTGACTGTGGTGCGGATATCCTCGACCTCGGTGGATACCTGGGTCCGGATCTCCTCCATTTCCCTGGTGACCTCCGATCTGGTCTCCTCGATGTCGTGCTTGACCTCGGTCCTGGTGCCCTGGATCTCCCTGGTGACAGTGGACCGGGTTTCCTCCAGTTCCTGCATCAGGCTGGTGCGGGTGCTTTCCAGCTCTCCGGTGAGCGTCTCCTTGGTTTCCTCCAGCTCCTTCAGCAGGTCCTTGGCTTCCCGGCTCTGCTGGGCGATGCTGTTCTCGACTTCGCTGACCTTGGTGATCAGCTCGCTCTCGGCTTCCCGTACCCGGGTGATCATCTCTACCTCGATCTTGTTCTCGAGGTTGCGCTCCATGGCGTTCAGGTTATCCTCCAGCGCCCGGTAGCGGTACTCGATGTTGTTGAGGTTGATGAACTCCTTACGGATGGCTGCAAGCCGCTCGTCCAGGTCCGAGAAGGTCTTGTTGACCTGGTCGATCTGGGCTTTCAGGTACTGGCCCGACTTGATGAGCTTGGCTTCCTGCGGGGTGACCCTTTCCGACTCCTCGTTAAAGCTGTCGATGGTCTTCTTGACGGAGTTCAGCTCGTCCTTCTGGTCCCCGATGATCTCGCGGATAGTCTTGATATCGTTAGTGTAGAGCCTGAGCTCGTCCTTGAGGCGCTGGATCTCGTCCCGGCCCTTGGCGAACTCTCTGGCCTGCTTCACGTCTTCGGCGAACTTCTCCACCATGCCCTTGATCGACTTCAGCTCGCTGCGGTAGTCCATGACTGCCTTGCTGAGCGAGTTTACCTGCTCCATGCTGGACCTGAGCTTGTTCAGGTCGTCACGGTAGCCGTCGAAGGCCCTGATGTCAGATCCGAACGACTCCTTGAAGTCGGCCATCTCGGTCCTGGTCAGCTCTCTGATCGAGGTTACGTCTGCCCTGACCGAGTCCCTCAGCGTGTCGACCTCGCCGGTCAGAGTGTCCTTCACCCGGCCGATGTCTGCCGACAGCGAGTCCTTTGTCTGGCTGATCTCCGATGCATTCGAAGCCCTGATCTGGCTGATTTCAGATGCGAGCGAGCCTCTTACCTCTGCCAGTGTTTCCTTCATACCTGCAACATCGGTGGTCAGCTCTTCCTTTACCTGGCTGATTTCGGCTGCCAGCTCTCCCTTTACCTGGCTGATCTCTTCAGACAGGCTGGCGCGGTCAGCGCCCGTGAGCGAGATTTCCTTGACACTGTCCAGCTCCGACCTGGTGGTGTCCCTGACTGAGTCTACGCCGGACTTTACGATCTCGATGCGGTCGGACATCGCTGCGATGTCTGCTTTCACCGATCCGATGTCAGCCGAGATCTCTCCGATGTTGGCCTTCATGGCATCGATATCGGTAGCCATGGAGTCTCTGACTGAGTCTACGCCGGACTTTACGATCTCGATGCGGTCGGACATCGATGCGATGTTGGCCTTCATGCCGTCAATGTCCGATGCCATGGAGTCTCTGACTGAGTCTACGCCGGACTTTACGATCTCGATGCTGTCCTTCATGGATCCGATGTCGGCCTTCATGGCGTCTATGTCAGTTGCCATGGAGTCTCTGACCTTGGTGATGTCCGTCGCGACCGATTCTCTGGCATATTCTTTGATCGACGAAAGGTCCGATGCGATCGATTCCTTGATGTGGGCCATGTCCGGGATTGTCGCTTTGACTGTGGCGATCTCCGCCATGACCGAGGACATGCCGGTGTTCAGCGCTTCCTTCGAAGCGTCCAGGGCTTCCCTGATGCCCGCGATGTCCGATGATAATGATTCTTTTACAGCCGTCAGTTCGCCGGCGTTGCTGTCTATTCTGCCGTTGACCGATTCGACCGCGCTCTTGAGCGACCTGATCTCTTCCTCGTAGCCTGCGACGGCTGCGGTGATCGACTCGATCTCGGCGCTGCTCTTCGGCGCGCCGATCTCCGAGATGTTGTCCCGGAGCGAGTTGATCTTGCTGTCGAGAATGGTGATAGAGGTCCGGATCTGCTCGACGTTTCCGGACTGCTCAGCCTCGAAGCTCTTCAGTGCCTCGATCGCCTGCCCGAACTCGTTGAGCCTGGAGGTGATCGTCGAGGTTTCCTGCTCGACACCGTCTGCCTTTGCCCTCGAAGTGTTCAGGTTCTCGGAGACGCTGGCGACCGTGTTGCTCACCGAGGCGATCTTCTCGTCGTAGCCGGTCACTGTGTCTTTCAGGCCTTTGATCTCGACTGCGAGAGTCTGGAGAACTTCTCTCTCCTGCTCTATGTAGTCCTCAAAGCTGATCTCCTTGAGCTTGCTGATCTCTTCCTGCAGCGCAGTAATCGTCTGGCGCTGGGTGTCGATCATGGAGCGGTTCTCGCTGATGTCCGCCTCGTACTTGTCGAAGTTCGGGAGCTCCGGGAGCTTGAAGTCTTCTCTAGGGGCTACGGGGGCGGCAATCATCGCCGCCTTCTCTGCCTCAAGCTTCTCGATTAGCGTCCCCTGGTTTTCGAGCTTAGCTTTCATGTCGGCGACTTTCAGGACAAGGTCCTCGTTCTGCTTTGCGAGGCTCTCGTTCTGCTGCCTGAGCTCGCTCCTGAAAACTTCGATCTCATTGCGCTGCCTCTCAAAGTCGGCACTCTGCTTTTCTATAAGCGCCTTCAGCTCGGATAGGGCGGCGGTGTCCTGCTGCGGGGCAGGCTTTGCTTCCGCGATCGCCGGCTCTGCCTGTGGCATTGCCTTTACGGGCTCAGCCTGGATGGCAGGCTTGCTGACTGGCGCCTCTTTGACCTCGATCTTCTCAGGTGCCTTGATCTCTACTTTCTCCGGGGCTTTGGCCGGGGCGGTTGGGGCTGAGGGCTGTGGGGGTTGGGTTGAGTGTAATATATTAGGTTTCAGAATAGGCTTCTGCAGCGGTGGTACAGAAGGCTTGACAGGCGGCTTCTGCGCAGCCGGAGCTTTCTCGATCTTCTCTACTTTCTCCGGCATCTTCTGGGGAGCGGCCTGCGGCTTTGGGATCTGGGTCTTACCCGCGGGTATGGACATCTTTTCGGCGGGCTTCTCCGGCGCCTTAGCTGCCTTTGCGGGCTCGGCTTTCGACGAAAGTTCGGCTTTCGTCGAAACCTCCGGCCTGGCCGGTTCGATCTTGTTATCGCTCTTCGAAAGGATAGACTGAAGCGTTTCGAGCTCTTTCTTCAACCGTTCGTCGTCTTCTTTCGTTTTTGCCGGTTTTGACTCGTCTTTCTTCGGTTTTCTATCAAATAAACCCATTATGAATCCCAACCTGTATTATTTCCCTTTTAAAGCTACCGTTAATATTCAAAAATTCTTTGATATATACTTTGTTATATTTCCAGTAGCTATACTTGCATTACCTTGGTCATTATCCATTATAACTTTTTGTGTCCCTGTACTGGCGTTCCCTGTGGAATCGCACGAACCAGCGGGGGTAAAAGAGCTTATTATGGCCCGTACACGGATTATTGCAGTAATAATATAAGTTTGTGTTGCGCTAGACTCGCTCGCCAAAAAGATACTAAAAAATTATTATCGGCTATCCCTTTTCATGATAGACAGCGCACGATTCCACGAACTTGCCCGAGAAGGGCACGTATGATGCCGCATGTAAGTGGGTGTAAGTGGCGAGGGTGTTGTCCGACATGATGCCGTCGAGGCCGTTGTGGATTCCGGAGCCTCTGTCGAGCCTGCATGCGAATTTGGCGTTCGAGGCCAGGTCTGTAATGACCGAGTGGTGGAACTCGTGGCCTTTGAAAAGCGCTCCCTCCTGGCCGATGGGCGTGTCCATCTCGAACCGGCCTGCCACGTATCCGATGGTGCGGACGTGCTTCATGGAGGCGACGCCTTCGAACACTCCGGCCATGTCGTGGCGGGATCCGTCCTCGATCTCCAGGCTCTTCATCAGGTACATGAGGCCTCCGCATTCTGCGTAGATGGGCATGCCCCGCCTGGACGCCTCGAAGATGGACTTGCGCATGGAGTCGTTCCGGGCCAGCTCTGCGGCGAAGATTTCGGGGTAGCCTCCCCCGATGATCAGCCCGTCGACTTCCGGTATTTCGGCGTCGTGCACGGGGCTGAAGTGGACGATCTCCGCGCCGCGGCACTGGAGCAGGTCAATGTTATCCTTGTAGTAGAAGTTGAATGCCTCGTCGAGGGCAAGGCCGATGCGGACTCCGCCAGGGTTCTTCCTGACGAAGATCTCAGGTTTCGGCTCCCGGATGGGCGGCGCCTCGGCGGCGATCTCGGCGATGCGTTTCAGGTTCAGGTTATCCCTGATCGTCTCCTTGATCTTTTCCAGCTTGGAATCGAAGCCCTCGACTCTGGAAGCGCCCTCTCGCGCCGGGATTAACCCTAAGTGGCGCATGGTCAGCTTCATCGAGTTGCTCCTCGGGATGGCGCCCAGCACTTCTACGCCGGTGTACTTCTCGATGGCCATCTTCGCCTTCTCTGCGTGGCGCTCGCTGCCGATCTTGTTGAGGATGACGCCCCTGATGTTGACGCCCCTGTCGAAGTCCCGGTAGCCTTTGACAATGGCTGCGGTGCTCCGGGTGATGCTCTGGGCGTCGATGATGAGGATGACGGGTGTCTTGAGGATCTTGGCGATCTGCGCGGTGGAGCCGACATCAGACAGGCTTTCCAGGCCTTCGTAGAGGCCTCTGACGCCTTCGATGATGGCGATGTCCGAGCCTTCCGAGGAGTGAATGAACGCCTCGGCTATAGCTTTGTCCGACATCAGGTAGCCGTCCAGGTTGCCGCCTTGCTTGCCGGTGATCATGGAATGGTAGCTGGGATCGATATAGTCCAGGCCCACCTTGAAGGGCTGAACTGTCTTTCCCTGCTCTTTGAGCAGCGCCATAATGCCTACGGAAATGGTCGTTTTTCCCGCGCTGCTCCTGTCGCCGGCCAGGATGACCCTCGGTATTTTAATCATAATAGTGTCAATTCCCTCAGGTATGCGTCTTCTAATGCTTCTGGAACCTTATTATCCTTTTCCATTAAAACTTTCGCTGCGAGACCTCTGTAGATGGAAGCAGCTTCAGACGAAGGGCTAGCCTCTATCACGCTCTTCCCCGCCCGCTCGCACTGCTGGACAATCCGGTTGCGGGGGATGTAGGACAGCATCGGCACTCCCAGGGCATCGGCGAACCGCTGGACGATCTCCTGTTCGTCGGCAGCCTCCCGCTCGTTGCAGATGATGCCGCCGAGCGGAGTCTTGAGGGTGTTGAGCCCCCGGCAGATGTTGTTCGCCGCATACAGCGGCATGTACTCCCCGGAGGTGATAATGTAGGCTTCCCTGACCATCTTCCTGGTGATGGGGACCGCGAAGCCCCCGCAGACGATGTCACCCGGCACGTCGAAGATCAGCACATCCGCCTTTTTCATGAAGGGCGAATTCTTCATGAGGACCTCTACTGCCACGATGATGCCTCTGCCGGCACAGCCGATGCCGGGCTCCGGCCCGCCTACTTCGGTGCACCTGACGCCGCCGAAGCCTTCGAAGATCACGTCTTCTTCCTTGATACTGTCTATCTTATTCTTCCGCTCCCTGACCGTGTCCATTATGGTGGGGATGCGGCGGCCGCCCAAGAGAGTAATAGAAGAGTCGCTCTTGGGGTCGCACCCGATGAGCATGACTTTCTTGCCCATCTCGCCCAGCGCTGCGGCCATGTTTGAGGCCGTCGTAGATTTGCCAATGCCGCCCTTGCCATAGACTGCGAGCCGTTTCTGGCTCGTGAATTGTTTCAGGCTCATAGCATGCTCCTGAGCGTGGCCCCGAACTCGGACTCTACTATATTATCTACTCCCAGCGTCTTCGGGTGCAGGTCGATCTCCACCATTACGTGCTGGTGCCCTGCCTTCCGCAGCGGCTCCACCTGGCGGGGGCCGTTGGTGATAGAGAAGATCTCCATGCCCTGCAGCGCCTCGAACGGGACGCCGTGGGGGACGCCGGTGATGACTGCATAGTCATACTCAGAGTATTGCGCTTTGATGATCTCTGCAGCCCTGTCGCCGGTCTCCGGGTACTCGTCCAGCCCGCCGGTAATATGATCGATCATATACTTATTATCTGCATAGGCTTTCGTGATCGTACTGGCATACCGGCGGATCCTGGGCAGGCCTATTGTCTGGTCCAGGTTGGCGATGGTTACCGGCACCGGGGCGCCCAGTTTGAGGGCTGCCTCGTTGACCGCCATGTTGGCATCGGCGAACATATATGCCGTCTCCTTCTTGGCGTTGAGGATGGAGATGCCTTTTTTACCCTGCTTCATCAGCTCCAGCAGACGTGCTGCAGCCTTATACTTTAGATCGCCCCTGGAGGGCTCGATGTAGTCGCTGCTCGCTGCTCCGGCCTTCTTCTCCAGCTCGGTGGCCAGCAGCAGCATTTTCTTCTGGCGGTCCAGCTCCGCTTTCTCGAGGATTCCCGCAGCGTGGGCCGCTTCCAGCGTCACTATCGCCCCGGTGGTATTGTCCCCGTGGCCCGCGTGGATCTCGACTTCGACCACCGGCACCCCCGGCTCGGCATCCTCCACCGCCCGGTGGAAGTTCTCCCCGATGATCATGCTGGCGCAGGTACCCACTATACCGATCGTTTTAGGGTTGAACCGGTCGGAGACCTTCTTCAGCACGCTGACAAGAACATCGTGGGCGCCGAAGACGTAGTCCGAGTCACACATGGCTGTAGTCACCACTCTCAGGCCGTCCTCTTCCAGCAGCCTCGAGTGCTTGAAGCAGCACCCAGGAGGCCCGTGCAGCACTGCCACGTCCACGTCCAGGTCCCTTAAAGTATAGAGCGCCGCCACGATGGCGCTGGGCCGCGGCTGAATGATCCGGTTATCTTCCAACTTCGTCTACCTCCATGTCTTCACGCAGGAAATGATCATGTCTCCGGGGGCAGTCCTGCTCAGCGCTTCCCGAATTCCCTCTTCCAGGCTGGCAGCGTGCAGGCCGTTTACTGCCCGCAGCCGATCGCCTACCAGCACGACTTCCCCTGCCCATGACTCCGCAATTCCGGCAGCTCTCGCAGGGTCCAGGCCGTCGCACACGTTATATCTCTCTTCGCCCAGCACCAGCACTCTGCGTCCGGTGTGGCCGCTGCTCTTCTCTATGGCCCGGAGCACGCCGTCGATCGACAGGCCGGAGCACGAGTTATCCAGCAGCATCCTGCCCTGGATTAGATCTCGCTTCATCCTGCCCGGGATGCCATCGAAACCTGCCAGCGCCGCTGACACGGCTTCCGGGGATGCACCCATCCTGAGGGCGGCAGCTGCTGCACAAAGGGCGGGGTCGCCGTACGAGTCGAAGTCCAGTCCCGGTGCAAACGAGGGGTCGATGGTCTTGCCCTCAATTAGCGGCCCCTCGATCGTCCGGTCTTTCGCGTACTGCAGATCGCCGCCTTCGCCGAAGCTGATCTCGTCCCGCCCGCCGGTCAGCATGTACGATGCCTGATGCACGATAGTACTGCCCGGCTTTCGGTACTCTACCATCTGCATCTTCGCAGTAAAAGACCGCCTGGTCCCGCCGGCGATCTGATAATCTCTGTCCAGCGTTGTTATGGCGCCGACATCGGCGGTTCCACAGCCGCCCAGGGACACCTCGAACACACAGGCTGTCGGGTGCAGGCCTGCTCTTCTGGCGCTATCAAGCGCTAGGAGCATGTTTGCCGGGGTAATGCTCAGCCTTTCGCCCACGGGCCTGCCATCGAAGGTCAGCCCCGTGCTGGCGTGCACCAGCACATGCTCTCCTTTAGCCTGCAGCATCTTTCCCAGCAGCGTGCAGGAAGTGGTCTTCCCATACGTGCCCGTGACCTCCACGCTTTTCATGCCCCGCAGGCGGCCGGTGGCTTCTATCAGCAAGCCTGCCAGGCGGTGGTGGGTGAGGACAGGCACGCCTCGCCGCACCGCCTCGCCGACGAGCCGGTGGGGGGCCATATGCACCGGGGCAACCAGCAGGTCGAAAGCCGTGGCATCGGCAGGTTTCACTACCCTGATGCCATCACTGGACTTTCCCGATCCGTAAACGTCTACCGCGAAACTATCATAGCCGAGGCTTTGCAGCTCTTCGGCCAGGGTTAGCCCGCCGTGATTTACGTCGAGGACTGCTATCCGGGATGCGTCGAGGTCCATCCGGCTATACCTTCGAGCCTCAGCTCTCGTAAACGGCGAACGCCTGAGTTACCCGCCTGCAGGACAGCTCGGCGATCAGGTCGTCGGAGCCCAGGGGGTCAGCGTAGACAATGTCGTAGCCGTTGTAGGTGATTCTCTTCTGGCCTTCTTTCAGCCCGATCAGGTTGGGGATGTCTTCCTTGATGTGGACGCCCCTCGCGAGGAACAGCGGGAACACGACGATCTTCTTGACCCCGGTGCCGTCAAAGCTGTCCAGCCCGTCCTTGATGGTCGGCTTGTTCATGTTCATGAACCCGACACGCACTACTGCATCGGGCATCTTCTTCGCCATGCGGGCGGCGACATCTTCGATCAGCTCCTGGTTATAGGGCATGGAACTGCCGTGGCCGACGACCAGCAGGCCGAACTTTTGGTTTTCCATTACAAACACTCCGTGGGGCGAGCTTAAGCTCGCCAACTTCTTACAAGATAGGTGCTCTTGAAGGTATAAAAAAGTTAGCGTTCGTAACACTGAATGTGAAAAACGAATGCAATTTTATACTGGATTGATCTGCAGGTGACTATCGTATCGACAACCTCGGGTGAGGATATGGCAGCCCGCCGTCTCGATAGCATCCGCTTTCCGGGCATAAGGTCTGAAATCTAAAAAAAGAGCAATTATGTCCTGTACCAGTACAGGGTAAAGTTTTCGAGCTTGTAGCCTGCCTTGCCCCGGCCGACGAGGCTGCTCATGTGACCTTTCAGCATCACCAGGGCGATATAGTAGTTATTCATGCTATGGTAGAGCTTCAGCCTCTCCGCCAGCAGGGAGAGCAGGTCTTCCATAGAAACCGGCTCGGCGATCAGCTCCAGGACTACTTCGTCGACCCTGTCGAGCTGGCTCAGGTGATAGTCCGCCGCTTTCAGCGCTTCGCTGCGGGTGAGCGGCCTGCCGTGGCCGGGCACCACGTAGTCGAAGTCCTGCTGCTTCATTCTCTCGAGCGATGTGCGGCAGATGTCCGGATCAATGCAATACGGGAGCTTGTACTTCGACCACAGGTCTTCCGAATACAGGGCATCAGCCGTATAGAAGACTCCGTCTTCGGTGATGAACCCGTACTGCCCCAGCGTGTGGCCGGGCAGGAACACCGGCTTGATCGTATCGTCTTGCCACTCCTCGATGTAGGTGTCTACTTCACAGGCGTTGCCCTGGAAGTACGGCGTGACCAG
Organism: Methanocella sp. MCL-LM; assembly: GCF_049676595.1. GTDB lineage: Archaea > Halobacteriota > Methanocellia > Methanocellales > Methanocellaceae > Methanocella_A. Next base: position 1,121,561 of record NZ_CP187259.1, read on the forward strand.
CTCGATCGGCGGCTTCGCCCAGCTGAAGAGGCCTCTGATGTTGACCTCCGGGTAGCGGACCAGCAGCGCATCGTCTCTGGAGGCTATGACTCTCGCTCCCCGCTCCCTGAACTCGCAGGCGTGGCGGAAATGATCGTTGTGGCCGTGGGTGATGAGGACGTTATGAATTTGCTTTCCGGCCACTTCTTTGTAGCCGGTGCTCCCCGGGTCAATCACGTAGTCTTTGAACAGCCCCGTGTTACTCATGGCAGGCAGGTAGTACGAATTACCTGCAACCTTGACCGGCTCCACAATCTTTTCGCTTGCCATAGCATCCCTTTATATCAGATTGATGATATACAGTTTTTTTAATGCCGCTCAACAACCTTAAAGGTTCTCCAGATGCAGGCCACTTCATGGTGCAGAACCGGGAACGTGTCAAGCCTTACACCACGAAGGACGGCTCCACCGTCTGGGAACTCCTTCACCCGCTGAACACCCCTGTACTGGATGTCAGCGTCGCGGAAGCCTACGTCGAGAGCGGCAAAGAGACAAGGATGCACGTCCACCACGAATCCCAGGAGATCTACTATATAGTGGACGGGGAAGGCATCATGTGGCTGGGCAACCGGCGGATAGATGTCCGCCCCGGCGATGCAGTCCTCATTCCCCAGGGCACCCCCCACAAGATCAAGGCCGGGGAGGGCGGAGTTCGAATTTTGTGCATCTGCGCGCCACCGTATATGCACGAAGATACGGGGCTCATGGATGTCTGATTGCTCAGGCTGGTGAACCGTCAATGCGAACGCTGCGCTGTGACGCCAGCCCAGCGCAGCGATCGTCTTTGTCCACGAGCCGATATAGCATAGAGAAGAAAAACGATATAAACGATCAGCCCCCGTTTTCTGGTAAGATGACGCCACCCGCAGACGCCATTAACTCCCTGAAAAGCCTCGACTTTTTCAAGCAAGCTTACCGGATGAGGGTTGATGATCTGCTGGCGCAGAGAAAGGCGGGTAAAAAGGTCGTAGGCACCTTCTGCCTGTTCGTCCCGGACGAGATCATCTTCGCCGCGGGGGCTGACAGAGTGGTCCTTTGCGGGGGCAAGGTGGATACGATTCCCCTCGGGGAACAGTATTTACCGAGAAACGTCTGCCCTTTAATCAAGTCCTCATTCGGCTCGGTGGTGGGCGGGTGTACTGGCAAAGGTGAAGCCTGCCCTCACTTCGGCGTCGTGGATGCGGTTATCGGGGAATCGACCTGCGACGGCAAGAAGAAGATGTTCGAGCTGATGCAGCAGTTTATCCCCACTTACCTGATCGATTTACCCCAGAAGCCCGACACCCCGGCAGCACGCCAGTATTATCTCTCGGAGCTCGAGGCCTTCCAGGAGTACATGGAACGGCTGACCGGCAACAAGGTCACTGACGAGCGTCTGCGGGAGGAGATCAGGAACGGGAACGAGCTGCGCAAGCTGATGCAGCGCCTTTTCAATTACCGGAAAGCGGCCCGGCCACCCATTACCGGCCTCGAGATCCTGCAAGTCACCCAGCGTCAGCTTTTCCTGTCGCCCGGGCAGCTGAAAGCCGGTGTAGCCCGGCTGTGCGACGAGCTGGAAGGGCGTACTGGCGGCCCTTCAGGCCCCCGGATTATGATCTCTGGCTGTCCCATGTCGGCAGGCAATGTCAAGGTGCCCCGCATTGTCGAGGAGCGAGGCGCCGTCATCGTAGTCGAGGAAAGCTGTACTGGCACCCGGGCGTTCGACAACCTCGTCGACGAGACTAAGCCGCCACTGGAAGCGCTGGCGGAGAGGTACCTCCAGATACCGTGCTCCTGCATGACGCCCAACGACCGGCGCATCGACCGAATCCTGGCTCTCGCAAAAGAGTATCGCGTCGACGGGGTCGTACACTATTCGCTGCAGTCCTGCCACGGGTACAACGTGGAGAAGTTCAAAGTCCAGCAGGCGCTGCGGGAAGCCGGGATTCCCATGCTGGCGATCGAGACCGACTACTCTACGTCGGACGTGGAACAGCTGCGAGTCCGCATCGACGCCTTCCTGGAGATGTTAGCATGATGTCCGCAGGTATCGATGCTGGCGCTGCGACTATCAAAGCCGTGCTATTGATCGACGGAAAAGTGACGGGCAGCATCGTCCGGCCCACGGGCTTCGACTTCTCGGCTGCAGCGCTGCAGATATACGATGACCTGCTCCGGCAAACCGGCACAGAGAAAGCCGCCGTCGGCGCAATCGGCGCCACGGGCTACGGCCGGGACAGCATCTCTTTTGCCACGAAGCGGATTAGCGAGATTACTGCCCATGCCCAGGGCGTCTACCACCTGTACCCTGAAGTCCGGGGCATCATCGACATCGGCGGCCAGGATAGTAAGATCATAGTAGTCAACGACGGCAAGGTCGTCGATTTCCTCATGAACGATCGGTGTGCGGCAGGCACGGGCAAGTTCCTCGAGCACACTGCAAGGGCGCTTGAGCTCACTGTCGAAGACCTCGGCCAGATCGCTCTCTCCTCGAAAAGCCCGGCCAGCATCAACAGTATGTGCACAGTCTTCGCCGAGTCGGAGGTCATCTCTCTTAGAGCGAAAGGCTTCTCGAGAGAAGATATCGCCGCCGGGCTCGTCGAGAGTATAGCGAGGCGAGTGGCCGTCATGGCCAGGCAGAAGGGGCTTTACCAGGACATCGCCTTGGTCGGCGGCGTGGCGAAGAACGCCGGCATCAGGGTAGCCCTCGAAAAAGAACTGGGCGTGGGACTATTTGTGCCTCCTGAGCCCCAGATCACAGGAGCCATTGGCGCTTCGCTTATCGCGATGCGGTAAATTAATGAAGTAAAATGCACTATGGTTTGGCTTTCCAGTACACCTTGTGCCCGCGTAGCTCATACCCGGCCTCTTTGCGCTGGTTGAGCATGTACAGCATCGACCGGACAGTGGTTTCGCAGACGATGTGCATGGAGAAGTCGTCCCTGATGCCGAGCTTGCGCCCTACGAGGCTGACCATCTCCTCGGTGGTCCTCTCTTCCCTGCCAAGAAGGGCGATTACTGTCTCTTCGAGCATGTCGATGCCTTTCAGGTTAATCTCCGCCAGCTCCACGGCCTGCTCCTTGTTTAGCAGGACGCCGTGTGACGGGAGCACGAATTCTGCCTTCGACCTGATGATCGTTTCCAGGGATATACGGGCATCCGGGACGCTGGTGTAATATACTATGTGCTTGGTATCCCAGACTTTCTTCGTCACCATCGAATCGGCGACATAAAATACGCTATCGGGTGTCAGGAAGCCGCACTGCCACTGGGAGTGGCCGGGCAGCGGCACGACCTTGATCGGGGACACGAGCCGGTCCAGCGTGTCGTCCACAGGACAGCAGATCTTGCGGAAGTACCACGGCAGCATGCTCTCCGGTGGTACCGCCCAGCAGAAGTTACCGTTTGTATTGACGGCCGTATTCTCGATCATGGAGCGCTCTTCTCTGGGCGCGTACGTTTTGACGCCCCTCGCGTGAAGCTTCGCCCCGTTCCAGAAGTGATCGGTGTGGCAGTGAGAAATAAGCGCAGTCTTGACCGGCAGCGGGCTATCCCAGTCTACGTTCTCGTTGTTGCTGGGGTCCAACATATAGTCTTTATACAGGCACACATTGGTGATGCCCGGAATGTAAAACGTATCTCCAGTAACTTTGACCGGCTTCAAGCTCTTACCCTGGTGCTTAAGTCTACGGCGTTAATAGTTAAAGATTGCCATAGTCTGCCGCAAACCTCGGGGCCTCATCGTAGTACTTGCCGGTCAGCCCGGCGATATGGCCGGCGAAGGCCTCGCAGAAGCTCTCTTCGGGGTTAAAAGAGTAGCCGGAAGGCTTCGCGTGCTCGTAGCTCTGTTCCCACTGCTGCCGGCTCTCGGCGCTCATGTTGACGTAGATAAAGTGGGCGAACTCGTGGCAGATGATGTACATGATGGGACAGCCGCAGTCTGGGTGGTAGCTTGTCTCAATATCTTTTTGGTACCTGTCCTTGAGCCGGTCAGAGTCCTCGAGCCAGTCGGCGTTGATCAGGACTACCGGCATGGGCAGGAACGGCAGCCAGTGGTTCAGGCACATGGCGTAGGCGCCGAGCTGGCCTTTGAAGAAGTGACGGTCGATCCACCTGATCGGCGCTGGAATCGGGACTCCGGCTACAATCGCTCTTCTGGTCAGCAGCGGATATTTTACTTTGAGCTCTTCGCAGCTCTTAGTAACAAGACTTTGTGCTTTTTTAAGGGTACCGATGATTAGCGGCATGAAAAAAGTAAGTAGTATCCGGCGGTAGCCGGAAACTTTCTGATCAAATCTTTAAGCCTTAGCTTCTGCCTTATCGACACGGCCCTTCTTCTTCAGCTCTTCCTCGATCCACTCGAGCCTGCCCAATGCCGGCTGACGCATCGTCAGCCCGATCTTGCTTTCTCTGGGGTCGTGCTCGTTCAGGCTTACGGTGACGATTCTGGCCCTGACGTGGTCGCCTTCGTTCAGGGACCTGTTAGTCTCTCTGCTGGTCAGGCGGGCGCTCTTCTCGTCGTATGTCATGAACTCGTCGGCGATCTGGCTGACGTGGACCAGGCAGTCCACAGGCCCTACTGCTACGAATGCACCGAAGTTGACGATTTCGACTACGGAGCCTTCGATGATCTCCTGCTGTTCAGGCTTGTACGCGATGGCGTCGAACGTGACTTCGTAATAGACTGCCCCGTCGCCTACGAGGATGTGCCCCTCGCCGATCTCCGCGATGTCTGTGACTGCTACGATCGAGCCGAGCGTCTTGTCAATGCGGCCTTCCAGCTTCTCGCGAAGGGTCTCCGCAACTACGTTCTCCAGGTCTTCTTCCAGCCTCTGGGGCGGTATCCTGATGATGTCAACGAGTCTAACCTTTCTGTACATTCTGTAATCCCATCCGTGTGATAATTATTGATGATATTGATCTAGTCCATTTCCAGCTTGTGCCGTGAACGCATGAATATGCTCCTGATGCCTTCTGCTTTCAGGCGTTTGCGGAGGAGCACGTCGTTGGTAAACACCGGGACGCTCAGGCGCTTTGCGAGCTCGATGAGGACGTCGTCCGCGCTTCCGGGCGCTTCCACGATCGCGCATCTGGCAAGGAGGCCAGATGCGATCGAGAGCGCCAGGCGGTCCTTTCCCTTGACCTTTTGCTTCAGCGCCTCGATCTCTTCTTTCACGGCGGACGGCACCAGGAACTCGTCGTAGCCCAGCCGGCGCAGCTCCTCGAACACGTCGATGCCGTGCTGTCCGGGGACCATGAGCCCGTTGGTGTCGACCAGCACCTTCATTTAACCGACCAGTTCTCCGACGCCGATCAAGCGCCAGCGGGCGCCTATGCGGCGGCTGATGGCGATCCTGGAGCCTATTTCAGCGCATACGGGGCGCTTCAGCTTGACTTCAGCTTCGTCCTTGCGGGCGGAGGTGACCACGCCGATCGTCATCGAGGTGCCTACACTGAGCATCAGCGGCTCGCTCGTGGCGATGGGCTTGACTTTCTCGTCTTCGCTGACGCCGACCACCCGGTCGAGCAGCTGGGTCTTCATGACGAACTTCTGCCAGACGGGGGGCAGAGTGCCGGGCCTGCCTACTACCTGGCCGGCCATGCCGTCGCTCTTGGTCATGGCGGGGTCAAGCTTGGTGCCGACTGCCAGAAGGCCTCCGGGGGTGGCTACATCTACCGCGTCGCCGCCGTAGACCAGCCGGGTGACACTGGTCGTGATTGGAATCCAGCTTTCCCTGTTCTCGGACTCGACCCTTCTTCCGGGGCGGATCTCGATCTCGTCCTTGACGGATAGCTGTCCATGGGATATGGTGCCGCCGATGACGCCTCCGTTAAGCTTGGCCGGGGTTGTGCCCGGGCGGTTGACGTCGAAAGACCTGGCCACGTACAGGGTGACAGGCTTTTCCAGGTCGTGCTTCGGAGTCGGGATTTTCTCCTCGATCGTCTTGATGAGCACGTCGATGTTGACCTTCTGCTGGGCCGATATGGGTACGATCGGGGCATTCTCTGCCACCGTGCCCTTGACGAAGGCCTTGATCTGGTTAAAGTGCTTGATCGCGTCCTCGCGCGATACGATATCGATCTTGTTCTGGGCAATGACCACGTTCTTGATGCCGATGATGTCCAGCGCCATCAGGTGTTCTTTCGTCTGGGGCTGGGGGCAGGGCTCGTTGGCCGCGATGACCAGGACTGCGCCGTCCATGATGGCTGCTCCCGAAAGCATCGTCGCCATGAGCGTTTCGTGGCCCGGGGAGTCTACGAAGGAGACGGTCCTGAGCTCTTCGGCATCCCCGCCGCAGGTCGGGCACTTGGGAGTGGCGCAATAGCACTCCGGCTCGTTGCAGTTCTTGCATTTGTAAAAAGTACAGTCGGCGTAGCCGAGGCGAATCGAAATGCCTCTCTTAAGCTCCTCGCTGTGCGTGTCGGTCCACACGCCGGAGAGAGCGCTGACCAGGGTGGTTTTACCGTGGTCTACGTGGCCCACCATACCGATGTTAACAACAGGCTGTGACAAATCTGGTATCCTCCGGAAGAAATAATGTATGAGATGAACGATCAATCTGTATATATCACTCTTCGCGATGTTCTATCGACTTAGTATCACTTCTTATATAAGTACATTTAGGAAATAAACTTATTTCAATACCATGCTGTCAATTCTGATAAAAAGGAGCAATTGAGGTAGTTATGGGCGGCTGCGGCCGTAAGCCGGCCAGCGGCACCGGTATACCCCTCTTGCTGTCTGGGGCTGCGAGCTGTCCGCGCTAGCTCCGGTGAATCCGCTTGCGCTCATCTTTCTTTTCCCCTGCCTGGGCACCACCGTCACCCCTGTGAACGCGGTCATGCCGCTCCTGCATGAGGGCTCTTTTCCTGCGAAGGGCTTCCTGCTCTTCTTCCTCTTCCTCTTCGATCTGTCTCCTCGATTTTTTTCTGACTTCCACTGTTTTATACCTCCATCGTATGGATGATTGCTGCCATACAAAATTCGCAAATGCTAAATACGCCCAATATTATGCTGTAAGCTCCTATTCTAAGTAAATCTTTCCGTCTGGACCAGAATGGCTGACAGTACTGCCATATCTATAATTTCCGGCCTGTATCAGAGGGTTTAATTACTTCGGGCTCTAACGTGGTTATAGCAGGTCATACTCATGAGGACGATCATATTCACTCACGCCGACAGCGACGGGATATGCGCAGGCGCCCTTGCCCTTGCAGCTTTCCCCGACTCCCCGATCTACTTCACCAACGCAGTCTCCATCCTCGCCGACATCGAGAACGCCGTCGGCTTCGACCGGGCCGTGATCTGCGATATCGCCGTCAACATCTCGACCAGCGCCCGGCTCAGGGAACGCATCGACCGGCTCTCGGCCGAGACCAAAGTAATCTATCTTGATCACCACCCTCTTCCCGAAGGCTTCTCCGCAGGATGGATGATCAGCAATACTTCGTCGAGCGCCTCGGAGATGGCTTTCCGGCACTTCAAAGACCTGCTCTCTCCCGACATGAGCCGGGTCGCCCTTTACGGGGCCATCGGGGACTACCGCGACGACTCTCTCAGTATCTATAATATGGTGCAGAACTGGGACAAGCGCAGCCTTTACTACCAGGCGGGCACGCTGTCGCAGGGCATCGAGATCGGCAGGCGGGACTACGACTGGAAGCGTTATCTCGTCATGGAGCTGGCTAAGAACGTGCAGCCGTCGGATATCCCGGACCTCGCCAAAAATGCTATCCGGGCTTCCCAGATGGAGAACGAGCTGAGAATACACGTGGCGAAGGAGGTTATTCGGATGCGTAATCTTTCCTACGTCCTGGACCAGAATGCGTGTATGTCCAAGGCTGCGATCTACGCGAGAGTCTACGGCGACACTCCTGTCGGCATGTCTGCCGAATACCGGGACCACAGGGATGTCTACGATTTCAGCCTGCGGGCGATCGGACGGATCAACCTCAACCCCCTCGTGAGCCGCATCGCAGCGAGCCACGGGGGCAACGCCGGCGGCCACCCGCTGGCAGCCGGGGGCCGGGTGCCCTCCGGGCACCTAAAAGAGTTTCTGCTAGACTTGGATGCCGCGATAGGCGAAGAACTGGGTGCATGAGGGCACCCCCCTTTTTCTTTGCCGTAAGATTTTAATACTGGGAGACACTATTTGCAAGGCGGTGATTCTGCATGGGAAAGACTGGAAGCGTCGAATGGGTCCAGATCCGCGGAAGGAAGGGCCAGATGAGGCTCGTCCCCAAGGGCGACTCTCAAGGTAACAACCCGGGCCCCGCTCAGCGTTATGATTCCAAAGGCTTTGTGCGCCGTGTCCTCTCCAGGACTAAGAAGAACGTGCTCGGCGTGAAGGCCAGATCTAAGAAATAATTAACTTATTTCTCTTAAGGCCCCGTAAGGGGCCGGATCCGTATTTTAAAGTCATTTTTTATCTAACTCTTCACTAGCATACTTGTTGCGTATCGGTGGTATAGGCTAATTCGGAATCTCTCCTGCCGGCAGTCGGGTATATAAATATTCAGTTTTAACTATTAATTTTCAGATAATTAAGCGACTGCTGACCAGGCTACTCTATAATATCATAGTGTACCTTCCTGCAATGCAGGCGTAGCGCGGTTTTTCGAATTTTATAGTAATTATTGCATATTTTTCTCCGGTAATAAAAAGCTTTAAGAACGAAGCCGTATATCTAATGACAGCTATCAACAAAGATGATGCTATTCAGGGGAATTGTATGTCAAAGGCTGAAATACTGACCCAGTTAAAGACAGCCGAGGAGCAGGCGAAGGGACGTCGCGCAAAGGCCGATGAAGAGGCCAGGCAGACGATCGCCGCCGCCAGGAAGGATGCCTCGGCTATCCTCGAAAATGCCCGAGTAAAGGCAGCGGCTGAAGCCCAGTCGAAAATCGACAAGGCAGCAGCCGAAGTCGGAGCGGAATCGAAGGCGATGCGCACCGATGGCGAGAAGAGCGCTGCCGCGCTGAAGGCGACGGCAACGAAAAATGTGGGCGCTGCAACTGACAGTCTTATAAAAGAATTCGAGAGGTACGTCGATGTTAGAGCCTCACAGAATGGATAGGGTCCTCATCGTCGGTACCAAGGACGTAATGGAGCCCACGATCAACGCGCTGCACGAACTGAACCTGCTGCACGTGGAAGACTACGTAGCGGAAGACGAGTACTTTCAAATAGGCAAGCCCCTGAAGTCTGCAACTCCTCTCTCGGAGAAGCTGCTGAAGCTTCGCTCGATCAAGAGCTATCTCGGCACGAAAGAGGGTACCCCTTCGAAAGAAAAGAAGGCCAGAGTACAGCAGGAGCTCGAGGCTAACCTCGGGTCGCTCGAAGAGACCGTCACCAAAAAGACGTCCGAGAAGAGCGCCCTGGAGTCAGAGCTGAAAGATCTCGAGCACAAGTCCGAGATTCTGACGCCGTACGAAGCCCTCGGCTTACCGCTGGAGCTGCTTTCCGGATACGAGACTGTCACGGTCTTTACCGGCACGGCAGACGCAGGTATCGAGAGCGTCGTCAAGGGCATCACTACTAATTATGAACTGTTTTCTGCACCCTATGGCAAGGGTACTGTCATCGCCCTGATCGTCCCGAAGGACGTCGCCGGCAAGGTCTCCGAAGCGCTGCTCAAGAGCAACTTTGTCGAGATCGAGCAGCTGAAGGAGCATGGCGAACCTGCTGCCATCAGGAAGCGCATCGAGGATGGAAAAGTCCAGACCGCCTCAAAGCTTGAGAAGGTCACGGACGAGCTGGCGGAACTGAACAAGAAGTACGCCCAGTTCATCGTCTCCTCGGAAGAGCTGCTAAATATCGATACGCAGAAGGCTGAAGCCCCGCTGAGGTTCGCGACCTCGGAAAACACCTTCGTAGTCGAAGGCTGGGTCCCGACGGATGAGTTCGCAAAGCTCGAGTCGACGGTCGAAAAGGCGGCCGACGGCAGGGTCTACGTCACGAAGATCGAACCGAAGCCCGGGCACTACGAGAAACATGCTCCCGGCACGGCTATCGACACTCACGATGACCACCACGAGATCGACGCTCCGGTCAAGTATAACAACCCCAAGATCATGAGCCCGATCCAGAACGTCATCGACGCGTACGGAAGGCCAAAGTACAACGAAATCGATCCCACGATGATCTTCGCCATCGTCTTCCCGCTGTTCTACGGGTTTATCGTAGGCGACATCGGCTATGGCTTACTGATTCTGGCACTGGTGCTGGGCCTCAAGACTGTCCTGAAATCCGCCAACATGCAGATCCTGATTAAAGTCATGATCGTATGCGCGATCTCCTCGATCTTCTTCGGCATTCTGTTCGGAGAATTCCTGGGCTTTGCGATAGCCGAGCCAATAGTGGACGGCGAAGGCGGCATCCTCGGACTGGTCTCGCTGTCGGGCTTATACCCGCACTCGATTAACCTCGGCCCCGTCGGCCCGTTCTCGCTGCCCTTCGAAAGGATGCAGGCAGGCGGACCACATGACGGCGTATACGTGTTCGGCATCAAGGATCTGCTGGTGCTCACCTGTATCATCGGTGTCGCACAGATCATGCTGGGCTATGCCCTCGGCTTCTGGAACGAGCTCAAACAGCACGGCCTCAAGACCGCTATCCTGCACAAGGTAAGCTGGGCTTGCGTGCTCATGGGAGGAGTCGCAGTCGTATGGTATGTGTTCCCGCTGGCCTTAACTCAGGCGCTGGGCACGTTCACCCCGTTCGACCCGCTGTTCCTCGTGGGAGCGATCCTGTTCCTGCTGGGCATAGTAATGGTCCTGATGGGCGAAGGCCCGATGGGTCTCATAGAGATAACCTCTCTATTAAGCAACGTACTCTCCTATACTCGTCTGCTGGCAGTAGGGCTGTCCTCTGTCGGTATCGCGTTCGCGATTAACACCATCAGCATGATGCTGGCGGATGCGGGCGGAATAGGACTGATTGGAGCAATTATCGTGTTCCTTGTGGGACACCTTGTAAACCTGGTACTGGCAATGTACGCCCCCTTCATCCAGTCTCTCAGGTTGCACTTCGTAGAATTCTTCCAAAAATTCTACAAGAGCGGGGGCAGAATTTACAATCCATTTGGATACAACAGAAAATACACGGAGGACTAAAACATGGTTGATGGATTAGTTGCAATAGGCGTAGGATTAGCAGTCGGATTAGCTGGTATCGGCACTGGTATGTCTCAGGGCCCCATCGGCGCCGGTGTAGTAGGCGCAGTCGCTGAGGACCGCTCGTTCCTCGGTATGGGTGTCTTCTTCATCGCTCTGCCGGAAACCATCGTCATCTTCGGTCTGGTCTTTGCCATCCTGCTGATGTTCATGTAAATACGCTTTGTTAAGGTGAACCGACAATGGGACTGGACAAAGTTGTAAAGGACATCACGGATAAGGCCGAGGCGGACAGCAGGGGAATCGCCGCGAAAGCCGCAGCCGAAGCTGCCGAGATCAAGAAGTCGGCAGAGGCGGAGGCTAAGCAGATTACCGCAGCCGAGAACGCCAGAGCGGAACAGGCCATATCCAAGATGAGGCAGAGGGAACTTTCCAGCGCCAAGCTTGACGTGAAGAAGGCCAAGCTTAACTCTGAGAAAGATGTGCTTGCCGAAACGCACGCTGCGTTCGTCAAGCAGCTTTCCGCCCTTCCGAGGGAAAAGAAAGCTGATCTGCTTCAGAAGCTGATCAAGCTGGCGCAGAAAGACATTCCGCAGGGCAAGATCTTTACCAACGCAGCCGACGCGGACCTGGTCAGGAACTCCGGGTACGAGTACGGCGGCAACGTCAACTGCCTCGGCGGAATCGTAGTCACCAGCGTAGACGGAAGCGTCAACCTGGACTATACCTTTGACTCTATCCTGGAGGATGTCTGGACGTCCTCGATGAAGCCCGTTTCTGACATATTGTTTGGCAGCAGGTGAAATCCATGATAGGGCGACGTGCAATGGGCAACTACGCATATGCAAGCGCAAGGGTCAAGACGAGGAAATCGTTCCTGTACCCGAAGGAGACCTACCTCAAGCTCTTGCAGATGGATCTACCTGAAATAAGCAGGTTCATCGAGGAGAGCAGATACAAAAAGGAGATCGACGAGCTGGCAAACAAATATTCCGGCATCGATCTGCTGGAGTACGCGCTGAACCTCAACATGGCCAGGGAGATGAATGAAGTCCTGGACTTCTGCCAGGGCGAAATGAAGATTCTCCTCGGTGCCTATCTCATGAAGTGGGATGTCTGGAATATCAAGTCGATCCTGAGAGGAAAGAACTACGGCGCCTCAGAGGATGAGATTAAGGAAACCTTCGTGCCTGCGGGCGAGCTGCGCACATCGACCCTGGTTGACCTGATCCACAAAGGCAGCATACCGGACGTAATCGAAGGGCTGAACGGAACCCGGTTCTACAAGCCTCTCACCAGCTCGCTGGAAGATTTCAATAAGACTCAGAATCTTTCCCGGCTAGAAAACAACCTGGACAAAGCATATTATGCATACCTGCTTTCTATCAAGCTTGCGGGTACCAGTGCGGACGAGCTGATGATGACCTTCGTCAGGAGAGAGGTCGATATCACGAACCTCAGGACGCTGTTCAGGCTGAAGAGGCAGGGCCTCGAGCACGAGAAGATCATGGAATTCCTCGTACCCGGCGGCAAGCTCAAGGCAGACGACATGAGGAAGTTTGCCCAGGCGCCGAGCTTCGATGAGTTCGTGAACCTTCTGAAGGATACTCCCTACTGGACTGACCTGTCAGAGGCGATCGAGAACTACCGGGCGACCAAGTCCTTGAACGCGATCGAAGTGGCCCTCACCCGGGCTGACATCGGCTACGCGGACAAGATTTCGCACGCCTATCCGCTGTCGATTTTGCCTATTCTGGGCTACACTGTCCGGAAGCAGGTAGAAGTCACCAACATCCGCACTATCGCACGTGGCAAGGAAGTGAACCTCAGCAATGAGGTCATTAGAAACCAGCTGGTGATCTGATGGAAATCGCAGTTGTTGGGAAAAGCGAGTTCGTGGTCGGCTTCAGGCTGGCCGGGATCCACAAGACCTACGACGTCAAAAATGACAAGGACCTCGAGAGCAAGATCCGGGAGTGCCTGACCGACAGGAACCTCGGTATCATCGTCCTTCACTCGGACGACCTTAAAAATCTCTCTCCCGGCCTCCAGAAGGTCATCGACGAATCCGTAGAGCCGACGTTCATCGCGATCGGCAGTAAAGAAGATGCGGGACTGCGCGACAAGATCAAGCGCGCCATTGGTGTAGACCTTTGGAAGTGAGCCTGCAGTTGAATGTAATCTGTTAACAAAGGTGTTTACTGTGAGCCAAGAAGGAACAATTTACCGGGTTGCCGGTCCGGTGGTGACTGCAGTCGGCCTCAACGCCCGTATGTACGACGTGGTGAAAGTGGGCAAAGAGGGCCTGATGGGCGAGGTCATCGAAATCGACAACGATAAGGCCATCATCCAGGTGTACGAGAACACCTCCGCTATCAAGCCCGGCGAGCCTGTGCAGAACACTGGCCTGCCCTTATCGGTAGAGCTCGGCCCCGGCCTGCTTACCTCCATTTACGACGGTATCCAGAGGCCGCTGCCTGTGCTGAAGGAAAAGATGGGCAACTTCATCTCCAGAGGAGTTACAGCAACGGCTCTTCCCAGGGATAAGAAGTGGAACTTCGTGCCGACTGTGAAGGCTGGCGACAAAGTCGCAGGCGGTTCAGTCATCGGCACTGTCCAGGAAACCAGGACCATCGTTCAGAAGATCATGGTTCCCCCCGAGACGCCTGAGTCCACCATCAAGGACATCAAGGCCGGGGAGTTCACCGTCGAAGAGGTCATCGGCCACCTCGAGAACGGCACCGAACTGAAACTCATGCACAAGTGGCCTGTCAGAAAGTCCAGGCCCTACAAGGAAAAGCTTATGCCGGACATTCCCCTGGTCACCGGCCAGAGGATTCTGGACGGCCTGTTCCCGATCGCCAAGGGCGGCACAGCAGCCATCCCCGGGCCGTTCGGCAGCGGCAAGACCGTCACCCAGCAGCAGCTGGCCAAGTGGTCCGACGCAGAGATCGTCGTCTACATCGGCTGCGGCGAACGTGGCAACGAGATGACCGAAGTGCTGGCAGAGTTCCCGCACCTCACCGACCCGAAGTCCGGCAACCCGCTGATGGACAGAACCGTGCTCATCGCCAACACGTCCAACATGCCTGTGGCAGCCCGTGAAGCCTCGGTTTACACCGGCATCACGATCGCGGAATACTACCGTGACCAGGGCTACGGCGTGTCGCTGATGGCAGACTCCACCTCCAGGTGGGCAGAGGCCATGAGAGAAATTTCCTCGAGGCTGGAAGAGATGCCCGGTGAGGAAGGCTACCCCGCTTACCTCTCAGCCCGTCTCTCTGAATTCTACGAGAGGGCAGGCCGTGTGATTACCCCCATGGGCAAGGAAGGCAGCGTCACCGTTATCGGCGCAGTCAGCCCTCCGGGCGGCGACTTCTCCGAGCCGGTTACACAGAACACTCTCCGTATCGTCAAGGTGTTCTGGGCACTGGATGCCAAGCTGGCCCAGCGCAGGCACTTCCCCGCCATCAACTGGCTGAACAGCTACTCGCTATACCAGGACTCACTGAAGGACTGGTACACCAAGAACGTCTCGCCGGAATGGAACCCGCTCAAAGTCAGGTCCATGGAACTTCTCCAGCGTGAATCTGAGCTCCAGGAAATCGTCCAGCTCGTCGGCTCCGACGCTCTGCCCGAAGACCAGCAGCTCACTCTCGAAATCGCCAGGATGATCCGTGAATACTTCCTGCAGCAGAACGCCTACCACGATGTAGACACTTACTGCAGCATGAATAAGCAGTTCCTGATGCTCAAGTCGATCATGACCTTCGGCGACCTCGCTCAGAAGGCTCTCGCAGCAGGCGTACCCATGCCGAAGATCCTGTCGCTGAAATCCAAGGACGACCTGGCCAAGGTCAAGTACGAGTCTGACTTCGAGAAGTACCTGAACACTGTGAACTCTCAGATGCAGGCTGAGTTCAAGGCGCTGGAGGCAGCTTAAGATGAAGGAATATAAGACAATTAGCGAAATCGCCGGCCCGCTGGTCTTCGTCAGGAAGACTGAACCAGTCGGCTACGAAGAGCTGGTCAACATCCAGCTCGGCGACGGCACGATCAAGAAGGGCCAGGTACTGGACACGTCCAACGATATGGTGGCAGTCCAGGTGTTCGAAGGCACGGCCGGTATCTCCCGGGAGAGCAGCGTCAAGTTCCTGGGCGAGACCATCAAGATGCCCGTGTCGAAAGATATGTTAGGCCGTATCCTCTCCGGTGCCGGCGAGCCCATCGACGGCGGCCCGGCCATCATCCCGGAGAAGAGGCTGGACATCGTCGGCGCAGCCATCAACCCGTATTCTAGGAAGCAGCCGAAAGACTTCATCCAGACTGGCATCTCGACCATCGACGGCATGAACACGCTCGTCCGTGGCCAGAAGCTCCCGATCTTCTCGGGCTCCGGTCTGCCGCACAACGAAATTGCGCTGCAGATCGCCAGGCAGGCAAAAGTGGTAGGCTCGACTGAGCCGTTCGCAGTAGTCTTCTGCGCCATGGGTATCACTGCCGAAGAAGCGCAGACCTTCATGAAGGACTTCGAGAGGACGGGTGCTCTGGAGAGAGCCGTCGTCTTCATGAACCTGGCAGACGACCCGGCTATCGAGCGTATCATCACCCCGAGGCTGGCTCTGACTACCGCAGAGTACCTGGCCTTCGACCACGACATGCACGTGCTGGTCATCTACACAGACATGACCAACTACTGCGAGGCTCTCCGTCAGATCGGCGCAGCCCGTGAAGAAGTGCCCGGCAGGCGTGGCTACCCCGGTTACATGTACACCGACCTGGCCATGCTCTACGAGCGCGCAGGCATCATCGACGGCAAAAAGGGTTCAATCACCCAGCTGCCCATCCTGACGATGCCCGGTGACGATATCACCCACCCGATCCCTGACCTGACCGGCTACATTACCGAAGGCCAGATCGTGGTAGCGAAAGACCTCCACAGGAAGGGTATCTACCCACCCATCAACGTCTCGCCCTCGCTGTCCAGGCTGATGAACCTGGGTATCGGCCCCGGCAAGACCAGGGAAGACCACAAGGCCGTATCCGACCAGTGCTACTCGGCGTATGCAGAAGGTAAGGACCTTCGCGGCCTCGTAGCCATCGTCGGTAAGGACGCTCTCTCGGAGAGGGACCGGAACTTCCTGGACTTCGCCGATGCCTTCGAAGACAGATTTGTCAGACAGGGCCGTGAGGAAGACAGAACCATCGAGCAGACGCTCGACCTGGCGTGGCAACTCCTCGACCTGCTGCCGATCAACGCACTTAACAAGATCGACAACAAGTACATCGAGAAGTACCACCCGAAGAAGGCGAAGAAGTAAAGGTAAGGTGCGCCAATGGCTATAAAGGATAACATTAAGCCGACTCGTTCCGAGCTCCTGGAGCTGAAGAAGCGGATCGCTCTCTCGCAGAGCGGTCACAAGCTCCTGAAAATGAAGCGTGACGGCCTGATCATGGAATTCTTCGAGATCATGGACAAGGCTAAGAACGCCCGTGCGGAGCTCCTTACGTCGTACGACAATGCTACCCAGAAGATAGCCATTGCCAGGGCCGTTGAGGGAAACATGTCGGTCACCTCGGCCGCATTTTCCCTGAAGGAGCAGCCTGAAATCAACCTCGAAAGCAAGAACGTGATGGGCGTCGTCGTCCCCAAGATCGAGTCCTCGGGCATCCAGAAGCCCCTCCAGGAGAGAGGCTACGGTGTCATCGGGACCACGTCGAGGATCGACGAAGCGGCGGAAGCGTATGAGAAGCTCGTAGAGCAGATCATCATTTCGGCCGAGATCGAGTCCGCCATGAAGAAGCTCCTCGAGGATATCGAGAAGACCAAGCGCCGTGTCAACGCACTGGAATTCAAGGTAATTCCCGAGCTCAAGGAAGCGGAGCAGTTCATCAAGCTCAGGCTGGAAGAGATGGAACGTGAGAACACCTTCCGTCTCAAGAAGATCAAAGCATAATCATGCCCGATAAAAACATCATCGAACAGTACGCCGACAGAATCTTCGAAAATCCCGAGAATCTGGCAAAGTTACTGGTCTATGGCCAGTATCTCGTGCTGGGCATGATTATACTCGGCTACCTGATAATGGCCTACCTGCTCTTCGTTCGTTAGGGGCTATGCCTCTAACACACATTTTTTTAGTGATTTTTCAAACGGTATTCCGAAGTACGCATTATTCTTTTATACTTAAACAGATTATGATCGCACTATGCCAGAGTTGCGGGCGTTTAATCCTGTGAGCACGGCGCTCGACAGGACAAAAAAGCTCCTTTTCGAGCCTTTTGATGCGTGGGTATGGTTAAAGTTAGTCATCATCATGTTCTTCGTGGGCAGCGGAGGCCGCTCTTTCAACCCCGGCAACGCGTTGCAGTATATGACAGGTGGCGAAGATGGTAATTTTTCCGGTGACGTTCTGGCGAATGGCATCTCAAGCATTATGTCTGATACGGCCCTTCTGGCTTTCATCGCTCTGATCCTTGTAGCAATTATCGTTCTGGTGCTCATTTTCTCTTACCTGAGGGGCGTCTTCTCGTTCATACTGATCGATGCGCTGACCTCCGGGCAGATCAGCCTCATCCGGTCTTTCCGGGAAAACCTGGGCCGAGGCTTCAAAGCTTTCCTGTTTAACGTAGCGGTAATGTTAGTATCACTGACGATGGCATTACTGATGCTGATCGTTCTTCTGCTGACTATCTTCTGGCTGATAGGGGCGGGTGACTCGAATGCCACCAGGGCTGGACTGGTGCTGCTGGCGGTAGGTATCTTATTGATCACAATCGTGGCCTTCATCGTATTTTCGCTTATAGTCGGCCTGATTACCGGCTTCTTCTACGACTTCGCCATCCCTCTCATACGCTTCAGAAACATGGGCCTGATGGAGTCGATAAAACACGTTATCGGGCTGGTGGCAAAAGAGCCTGTAGAGTTTATAGTCTACGTAGCAGTCAGATGGGCTCTGGAGGCCGTCGTAGGCTTCATCTTCGGCATCATCTACCTCTGCATCTTCGCAGTATTCCTCGCTGTAGGAGTGATTCTTGCGATGATGGCAGTGGCAGCGGCAGAAATCTCAGTGTGGCTTCTGGTCCCGTTCGGTCTGGTGTTCGTAGTAGGCTTTGCACTACTAATCGCCATAATGGCGCTTCTCTCCATGCCCGTGGGAGTTTACTTCAGGTACTACTCGCTGGAGTTCCTGAAAGCGTTTGATCAGAGCTACGTCCAGTACACGGGACGGTTCGCATAAAAAGAGCGGGCTGGCAGGCGTAGGTGATATTGTATCACCTATGCCAGAACTGGCGAAAATAGTTTTTTTATTTACTTTTCCATCTTACCCAGGTCTTTGTGCATGTAAATGTCCGCACAACGCTTGGAGCAAAAGCTCTTGCCTGCATATTTCTCAACTTTATGACCAGCCAGTGATTTTCCGCAGCTGGCGCATGTTTTGGCGCCGAAAATTTTGTCGAACATGCGATTCACCGATAAAATGTATTACGCGGCCTGCAGTTAAAACGATACCGGTTGGCCCTTCAGATTTACCTTTGATCAGATTATCTTTTTATAGGAGCGGTCGGGATATAAAAGACTGGCACGGGTGTAAACATGAGATACAAACTCGGCATCACAAACCTGTTATCGATCGCTATTCTGTCAGCCTTGTTGATCGCTATATTCTCCGGCACTGCCGTGGGCGCAACAGCAGACAGGCTATACGTCGCAGACTACGATGACAACATCGTCTACGTTGTCGACCCGGACACGGGTAAGCTACTCAAGAACATATCCGTGGGCAGCCACCCGGTCAAGGTCATCACCGACCCCACCGGCACTGTGGCATACGTGCTTACCGAAGGCGACAACAACATCTCGGTGATCAGCATCGACCGGGACGAAGTGATGCGAAAGATGCCCTCCGGAGAGGAGCCGACGAACATGGCAATCTCCCCGGACGGAATGAGGCTTTACGTGACCAGCTTCAATAACCACGTTGTCTACGTGATCAACACCACCGGGGGTAGCATGGAGAAGACCATCCGGGTCGGGTCCGGACCTACCGGCATCGCCTTTACCTCTGACGGCTTCGCATGCGTCGAGAACTCCGCGGATAACACCGTAATGGTTATAGACTCCGCCGGCAGGAAGCCAGTTAAGACCCTCAATGTCGGAACGTGGCCTGAAAACATCGGCATCGACCCGTACAACAGGCAGGCTTTCGTGCCAGGCTTCACTGACGGTTCCCTCACGATCATCGAAACTAACGGCTGGTCGATTGTCAGGACTACTAACATAGGCGGCAACCCGCTGGACATCACCTACGACGTAGGCAAGGGCGTTTTCTACGTGACCGACCCCACAGCCGGCCAGGTACGGATAGTCGACCCCAATGGCGAAGCCAGCCTGCTCGCCTCCATACCTGCCGCCCGCAGCATCATCGCAGAGAGCCAGGGCAGCCGCGTCTTCGTGGCCAGCCCGGACAACGGCACTATCAGCATTATTACCACCACCGGCTCGGACAAGCCTGTCACATACAAGATAGGCCATAAGCCAACGTCCATCGCCCCGATCTATCTAGGGGACGATGGCACGCCAGTAGCCACTGCTACTCCGACAAGCACTCCAGTGCCCACCCCGGTGCCGGCAACACCCACCCCTGTCATAACCCCCACAGCCGTACCGCCGACGGCCACTCCGAGCCCGACCCCTGCTCCGGCCCCGATCTCGCCGTTGCTGCCGCTGCTGGCTTTGAGTGCGGTTGCCGTGGTGCTGACAGCGAAGAAGGCATAGACGGTTGCCGAAGGCCTTATTACTTTTAAGGCTTTCTCTTTTTTAGTCCGGAGGTATATTTTTAAAGTATGACCGTTTTTGTTATATCATGCTTACCCGGAGGATAATACCCTGTCTGGACGTCACGCTGGGGCCGAATGGCGGCAGCGTGGTCAAGGGCGTCGAATTCGTGAACCTGCGGAGCGCGGGCGATCCGGTAGAGCTGGCGAAGCGCTACAATGATCAGGGCGCGGATGAGCTGGTCTTCCTGGATATCACCGCCTCTCACGAGGGCCGGAACACGATGATCGACGTGATCGAGCGGACGGCCAGCGAAGTGTTCATCCCCATGACCGTCGGCGGCGGTATCAAGACCCTCGACGAGATCCGGGCGCTCCTCCGGGCAGGGGCGGACAAGATCACGGTAAACACTACGGCAGTGAAGGACCCCGACTTCATCCGCCGGGCTTCGGATATCTTCGGCTCCCAGTGCATCGTGACAGCGATAGATTGCAGAAGTAACACCAATATTGATGACCCTAATGCCCGTAACATCGTTCGTCGCAGAGACGGCACTCCGGCTTGGTACGAGGTTGTCATCTACGGCGGCCGCAAGCCCACCGGCCTTGACGCCATCGAGTGGGCGAAAACCATCGAAGAGCTCGGCAGCGGCGAAATCATGCTCACGAGCATGGACGCCGACGGCACTAAAGACGGCTACGACCTTTACATCACCAAAGCCATCGGCGAGGCAGTCCGCATTCCCGTCATCGCCTCGGGCGGCGCCGGCACCATCGAGCACATGTATGACGCCTTCAAGGTAGCCAACGCAGACGCAGCGCTGGCCGCCAGCATCTTCCACTTCGGCGAGTATACGATTGGCGAGGCCAAGGATTATCTGAGACGCCGTGGTATACCCGTGAGGCCTTAGTATGGAAATCCGGGAATTCCAGCGGCTGATGAAAGAGCTTTACGGCGAGAACGACAAGGCCAGGGGCTTCGAAAAGACCGCTTTGTGGTTCTACGAAGAAACCGGCGAGCTCGCCGAGGCCCTCAGAAAAGAGAACAAAGAAGAGATCGCCCACGAGATGGCCGACGTCTTCGCCTGGATGGTCTCCATGGCCAACATGCTCGACATCGACGTCCAGGATGCCTGCCTGTCTAAATATCCTCTCAAGTGCACCCGGTGCAATTCCAATCCCTGCCAGTGCGGGAAATAATTGAACCATTGCGTCACTGGTCTTTATCCGGACAACTGGAAAACGGATGTTCAAACCACGGCGGCACGGCGGCACAGAGACAATGCGAGAAACGATAGCCGGATGGTTATTTGAACCACGGCGGCACGGCGACACAGAGACAATGGTGTACTGTGAAACAAGCTCTCTTTTTTAGATCCACAGCGGCACGGAGACAGTGCATTGATCAAGATGGTTACTGGTCGATCGATTAAGCATGGCCTACCAGCATATAGTCATAGTTTAAGGGCATGTCCCAGTTTTGCTGTAAATTCAAAGTCCACCCCAGAGCGTCAGAGGAGTCAGTCAGCATTTTACAGAAAAAGTGGGACATCCCATAGTTTAAATCGTAAATCCAGGTCCCAGTAGGTTACTGCGGGTGGATTGTCTCCGTGCTGCCAGCCCGCCGTGCCGCCGTGGATCTATAATAGAGCTATTGTATTTCGGTACGCACTGTCTCTGTGTCGTTGTGCCGCCGTGGTTCAAATATTTGATTTCCGGTTGCCAGAATAAGGAGCAGTGCCGCTGTGGTAAGAATACTATATCTGGCTGTACATTTTTTTAGCACGAACCAGCACGTATTTATCGCTTAGCATCTATTGATTTGGGTATGCCAGAGTCAACGGCCGCCGATTCGTTGAGATATGCGGGTAAGATGACCCGGCAGCTTTTGCTGCCGTTCAGCCTGAAGAAGTGGCTGGGCGCGTACCTGGGGCTGAGCGGGCTTCGGGGTAATAAAGCTGACCCGCTGACTATCGAATTGCGCCGCCTGCAGAACTACTACCGGGGGACGAGCCTGCTGGCGAAGGCTGCACTGCTGTTTGTGGTGCTGGGCTTTTTCCTGCCCTTCACGGTCGTCTTCGCGGGGCTGGAAGGCTTCTTCGTGCTGCTGGCAGCGTACATCATCGCTATGTTGCTGTTATCTCTGGCTGGCATCGTGCTGGAAGTGGCGCTCGATCCGATCTTCGCACTGCGGTACGAGGAGAACGTCTCCTTCGGGAACGCCTCGGGCAAGTTTATATCGCTCCTGCAGCGGAGGACGGGCCTGGTAGGCGGCTATATGCTGATCAAGCTGATCGTCGACATGTTTCTCGTGACGGCGGTGCTCGCCATGTTCATGCCCGCGCTGATCAGCGCCATGGCAATTATGCTCTACGTCATCGACGCGGTACAGGCTGGCATTGACGTGCGATCTACGGCTACCTGGGGCCTGGGCGCAGTGCTTGTGCTGGGCCTGCTAGGATTTATTGCGACCATCCTCATCACAGTTATCGCATCGGCTTTCTATGGCTACTACACAGAGCATGCCGTTAGGCTGATGCGGGACTGATGGGCAGGTGGCCCGTATAGTGGTCATCTACTGGTGCTTCACTGCCTTCCTGCTGCTGTTCACCGACTACTTCGTCTTCCTCGCCAGCGCCTCGGTCATCGCCACGCTGGTGCCATATCTGTTCCTCTGCTACGCTGCGATGAAAGGTATCGACAAGCCGTGGGTGAAGTTGATCGCTGCTATTGGGATCATATCTACACTCATCGTCCTGCTGTCGACGTTCTTGATGTAGCTTCTGAGCCCGTGAACGCTGACTATCGCTGCGCTGTGCCAGATCACAGATCCCGACAGATTGCGCAGATTGCACAGATACGACTTGATAAGAAGGATACAGTTATCAGTCTATCGTTTTTATCTTATAGCCATCTGTGTAATCCGTGCAATCTGTCAGAATCATCAGATTCTGCGTAATCTGTGATCCTGGCACAGCGCAGCGTTCGTTTTGTTGAGTCACCCGGCTTGTGCGATGTCTGCCAATTATTTAAAAAAGTGTGCCGGCAGTCTCTCTTCTATGGCCTTCACGATAGCCTCATGTACTCTCTCTGTACTCTGCTCTGCGCTGATGACGACGCCGTTGGGCTGCCTGCCGATGTCGAGGAAGATGTCCCTGACCTTGCGCAGGTACTCTTCCTTCTCGAAGGCGTCCAGCTGGCTTTTCCGCTGGTTGACGATGCGGGAGAGCCCTTTTGCAGGGTCTATGTCGAGCACGATGACGAGATCGGGGCGGGGCGAGAACTGCTCGTTTTCTTCCCTGATCTGCCGGGGGTCGAGGCCTCTGGCCCCCTGGTAGGCGATGTTGGACTGGTAGTACCGGTCCATGACCACGACCTTGCCCGATCGCAGCGCAGGGAGGATGTTCTTTTTCACGTCCTCTTTCCGGTCTTCCATGAACAGCCTGAGCTCTTCCTCGGGGCTGGTCAGCTCGTGAGCGATGGCCCGGCGGGCGATCTCCCTGCCGTACTGGCCTGTGGTGGGCTCTTTCAGGATCACGTTCTCGATCTTTTTATCCTGCATCCACTGGCGGAGCATGTTGATCTGGGTAGATTTGCCCGCTCCGTCTATGCCTTCGATGCTGATCAGGAACCCTTTGTCGTCGCTATCGCTATCGCTCATCCACAGTTCATTGACGGTCAACGATAAAATAGGTGACGAATACTTATGTACACACAGATGAAAAAATATAAACCTATCCAAGGCAATTAGTATGTGTGCCATTTACTACTCTCCGGGTGATCGCCGCCATTGTCTTCGTGGTTATCCTGCTGCCGGCATTGGCCTTTCCCTCCGCATCCAGTCCTCCGGATGAGGTATCCCGGTCTGTCGTCAGGGCCATCGGCGGCGGAATTCTGCTTATAAGCGGCTTTGGGCTGGCCGCATCGCTGGAAAAGACGCTGCTGAGGGCAGGGGGTAATAATGCCTTTAAAATGCTCTACGTCTCTGCTGCCGGGTTTTCTGGGCTGGGAGCTGCACAGTGCTTGTCCATCATTTATCCGGCTAATACGCTACTATCAATGATACTGTTTTCAGTGCTGGCTATTACCACCTGCATCGTATGGCTGAGGTTTTACCATGCTGCCGCCGGCTGATCTGGCCTCGATGGCAGGGCTTTTGCCTGCAATCACGGGTGTAGTGCTGGTGATTCTTGCCGCCAGGCTGCACCGTCTGTTTAGTACAGGGTTCTCCTTCTGGAGTTTTCTTGCTGCAGGGGCTATCGCGCTATCTGCGCTGGCGTCCTGCCTGGCCGGCTTCAGCGATGGGGCCGCCGCCGTGACTGATGTCAGCATGCTGGTGGCAGGCTTCTCTGTGTATGCTGCATCGAGATGGCTGCGGGAGAGGTTCGAGCTGGTGGGTAAGCATGGCCGTTAAAGTGCTCGTCGACGCAGCCCGCTCAGCCCCTGGATACGCGGGGATGACGGTCATTTCTGGAGATCGGCCACTATTCGCCGAGCATATCGAGCCCGATTATGCGATGCGCTTGCGTGCGCTCTACTGCCGGATGCCGGGGCCGGGCCCGGCAGGCAGTGAATATTTGTGTGCCGTGGCGGCCGGCTTCACTTTTTACATATACTCGGCGGCCGGCTTCCTGATACTGCTTAAGTTGAGCGGCCGGTTTAGTCCCAGGCCCTCGCTGCCAGTGGCAGAACCTTACTTTGACGCTCCGCAGGAGGAAACGGCCTTGCCTTCCCGGGATGGTGTGCGCCGGGAGGCTGAAGCTTTGCTAAGGCAATACGACTTGTTATGATCATTTAGCTTTTGTAATTTTTGAATTTTCAAAAAATTTAAATACTTGCCCGCAAATGTAGTGCTGATGACCAAGACCTACTCGGATATCCTCAGGGAACGGGAAGCGGTCCTCGGCACGTTCGAGGCGCTGTTCAAGGCCCGGGGTATGGGGGATCTGCACGGCCGGGTATTCGGCGCTATCCTGCTGTCCGTCAACGAAATGACGCAGGACGACATCGGCCTGTTTACCGGCTATTCGGTGCCCGCGGTCAGCTCAGCTCTGGATGAGCTGGTCCGGGTAGGGCTGGTGAACCGGCACAAGAGACAGGACAGCCGGAAATACTACTATTCCAGCAAGGCAGACCTCGACGAGATCATGCGGATGGTGCTCAAAACGCTCCACGACGACTACGTCCAGGTCGTCCTGGACCAGCTTTCGGCTGCTAAGGCCGAGGCGGGATCCGATGACGACCCGCAGGTGAAGGAGCACCTGGAAAATCTCCGGAACTACGAGCGTGAGCTGAAGAATCTGGAGCATTACATGAAGAGGCTGCTGGAAGTCCCACTGGAGGAACAGGAATGATTACAGTAAACCGTTACAGGTGCGGCTATTGCGGCGCTTGCGTAGGCGCCTGCCCGAAAAATTCTATCGACCTGATCGAGACCTTCATCGAGATCGACAAGAACTGCAACAGGTGCGGTATCTGCACCAAGGTCTGCCCTATGGGTGCGCTGGAGCTGGTGAAGGATGAAGAGTGAATATGACGTTATTATCGTCGGCGCAGGCCCCGCAGGCTCGCTGGCGGCTAAGACCGCAGCGGAGAACGGCCTCGACGTGCTCCTGATCGAGAAGAGGCAGGAGATCGGAGACCCCGTGAGGTGTGCCGAAGGCGTCGGCAAAGTGGGCTTACAGGAGTTCGTGGAGCCTGACCCGAAGTGGGTCAGCGCGGACATCAAGTGCGCCCGCATCTTCTCTCCGGACGGCACCATGGTCGAGCTTTCCGAGAAGATGGCCGGCAACGAAGTAGGCTTTGTGCTGGAGCGCAAGATCTTCGACCGCGAGCTGGCCAAGCTGGCCGCCAAGGCGGGAGCCGAAGTTCAGGTCAAGACCCAGGCCACCGGCCTCATCATCGAGAACGGCCAGGTCTGCGGCATCACCGGCAAGCAGCACGGTGACGACTTCACCGCGAGGGCAAAAGTCGTAGTGGCAGCCGACGGCGTTGAGTCGAAGGTCGGCCGGTGGGCGGGCATCAACACCACGCTGAAGCTGAAGGACATCGAGACCTGCGCCCAGTTCCTGATGACCGACATAAACATCAAGCCCAACTCCTGCGACTTCTACCTCGGCAGCAAATACGCCCCCGGCGGCTACGTCTGGGTCTTCCCCAAAGGCGACCGCGAGGCAAATGTGGGCCTGGGTATGCTGGCTTCCCACTACAAGGGTAAGCACCCGATCGAGTACCTCCGGGAATTTGTCGCGGACAAGTTCCCCGAAGGCAAGATCCTCGAGACCATCGTCGGCGCAGTGCCCGTCAGCGGCATGCTGCCGAAGCTCTCCACTGACGGCCTCGTGCTGGTGGGCGACGCAGGCCATGTCTCTGACCCGATCACCGGCGGCGGCATCATCAACGCCATGAGCAGCGGCAAGATTGCCGGCAATGTCATAGCGAAGTGCATCAAGAACGGGGATGTGTCCGCCAAGGCGCTGTCTCAGTACGATGCCGAAGTCCGGGAAGAGCTGGGCAAGTCGCTTGACAAGAACTACAAGATCAAGGAAGTAGTGACCAGGGTAAGCGACAAGACCATGGATGTCGCCGCTCACTCCCTGCAGGGCGTGAACTTTGAGAACGTGACTATCACTAAGTTAGTAAAAGAGATCGTCACCAGGAATCCGGCGCTACTCAAGGAGCTTGTGGGGCTTATATAAGCTTCCGGGCTTCCTTTCTTTTTAATGCCCCTATTATCACCGGTTTTGAAATAATGGCAAAAGTACTGTAATTATTTAGGTTGTTACAGCTTTATTTGACAAATGCGGCCATTTAAGCCTAAGTTACATTTTTGTATCAAAAACTTTATTACCCGCAAAGCAAACATCTAAATTATGAAATTAAACGATATAGTCGCTTCGATGTCGGGATATCTCACCGAACAGACGATTGTGGACTTTATCATGTTCAGCAAGGCCTTCGATGACACCAGGTACTCGGTGCTCAAGACAAAGGCTATTGATAAAGTGTCCATAGCGTTGTTAGCGGCTGCTAAAAACGGCGAACTATTCTACGACGTAGTTCAGTGGGGCGAGGAAAGCAGCGTGGCGTCCAAGGCTACGTTCTCTCGCAGGAAAGACTTCCTGGTCAACCTCAGCGTCATCCAGGAAGAAAGCGTGAAAACGCCGTTTGGCAGGCCGAAGATCAGACTCAAGCTCAACGAGCCCAAGCTGAAAGAGTACTTTGGCGTCCCGTAACTAAATTTCACCCAATTTTTATTTTAATTAGCTGTAATATAGCCTGGGCGCCGTCTCGACAGAGATGCCGGAGATATCTCCCTCGACAGTTACTGTTCCCGGGGTGCCGGCCAGCATCAGCCCGTCCAGCCCTCCCCGGCCGCAGAGCACATCCTGCTCAGGGTGTGTGCCGGGCACTATACACGAGGTCAGCTTTATCCGCTCACCTGCTGAGAGGACTAGCGGGAGGCGCCTCGTTGCCGGGTGATCCTTCGGCAGCACCAGCAGCGGCATACCGCCCCGGCTGGCAAGGTATAGCATACACTGGATTGACTCTCTCGCCCCGGGGCCGCCGGAAAAGCAGGACGCTGCCACCAGATCGTCCGGCTCTAGAAACTGTACCAGCTCTTCCCTTCCCGTTTCGATAAAAACGTACTTGAGCCCCGTCGCTTTGACGACACCTACCGTATGGCTGCCGTCACCCAAAAACAAAACTTCCCGGGGGCCGAGCTTATACTCTTTGATCACTCTATCAGCTCGACATCTTCGCACCCGCAGGACGGGCAGATTGTTTTCTTGCCTGCGCCCTTGAAGGTGGAGTCGCAGTCTTTGCACTTGTACCTCTTGAACTTGATCTCGTCAAGCTCAACGTCCATGGCCATGCCTCCGCCGCTACACATCAAGGCTCACCTCCTTTCGATAAGGATTACTTGAATTCCATTGCTTTAATATTTTCCGAAACACGGTTGCGCACATCCTGGTACAGGTCGTGCATATGAGCATCCATGGTCACGGTTAGCGGCCCGAAATCCTCCACGTCCAGCACCCAGACTGCTTCCGCGAGGCCCAGGTCAGCCCACTCGACGACGGCGACCCGCTTTACCATCCGGGCGCCGAGGACTGCCGCCCCTCCTGTCATTGAGAGATATACGCTGTTATGGTCGTGGAGCGCCTGCAAAGTGCGCCCGTCCATGCCGCCCTTGCCTACGATGACTCTGGCGCCGTGGGCGATGACCGGCGGCTCCAGGTCGTTCATGCGGGCGCTCGTCGTGGGCCCGATGGCCACCATCTCCCACCCTTCGCCCTTTTGCCGGACGATGGGCGCGCCGTGGAAGATGACCGAGCCTTCGAGGGAAAACGGCAGCGGCTTCGCCGCCGAAAAGTATTCGGCCATCCGGATGTGCGCCTTATCCCTGGCGGTGATCATCGTGCCTGTTAAGAAAACCGTGTCGCCCGCATGCAGCGACTTCGCCGTTTCGGCGTTGATCGGTGTCTTCAGCCTGTGCTCCATCTCAGTCACCCCTGAACTCTGTCCGGCCGTCCGGGTAGACTCGCATCGTCGCTCTTCTCGCCGCATAGCACTGCACATTCAGCCCGACTGGCAGGCTGGCGGTGTGGCAGCTTGCCCATTCAACATGCACAGCCAGTGCTGTTGTCCGGCCTCCGAGGCCCATCGGACCTACCCCTGTCCGGTTGATCATGGCCAGCAGTTCAGCTTCAAGCCTTGCCATCGCCGGGTCGGCGCTGTGCTGGCCGAGCGGCCGCAGCAGGGCTTTTTTGGCCATGGCCATGCACATGTCGGAGCTGCCTCCCAGGCCCACGCCTACGATAACCGGGGGACAGGGCTTCCCCTCTGCTTTCGCGATCGTCTCTACCACGAACTTGCGGATGCCCTGCACGCCCTGGGACGGGTTCAGCATCGCCAGCGCGCTCATGTTCTCCGAGCCCGCTCCTTTGGGCATGTACGAAATCTCCAGGTAGTCCGCATCGTGGAACGAGTAAGCGACGTGCGGCATGTCGATGCCAGTGTTATCTCCTGTGTTGGCCCGGGTCACCGGGTGGACGACGTTCTTCCGGAGCGGCACTTCTGCAGTCGCCCGCCTTACTGCTGCCGCAAGCACCTCTTCCAGCCTGTTTATCCTGAACGATCCGAGGGTGACGAAGAACAGGGGAATCCCGGTGTCCTGACACATGGGCAGGGTACATCGTCCGGCCTCCCTGACATTCTCGATCATGGCCCCCAGCTCCCTCACGGGCGCTTCGTCAGCTTCGGTCTTCACGGCTTTTTCCAGCTCCGCTATCACGTCGGCAGGCAGCGCGGTCACTGCTCTCCTGATCAGCTCGACGGCGGCGTCCTCGACGGTCCTCTCCAGCGACATCGGTATGAGGTAGTTCCCATGAGGCTTAATAATTACTTTGTATTGAACTTGTACGCTCAACCTCAACAGTTCTCACAAGCTTTTTAATCCGGCACGGGCATAACCCGGTGTGACCATGCGCGTCTACATCGAAACGTACGGCTGCACCGCCAACGAAGCGGATTCTGCGGGCATCAGGGATGCCGTCCTTGCATCGGGCGGAGCCATAGTGGCCGCCCCGGAAGAAGCGGACGCCATCGTCATCAATACTTGCGCCGTGACAGGCCACACTGCTAACAGCATGACCAGGGCCATCGCACGCTTTCCGGGTAAGCGGGTCATCGTGGCAGGGTGCATGGCTGTGGCGGAGCCGGAAAGACTCTCAGGCTACGAGGTAGTTGACTCTGCCGGGCCGCTGCCGGTGGTGCGGGCTCTTGGCCTTCGCCCGGGTGCCGGGCTCCCGGTCGCGATGAGCGGCAGGACTGCGACCATCAAGATAGCCGAAGGCTGCAATGGCCAGTGCTCGTATTGTATAGTGAGGCTAGTGCGCGGCCGCCTGCGCAGCGTGCCGGCAGCAAAGATCCTCGAAGCCGTCCGCAGGGCGATCGATGCAGGGGCGTCAGAGATCTTCCTGACGGCGCAGGACTCCGGGGCATACGGCCTGGATACGGGGGTGCGGCTACCCGCACTCATACGGAGTATCGCCTCCATGCCCGGCGATTTCAAGGTGCGCATCGGCATGATGAATCCCTTCTCGGTAGCCGACATCCTGCCAGACATGATCGACGTGCTCAACCTTCCCAAGGTTTACAAGTTTGCCCACATACCTGTGCAGTCCGGGTCGGATCGTATCCTGAAGCTGATGCAAAGGCCATATACGGAGCGGGAATACTCTGATATCGTAGCCAGCCTCCGGGCGGGCGTACCCGGGATCACCTTTTCGACCGACTACATCGTGGGGTTCCCCACGGAGACCGACGAGGATTTCTGCCTCACTCTGGAAGACCTGCGGACCAACAGGCCGCTGAAGGTGAACATCACCCGCTTCTCCCCGAGGCCGGGTACCCCGGCCGCATCGCTGCCCGACTTGCTCGAGCGCACCAAAAAAGAGCGCTCCCGCCTGCTGACCGCGCTACATCACGAGGTCACCTCCAGCTACATGCAGGATGCGGTGGGTAGCCGCAGGACCGTACTTGTGTCAGAGAAGGGCAAGCCGGGCACGGTAATCTCCAGAGATGCCTCGTATAATATGGTAGTAATTCAGGAAGACCTGCCGCCGGGAATGCGGGCGAACGTGGAAATTTCCGCCGCAAAGACGACTTACATGATCGGGCGGAGATTGTGATCAGATTTCTCGAAAAGTGATCACTTTTTCTGGCATCTCTTCACACATATTTTCAATAATAACAAAATATCTCAACGGCCGTATACGTCGACATATTGTAAAAATATCGCTGATACATCGGCGATTTTTCGATTAATACATTATTGTCCACGTTATTGTAATAATATGCTAAATTTTTCTGTATTATGGAATAATCTACCTTATTTTGCCCCTTTTTTGCATATAGTAATCTATTTATAGATTCAGCAGCAAATATGTGATGTTTACTCGTTTTTAGTGAATATTTATATATAAAAATAATATCGATTCACAAGTTAATTACGTTACTTTACACTACTTTGGAATAAATGTATAAATTTGGTAATTGGCAAATTTAACATATTTATTTGGATTATTTCTTTTCAATTAGTTTGTAATTATATTGAATACCAAATGATTGTTTATCGAGACATAAACTTAATATCATTGAAACGCTATATCATTATTGTCTAAGTGGTTAGAGAGAGGTATAATCGATACTGATCGTTTTAGTTATTCAGCGATTGATAACCTGTCGAAGCACGGCAACATGTGATGCCAGGCTTTCGATACGGGCTTCTCTTTACGGCCGGAATCCGGCTGCTTCGACCACTTGATATGTTTTGAAATCCTACGGGAGGAGGGAGAAAATGCCAAAATATAAGGACAAGATAGACCTGTATGATGACAAGGGAAAGCTTCTGGAGAAGGACGTCCCACTCGAGGCAATCAGCCCGATCGTCAACCCGGCAATCCGCAAGATCGTTAACCTGACCAAGAGATCCGTCTCCGTCAGCCTTGAAGGCATCGAGGGTGCCCTTAAGACTGGTAAGGTAGGCGGCAAGGGCAGGCAGGTACTGGGCAAGAGCCTGGACTTACCCCTGACCAAGGACGCAGACAAGATCGCCAAGAAGATCGAAGAAATGGTCCGCGTCACCAAGGGCGACGACACCAACGTAAAGGTGCTCGGCGGCGGCAAGAGCCTGCTTGTGCAGGTTCCGACCCAGAGGATCGAAGCGGGCGCAGAGTTCGTGGCAGGCATCAGCTCTACCGCAACTGCGACCGTCGAGGCTATCCTCGAGATGTACAAGGTTGACATGTTCCAGGGCGCCTATGTGAAGGGCGCAGTCTGGGGTATGTACCCGCAGACGATCGACCTCGAGGGCGGCAACGTCAAGTCGATCCTTGATGTCCCCCAGAAGGACGAAGGTGTCGGCTACGCACTCAGGAACATCCCGACCAACCACTGTGTCATCATCGCAAAGAGAAACGCCATGAACGCAGCTGCCCTGAACTCGATCTTCGAGCAGGCCGGCGTGTGGGAAATGGGCGACGCAATCGGTCCGTGGGAGAGGTACCAGTTAATGGGCTTCGCATACCAGGGCCTGAACGCGAACAACCTCGTCTACTCCACTGTCAAGGAGAACGGCAAGAACGGCACCGTCGGTTCCGTCGTAGCCACCATCGTTGGCAAGGCCGTAGAGGACAAAGTTATTAAAGTCGAGAAGACACTTCCGTCCGGATATAAGGTGTACACCACGGACGATGTACCGAAGTGGAACGCCTACGCGGCAGCCGGTGTAATGGCAGCCACGATGGTTAACTGCGGTGCTATCAGAGGCGCCCAGGCAGTCTCGTCCACTCTGCTGTACTACAACGACCTCATCGAGAGAGAGACCGCACTTCCGGGTGTGGACTTCGGTAAGGTCCAGGGTACCGCAGTCGGCTTCTCGTTCTTCAGCCACTCGATCTACGGTGGCGGCGGACCGGGTGTGTTCAACGGTAACCACGTCGTTACCAGACACTCCAAGGGCTTCGCAGTACCTTGCGTATCGGCTGCTTGTGCACTTGATGCAGGCACTCAGATGTTCTCGCCCGAGCACACTTCCAAGGCAATGGAAGTATTCAGCGAGATCACTGAGTTCAACCAGCCGCTCGCCGCAGTCGCGAAGGGAGCCAAGGAAATTAAGGACAAGATATAAGACAGGTAACTGAACGCAGCGGAGTTTACGAATGGTAGCACCGGTTGCCGGGAAAAATCGCCTGATGCAAATCGAGATTTTTCCCGACAGGCTACTCAACATAGAAACTGCACAGGCTCTGCTCACCGAGCTGAACAAGATCGGCGGGATCACCCGCATGGTCGTGTACGGCCCGCGTCTCCCGAAGGATGATCCGGAAGACCTCCTGGATGGAAAGTTCGATGCCCGCGAGAAGAAATATCTCGACATCATGGGCGAAAAAGTCGAACTGACCGTCCAGGTGGGACGGATTTTCGTGGAGATCGAGGATCCTGGCGTAAAAGAAAACATCACCGAAGCATGTCGGAAGGCTTTGCCTTTCCCGTTCGAGATCAATGAGGGTCTCTATATCCGGACGCAGAAAACGCTGACGGACTACGTGAGAAAAGGCGGTAAAGTCGACGACATATCTGTGGGCATGTTCGACCCCAGGGCGAAGCCGAAATCTTCGTGCTGCTCGCCAAAGTCGGACGACAGCGAAGAAAAACGGAGATGAAGTAAAAATGCCAATAGACCGTGAGACACAGGTTGTGGATTGCAGAGAAAGCATGGGCCTGGATAAGGGAGGAGGTCTCGCCCAGAGAGGCACCCTTTCAGAGACGGGCCGGCCCGACGTGGTCGCCATCGCCATGACTCCCGGGAGGCGGCACATAACCAAGCCAGTTTGCGAGATCACCCACGGGCTCAGGAAGGAAGGCGTCCAGGTATCTGTCCTGGTGCTCTATTCCGGCGGCGGCGTGCCCTCCGATGCGGAGGACGCAGCCATCGGCCACGGGCCTAAGTTCGGCTTGAACGAGAAGGAGATCGAGCAGATACGCCGGCACAAAGTGGCATTGATACATCTGGGCAACGTGAAATCCCACGTCATCTACAAAGCCAGGGATATCCTGCGCTTCGTAGACATCCCCGCAATCATCGTCTGTCAGGCCCCGGTAGACTTCGAGGACTTCGCCCGCATCGGCGTCAGGACCCGCGTGGTCCAGCCGCCCGAGGACAAAGTCGAAACACAAGGAACAGTCGTTGAGATCGTAACCGGTATCACGAGAGGTCAGACTTGCGCTAGAGACAAGCTGAACGAGATCGTGAAGCATATCATCAGCCTAAACCCGCAAAAGCTCACTACAAAGTAGGAGTTGAATGATATGGCATACAAACCACAGTTCTACCCAGGTAAGACTTCTGTGGCCCAGAACCGTAAGAAGTTCATGGACCCCTCATACAAGATGGAGAAGCTCAGGAGCCTCTCCGATGACGACATCGTCATCATGCTGGGACACCGCGCTCCGGGTTCCGCATACAAGACCATCCACCCGCCCTTAACCGAGAGCAACGAGCCGGACTGCCCGATCCGCAAGATCGTGGAGCCGACCCCCGGCGCAAAGGCAGGCGACAGGATCAGGTACAACCAGTACGCTGACTCTATGTACTTCGCCCCGATGGTCCCGTACCTCAGGTCATGGATGGCATGCACCAGGTACAGGGGAGTAGACCCAGGCACCCTGTCCGGCAGGCAGATCATCGAAGCTCGTGAGAGAGACCTTGAGAAGATCACCAAGGAAACCTTCGAGACCGAGATGTTCGACCCCGCCAGGGAGTCCCTCAGAGGCTGCACCGTGCACGGCCACTCGCTCAGGCTGAACGAGAACGGCATGATGTTCGACATGCTGCAGAGGCAGGTTCTGGACAAGACCGGAGCCGTCATGGCAGTCAAGGACCAGGTCGGCGACCCGCTCGACCGCAAGGTCAACCTCGGCAAGCCCATGACCGAAGCAGAGCTCAAGAAGAGAACGACCATCTACAGGATCGATGGCGTTTCCTTCAGGTCCGACGACGAGGTAGTTGGCTGGGTCCAGAGGATTTTCACCCTCAGGACAAAGTGCGGCTTCTACCCGAAGGTGTAAGGAGAGGTGAGCTAAATGGCAGTTAAGGAAACTCAGAAGAGATTCATCAAGGCAATGAAGAAGAAGTTCGCCGAAGAGCCGACCGCCCAGGTAACCAAGTACAAGTACGAGGGTTACACCCAGTCCAAGAGAAAGGTCGAGTTCAAGAAGTCCGGCGACGCAATCGCGAAGAAGAGAGGCATCTCCATGTACAACCCAATGGTGCACATGGGAGGTATCCCCCTCGGTCAGAGGCAGCTGATGAACTATGTAGTCAGCGGCACTGACATCGCAGTAGAAGGCGACGACCTGCACTTCGTCAACAACGCTGCAATGCAGCAGTTCTGGGATGAAATCCGCAGGACCGTCATCGTCGGCCTTGACACCGCTCACGCCACCCTCGAGAAGAGGTTAGGCAAGACCGTCACCCCCGAGACCATCAGCAACTACCTGGCAGTGCTCAACCACGCAATGCCCGGCGCAGCAGTCGTTCAGGAACACATGGTCGAGACCCACCCGGGCCTCACCGACGACTGCTTCGTCAAGGTCTTCACCGGTGACGACGAGCTCGCCGACTCCATCGACAAGCAGTACGTCCTGGACATCAACAAGGCATTCCCCAAGGAGCAGGCCGCCCAGCTCAAGAAGGCTATCGGCAAGCAGCTGTTCCAGGCTGTCCACATCCCGACCATCGTAGTCAGGACTTGCGACGGTGGCACCACCTCCAGGTGGTCCGCAATGCAGATCGGCATGTCGTTCATCGACGCATACAAGATGTGCGCCGGTGAGGCAGCAGTCGCAGACCTCGCATTCGCCGCCAAGCACGCATCGGTCGTCGAGATGGGTAACCTCCTGCCCGCAAGGCGTGCCCGTGGCCCCAACGAGCCCGGTGGAGTATCCTTCGGCTTCCTGGCAGACATTGTCCAGACCCACAGGAAATACCCGGACGACCCCGTGAAGTCCTCGCTCGAGACCGTCGCATCCGGCTGCATGCTGTACGACCAGATCTGGCTCGGCAGCTACATGTCCGGTGGTGTCGGTTTCACCCAGTATGCAACCGCTGCATACACTGACGACATCCTCGATGACTTCTGCTACTACGGCTACGACTACGTCAAGGGCAAGTACGGTGTCGCCAAGGCGCCCAACACCATGGACGTTGTTAACGACATCGGCACTGAAGTCACCCTGTACGGCATCGAGCAGTACGAGAAGTACCCGACCACCCTCGAGGACCACTTCGGTGGCTCGCAGAGGGCGACAGTCCTGTCCGCAGCAGCAGGTGTCACCACCTCTATCGCGACCGGAAACGCCAACGCCGGCCTGTCGGCCTGGTACCTGTCCATGTACCTGCACAAGGAAGCATGGGGCAGGCTGGGCTTCTTCGGCTACGACCTGCAGGACCAGTGCGGTGCAACCAACGTGTTCTCCTGCCGGTCCGACGAGGGCGCAATCGACGAGCTGAGGGGTCCGAACTACCCGAACTACGCAATGAACGTAGGCCACCAGGGTGGCTACACCGGTATCGCCGGTGCCGCTCACTACGCCCGCGGCGATGCGTGGACTGCAAGTCCGCTCATCAAGATTTGCTTCGCAGACAAGAGCCTTGCCTTCGACTTCACCGAGCCGAGGAAGGAGTTTGCCCGCGGCGCAATCCGCGAGTTCATGCCGGCTGGCGAGAGGTCTCTCGTCATCCCCGCAAAGTAAGTACGGGAATTCTCTGGAGCCGCAAGGCTCCAGCTTCTTTCTTTTTTCGACGTTTAGTTATTATTTTAAGTATTTTATATTACATAATGGCGGTACTCTATGCCATTTTTAAAATTACTGTCTCGAAAGTTTTATTACTCAGCAAGCCTTTGATAAAATGATAGTTTAGCGCTAATTATGGATGTTTGTCCCAATACCGATCCATAATTATAAAATTAAAGGAGGATAACACATGGATGAATTGGCAGTTAGCCTTGGAACCCTCGCACTGATGGGCGCTTGCGCAACCATCGCGGGAGCAGCCGAGGACCTTGAATCCGACTTCGGTTCACAGTCCAACGCAAACTCTCAGGTGCAGCTGGCTCCACAGGTAGGCTATCTTCACCGTATATACAACAAAGCGGTTTGCGGTGAGCCTGTTGCCTATGGGCTTTTAGCCGCGACTGGTGCTGCTATTGCTCTGGC
The DNA here is from genome assembly GCF_049676595.1 of Methanocella sp. MCL-LM. Classification (GTDB taxonomy): domain Archaea; phylum Halobacteriota; class Methanocellia; order Methanocellales; family Methanocellaceae; genus Methanocella_A. The sequence goes on from NZ_CP187259.1 coordinate 1,158,260, forward strand.
GCTCGCCACAGCATTTAGCCTCAACATAGTCATATCGTTGGCTCTCGGCGCAACGATCGCAGCGTTGATGTATGGTGTGTACGCTACGACGGCATATATGGGCAGGATCACCGGCCAGAAGAGGTTCGGCCAGCCTGTATATCTTGACGTATTGCTGGTAACTACACCTTCAATTATTGCACATGCATTTATCGCAACGATGGCAATCGCAACTTTCTCGTACCTTTTGAATGTAATCATTGGACAACCCTTCCCGTTCCCGATTCTCGCTCTTCTGTGGGGTATCATGACTGGCGGTATGGGCTCTGCAGTCGGTGACGTACACTACGGTGCCGAGAGGCAGTACCAGGCCAAGCCATTCGGTATGGGCCTTCCGATCGCCAGCTCGGGCAAGATCATCCAGAAGGGTGAGGCAGGCCTGAGGAGCAGCACTGATATCGCCGGTTTCTGCGTGAAGCACGGCGGCCCGCTGACCGGTCTCGGCCTTGGCCTGACGGTCTTCGTGGACCTGTGGAGACACATCATCTTCATCGAGTTCGCGAACGGCTGGGGCGCCATGATCGCCGGTCTCATCATTGTACTGGTTATCGTCGCGTTCAACAGGATCATCGAGATCTGGGCAAGAAAGAACTATGGTGCATACAGGGAAGCGGAGGACTAAAACATGGATCCGTTAACTCTCGTAATTATCGTCGCATGCATCGGCCTCGGCGGCCTTCTGGTCGGTCTGGGTGTCCACTTCGTGCCTGTCGGCGGTGCCCCTGCCGCAATGGCACAGGCAACCGGTATCGGCACTGGTACGACCATGCTGGCAGCTTCGTCCGGTTTCCTGGGCCTGATCAGCGCAGGTCTGGTAACAGAAGAAATTATCATTGGCAAGATCAGCTACCCCGGCTTTGCAGAAGCAGTTGCTAACGGCACGCTCTTCACCATCGCCGGCATCACCGCCAACATCGGCGCTATCGGCATCATCATGGTAGCCGGTATCATCGGCGCAATGCTGATGATCGCAATCCTGTGCGTAGTGCCCAATGTATTATACATCTTCGGACTCGGTGTCCCCCTCGCCTCGGCCAAGGTCAAGTTCGACCCCATCACCGGCGACAGGCAGGACGTCTACGTCACCAAGGGTACCGAAGGCCACGGCACGCCCACTGTCGCAGTCGTAAGCTCGCTCATCGGCGGCTTCCTCGCAGGCACCGGCGGCGCTCTGACCTACCTGGCTCTCCTGGCTGGCGGGTTCTCCATCGCGGCAGCAGCATTCGTCGCAATCGGCATCTTCTTCGTGAACTCGGTTCTCGCCTCGTACAACATCGCAGGTACGATCGAAGGCTTCCACGACCCGAAGTTCAAGAGGTGGCCGAGGGCATTCATCGCATGTCTGCTCGCATCCGTTGTCCTGGGTATCTGGGCGGCTGCAATCATCTACATGGGGGCTTAAACAATGTCAGAACACAAGGATATTGACTGGTACACTCTCGCCGGCCTCGGAATCATCGGCGGCCTGATCTGTATCTACGCCGCATATGCCCTGAACACGATCCTGGGAGTAAGCTACTTTGCTTTCCTGGGTGCAGTAGGCGCAATTCTGGCCACCGTCTGGGGTGCAGATGCGGTCAGAAGGATCTGTAAGTTCGGTATCGGTACTGGCGTGCCATCTATCGGCATGCTCGCTTTCGGTATGGGTCTCGCAACGACCCTGCTCGGCCTGAAGGTCGGAGACTACCTCGCAACCCACGGCCTCTCCATGGTCGTCGCTAACATGCCGGTTGCACTGCTGGTCGCTCCGATCGCAGCAGTAGTATTCTCCCTGATCCAGGGCGCAATCATCGGCTTCATCGCACAGAACATCATCAAGATGAAGATCCCGACCATGCAGGTCGGCATGACCATGATCTCGGGTGCCGCATGCATGATCTACCTCGGCTACACGGTCGCAGTGACCGGCGGCGCCTTCGACTTCGGCTCCATGATGACCAAGGTCGTCGACACCGGCTTCATCGCACCGCTCTTCATCGTAGGCGCTCTCCCGATGCTGCACGCGTTCAACGCCTGCATGGGTCCGGACGAGTTCCAGAAGAGGACGCTCACCCTGGCCGTCGAGGCAGCAACCATGAGCATGGTAATCTTCGGCATTCTCTCCTTCGCCGCTCCGGCATTCACCATTGATGCCGCAACCGGTAAGGCAATCGTCGACACCAAGCTCATCACGATGCAGACCATGATCTCCAGCGTTATCACCATAGCGCTCGGCCTGCTTGCCTGGTTCATCGCATACCTGGCATACTTCGGCAAGGTCAAGGAAAGCGGAGTACCCATCCTGTCCACTGGTCTCTTACCCAAGAAGGAGGAGCAGTAAATGTCGGACTACGTAAAGTTACTACCAGAGTACAAGCTCTCGTACAACCTCAAGACGGGTAAAGTCGAGCCCGAGGCAGGAGGCGTCGTAAAGTACAACTTCAAGCCTATCAACGAGAACCTCGACAAGCTCGACAAGTACGCAGATGACCTGTTGAACTCGCTGACTCCCACTGGCGCATTCCTGGAGACTTTCCCCGGCAGGGAAAAGTCGCTGTACTTCGCCAGCATAGGGACCAACCTGTTCTACGGCTTCATCTTTGGTGGCATAGCAGCGTTCGTATTAGTAATGCTGATACTGGCGAAGGTGATCTAATATGGTTGAAAAGAAAGAGCCAGCAAAGGGATGGCCGGTTATTAAGGGCGAGTTCGATGTTGGTGACCCGAAGAGCTGTGTTGCAGTAGCGACCGCGGGTTCCCACTTCGGCCAGTGGCCGATTAAGGCTGGTGCTGCCATTTCGGGTCCGTTCCACACTGAGAACCTGGGTATCGAGAAGATTGTGGCTAATGTCATCTCGAACCCGAACATCCGGTTCATCATCATTACCGGTGCTGAGGTTAAGGGCCACATTTCGGGCGACGCTCTCGAGTGTCTGCACAAGAATGGCCTTAAGAGCGGCAGAATTGTCGGTGCCAAGGGCGCTATCCCCTTCATCGAGAACCTCGATGACAAGGCGGTTAAGAGGTTCCAGGAGCAGGTCCAGACTGTCTACATGATTGATGTAGAGGATGAGCCGAAGATTACGGCTGCCATCAAGGACTGCATCGCCAAGGACCCCGGCGCGTTTGCCGGTGAGCCGATGCTGCTCGAGATCAAGGAAACCAAGATCGGCGAGGAAGAGGAAGAAGCCGGCGAAGTAGTCGCAGGCGCCGTCCCCGCAGGCGGAGTCGTCAGCGGCATGGCCTCTGAGATCATGATGATCCAGACCAGAGTCAGGCTTATCAAGCAGGATGTCAAGGGCATCGGCTACCTGAACAAGTTCGCCATGGGCTGGTACGCAGGCAAGATGGAAGGCGTCATGATCGGCTTAATTCTGTCTCTGCTATTGCTCGCTCTGCTGTTCCCGCACGGAGTGGACCTATCGACATTGAGGATTAAGTAGGTGATCTAATATGGTTGAAAAGAAAGAGCCAGCAAAGGGATGGCCGGTTATTAAGGGCGAGTTCGATGTTGGTGACCCGAAGAGCTGTGTTGCAGTAGCGACCGCGGGTTCCCACTTCGGCCAGTGGCCGATTAAGGCTGGTGCTGCCATTTCGGGTCCGTTCCACACTGAGAACCTGGGTATCGAGAAGATTGTGGCTAATGTCATCTCGAACCCGAACATCCGGTTCATCATCATTACCGGTGCTGAGGTTAAGGGCCACATTTCGGGCGACGCTCTCGAGTGTCTGCACAAGAATGGCCTTAAGAGCGGCAGAATTGTCGGTGCCAAGGGCGCTATCCCCTTCATCGAGAACCTCGATGACAAGGCGGTTAAGAGGTTCCAGGAGCAGGTCCAGACTGTCTACATGATTGATGTAGAGGATGAGCCGAAGATTACGGCTGCCATCAAGGACTGCATCGCCAAGGACCCCGGCGCGTTTGCCGGTGAGCCGATGCTGCTCGAGATCAAGGAAACCAAGATCGGCGAGGAAGAGGAAGAAGCCGGCGGCGAAGTCGCAACCACCGTTGCAGCAGCGAAGCCGGACAAGGAAATTCCGCCTCTGGTAGACGACGTCTGCTACCGTGCGCAGCTCTGCGCCAGAAACCAGAAGCTGACTTCTGCAGTAGGCGCAACCAAAGTACTCGGGTTCGTCCTGGGCGCAGTCTTCGTGATCGCGTTCGTTCTGATCCCCGTGTGGCTGATGGGAGGGTTCTAAAATGGTATACGTTGACCCCAAGGACTACGCAGCAGCGATCAGGAAAGTCGATGGCATCGAGGAGAAGGTGGAGTTCACCTTCGCCGAGATCCAGCAGACTGAAGGAAAGAGGTTAGGCAGAGAAGTCGGAATACTGTACGGATTCCTGTTCGGAGCGTTAATCTACGTCGCGTACAGCATATTTATCCAGTTAGGACTGATTTAAGGGAGGTTTACCAATGTTCAAGTATGCAAATCAACAGAAAGTCTACGAGGTTGGTAGAGCTAAGGTAGGCGGCCAGCCGGGCGAGTACCCCACCGTACTGGCAGGTTCTATCTTCTACGGCAAGCACAAGATCGTCAGCGATGAGAAGACCGGTGTTTTCGACAAGGAAATCGCTGAGAAGCTCGTAAGGCAGCAGGAAGAGATGAGCGACATCACCGGAAACCCGATCTGGGTCCAGATTGTCGCTAACTATCCCGAAGCCATCGCTAAGTACATTACCTGGTACGCAGACATGGGCAAGGATGCATTCCTCGTCGACTCGTCCGCAGCAGACACCAGGGTTGCCGGTGCGAAGAAGGCAGATGAGATCGGTATCAGCGACCGTGTCATCTACAACTCCATCAACGCAGCAGCAGCTCCCGCCGAACTTGAGGCAATCAAGCCCCTGAAGTTCACCTCCGCCATCGTCCTCGGCTTCAACGCCATGGACATGTCGGTCAAGGGCAGGATGGAGATGTTCACCAAGGGCGGCGCAGGCCAGGCAAAGGGCATGCTCCCCCTCGCTACTGAGAAAGGCATCACCAGGCCTCTCCTCGACGTAGCAGCTACCCCCCTGGGCAGCGGTTCCGGTGCGACCTACAGGTCCATCTTCGCCGTCAAGTCCCAGCTCGGAGAGCCTGTGGGCGGCGGCTACCACAACATCCCGTCCGCATGGTCCTGGCTGAAGAAGTTCAAGAAGCAGCCCGGCAAGGAAGGCGCATACATGCCCTCCGACATTGGCAGCAACCTCGTTGCCATCACCCTCGGCTGTGACTTCTGCCTGTACGGCCCGATCGAGCACTCTGTTGAGGTTTTCCCCGCAGTAGCCATGAACGACATCATCGTCGCAGAGGCTGCCAAGGACCTCGGCACCACGCCGGTCGACTTCCACCCGCTCAAGAAGCTGGTATAAGTTCGAATATGACTGGCAGGCAACTGCCAGTTACATCTTTTTTAAAACAGTTTATCGGCTTACTCTTTTACGCTTTTACATAAATCGCCGTATGCTTTAAGCCTCATAAAAGCACAAACTATATAGTATCAGTGTAAAAATCTTTGATAATTATTCCACGGTGATCTGGATGCAACTAAAACCTTTACTCAGAAAATTCGGCCCGAAGCCGCACATTGCTGAGAGCCCTTATCTGTCGCTCGTGTCCCAGACGTCTTCTCCGGGCATGAACTTCAAAGTCGACATAGCAAAGACCAACTACTACGTTGTTGCATCCGTCGAAATGGGAAACACCACCACCAAGTGCATTCTCACTGCTACTAACCTCGAAACTGGCAAGACTTACCTTCTTAACAAGACCGTCAAGATGTCGAGGGACGTCCGGGATCCGAAACCCGGCGAAGATGTATTCGGCAAGACTCTCGACGGCCGGAAGCTCACCAGAAATTCTGTGGGAGAGATGGTCCAGAATAATTTGCTGGAATCTCTAAAAGCCGTAAACCTCTCGGTCGAGAACGACCTGAACTTCGTGGTGCGCAGCACCGGCGTCGTCGCAGGCTTCGACAGCCCGGACGATGTGGGCGAGTTCATCCTGGCCCTGGCCGACGGCTGCATCCAGGCAAAGGTGCCGCCGAAGAACATGTGCCCGGCCATGAACAAGGATAACATTCTGGCCAGAATCAGGCCTTACTCTTTTCTCGACAAAGTCTACTTCGATGGCGCAGTCGCCAGTACGCTGCCCCCAGTAGGCAGCTCGGGCGTGGAGATCGTGGCCAACGAGATGGAGGGCGAGCTCGCCACGGCCGGCATAAAGGAGGCGGCGAAGTGGGCTGATGTGGACTTCAGGAACCCCTGCTGCAGCATCGACTTTGGTACGACCCTCAAAGGCCGCGTCACCAACGACGACGTACCTTATTCTAAGACCGTCGGCAGCTTCTGCGGCCTTGCCGGAGCTATCCCGGATGCCATCGTGCGTGGTTCTGGCATCGTGGACAAGAAATACGGTAATGTGCTGGACGTGACCGAGAAGTACAAGCCTGGCGTAATTACAGAAGTGCTCAAGGACAAGGTCATCGAGGACTACGCAAAGATGGCTCACGAGCTGGTCCAGATCGAGGTCGTCCCCGAAGGCCGTAAATGGTACGGCAGCGTACCGGTCAACCCGAAGGCTGCAAAGACCAATGGCGTCGTCCTGATCGGCTGCGAAGTAGGCGAGAACGGCAAAGACCTGCCCAGGCTGAACGCCGTGGGCGAAGAGGTCTACAAGAAGCACGGTATCCAGACCATGCTGGCCACGCTGGACATGACCAGCGCAATGATTGCCTACCGCCTGCTCAAGACTGCCCTGGACAACCAGCTGATCTCCGGCAAGACCGCGATCGGCATCACCGGCAGAGCCGGCATAACCGGCAACAAGCCCTACCTGATCGTCGAGAAGATCGGCTCGCTGGGCATCTACGACAACCCCAACGATAATGTGGTCTTCTGCGATGACGGCCTGGCCAGAGGCGCAGCCGTGATGGCCCGGTGCATGAACTCCTTCGGCACGCCAAAACACCCCATGGGCGGCAGGAGAGGTGGCAAGTGCATCCTGGCAGATCGCATGAAGCTGCAAAACAAGAAATAACGGTGTATCAATGGCCTGTCTAAACGATTTCAACTACGAGATCCTGCTGTCTCACTGCACCCTGAGAGAGGGCGAGGAGTTCATCCGGTCGAAATACTGGGAAACTTACTACTTCGAGCCGGGCTTCATGGTGCTCGGCCTGCGGACGCTGGGAGAAGGTGCGATTCCCGTGGCTATCGAGGATAACACGGACGACACCGTCATCTTCACCTATACCAAGCCATGCATGGGCACTTTCGTCCTTCGCATCCCCGGAGTACCCGACGAAGTAAAAAGGGTCCGCTCCGGCTACACCAAATCGCTCACCCTCGACCGGTGGACCGGTACCGGAGAAAAGAAGGCGGCGGCCGCAGAAGCGGTCACCTGCCCGCTTGACGTCTCCCTTCGGAATTTTAACTACGACATCCTGTCCCACTTCAAGACCTTCCGGGAGTGCGAAAAGTTCATCCGGTCAAAGTACTGGGAAACCTACTACTTCCCCCCAGAATTCCGGGTGCTTGGCCTGAGGCCGCTGGGTAAAGATTATATACCAGTGGCTATTGACGACAAAGATGAAAATAATATAATCTTCCCCTTCCACGACTCGACGATGGGGCCGCTGGTAATCATGATCAAAAGCGTGTCCGCCGAGGCAAAGCGGGTCCGGGAGAACTACTCCAAGGACCTGACGCTAAAAAAGTGGAAGGAGACTACTTAATATTCATCAATTGATAGGATGTGTTACTATTCCTGCTGTGAAGAAATCCTCGGGCGCTGCCATTGCAGCACCCAAGAAAGCCGCTGCACCTAAGAAAGTCGCCAGCAAGCCTGTTGTCAAGGCTGCTGCCCCGAAGAAGGTAGCTGCAAAGCCTGCTAAGGCCGCCGCCGCTCCGAAGAAAGTAGTAGCGGCGAAGGCGCCTGTCAAGGCTGCTGCATCTAAGAAGGTGGCTGCTGTTAAGGCACCAGCAAAGGCTGCAGTACCAAAAAAGGCTGTAGCTAAAAAGGCTCCGGTTAAGGCTGCCTTGAAAGCTCCGGCCGCCAAAAAGGCGGCCCCAAAAACTAAGGCTAAAAAGCCCGAAGGCCAGACGGTCAATGATCTGATCGCTCCCAGGGAGATGGAGATCAAGTCCGTTGACGAGCTGCTGGGCATCAAGAAGTTCGAGGATACCCGCAAAAAGCCGATCATCCCCGGCAAATTCGACCTCATCCTCCCGCCCGGGACTCCCCGCAAGCTGATCCTTAACCTGGCGAAGGAGTTCGACGTCGAGCTCGTCACGAGGACCGATATCTACGTTCCCATCGGCATCAGCGACATCCAGAGAGAACTGCTCGCGATCCGGGGCGACGAGAAGACCATCAAAAAATTTGAAAAGATCGTCCTGGACAAGCTTGCAGAGATCACTGCAGACAGTGCTGGTCCTAATGCCAGCTACGCCGAGCGGATAAAGGCTGGCAAGGCCGTCAAGAAGCCTGCTGCGAAGAAGGCTTCGAAGGCCCGGGCGTAAAAAATTTTTGCGATGCTATTGAGGGAACCTGACCGGTTCCCTGTAACCTTTCTAATCGGAAAATCTAAGTTTTTTTAGCCCCCGCCTTCACAGCTGTTGTCAGTATAGACGTCCTTGATCTTCAGGGCCTCTTCCATGTCCTTGATCTTCCTCTCCACTTCGGCCAGGTCAATCTTGACGCTGTCCTCGTCTTCCTCGGCCGCTCCCCTCTCGTCTGTGACGGTCAGGTAATGCGTATCATAGTAAAGCTTCGAGCTGTCGATCTGCGCAAAGGTCCTGTCCTCCTCCTTCCTCAGGTCGATGACCTTGCCCAGCGTCCTCGTGGTGATGTAGCGGACCGTAGTGCCGACTTTGATCGGCTTGCCGTACAGGTCCATGGCTGTGATCGTCTCGCTTGCCTCCATGTTCTCCTCCGGAGAATAATCTGCCTTCGGCGTAAATAAACTTAGTGTCGCAGTTGCATGTACGCTGCACTGCGCTTTAACACGATGGACACGAAGGACACTGAGGGCACGAAGGTTTATCAAGGGCACAAAGGGGGTCGTGTCAAAGGGCGTATCCCTTCGTGTCCTTGATTGGCCTTCGTGTCCTCCGTGTCCTTCGTGCCCTTTGTGTTTAAGCAAAGCGCAGCGTTCACTATGTCAGCGCAACTCGGGTTAAAAACTTTTATGACTCACGACAGCCTATACGCTTTTAGTTTACAGGGCAGGTGACCGGATGAAGATTACGCTGAAAGTGACGCCAAAAGGATACACGAAGGACACCCACCGGGTTGTTCCCCCGGAAGAGACTTTAAACAGGGTCGAGAAGCTCCTGCCGGACATCGGCGTCACCAGGGTCGCAGAGATCTCAGGCCTGGACCGTATCGGCATACCTGTCTATTCCGCTATCAGGCCCGGCTCGGAGAAAGGTGCTATCTCGGTCTATGCCGGCAAGGGCGCCACCCCTGTCGAGGCCAAGGTTTCGGTAATTATGGAGTCCATCGAGCGGTATTCGTCCGAGATGCAGAAGCAGGATAAGAAAAAGGTGATCGTCGGCGCCTACGAGGAAGTCTCGGAGAAGCACGCCGCCGTGGACCCCCAGAGCCTGATACTGCCTGGCCGGCTGCTGCCCGGGACGAAGCTGGAGTGGTTCGAGGGCTATGACATAATGGGCAAAAAAGAAGTAAAGCTTCCCTGCAATGCGGTGTTTCATCCTTATAACTCTACCGCAGGCCGCCTGTTCAGGAGCAATACGAACGGCCTGGCATCCGGCAATACCATGGAGGAGGCTATCTTCCACGCCCTGATGGAAGTAGTCGAGAGGGACGCCCTGTCGCTGGCGGAGGCAACCCGGAACACCGGCAGCTCCATTTCCATCGACGAGGACGATGGCATCGCCTACGAACTCTACGCGAAGTTCGGCAAGGCCAATATCGATGTGAAGCTCTGGTACCTGCCCACCGATACAGGCATTCCCACCGTGCTGGCAGCTGCCGACGACAAAGAACTGCTTGACCCGGCGCTGCTGGTCATCGGCGTGGGAACTCACCTCGACGCCCGGATTGCCACGCTGCGGGCGCTGACTGAAGTCGCGCAGAGCCGTGCTACCCAGATCCACGGCGGCAGAGAAGACACCGACCGGGAAAAAATTACCCGGTCCATCGGCTACGAGCGCATGAAGCGCCTGAATAAGCACTGGTATGCCGAAGCAGCGGAAATGGTATCGCTTAAAAAGCTGCCCGACCTCTCGACTGCATCTCACAAGGGCGACATAGAGAAGTCTATCAAGCAGCTGAAGGGCATCGCCCAGGGCGTGATCGTCACCGATCTCACCCGGCCCGTGGGCGTACCTGTCGTCAGGGTCACAGTGCCCGGCCTGGAGATGTTCGCCATCGACAAGGAACGCATCGGCGACCGGTGCAAGAAAGCCTCGGTAGCCCGGGCTGCAGCGGCTGTGCCGCCGGCGAGAAAGGTCCGGCCATGATCGTCATCTATACCGGCCCTACTCTGTCCCCTGAAAAGGCGAAGGCTATTCTCGATGCGGAGTATCGTCCGCCTATCGTCAGAGGGGACCTCAGCAAGCTGCCCCGGAAGACGAAGATCGTGGGCATCATCGACGGTGTCTTTTACAGTGAATCGGCTATCGCCCATAAAGAAATCATAGAGGTCATGAAGAAGGGCATCACCGTCGTCGGTAGCTCGAGTATGGGGGCCCTGCGGGCCGCAGAGCTCACTGGCTTTGGCATGATCGGCGTCGGCAGGGTTTACGAGTGCTACCGGTCAGGGCGCATCACCGCCGACGATGAGGTGGCAGTCACGTTCAACCCGGTGACGGGCGAGCAGATCGCGGAACCGCTGATCAATGTCAGGTACCAGCTCAAAGCAGCTGAAACTGGCGGCGTTATCGACAGGGACCAGCGCCAGGCAATAGTGGAGCTGACAGGTAAACTTTTCTACCCGCAGCGGACCTATCCGGCCATCGTGAGCAGGGCAATCGAGGCAGGCATTATCACTGACGCAAAAGGTGATCAACTGCTGAAGTTCGTCGCCGCTGAGCCACTGAACTTAAAAGCCGAAGATGCCGTTTTACTGCTCGAAAAAATAAAGTCGATCGCCGGCCGCTAAATCTTATTTATAGCGTAAGAAGATCAGCATGCCGCCGACTCCGAGTATGGAGGCCCCGATCAGCATGAAGTACATGGTCGGGCTTGTTTTTACCGAGACCTGGCCCAGCGTGGTCGGCTCAGGTACGGGGGTTGCCCCGGACTGGCCGGCGGCCAGCGCGCAAGACGGCAGTGCCAGCGCCAGTAATAGCGTGATAAGCAATAAGACTCTGCCTGTGTGAACGAGCATTTTTGCCATACTATCCCTCAGGTCGGCAGATTTCCAGCTTCCGAAGCAGGGCAACCGACTGCACAGTAATTATTAATTTGTGTTATATAACATTTATGCCGTTTAAAATAATTAGAGATAAATAAGTATATTATCGGGTTGATGCGAGCCCCTATTGAACTTGATGCAGTCTCACATCGATTCCAGGAACTCTATAAACTTCTTTAGCTTCGCCGCCCTTTCTGAAGATGCCCTGCGGCCCACCATCTCCAGAAACTCTTCCTTGTGTTCAGGTCGAATACAGGTCAGGCTTTCTTCGCCGTTCTCCGCCAGGCAGAGGAGGTAGTCAAGCTCTTCGTCACTAAGCCTCTCTATTCTCTCCCGGAAGTCTTCCCTGGACTTTGCGTAGTGCATAGATATGGGTGGCAGGATAGACCGGTATTTCCGGCCGGAGCCCGAACAGACGCCGTTATCGCAAAGCTCGGGCGCGAGCTTTCCCAGTATCTGCCAGTCGAGGTCTGAGAGTTCTCTGGACATGAGTTCACCTGCCTGAAACTACATCGGGTATTAAGTCTCAGGATCAACTCCAGACTTAGTGCCCTGTTAAGATAATTCTATCAATTCTACAGGGGTGCTGCCTACATATTTCTTTTCTGCTGTCAGCCTCGCCCCGAGCCGTTATGGTGCCTGCAAAACAGATAAAATGAAAAACGTTTTTGAGGGTAGTACGTTTTTGATTGAAGAGGGTTGACGTTTTTACTTTGAGGGTATATCTGAGGGTAGTACTTTGCTTATCTGAGGGTAGTACTTTGCTTATCTGAGGGTACTTTGCTTATCCATCTGCCTATTTGAGGGTAGTACTTAATTTTTTTTGAGGGTAGTACTAAATTCTAATTCTGAGGGTAGTGCGGCGGTGGGTAAACCGCCGCATCAATAGCCATCACCACCCGGGTGATGGGGAGGGTAATGGATAAGGTGAGGGTTACGGTAGTGATAGAGAGTAGCCATCCGCATCCCATGTATGCCGGCCGCGCAATTTTTGGTTACGCGACGAGTACCAGATCTGTAAGATCAGGTAAACATGAGCCGGAGGCTCTCTAGCACTTAACCAATCCCATCCCTGCAAGAAATACATTGGCAGGAGCGTTTTAATATTTTGCCCGTGGAAAGCCGCGCTCTCCCCGGATTATGGCGCCCATGATACGAAAAGGGCTCGGCGTTGCCCGGTAAAGGTTTCGCTTAAAATCTGTCACGCCAGGATATATTTTATCGAAACGTGTGCCTGTGAAATATGAATTTTCGAGACATATATGTCTATGATATGATTTTTCAAGACATGTACTGGTGTGTCAGCGGCATGGTGACAGTTTCGTCCGCCAGATGAAACGGCAGACGCACAGCTATCCTAAGTATGCCAAAAACGTATGAATGCACAGCAATCGCCGGCAGGGAGAAAAAGAACTACCCGGGGTCCTGGCCGCCCGGGCTACGCTAACCAAATCATGCTTAGCTGTTCGTCACTGTTGTCGCACGTTCGCCTGTCATACCATCGTAGTTTTCATATACCATCTGAGTCCTCGGCCCCTCCGGCGTCATGACCGTTCTGGTATATGATCTCTGGGAGGTGGCCGGGCTTCGGAACAGGCCGAACCCGCCGAACGGCAAACCAATCCCGGACGACGTCGACAGATCGCTAAAGGGCGAGATCGACTTCTCTATCTTCGTCGTTGTCCCCGGCCGATCAATGCCGCTGTCGCCGAACGAAAACTGATCCATGTCAAACTTCGGCATGCTGAAAAGCGATGCCGATACCGGCAAAAGAACCACTGCCAGCGCTCCAAGCACCAGCAACGGCGTAAGATAACGCGCACTCTTTACCCTCAACTGTTTCCCTCCTGATGGCAGGACGTATACTACGTCCTGTAACTACCCGTGATCGAGAACAATGTCCGAGACAAAAATCCTTGACCCCGGAAACACCGGGCGCCGCCAAGTCTGGTATTGCTCACCATGGCACGGCGACACGGGACAGGACGACTCTTAAAAACCCGGTGGTGACTGGAACCACGGTGGCACGGCTCTTTATCCTGACAAGAGTAGATTAAATATTTGAACCACGGCGGCACGGCGACACAAAGACAAGGCGATCCACGACAGGCCAGTGGTAAATAAAACCACGGCGGCACGGCTCTTTATCCTGACAAGAGTAGATTAAATATTTGAACCACGGCGGCACGGCGACACAAAGACAAGGCGATCCACGGTAAGCCAGTGGTAAATAAAACCACGGCGGCACGGCGACACCAAGACAGTGGTGAACCGGTATAAGTGAACTCTTTTTATGTCCACGGCGACACTAAGACAGAGCATTAACCATAAGCTTACTATCGAATCGTTTCAGCCTGACTTTCGATCGATAACCTGAATGAAGGAAAACTTATTTGTCTCCGTACTGTCAGCCCGCCGTGCCGCCGTGGATCTAAAAAAGGGTCTTGCTATTCGGGTACAGGTTGTCTCTGTGTCGCCGTGCCGCCGTGGTTCAACTAACTATCCTGCCATAGTTTCTCGATTTGTCTCTGTGTCGCCGTGCCGCCGTGGTTCAACTAACTATCCTGCTATCGTTTCTCGATTTGTCTCTGTGTCGCCGTGCCGCCGTGGTTCAAATAACTATCCTGCTATCGTTTCTCGATTTGTCTCTGTGTCGCCGTGCCGCCGTGGTTAGAACACCTGCTCTCCAGTAGTCAGAATGCGGAGCCGTGGCACCGTGGTTTAACTAACCATCCTGTAATTGTAGATCGCCCTATCTCTATGTCGCTGCTACGCTGTGGTTCAAAGGTCACTGTATGAAATTTTTCTCTAAATCCCTTCGACCTTGATCTTCCCGGCGCCGCCGATGACGTCGAAGGTGGTCTTGTCGTTGACTCTCCTGAATTCGAGGTTGATGCTCTCTTTGCCGACCCGCAGGTTTTTCACCGTGACATACTTGAGCCAGTGGGGCAGCGTCGGTTTGACGTACAGTACTCCGTTGGGCGCGTCCGGGTATAGCCCGAGCATGGTCTGGATAAAGAGGATGATGCTGCCCGATGCCCAGGCCTGGGGGCTGCAGGTGGAATGGTAGATGATCGGTGCTTTGCCTTCTTCTCGCTTGTAGCCGCAAAACAGTTCAGGCAGCCGGTAGTCAAAGTGCCTGCTGGCCTCGATCAGGCTGGTGATGATGTTATTAGCCTCTTCCACTAAGCCGTAGTTCTTGAGGCCCCAGGCGACGATGGAGTTATCGTGGGGCCATATGGATCCGTCGTGGTAGCTCTGCGGATCGTATGCTTTTTCGCTGGAAGCCAGGGTCCGTATCCCCCACCCGGAGTGCATGTCCTCCTGCATCATTCTCTTCGCCATGGCGCCAGCTTTATTCTTCTCGATCAGCCCCGACCACAGGCAGTGTCCCGGGTTGGTGGTGATCGAGTCGACCAGCCTCTTATCCTTGTCCATCGCTTCGGCAAAGAAACCCTTGTCGGCCATCCAGAACTGCTCGTTAAACTTCGACTTCAGCTCTGCAGCCTTATCTCTCATATGCCTGGCAATGTCGCTGTCCGGGTACAGCTCGGCAAACCGGAGCCGGGCGTCGTAAGCGTAGCCTTGCACTTCGGAAAGGGCAATCGGTGCATCTGCGAGACGGCCGTCGCTGAATACGATGGAGTCGTGGGAGTCCTTCCAGCCCTGGTTGACCAGGCCCAGCTTTTCCGACATCCGGATGTACTCCACGTAACCATCCTTATCCAGATCACCATAGTTGTCTATCCAGGTGGCTGCCAGCTCGGCGCCGCTCCGCAGGTCGGACACCAGCGTCTGATCTCCCATCCAGCGGTTGGATTCGGAGAGCAGGATCAGGTACAGCATCGTCGCATCGATGGTGCCGTAATAGGGCGTATGCGGGATGTGGTGCAGGTTGGCCAGCTCGCCTTCCCTGATTTCGTGGAGGATCTTCCCGGGCTGCTCATCGGTCCAGGTATCCACCTTGTTGCCCTGGTAGATCGTCAGGAAGCGCAGCGTCGACTGCGCGAGCGTCGGGTTGAGCATCAGCGTCTGCAGGCTCGTGATGAGGCTGTCCCGGCCGAAGATGGTATCGTACCAGGGTATGCCTGCGGCTGGCACCAGCAAGCCCTTCTTGGTGTTGATGATGAGAGAGCGCAGGTCCAGGATGCACGTTTCGATGACACTGTTCATCACGTCGCTGTCGGTCGAGATCTGGGTCAGCTGCTTCTGCCACTGGCCGTAAGACTCTTCGATCTCTTTCTTGGCCACGCCGTACTCCTGCCGCATCACGGGCACGCCGCCCAGCGTCATGACTACTTCGATGTCGATCTCCCTTGTTTCGTATGGCTCGACATCGACGGTGAAGATGGCGGTATCCCAGAAGATCTCCGGAGCGGGCTTAAAATAGAACTCCGTGCGCCGGATGACGTTATCCAGGCCTTCGTAGCGCAGGATAATGTTTTTACCCTCCTCGCCCTCGATAAGGGCCCGGAGGCCTCGTCGTGCCGCGCTTATACCCTTGACCTCGAAGATATCCCTGAAATCGGTATCGTAAGAAAGCTCAAGGCTGAGCTTCACGGGGAAACTGTTGGTGTTTTTTACGAAGAGCTTCTCGTAGAAGTTAGTGCTTATGAACATGGTCCGGAGAATGTGGAGCGTGCCTTCTGGCACGACGTTCTTGTCAGTACCATTCAGCTCCGGATTGGTCAGCGATATGTTGGCTATGTACCCCCGGCGGGTGAAGCTCAGCGGTACCAGGTCCTTGTTGTTGACCTTTAAGATGTACTTGTTGAGGTACCTGGTATCTGAGCGGAAGAGGCCAAGAGGTGTACCTCTTGGCACATTGCCCATGCTATCTGTGACCATGAAGGTCGTGCCTTCGTTGATTACGATCGTATCGTTCATAAGCGGGACCCGTTACCCATCTCGCTAAATCTTGGACTGGCCCGCGAAATCTGCTCCGAGGCCCTTGCTGCCCGCACCGGGCTTTACTACAGTGTCCATGCGGTCGACCTTCTCCACGATGCTGGCGTTGACCAGCCTGTTGTACAGGTCTTCCATCTTCAAGGCCATCTTCTTCGAGTCGAACCTCTCCAGCGCAAGCTCCCTGCCGTTGCTGCCCATGTATTCTGCGAGGCCGGGGTTGCTGAGGAGGTGGTCTATGTGCCGGGCCAGATCCTGGGTGAGGGACTCGCCCACATCGAGCACGATGCCGTTGATGCCGTGCTGAGTGCTCTCGACCAGCCCGCCGCTTTTCGTCACGATGACCGGCTTGCCACAGGCCATCCCTTCTACCGGCGCTATACCGAACGCCTCGCCCTGCGGGGTGATCGTCGGGTACAGGATGACATCAGATGCCTGCATGTACAGGGGCATTTCCTCGCCGCTCGCGGCTATGAAGAGCATGTTATCGCTCACCTTGAGGTCGCGAATCATGGAGCTGATGCAGGTCCGGAACGCAGGTCTCTCGTTCTCGAAGTCGACCGAATCTCCGTTGCCGCTGACAATCAGGCAGATGTCCGGATATTTATCCATCAGCCGGGAGACTGCTTCGATGCTGTGCAGCGTTCCCTTGGATTTACATGCCCTGGCGGGGTGGAAGATCACTTTCCGCCCGGTAAGCCCGAACCTGGCTTTAGCAGCCTCTCTGTCTTCGGCCAGGCTGTATTTGTTCAGGTCGACACCATGGTAGTGGACCTCAACTTTATCCTGCGGCAGCATCGAGTGGAAAATACACGGGTTCTTCATAAAGTAGCTGACAGCCACGATCTTATCCCACTTGACGTCCCGCATCAAATGCTTGCAGAGATTATCTTCCCAGTAGTTGTGGATGGTCAGAACGATCGGTATTCCGTACTTCTTCGCCAGCTCATCTAAGCACTCGGCGTGGTCCGGTATGAAGTAGTGGAAGTTATGGGCGTGGATAACCTCAGGGGTTTCCTTGAGGATAAAGCGCTCCATCATATCGTAGACCTTTTCGTACCGGCCGGAAACTGGGGCCCTCCGCTGAAGGTGCTCCAGGCTCATGTAGTCCTCCGACGTGATCTTAATCCAGTCGACGGACTTATCGTCCCTGTCGGGATGGGGTGCAGTCAGTAGCGATATCTCGTGCCCTCGCCTCGCCAGCTCCTCATATAGGTAAACAAGATGAGACTCGACACCCCCTACTACAGGGGGGAATGCCCAGTGCATAACGCCTATTTTCATGATATCGACCAAACCAATTTATATTTTGACTTTTTTAAATGTAATCTCTATTTAAAACAGCATTAGTTACGGGCACCCACCTTTTTAACACCACCCGGCGTCTGCCACTCAACCGCCAGCAGAACCCCCTGCCATGGGAGGCATGATCGTGACAGTGTCACCTTCGGAAAGGGGCGTATCCAGCCCGTTCAGCGAGCGTATCTCCCGGCTGTTGACGAAGACTGCCAGGTACTCGTTCATCCTGCCGGTATCCGGATTATAAATTGCCTCTCTGAATCCCTGCCGCCCGAACCTGGATAGCTCGGCAAACAGGTCCTTCATAGTCATGCGCGGCCACAACGGAAGCTCCAGGGAACGGTGATCGAGGACGTCCGAAGCGTATCCTACGATCACCACCTTCACGACCGGCTGACTACGCTGCCCTTGCAGCTTCACCCGGGCCTCCGTCGCCGTACAGGATGTCGATCACGAACTCGAGGCCGAGCGAGCGAAGCTTGTCTTTAGAAGGCACGCCGTTGTCGTCCCAGCCGCACAGCTCGTAATACCTGTCGATCATCTCGTCGATCTTCGCCACGTTGCCTCTGGCAAGGCCCGCCTGGAGTGGCTCAGTGTTAAACCGTTTCGGTAGCACGTCTTCCTTCCGGCCGAAGCCTTCCCTCGCATAGAATGATCTGGCCAGATTGACAGCACGCTCACCAATATCTAGGAACTCCTGCAGATCATACCCGAAGCCCGTTGCCGCGTTGGCCAGCATGAGAAAATCGTTCTCGAGGTTCAGCTCGTTTGCGACGAACCGGCAGACGCAGACACAATCGAGGATTGCCGAGTCCGCGTCGTCCCGCTTGATGAGCGCGGGCTTGTCCGCAGTACTGAACGGGTCGGTGCGCTCCCCCGAGGAGAGCCACTCCTTGTTGAACACCCACGGCTTCAGGTGATCGGCGCCCCGGATGCCACGGGCATACGACAGAGCTGTTCCCTGCCCGCTTCTCGGATCGTACGCAGGCATTTCCTGGCCTTTGGTGTGGGCGGCAAAGTCTGCGCTGCCCTGACCAATCTCCTCTGCCGCCCGCTTAACGCCGTTAGACCCCAGCCTGCCCAGCTCTCCCTCACCTTTGCCCGCTGCGTGGATGGCTGCCATCCAGGCCTCCTTGTTGCCGAACCGGAGATCGAGACCGTTGGTCTTATCTTTACCGATGAAGCCCCGCTCGTAGCACTCCATGAGGAACGCGATGTTATTGCCGAGAGATATCGTGTCGATGCCGTAGCCATCCACAATATAGTCGGCGAGAGATATCGCCTTCGGATCCCCGATGCCGCAGTTGGAGCCCAGCAGGGCGGTCGTCTCGTACTCCGGGCCGTCGTCGATCTTACCCTCGTATCCCGGAGCGTCAAGCACGTGGAAGTGGGTACACTTGATCGTGCAGTTCCAGCACGGGTGCCAGTTCTTGCCGTCGTTCCACAGCTCTTTCCGCATGGCCTCCCCATCGATCTTCTCCGCGGCCTCAAACTGTCCCGTCTGGAAGTTTCGGGTAGGCAGCCCGCCGGCGGCGTTGACGCCCAGGAGAATATTGGGCGTGCCCCGGTACCGCAGCGCATCTGACGTCACCGGATTCTTGTTCAGGCGCATGTTCTGCTCTTTGACGAGCGTCATGAACTCCCTCTGCATCGCCAGGGGCGGCCTCTTGCTGCCGATGACCGAGATCGCCTTCAGGTTCTTGGAGCCCATGACTGCCCCTACGCCGCCTCGCGCCGCAGCCCTTGCATCCGCTATAATGGCCGCCAGCAGAGCCATTCGTTCCCCGGCCTGCCCGATGCTTAACACCTTGATGGGACGAGGTGTCTTCCCCTGCAGCTCCTTTATCCGGGAGGTGGTTTCCCACGTATCCATACCCCACAGCTCGGTAGCATCCAGGAACTCTACTTTATCGTCGGCGATGTGCATGCGAACCGGCGCTTTGGACTGCCCTTCGAGGATGATGCCATCGTAGCCTGCGAAACGGAGCTCGGGCCCCCAGTATCCGCCGCCGTAGGAGTCTGTAAACGAGCCGGTCAGCGGCGACTTCGTAGCTGCGACAAACCTGTTGCCCGTGGGGGCGGGGGTACCGGTAAGGACGCCCGTAAACAGGTAGAGGATGTTTTCAGGCGACAGCGGCTCTGTATTCCTCTTGATCTCTCTGATGGCATAGTGGGCGGCCAGCGCTTTACCACCCAGGGTAGCTCTGGCCACCTCTTCAGCTATGTCTTCTACTTCGTACGTGTGATTAGTCAGATTAACCCGCAGTAATTTACCCCAGAGTCCTTTCATGCGAACAGCTCCTCGTTAATGCCGGCATTCCTCAGGTGGTCCTCTACGACGATCCGCTCGGCATCTGTCAGCTCCTGCAGGGGAGCCCTGACGTGGCCGGCGGGGAACCCCTGTAAGGTCAGCGCATACTTGATTGCAGCCGGAAACGTGCCTACCTGCATCGCCCTGATTGCATGGTCCAGGGACTTCTGCAGCTCGAACGCTTTGTCATACTTTTTGTTAGTCATCGCCCTGTACATCTCCGCACAGATGCGAGGCGCTATGCAGGCGCTGCCGATCGCCATGCCTTCGGCACCTATGGCCAGGCCCGAGCTGACCAGGCTGTCCATGCCTACCAGCACCGAGAAGTTCTTCGGAGACCGGAAGATGAATTCAGAGAGCTTTGCAGCATCCCCTTCGCTATCCTTAAGGCCGACGATTCGGTCATCCCGGGCGAACTCCTCCAGGATGTCGGGCGCCATCCGGTTACCCGCAAAAGAAGGTATGTTATAGGCGATAACCGGGAAGTCGATGGCACTGGCGATCGTCAGGTAATGACGGGCGATGCCTTCCTGCGTCGGGTGGAAAAAATAGGGTTCCACTGCTACTACGGCATCTGCTCCGGCATCTTTGATGTACTTCGCCAGCTGAATCGTCTCCCTCGTGGATGCAGAGCCGGCGTTGATAATGAGCTCGATCTTTTTTGCAGCATCTACAGCTATATCGACGACCGCCCTTCGCTCGGCTTCGTTCATCAGGGCAAACTCTCCCGCCGTGCCCATAACCAGCAGGCCGTTGATTCCCGTATCCTCAAAATGGGCGACCAGCTCGCTCAGCAAGCCTCCGTCAAGGTCCCCGTTACGCTTGAACGGCGTAGGCATGGCCCCATAGACTCCCCTGGGATGATACATGACTTAAAATGCCTCCGAATTCTACGAAGAGGTTAGATTCGGCGCAACATATACATTAGGCGGGCAAAAAACGGGGGAAACAAGAATGTGAGAGTAGCGATCTGTAAATAATGGGGAGCTACAAAATCTACTCTTCAGATTCCCGCATCCGCCTGGCTGCGGCCAGCATGCGCTGGTACTCTACCAGCGGGAACGATAGCTCTGCCGGCAGCTCGTCGAAAAGGCGTACTTCGGCGATCTCTTTTGCGTCCGGGACCGTCTCGAGCCTGGGCCCGAGCTCTCCAAGGTATACGAGCCCGCTTTCCTCGCGCTCCAGGACTTTGAGGCTATGGACCTCGTAGCCGGTCTCTTCCCGGAATTCCCTGGCAGCGCCGGCCTCGGGAGTTTCGCCCGGCTCCAGCTTGCCGCCCGGCATCTCCCAGGCTCGCCTGGCATGGCGGACCATGAGAAACTGGTGGCCGGAGAACGCGATCACATACGCATAGCTAACCGTCATATGCTTACTACCCTTTTAAAGACAAAAAATTTAGAACGGGACTTTGGTGTTAGCCAGCGTCCACTCGACGATGCCTGCGTACTTGTCCTTCAGGCTGTACTCGTACTTGGCGTCATACGAGTTCTTGTGGGCGTGGAGGATGCCCAGCTTGGAGTGGATGACTCCCAGCATCGCCGTTACCTGCTTCAGCGTAATCGCGAAGTTCCGCTCGATCAGAATCCTGTGGAGCGTATCCGCGGTAAGCCTCTTGAGCTTGACGAACGCATGCAATACAGTCCTGCGAATACCATTCACGTCTGTCTTGAGATACTCATCCAGACGCTTGGTTATCTCATTTACGATAAAATCCATTTCTATCCCTACCAATTTACCCTAATTATCATTTACACATGGACCTATTTAACTCTTTCTTAGTAAGCAATTAATGGGCGATAGAATATATTAAACGTATATAGATTGTGACAGGCCAGAAACTGCCCGATTTGCATAGCTACCGTTCAGAAAAACTTTTTATCGCCGCTTTAAAATTTTCGACAGCGATAATAAAATATGCGATGCGGCTACCGGGAATTGAACCCGGACTTCGAGCTTGGGAAGCTCATGTCATAGCCACTAGACCATAGCCGCACTGGTAAAAAGCCTGTAAGTCGATAATCAGGATGTTGTTTTATCTATATGTATCTTTCGAGGGAAAACCACTGATCAGGCGGCTGCAGGCTTATCTCAGGAGCTTCATCAGATCCTCGCATATCCTCAGCGGGCTTTTACCTCCGGGCAGCGGGCTATTGCCAGATCGCAGGACGGTACAGATACGTGATCCTGCAGTCGTTTGCCGTAGCCTGTCCAGTGCAGGAACTGCCGCTGTCCCCGTTCCCTTGCCTGCTACAACCGGTCCGCGAAGCCTGAATCCTTCGGCTCCCCCCGGGCAGAGGAAGATAACCTTGTCGACCAGGGACCTGGCCTCTAAGGCAGCCGATGTTGCATCGGTATATTCCCTCTCACCGGCGATAATGGTTGATCTTACTCCGATGATCTCCCTGAGAAAAGCCTCGATGAGCTTCGCGTGATGTTCCGGCCCCGTGTTCTCGCCTACCCTTATCATGCCCTCGACGTCGAGCGAATAGACAAATCTGGTGCCGGCGAGGCACTCGAAGATGTACCGCCATGCATACGATCCATAGCGCGGTGAGATGCTGGCCGTGATCAGCACGGGCCTTCCATAGCCCCTGACCCTGTACTCGTAGTTTCGGCCCTCGAAGGCGAAGCATCCGACGAAGTCGCCGTTCGTATCCTCCCGAAGCATAGAAACCATTCCTGTGCTCCGGGGAAAAAGGTTTGGCACGGCTGACGCGACAGGAGTCAGGTGCCGTGAAAAACTTGCGGCCCGGCTAAGACTTGATCTTGCGCCGGCTGATCCTGCGCTGAACCAGCAGCGCAGTCGTCCGCACGTGGAAAACCGGTGACGAGCACCGGCCGAAGGCGACTGTTTGTCTCTTCAGGATCGCTTCCCGCAGGTCCGACCCCTCTTCGAGGAGCGTGTAAGCGTTACCGATCTCTGCCCCGAAGTGGGCGTCGCTGCCACCTGTCTTGGCCTTGCCGTAGGTATCCGAATACGTGTCCGCCGCATCGTTGTACCTGTTGAAGACGCATCGGGCGTTGATCACCTCTACGCCGTCGATCAGTGGCGCATCGCACTCTTTGAGCCAGAACGCAGAGCCCCGCATGCTGTCGAACGGGTGGGGTACGATGGCTACTCCGCCCTGCGCCTTGATCTCCTCGATCACCGCGGTGTGCTCCCGGGCCTTGATCTCTTCGGTGAGGAACAGCCCGATCACGTCGCCTCTGTCCGTGTTGACTTCGCACCCGCAGATGACGTCGATGCCTTCGGGCTTGAGCTTGACCGCTTCCATACCTCCCCTGATCGTGTCGTGATCGGTGATGGCGATGCCGTCCAGGCCCCGTTTTTTAGCGATCTTAAGGAGGTCCCTGACGTCCATGATCCCGTCCTTGGAGTACCGGGAATGAGAGTGCAGGTCGTACTTCAACATGATTTGCCCTTCTTGTAATACACCTGTCTGCTGATAGACTAAATATCTTTCCGGGGGCCTGATGGCCCCGAAGAGCGGATGGGACACCAGGGAAAAGCGGCATTCTGCCGGGGGAGTCTGCAACAAAAAGAAACTCGGGGCCGTAAGGCCCCTCACATAAAGCCGCCCATTCCTGGGGGCATGCCGCCCATGCGGCCGGCTGCAAGCTGTCTCTGGGCCTGCATCTGGGCTTCATGGATAGTCTGCTCGCTCGGTCCGCCCGAGGAGATGACGTCGTCGATGCGCAGGATCATGACTGCGGCTTCGGCGGCGGAGCTCACTGCCTGGGTCTTGACCCTGAGCGGCTCGATGACGCCGGCTGCGAGCATGTCGACGGGCTTGCCCTCGAAGACGTTGAGGCCGAAGTTCTTGCCGTTCTTGCTCTCGTGCTTGCTGCGCAGGCTGACCAGCATGTCGATGGGGTCGAGGCCGGCGTTCTCCGCAAGCGTCCGGGGGATGATCTCCAGCGCGTTCGCAAACGCCTCGACTGCCAGCTGCTCCCTGCCGCCGACGGTGGACGCGTACTGTTTCAGCCTGAGGCTGAGCTCGATTTCAGGTGCCGCACCTGCGGGAACGACCTTCTTATCCTCCACTACGACGCCGACTACTCTGAGCGCGTCGTGCAGCGCCCGCTCCAGCTCGTCGATGAGGGTGGCGGTGCTGCCCCGGATGAATACGGTGACTGCCTTCGGGTTCTTGCACTCCTCGATGAAGGTCAGCGATTCCTCGCCGCTGACTCTCCGCTCCTCTACGAGGCCGGCGTAGCCGAGGTCCTTGGGATCGATCTCTTCGATCTTGGTGACGATCCTGGCGCCTGTGGCTTTAGCCAGCTTTTTCATGTCCGACTCGGAGACGCTCTTGATGGCGTAAATGCCTTTCTTGCCCAGGTGGCTGGCCACGTGGTCGTCCATTCCCTTCTGGCAGAAGATCACGTTGGCGCCGCTCTTGCTGATGAAATCCACGTTCTTCCTGAGCATCGCTTCTTCCTGGTCCAGGAACGTCTTCATCTGCTGCGGGCTCTTGATCTTGATCGACGCGTCAACCTGGGTCTTCTTGATCTCCATGGCTGAGTTGAGCAGGAGGATCTTAGCCTTCGAGACCGACCGGGGCATGTTTTCGGCGACCCTGGACTTGCTCAGGGCAATGCCCTTGATGAGCTCGGATGCCATGGCTCCGGGGCCGACCATCTTCTCGACCTTGACGTTGTCGATGTCAACCTTGCCGCTCTCCTCTACCGACAGGACTGCGTCGACTGCCAGTTTGGCGAGCATAACGCCCTCGGCTTCTGCACCCTTGCCAGTCATCGCCGTGATGGCGATCTTCTCCAGCAGCTTCCTGTCAGACTTTTCGACCGAGACAGCTATCGCGGGCAATAATTCCCTTGCCTTGTCCGCTGCCATCCTGTAGCCGGTAGCGATGACCGTCGGGTGAATCTGCTTGTCCATGAGCTCCGAGGCTTTCCTCAGCAGCTCGCCAGTGAAGACCACTGCGGTTGTCGTGCCATCGCCGACCTCGTCGTCCTGGGCCCTGGCGACTTCCACGATCATCTGGGCTGCAGGGTGATCGATCTGGACTTCCCTGAGGATGGTGGCTCCGTCGTTGGTCACGGTGACGTTGCCCGTGGGGTCGACAAGCATCTTGTCCATGCCCTTCGGGCCGAGAGTCGACTTGACCGCCTCTGCCACTGCCATCGCTGCCATGATATTGAATTGCTGAGCATCCCGTCCCTTGGACTGGGTGCTCCCTTCCCTTAGAATGTACACTGGCTGACCGCCAGCACCTTCGTTGGCCAAAATCATACCTCCAGAAATATGCCTTGTTATGGAGCATAATTAGGATTGTACGTCTATAAATAATTTACCGCCCATGATCCGAAGAATCGCCCTGCCGTGGTGCCTATCTTGGGGGCGGCCTGATGGCCGCCCTGAGAGTATCGTCTACCGTAGAGGCGGTTGCCTTTAAGCGATGCCTGAAGCTAAGTATAAATAATACAACTGCAGACCATACCCACCACCATGTTCGACCAGATGCTACTATCCATCGGGCTGATCATCGCGTCCCTGATCGCCGGCGTACTCGTAGGCTTAGTCCGAAAGCAGTTCAGCGACAGGGAGAAGAAGCTAATTTCCATGGCCATGACCGGAATGGTCTTCATCCTCATCTTCCTCATGGGGGTCAAAACAGGCCTGAACAAATCAGTTATGGAAGGCCTGGGCATCTTCGGGCTCAAGGCTCTGCTCATCACACTCGCCGCCATCGCGGGCAGCATTCTCTTCGCCGTGCTGTTCGATAAGCTCGTGCTCAGGAGCGGGTCGAAATGATCTGGCAAATTCTGGTGGCCCTGATACTGGGCATCATCCTGGCCGTCCTGGGCTTAGTCCCGGATATCTTCGCCGCAAATCTCGACACCGTACTGACAGCCATGCTCTGCCTGCTGCTCTTTATCATAGGCCTCGACCTCAGCCAGAACCGTACTGTAATCGCGGAGATCAGGCGCCTCGGCATCAAGATTCTGCTGCTCCCGCTCTTCATCGCCTGCGGCAGCATCGTCGGCGGCCTCGCGGCCAGCTTCGTCGTAGGCTTAAGTCCGGCATACGGCATGGCGATCGGCGCAGGCTTCGGGTGGTACAGCCTCTCCGGCATCATGCTCACCACCATGGTCGGGGCGGACGTCGGCACGATGGCGCTACTGTCCAACGTGTTCCGGGAAATCCTCTCGATCATGATGCTCCCTCTGGTGGTCAAGTACTTCGGCAAAATCGCCTCGGTAGCCCCCGGCGGCGCCACCACCATGGACACCACCCTGCCCTTCGTCGTCAAGTATGCCGGGAGCGAAATGAGCATCGTCGCCTTCATCAGCGGGGTAGTGCTGTCGATCCTTGTCGTGTTCCTCGTCCCGGCTCTCGCCGGGCTTTAGATTAAGTCATCTCCAATATCAGAACATTTAATTCTCACCACGGCGGCACAGCTACTGAGCGAGATATGATCGTAAGATCAAATGTTTTAACCACGGCGGCACGGCGGGTGACTGCACAGAGACAATTGTGTACAGTGCTGGTATGGAGAATGTAATATGAGATTGGCTTTAAGCGATACTCCTGTAGATCATACCCTTGGAGTAGAACATCGACAGTAAGCATAAACGGTTTTAGGTAATGTGTTGTCTCCGTGTCGCCGTGGACCTAAAAAGAAGTCGATTTAGTATTAGTTCGCCACTGTCTCCGTGCCGCCGTGCCGCTGTGGTTAACAAAATCATCCGGCTTATCGTGAGTCGGTCTGTCTTCGTGCCGCTGTGCCGCCGTGGTTATCTTTACCTGCTTGCGTTTGCGGTACGCACTGTCTTCGTGCCCCTGTGCCGCCGTGGTTACTGGTTGCTGTATAGCTTCGGTCAAACTACATTTTTTCATATTATTGAAAATAATACTTTCACTCCCCTTTAGCGTAAACAGTATAAACCCTCAGCACTCATGTCCTATCGATGGAACGATTTAGCCAGGCAGCGGAGCGCTGTGCGGATTTGATCAAAAAGAGCGACGAGCTGCTCGTTGTCTCTCATATCGATGCGGACGGGCTGACCTCCGCGGGCATCATCTGTACTGCGCTGAAGCGGCTTGGCAAGGGCTATGATACCCGTTTCGTGAAGAAGCTGGACGCGGAGGCGCTGAAACAGATCTCGGCTGCTGCTGGGAAGCGGACAGTGATCTTCACTGACCTCGGGAGCGGGGCGATCGACCAGATCACGGAGCTTGGCCTTAGTGCGGTGATCGCCGATCACCACCAGCCGAAACCGTCTGATTACCCGTACCACATGAACCCGCACCTCGTCGGCCTCAACGGGGCTACGGATATCAGCGGCTCGGGGGTAACGTTCCTGCTGTCTCTCAAGCTCGGCCCGAACGAAGACCTGGCCCCGCTGGCTATCGTCGGCGCTGTCGGCGATTTGCAGGACATGCGCACGAATGCGCTCGTCGGGGTGAACCGGCAGATACTGGCGCTGGGAGTCTCCGGAGGCCACCTGTCGTACGAAAAGGACATCAAGCTGTTCGGCCGGCAGACCCGCCCTGTCTATAAGCTTCTCCAGTACTGCTCCGACCCGTACATGCCCGGCCTGAGCGGGTGCGAAGAAGCCTGCATTACTTTCCTCGAAAACGCGGATATCCAGGTCAAGGCCGAGTCGTGGAGGCGGTGGATCGACCTGAGCCGGGACGAGAAGACCCGGGTCATCTCCCGCC
Organism: Methanocella sp. MCL-LM; assembly: GCF_049676595.1. GTDB lineage: Archaea > Halobacteriota > Methanocellia > Methanocellales > Methanocellaceae > Methanocella_A. The sequence continues at coordinate 1,185,845 of NZ_CP187259.1, forward strand.
TGTTCCAGCACTGCCTCTCCTGCGGCATGCCCGCCCACAAAGTGCAGCGGCTGGTAGGCGAAGTATATACACTTTGTAAAGAAGAACCGGGTACTGAAATGCGGGATGCTTCCGAATTCTCCACGCTGCTGAACGCCACCGCCCGGTACGAGTACGCCGAAACCGGCCTGGCCATCTGCACTGGGGACAGGGGAGAAGCCTTCCACTATGCCCGGGACCTGCTCGAGCAGCACCGCCGTAACCTCGTCAACGGCCTGAACTTCGTCAGCGACCAGGGCGTCACCCGGCTGAAGAACGTCCAGTACTTCGATGCGAAGAGCGAAATCAGGGAGACCATTGTCGGCATCATCGCCGGCATGAGCAGCAGCCTGAACTGTGTCAGCCGGGAAGTGCCCATCGTCGGGCTGGCCACGTCGAACGAGGGCATCAAAGTATCGGCGAGAGGCAACCACGACCTCATATTACGAGGCCTCAACCTGGCCCGGGCCATCTCCGAGGCGGCGGCCGCAGTCGGGGGCGCCGGCGGAGGCCACGACATAGCGGCCGGTGCTACGATTCCCGCAGGGCGGGAGGCCGAGTTTATGGCTCTGCTGGATCAGAAAATAGGGGAGCAGATAAAGAGCAAGGTATAAATGCGCCCCTGTCGGATACCCCTCGCAGCGAAAACATTTATATGCAGCCGGTTCATGTATGGATTTAGACGGAAGGAGATAATTAATGCTCATGTTTTATTCCGAGGAAAGATGGAACAACTGGATCAACCAGGTTAGAGAGAGCAAGTTCAAGTTTGACCCGAGCGCAGAAGGCCTCGGCAGGGAAGGCATCGTCTTCCTGGACATGGAAGAAGACGTCATCCTGGCGATCTGCAAGATCACGGGTAAGCTCCAGCGCAAGTACATCACCAAAGAGGATGCGGCAGCCAACCTGGAGAACATGAAACAGATGGTCCTCTCTCCCGTGGAGCCCATGGAGCCCGACAAAGACGAGATGATCGAATCCGTACAGCGGGCACTTGTGGCCGTTTTCGGGGCGGCGGAATTCTTCGTAGCCGGCGACTTTGACGCCAAAGCAGACCCGACCAAGCTCATCATCGAGGCTTTCAAGGCCGAGGAAGCCGAGGACATGGACAAGACCTTCGAGCTGGTCAGCAAAGCCGGCGCTCTTGTACTCGCAGGCAAGTCGTTCGACAGCGAGAAAGCGCTGGAGAAGGTTGCCCCGGAAAGCCTGGTTGCAGAAGGGATCGACGGCCTTGACTCCATTGCTGCGGTACTCGCAGGCGGCATCGACTACACGGACGAAGCCGACGATGAAGAGTGAGCTAAAAACGCTCCTTCCTTTTTCTTTAAAAAGATAGTCTATGCGAACTGCCTAACAAATGCTTATCTTCCCAGTATCCGCGTACCTGTCGTCTTTTCTTCTCTGATGGCCTTCGAAACTCTGGCCGTGTGCAGGCCGTTCACTACGAAAGCATCCAGTTTGTTATTCATCAGAAACTCTGGCAGCGCCATGTCAATGCAGGTTTCGCCGGTGCCGCGGAGCCGGGAAGCTTCTACGGTCTCCAAAAGCTTGCCGCCTGCGAAGATGCCGTCGACGTCCGTGGCTTTGATCAGCCTGCCTCCAATTTTGCGGGCCATCCAGGCGGCGATGGTGTCCGAGGTCACATCCCATGTGTGGGGGAGCGCATCATCTTTCCTCAGGATCTCGTAGGGCAGGGCGATTCTGGTGCCGCTGCCTTTCAGGGAATCCGTAAGCTGTAGGTCGGTGCCATCGGCCAGGTAATAGGCGTACTGGTTCATGGCGAGGACCGCCATCCAGTGGGCGGCATCGTCGGAAAGCGGCCTCTCCTGGTACACTTTCCTCACTCCGTCCGCGAACTCGCCTCCGCCCGGGACGATGAGTATGTCTAAGTCTAACTCTTCGTCAGCGATGCGCTTTACCAGCGCCCGGGAATGATCAAACAGGCTTCCGCCGATCTTCAGCACGATCAAAGTTACCAGCCCATGCCGCTTCTTATCATGTTATACGAGATATAGAGTAGCACCAGGTAAAAAATATACCTTATGTACTTCATCGGCAACCGGTCCGACGCCATGGTGGCCAGCTTTGCTCCGAGGACCGCCCCTGGCACGATGGCCGCAGCCGTCAGCAGAGCATCAGAAGCGGAGAAGAGCGTCCCCGAGCCCACGATAAAGTACGCGATGGCCCCGACAGAGGCTGAGACGACGATCGTGGCGAGAGAGTTTGCGATCGCGTTCTTAAGCGGGACTTTCAGCAGCGCGTTCTGTACTGGCACGGCCATCGTCCCTCCCCCGATGCCCAGCAGCGCCCCGAGCAGCCCCATGAAAAAGCCTAATACTGAGAACGCCGGCACGTTAAGGCGCTCTGGCTCTTTCCCCTGCCCGAGATCGAGCTCCCTTTTGACCAGCAGCGCCTCTGCGATGAGGACCAGGAGGAAACAGCCGAAGATCACCTTGATCGCTTCTGCCGGGCTGTGGGCTGCAACGAGCGTACCAATCAGTATTCCGCCGATGGAACCGGCATTCATGATCAATATCGTTTTTCTGTGCAACAGTCCCTTGCGATTATAGCTGATGACAGACGTCAGCGAGACGAAGATATTGGAGATCAGGGATACTGCTATCGCCAGGTGCACCGGCAGGCCGAAGCCCAGCGTCAGCACCGGCACCAGGATCACCGCACCTCCCAGGCCCAGCAGGCCGCCGAACGAGCCGGCCACCAGGCCCGTGATCAGAAACAGTATGACGTCGATGGCTGACAGCATTGTAAACGGTTATGATATCAGACTTGAATAAGAAAAATGCTTTGCCCGTTTCCGGGCAAGCAAAAAGGAGAAGCTCTGGCTTAGAGAATAATCTCTATGTCCAGCTCTTCTGCGAGTTCCTTGTACCTGTTACGGATGGTGACTTCTGTCACGCCCGCCACGTTGGCGACCTCGCGCTGGGTCCTGCGCTCGCCGCAGAGAATGGACGAGATGTAGATGGCCGCCGCTGCGACGCCCGTCGGGCCTCTGCCGCTGGTCAGCTCCTTCTCTGCTGCCTGCCTCAGGATCTCCACTGCCTTGCTCTGCACTTCACCCTTGAGCGACAGCCCCGAGCAGAATCTCGGGACGTAGTCGATGGGCGACGTGGGCATGAGCTTGAGGCCGAGTTCCCTGGATATGAACCGGTAGGTCCTGCCGATTTCCTTCCTGCTGACTCTCGACACTTCTGCGATCTCGTCGAGCGTCCTGGGTACGCCGTTCTGCCTGCAGGCTGCATAGAGTGCTGCTGCCGCGACACCTTCGATGCTTCTGCCACGGATCAGGTTCTTGGAAACTGCTTTCCTGTATACGACTGCAGAGGTCTCCCTGATGTTCCTGGGCAGGCCCAGCGCAGATGCCATCCTGTCCAGTTCCGACAGCGCGAATGCCAGGTTTCTCTCCGTTGCGTTGGATACCCTGATACGCCTCTGCCATTTCCTGAGACGGTACAACTGTGCCCTGTTCTTGGAGGAGATGGACTTGCCGTACGAGTCCCGGTTCCTCCAGTCGATCATGGTCGACAGACCTTTGTCGTGAATGGTGAAGGTCATGGGTGCGCCCACACGGGAGCGCTTCATGCGCTGATCGTGATCGAATGCCCTCCACTCAGGGCCCATGTCTATGAAGTCCTCGTCGACCACGAGGCCACATTCGTTGCACACGAGTTCTGCTCTCTCGTAGTCGTGCACAAGCTGGCGAGAGCCGCACTCGGGACATTCCATGATGCGCTCTTCGCTTTCACCGGTCTTTTCGGTCTCCTTCTTCACTCTTTCGAGAGTCTTCTCTCTGGAAACCTCTCGCTTCTCAATCTCTCTAATTTTTTCTATTTCTGCCACGGTAATACACCTTCTACGCGACGAATACTCTCTCGTTCACCAGCGCCTGTACACTGGCTTTCGGCATTTTCTTATCCAGCTTTACGGAGACATAAGGGGCTTTCTCCGGCCCGAAAATATCATAAACAGTGCCAACTCTGTCCATTTTTTTCGTAACTACCTTCGCGTTCATCCTGGGCAGCGACGTTTCTTCCAGCCTGATGATCAGGTGGCCATGCGGGGATAAATGTAATACTGTGCCAAGTCGTTTCAAAAAACGTCACTTCCAAAACTATATATAGTCTTATGTGTTACTATAAAAACTTTACGCAATACTTAATATGCTATGCTATATCGGAATATACCGGCGCTATCTGCGCATTTTCCATAAATTAGTGCGTTAAATTACTACTATGGGGCCAGGGCATATTAAAACTTTCGAAATTGCCTGTACTGTAAGGATATTACCTATTCCAGCGCCTGTGCCCGCTCACCTGCGGCCCACGATAAAATTCAGCTTGCGCACGGCGTTTTCCCTCGTCGCTGCCGCTTCTGCCTCGCTCAGGCCTGCGCCCCGTGCTACCGCGAGGGCTCTTGCGCCGGTAATGAGATCCCCGGGCGCGTGCGAGTCAGTGTCCACTATCATCATGGCCCCCGCTTCCCTGGCGGTGCGCGCCACGTGGCCATTCGTCATGTTGTGGCCGCCCCTCGCCGTGATCTCCAGCAGGATGCCATTCGCGGCGGCGAGCCTGGCCTCTTCGACCGTGATGAAACCCGGGTGCGCCAGCACGTCCACGTCCTTGCAGCTAACCGCCGCCTTATTCGTGCCCGGGGCGACAGGCTCCGCAGGTGTCTCTCCGTGAACCACCACGATCTCAGCGCCCAGCTCTTTCGCCCTCTTCGCCAGCGGGGCGATGTGCTCCGGCGGCAGGTGCGTCAGCTCAACTCCGGGAATGACGACAATGCCGTAGCTCTCCTCCAGAACACGGGCTTTCTTCGAAGCTTCGATCAGCCGCTCCAGGTTCGTGTAGTCGGCGTGATCGGTGATGGCGATAGCCTCGTAGCCAATAACCTTAGCCCGGCGCACTAGCTCGCTGGGCAAGAGTTCGCCGTCGCTCAAAAGGGAGTGCGTGTGGAGGTCGATCATGAATGAAAGTAATTCATAGGTCTATTAATGCTTTTCGTGGCCGGGAGAAACCACAACGGCACAACGAACACAACGACCGAAACCACGACGGCACAACGGCACGGCGATTTAAAAAATTATTGTTTGCCGCCGCGCATGCGGATGATCTCTGTGCCTATCCTGCGCAGCAGGTCGGTTTTAGGCCCGATGTTGTCGATAAGCACATGGCCGCTCTTGTCCGCCCACGTGGCCGGGTGGGCTTTGTCTGTTACCTGCTCCGGGTGCAGCCCGAGCTTCTCTGCGGCCTTGACTATCTCAAATATCCGCGGCGCTCTGACCGAGCACGACATGGGCGTCAGCCTGCCCTCGTTCCGGGCCTTATTCGCGTCCAGGTACACGGGCCATATCACTATCTGGTGCTTTTCTTTCATCTCTTCGCGCTGCATCGGTACTATGTAAACCGCCATGCTCTATATGGCTTTCGGGCTGAAAGCGCGGGTGCTCTACTCACCATGGCGACTCGGGCATGGCGAGATACAATAACAAGCTCAAATAGTTTAACCACAGCGGCACGGCGACACGGAGATAATGCGATCTACTAAAACCAGGTGGTAACTGAAACCACGGCGGCATAGCGACACAGAGACGAATGCGATGACGTAACAGAGTACTCCCTTTTAAGACCACGGCGACACGGAGACAGTCCATTATATAAAAACGGTTTACTGGCCAGGTGTTTCAGTATCTCATTATGATCACAAAGCCGGTAACGACTTTCTATGGTAATTGCCGGTTTCTCCAGTATCGTAACAATAAGCGGATTGTCTCCGTGTCGTCAGTCTGCCGTGCCGCCGTGGATCAATAAAAAAGGAGCCTTGCTATTCGGGTACGGTTGTCTCCGTGCCGCCGTGCCGCTGTGGTTCAAATAACCATCCTGCCATCGTTTCTCGCACTGTCTCCGTGCCGCCGTGGTTAGAACATCTGCTCTCCAGTAGTCAGGATAAATAGCCATGCCGCCGTGGTTACTACTTGTCGTCTCGATGTGTCGCTGCAGTAGAAAAATTGATAGAGCGGATAAAAACTCAGGCGTCGGTCCTGGGCATGGGTGCCGGCACCTTGAGGACGTGGTCGGGCGAGGTGGCGACCTTCTCGAAGTCCGTCATCTCGCTCATGAGGATGTGGAGCTGCCGCTCGTCGATGGTCTTGGTGTCGATGCAGAAGACGACTCTGCTGTTGCTCATCATGATCCGGTCGTTCAGGTAGTGGATGAACTTGAGCAGGGTTTCGTAGCTGCTGCGCATCATCAGGTATTCCATGCCGTCCAGCAGGATTAAGCCGTCCTTGGCCTCGGACATGAACTTGTAAACCGTCGCGCCTAAGCTGGTCATGTTGTCGGGCTTGATGATGCTTTCGCCGGGGGCTCCTTCGCCGCTGTTGAGCCAGATGATCGGCGTCTTTTCGATGCCGTATTTTTCCCTGATCTTTTTCGGGTTCTGCCTGGTGATGCACAGGCCCTGGATGTTGTGCTTCACCTGGTCGGCGAAGACTTCCATGTAGTCCTGTCTCTTCTTCTTGTCGAACAGGTAGATGACGCCTGGCTCGAACCTGTATGCCGACGAGGTGTCGACCGAGGTCGAGTTCTCGGTGACCGGCACGACTCTCAGGCCGGTGATCTCCGAGAGGTCCTTGAGCGTGATGATGAAGCCGCTCTTGACTCCGTCCTTGTATAGCTTGGACGTGGACGTGGTTAGCTTGATGACTGAGCCGTCTTTGCACTTGAACTCTCTCACGTAGCTCTTGCTGTCTCCGAGGTCCAGCGTCGTTCCGGGCGGCAGCAGCGAGTTGACCGGGCGGCCTACGACTTCGTCCTGGGGGTATGATAACAGCCTCGAAGCGCTGCGGTTGAACGAGACGATGAGGCCCGAGGCATCCGTGGTCAGCATGGGGTCGGGCGACTCGTTGATGATGCTGGACAGGTAGTTGCTGGTGTCCTGTATCTTCTTGAAGAGCCTGTGGTTGTCCACTGCGATGCCCAGCTGGGAGCTGATGCTGAGAAGCTCTCGGGTATCGTTGGCTTCGAGGTCTCTCCCGGAAGAGAGGGTCATTATACCGACCACTTTATCCTTGACGGATATCGGCACGTTGGTGACTGCCCTGGTGCCGTCGCTTTCGTGCAGGTACTGGGTGCTGTCACTATAAAATATGCTGCCCTGGTCTACGATGGTGATTCCGGGGACGGTTTGCCTGTACCTGACTACCTTGCCTCTCTCGAAGCGGGTGACGGCCGCCCGGAGCTTCATCTCCGACGCGTCGTCCGAGTCGAAGAGGTAGATGGCGCCGGAGTCGATCTCGAGCAGGTTCAGGATGTCCCGGAGCACGTGATCCAGCATATCTCTGGTGTTGTCCGACTTGTTGATCGTAGAAGTGATGGAGCTGATGATCTCGAGGTGGCGATTGTTTTCTTTCAGGGTCAGCTCAGCTTGTTTCCGCTCGGTGATGTCCCGGGCGAACGTGCAGATGTATTCCCGGCCGTTGAACTCGAGGACGTTGGTCGTAATCTCTACCGGGAAGGCCTGTCCGTCCTTTCTCCGGTGCAGCGACTCGAAGGTCCACCTGCCGTGCTCTTTGAGCAGCTTCATGTGCTCGGGCCAGCTTTGCTGCGAGATATCTCCACTGATGTCCTGCACGCCCATCTTCAGCAGCTCGTCCCGGCGGTAGCCGAGGGACTGGCAGGCGGCGTCGTTCACGTAGAAGAAGTGGCCGTCTTCCCGGACCCAGAAGGCGGCGTCGGCCGCGTGGTCCACCGAGAACTGGGTAAACTGCAGCGCTTCCTCTGTCTGCTTCCGTTCTGTGATGTCCCGGAAGACCAGCACGGCGCCGATGGTGTTGTTCTTGTCGTCCCTGATGGGCGCAGCGCTGCTGTCGATGGCGATCTCGTTTCCGTTCCGGGCGATGAGGATGACGTCATTTTGCTGGATGGCGGCTGCGCCGTCTTTGATGATCCGGGTGACCGGGCTCTCCAGGGTCTTCCCGGCCTCGTCTATCAGGTTGAAGATGCCGAACAGCTCCTTGCTCTGCGCCTCCTCCTGCTTCCAGCCGGTCAGGTTTTCGGCGACCAGGTTCATGAACGTAATCCTGCCCGCCATGTCTGTGGTGATGATGGCGTCCCCGATGCTCCTGAGGGTGATAGACAGCCACCGCTCGCTTTCCTTGAGCCTCTTCTCCATCTTGTGCTTGTACAGGGCCATCTCGATGGCCGTGAGCAGCTCTCTCTCCTCGAAGGGCTTCAGAATGTAGCCGAAAGGCTCGGTGACCTTGGCCCGCTGAAGGGTGTTAGGGTCTGCAAATGCGGTGAGAAAAATGACCGGTATGTCGTACTGCCGCTTGATTTCTTCCGCCGCCTGGATGCCGTCCATCTCTCCTTTCAGGAAGATGTCCATCAGTACCAGATCCGGCTGTAGCTCCGCAGCTTTCTCGATGGCTTTTTCACCGTAAGCAACAACTGCCGGCACTTCGTACCCGAGGTTTCTCAGCCGGTGCTGGATGTCCTTCGCGACAATGCTCTCGTCTTCCACCACTAACAAGCGTGCATTAACCATCTTCACTTCGCCTCAACAGACTGCAGCATATGCCTGATGATCACAAACAATGTGCCATTATCTTTCTTTTCTGTTATATACTTCTTCTACCCAAATCGAAAGTAGAATCCGCCTCGGCGTCCCTTTCGAAAGCTTCCCACACTCCTCTCGGGTCATCTGCGGCGGAGGCGCTACCAGGGAAGCTTATGCCGATTCCTAACTAGCTTCGTCGACACCGACTTTAAACTTTATGGTACGGGGGCTCCTGCTCTTGCCCCGGCGCAGCGGCGCCGGCGGCGACAAATATTTCATCGATCATGCCGTGATTGATCTAAAATCTTCACGGTGATATTTTGCATAAGATTCAGGTTAACGTAGGGGCAAGCGTCACAGAGGCCAACAAGAGGCAGGCAGAAGAAAACCGCGAGCACCTCAACGATCACGGCATCAAAGCCATAGACATTCTCGGAGCCGTAGGCTCCGGCAAGACCATGCTGGTCGAGAAGCTGACTCCGGTACTGAAAGCCAGGGGCTTTAGAGTAGGCGCTATCGTCGGGGACTGCTACGGCGACGACGACTACCAGCGCATTCACTCGCTCAACATACCGGTCGAGAACCTCAACACGGGCACCGAGTGCCACCTCGACGCTCACATGGTGCACCACGCTCTCCATCACCTGCCGCTGGACGACCTCGACATTCTCCTCGTGGAAAACGTCGGCAACATGGTATGCCCCACCGACTTCCCCGTGGGCAGCCACAAGCGCGTAGTCATCGTCTCGGTTACCGAAGGCGACGACGTCGTCAACAAGCACCCGGCCATGTTCCGGGAATGCGAGATCGGCATCATCAACAAGGTAGACCTCGCAGAGGCCGTCGGAGCCAGCGTCGAGCGCATGGAAAAGGACATGAAGCGCCACAACTCGAACATCCGGATCCTGAAGACAAATCTCAAGAAAGGCGCCGGCGTCGACGAGCTGGCCGATCTCATCGTAAAATAAAGTATTTGTACGATGAGCGATTATCAAGCATAAACAACCTTGAAAGAGGTGATTCTGATGGCAGGATGTGGATGCGGCTGCGGCAGCAAGCCCAAGAAGGACGAGAAGGCAAAGGACGCAAAGAAGAAGAAGTAAGTTCTTCCTTCTGAGCCCTTAATACCTTTTTCTCTCTTACAATCCGGCCGCAAGGCCTTTCCTTTTTCTTTTAAAAATTTCTAAGCTCCGGCGATCTTTCGCCATTTGCCCGGCATACAGTAAACCTTATACCTTCGTGGCCCATACCCTTCACGTAAGAGCTTGCTCAAGGGGCGGTTACAATGGGTGGGAAGAAAGCTTGTCAAAGAATCCTCTCGGTAGTGCTTATGGTCATAATCGCATCGTCACTCGGCCTGGGTTCTCTGGCCTTAACTGCTACGGCCGGCACGCCGCACGACTATCTGTACATGGTCGACCCGATCTCCTTCAACATCCGGACGGTCGACACGGAAAACAACCAGAAGGGCCCGATTATCGAAGGCTTGATCGAGCCGCACGCAATCTCGGCTACTCCTGACGGCAAAACCGTTTTCGTGGCGGACAAGCACGGAATCAACGTCATCGATACTGCCAGTAATGCGGTGACCGGCCGGATAAACGGCACGCAGAATCTCTCTATCGCAGAGATGAAGGTCAGCGGCGACGCCACCCGGCTCTTCGTGGCGGACAAAGCACAACCCGTCATCTACGTGTTCGGGGTCGGCGATTATGGTCGGCTGTCCCAGATCAACGTCACTTCGGGCAAGAGCCCGCAGCACATCGAAGTAAGCCCTGACGGCAAGGTGCTGTATATCTCTACCGGCAATCGCATCGAGACCTACGAAACGGGCACAGGAAACCGGGTTAGCGAGTCGGGCTTCGGAAACGTCAACGCGATGGCGCTGGACCCGAATGGCACCTACCTGTACGTGGTGACCGGCGATACGAACCCGGGCACAGTCAAGGCCATTAAGACTGCCGATATGTCTGAAGAATGGTCCACGCACGCCGGGCCCAATCCGCAGAGCATCTGCGTATCCCCGGACGGCAGGCTGGTCTTCACCGCCAACCGGGACGACCTCTCCGTGTCGGTCATCGATACCGAAGAGAAGGGCTGGATGAAGGACGTATATACGGCGCTGTACCCGCACCGTGTCGTCGTCACCTCTGACGGACGCAGCGTCTACGTCGTGTCGGAACTCGGCATCGTCAGCAAGATCACGGTCTCCGACTTCTCGGCTAAGAACGTCCAGACTGACCTGGCCGTGGATGAGCTGACCGTTGCCCGGATAGACGGCAAGCTCTACGCTCCTCCCGCCACTCCGACTCCTGTCCCGGCGACCCCGGCCCCCGAGCCTGCCACTCCAGTGCCGACCGTCGAGCCCGCTACGCCGACGCCGACCGAAGTGCCGGTAGATGCTACTGCAATGCCGACCGAGGCTCCGGTAACCCCGACGCCCGGGTCAAAGAGCACCGCCGGCTGCCTGGGACTGCTGCTACCCCTGCTGGGCGGTATTGTAGTAATCGGGCCAGTCGCGGACGCTATTCGAAGAAAGAGGCTGAAGTAGTCATTTCCTGAACGTATTGACAGTCTGGAATGGTTAACATGACGGACACAACGTACACGACGGACACGACGTTAATACAAATAGTCTGCGTAGTCAGCTTTATAATAAAACGTTGTGTACGTCGTGGCCGTCGTGTACGTAGTGTTAACCGATCCGGCATTTGTCTGTAATTTTCATCATAGTAAGGCCGTCGCCAGCCATGCCATAGCTATCTATTTATTCGTATAGCTCAAATGCTGTCCGCACATGAAGGGCTGGTAAAAAGCCGGCTGGTGACTCTGTGACCTCAAATGATACTTTACGGCTGCGACCCGGGGCGATCGCGGTCCTTACATCCTGTATGATGCTACTGCTGGCAGGAGCTTTAAGCCCGGCAGCAATCGCTGCAGACACTACTGATTATCTATACGTGACCGGCGGGGATGCCGGCCTGCGGATTTTTGACGCCGAAGTCGGGACTATCGAGAAGACGATACCTGGCAGTGGCTCATGGGCTGCCATGGCAGTGGGCAGCAACGGCCGGTGCATCTATGCGGCGGCAGATAACTCTCTCGAAGCCCTGGATACCTCGACCGACACGATCTTTGCATCGGCAAGCTACCCGGGCGCCGCCTCTCATGTCTCCTGCATGGTGACCGGAAAGGATAATCTGCTCTACGTGGCGGACAGCTACCACAGATTAATCAGCGTCTACGACCCTGATCTCACCCTGGTCCGCACTATCCAGGCCAACCCCGGCTCTGACGATCCTGAAGTTGATGGCTACCTGCCGGTATATCTTGCAGTAAGCCCCGACGGCAGCCGGCTTTATGCGGGCTGCGCCTACGGGCGGGGAAGCGATGCGGCATCGATCTCTTCGGCTGACTATGCTCTCCTGATCTTTGACGCGCAGACGGGGGAGAAACTGAAAGCGCTGGGCTTGCATGCCGCCGACAGCTCGGGTAACGCAGCGGAGGAGAAATATCGCCTGGCGTCGATGGAGATCACTCCTGCCGGGGATTACCTGTGGCTGGGCGTCTACCGGGCGGATGCCTCTGGCAAGCCTCTCGAAGGTACCAGCCAGCTCCTGGCGATGAGCCTCCCGGTGACTGACACCTCCGAGAGCCGGGCGATGTACGTTCCCCCGGTACCTTCCGACATCGTCGTGACTTCGGACGGAAGCCAGGCATACGTGCTGGCATTCTACAACGGGGAAGGGGGGCTGATATCATACGATGCCATAGGCTTCCAGGTTGCCCGCCTGTACACGCTGGATAATGTCAATATCCGGTATGGGGCTATATCTCCCGATGGTGGCAGGCTGTATCTATCGAACGACAGGGGCTACTCGATCGTCGATGCCGGGAGCGGCAGCGTCACAGACATCACTGCTTCGGGTCCGGTTAACAAACTGGCTCTGGTCCGGAAGACTGTAACGCCAACTCCGGTGCCGGTAACACCTACCCCAATCCCGGTTACTCCCACCCCTGCCGAAGTACCCGTTTCACCGACTGTAGTACCCCCCCAGGTTACTCCGGTGGCAGGCGCCACGACCTCTCCGTCTGTTCCGGCAGGGGTTACACCCACTCCGGTCCCGCTGCCATCGAATGACTCCGGTAATCCGTTGAGCTGCCTGGGTGTGCCTCTGTTAGGCTTCGGAGCAGTCGTACTCCTCGGTCCCTTACGGGATGCTCTTAAAAAGATGCGTCTGAGGTAATCCGGTTTCCTCGAAAGCGCCCTGTATCAGGGCGCTCACGTAATGATTTAGCGCCCGGGCAATACGAAATATTTATATTATAGAACCTGTTTATTGTCACAACGGTTTCAGTCGCGGGATCCGTTCCCGCCGGGATGTGGCCTATCCATCAGGATAGGATAGGTTGAACCACGAAACACTACTCAAAGGAGACACGAAACTAATGGTAAAGTCAGCATACAGCTACATACGCGATGCCTGGAAGAACCCCAGCAAGACGTATGTCGGCGAATTATTCTGGGACCGCCTCCAGGAATGGAGAAGGGAGCCCACAGTTGTCAAGATCGACCGCCCCACCAGGCTCGACAGGGCGCGAGCACTTGGCTACAAGGCCAAGCAGGGCATCATCGTCGCCAGGGCGCACATCCGCCGCGGCGGCCGCCGCAAGTCCAGGTACTCCAGAGGCAGGAAGTCCAAGCACATGGGTCTCAGGACTCTGACCAGGCGCATCAGCATTCAGAGGATGGCCGAGGTCAGGACCAGCCGCAAGTTCCCCAACATGGAAGTTCTGAACTCCTACTGGGTCGGCCAGGACGGCAAGCACAAGTGGTATGAGGTAATCCTCGTAGACCCCCACCACCCGGGTATCGCCAGCGACAAGAACCTGTCCTGGATTACCAAGGGCACCCACCGCGGAAGGGCAGAGAGAGGCCTGACCAGCGCTGGTAAGAAGGGCAGAGGCCAGAGAAGGAAGGGCAAGGGTACCGAGAAGAACTACCCGTCCGTCCAGGCTCACGGCCGCAGGGGCAAATGATCCACTATATCCTGTTCAGAACGCAGGCACACTCAACAGAGGAACCCTCGAGGGTCAGACAGGCCCTCGAGAACGTTCTTCCACAGGATACTCCGATCGAAACCCTCGAGACCGAAGGCTACTTCGGCAACCCTATCACTATTTTTACTGCCCGGCTGGAAAAGAAGGCCGCGACGCAGTACATGCAATTTTTACGTGACAAGCTGCCGGAGGCCGACCTCAAGGAGCTGATCTCGGAGCTTCCGGAGAGGGTCAGTGAAGACTGCACCTTTTTCCTGCGCCTGTCCAAGCAGGACGCCTATCTCGGCGACGTGAGGATCACGTACGCTGAGGATGCAATAGCGCTAAAGGCCAAAGTGGCCGCATACCCCGCTAAGTACGAGCTGGGGCTCAAGCTGATCAAGGACTACTTCAATGCCGGCGAGTGAGCAAGAGCTACACTATTACGACCTGAATACCCACCCCTACCCGGAGGGCTCGAGTTCCGTCTCGAGAATGGCCCTCGAGGCCGGGAAACTGGGCCTGTCAGGGATCTGTGCTTCACCCCATCACGACTTCTACAATGCTAAGGAGCCGCTGCCGAAGGGCTTCCGGGTGCTCCGGGGGGTGGAAGTGGTGCCGGCAAACGCTAACGAAATGCGCCGGCTGGTAGAAAAGTACCGCAACCGGGTCGAAGTGCTCGCCGTCCACGGGGGCGACGAGGCGATCAACCGGGCCGCCTGCGAGGATGGCAGAGCCGACGTGCTCACCCACCCGCACGACGGCGGCAAGACCAGCGGCATCAACCACATCATAGCCAGGCTGGCAGCCGACAAGCAGGTCGCCATAGAGTTCAGCCTTAATCCGATCATTCACATCCGGGGCGGGACCCGGGTCCGCACCCTCTCCAGCTACCGGGCTAACTTTGCCCTCGTCAGAAAATACGGGGCTCCCTACGTGATCACTTCCGGGGCTATGTCTCACTATGATTTGCGAGACGCCCGCAGCATGATCGCGATGGCGAGATTGTTCGGCCTGAACGAGGCCGAGGCGATCAAAGGCCTCACTTATTATCCTGAGCAGATCATCCGCCGGTCTTCGGCCGGCTACGTCATGGACGGCGTCGAGATAGTCGAGAAACAGGGAGGCGACGAATGAAGATATTACCCTCTTCCCTGCGGGAAAAGAAGCGGTACATCGCTTTCAAGGTCATCACCGAGAGCGGCGATCCCGTCGACCGGAAGGTGCTGCTGGACGAGCTTTACTTCGCCACCCAGACCCTTCTGGGGGATGCCGGCAGCAGCGAGATCGGCTACAGGCTCATGGACTTCGACGGTATCCGGGGCATCATGCGGGTAAACCACGGGGCTGTGGAGCTTGCCAGGGCGGCTATTGCCACTGTGTATGTCATAAAAGGCACTCGCGCTCACATCTTTATCTCCGGCGTATCGGGTACGATACGGGCTGCAACAGAAAAATATATTGTTCCAGAAAACATAGCTTCCACTAATATCCTTTCTATACAAATTCGCCATGGGCGCATGTCCGGAATTGCAGTGAGGGAGAAGGGAGATGAAATTGATATTGTTCCGGACGAAAGGGAGGTGCTGAAACGCGGGAACACCCGCTATCTCAGCCTGACCTCTTCTGACACAGTAACTAATCAACAGGAGTGAAAGACAAGATGCAGCAGATGACACCACAGATGATGGGCTACGACCGGGCTATCACCGTGTTCAGCCCAGACGGCCGGCTGTTCCAGGTTCATTACGCGCAGGAGGCGGTCCGCAGGGGAGCGACCGTCATGGGCCTGAAATCGAAAGATGGCATCGCCCTGCTGGTGGACAAGAGGATCTCCACCAAGCTGCTCGAGGCAGAATCTATTGAAAAAATCTTCAAGATCGACGATCACATAGGCGCCGTGGCCTCAGGCCTTGTGGCCGACGGGCGCGCACTGGTCGACCGGGCACGCGTTGAAGCCCAGATTAACCACGTCACCTACGACGAGCCGATCAGCATCGGAATCTTAGCGAAGAAGATTTCTGATCATATCCAGCAGCTCACCCAGTATGGCGGCATGAGGCCGTACGGCAGCGCCCTGCTTATCGCCGGCGTCGACGAGTCCGGCCAGCGCCTGTTTGAGACTGACCCTTCCGGTGCCCTGTACGAGTACAAAGCTGTCTCCATAGGCGCCAACAGGAACACCGTCATGGAAATGCTGGAAAGCCAGTACCGGACAGATATGTCTCTGGAAGAGGCAGTCATCCTGGGCATCAAGGCCCTGTACAAGTCGATGGAAGCCAAGGCCGAGATCCCGACCATCGAGATCGGCATCATCGACGCGGCGACCCGCAAGTTCCGCAAGCTGTCGGAGAGCGAAGTCAAAGACTATATAGCAAAGGCAGATATAAAGAAGCCGGAAGCAGAAGCGGCGGCCAGGCCAGAGAGAGAAGAGTGATCAAGTATGGTGACGCTCGACAACGCGGTCGTAGCGAGGCTGAAGACTCACGGTGAGCACTTCGAGATCCTCGTCGACCCCGATGGTGCACAGGAACTAAAACGTGGTGCGCCGATCAAGATCGAGGATATCCTGGCCGTTGAAGACGTTTTCTCCAACGCGTCCAGGGGCGACCGGGTGCCGGAAGAAGACCTGGTGAAGGCCTTTGGTACCACCGTCGTTTTCGAGATCGCCCGCAAGATCATCACAGAAGGCGAGATCAACCTGACCGCCGAACAGAGGCACCGCATGATGGAAGAGAAGCGGCGCCAGGTGGTCACCTTTATATCTCGGAACGCGATCAACCCGCAAACTATGACTCCTCATCCGCCACAGCGCATCGAGCGTGCCATGGAAGAGGCGGGCGTCCACATCGATCTCACCAAATCAGTAGAAGAGAACGTCAACATAACGATGAAAGCCATTCGGCCCATCATCCCCATCCGCTTCGAGGAAGTCAAGATCGCCGTCAAGATACCCGGGAACTATGCACCCAGGGCTTTCGGGGAGATCACGGCTTTCGGCAAGCTTGTGCGCGATGAGTGGCAAAACAATGGCACATGGATTGGCGTTATCCAGATACCGGCGGGCATGCAGCCCGAATTTTACGATCTCGTCAACAAGCTGAGCAAGGGTGAGGCAGAGACCAAGCTGCTCCGCTGAGTAAGAGGAATAGACATGTCTGAAAGAGAACTGGTAGTTCCAGGCGATCTGCTCGGAGAGGACCCGAAACTCGCGAGCCACGGCACTTATGTGCAGGACGGCAAAGTATACGCGGCCAACTTCGGCCTGGTAGACCGCCGGAACAGCATCAAAGTCATCCCATTATCGGGCAGGTACATTCCGGCCCGGGGCGACCTGGTCATCGGGAAGGTCACGGACGTGACGTTCTCCAACTGGATCGTCGACATAAACTCCCCCTACGAGGGCCTGCTCCATGCATCGGAGTACCCGGAGAGGGTGGACCAGAACAACATGACCAAGTACCTCCACGAAGGTGAGCTGATCATCGCCAAAATCTCCGACGTTGACCCGTCGATGAAGGTTGAGCTCACGCTGCGGGAGGAACACCTGAAAATTCTCAAGGACGGCAGGGTCATCGAGATCTCCCACGTGAAGATCCCAAGGGTGATCGGCCGCAATGGCTCCATGATTAAGATGCTCATGAAAGATTTAGATTGCAGCATTTTTGTCGGGCAGAACGGCAGGATATGGCTCAAGGGAGATGACAAGAAGGCAGACCTCGCCATCCGCACCATCTTCAAGATCGAACGCGAGGCGCATACGTCGGGCCTGACTGACAAGATCAAGGAGTACCTGAAAAACGAGCTTGAAGTTATGAGGAATCAAAATGAGTAAGCCAGAGAAACTAATCGTGGATGGGAAGAGGCTGGACGGAAGAGGGCCGTTCGACTTACGCCCCATCAAGTTCCAGGCAGGAGTGCTCAAGCGTGCAGACGGCTCCTGCTATCTAGAGTTTGGCGGCAACAAGGTCATGGCCGCCGTGTACGGGCCCAGAGAAGTGCACCCGAGGCACCTGCAGCAGGCATCTAACGCCATCGTACGCTACAGGTACAACATGGCATCGTTCTCCGTTGAAGAGAGGAAGAGGCCGGGGCCGGACCGGAGAAGCATCGAGATCTCCAAGGTCAGCAGAGAGGCGCTGGAGTCCGTCGTCCTTAAAGAGCTTTACCCCAGATCGGCTATCGACATCTTCGTCGAAATCCTGCAGGCCGACGCAGGCACCCGTGTTGCGGGCATCAACGCCGCATCGGTCGCGCTCGCAGACGCAGGCATCCCGATGAAGTGCCTGGTTTCTGCATGCGCAGTTGGTAAGGCAGATGACACGATCGTGCTCGACCTCAACAAGGACGAGGACAACTACGGCCAGGCCGACCTGCCCATCGCTATGAACCAGTTCGGCGAAATTACGCTGTGCCAGATGGACGGCCACCTGACCTCGGACGAGTTCAGCACCGCCATGAACATGGCCATCGAAGGCTGCAAGAAGCTCCACGAGCTGCAGAAGCAGGCGCTGGTCGAGAAGTACGCGAGAGGCGTCGCCCCGATTGCAGTGGATGTTCCCGAAGCGGGAGGCGAGACCAATGAGTGAAGATGTTATCGCAGAAATCAAGCGAGACTATATATACAGCCTCGCCAATCAGGGTGACAGAGCGGACGGTCGTAAACTCGATGAGTTCCGCCCCATCTCAGTGGAGACCGGCGTAATCAACAAGGCCGAAGGCTCCGCCAGGGTCAAGATCGGCGACTCTCAGGTCGTCGTTGGTGTGAAAGTCCAGCCCGGCGAACCTTTCCCGGATACCCCGGACTCCGGTGTCATCATTACTAACCTGGAACTTGTGCCGCTGGCATCCCCGACGTTCGAAAGCGGTCCTCCGCGTGAGGACGCGATTGAGCTCGCACGTGTCGTAGACCGTGGGGTGCGCGAATCAGGCGCAATTGATTTATCTAAGTTATGTATTGAAAGTGGTCAGAAAGTCTGGATGGTCTTCATCGATGTCCACGTTCTGGACCACGATGGCAACCTGATGGATGCGGCCTCGCTCGGCGCTATCGCAGCGCTGAAGGCAACCAGGATCCCGAACTCCAAGTTTGGCCTCGGCGAGGACGTCAAGCTGCCCCTGAACGACGTGCCAATCGGCGTTACGGCGATCAACATCGGCGGCGCAATCATGCTCGATCCGAGCCTGGACGAGGAAAGTGTAGCGCCCTGCAAGCTGACGGTGATCACCAACAAGGAAGGCGCCATCTCGGGCATGCAGAAGAGCGGCGTTGGAACCCTGACGCCAGATCAGATTAATCACATCATTCGCCTTGCCAAAGAGAAGGCGAACGTACTCAGAGAAAAACTGGAGGGAATTCAGTAATGGTAACAAAAAGTGCAAAGGGAAGGAAGACCCGCAGCGCAGGCCGTTTCGGCTGCAGGTACGGCCGTAAGGCACGCAACCTG